>NZ_FNWE01000001.1 GCF_900104645.1 Alterileibacterium massiliense | reverse complement strand
ATAAAAAAACCGGCGACGACCTACTTTCCCGGGCGGCTGCCCACCAAGTATCCTCAGCGCAAAGGAGCTTAACTTCTGTGTTCGGGATGGGAACAGGTGTATCCTCCTCGCTATTGTCACCGGATATTGAGGTTTGTACCCTCAAAATTGAATAACACTAAAGTGTTCTCCTAAACCATTTGGTCAAGTTGTCGACCTATTAGTATCGGTCAGCTAAATACATTACTGCACTTACACCTCCGACCTATCTACGTGGTAGTCTCCCACGGGTCTTACCTTACGGAGGAAATCTTATCTTGAGGGGGGCTTCGCACTTAGATGCTTTCAGCGCTTATCCCGTCCATACTTAGCTACCCAGCTATGCCCTTGGCAGAACAACTGGTGCACCAGAGGTATGTCCATCCCGGTCCTCTCGTACTAAGGATAGCTCCTCTCAAATTTCCAACGCCCACAGCGGATAGGGACCGAACTGTCTCACGACGTTCTGAACCCAGCTCGCGTACCTCTTTAATGGGCGAACAGCCCAACCCTTGGGACCTACTCCAGCCCCAGGATGAGACGAGCCGACATCGAGGTGCCAAACACCATCGTCGATGTGAACTCTTGGATGGTATAAGCCTGTTATCCCCGGGGTAGCTTTTATCCGTTGAGCGATGGCCCTTCCACTCGGAACCACCGGATCACTAAGCCCGACTTTCGTCCCTGCTCGACCTGTATGTCTCGCAGTCAAGCTCCCTTTTGCCTTTGCACTCTTCACGCGATTTCCGTCCGCGTTGAGGGAACCTTTGGGCGCCTCCGTTACTCTTTAGGAGGCGACCGCCCCAGTCAAACTGCCCACCAGACACTGTCCCCATACCGGTTAACGGTACCAGGTTAGAATTCCAACATTACAAGGGTGGTATCCCAACGGTGACTCCTTATATACTGGCGTACATATCTCTCAGTCTCCCACCTATCCTGTACGTGCAATGCCGAAACTCAATA
Organism: Alterileibacterium massiliense; assembly: GCF_900104645.1. GTDB lineage: Bacteria > Bacillota > Clostridia > Peptostreptococcales > Anaerovoracaceae > Alterileibacterium > Alterileibacterium massiliense. The sequence continues at coordinate 374,979 of NZ_FNWE01000001.1, read as the reverse complement.
TCAAGCTACAGTAAAGCTCCACGGGGTCTTTCCGTCCTGCTGCGGGTAATCGGCATCTTTACCGATATTTCAATTTCACCGAGCCTATTGTTGAGACAGTGTCCAGATCATTACGCCTTTCGTGCGGGTCGGAACTTACCCGACAAGGAATTTCGCTACCTTAGGACCGTTATAGTTACGGCCGCCGTTTACTGGGGCTTAAGTTCACTGCTTCGCTTACGCTAACACTTCCCCTTAACCTTCCAGCACCGGGCAGGCGTCAGCCCCTATACTTCAGCTTTCGCTTTAGCAGAGACCTGTGTTTTTGGTAAACAGTTGCCTGGACCTATTCACTGCGGCCTGCAAAAGCAGGCACCCCTTCTCCCGAAGTTACGAGGTTATTTTGCCGAGTTCCTTAACAATAGTTCGCTCGCTCACCTTAGGATTCTCTCCTCATCTACCTGTGTCGGTTTGCGGTACGGGCACCTTGGATCTAATTAGCGGCTTTTCTTGACAGCGTGAAATCAGTTGCTTCGTCTCTATCGACTCCCCATAACAGACCAGCCTTTCAATATGCGGATTTGCCTACATATTAGCCTCTCTGCTTAGACACGCTCGACCAACGGCGTGCTCAACCTATCCTTCTGTGTCCCCACTTCATTCATGCAATCCTCGGTGGTACAGGAATTTCTACCTGTTGTCCATCGCCTACAGCTTTCGCTCTCGGCTTAGGCCCCGACTAACCCTGAGTGGACGAACCTTCCTCAGGAAACCTTAGATTTTCGGCGGACGGGATTCTCACCCGCCTTACGCTACTCATGCCAACATTCTCTCTTCTATACAGTCCACCTCGCCTTTCAGCTCAACTTCTACCCGTATAGAATGCTCCTCTACCAATTATTTCTAATTCCAAAGCTTCGGTGGTAAGTTTTAGCCCCGTTTATCTTCGGCGCAACATCACTCGACTAGTGAGCTATTACGCACTCTTTAAATGTATGGCTGCTTCTAAGCCAACATCCTAGCTGTCTGTGCAATCTCACATCCTTTTCCACTTAACTTACTCTTTGGGACCTTAGCTGTTGATCTGGGCTGTTTCCCTTTCGACCATGGAACTTATCTCTCATAGTCTGACTCCCAAGTTTAATATCACGGTATTCGGAGTTTGAGAGTTGTTGGTAGCCGGTGAAGGCCCCGCGAACAATCAGTGCTCTACCCCCGTGTATCGTATCTTGAGGCTAGCCCTAAAGCTATTTCGAGGAGAACCAGCTATATCCGAGTTCGATTGGAATTTCACCGCTATCCACAAGTCATCCTAACCTTTTTCAACAGATATAAGTTCGGTCCTCCATAACCTTTTACGGTTACTTCAACCTGCTCATGGATAGGTCACCCGGTTTCGGGTCTACAGCATATAACTTTCGCCCTTTTAAGACTCGATTTCTCTTCGGCTCCGTTACTCCAGTAACTTAACCTCGCTACATACCATAACTCGTTGGCCCGTTCTACAAAAAGTACTAGGTCACTTTCGCTCCCTACGCTTGTAAGCATTAGGTTTCAGATTCTATTTCACTCCCCTCCCGGGGTTCTTTTCACCTTTCCCTCACGGTACTTTCCTCTATCGGTCACTGGGTAGTATTTAGGCTTGGAGGGTGGTCCCTCCTGCTTCAAACCGGGTTCCTCGTGTCCGGTCCTACTCCGGTGCCACCTGTCTTGACTTCGCTTCGCTTACGGGAATTTTACCCTCTTCGTTTGTACTTTCCAGTACTATTCAGCTCACTAAGTCTTCAACTTTCTGGTGGTCCACTACCCCTAACTGCAAGCAGTTAGGTTTGGCCTCTTTCCATTTCGCTCGCCGCTACTTTGAAAATCGATTTTTCTTTCTCTTCCTAGGGCTACTTAGATGTTTCAGTTCACCCCGTTCCCTCCGTATGACTATGTGTTCACCATACGGTACCAGTGCATTACCACTGGTGGGTTCCCCCATTCGGATATCTATGGGTTAATGGATATGTGCTCCTCACCATAGCTTTTCGCAGCTTATCACGTCCTTCTTCGGCTCCCAGTGCCAAGGCATCCACCTGATGCTCTTCTTTACTTGACCTTGCCTGATTTGCGTTAATCAGGTCTTTCTTCACTATTGTTTCTCGTGTGAATCTCTTTCTGGTTTTCTCTCAACAAATTCTTCTTCGAAATTTACCCTTACTCTGATTTCTCAAGGAAATCAGGCTTCTCTCGATTTCGTTGTCTATTTGTCTTTTCTACACTTCTGTGTTATTCAATTTTCAAGGTGCTAACCGTTATTTTATAAAAAAATAACATGGTGGAGAATAAGGGGCTCGAACCCTTGACCCCCTGCGTGCAAGGCAGGTGCTCTCCCAGCTGAGCTAATTCCCCAAATAAAACTAACATAGTATAGAGACCTTAGTCTCCTTAGAAAGGAGGTGATCCAGCCGCAGGTTCTCCTACGGCTACCTTGTTACGACTTCACCCCAGTCATCGGATTTGCCTTAGGTAAACTGTTTTTGTCCAACTTCGGGCACCCCCAACTTCCATGGTGTGACGGGCGGTGTGTACAAGACCCGGGAACGCATTCACCGCAGCATTCTGATCTGCGATTACTAGCAACTCCATCTTCGTGCAGGCGAGTTTCAGCCTGCAGTCCGAACTGAGATCGGTTTTTATGTTTTGCTCCGCATCGCTGCTTTGCTTCTCTCTGTACCGACCATTGTAGCACGTGTGTAGCCCAGAACATAAGGGGCATGATGATTTGACGTCATCCCCACCTTCCTCCGAGTTAACCTCGGCAGTCTCGTCAGAGTCCTCAACTTAATGTTAGTAACTGACAACAAGGGTTGCGCTCGTTGCGGGACTTAACCCAACATCTCACGACACGAGCTGACGACAACCATGCACCACCTGTCTCCTCTGTCCGTAGAAAAAAACGATTAAGTTCCTGTCAGAGGGATGTCAAGTCCTGGTAAGGTTCTTCGCGTTGCTTCGAATTAAACCACATGCTCCGCTGCTTGTGCGGGTCCCCGTCAATTCCTTTGAGTTTTAGTCTTGCGACCGTACTCCCCAGGCGGAGCACTTAGTGCGTTAACTGCGGCACCGAAGTCTATCGACCCCGACACCTAGTGCTCATCGTTTACGGTGTGGACTACCAGGGTATCTAATCCTGTTTGCTACCCACACTTTCGTGCCTCAGTGTCAGTTGCTGTCCAGAAAGCCGCCTTCGCCGCCGGTGTTCCTCCTAATATCTACGCATTTCACCGCTACACTAGGAATTCCGCTTTCCCCTCCAGCACTCAAGTAACCCAGTTCGCATGGCAATTAACGGTTGAGCCGTTAGTTTAAACCTTGCGCTTAAATTACCACCTACGCACGCTTTACGCCCAATAATTCCGGATAACGCTTGCCCCCTACGTATTACCGCGGCTGCTGGCACGTAGTTAGCCGGGGCTTCCTCCTTGGGTACCGTCATTTTTTTCTTCCCCAAGAACAGAAGTTTACGACCCTAAGGCCTTCTTCCTTCACGCGGCGTTGCTGCATCAGGCTTTCGCCCATTGTGCAAGATTCCCTACTGCTGCCTTCCGTAGAAGTTTGGACCGTGTCTCAGTTCCAATGTGGCCGTTCACCCTCTCAGGTCGGCTACTGATCGTCACCTTGGTGAGCCGTTACCTCACCAACTAGTTAATCAGACGCAGGCCCATCTCTCACCGATAAATCTTTGGTCAGCTTAACATGTGTTATTTTGACTTTATGGGGTATTAATCACCGTTTCCGATGGCTATCCCCCTGTGAGAGGCAGGTTGCCTACGCGTTACTCACCCGTCCGCCGCTTTCCATCACTTTACTTCTTCCGAAGAATTAGTAATGTGACTTCTCGCTCGACTTGCATGTATTAGGCACGCCGCCAGCGTTCATCCTGAGCCAGGATCAAACTCTTAATTAATTGTATTTGCTCTGACCTTCTTCGTCAGTTCAAATCTATCCTCTCAGAACGACTTTTGACTTGCGTTCTCTCGAATTACTCTCGAATTGTACGTGAACCTGTTTGTTCTTTGTACTTCATCAATTCATTTCGAAGATTTTATCTTCTTTTTATTGACTAGGTTCTATACTATGTTGTTTTCAAGGTTCTCTGCCACTTTTTTAGGGGCTACCTTGTACCCCCTGCCTTAGTGACAGCTTATACAGTATAGCCCCTTTTCTTTTACTTGTCAATCTCTTTTTTTAGATATTTTATTCTTTTTTTGACATTTAATTTGAGTATTATATTTTTTGTTGCTTTCGCTTATTTTATTTTTATTCTTTATTTTACTTTTATTTGTTCTTCATTTATTAGTTTTTATCCTTTATATTACCCATATTCCTATTATTCCCTAGCTCACCAATATTATTAGTCCTATCTTCTTCTGATACGAATGATAATTTATTCTTTCCAAATGTATCGCAATCGCTAAATGGTGGATATTTCATAAGGTAGTTTTTAAAACTTCTTTTCAGAATTAAATAATTATTTCTTCCTATTGCAAATTTTCTTCCTGATTCAAAAATCAATACTCCATCTTTTATATTAACCATCTTATCAAAATTCACAATCAGGCTTTTCATAGCCCTGTAAAATGTCGAGCCTAGCAAAGCCGATGCCATGTCATTAATTCTATCATAGAAAACATACTCATCATTTTCGGTGCATACCTTAATCTTGCGACCTATTTGTTCTATCATCTCGATGTCAGAAAATTTTATTCTAGCAAATGTGTTTCCGCTTACTATTATTATAGAATTATTATCACCTTTTCTTATCATATCGCCCTCCAAATTAAATCTATTTACCTAGAGTTATTTTGTATTCTTTATTCTACTGATTTAATTATTTAATATGATAAATTATTTTCGAGTATTTTCGATACAATTATCCTATAATTTCATACATTTTTTCTGCATCTTCTTTTCTTGGCGATTCAATAATTTCACTTACAACAACTTCCATAACACTTGAACCAAAGGTAATTTTTATTTTATCTCCCTTCGTAATATCAAGTCCTGCCTTAGCCGGTTTTCCATTAACTGTAATTCTTCCATTATCACAGGCTTCTTTTGCCACAGTCCTTCTTTTTATTATTCTTGAGTTTTTAAGAAATTTGTCTATACGCATTTAATATATTTTCCCTTTTAATTTATATTTTATTTTAATAAAAGTCTTTATTTCTATTTTTTTATTACTATATTATAAAAAAGTCCAATTTAAGAATTCCTTCGTATTCGGATATATTTTAATCTATTATTTAAGAGCTTATATCTAAAGGTTTATTAATTAAACATAGTATTTTAATATAAAATTTTTTTAATTACCAAATTTATTATAAATCCTTTATTTATATTAGTTTATAAATAGATTAGCTTTCAACTGTATTAAAAAACGGGAGGTTATTACCTCCCGCTGATTATAAATTGAACTACTTGTTCACCGCATCTTTGAGTGACTTTCCTGCCTTAAATACAGGTGCCTTAGAAGCAGGAATATCTATAACTGTATTAGGCTTCTGAGGATTTCTTCCCTTGCGTGCCTTACGCTCTCTTGTTTCAAAAGTTCCAAATCCAATAAGTCTTACAGTGTCGCCACTTACGAGTGACTCCTCTATTGACTGCAATACTGCATCCAATGCTACCTCAGCATCTTTTTTCCTGAATCCTGTCTTATCAGCAATCTTACCTACTAATTCTGCCTTATTCATCTCATTCCTCCTACTCAAAAATATTTGCTATATTAGTATTATACAAATACCTTGCTATACTGTCAACTGTTTGATTTGTCTTTATTATCTAGCTATACGCATTTTTTTTGCTAGTAAATATATTTTATCTCCATAAGGCATAAAATCGGTATCCTCTTTTGTAATATATCCGCTTATAAATACTAAAACAAAATATATAAGCACGGCAGATAAGATTGATATTATAGTGCAAATCTGATCTATTCTTATAATTACTCCAAGAAGCTTATATATTGCAAGTGTTATTACACCCATTACAAGAGATATTAAAAGCGGTTTTAGTATAATTTCATTAAAATCTAATTTTACCTTTACATATCTCTTAACGGATAGATAGTTCAAAATTGCGGATGTGGTGAAGGCTATGACATTTCCAATCGCAGCACCTTTTACATTTATCGCAGGTATTCCGACAAGAATAAAGGTAATAATAACCTTTGTCAGAGCACCTATAGCAAGATTTCTTACAGGAATTGTCTGTTTCCCCGCACCCTGTAAAATGCTTGAAAATGCTCTTAATAGTGAGAATGAAATCATTCCAAAGGCTAGTATCTCTAGTACAGGAACAGCCATGCTTATCTCCTCAGGCCTAGCAGGATAGAGGAGGTTTAATATTGGCCTAGCTAAAAATAAGAGTCCAACCATACATGGGAAGCTGATTAACATAAGAGATTTTATTCCAAGCTTTACATTTGACTCAAGGCCTGTTTTGTCCTTCTTCTTTATAGACTCAGCGACTGCGGGCACCATGCTCACCGCAACTGCTATTGTAAACACCTGTGGAAATTCTGTTATAGGATAGCAATATCCTCCGAGAAGTCCATATAAAACCTTTGCCTCCCCATTTAACCAACCTGTCGCATGAAGTCTAGGCATTATCATGACAGCATCTATCATAAATACAATTGGTAATATTGAAGAGCCTATGGTAATAGGAACAGATATATAGATAAGCTCCTTTAGTATGGATTTTATAGATTCCTTTTCTTTCGTTTTTTCACATTTTTCAATATTAATTATGTCCCTTTTTAATATATCTATTTTGTTATTCTCATTTTTTTTATATCTAAAGTAAATAAATGTCATTAAAAGCATCGCAGAAAAAGAACCTGCTGAGGCACCAAATGTTGCTCCTGCAGAAGCTTTAACCAAAGATTTATTTAGAAAAAAATATGCGAGGAAAAGTCCAACGGTAACCCTAAAGAACTGTTCAACTACCTCCGATAAAGCAGTTGGGAACATATCTTGTTTTCCTTGGAAATATCCTCTTAGAGAAGCATCAATCGGAGCAAAAAGGAGCACGGGCGTCAAAGCAATCATCGACAGATATGCTCCTTGGTTAGCTATTTTGATAGAAATGCTTTTGGCAGAAATAATAAGTATAAATGCAGAAATGGTACCAAGCGAAATCATTAATGCAAGTGAAACCTTGAAAACCCTATTTACATTTTTTTCATCTCCTATAGCATTTCTCTCGGAAATCATCCTTGATATTGCGACCGGCAAGCCTGCCATAGATATAAATAAGAAAAATGAATATATGGAGTAGGCAGCACTATAATATGACATTCCTTTTGCACCTATCCAGTTTGCAAGCGGTATTCTAAACATTGCTCCTAGGAATTTGCTTATTATGCCAGCGATTGACATTATAGCAACTCCTTTTACCATCGTCTTACCATATCTTTCAATATTATTTTCTTTTTTAATATTTTCTTTTACCATAAAATAATCTTTTATATGAAATAACCTTTTATCTTTATATTTTTTATTATATTAATATATTTTTTATTTACATATTTATATATATTACTACTCATCATTTTTCAGCTATGTGATTATATATAATGAGGATTCAAATATCAACTCGTTTAAGCATCCTTATTAAATTTAATGTGTCTTGAGTTTTCCTTTCCTCTTCCATTTTTAAAATCAAAATGGTCTTTTTGCCACTTTTTATTATAAGCCTTTCCTTGTATTTTTCTTTAGCAAGTATAAGTGAATAGGGATCTATTGCCTTACTATTTAATATCTCTAGTTCAACCTTGTTTATCTTAGAATTTATCATATGAGATCTTATTTTTTTGATTCCAAGCTTTCTTGCGTGACTTTTTATCTCAGAAATATTTATAAGATTTATCGTCATAACAGGTATCTCGCCAAAGCGGTCTATTAGCTCGTCTATAATATTCATAGAATCATCCGTTGAATCAATTTCGGCAATCTTTTTATATGCTTCAAGTCTTAAACTTTCGTCCTTTATATATTTCGTTGGTATCCTATAAGGAACTTTTAAATCTATGTCAACCTCACTCCTTATATCTTCAGCCTTATCACCTTTTAATTTCTTTACAGCTCTATCGATTTCTTTGCAATATAACTCATATCCAATACCTGCCACATGACCGCTTTGAGCTTCACCTAGCATATTGCCTCCGCCTCTAATCTCAAGATCTCTCATCGCAAGTTTAAATCCAGAGCCAAGTTCGGTAAATTCCTTAATTGCAGTAAGTCTTTTTCTCGCCTCATCAGTGAGAATCTTATCCGGCTTGTGCATCAGGTAGGCATATGCTAACTTATTTGACCTTCCTACTCGTCCTCTTAATTGATATAGTTGTGCCATTCCTAGGTTTTCTGCATTTAATATTATTATGGTGTTCGCATTTGGAATATCTATTCCATTCTCTATTATTGTAGTCGCAAGAAGTATGTCATATCTTCCTTCAATAAATGATTTCATAACATCTTCCAGTCGTTTTTCGTCCATTCTTCCGTGGCCAACTGCAATTCTTGCACTCGGAACAAGCTTCTCTATCTTCTCTAATATCCTATATATCCCATTTACCCTATTATATATTATGAACGCCTGACCCCCGCTTGAAATTTCTCTTTCCAGAGCTCTTTTTATAATCTCGTCATTTTCCTCTGAAACATAGGTCTGAACAGGGTATCTATCTTGCGGTGGTTCTTCTATTGTACTTATATTTTTTATGCCTGTAAGCGACATATTGAGGGTTCTTGGTATCGGTGTAGCAGATAGAGTTAGTATGTCCACATTCTTTTTCATACCTTTAATTTTTTCTTTAGACTTAACTCCGAATCTCTGCTCCTCGTCTATTACAAGTAAACCTAAATCTTTAAATTCAATATCATTTGATAAAAGTCTATGTGTGCCTACTACAAAATCAATCGTACCTGCCTTTAATTTTTTAATTATTTCTTTCTGCTCAGTTTCGCTTTTAAACCTTGAAAGCATCTCAATCTGAAATGGAAATTTACCGAATCTCTCCTTAAGATTTTCATAGTGCTGATTTACCAAAAGCGTAGTAGGTGCAAGCAATACTGCCTGTTTCCCATCTGATACACATTTAAAAATAGCCCTCGCTGCAACCTCTGTTTTTCCATATCCTACATCTCCGCATAGCAATCTATCCATGGGAGCAGTTCTTTGCATATCTTCCTTTATCTCATCAATTGCCTTAAGCTGATCTTCGGTTTCCTCATACGGAAAATCTGCTTCAAAATCTTTTTGCCATTCACTATCTTCGGGAAAAGCATATCCTTGTCTTGCTTCCCTTTCTGCATAGAGCTTTATCAGGTCTTGAGCAATTGTTTCAATCGCCTTCCTAGCTTTTTTTCGTGTGTTAATCCAGTCTTTTCCTGAAATTTTTGATAGTTTAGGCTTTGAATCAGACGCTCCTATATATCTTTGAACAAGGTCCGCATTATCAACAGGTATATATAATATAGCTTCCCCTGCGTAATGAATTTCCAGATAATCCCTTTCAACTCCTTCCGTTTCTAGGGTTTTTATCTGCTCAAACATTCCAATGCCGTGCATTTCATGGACTACATAATCTCCTTTGCGAAGATTGGTGAAAACAAAATTATTATTTTTTTTGCTTCTTTTTTTAGCCCTGCTTTTATATGAAAAATTAGGAAAAATATCATTAAGCGTTATATAACAGATTTTTCTTTCTTCATCAATTAATCCAGATGAAAGATATGAATCATCATAGATTATATTTCCATAAATTTCATTATCTTGAATATATTTTTTTATACCTTCAAGTTGCCTTCTAGGTGCTACAATATGTATATCAAAGTACTTCTTTTGATACTTTTTTATTTCTTTAACCAAGAGATTTAACATTCCATTAAATGATGTCATTCTCTTTATGGAAGATTTAATTATATTATCAAATTTACCGAGAGTCTTATCCCCATCATCGAATGACGAATATACTTCTAAATCAGCCCTTAGATTGAGAAATAAGCTTAAATCTGAATTATGCTCACCCTCATATATCTCTTCTATTCTATCTCTTAGCTTGGATGGATCACATAAAATTAGAACTCCATCTTCATTAAGATAATCAAAAATATATGAAGTACTTATATCAAAATAATCAATATATTCTTCGTAAATCCTTTCATTTGACCTAGTTTCTATGATTTCTATTAATTTTTCTTTATCTCGGGAAGGAAGCTTGCTATTTGATATATTATCTATTCCCCTCGTTATTTCGTCTTCATCCGGATTAAAAATCAGGGCAGGTGTTATCATAACTGAATCTAGGCTTGATATTGACCTTTGATTTTCAGGGTCATAACATCTTATCGAATCTATATCATCTCCAAAAAATTCTATTCTAACTGGGTATTCATATCCTGATATGAATATATCGAGAATATCTCCTCTGATGCTATATTCCCCAAAAGATTCTGTAACAGGCGTGTTAAGATAACCTATTTTTTGTAATTTTCTCCTTAATTTTTCTGGAGAATATTCTTCTCCTACCTTAATCTCCTCTGTCATGTATTTAAAATCGCTAGGATTTGGATATTTTTTTAATGCCTCTATGATTGGAATGATAAGAATTATATCTTCGTCATTTAAAAGTCTTGATGCTCCTTTAATTTTTTCATAAAGACCTTCCCTATCTTCTCTTTCATATATAAATCCTCTACCAAGCTCCTCACTTATTACGAGAATATCCTTGCTCGTGAAATAGGAGAGATCCTCTTTGAACCTCTCCGCTGACTTCGTATCGGGTACAACGATAATACTTCCTTTATGTTTTTTGCACGATTCCTTAGCAGAATATACAAAACCATTTCCGCTAAGCCCTGTGATATTAGTCTTCATTCCTTTTGCTGTTATCCATATTCATCGCTCTATCAATTCCAAATTTAAGAATATCTTCTGCCGCTATTCCTGCCTTTAATGCACTTTCTCTTAATACCTCCTGCTCTTTTTTAGGCACCTTGCCTATGACATAATCGATTAAATCTTCACCATCATTTCCAATGCCTACTCTAATTCTTGGAAAATTTTTAAATCCGAGAGAGCTACATATTGATTTCATTCCATTATGAGTACCTGCTCCCCCCTGTTTTCTTATCCTTATATTTCCAAGCGGTATATCTATATCATCATAGACTATTATTAAATTTTCCGGTTCTATTTTATAAAAATTATATATTAAAGAAACTGCCTGTCCGCTCAGATTCATATATGTCATTGGTTTAACGAGTATTAGCTTTTCTTCGCCTATAAAGCCCTCACCAATAAGAGCATTGAATTTTTCCTTTTTTACTTCTATCCCATTCCTTTTTGAAATTTCATCTATAACATTAAATCCGACATTATGTCTCGTCTTTTCATATTTCTTGCCTGGATTTCCCAGTCCTACAATGATATACATCAATTTCCCTTTCAAAAAATCAGCAACGAACCTCTAATTCGTTGCCAAAGATAATACATATATAAGATTAGAATAATGAACTTACCGATCCATTGTTATGAACTCTTGAAATAACCTCCGAGAAAAGAGGTGCAACCGATAGAACTGTCATCTTATCTATTCTCTTTTCCTCAGGTATTGGTAAGGTATTAAGCAATACCATTTCCTCTATACAGCTACTATTTATTCTATCAATGGCAGGTCCTGATAAAACTGCGTGCGTTGCACAGGTATATACACTCTTACCGCCGAGTTTCAAAAGTGCTTCAGCAGCATTGCATATTGTTCCTGCAGTATCTATCATATCGTCAATCAAAATACAGTTTCTTCCATCTATATCACCGATTATATTCATAATCTCACTTTTATTAGGTTCAGGTCTTCTCTTATCTACAATGGCAATTGGGCAATCTAATTTTTCTGCAAAATTACGAGCTCTTCCTGCACTTCCATGATCTGGAGATACAACGACAATATCTTTCATATTTTTTTTCATAAAATAATCAGCTAGTATAGGCATACCTACAAGGTGGTCAACAGGAATATTGAAATATCCTTGAATCTGATTTGCATGAAGATCCATTGTTATTACCCTGTCAACACCTGCTGCAACGAGCAAATCTGCAACGAGCTTTGATGTGATAGGATCTCTCGCCTTTGCTTTTCTATCCTGCCTTGCATATCCATAATATGGTATTACGGCATTTATTCTTCCAGCTGACGCTCTCTTCATTGCATCAACCATAATGAGTAATTCCATAAGATTATCGTTTACCGGAGTTCCCGTCGATTGAATTATATATATATCCTCTCCTCTCACAGATTCCCATATGCTAACCTGTATCTCACCATCGCTAAACTTGCTCACAGTTGATTTGCCAAGCGGAACGCCCATAAGGTCTGTAATTTCCTTAGCTAATTTAGGATGTGAATTACAAGTAAAAATCTTCATGCCAGAATAAGTACCTTTTTTCATTGCCCTTTCCTCCCATTTTAAGAAGCCTGTTAAATTATTTATGCCTTTTTAAATTATTTCATATTATTATTTCTTTATGTCTTTTTTTAAAATCTTTCTTTTCTTTACCCAGTTTTCTTTGATAGTCTGTTTTACTCTAGCTATACATAGTGCATCGCTAGGAACATCTTCTGTAACTGTAGCTCCTGCCGCAATATATGAGCCCTCACCTATTTCTACCGGAGCTATGATATTTGTATTACAGCCTATAAAGGCATCGTCATCAATTGTAGATCTCTGTTTTTTGCTACCATCATAGTTAACAAATACCACTCCACATCCTAGGTTAACCCTCTCTCCAACATCAGCATCTCCAATATATGTCAGATGTGAAGCCTTGCTTCCATTTCCAAAATTAGAATTTTTAACTTCAACAAAGTCGCCAACCTTACATTCATTTCCAATTTTGCAACCAGGCCTAATATATGCAAATGGTCCAACAGTAGTATTATCACCTATTGAACTCTCATATATATAAGCAGTCTTTATCTCAGTATTATTTCCTATAACTGAATCCTCAATATATGATGATTGATAGATATGTGCTCCGGATTTTATTACACTATTACCCTTGATTGTAACATTATTATCAATAATTGCACCCGCTTCAATAATCACTGAATCGTCTATATATACAGAATATATATCTTTCATCATAACTCCAGATTCCAGTCTATCCTTATTGCTATTAAGTCTATTTTTATCCATTTCTCTATATTCTTCGATCTTCATCTTATGTCTCTTATGCCTCACTACAGTTTATTATATATTATTTATTACTTATCAATTAAAATTTCGCCGATCTTATATACATCACCTGCACCCATTGTAATTACAATGTCACCTTCGCTGATGTTGTCCAAAATATAATCTCTTATTTCTTCAAATTGTTTTATATATAAAATATTAAATTCAGGATATTTTTCTTTGATCTTTGACACCAATTGTTCTGACGATATGCCATAAATATCCTTTTCTCTGGCAGCATATATATCTGTAATTATAAGTGTATCAAGCCCGTTAAAGGCATCAATAAATTCATTAAACAAGGCTTTAGTCCTTGTATATGTATGTGGCTGAAAAACGCAAAGGCTATTATTATGCTTTACATTTGCTGTAGCTGAAATCGTAGCCTTTATTTCCGTTGGATGATGTGCATAATCATCTATTATATACGCACCGCATTTGGTCTTACCTACATAATCAAAGCGTCTATCAGCTCCTTTAAAATCGCTAAGAATTTTTGATATTACACAAGACTCTATTCCTATATATCTACAGGTTGCAAAAGCTGCAAGCGAATTTAAAACATTGTGTTCGCCAGGAACGCTTAAATCGATATGACATTCTTTTTTCCCCTTGTAATACACATCGAATTTTGCAAACCCTTTGTCGGTGAAATTCACATTTTTTGCACTATAATCATTATCATCATTAAATCCATATGTAATAACATTCTTCGCTTCTTTAATAACATCTTCCATAAAAGGATTTTCGCTAAATGCTATAATAACTCCATCATCAGGAATCTGAGAAGCAAATTTTTTGAATGACTTAACTATGTGTTCAACATCTTTAAAATAATCTAAGTGATCGGAATCTATATTGAGAATAACGCCAATATTAGGATATAAGCTAAGGAAGCTATCCATATATTCACAGGCTTCTGTTACAAAATATTCATTCCCACCTATTTCTACATTTCCATGAATATCAGCAAGCTCTGCACCAACAAGAATTGTAGGATTTAATTTCGCTCCCCTTATTATAAGAGAAATCATTGATGTAGTTGTAGTCTTTCCATGAGTACCGCAAATTGCTATGCTATGTTCATAATTTTTCATTATTATGCCAAGCATCTCGGCTCTTGTAATTCTTGGTATTCCAAGTCTCTTTGCTTCAACCATTTCAGGATTTGAAGAAGATACGGCATTAGAGAATATGACAATATCTACATCTCGAACATTTTCTGCTAAATGCTCCTTAAATATCTTTATACCCTTGCTTTCAAGGTGATCTGTTATTATCGAGGATTTTAAGTCAGAACCGCTAACCTCATATCCCTGATTGTTCAAAATCTCTGCTACAGCAGATAGTCCAATACCCCCAATGCCAATGCAGTGAATCCTTTTCATCTTTGAAATGTCTATATTAAAATTCTTATTCAAGATTATCCTCCGATTGTTTATTAGCCGTTTAATTATAGTCTATTTGATAATTTATTACAAGAATACTATCATTAAGTTTGAGTATGAGTTTGACATTTTATATATATAAACATAAAATCATTCTTAACTTGTGAGTGGAGGTTTTGTATGAAAAGAAATATTAGAATTGCAGCCATAGTAAATGAACTGGTTTCAAATCCTAGCACTAATTACAGCATGAATTATTTTTGTGATAAATTTGATATATCTAAGCCAAGTTTAAGCGAGGATTTACAGCTCGTAAATGAGGTCCTTTCAATATATGGAAATGGTTATATAAAATCTACCACTGGTATAGGCGGTGGAATAAAATTTATACCGGGAATATCAACTGATGATTGTTTTATTATCCAAAAAGATCTTGCAAATAGGCTGAGCGACCCAGATAGAATTCTCGGTGGAGGTTTTTTATATACCAATGACATTCTCTATGATACTCATTTAATCAACAAGATGGCTTTGATTTTTTCAAGGGAATTCTCAAGCGTTGAGGCAGATTATGTGGTAACTGTTGAAACTAAGGGCATACCTCTCGCATCTTCATTTGCCTATGTCATGAATCTTCCTCTTATCGTCATTAGAAGAGAGGCAAAATATGCTGAAGATGCGACTGTTAGCATCAATTATTTTTCAGGCTCTTACGAGCGTATTCAGCGTATGTCAATATCGAAGCGTTCTGTAAATCCTGATAAAAAAGCAATAATAATAGACGATTTTATGAGGGGTGGTGGCAGTCTAAAAGGCGTTACGGAAATACTTCAGGAATTTAACATTGAGGTAACGGCAGTAGGAGTTGCAACCGCACAGCGTGATCCAATAAAGAAAAAAATACCTTTTTATCTACCTCTTACAATTCTTGATAAAATCGATGAGGAGAATAAAAAGATATTTGTCAGTATAAATAAAGATCTAAAGCAATATTAATTTTTATATTGAATATGAAATTTTGAGTGCAATCATGAGTGCAATTAATAGTGGACAATTACAGGCATTCCCGCACTTACATTGTAAAAAATTGTTTCTGCCGCTGAATATGGAACATTTACGCATCCATGCGAGCCACCATAAACATAGATGCTTCCACCATATGCTGACCTCCATCCATCTGCATCATGTATTCCAATTCCGCCATTAAAAGGCATCCAAAATGTTACATGAGATTCATAATCTGAGCCGTCTGCATTTTTGCCTTTTAGCGTAGCTGGTGAAGTCTTGTACGCAAGTGCAAATAGCCCAGGTGGCGTTCTATATCCCGGTCCCCCAGTTACAATAGGCCAGATACCTATGCTCTTATCCTCTCTAACCAAGGTGATAGTCTGATTAGAAAGATCAATTTCCACCCTATTTGCTAGATTCAGCTTGTTTTCAGAAGATGTTTCAATCTTTGCCTTAGTCCTTTTCTTAGCAGAATTATAAATTGATTTTGCTGTTCCTTTTTCATCTATTTCTGCAACGAAATCATAATTGATTACGGATCTCTCACCCTTTGTTGTGTTGATGCTTATCTCATCTCTCTTACCACTATATTTTTCAATTACAATTTTTGCGACTTCATCTGCTCCTTCTCTGCTATATTTAGGTCCATCCTTTGAATATTTGATTATCTTAGAAAGATCATTTGGACCAATATGAATATCTACACCGGTCGGTGTTTCGACATCCATTCCATTTACAATATATTTTTTTGCAAATTTTAGCTCATCATTCAAATCGCCCGACTTGATTTTAGGTTTAGCATAATAGTCAGAGCTTTTGAACTCATATATAAGCTCACTTGGATTTTCTTTATGATTCTTTGCTATTTGCTTTGATACCTTTAAATAATCTACATTTACGCCTTGGTGCTCAGGAACGATCTTGGCCTTTTCTAAATCTATATATGCGTCTTTTGTCTGATCTACCTCACTATTGGCTTGGTCGATATTTAATAGATTAGGAACAGTCTGGTCAATTCCATCTATAACTTTTAGCGGAACATTAATGCTATCTCCTCTAAAGCTCTTATATATATAATAAGGGCTGATTGCAGACTTTATCAGAGCTCTTTTCATGGCTTTCTTTGATTCAAAATTATATAAGGTGTCTGCCTTTCCTAGATTTGTACCGTCTTTTACAATAGTTATTATATTTAATTCCCTATCTATCTTAAGAGAAGCCTCTTTTGGATTAAGTCCGTCTACCTCAATACCATTTAAGACTGTTCCCTTAGGAAAAACCTTTACTTTATTCAGTCTATAAACACCAGCTCCGATGAGCAGAAGAAATATAGCTATAAGTGCAAAGATGAGTTTTTTATTAATTTTACGATTGTTTTTTTCCTTCTTTTCTGAGTTCTCACCCGAAATATCATTTATATTTTCATTGTCATTATCCTCTAAATCTTTAACCTTTGTTTCAATTTGAATTTTGTCATATTCTAATTGTAAATCTTGATAATCTTCATAGCTAAAGTTTGATTGTTCAGATATTTCATCATCTTCGTCTTGTGCATATATATCGTCTTTTTCAGCTATATTTTCTTTTTCTAGCTCATCTTTCACATCTTGATTTTCTATCTTATATAAGTCGTCATCAATATCCTGATTATTTTGATCTTTACTATCCTGCTCATCTAATTTTTTTTCTGCACTAAAAGAATTAATCCCTGAATCAGATGAGCTTAGTTCATCTTCATCAAAATTCATATAAAAGGCATAGTCTGAATCATCTGTATAATCACCAATCAGCACCATCGTATCTCCCTTGTGAAATCCGTCAGAATTATGATTGGAATTATCTTTAAAATCTTCTTCTAATTCAGATATATCAGTTAATTCTTCTTCTTTAATACTATCTTCTTTTTGCATACATAATCTCCAAAAGCAAGAATTATAATAAATGTAATAAAAAGCTGAATCCTTCAGGCTAAAAAGAATTCAGCATTTATAACTTGGAGGCGACACCCGGATTTGAACCGGGGATAAAGGTTTTGCAGACCTCTGCCTTACCACTTGGCTATGTCGCCACTGGCTAGGGTAGCAGGATTCGAACCTGCGCATGACGGAATCAGAATCCGGTGCCTTACCGCTTGGCTATACCCCATTATCAATATTTAATTATCTTGGGGTGGGTAGTGGGATTCGAACCCACGCATACAGGAGCCACAACCCTGGGTCTTAACCACTTGACGATACCCACCATAATACTAGATTATAAGCACTGTCATTTAAATGGCAGAGTCTATAATTATCTAAATCTTTTAATTCTATATGTTATATATGCTTTTAATCCTAGATAAAAGAAGTTGGCGACCGGGAACGGGCTCGAACCGTCGACCTCCAGCGTGACAGGCTGGCATTCTAACCAACTGAACTACCCGGCCATCTTGGTGGACGCAATAGGGCTCGAACCTATGACCCCCTGCTTGTAAGGCAGGTGCTCTCCCAGCTGAGCTATGCGTCCAAAATGGTAGCGGCGGATGGACTCGAACCATCGACCTTCCGGGTATGAACCGGACGCTCTAGCCAGCTAAGCTACGCCGCCACAACAATATTTGCTAACATCGCAAAAGTTATGATACCAAAACTTATAAATCTTGTCAATGACTAAAGCATACATTTTATCTTTTTGTCATTTACTAAATATGCTATACTATTTTTCAATGAGAGGAATTAATGAGAAATACTTATGAGTGGAATTGATCCTATCGCTTTTACAATATTTGGTCTTGAAATAAGATGGTATGGTATCCTTATTTCATCTGCCTTGCTTTTATCCCTATTAATTGCGTCATTTCGTGCAAAAAAGAATAATATTAAAACTGACGCAGTTTTAGACATAATAATATGGTCAGTTCCGATTGGAATTATAGGTGCTAGGCTTTATTATGTCATTTTTAACTGGGATTACTATTCCGGCAATCTTGCAAGGATAATAAATATAAGAGGCGGAGGTCTGGCTATTCATGGTGGTCTTATCTTTGGAGTAATAACAGCTCTGATAGTCTGTGCCATCAAGCAAATTAATTTCCTGAAGATGGCAGATTTGCTCATTCCAGAGGTAGCCTTAGCTCAGGCTATAGGAAGATGGGGAAATTTCTTTAATGGAGAGGCATATGGAAGCGAGACCAACCTGCCTTGGGCAATAGTAGTTGATGGTAAAAGTGTGCATCCTACATTTTTATATGAATCAATCTGGTGCTTATTTCTTTTTTTCTTACTCATATATATTGCAAAAAATATAAAATTTGATGGGCAGATACTTCTCTTATATGGAATACTCTACTCGATTGAAAGATTCTTTGTTGAAGGTATGAGAACCGACAGCCTTATGCTTGGTGGCTTCAAACAGGCTCAGCTTATAAGCATCACGATATTTATTATTTCTATTATCCTATATTTTTATAATCTTAGAGTAAACAAAGTTAAGCTTAAGTACCGCTCAAAGTCCAAAAGGGAAACTGGTAGGAGTAGAAGAATCGATAGGAATAGTAGGCACAAAAACTAAATAATAATATTATTATTAATTTTATAAAAACAAAAATAGCAGGAATAAATATAATAAAAATAAATATAATAGAAGTAAAACAAATATTTAAATATTATAACGAGGAGATAATCTAAAATGAAACTAGGAATTGTAGGATTGCCTAATGTTGGAAAATCGACCCTATTTAATGCGATAACAAAGGCGGGTGCAGAGGCTGCTAATTACCCATTTTGTACTATTGAACCTAATATTGGTGTGGTAACGGTGCCTGATTCAAGAATTGATAAGTTGCATGAGATCTATCATTCTAAAAAAACTATTTATACAACTATCGAATTTGCAGATATTGCAGGTCTTGTCAAAGGAGCTTCTAAGGGAGAAGGCCTTGGCAACCAGTTCCTAGGCCATATAAGGGAAACCGATGCTATCGTCCATGTTGTAAGATGCTTTACCAGCGATAATATCGTTCATGTTAGCGGTAAAATAGATCCTTTAGATGATATAGAGGTTATAAATACCGAGCTCATCCTAGCAGACCTTGAAGCTACCTATAAAGCTATCTCCAAAATGCAAAAGAGTGCAAAGGCAGATAAATCTTTAAATTCCACCCTTGAAACGCTATCAAGGATAAAAGAAACGCTTGAAGAAGGAAAATCCATAAGAATGCTTGATTTATCAGATGAGGAGCTAAGTGATATTAAGCCTTATAATTTCTTAACTGCCAAGCCCATTATCTATGTTGCAAATATTTCCGAAGATGATATTTCTGATGAAGATAATGAGTATGTCAAGGTAGTCAAGAATTTTGCAAAAACTGAAAATGCAAAATGCGTAAAAATATGTGCTGACATTGAATCAGAACTATCTGAGCTTGATGATGAGGAAAGAAAGTCATACCTTGAAGAACTTGGCATAGATGAATCGGGACTTGATAAGCTAATAAAGGCTTCTTATGATTTATTAAATCTAATATCATTTTTAACAGCAGGAGAACCTGAAGTTAGAGCATGGACTATAAAGAAAGGAACCAAGGCACCTCAAGCTGCAGGCAAGATCCACACTGATTTTGAAAAAGGTTTTATCAGAGCTGAAACTATTTCCTATGACAAGCTAATGGAATGTGACGGATTGCTATCAAAGGCTCGTGAAAAAGGCTTTATAAGGTCAGAGGGGAAAAATTATATTATGCAGGACGGCGATGTTGTAAACTTCCTCTTTAATGTATAGACATATTGTAAAAATGAGAACATTTGTAAAAAGAGAAAATATAAAAATACCTAAGACCCGAATTTTTGAAACATATTTTTACAATATGAACCCATGCGTGCTCGATATTGAAACTACGGGCTTGTCAGGAAATAAATCAAAAATAATATTGATAGGAATTCTCATTCCTCATTCAGATTATGCTGAAATAATTCAGTTTTTTTCTGACTCAAAAGATGATGAAAGGGATATGCTTCTCTCCTGTCTTAAAATTCTAAAAGAGAAATCTATCGATTATCTCATAACATATAATGGTGAGAGTTTTGATATACCCTTTCTTAAAAAAAGGCTTGAGATAAATGGTATAGATGATGAGCTGAATTTTTACAGTTATGATTTACATAAGTTCATAAAATACTTTTCTGATATAGAAAAGATGACAGGCTCACTAACTCAAAATGAGCTTGAGAAATATATAGGCATATCTAATTTAAGAAAAGATTCCATATATGGAAAAGATATTCCAAATCTCTATATGGATTTTATTAATGAGAATGACGATATTTGCTTAAATCTAATCTTAAATCACAATCTCAATGACCTAATCCAACTGTCAAGATTATTAAAATCTAATATCTATATTGATTTACATGGTGCAATCAATAGGTATGGTTTTATATCAAAACCCCTATCAACCTCTATTACGCCTAGAATATCAAGAAACAAGCTTATACTTTTTTCTGATAATCTGCTAATCGATAAAAGCTTTGTTTATTTTTCAGAATCTTCGCAGGACATTAGCATAAATATTGATGCGAGTTCAAAAAATCTTGAAATAATTCAGCCTCTTGAAGAATATAATGGTTTTCTCTATTATGATCTAAATAAACTGGACTATCTCCCTGAAATCTATGACAGGCTTTCTTTTGAAGAACTTGACGGATTTGAAAGCAATTATTTGATACTTGCAAGTGATTCTCAAAAAAAATATAGAGAGATTAATTTTCTCTCCATGCTTTTTTTCGAATATGTGCTAAAAAAATATGAGCTTTCTTAATTTATTTCATATTCATATTCATTTCCAAATATATCTACCAAAATAAATTTAATATTTCCCTTTGAGAAGAATTTTATGTCCTCATCTGCTTTCCCTATTACTATCTCAGGTCTAAAATCACCACTATAATCATTATCCACCATAATATATTTAACCAAACTAAATGGTTCATATCTAATAATGGTTTCAATCAAGTCCTTATCTTTAGGCGATACATTTTCCATATTGATATTTGGAATAAATTTAGTTAACTTACATACCATTAATTTTTTATCATTTTCAGAAATATTAATTCCTTTGTGTGAAAACTCGAGCTTCCCTACCTCACCGCCTTCACCTGTTTTTTTATAAAATCTAAAATTAGATAGGTTGTCTCCCATTCGTTTTTTAGATATTGATAAGGCGAGCTTCTCATTATCACAGCCAATCCATTTTCTATTTAGCTTGTCTGATGCCTCAAGAAAAGAACCTGAGCCACAGAAAAAGTCTGCACATAAGTCGCCCTCATCTGAAGAGACTTCAATTATCCTCTCAAGTAGCTCAAGTGGTTTTTGCGTAGCATAACCATTTCTTTCTTTAGATGTCCTGCCAACCATATCTATAGACCATACATCTTTCATATTGACAAGAGTATACCAACCGTAGTCGTCCTCATATTCTTTTACGCCTTTGAACTTATATGGCTTAAGGTTGCGATTATATGATTTTTCCTTAGGAATTGATAATTTGTATCTGTCTGTTTTGCTATATATAAATATTGAATCGTGCTTTCTTGAAAATCTTTTTTTACTTGAACCTCCAGACTTATATTTCCAGATAATCTCATTTATAAACCTTTTATCTCCAAATATTTCATCTAAGAGCAGTCTTATATAATGCGAAGAATGCCAGTCAATATGAACCCAAATTGTTCCATCGTCCGAAAGAAGCTCTCTCATAAGAATTAGTCTTGCAGCCATAAAAGATATATAAGATTCTAGGCTGTCATCTATTCCATCTTCATATGCCTTATACTTTATTAACCTTTTCTCAGATTTATATTCGATATTTAATCCGGCATTGTACTTAGTCTTAGAAAAAAATGGAGGGTCAATATAAATTGTTTTTATCTTGCCCGAAAATCCATCGTTAATCAGCTTTTTCATCAAGCTTAAATTATCAGCTCTGTACAATCGCCCTCTGTCTTCTGCCGTATAATCATATTGATGAATAGATGAAAGCTCTATATCAGCTTCTTTCACCTCTTTAGCCTGCTCTATTCCAAGCCTTATTCCATTTTGTATCGAATTTATTATTTTCATCATATTTAGATAATACTATATTTTAACGATTGTAACAAATAAAAATAAATATTATAATATACGAATAAAGGAGAATTAGACATGAGCAGATTACTATTAAAAATAACTGGCATACTTGAAATTTTACTTGCAATTGCCTTACTAGTCATGAGTTTTTATACCTTAGGAAATTCAGAGACCGCATCTTTACTCCTTGCTCCTCACGATACCGTTGCAAAACTAATATCTATTTTTATAATTATATTTCCTATTCTGAGAGCCATCTTCGGTTTTCTTGGTTTTTTAGGTAAAACGCCTTCACTTCTTGTGCTAGGTGGTTTTATCATGTTTTTCACCTCTTTCCCTCTCCTTGGAACAGAAAAGCCAATTATATATCTCTACGCATATTCGGCTTTAGTATCTTTGATATTCTTAATTTCCGCCTTGCTTTACAATCCAAAAAAATAAAATGGTTACATTGTTAATTAATTTTAGATAATCAATTTGACAATGTAACCGTCCTTAATTTTAATTGTTTCTTCCTTAACCAGTGCTTATTAATTTAGTAGCTCTATTCCGTCGAAATTAACTCCTGTAAGTTCCTCAAGCTCTGCACTTATGCTTGCAACGAAGTTAATTCCATAATCTCTTGAAATGTCTTTTAGCTTGTTTATAAAGCTAGGTACATTGGATATTTCAAAGTCAGTATGCCTCATGATACCGTCAATATAAATTGTCTCGATGTCATTATCTGAACTCAGTATGCCGAACAAGAAACCTATATATTCGTCCTCATTTGTTATGTGGATAAAATCCTCCATGCAAATTGTTCTAATCTTATAACTTAATTGATATATTACCTTAGTATCCTTATAAATAAATATTATGCTTCCCTTGCTATTATTTGCTTCCTCATTAGCAAGCTCTAACATTTTCTTTGTCTTTCCACTTCCCTTATGACCAATGAACAATTTAACCATAGGTGAGACCTCCTTATAACTTCGAATTTAAATTTATATTAATCATGATTATATAACAAGATATTCTAACATTCAATTGTACAATTTATTTTTGCGAAGATTTTTCAGTATCTAATTTTTTAACTATTTCATCAATTCTATGTGCAACTTCAATGAAATCATCTTCCATAAAACCCCTCGTCGTCATAGGTGCAGTACCTATCCTAACACCACTCGTTTGAACCGGAGAACGCTTTTCGTTAGGTACGCAGTTTTTATTCAAGGTAATGCCATCTTCATCACACCTGTCCTGCAAATCTTTTCCAGTAAATTCATGGCTAGATAAATCAAGCAAGAAAAGGTGATTATCTGTTCCTCCTGTAACAACTGAATACCCCATCTTTTTAAATTCGTCGCAAAATGCCTTGCTATTCTTAACAACCTGCTTTATGTATGTCTTATATTCATCTGTCAAAGCTTCTTCTGCACAAACTGCCTTACCTGCAATGATGTGTTCGAGAGGACCACCCTGTGAATAAGGGAAAACCGCACTATCTACCTTTTTTGCAAGTTCCTTGGTTGAAAAAATCATTCCACCTCTTGGTCCTCTAAGCGTCTTATGTGTGGTTGTTGTAATAAGGTCAGCATATCCGAAAGGCGATATATGTTCACCTGCTGCAACTAGTCCTGCAATATGTGCCATGTCTACCATAAAATAAGCACCTACGCTTTTTGCCACCTCTGAGAATAGTTTGAAATCAATCGTCCTTGAATATGCACTTGCACCAGCCAAAATAAGCTTAGGCTTAATTTCATCAGCCTTTTTCTTCAAATCTTCAATGTCAATATATCCTTTTTCATCTACTCCATAGAAGTGAATATCATAAAGGGTGCCACTGAAATTAACAGATGAACCATGGGTCAGATGACCTCCATCGTCAAGGCTCATAGCTAAGACCTTATCGCCCGGCTTTAAGACTGCTCTATATGCAGCAAAATTCGCCTGTGAACCGCTGTGAGGCTGAACATTTACATGGTAATCTGTATTGAAAACCTCTCTCCAGAGATCACAACAATATTCTTCAAGTTCATCTACATACTTCATTCCGCCGTAGTATCTTCCTCTATTACCTGAGTGTCTATCAATTGGCATGCCCGGATAACCCTCAGCATATTTCCAAGACAGACAGCTCCCGCAAGCAGCCATAACAGCTTCTGAGCAGTAGTTTTCTGATGCAATGAGTTCTACATTATTCTTCTGCCTTGAATACTCTTTTTCTATAAAACCAGCTACCTTAGGAGAGGTTTTTTTTATTTCTTCGATAATATTTTTGCTATATTCGCTATTATCATTCCCATATTTATCCAGCATCTTTTTACCATCCCTTCTTTATAAAATATGTTTTTATATTACCTATTAAATAAATTGATCCAAAAGAAAGCGTAATATTCTTTTTTAGCTTTTTTGCCATATCATAAGCATCTTCATTATTTTCAATCGAGTGCACATTTCTTTCTCCCTTAGAAATTAGAATTTCTTTTATAATGTCTGGGTCCATACCCCTTTCGCTTTCCGGCTTGGTAATAATATATATCGGATTATATGATTTAAAACTTCTTTGAATTAAATCTGTCATTTCCTCATACTGCTTATCCTGCATAAATCCGATAATAAGCGTTAAGCCGTGCTTGGTATTTTTCAAATTTGAATTATATAAATCGAAAGTATTTATAACCGCTAAAATTCCAGATAAATTATGCCCCGCATCTATGATTAAATCCGGATTTTTAGATAGCAATTCATACCTACCGGATTTCTTAGCACCTCTTATAGCTTCTAAGGTCAAATTTCTATCAATTTTTATATGACCATTTTTATCAAGAATATCTATTGTCGCCATGGCGACGCTTGCATTTCTTATCTGATGCTTCCCCTGCATTTCCAATTTTGGTATATCACTTTGATATGGCAAGGCATCTATAAATAAAGCTTTCTTTTCCTTCGCCTTTTCAATAATTATTTCCCTTGCCTTTTTATTTGTAACGCCTGTTATTATTGGAACTCCAGCCTTAATTATCCCAGCTTTCTCTTTTGTTATGCTCTCTATTGACGAGCCAAGCTCCTTTATATGGTCTATACCAATTTCTGTAATAATTGTCGCAATCGGTTTTTTTATAGTATTAGTAGAATCAAGCCTTCCTCCAAGTCCTGTTTCTAAAATAACAAAATCCGTATTTTGCTCTTTAAAAAATAGATAGGCTATGGCTGTTAGTTCATCAAATAGCGTTGGTGCTTCAAATCCTTTTTTTTGAAGTATTTCAATGGCATTTTTTACCTTATTTTTATAAAATTTATATTCTTCATCTGTTATATATCTGCCATTTGCTTCAAATCTTTCATTATATTTTAAAAGATGAGGCGAGGTGTAAACTGAAATTGAATATCCATGTTTCTTAAGAATTTCTGAAAGGAATTTACAAACAGAACCCTTACCATTTGTCCCTGCAACATGAATAACTTTGAATTTTTTCTCCGGATTGCCTAGAGCATCCAGCAAAAGACGCATATTTGCAATCCCCATTAGTTATTAGCCTCGCTCATAGATTTCAATCTATCTATAACCTTTTCGAGCATCTCCTCATACTTTTCTCCCTTTGCTCTCTCCTCATCAACTATTTTTTGAGGTGCCTTATCTACGAAGTTCTTATTCGATAGCTTCTTATTAACTCTATCCACTTCTTTTATAAGCCTCTTCTTTTCAGCTTGAAGTCTAAGAATTTCCGCTTCAAAGTCAATCAAATCTTCCATAGGAATCAATATTTCAGCCCCATCGACAATCCCGCTCATAACATCTCTTGGTGCCTTTGACTTATCCTGAATTATCTCTATCTTGCTTACATTTGCAAGGCTTTTAATATATCCTGATGACGCTTCTATCTCCTTTGCTTTTTTATCGCTTACGATTATAAGGCTAAGACTTCTTGAAGGCGGAGTATCAGCTTCTGCTCTAATATTCCTAATTACCTTGATAATATCTTTTGCCATCTCTATTTTTTCACGAGATTCATCAAAGTTAAGCTTTTTATGCTTAGGCCATGCTTCACTTATAAGTAGATCTTTCTCTGCTTCTTCCTTAGGCAAATATCCCCATATTTCCTCGGTTATAAATGGCATAAATGGGTGTAATAATTTGAGTAGCGTCTTTAAAGATTTTTGTAATACATATCTTGCACTTAACTTATCTTTCTCATCATTTCCATATAATCTTCTCTTTACAAGTTCAATATACCAGTCGCAGTATTCATTCCAAATCAAATCATAGATTTTCTGACCTGCTATGCTTAACTCAAATTTACCTAGGTGTTCAGTTATTACCTTGATTCCATCATTAATAAGCGAGAGCATCCACTTATCTTCATCTTGATATATGACAGTTTGTGAACTTGCCATTGGCAAAAATTCACCCTTATCATCTTTGAGATTCATAATTGTAAATCTTGAGGCATTCCAAAGTTTATTTGCAAAATTTCTTGATGCCTCGAGCTTGTTTCTTATAAATCTCATATCATTTCCCGGTGTTATTCCTGAAGAGAGCATAAACCTCAAAGCGTCCGCTCCAACCTCATCTATTATCTCAAGAGGATCTATTCCATTTCCAAGGGATTTACTCATCTTTCTGCCTTCTTCATCTCTGACAAGACCATGTAGAAAAATATATTCAAAGGGTGGTTCTTTCATAATTTCACAGCCAGAAAATACCATCCTTATTACCCAGAAGAATAGAATGTCATAACCTGTAACTATAACACTATTTGGATAGAAATAATCAAGCTCCTTTGTTTTTTCAGGCCAGCCAAGGGTAGAAAAAGGCCAAAGGGCAGAGCTGAACCATGTGTCAAGCACATCATCATCTTGATATATATTTTGACTGCCACATTTTGGACATTTCTTTGGTTCATCTTTTGATACTATAATCTCCCCGCAGTCTTTGCAGTAATATGCCGGTATCCTATGACCCCACCAAAGCTGTCTTGAAATGCACCAGTCGTGAATATCTGAAAGCCAGTGCAAATATGTTTTTTCAAATCTTTCAGGAACATGCTTTAACTTGCCGGATTTAGCTGCCTCTATTGCAGGTTTTGCAAGTTCCTCCATCTTTACAAACCACTGGTCGGAAATCATAGGTTCTACAGTTGTATTACACCTATAACATTCTCCAACCGGAATTACAACATCTTCTGTCTTTACAAGAAATCCATTGCTTGAAAGCTCCTTAACCCACGCCTTTCGACATTCATACCTATCCATACCCTCGTATTTACCGGCAAGAGCTGTCATCTTAGCTTCTTTATCTATACAATTAAGAACTTCAAGATTATGTCTTTTCCCAACTTCAAAATCATTAAAGTCGTGAGCAGGAGTTATTTTAACCGCACCTGTTCCTTTTTCCATATCAGGGTATGGATCTTCAATAACAGGAATTTTTCGTCCAACAATTGGTAAAATTACATTTTTCCCAACCAAATGCTTATATCTTTCATCTTCCGGATTTACAGCAATCGCAACATCACCAAACATAGTCTCAGGTCTAGATGTAGCTACAACTATTCCATCACCACCGTCTTCTGAAAAATATCTAAAATACCAATATTTTCCTGCCTTGTCCTCGTGGAGAACCTCTGCATCCGAAAGGGTTGTCTCACAGCATGGGCACCAGTTAACAAGCCTATTTCCTCGATATATCTGTCCTTTATTATAAAGCTCAATGAAGAATGTTTTAACAGCATTATTACACCCCTCATCCATTGTAAATCTTTCTCTTCTCCAGTCGCAGGAATCTCCAAGCTTTCTACACTGCTCGGTAATCTTGCCTCCATATTCTTCTTTCCACTCCCAAGCCCTTTTTAAAAAGGCATCTCTACCAATGTCTTTTTTATCCTTGCCAGTTTCTTCCTTTAGCTTATTATTAACCTTTACCTCGGTTGCAATACTTGCATGATCGCTTCCTGGTACCCAAAGCGTACTATATCCCTCCATTCGTTTCCACCTTACTAGGGTATCCTGCAGAGTATGATCGAGAGCGTGACCCATGTGAAGTTGTCCAGTTATATTTGGAGGGGGCATTACTATGCAAAAAGGTTTTTTATCCCTATCCACCTCTGCATTAAAGGCACCATTCTCTTCCCATTTTCTATAAATTCTATCTTCAAAATCCTTTGGATTGTAATTTTTATTAAGATTATTACTCATTTCATCACTATTATTTTCTGTATTTTTCTCATTATTTTTCATTTCTGCATTACCCGTTTCAGCACCCATTTTACAATACCTGCTTTCTAATCTCTTCCATCTGCTTATCAATGTTTGCGAGCATATCAGCACATCGCTTTAAATTGTCCTTAATATCTTCGGTCAATTCGCCATTATTCTTATATCTTAATTCGTGTTCAAGGGTGGCCCATGTATCCATTGCTATGCTTCTAAATTGTAATTCAACAGGCACATGAATCCTTTCCTTTACCAAAAATACCGGTATTGAAATAACAACATGAAGGCTTCTATAACCAGTATTTTTGGGATTCTCGCAGTAGTCCTTAACCCTTATTAGGTTTACATCAGACTGCTTTAATAATAACCTAGAAATCGCATAAATATCTCGTCTATAATTGCATATTACCCTGACTCCCGCGATGTCATAGACTTCCGCCCTAACCCTAGGAAGATTCTTTAGTGGGTCTGGTATACCATACCTTTCTGCTTTCTTGACAAGGCTATCTATAGTCTTGAGCCTAGATTCAATATGATGAATTGGCATATATTCGTTCTGCATTTCAAAATTATCACTTAAAATTTCAAGCTTTGTCGTAACTTCTTTTATCGCAGATCTATATGTAAGATTTATATCATCAATTTCCTCTTGCAATTTCTTATCAAAAACCAGTTCTTTTCTGATGTCCTCGAAGCTTATATCTGTTATAGTCATTCTACTTGCAGGCATTACATATTACCTCACTATAAAAATTTTTTATCTAGGAAATTTCATCTTTGCAGCTTTGACAACATTTCTAAGGAGAAGGGTTGTTGTAACCGCTCCTACTCCCCCAGGCACAGGTGTGTAACTTATATCAATTCCTGCACTTAAAACATCTTCTAAATCTAAATCTCCAGCAATCTTGCCATCCTTTCCCTTGCCCGTTCCAACATCTATGACAATCTGCCCATCTCTGAAATATCTTCTGTCATATCCACCAGTATTACCAGTTGCAAGTACAACAATGTCCGCATTTTTTGCCGCCAAAATCGCATCTTCTTCTTTAGTTTTTGTATGGCAAACTGTTATAGTTGCATTATCATTCATCATCATTAAGGCGAGAGGTTTTCCTACACGTAGGCTTCTACCAAAGATAGTAACCTTTTTCCCTTTGACCTCTTCTGATGAATTATAAAGAATTTCCATGCAAGCCTCTGCAGTGCAAGCGAAAAAAGTATTCCCCTTATCCTCTGCACTTAATAATTTAGAATATGAGACATCTGTTATCGCATCAATATCCTTATCTGGATTTATCATATTGGATAACTTCTTTTGATCAAGGTACCTAGGTAAAGGCATGAGAATGATAATTCCATGAATGTTTTCATCTTCATTTAGTCTAATTATCAGTCCTTCAACTTCATTTTCCATTATACCTTCTTCAAATATGAAATTATCACATGAAATTCCATATTTTTCCGACCTTTTAGTTATAGCTTTTTCATAAAAAATTTGCCCCGAATCTGCCCCCACTCTTATGGTTGCTAATTTCGGCACAATTTCTTTCTCTTTGAGATTTTCAATCTCGTTAGTTAAATTATTTTCTATTTTTTCCCTGATGGGAATTCCGCTTATTTCTTTTTTCATGATTGTCAATTATATCATATGACCCATCTTATTTCAGCACATCTCTCGCTAGTTTATCAGCCATTTCATTGTATTTATTCCCAGAATGGCCCTTTACCTTTACAAATTTAATTTCTATTTTTTTTCTTGACTCTTTAATAAATTCTTTGTAATCCTTAGTTAAAGGCAGGTTAGCCTTCCATTCATCGCAAGCCCACTTACCAATGCCCATATAGTCATGATAGATTGTGATTTCATCAAAATTATTTTCGATTGCAAAATCAATAGCAAGCCTTGCTCCTGCAATTTCACCTGCTACATTTCTTAACTTGCTTTCACCTTCATCATCATATTTTTTTGAAATTTGCTTTAAGATCTTGCCATCTTTAATGATTACGACGCCACCTGAATAAGTTTTATTTTTATCATCATAACTGCCGTCGACATATGCTATATATCCTTTTTGATAATTATCTTTTTCAGAAAGATACGCTTTAGCATCATCTAGCGAAGAAAAGCTTTTAAATTCTGCCCCTTTAAATCCATCTACCTCTTTCTTGCAATCGTCCCAGCTTTTGTAAATACCAATTTGTCTACCTTTTTTTACTGCATAAAACTTTTCATTTTTTTTAATCTTATCTATGTTTTTATTCAGAGTTTTTAAGAATGTCTTTCTATGAATTGGGCTGATTCCTATTTTCGAAATTCCCTCATAATGAGCCTTTGTTCCATATCCTTTATTGCTTGCAAAATTATAACCTGAGTATAGATTTTCCATTTTTATCATATAATCATCTCTGGCTACCTTTGCTACAATTGAAGCAGCAGCAATTGTTGCGGATTTTTCATCTCCCTTTATGATTGATTCCTGACTTATATCGACATCATTAAGCCTTATAGCATCTATTAATAATATATCTATATCAATCTTATTTTGTACTTTATCTACGGCTCTTTTCATCGCAAGCTTTGTAGCATTTAATATATTTATATCATCGATTTCTACATTTGTAGCTGAGCCGATTCCAATTGCGATCGCTTTTTCTTTAATTTCTTCTACTATCTCTCTCCTTTTTTTATCAGATAATTTTTTAGAGTCATCTATGCCTAGTATTTCGCAATCAAGGGGGAGAATTACGCAAGCGGCAACAACAGGACCTGCCAAGGGCCCCCTACCGACTTCATCAATTCCAGCTATGCTTTTAAATCCCTTATTGTGAAGCTCTATTTCATGAGAACGCATCTCATTCCATTTTTCTTTTTGTTTTATTATTCTTTCTTCTTTAGTCATATCTTTAGTCATATCTTTTAAACTTACGCCTTTTCAAGCGTTATTTTACCTATCTTTCCTGCTCTAAATTCATCTATTACAGTTCTTGCAGTTCTTTCATAATCAATCCTTTTACCTGGAAGAATGAATCCTCTTTTTAATGCCAGTGCTTCCATATTAGCAAGCTTGTCATCTGATAGCCCTGAAAGTTTATATCTATTCATAAATTCTTCAGGATAGTTATCAGCCAAAAATCCAATGAGCTCTAGTCCAATATCTTGTATTTCAAGTATTTCATCTTTGATGCTTCCTGCAAAAGCAAGGTTAAGTCCCACCTCTGGCTCTTCAAATTTAGGCCATAAAATTCCGGGGGTATCTAGTAATTGCATTCCATTTTCTAGGGTAATCCATTGTTTGCCCTTTGTAATTCCCGGTTTATTTCCTGTCTTTGTACTTTTTCTTCCTGATAATCTGTTGATAAGTGATGACTTTCCAACATTAGGAACACCTAGAATCATAATTCTTAATGGCCTTGAATTTCTCTTTTTCTCATCTCTTTCAGCTTGAAATTCATTTAATATTTTGTATAGCTTATCAATTCCTCTACCAGTCAAGGCGTCGATTTCTATCGCCTTATATCCTTCTTTTTCAAATAATCTTATCCACTCGTAGGTTTCTCTTTTATCAGCTAAGTCCGCCTTATTAAGAAGAATTATACGCTTTTTATTAGCAGTTATCTCATTAATTATGGGATTCTTGCTCGAATTAGGTATTCTTGCATCTAAAATTTCTATGATTATATCAACCAATTTAAGATTTGACTGTATCATCTCCCTTGTCTTTTTCATATGCCCCGGATACCAGTTGATATTTCCCATTTTAAATCCTCTTTTTAATTATTATTTTAATCATCTTTATTACTATTTTGATCATCTTTAAGTGCTTGCAGTACTTTATTAATTACACTTATATCAATTGCAAAATTATTAATATAAATAAAATGCATACCTAAGATATAATCTTTAGTATGCATCTATTGTCATAAAAACTTATTAAGACAATTTATTTGTCCTTCTTAATCTTAGCAGCCTTACCAGTTCTTTCACGCATATAGTTGAGCTTCGCTCTTCTAACCTTACCCTTGCTTACCAGCTCAATCTTCTCAATCTTAGGTGAATGAAGTGGGAATGTCTTTTCAACTCCGATTCCTTGAGAAAGCCTTCTTACCGTAAAAGTCTCATTTATGCCACCATGCTGTTTCTTAAGAACATATCCTTCAAATACCTGTATTCTCTCTCTCTGTCCCTCGATAATTCTGATGTGAACTCTAACCGTGTCACCGACAGAAAATTCAGGAATATCTGATTTTTTATATTCTTCTGTAATCTGTTCTAATATATTCATTGTTATTCCTCCTTCCTCTCCAAGACGCTCTTGATGTTATATTTACTATCAGAGGACCGCCCGTAATAACCATTCAAAAATATCATATGTGCCATTACAAGTCAAGTACAAATATTAAGCACGGGGGTGTGACCTGTTATACACATCCCTTACCCTAACTTTTATTACAGATAGATATGCCATTCCTGCTGAAATATCATCAAATCCCATAAGTTCCTGCAATGTCTTTAAGTCTCCTCCATTCTGCAATATATGAACAGCAAAACTATTTCTTAGTATCTGTGGCGTCATCTTCTCCTTTATATCCATCATTTCGCCATACTCTTTTAATATCTTCCATATACCTTGCCTTGTGAGCGGGCTACCTCTGAAATTAATAAAGACATAGTCATCTGGAAGCCTAATATCACCTTTGATAGCATTATATGCCTTATCTATATATTCAATGAGAGCTTTTTTGCAATATTTACCCATAGGAATAATTCTTTTTTCCTCAGTTCCATCGCTACACATGACAAAATTCATCTTAAAATTAATATCGCTAAATCTAAGTCTAACAACCTCGGTAACCCTAGCACCTGTTCCATACATAAATTCAAGCAATGCCTTATCCCTATATCCTTTATGTGAGTCATCAGGTAAATCAATCAGCTTCTCTATTTCATCCACAGTTAAAAATTCTATCTCCCTAGTCTCAGGCTTTGCTGTCTTAATATCATCAAATGGATTAATATCAATTTCTCCACGCTCCTTGTAAAAATCATAGTAAAGTCTTAGCGAAGATATTTTCCTATTTATTGTGGAAGCAGATTTTTTCTTTTTGTCTAAGTCCATAACATAGGCAACCGCATCATTCTCACGGCAGTCCAATAAGAAGCCAACTTCCCTTGACTTCAAAAACCTGTCAAATGCCCTTATATCCCTGCCATATGCGACAATCGTATTTGGAGCTTTGTTCTTTTCATCTTTTAAATATTGAATAAACTCATTCATTCTTCCCTCCTAAGACAATTAAATCGCTTTACGATAAAAATTTTTATATTAAAAATATACCATAAATGCGTAATTATTCAAGAAAAACTAATAAAAGCTCACATCATAAATCTTTTTAAATTAATATAATGCTAGATTTTTCGCTAGATTATATATAAATTCCCTCTTATACTTTTTTATCGTATTTTCATGAATATATATATTCGTATTATTCATACCATATGTTATGCTTTTTAAAATTACGCCCCTATATTCCGCAGGGATTTTTAGTATTGCCCTATGTATTGCATCAAGCTTATAATATGCGTTTCTTTCAACCTCTCCATACTCATCTATATTACTAGCAAGTATCCTTTCAAGCCTTTTTTTATCTCTTATTATCCATATGCATTCAAAATATATGCTCCTCGGAATTATTTCTTCATACTTATTACCTCTTTTATCATCTATATCATATTTATTATTAATAGTATTATTTTTTTTAATAATATCAATATTGTTATTTTTATAATAAATATTGTCTTTCTTATTATAATAAATTTCTTTCAAGCTTTTCTCCTAATATGTAAATCTAATTATTAAGAATAAATTATTATAAGAATAGCCTATTTGATTTAATTTTTATCATTATGAAAAAATTAAATATCAAAAAAGCCGTATAAAGTTCTATTTTTGCTAACTTCATACGGCATATGAGCATATATATTTGGCTATATGATAACCTCAACTACTTAACTTGTTTATAAGTCAAACCCAGAATTTTCTGTTATTACAGTTGGTTTAATTCCAAATTTATCATCTATAAATTTGGCGAAATCTTTTTTCGCATCATCTTCACCATGTACCAAGAAGACCCTAGGATTGTTTTTAAATGATGATACCCACTCTGCAAGAGCATCTCTATCTGCGTGAGCTGAAAAGCCTTCAAGATTTACAATCTCAGCATTTACCTGTACTTCTTCCCCAAAGAGGTTTACGCTGTCAGCTCCATTGAGCAATTTTCTCCCCAAGGTGTATTCAGCCTGATAGCCTACAAAGATAATAGAATTCTTTTTATTTCCAAGATTATGTCTTAGGTGGTGCCTTATCCTTCCTGCTTCACACATTCCGCTCGCAGATATTATTATCTTAGGCTCTTTGTTGATATTGAGTCTCTTTGAGTCCTCAGTAGACTTTGTAAATATTAAATTTTTAAAGTCCAAAGGATTGTCCCCTCTTTCAATATATCCCTTAGTTTCTTTATCAAAACATTCAGGATTTTCTTTAAATACCTGAGTTGCAGAAGTAGCCATAGGACTATCTATATAAACTTTAACATTCTTTAGCTTTGAATAAACTTCCGGATTATTGTCATATAATTTATTTAATTCATATATCATCTCCTGCGTTCTTCCTACTGCAAAAGATGGAATTACAACTGTGCCACCTCTTTCTGTAGTCTTTAAAATATTTTTTAGCAGGTCATCAATGCTCATAACATTCTCTGGATGAAGCCTATTTCCATATGTCGTTTCCATTACAACATAATCAGCTTCAGTAATAGTAGTAGGATCTTTTAATATAGGTCTATGCTTCATTCCAAGGTCGCCCGAAAAAACTAATTTTTTCTTTTCTCCATCCTCACTTATCCAAACTTCTAAAATTGATGAGCCTAGTATATGACCTGCATCATTAAATTTAATTGTCATCTGGTCATTTATTTCCACCTCTTCATTATATCTAACAGGTGTAATATACTTTAGACTTCTTTCTGCATCAACAACAGTATAAAGAGGTGCTACCGGTTCTTCACCCTTTTCCAAGGCTTTTTTAGTTTTCCACTCAGCTTCCTTTTCATGGATATATCCACTATCTCTTAACATTATCGGAAGAAGGTCCGCCGTTGCCTTGGTGCAATAAATATTACCTGTAAATCCTCTCTTCACAAGTAGTGGAATTCTTCCGCAGTGGTCTATATGTGCATGGCTCAGTACCATTGATTCAATTTCCTTAGGATCAAATGGAAAATCCTCATAGTTGAGCTTATCTCTATCTTTTCCTCCTTGAAATTGACCGCAATCGAGTAATATCGAATGCTCTTTCGTTGATATTTTATGGCATGAACCTGTTACTCCTGTTGTAGCTCCGCAAAATTCAATTCTCATCTTTAAATCTCCTATCACTGTCAGAGTGAAAATCTGACCCGCCTGTAATTATTAAATTATTTAAAATAGCATATTCCCTAAGCATTTTACTATCATTTTCTGAAGCAGATGGGTGAAAACATTCTATTCCATCCACTCTCATTTCAATCATTTTGTTAAAAAAAATATTTAGCCTATTTTGAAATTCTTCCCTATCTTCATTTTTTGACTTCATCTCCATGGGATGTGCTAAAATGGCAATACCTCCTGCCTCATGAATCACATTGATAGCATCTTCAGTAGCAAATACCTTTTTCTTAATAGACTTAATTTCCTCTCTTTTAAATATGCCATTGAATGCTTCTTCGACCGAATTTATGTATCCTTTTTTCATAAGAAGCCTAGCTATATTCGGTTTTCCAACGAATCTGCCTTTATTAAGTCCTTTTACCTCTTCATATGAAATCTCATAACCAAGCTCATTGAGTTCTTTAGCCAATGCCTCATTTCTCTCATTCCTATAACTGTCAAGAATGCTTATTGCAGAATTTAAGGCCTTACTAAAGTAATCAATGTAATAACCTAGTATATGAACCTCATATCCCTCACTGCTAATCGTAGACATCTCTATTCCGGATATGACATCTATTTCCCTATCCCTTGCATATTCATAGGCTATCTGAGAACCCAAGATAGTGTCATGGTCTGTTATCGATATTATTTTATAACCATTTTTCTCATATCTATCTACTATTTCAATAGGGCTAAGCACTCCATCTGAATAATGAGAATGTATATGAAAATCAGAAAAATTTTCTCGCATAGTTAGTCTTCTTGTTCGTTAGTATTTTCAAGGTAACTTATATAAGGAAGATTCCTATATTTTTGATCGTAGTCTAGTCCATAGCCTACCACGAATAAGTCCTCTACTGAAAATCCTACATAGTCAGCTACATAGTCATTAGTTCTCCTAGACGGCTTATCAAGCATAGTGCACACCTTTAATGCCTTTGGATGCCTTTCTCTAAGCTTAGCTAGCAAAAATTCTAATGTCTTTCCTGTATCTATTATGTCTTCAACCACAAGAACATTCTTATTATATAGATTTGTCTCGCAGTCCATTTTAATCGTTACAAAACCTGAAGATTTAGTACTTGAGCCATAGCTACTTGCAATCATAAAATCAATCTGCGTATCAAGCGTAAGATTTTTAAGTATATCGCTCATCCATAGAACCGCACCCTTCAAGGTTCCGATAACGATTAATTCCTCACCGGCGAAATCTTTTTCAATTTCCTTTACGAGCTCCTTTGCTCTCTTTGATATTTGCTCCTGAGTAAATAATACTGTTCCAATTGTTTCATTTGCCATGCTCATCTTCCTCCATTTTAGAGTCCGGTTTTGAACTTAAAATCAGCTCAATTTCTTTTATAAGATTTTCCGTTCCTGTTTTTTTCAATGATGAAATAGGAATTATTACATCATCTTTATTCATGTTAAGCGTTTTTCTTATTATATTCAAGGATTTCTGCTTCTGATTAGATGAAATTTTATCTGCCTTTGTAGCCACAACAATTCCATCTAATCCATAATATCTAAGATAGTCATACATCTGAATGTCAAGCTTTGATGGCTCATGCCTAATGTCGACAAGCTGTATTACCTTTCTTAAATTCTCCCTTCTACTTATATATGCTTCCATCATCTCTGCCCAGCCCTCTGTCATAGATTTTGAGAGCTTCGCATATCCATACCCCGGTAGATCAACAATTCTAAAATTGTCATTTATCTTATAAAAGTTAATTGTTCTCGTCTTTCCAGGATTTCCGCTCACATGAGCTAGTTTTTTTCTACCTGTAAGATTGTTAAGCAAAGATGATTTACCAACATTAGATCTTCCTGCAAAGGCAATTTCAGGAAGGTTCTCAGGTGGATATTGCCTAGGTTTAACCGCTATGGCTTCAAGTTCAGATTTATTTATCTTCATGCTATTACTCACCAATGTCCTCTAAAACAAGCGAAAAGGCTTCATCGACTGTTTCAATTGTATGAAAATTAAGTTTTTTTCTAACAGATGATGGAATTTCATCAATATCCGCTTCATTGTCCTTAGGTAGGATAATTGTTTCAATTCCCTGTCTATATGCAGCGAGAACTTTTTCCTTTATTCCTCCGACAGGAAGAATCCTTCCTGTCAAAGTAATTTCTCCCGTCATGGCTATATCCCTATTTGCTTTTTTGCCAGTTAGTGTTGACATCAGGGCAGTGCACATAGTAACACCAGCAGATGGTCCATCTTTTGGCGTTGCTCCTTCTGGAATATGAATTTGTATATCATAATCCTTAAAAATCTTATCATCTATCCCATATTTAGATGAGACTGATTTAATATAACCTAGGGCTGCACCAGCTGATTCTTTCATCACATCACCCATCTGCCCTGTGAGTATAAGCTTACCAGCTCCTGCCATTTTTACCGTTTCAATTGATAGAGTAACTCCTCCTACAGAAGTCCACGCCATTCCTGTCGTTATTCCCATAGCAAAGCCTCTGCTTAACTCATCATCTCTGAATATATGTTTTCCAAGATATGATTTAAGATTGTTTGAGTTAATTCTGTAAACTTCTCTATCCTCTGTTACAATCTTTCTTGCAACCTTTCTTAAAAGAGATGAAATCTGCCTTTCAAGATTTCTTACCCCTGATTCTCTAGTATAGTAATTTATTAAATCTCTAATAGCTGAATCGGAAAATACAACCTTGCCATCTGAAATTCCAAGCTCTTTTTTAACCTTAGGTATAAGAAATCTCTTTGCTATTTGAACTTTTTCTTCTTCAATATAGCTTGAAATCTCTATTACCTCCATTCTATCAAGGAGAGGTCTTGGTATCGTTTGCGTTGTGTTCGCTGTAGTGATAAACATTGCCTTTGACAAATCAAAAGGTATTTCCAGATAATGGTCTGTAAATGTTTTGTTCTGCTCAGGGTCTAGCACCTCTAAAAGAGCAGAGGCTGGATCTCCATGGAAATCAGAGCCTAGTTTGTCAACCTCATCAAGTAGAAATAATGGATTATTTGTTCCTGCTTCTATAATATTATTTATCACGCGTCCCGGTATAGCTCCAACATATGTCCTTCTATGCCCTCTTATCTCAGCTTCATCTCTCACTCCGCCAAGTGACATTCTGACAAATTCTCTATTTGTAGCTCTAGCAATGGATCTTGCAATTGAAGTCTTACCTACTCCAGGTGGCCCAACTAGGCAGATTATAGGTCCCTTTATAGCCTTGGTTAGTTTTAGAACTGAAAGATTTTCTAATATTCTTTCCTTTACCTTTTCCAGACCATAATGATCTTCATTCAATATTTTTTCTGCTCTATCTATATCAAGAGAGGTCTTTGATGATTTATGCCAAGGAAGCTCCAGAATTGTTTCTATATATGTCCTAGAAACATTTGCATCAGGGCTCATCATATTCATCTTTGAAAACTTATTTATCTCTTTTCTTAGTTTTTCATCTATTTTTTTAGAGAGCTTGAGTTTATCGAGCTTCTTTGTCCACTTATAAGCTTCCTCTTCTTCGGAATCACTTTCTCCAAGCTCACTTTTTATCACCTCTAGCTGTTCTCTCAAAAAATATTCCTTTTGACCACGGCTCATGTTTTGAAGTGTACGGCTGTTGATTTTCCCTGTCAGCTCTAAAATATTATTCTCCCTTGTTATTATATTTATGAGCTTTTCTATCTTTTCTGTTATTAGATCTATTTCGAGTAATTCCTGTTTTACATCGAAATCAACATCAATCTCGCCAGCGATAATATTTGTTAATTTGGCAGGGTCATCAATTCCCGCTATTAGCGTCCTTGCTGCTGTTTCGCCTGAATTATTGAGGTCTACATATTTAAAATAAGCTTTTTGAAGCACCCTTAAATGAGCGATTAAAACCACATCATCGTCATCTAAGCTTTGCTCTTCCTTGATTTCATAACTAGAAAAAAGTGCTCCATCTCTATCTTCAATTGAATTGATATTAACCTTCTTACCTGTTTCTGCAAGAACTCTAACATAATCCTCATGTCTTTTAACAACCTGCTTTAGTTTAAGTATAACTCCAGTCTTAAAGCAGTCGTCTTCACTTGGATCATTAATAGATGGATCCTTTTGCGCGGCCACAACCATGAGCTTATCCGAATTCATCGCATATTCGACTGCTTTC
This sequence comes from Alterileibacterium massiliense, assembly GCF_900104645.1. Classification (GTDB taxonomy): domain Bacteria; phylum Bacillota; class Clostridia; order Peptostreptococcales; family Anaerovoracaceae; genus Alterileibacterium; species Alterileibacterium massiliense. Next base: position 334,396 of record NZ_FNWE01000001.1, on the reverse strand, counting down.
AAGGACTTATCTCTTGAAACATCAAATCCTACAATTGTATCAGGGAAAAAGCACTGACCCCTAAGTGGTATGAACCACGCGTTATTTTCATTTATATCCATAATAGCACTCTCTATCATAAGATCCCCTTTCGTGCTCATTTTACATTTAAAGCGGCACATGATTGCTCACTGCCGCCGCATTATTAATTCTTTTCTCTTTTTATTATTTTGGGCGGTAAACCTTTTTCTACCGTATCTTTCGTAATGATGCATTTTATTACGCCATCGGATGAGGGAAGCTCGTACATAACATCTCTCATTATATTTTCAAAAATTCCTCTGAGCCCCCTAGCACCAGTCTTTAGCTCTATTGCTTTATTCGCTATGGACATGACAGCCTCATCTTCAATCTCAAGTTCTATTCCATCCATGCCTATAAGTGCTTTATACTGTTTTATAATGGAATTCTTCGGTTCTATCATTATCCGCGTCAATGCAGACTCGCTTAGCTCTGTCAAAGGTACTATAACCGGCATCCTGCCAATAAGTTCAGGTATCAGCCCAAATTTCAGCAAGTCCTCAGATTCAACCTTTAAGAGAATATCATCATCTTCAGAATTCTTCTCTTTTTCGTCCGAATTAAAACCAATTATCTTGCTTCCATATCTTCTTTTTATTATCTCTGCAAGTCCTGTAAAGGCTCCACCACAAATAAATAAGACATCTTTCGTATTGAATGGAATAAATTCTTGCAGTGGGTGTTTCCTGCCACCTTGAGGGGGAACATTTGCTACCGTGCCCTCTATTATCTTTAAAAGTGCCTGCTGGACACCCTCTCCGCTGACATCTCTTGTTATTGACATATTCTCAGATTTTCTTGCTATCTTATCTATCTCATCTATGTAGATTATGCCTTTTTGTGCCTTTTCAAGATCTCCATCTGCAGCTTGATAAAGTCTGAGTAAAATATTCTCAACATCTTCACCAACATATCCAGCTTCTGTAAGCGAAGTTGCATCTGCCATGGCAAATGGGACTTGCAAAATATTTGCAAGCGTCTGTGCAAGCAGGGTCTTTCCACTTCCAGTCGGTCCTAGCATTAAAACATTGCTCTTTTGAAGCTCAACATTTTGCAAATCACTATCCTTATCATTTTTTTCAAGATATTTAATTCTCTTATAATGATTGTAAACTGCGACCGCAAGGGTTTTTTTTGCTTCTTCCTGCTCTATTACATATTGGCTTAAATGCTCAGCAATTTGATCAGGTGTCGGAATATCGTCAAGGCTATCTTGATCTTGGGTCGCATCATCTGAAATTATCTTTGAACAAGTATCTATACACTCATCGCAAATACAGATGTCATCCGGACCTACTATTATTCTATTTACTTCTTCATTTGTCTTTCCACAAAATGAACATTTTAATGTATTTTTTGAATTTTCTTCTTTCTTGCTCAAATCGCACTCCTACTTATTACCTGTCAATATACTGTCTATAAGGCCGTAGCTAACAGCTTCCTCAGAAAACATGAATTTATCTCTATCTGTGTCCTGCTCAATCTTCTTAATTGTTTGACCGGTGTTATTTGCTAAAATCTTATTTAGCCTTTTCTTAGTTTTCTGAATTAGGTCTGCCTGAATTTTTATATCAGATGCCTGACCCTGAGCACCGCCTAGAGGTTGATGAATCATAATTTCTGCACTAGGTAGAGCAAAACGCTTTCCCTTTGTGCCTGAGGAGAGGAGCAGGGCACCCATGCTAGCTGCCTGACCTACGCAAATAGTAGAAATTTCTGGTTTTACATAGTTCATCGTATCATATATGGCAAGACCTGCCGTAACCATTCCTCCCGGTGAATTTATGTAAATATTAATATCTGTATCAGGATCTTCTGCTTCAAGGAAAAGTAACTGAGCAACTACAAGGCTTGCAGTGCTATCGTCAATTTCTCCATCTATAAAAATGATTCTATCCTTGAGAAGCCTTGAATAAATATCGTAACTTCTTTCTCCAGCTCCAGTCTGCTCTATAACATAAGGAATTAAATTCATAAATTAATATTCTCCCCTAGCTTCCTTTTTATTTAGATTCTTCTTTTGCTATTTCATCCTTCTTTGATTCGTCTTCTTTAGGCTCGTCCTTTTTAGGTTCTTCCTTTTTAGGTTCTACAAATACAGCCTTATCAAACATCATATTAATTGCCTTCTTAACTTCAGCATCGGCTTTGAAATAATGTTCGCTTCCCTCGCCAAGCATTTTTTTGCACTGTTCTACAGTCTGTCCATATTGCTTTGCAAACTCTTCGATCTCTTTATCTATATCATCCTGAGAAGCTTCGATATTTTCCTGTCTGATTATGTTCTGTATAATAATTCTCGTGCCAACACGCTTCTTTGCATCTTCCCTTGCTTCAGATCTTAAATCATTTCTGCTCTTTCCAAGGTATCCAATATAAGTATCGAGATCCAAACCCTGATAACCGAGTTGCTGTTCCATTTCTCTTATTATTCTATCTGTTTCATCTGAAATCATAATATTTGGAATGTCGAAATCATTCTTTTCAAGTATTGTTTCAAGCATAGCATCTTTCATTCTAATTTCATTTCTTTCATCAATCTGTTTCTGTAATTTGCTTGAAATATCTTTCTTATAATCTTCAAGTGTCTCAAAATCACTTACATCGCTTGCGAGTTCATCATCAATCTCTGGTAAAACTTCCTTCTTGATCTCGTGAATCTTTGTCATAAATATAGCATCTTTACCAGCTAAATCTTTTGCACCATATTCATCTGGGAATCTTACCTCAACCTTAACCTCATCTCCACTATTCTTGCCAATTAGCTGATCTTCAAATCCTGGAATGAACTGACCAGAGCCAAGCTTTAACTCAAAGTTTTCCCCAGTTCCTCCATCAAATTTTTCACCATCAACCGTACCCTCAAAGTCAATGATTACAGTATCATCTTTCTCTGAAGCTCTATCAGTTATTGTTTCAAGCCTAGCCTGCTCTTTTTGTACATTTTCTAGCTCTCTTTTAATATCTTCTTCTGTAACTTCACCTGAAATCTTCTCTATCTCAATTCCTTCATAATCTTTAATTTCAATCTCAGGAGATAATTCAACCTTTATTGTTATAACGACAGGCTCGCCCTGCTTTATCTCAGGTGTTTCAACTATAGGTTGGTCTATAGGCTCGATTTCTAAATCTGTAATCGTCTTTGGATAATCATTTTTCAAAAGCTCATTGAGTGCTTCATCATAGAAAATATCCTTTCCATAATGGCTTTCAATTATCTTTCTAGGTGCCTTGCCCTTTCTAAAACCATTTATCGAAAATTGATTCTTAGTTCTCTTATATGCCTCTGTAATGGCATTATCAAATTCTTCGCTTGAATACTCTATAGTAATATTTGCAATATTGTTTTCCTTAGATACTAATGTGCTTTTCATTAAAACCCTCCAAATTGTAATTATATTATTTTATTTTTTTAATCATACTTATAACCTTGAATGCGACTTCAGATGTTTTTTGCAAAACCTCTTTGTAATTTTGACGCATCTTCAGGAATTAAATCGTGAGCTTGGGCAAGATTTGTAGCAAATTTTTTAAAATCTTCTTTATCGCCATGATACCATTCAACTTCCATTTCATTTACCGGTACCCTGCCTTTCTCTCCATCTATCCAGCCTATATCAAAAGATATGGCACTGAGTGAAGAACCTGTGTTAATCTTGACAAGTTGTCTATTAAATTGCATTTCCACATTTTTTACGAGTGGTTTTCCACCTGTTTTTGATTTTAGCAACGGATATACCTTGCTTGATTCAAAAATCTCAATATTAGGTCTATAAAATAACCTCTCGTCATTTATTACTAGATTTACTTCTTCTCTCTCGTGAAGTCCCGTTTCGGCATTAACATGAGCATCCCATTTAACCGTTGCTGTAATTCTATCATTTTCTATACGCAGTCTATATGCTATGCCTGCTTTTCTTAAGTCGAAATCCTCTGTGTCGAAGTATACAGCGTGCATATCTATATCTCTTAAAGAATTTTCAGAAATATTATGCGAAATCAAGGGATCTGCCATGATAATCCTAATGTCCATAGGACCTGACAACCTATATTTATATTCAGTTTCCATATAGTCTCCAACCTATTTAATCTATTACTGTACAACTAATTATATTACTAGAATTGAAATATTTTGTCAATTAATCTGGCTTTATACATGGCGATTTCAGAGCTTTAGCCGAGCTTAATCAATTTAATTTTTTTATCTCTATTTTTAAACAGATTATCTGTCATCTTTAGAAAATTTTCTGATAGATCGCTAGCATAATATCTATCCTTATAATCATTTTCTTTTGCAAGCATATCTCTTTCTGTTAAAATTCTCTTTACATCTCCTATAACTTCTTGCGATGAGCTATATAATTTTAGGTTTGGATAAATCCTATTGATGTTTTCAGAGATAAGTGGATAGTGTGTGCACCCAAGTATCAAACTGTCAAAATCACCATTTTTTACAAAATCGTCCATGTAATATTTAATGGTTAAATCCATTATCTTATTATCTACTATGCCTTCTTCTATAAGAGGTACAAAGGCTGGGCAGGCAAGACTACTTGTTTTTATATCAGGATTGTACTTTCTAAGGGTGGCATTATATATATCGCTATTTATCGTTGCCTTTGTTCCTATTATTCCAACGCTTTTTCTCGAATCCTTTGCTACCTTTCTTACCGTCGGTTCAATTACGCCTACGATAGGTATATCCTTAAACTCTTCCCTTAACATTTCAAGTGCCATAGATGTAGCCGTGTTACAGGCAATGACAATCAGTTTTACATTCATGCTTATAAGGTATTCGACTATATGTTTTGAGAAATCTCTGATTGTATCAGGGGATTTTGATCCATATGGCGTTCTCGCAGTATCACCGTAAAAAAGCACCTTTTCATTTGGCATCATGTCTTTAAGGCACATTATGCTGGTGAGTCCGCCAAGACCGGAATCGAAAAATCCAATTGGTCTATTGTCCATATTCCTAAAACCTTTCCATATGTATTTGATATATGATAATTGATATTTGACTATTTATTTTGATATTTTCTCTTTAACCTATGTGTATTCATATGTATATTGCATATAAAATAAATCATTTTAAATTGGATTATTTTTAATTAAATAAAGTTCCTAATTATTTAATTGCGAATAAAATTAATAAAATTATAAAATAATCCCTTGCAACCAAGGGATTATTTGGTGCGGATAGAGGGATTCGAACCCTCATGATTTGTGGTCACACGGACCTGAACCGTGCGCGTCTGCCAATTCCGCCATATCCGCACAATGAGAGAGGTTGCAAGCAATATAATTAAGCGTGCAACCGTTTATTGCAATCAATTACTGTCTGTTCAAATCTAATCTAAAGAATAAATTGAATTTAAAGCCGACTTAAAAGATGCCTATCACTTGCTCTCAAGCTAAGTTTAAGTTCAAATAAATCGCATTTTATATCGGCTTAAATTTATTCTTAAATTATAAATAAAGTAATTGCCCTGCTATTAGTGCTATTTGTTAGTCCTCTATGTCCATCAATTTATCGAACTCTTCTACAGCCTTGTTAAACTCCTCTTCATCTTCAATTTCAAGAAGCTCAAAGGTTTCATCATCATTGTCCTTATATCCATAGATATATACATCATCTGTTCCGTCAATCGGTGCAAGGGCAATATATTCTTTGTCATCAAGTTCAAACACGCCTATTACTTCTGCATCAACTGCTGTATCATCATCGAACTCCAGCGTAATAATATCCTCTTCATCTAAATCTTCTACTTCAGGATTAATTTGATTTTTATCAGCCATTATTTAACTCTCCTTTTAAGAATTTATCAATAGTCGGCTTAATATACCATGAACATTAAAAAATTACAAGTCCGCAGCAAAAAACTCAACTATGTTGTGAGCTACTTCTCTTGTTATACCTTTAACTTCAAGCAAGTCCTCATAGCTTGCATTTTTTATATTATCTATATTTTTGAATCGGTCGAGAAGCTTCTTTCTTCTCTTTTCTCCAACTCCATCAATCTCCTCTAAAACAGATTTTATCATTCTCTTGCCTCTGGTATTTCTTTGATAGGTAATAGCAAATCTATGTACCTCTTCCTGAATAGCACCAGCATAATTATAAAGTATCCTATCTTCTTTTAATGATATTTCGCTGCCGTCTTCAAATACAATTGCCCTCGTTCTATGAGAATCGTCCTTTGCAAGACCGATAGTCGGTATTGATATGGATAATCTTTCCATAGCTTTAATAACCGTCCTTACCTGTCCTATTCCACCGTCAACAAATATTATGTCCGGATATTCTTTAAACCCCGAATCACCATCAATTGTTCTTTTTAGTCTTCTAGTCAGTGTTTCATCAAGTGCAGCGTAATCATCTCCGGAAGAAAGTCTTATTTTGAACTTTCTATAATCTTTTTTTACAGGTTTTAAACCCTCATACACTACCATAGCACTTACGGTATCAATTCCATTCATATTTGATACATCATATGCCTCAATTCTATATTCTTTTTCATCTTCATCGCCCAGCGTCCTTGGCACTCTTCCTCTAAGTCCAGATGCTCTTTCTATTAACGAAGTAATCTTTCTCTTTATTTCCAGTTTTCTCTCGTCCTCTCTCTCGGCTCTCGCATCTAAAGATGCCTTTAATTTGATAGCATCTACCCTCGCCAGTTCAATCAGAGCTTTCTTACTTCCTCTTTCAGGAATATAAAGCTTTGTCTTGTGTTTTCCATCATATTTCATTTCATAATTCTTTTTATTTATTTCATTGAGAAATTCAGTTAAAATCTTCTCTTCTTTATTATTTTTTTCTAACAAGATTTCCCTAGGTAATTTAAGTTTATCTACATAATGCTGTTTTATAAACTCCGGAATCATATCGCTATAATTATCATCATTTGCATTTTCCATATAGCAAACGCTTCTATCGACAAGCTTCCCCTCTCTTACCTTATATTTTATAATGGCATTATTTTTATATGTATTTATCGGTATTAGAATATCAATATCTTTATTTGAAATATTTGTTGCCCTCTGCATCTCTCCGATAGAATTAATTGCCTTTAAATAATCTCTATATACGGCAGCATCTTCAAATCTAAGCTTAAGCGAGGCATCTTTCATCTTTTTCTCTAACTTCTTAACAATACTGGTTTCCCTTCCGCCTAGAAAATCCATTATCTCTCTTATCATTCTCATGTAATCGTCTTTTTTTATATCGCCTACACAAATGCCACCGCATCTACCTATGTGATAATAAAGGCAGGGTCTTACGCTCTTAGGAAATGATAAATTGCTACATTTTTTTATTGGATAGATTTGTTCTATAAGTTGAACAGCGACGCGAGCGGAGCCTACATCAGAATATGGGCCATAGTATTTATTTCCATTTCTTTCAGGATTCCTCGTTATTATTACCCTCGGGAATTTCTCTGAGAGTGTGATAGCAATATAGGGATAGCTCTTATCATCCTTCATAAGAACATTGTACTTTGGCATATATTCTTTTATTAGATTGCTTTCGAGTACCAAGGCCTCAAGTTCAGAAGCACAATTTATATATTCAAATTCCTTGATATTTGATACCATTGCTCTAACTTTTGGGTCTTGTTTTTTGGAAGACGAAAAATAGGAGGAAACCCTCCTCTTAAGATTAACAGCCTTCCCAACATATATTATCTCGCCAAGAGAATTCTTATGAAGATAAACACCTGGAGTATTCGGAAGTTTTTTTAGCTCTTCACCAATATTAAACATCAGAAATACCTTTCACTATTTTTTCTATAATTCTCTTTTGCAAGCTCTCTCCTTGCAATCTTTCTCGCCTTTTCAGCCCTTCTCATCCTTCTCTTTCTATTTCTTCTTTTTATTCTCCTCTTTCTTTCAATTCTCAGGAATATTATTAGCAAAATCAATCCCGATGAAATATACATGGCATTATTTGATATATATATCTTAGATGGAAAATATCCTGTGGAAATCGGTTTTTTTATAATAAGATCCACGGAACCTTGAAATTCATCACCAACATATATCTTATACTCTCCTACCTTCTTTCCCTCTTTTAAAGGAGCCTTGATATTTTTCTCAATTACTTTATTCTTCTCAATTAAGGATTTACTGCCCTCAGGAGGCAAATATACATAGGCTCTTTCCTTTGTATAGACAGGAACTATTGTCCTTTCTCCATTTTTTATCAAGGCATATCCCGCTTTTTTGTTCTTTTCAACTGCTATGGTTTTCTTAACTTTTACAAATCCATACTTTATGAGCTTGTTCATTTCTTTTGAGGCATTTTCTTTTTTAATATTTGATGTTACTGCTACAAGTTTAATATCCTTATTAATAGCACTCAGCATATAGTTGATATTTCCATTATCACTATCATCTATTATTCCAGCAAAGATGCTATAACCTCTTTTTTTAGCTTTTTCTGCGTCCTTTATAAGTTCTTCATTATTTTTTACTGATATTGTATTTCCCTTTTCTGTCTTTATTTTATAACCTTTTTTCCCCGACATCTTTTTAATAAAATCATCGCTCATCGCTATTCTCGTAAGGACTGCGTAGTCGCTCACACTGCTATATTGGTCTTTATCATATGTAAGAGCAGGGCTGGTGAAATTGGTGTTTTTGAGCTCAAGTTGCTTTGCTTTATTATTCATATATGTCACAAACTCACCTTGGCTTCCAAGAGAATAATCTGCAAGTGAAAAAGCTGCACTCCTTGACCCAGATATTAGCATAGCAGATAATAAATCCTTGACTTTTACGCTGTCACCCGCTTTAAAAACATCGTCTTTTTCTATATATTCTTCTTTTACCGTGACAAAATTATTCATCTCTTTCTTATCGTGCATATTGTCGGTAACAGATATGGCACACATAAGCCTTTCGGGACCTGAAATGAATTGCTTCCTATCAGGATTTTTGGAATATACCATCTCTCCTGTTGAAATTGACATAACAGCAAAAGACTCAGCACTTATCTCAGGCTCCTTTACCTCAGAATGCCTGGTCACTCCCTTTTGATTTTTCTTCACATATTTCTTTGATTTAGCTCCATAAATTTCATTACACGGGCAAAAAATGCAGGTTAATAAGATGGTGATTATTAAACCTGCACAAATAAATTTATTATTTTTTAATAATTTTATTTTATCCTTAATAACTATGACCTTGCCCTCTTTATCTTCTTAAATATGTGACTTTTCAAATCTTCTCATATAATCAACCAAGGCATCTACTCCTTCTTCAGGCATTGCATTATATATGCTTGCCCTCATGCCAGATACGCTTCTATGACCTGCCAGATTAATCATATTTTCTTTTTTTGCACCCTCTATGAATTCCTTGTCAAGCTCTGCATCTCCTGTAACAAAGGTGATGTTCATCAAAGACCTATCCTCTTTTCTAACTGGCCCTTTGAAAAGCTTGCTCTCATCGAGATATTTGTATATTTTATCAGCCTTTCTCATATTTGTTTCATGTACTACAGAAATACCACCTAGGTTTAAGAGATATTTGAAAACCTCTCCTGCGATATATATCTGCCAGCATGGAGGCGTATTATAGAGGGAATTTTTATTTATATGAGTTGCATAATCTAGGTAAACAGGCGTATTGGTCGGTGCCTTTCCCTGTAATTCATGCTTAATTATTACGATTGTAAGTCCCGCTGGAGCTAGATTTTTCTGAGCACCCGCAAAAATTAGACCGAATTTGCTAACATCAATTTCCTCTGAAAGAATACATGATGACATATCGGCAACAAGCACCTTATCTCCAACATCAGGATATTCATTATAATGCGAGCCATAAATAGTATTATTGTAGCAAACATAGACATAATCCGCATCTTCTCTAATGTCACTAGGCTTAATTTTCGGAATATATGAAAAGTTCTCATCTTCTGACGAAGCTACCGCCCTTATATCACCAAATTTCTTAGCTTCTTCAAAAGCTTTCTTAGCCCAGCTACCTGTTATTATATAATCCGCTTTCTTGGATTTTGTTAGAAGGTTAATTGGTACCATTGAAAATTGCAAGGTGCCTCCCCCCTGAATAAATAAAACATCATAGTCATCAGGAATGTTCATGAGCTTTCTTAGATTTTCTTCAGCATCTTCAATTATCTTTTTAAACTCCTTGGAGCGATGACTCATTTCCATAACGGAAATCCCTGTTCCTTTATAATCTAAGATTTCTGAACCTGCCTCTTTTAATACTTTAGCTGGCAGCACAGATGGCCCTGCTGAAAAATTATAGGCTCTCTTTGCTTCTTTCATTTATTTCACCTTCTTTTTTATAAATTCTTTTATATTAGCTATTATATTTATTTTTTAATAGATCTCTTATCTCTGTCAGCAGCATAACTTCCTCTGATGGTTTTTCAGGCTCTTCTTCTTTCTTCTTCTTAAACTTATTTAAAGACTTTATGATTAGGAATACAACGAGAGAAATAAGTATGTAATTGATTATGCTCTGTATGAACATACCATATTTTATTACAGCATCTCCTACTGTAATTGAAAGATTTTCAAAGCTCTTTCCACCTATTATCAGTCCTATTATCGGCATTATAATGTCGTTTACAAGCGAATTAACTATAGCTGTAAAAGCAGCTCCAAGAACAACAGCTATTGCTAAATCCATTACATTTCCCTTTGAGATAAACTCCTTAAATTCCTTAATCATTTTCTCTCCTCCATTTAAAAATATTTTTTTATTTTTCAATGAACTATTTAAAATTTATAATTTAATAACTTATTGTATAATTCAGTTAAATATTCAATTATTATTTTTATTAAATTATTTTATTGATGATTAATTTAATAATAGCCTAATCATTATTTAATCCAAGTTGTTATTTTGTGGCAAAATAATCTCTATTCCGCCGTGTATTGTCACTATCTCATTATTAGTGTCTCCCTTTTCAAATTCTCCGTCGAGAGTCCAGTGAGTGCCCTCCTCGATTTCAATTCTAATCTTTTTTGCACTGAGGAAGTTAATACAATCTGAATTCATTGTGCCAGTTAATATAGCAGTTGTTGTCTGATTTAATTCGATAATATTCTTTGGTCTTCTGACCAAAATCAGCTCCATTCTTCCGTCATTCATATATACATCGTCTGATTTTATTGTCACAATTCCTGCAACGGACTTTGAATTGCAAATCGCTCCGAAGATATAATCATCTTCAAGTATGGTCTGTTCAACTGTTCCCTCATCAACAAATACCTTGGTATGAATAGACTTTATGTTCAGCACTTCCGTAGCTCCTTGAAGTATATAAGCAGCATGACCCAGAATATTTTTTAGCGTCTGAGGCACTTTATATGAAATGCTGGTAAATGCTCCAAATGAAGCTACATATGAAAAATATCTTCCATTAAACCTACCAATGTCAAGTGGCCTAGGAACGCCATTTGCAATATTCTTCGCCGCCTCAACGATGTTTTTGGAGAGTCCTACGCTTGTTGCAAAATCATTTGTGCTACCCGACGGAATATAACCGATTTTACATTTTAAATTTGCATCCAAAACGCCGTCGATTATTTCATTTAAGGTCCCATCTCCTCCGGCACAGGCGATTACATCCATTCCCTCGCCATATTCCATGGTAAAAGTTTTTCCATCTCCTCTTTTTCCCGTGAGAAGAACTGTCGTAATATATCCGCCCTTTTCAAATTCCGCCAAAATCTCAGCTAGATATTTTGAAGCAAGCATTGTGCCTGCACGAGGGTTTAGGATAAAGAGCATCTTCTTTCTTTTAATTTTTTCACTCATCTTTATCTAACCTGTTTTCTATTTTTTTAATAATCTTGTCAGGAATTGCTACTGCCTGCTCTCCATCTTTCTCAATTTTTTCTGCTACAAGCTGAAGAACCTTGTCATCTGACAACCTATTCCTTTCCATGACAATATCCCAAGCTTTGTTAAACATCATGCCTATGCAGAGCACCCAAGCTATAAGATAGAACCATAGCATTATTCCAACTATATTTGATAAGGAACCATATAAAATATTCCTATTTAGAGCCCTATTTATATAAAAAGAATAAACTGATGTTATAAGCAATATTCCAAGGCTTGAAATTACAGACCCTGGAAGTACGCTTGCAAAAGGCACCTTGATGCATTGTATAACATAGTAATTTACTAGTACAACTATAAAGAACGCACCAAAGATAAGTGGCCACCTTAGTGCGAGCAGATATTTCATCGGTGCATATTGGTATTTATTTGAAAATCCCACAAATACAACATTACTATATATAACTATTACTATGGTTGCTGCAGCAGTTAAGATTGTCAAAAGTGCTGTTGGAATTGCAGCAATTCTTTCAGTCCAAAATCTGAATTTGTATACTCCGTCCGTAAGTATATAGCTATTCAATCTCGCAAGCGAAAATTCAAGTGCTGAAGCCGCCCAAAGTGCTAATATTATGAGGAAAACATTTCCGACACCAACTGATGAAGCATTTAGAATATTTGTGAGAAGTTCACTCATCTTGGATTCCATGTGCATTTGTAGCCACGCCTTTACGAAGCCAAGTGAAACATCAAAAAATCCGAGCACCTCTGACAACACAACAAGCGTTGGCACACTCGCCATGAAGAAATAATATGCAATTTGTGCTGCAAATCCGCTGAAATACTGGTCATCAAACTGTTTCCATATGTAAATTATCATTCTAAGGAACTTGTGCCAAAAATTGCGAATTTTACCTCGTTTATTTGCTTCTTTCACCAATTAATTCCTCTAACCTCTTTAAAGCCATGCCTCTATGGCTTATTGAATTTTTCTGCTCCTGACTCATCTCTGCAAAGCTTTTATCAAATCCATCGGGAATAAATATCGGGTCATACCCAAATCCTGCATCTCCTCTTTCCTCAGAAGCAATTCTTCCCTTGCATTCTCCTCTTGCGATAAGTCTTTCACCGTCACTTAAAATCAAAGTTATTACAGATACGAACCTTGCACCCCTCTTATCGGAAGGTACACCCTTTAGTTCTCTAAGCATCTTATCTCTATTGTCTTGCATAGAGCAATGCTCTCCCGCATATCTTGCTGAATATACACCCGGTCTTCCTTTTAGTGCATCGACTTCAAGACCGCTGTCATCTGCAATCACAGCCTCATCAATGAGTTCAAATATAGCTTTCGCCTTTATAATAGAATTTTCTTCGAGAGTCTCCCCCGTTTCTTCTACTTCAAACTTTGGAATGCCGAACTCATCTCTCGATACTGCTTCCATTCCATACTTAGAAAGAACATCTTTTATTTCCTTTATCTTACCCTCATTTCTTGAGGCAATTACAACCTTATTTTCCATGTTTTCCATATAATTATCCCTTGTAATTAACCCTTATTATAGCACATTATCCTGCTCTGCAACTTTCATCATTATGGCACATTCAATTCTTTTTCTTTGCAATTCACAGCCAAATTCATATACCTTATTTATATCTCCATTTGAATGGAAATTATTTGCCGCACAGCCACCTGCACAGTACAATTTTGCAAAACAATCCTTGCATTTATCCCTAGTATAGATGTTGTTCTTTTCAAAAAAGTCGCCCAGCTTGCCATCTATCAATCCTGTGTAGACACTTCCCATCTTAAAATCATCATCGCTTGCAAACTGGTGACATGGATATATATCCCCATTCGGTATTACTGCAAGATATTCTGTTCCAACACCGCAGCCGGATATTCTCTTATATATACATGGTCCGCCTGCCAAATCTATAGAATAATGATAGAAGTTAAAAGGCTTGCCTTCTTTCTTTCTCTCAAGCATTATCTTAGCTAGCTTTTCATATTCATCAAATAGCTTAGGCAAGTCGTCTTTACTAAGTGCATAATTCGCACTTTCATTTGACACCACAGGTTCTATAGATGTTTCCTTAAATCCAAGGTCTGCCATATGGATAACATCAGAGGCAAAGTCCTTATTATAGGCAGTATAAGTACCTCTAATATAATACTGCTTATCCTTTCTTTTTTCGACTAAATTCTTAAATTTATCTATTATCTCCTCATAAGAATCTCCGCCTTTTTTTATATGCCTCATCTTATTATGAACAGATTTTCTTCCGTCCATGCTTAAAACCACATTGCTCATCTCTCTATTTGCAAAATCTATAACATCATCATCTATTAGAACACCATTTGTTGTAAGTGTAAAATTAAATTTCTTATTATGTTTTTTCTCAAGGCTTCTTCCATATCTGACTATCTCCTTGCACACTTCCCAGTTAAGCAGTGGTTCTCCACCAAAAAGATCTACTTCAAGATTTTTTCTTCCCTCGGAATTTTCTATAAGAAAATCAAGTGCTTTCTTCCCTGTTTCAAGTGACATAAGCCCAGATTTATTATTATATTCTCCCTTTCCTGCAAAGCAGTATTCGCAGTCCATATTACAGCCATGTGCAACATGGAGGCAGAGTGCCTTTAATTTGGACTGCTTTTTCTTTAAATCTTTTGCAAGTTCTTCAAATGGGTCTTTCGAAAATAACAATCCATCCCTGATTAAAGCGTCAACTTCGTCAATTACGCCCCGAATATCATTCTTCGATATTTTATCTGATTCATATTTAGAGAGAAGTTCTTCTATTATCTTTTCTTTGCTATATTTCCCATATATGGATATTAGATCATAAGCCAAATCGTCAACTGAATGAACAGAGCCAGAGTTTCCGTCAATTATAATATTATATCCATTCATCTTATATTGGTGTATCATAAGCTATCTATTTCCTATATTTACTTAAATTAAACAATTAAAAAACGCTGCCTTTATGCAGCGTCTCTAAGTCCTTAGTTATCTTTACACTGTTCGCAATTCTGGTTTGCAACGCTGCATGATGTCTTGCTCGCTGACTGGCAAGAAGTCTGACACTCGCCACAACCACCTTTATCCAATGACTTTGATAAATCCCTTGTTGAAATCGTATTAATTCTCTTCATTGCTAACCCTCCTCATAAACTGTATCTAACATTAGCAAAATATGCCCAAGTTGTCAATCCGCTTAAGCTTTCAAATTGATTAATCATTATCCTGCTTTTTCCTATTATAGCGTTCTAATATCTTTACATCATATGAAAATACCGCTTCTGTTTTCATTCCTCTATTTATCACTCTTACTCTGTCAGGCTTTACTCCCTCTCTGACCTCAATAACTATGTCCTTGGTTTCTCCCTCACTTATTTCTATGCTTTCTTTAGTTTCACCATCAGGGCAAATATCCCAATCCTGAGTTTCTTCATTAAAAGACCTGTGCACGAACCTAACCCTGCCTCTCCTAACATCAATATGATATAAGAGCTTTCCATAGGCTATTGGCAAAAGACATTCGCTGTGCTTTAGGCTGAGCTGACCCCTTAAATTAACAATGCTACGCTCTTTCTTATACACGAGGCCTCTATACTGTGATTCTGATAGTAATGAGGTATCATTTACGAAAAGAACTCCGCAGTGTGCATGGCTTAGCACATATTTGGAAGTTGAGCCTATTGCATTTGTCATTCCCGCACTCGTTGACCTCGTCATTATTATCATGTCTGCATTTATTTCATCTGCATATTCAATTATCTTAGGCCCTGGCTTTCCACTTTTCGTGACCTTATGAACTTCGTATTCAGGCATGCTAGAAGCGATTGAATTAAGCTTTTCTTCCATCTCCCTTAGCTTTTCTTCGCTGCCAATTCTGGTAAGCGTATATTCAAAGCTGTCATGAACCATTATCAGAAATACTTCAAAGACTTTTGGCGAAAAGGATTTTTTTATTTGTTTAAATACCGTAAGGCTTCTCATCGTACCATCTACTGGTACTAAAATTTTTTTCATATAAACACCTTCTTCCTCATCTTCTTCTGATTATATATTTCAATATGTTAAAAAGCAATTAAAAGCAATTATCTGATAAATGTATTCTTTGTCAGCATAAAGTCAGCAAGCAAGAAATAGAGGTGTAAAAATTCTTCGTCAAATGCACAGATAATCTCATTTTCTACGCTATTTGCGTCTGGGTCTTCAGTGAGCTTTATATGTAAGTTCGCTCCAAGTGCAGCTTGCTGAACACCGTCAATTGCAACAATATAATTGCAACTAAGATTAGCCTCTCTAGTGACAGGAAATGAAATCAGTCTAATTTCATGTTCTCCTGTATCTAGAACATATTCATCTTTTTTGCTCGATGTGTCGCAGTACATGGTCCCTAGCATTTTGTCATTGACAGCTACATTGTAACCACCCTTGCCATTTTCACCATTTGCTACTATAAATCCTATTTCTTTTCCGCTTAGGTCATACATTATAATTGACAAAGGTTCGTAAACGGTACTCATCTTGCCATATTCATTGCCATTTACATCTCTGACGATCGAATCACCGCTGTTATAATGATATACCTTGTAAGTGTCAAGAGTATCTGGTATCTCATTTACTCCGTCCATGTATTCATCGATATAAAAGGCAATATTATCAACTAGAATGCTATTTACCATCTTCTGCCCAGCAAACATAGCATAGCTATCAGCATTTACTTCTGTTTTAGAGGTGTCTATAATCTGCTCAAGTCTCCACTCATCACCAGCTTTTGGCTCCAGTTTATCGAGCACAAAACCGCTTTTCATAACAATATTTCTGCCATCTTTTTCTAATCCTATGGCAATATAGTCTTTGAAAGGTCCAGGCCCAAAAATTACGCAGTCACCAAAGAACCACTTATGCCCGCCTATCCAGCATTTTCCTATTGGAGTATCCATATCTTTAAAAAGTTCATGAATCTCTTCAATGCTCATGTTTGTTCTATTCTTTATATTTCTAAGCTGCCTTTGGTCATCACCTTTTTTTGTTCCAGTAGTTATGTAGTAAAGTGCTCCTGCTACAACCACCATAGCACCCCCTACTATTAATTTCCCTGTAAACATATGCAAAATGCCATATAAGCCGAGCAAACCTAGAAAAAGCTTGAAGACCCAATCTCTTTTCATATTATCCTCCATTTAAATATTCGCATATCATCTAACCCTTTTATATCTAATATCATTATAACAGACTTTTATATAACTAATATTAAATAAAAAATTTCTTCTATATTATCTTAGTTAAGCGTATTTAAGAAATTAATCCGTTGTGTAATTATCAAAATATCCCTGAATATATACAATTGGAGTTCCCTTATCTCCCGATCCGCTCGTCAAATCGCATAGAGATCCAATCAAATCTGTGAGCCTTCTTGGAGTTGTACCCTCTGAAACCATATTTCCTGTAAGATTTGATTCTTTGGACTTTATCCTGCTCGATATAGCATCTCTTAGCTCTTTCCCAGATAAATCCTTATAATCGTTGTCAGCAAGATATTTGAGTTTCAATTCATTAGGAGTTCCGTCAAGACCAATTGTATATGCAGGAGATACAACAGGATCTGCAAGCTCCCAGATCTTGCCAACAGGATCTTTAAATGCTCCATCTCCATATACCATACATTCAATGTGCTTTCCGCATTTTTCAAAAATTTCAGATTGAACCCTATCTACAATATCCTGACAGTCCTGAGGAAAAAGCTTAACTGTGGACTCTGTAGCCTTATTAGAACCTAGAAGTCCATATTTTTCATTATATCCACTTCCGTCAATTGACTGATTTAAAATGTCATCCATGCCTATGACCTTTGCTCCGAGAGATTTTAAAATTCTCTTGGTTCTATTTCTGGAATGAATGTCAGCTGTAAGGATATTATTTGTGTAATCAAGGATTGCCTTAGGATTATTCGCAAAAATAACTTGAGCCTCTGCTCCTTCTTCTTCAATTATTTCCATATAATATTGTACATAATCTACATTTGTAAATGGATGCTTATTTTCTCCAAACAATTCTCTATACTTGTCTAATGTCAGTACATCTGTATAAGGGTCTACTCCCGCTTCGTCCATCTGATCTAGTGTAATAAGCCCATTACCTACCTCATCGCTAGGATAGCTAAGCATTAGAACAATCTTTTCCGCTCCCCTAGCAATTCCCCTTAAACAAATGGCAAATCTATTCCTTGAAAGAATAGGGAAAATAACACCTATAGTGCCTCCCCCAAGCTTATTTCTAACATCTTTAGATATTGCATCAATGTCAGCATAATTTCCCTGAGCTCTTGCAACAACGGATTCAGTTACACAAACTATGTCCTTATCTCTTATTGAAAATCCGTCCTCACCACAAGATGCCTTTAAAACAGTATCTACTATTATTCCTGCTATATCGTCACCCTCTCTTATTATCGGTGCTCTCAAACCTCTTGATACAGTACCTATAAGGCGTTCTCCGCTTTTATTTTCCATTATTTTCTCCTTTTTATAATTTATATATCACGACTAATATTATCATGAGGTTTTTTTTTATACAACTTTATATATTATGAATTTATCACTTATTATTTACATACTATCTAGAAAATTTATTATATCCGAATATTATATTTATTTTTCAATATATTGTTTGTTTTTTTAATATAAATCGCCCTTGCCTATCATTTTTTTACAACAAAAATTCTATTTTTATTCACTCCCCTTTGACATGATTTCATCTCCATGTTATCATCTCTTGAACGATGAATTGGAGGGCTCATGTTTAGCAATTTAATTTATTTTAATAAAGAAAAATATTCATATCCTGACCCTGATAAGCTTCAGGAAAAACTGTCATCTATTTCAACCATATCGGCATCAGATGATAATAAATATGTTGTATTTCCCGGTTTTTGTGACATTCATGTCCACCTAAGAGAACCGGGTTTTTCTTATAAAGAGAAGATTTCTACAGGAACAGCTGCTGCGGCACACGGCGGATATACTGCAGTTTGTACAATGCCCAACTTAAATCCGGTGCCTGACAACCTGCCCCACCTAAATGAAGAGCTTAAAATTATAGAAAAAGATGCTCTTATAAAAGTCTATCCATATGCTTCAATAACGGTTGGAGAGCTTGGATACGAACTCTCCGATTTCGACGCCTTATCTGACCATGTAATAGCTTTCTCAGATGACGGTAGAGGAGTACAAACTGAAGATCTTATGAGGGAGGCAATGATAAAGGCAAAATCCCTCGGTAAGACTATTGTGGCTCACTGCGAAGTAAATGATTTGTTAAATGGTGGATATATTCATGCAGGAAATTATGCAAAAAAACATAATCACCTTGGTATCTCAAGTGAAAGCGAGTGGAAACAGGTTGAAAGAGATGTAAAACTTGCAGATGAAACAGGTGCCTCATATCATGTTTGTCATATATCTACAAAGGAGAGCGTAGATATTATTAGAGATGCTAAGATGAGCGGTGTGGATGTAAGCTGTGAAACCGCACCCCACTACCTAGTATTTACTGATTCTGACTTAGAAGAAGATGGAAGATGGAAGATGAATCCGCCTCTAAGGTCAGCCGATGACAGAAAAGCTCTTATTCAAGGAATTATAGATGGGACAATAGACTGCATTGCTACCGACCATGCCCCTCATAGGGATGATGAAAAATCAAGGGGTCTAAAAAATAGTGCTTTTGGAATATCAGGTATCGAGACAGCCTTTCCTATTTTATATACAGAGCTTGTAATGAAGAAGATTATCCCTCTTGATAGATTGATTGAGCTCATAAATGACAATCCAAGAAAGCGTTTTGGCATACCTTCTTTAAATGATTACTCTGTATGGGACATTAGCTCAAAATACAAGATAGACTCTACTAAGTTTATATCAATGGGTCATTCAACCCCTTTTGAAGGTATGGAAGTATTTGGAAGATGCCTCTTAACGGTATGTGACGGCAAGACAGTTTATAAGATAAAGTAATTTTATAGTTATATATTTTTTATATTTTAAGATAGATGGAGGAAAAAAGTGGGTAAAAGAAAGGATATTAAAAAAATATTAATCATAGGCTCAGGCCCTATAATAATCGGACAAGCTGCTGAATTTGATTACGCAGGTACGCAGGCTTGCCTGTCTTTAAAAGAAGAAGGATATGAGGTTATTCTCTGCAATTCAAATCCTGCCACGATAATGACGGATACCTCTATTGCAGATAAGGTATATATGGAGCCACTAACCCTTGAATATGTTGCTAAAATTTTGAGATATGAAAGGCCTGATGCCATTCTACCAGGAATTGGTGGCCAGACAGGTCTAAATCTCGCTATGCAACTGGAAAAGAAGGGAGTTTTGAAGGAATGTGGTGTTGAACTTCTAGGCACACCTATAAATAGTATTGAAAGGGCTGAAGATAGAGAGCTTTTCAAGGAGATGTGTCAATCAATAGGAGAACCTGTAATTCCTTCTGAAATTACATATAGCCTTGAGGAGGCTGAAATCGCTGCTGAAAAGATAGGTTACCCCGTAGTTCTTAGACCTGCTTTTACCCTTGGAGGAACTGGAGGAGGTTTCGCAAATAATCCTGATGAACTTAAAGAAATCGGTATTAAGGCATTCAGACTTTCCCCTGTTCATGAAGTTTTAGTTGAGAAAAGCGTCAAGGGTTGTAAGGAAATTGAATTTGAGGTAATGAGGGATTCCAATGACAAGGCTATTACTATCTGCGGAATGGAGAACTTAGACCCCGTTGGCGTTCACACAGGTGATTCCATTGTAGTTGCCCCTATTCTCTCATTAAATAATGATGAGCTTAAAATGCTTAATGACAGTGCTATAAAGCTCATAAAGGAGCTGAAAATTGAGGGTGGCTGTAATGTTCAATTTGCACTTGACCCTGTTACAGGCAAATACTATTTGATAGAAGTTAATCCAAGGGTATCTCGCTCATCAGCTCTCGCATCAAAAGCAAGCGGTTATCCGATAGCAAGGGTCACAGCGAAAATTGCGGTAGGGATGTCGCTTGAAGAAATCAGTGTTGCAGGCGGTAATGCTTCAACAGAGCCAAGGCTTGAATACATAGTTTCCAAATTCCCTAGATTTGCATTTGATAAGTTCCCAGGTGCTCAAAACACTCTTGGAACGCAGATGAAAGCTACCGGAGAAGTTATGGGTATCGGTTCATCTCTTGAAGAATCAATCTTAAAGTCGGTCCGTTCACTTGAAATTGGCATTTCACATATTCACATGAAAAAATTTGATGATTATAAAGATGATGATCTCTTTACATATATAAAAGAGTTTAGAGATGATAATATATATGCCATTTCTGAGCTTCTTAGAAGAGGTTTTCCTGCATCAGAAATTCATGAAATTACAAAGATAACAGATGTTTTTATAAATGCAATAAAAAATATTACAGATGTTGAGAAGGAGTTACATGAAAATATCAACGATTTTGAAGTTTTAAAAAAGGCAAAATCTCTCGGTTTTTCTGACAAGTACATAGCAAAATTATGGAATACTGAAGAAGTTGAAATATACAATAGAAGAATAAAAAATAAACTTACTACCTCATTTAGAATAATTGATACCCTGCACACAGGTACATATATCCCTTACCTCTATTCGACATTTAATGAAGATGACCAGTCTGTAATAACTGATAACAAAAAGATTATCGTTCTAGGTGCTGGTCCAATAAGAATCGGTCAAGGGGTTGAATTTGATTACTCAACTGTTCATGCAGTTCAAACGATTAAGCGTGCAGGTTATGAAGCTATAATAATTAACAACAATCCGGAGACTGTTTCTACCGATTATACGACTGCAGACAAACTATATTTCGAGCCTTTAACGGTTGAAGATGTTATGGCAGTAATAAATATCGAAAAACCTCTCGGTGTAATAGCTTCCTTAGGCGGTCAGACTGCTATAAACCTAGCCCACCCTCTTATGGAGCGTGGTGTAAAGATTATAGGAACGGACTGCGAGGCTATAGATAGAGCCGAGGACAGAGACTCATTTGAAAAGGTTCTTGAAAACCTCAGTATACCAAAGCCAGACGGCAAGGCTGTTACAAATATCGAAGACGGTATTCGTGCGGCAGCTGAAATTGGCTATCCCGTACTTGTTCGCCCATCTTTTGTTCTTGGTGGCAGAGCTATGGAAATAGTTGGCGATGAGACAAAATTAAGGCATTACCTCAAGACGGCTGTTGAAATAGGAAATGATAAGCCTGTTCTCGTAGATAAGTATGTTCAGGGCACTGAGGTTGAAGTCGATGCAATATGTGACGGCATAGATGTTTTCGTTCCAGGAATTATGGGACTTGTCGAAAGGACTGGTGTTCACTCAGGAGATTCCATAAGTGTTTACCCTACCAATGCAATTTCTGATAAAATAAAGGGGAAGATACTTCAATATACTAAAAAATTAGGTCTTGGTATAGGTATTATAGGTTTATACAATATCCAATTCATAGTCGATCACGACGAAAATATTTATGTCATAGAAGTTAATCCTCGCTCGTCTAGGACTGTACCTTTCCTATCCAAGGCTACAGGATATTCATTAGCAGATATTGCAACAGATGTTATACTTGGTCTAAGCCTTAAAGAACAGGGTATTTTTGAGCTATACCCACCTGAAAAGAAAAAGTTCTATGTTAAGGTTCCAGTTTTCTCATTCAACAAGATAAAGGGGCTGGATGCATATCTATCGCCTGAAATGAAATCGACAGGAGAAGCTATAGGATATGATAGAACAATAAATAGAGCGTTGTACAAGGCTTTACAGGCTTCTGGAACAAAACTTCAAAACTATGGAACAGTATTCGTCACTGTTGCTGATGAAGATAAGGCGGAAGCTCTACCTCTGATTAGAAGATTCTACAATTTAGGTTTTAATATAGAAGCGACGAGAGGAACTGCAAATTATCTTAAAGAAAATGGAATTAGAACTAGGTCTTTAAAAAAGATAAGTCAATCTCCTGACCAGATTCCAGATGCTCTTAGGCAGGGGCATATCGCTTATGTAATAAATACGAGGGATATAATAGAAAGCAAGGCTATGAGCGACGGTCAATTAATCAGGCAAATATCAGCTGAAAACAATGTCACCCTCTTCACCTCACTTGATACTGTAAAAGTCTTATTAAATGTATTAGAGGAGATGACGCTGACAATTTCAACCATCGACGCTGAATAATAGCTGAATATTAATTGTAAATCGCCTTATTAAAAAATTATTAAACGCCTTATTAGTTGCTATGGGAAATTATAAAAATTATGAAAAAGGTATTATTTAAGATAAAAGAAAATATAGAAATCGCAGAAAATATTTTTAAGATGGTTTTAAGTGGAGATACAGAGGAAATAAATAAGGCTGGTCAATTTATTGATCTAAAGCTTTCTAATTATTACCTAAGAAGGCCAATATCCGTCTCAGATTTTGATGATAATTCTGTAACCATAGTATATAAGGTGCTTGGAAAAGGTACCAAGTTCATGACAATGCTACCTAGAGGACATATGATCGATGCCCTAACAGGTCTTGGCAACGGTTTTGATGAATCGAAATCAGGCCCCTCTCCCCTCTTAATTGGGGGCGGAGTAGGCATTCCGCCTCTTTTAAAGCTCGCTAAAATGTTTAATGAAATAAATGTAAATCCAAGCATAGCCTTGGGGTTTAATTCAGAAAAAGACGCTTTTTACATAGATGAATTTAAGGAGCTAAGCTCAAAAGTATTAGTCGCTTCCGTTGATGGCTCTATCGGCGTCAATGGTTTTGTAACAGATGTTTGTGAGGCCTTAATACCATCATCTTTTGTATATACCTGCGGTCCGCTTTCAATGCTTAAGTCAGTATACTCGTTTTGCGAAAAATATGATATTGATGGTGAATTCAGCTTTGAAGAAAGAATGGGCTGTGGATTTGGAGCTTGCATGGGGTGCTCAACTGAGGCGAGAGAACTTGATGCCCAAGGCGAGCCTACTGGTAAGTATATTTCAAAGAGGATATGCAAAGAAGGCCCCGTCTTATGCAGAAAGGAAATATTATGGAAATAAATCTGCAAGATAATAGGCTAAAAACAAATCTATGTGGTATAGATATTGACAATCCTATAATACCCGCCTCCGGAACTTTCGGATATGGATATGAGTTCGCCAAGATTTACGATATTAATTGCCTTGGTACTTTTTCTATTAAGGGTACCACTCTTTATCCTAGGTATGGTAATCCTTTGCCAAGGATAGCAGAATCACCCTCAGGTATACTTAACTCTGTAGGACTTCAAAACCCTGGAATTGACAAGGTGCTTAACCATGAATTGCGAGAACTTGAAAAGGTCTTTAATAAAAAGGTTATAGCAAATGTCAGCGGTTTTTCTATATCAGAATATGTAAATGTCTGTGAAATGCTCAATGATGAAGACATGATTGGCTGGATTGAGCTCAATATAAGCTGTCCTAATGTTCATGGAGGAGGGATGAGCTTCGGCACAAGTCCGGAATTAGCAGGAGAAGTCACAGCATCTGTTAGAAAAGTTACGAGCAAGCCACTTATCTTAAAGCTTTCGCCAAATGTCACAGATATTAAAGAAATTGCAAAATCTTGCGAGTCGAATGGAGCAGACGCAATCAGTTTAATCAACACCCTCCTAGGAATGAGGATTGATTTAAAATCGAGAAAGCCTATACTTAAAAATAGGACAGGTGGAATTTCCGGGCCTGCCGTTTTTCCGCTGGCTTTAAGAATGGTCTATGATGCATACGAAGCTGTAAAAATTCCGGTAGTAGGGATGGGCGGTATATCATCTGCAAGAGATGTTATAGAGATGATGCTTGCAGGAGCAAGGGCTGTAGAAATAGGTTCTGCAAATCTTATAAATCCTTATGCTTCTAAAGAGATAATTGATGAATTGCCTGCTCTTATGGACGAGATGAAGATAAATAATATTGAAGAAATAATTGGAGGGGCTCATGAATAGACTGTCCGAAGCTATAAGTTTAGATAAAAATTTAGAAAAAAGAATAGATATAAGAAGAGGAGATGCAAAAAATAGAGATGTCATAATCGCTTGTGATTTTAATAATAAAGCTGAGCTTCTCGACTTTCTTTCACTATTTGATGATAAGAAGCCATATGTAAAAATAGGAATGGAGCTATTTTATGCCGAGGGACCTCAGATTGTAAAAATCATCAAATCCCTAGGTCATAAGATTTTCCTAGATTTGAAACTTCATGACATACCTAATACGGTAAAAAAATCTATCAAGGTTTTAACAACTCTGGGCATTGATATGCTAAATGTTCACTCATCTGGAGGGATAAAGATGATGAAATATGCCACCGATGGTGTAATCGAGGCTTGTAATGAATATAATCTGAGAAAACCAACACTCATAGGCGTAACCCAGCTTACATCAACAGATCAAAATATGCTTAGAGATGAGCTGATGATAGATGCCGATATAAACGATGTCGTTCTCTCATATGCTAAAAATGCTCATATATCTGGACTTGATGGTGTTGTCTGCTCTGCTCTTGAGTCAAATATAATCCATGGCTCAATTTCTTCGGATTTTCTGACTATAACGCCTGGTATAAGGCTAAATGGTGACGATAAAGGAGATCAAAAGCGTGTCGTAACTCCTAGAAAAGCAAGAGAGCTCGGTTCTGATTATATCGTTGTCGGTAGATCAATCACAAAGGCAAATGACCCTCTCCTTTCTTATGAAAAGTGCATAAAAGATTTTATTAAATAATTTATTTAGGAAAAATTATTTTGAGGTGAATTAATGAAAATTAATAATATAAATTACAAAGATATGTTAAGCGACGAAGAAATAAGTAAAATTATTGCAAGTGACCTCCTCTCAATAGAGGCGGTTTTCTTAAAACCCTCTGACCCATTTACTTGGGCAAGCGGTATCCTAAGCCCGATATACTGCGATAACAGGCTAACATTGACTTCTACAGGTGTAAGAAATGATGTTGAAAATGGCCTCGCCACCTTGATTAAAAGACATTTTAATGAGGCTGAGCTCATCATGGGAACAGCAACAGCCGGTATTGCTCACGCTGCAATCACCGCCAATATATTGGATCTTCCAATGGGATATGTTAGAAGCTCTGCTAAAGACCATGGAAGAAAAAATCTTATTGAGGGAAGATTAAAAAAAGGTCAAAAAGTAGTAGTCGTTGAGGATTTAATATCCACCGGCGGAAGCGTCCTATCTGCTGTTTCATCTCTTAGAGAAGCAGGTGCTGAGGTAATTGGAATCGTCTCAATTTTTTCATATAAGATGAAAAAGAGTGAAGAAGTTTTTAAAGAAAATAATATAAAAAATGTTTCATTAACAAATTTTGATAGAGTTATAATGACTGCTGTAAAGGAAGATTATATTGAGGAAAGTTCCATAAAAGACCTATTAGCTTTTAGGGATAATCCATCTGATGAATCTTGGTTTAAAGGGGCAAAATAATGAAAAGTTTAATCGATATTTTAAACCTTAGTACGGCCGAAATTGATGAACTCATAAGAACTGCTATATCAATTTCAGATAATCCTGCGAAATATTCAGATATATGCCGTGGTAAAACCTTGGCAAATCTATTTTTTGAGCCATCAACAAGAACCAGAATGAGCATTGAATCTGCAATGTATTCTCTAGGTGGTAATGTTATAAATATGAACGACCAATCTACTTCATCAGCTTCTAAGGGAGAATCTCTATCAGATACGATAAGGGTCGTAAGTTCCTATGTTGATATTCTTGCAATTCGTCACCCTAGTGAAGGTGCCGGCCTTCTTGCATCAGAATTTTCTAGTGTCCCTGTAATTAATGCGGGAGACGGCGGACACTGCCACCCTACTCAAACTCTAGCTGACCTTTTGACTATTTATAGAGAAAAAGGAAGTTTCGATGACTTGACAATAGGCTTTTGCGGGGACCTTAAATATGGAAGGACAGTGCATTCTCTTATAAAAGCATTGCTAAGATATAAAGATGTGAAAATTTATCTAATTTCTCCCGAGGAGCTGGCACTACCATCATATTTAAAAGATTATATGAACGAGCTAGGCAATTCTTATATCGAAACGATTTCCCTTGAAGATGCAATCCCTAATCTCGATGTTTTATATATGACAAGGATACAAAAAGAGCGTTTTCAGGACATAAATACCTATGAAAATTTGAAGGATGTATACATATTAAAAAAAGAAAGTCTAAATCTAGCTAAAGATAATCTTTCTATAATGCACCCACTTCCTCGTGTAAATGAAATATCAATAGAGGTTGATAACGATCCTCGTGCCTGCTATTTTAAACAGGTCTTAAATGGAAAATATATGAGAATGTCACTAATAATAAAACTCTTATCTTTATATGAAAAAACTGCTTCAGTCAAAGAAACAGGCTCTCATAATGATATAGGCTCAAATAAAGAGATAATATCAAATGAAAAAATAGATTCAGATTTTAAATGCAAAAATCCTCACTGCATAACAAATCATGAGCGAGGACTTAAGGGCGTATATGAAATTAAAGATGGAAAAAAACAATGCGCCTACTGCGAATATGAAGAAGATATTTCCTGACTGATTTCTCTAGATACTTTTGATGGCACATGGTCGCTAATTTCAAATGCCTTATCATATAACCACTCCACATTGCTCTCCAAGGTGGTTGGAACTGCATACCAGAGTCCATCGTTTAGAAGTCCGCCATAGTAATCATTAGGCCAAGATATGCTCCCCTTTGACCTTGATCTTCCAAGCATAATTCCAAGTGTCGTCATTCTGCCATTGGACATATTTGTCCTAACATTTGGAAATACCTCTTTTGATGCTTTATTTAATGCGATAGGATTTTTTATACCCTTTGCTATAACCGCTTGAATAACCTTTTTATACCTATCTCCTCTTGATACATCTCCGCCGGAATTCTTTCTTATTCTGCAATATGTAGCCGCTTGAACGCCAGTTAGAGTCTGCTTCCCAGCACTCGTTATTTCGGTAAATTCAGAGCCAACATTTGATGCAGTCTCTCTCCCGTATTGATTAATATCCTCTATCTCATTTTCGGTAACCTCAATATCAACTCCACCGAGGGCGTCCACCATGTCGCTAACAGCTTGCCAATTGAAAAGCATGTATTCCCTTATATTTAAATCCATATTCCGATTTATCATGGAAACTGTATTCATAGCACCACCATATGCGTGTGCATGCGTCGCCTTAGATAGCACATATCCTTCGCCTGCATAACCTCTCATGGATAAGTACGAATCCCTCATTAGAGAAATAAGCTTCATATCTCCATTCTTTTTATTAATGCTTAATATCACAATTGCATCAGTTCTGCTACCGTCATATCCCTCCGACCTTCTGGCATCAGAGCCAAGAATTAGTATATTCCTATAATTTTTGAGCTCCCTCTCCGCTACTGGATTTATTCCATAATCTCTATTTCCAATATCTTTACGATCAAAATTCTTTGTGAGCGAAAAGAAGATGCCTGCTAAAGAAATGAATATGATTAAAATTATTAAGAAAAACCGCCTTATTTTTCTCTTAAATCCGAAATTCGAATTCTTCTCCGTTCTATTATTCTCACGGTTATTCTTGCGATATTTTTTTCGCTTTTTATTATTAAGCTCGTATCTAGACCTTTCAACTCTTCTTTTTTCTTGGTCTCTCAAATACTTTCGCTCAGCATTAATAGCATCACTATTTGAGTGAGCTTTTATATATTCCCTATATTGTTCTTCTTTCGACATTTCATCAATTTTTTTCTTCATTTTTACTCCTTAATTATATATAATAAAAAAGAAATGTATAGATAGTAAAATGCAAATTGCGTGAAGAAATAAGGAATTATCGCTTTTATCTATATATCAAGATGCTTATTAAAAAATGTTTATTCTGGGAAGGAGTAAAAATGTTACTAACAACAACTTATGATATTGATGGAAAAGAATATGAAACGCTAGGCCTAGTTACCGGTAGCACAATTCAGACTGTAAATGCTATAAGGGATATTGGAGCAGGATTAAAGACCCTTATGGGCGGTGAGGTTAAGAAGTACACAGAGATGATGAAAGATGCCAGAAGCCTTTCAACGAATAGAATGGTTGAAGAAGCTGAAAACATGGGTGCCGATGCAATCATCTGCGTTAGATATTCATCTTCAGCTGTAATGCAGGGAGCTGCAGAAGTTATGGTATATGGAACTGCTATTAAGTTCAAATAAAAGCCATTTCAAAGCCTTTGTTAAGCCTTTGAACCCCTTTAAATTGCTCATTTTTGCTATTTTAAGCGTTCTGTGCTATAATATAGTTGTCCGTTAATTAATTTTATATGTAAATATATTTAATATATAAGGAGAAATTATATGGGAATTATAGCATGGATAATACTTGGTGCTCTATCTGGCTGGATAGCAAGCATGATAATGAAGAAGAATGAGTCAATGGGTGCATTAGCTAATATAATCACCGGTATCATTGGTGCGTTCATCGGTGGAATAGTTTTCAACCTAATCGGAGCTGAGAAGGTTACAGGATTAAATCTTTACAGCGTTTTGGTATCTGTAGTAGGTGCTTGCATTCTTCTATGGATTGTTGGAAAATTTAAGAAGTAATTTATTATCAGAAATCAGCATTAGCAAGGGAGGTGATTAATAAATCACCTCCCTTTTTTCCATGATAACCTATGCAAATTACCCTTTTCTTCGAGACAAAGGAACTCATTCTGTCTCAGGGCTTCATATAATATTATCGAAACCGAATTTGATAAATTGAGAGATCTTGTGTCTTTTAACATTGGAATCCTTACGCAGTTTTCTTCATTATCAACCAATAATTCTTCGGGTATTCCCCTGCTCTCTTTGCCAAACATTATATAGTCGTCTTTGGAAAATTTATAATCAGAATAGTTATGCCTTGACTTTGTAGTTGCCATAATAACCTTAGGATAATAATTCAATCTTAAAAACTCGTCATAATCATCATAGATATGTAAATCTAAATCATCCCAGTAATCGAGCCCAGCCCTTTTTACCGCCTTTTCATCAATATTAAACCCAAGGGGCTTTATTAGGTGTAGCGATGTTCCTGTTGCAACGCAGGTTCTTCCTATATTACCAGTATTATATGGAATTTCAGGTTCCAAAAGAATTATATTCATCAATACTATCCTTTTCTAATAAAAACAATTATTTAATCTTATATCTTTCCCTTTTAATATATTTTTTAAAAAATGATTTCTTAATAAAAAAGAGGCAAGTTTACTACGAAACCTGCCCCCTTATTATGACAATATTAGTTCCAGAAATCAGTCTTTTGCTTTAGTCCAATATCCTTTGCGTGGAATACCGGATTAAGACCTTCTCTCTTCTGTCTTTCATAATCCATTAAGCACTTTATAGCAATTCCGCCTAGAATTAAAATTGAAGGTACATTCGTTATTACCATTAGTCCCTGGCACATATCAGCAAGATCCCAAACAAGTCCTGCACTAGCTACAGAGCCTAGGAAGATAAGAACTGTCGCAAGAATTCTAAATATAATAGTGCCTGTCTTTGACATATCTCTTCCTAAGATGAATGCCATATTGCCCTCGCAATATGAGTAATTACCAATCAATGTTGTAAATGCGAAAAGTGACATGGATACTGCTATAAATATAGGGCCAAATGCTCCTAGAGTAGAGCCGATAGAATTCTGAACATATCCTGCAGCATCAGCACTTCCATCTTCAGCTAGGAATTTAAGTGGTTCTATATTTGAACTTAGACACATAAATGCTGTTGCAGAGCAAATTAAAAGCGTATCTATAAATACAGATAACATCTGTACGAGTCCCTGCTTAGCTGGATGTGAAATCTCTGCCTTTGCTGCAGCATTTGGAGCAGAACCCATACCAGCTTCATTGGAATATAGACCTCTCTTTAGTCCGAACATCAAACATGAACCTGCAAATCCGCCGAATATTGCCTTAAAATCAAAGGCACTCTTGAATATCATTCCAAACATTGAAGGTATATTTTTGATATTCATTAAAAGCACGATTATTGAAATAACTACATAGATAACTCCCATAACGGGAACTAAAACTCCTGTTGCATTTATGAGTCTCTTTGCTCCGCCGAGTACGATTGAGCCGAAGAGTATAGCCAAGATTATTCCAATTATATATGGAGTCTTGGTATTATAGAATTTAAATGCTGCAAATGTAGACTGTAAATTATATGCAGCTAGCATATTATATCCAACAGCATATGTGAATACTATTAGTATTGAGAATATTACGCCAAGCCACTTTGCATTTAGAGCATCTCTCATATAGAAGGAAGGTCCACCATAACAGCTTCCATCTTCATCTTTCTTTTTATATATCTGTGCAAGTGTTGACTCAATAAATGCAGTTGCACCGCCTATAAATGCAGTAATCCACATCCAGAAGATAGCTCCTGCACCACCGCATATTATAGCTGTAGAAACTCCTATAATATTACCTGTTCCAACTCTTGATGCTGTAGATACCATCAATGCTCCAAAAGATGAAACTCCATCTTCGTTAACAGGTTTTTCCATTACTACGCTAACACTCTCTTTGAAAAGTCTTAGCTGTAACCATCCGGTTCTCACTGAAAAATAAATCCCTGCAACAAGAAGCAATAGAGGTACTATAAATGGTTTATATAATACATTGCTTATCGCAAGAACAACGCTGTCAATTGCATCCATATTGTTAATTCCTCCTATATTTTCGTAAATTTCTTCTTATTTTTCACAAACAAGTGCCATTATTTTACCAAAACCTTGACATAAAATCAACATAAATCAAGGGCACTTATTTCGTTATTTCAAGGAAATATGTTGCAATCAATAGAATTGTAAAAAATAGATATAATCCTACATATATAAGCTTATCTTTTTTTGTTCTATCCTTATACCAAGCATAAAAATTTTGTCCTGTAAACATCGCTGTCAATATAGCAAATGAATCAGTCCAAGGCTGGCGATTTATCATCTTTATCGCAACCAAGACGCTTGCTACAAGGATTCCTAATAAATATGCTATTTTAAATTCTTTTCTTGCTATCTGCATTTCAGATTCCGGTGCCTTATTCTTATTCTTTCCTAACATTATAATCCTCTATATTCTTCTTTATTCTTCTATATTCTTCTTTATTAATATGCTTTTATGCGTGCGGGATATTCGTATGCTCTGATATTTCTCTATTTATTGTACATAGGTCGTCAGCTCCAAGGTCGTGTAATTTCTCATGACCTGTTATCCTAGCAAACATCTTTAGCTCATCGAGAGTAACATTTAAGAAATTACCTAATCTCTTTGCAGCTAGGTCACCCTTAAGCCTACTTCTAAGCTCTGGATCCTGAGTTGCAAGTCCAACAGGGCAGTTACCAGTGCCACATATTCTATACTGCTGACAAGCTGCTGCAATAAGAGCTGAAGATGCTATAGCTATGGCGTCTGCTCCCATTGCAATAGCCTTTGCAAAATCAGAAGAAACCCTAAGTCCACCTGTAATCACAAGCGATATATCCGAATTGATGCTGTCCAGGTACTTTCTCGCCCTATAGAGTGCAAAGATAGTTGGCACGCTTGTCGATTCACGGAGGAGATATGGGCTTGAACCAGTTGCTCCACCTCTTCCATCAATTGTAATAAAGTCCGGTTCAGCATATACTGCAAAAGCCATGTCCTTCTCAATTCTTCCTGCGGCAAGCTTAATTCCAATAGGTCTTCCCTCAGATTTCATCCTTAACTCATCCACAAGTGCCTTTAGATCCTCTTTAGTATTAATTCCAGGGAACTTAGATGGACTTTTTATCTCATGACCTACTTCTTTTCCTCTCATCTTTGCAATATCAGGTGTTACCTTATCACCTGGAAGATGTCCCCCCATTCCAGGCTTTGTACCCTGTCCAATCTTTATTTCAATAGCAGATGCCTTTTTTAAATTTTCATCTGTAACGCTATATTTGTTAGGTATGTATTCAAAGATGTACTTATCAGCAGCTTCAAACTCTTCAGGAAGCATTCCTCCCTCACCGCTGCACATTGCTGATTTGCCTATTTTACTGCCTTTTGCTAGTGCAACCTTTGTTTCCTTAGATAGAGCACCGAAGGACATATGAGATACATAAACAGGATTTTCAAGTATCATAGGTTTTTTTGCATTTTTACCTATTATTGTAGTCGTATCTACCTCATCTTCATCATTTAGAGGCATTGGATCAAGCTGTGCTCCCATAATTAAAATATCATCAAAGCCTGGCATAGGCATGAGAGTTCCCATAGCTGCACTTATGCTCTTACCAGTTACAGCCATCTCATGGATTTCCTCCATGTATCTCATCTTATCATCGTGTCTTATATACCTGCTGTCATATGCAAGCTCGCTATCGTCTTCTACTATTATTCCCTCTTTTATTTCAGGCTCTTCTTCCTTAATAAAAACCTCTTTAGGTTGTTTACATATAGGACAAGACTCTAGTTCACTGAAGCTCCTTCCTTCTTTTTCCTCGTCAAAAACAAATCCACAGATTTTGCAAACATAAACTGCCATTGAGCTTTACCCCCTTTTTTCATACACTTTTAATATGCACATTTTCTGGTTAACTTTTATCATACATTCATGGCTATGTGCTTTTTTCATATGAACTTTATCATATTAATTTTCTAAAATGCGTACATCTGCCTTATTATACCATTATTTCGATAATTACAGAATACAAACTTATTATGCAAAATCAATTTTTTCTTCCTCTAATCTTAAATGCACTTATTAAAATTACTAGGCTTAATGCTAAGAAAAAAATCATCGACTGAATTAGAGGAGCGAAATTATAATCTCGTCCTACCCAGAAATCTAAGTAATCACTGCCTAATTGAGTTGTAGGAAGGAGATCTGATATATATCTTAATGCCTTAGGAAGCTTGCTAACAGGAAGTCCCATATATCCTCCCAAGATTAAAAAGATGAAATAAAGTGCCATCGATATACCATAGGTTGGACCAAATTTTCTTATTAGAGTTGCAATCCCATGTGCTAGTATGAGAAGAATGCCTGCTAAGATGTATAAACATAGTATCCAAAGTGCTATCGCTTTAAATTTAGGTTTGAATATATCGATAAAGGGTAGAGTGCCTGCCAAGTAAATAATTATGCAAAATGTGAAAAATATGTAATTTGAAACAAGCTTGTTTAATAGTATTTCCTGTTCTGGGAATCCGAATAGTACAAGCCTTTCCGGTATATTTTTGTCAAGTTCATTTGAATATGTTGCTGAATGGCTTAAAAATATGCTAGCAAGAGGTATATACATTGCCATACCTAAAAATATTGCTGTGGATGCCTCTTTTAAAAAC
Organism: Alterileibacterium massiliense; assembly: GCF_900104645.1. GTDB lineage: Bacteria > Bacillota > Clostridia > Peptostreptococcales > Anaerovoracaceae > Alterileibacterium > Alterileibacterium massiliense. The sequence goes on along the minus strand of NZ_FNWE01000001.1, from coordinate 300,053 downwards.
TCCTTGGGAACATCACTTAAGGTGCCACCGATTATTAAATGTATTAATAAGACAGGAAAAATTGCTCCGAAGAAGATGGCATATCCATTGTAAAGCGTGTTAAGAAACTCATATTTTATAGTATATCTGTTCATGATCTATCCTCTCTTAAAATAATCCTTTGCATTTAATGTCATAATCTCAATATCATTATCACTTCTTCTATAGTTAATATTTGAATGTATCAACTTTTTTATTACGCTTTCTTCCTCTCTAGTATCCTTGCAAGATATGCAGGTGTATCCAACTGAAGATTTAATTTTATTATAATTTTCAGCAATTCTAACTGCTTCTGGGCTATCCTTAAATACAATGACAGACTTTCCGCAGTATTTTTGGAAAAGTTCTTCCTTGCTACCGTAATCTACCACCCTGCCCTTATCAATATATAAAATCTTAGTCGCTAAATTCTCGAGTTCCTCATAATAGTGGGAGGATATTAGAAGCGTATCATTCTTTCCCTTATACCAATCTATTAACTTGTCCATCAATCTCTGCCTTGTCTCATAATCAAGCCCCGATGTAACCTCGTCAAATATTGAGATTGGACTATTTTGACACATTACAAGTGTTAGAGTAAGACGCTGTTTCTGACCGCCTGATAGATGCTTCCACCTCTTGTTTAAGCAGTCTTTAAAGTCAAAGAAATCTATCATCTCGCGAAGCTTCTCATTAGATTTAATATTAGTTCCTGATACCATCTCTATTATTATCTTGATTGGAACAGTGTCAATATATTCATTCTGCTGCATATGAACTGCTATTTTGTTTTTAGGTATTCCGAGCGTAATACTGCCTTCATATGGAACAAGACCTAGTATGCTTTTTATCAAGGTGGTCTTACCTGCTCCATTGCTTCCTATTATCCCGACTTTTTCGCCATCTTTTATCTCTATTACTCTCCCTAAGTCAAGGGCTACCTTGTCTTTATATTTAACCTTTACATTGTCAAGCCTAATCATTTTTTCTCTCCATTATCATTTCAACCTTATTTATATTATCTAGCTTATCTAAAATATTTTCTGCTCTTAAATCAAATCCCATTATGCTTGCAAAATATTTTGCAATATAGAGCCCAAGTCCATGTGCCTTATCCTTTGATTCGCCCTCATCTACAGTGCTGACAAATGGCTCAAATATATCATCTTTTATTTTTTCATCTATCTTAGCCGGGCTGTTTATTACTCTTAATTTGTCTTTCTCAATATAAATTTCAATTTTACCTCCTTTCTCTGTATGCTCTATGGCATTTGATATTAAGTTAGATATAATTTTTTCATAAATCTCATCTATTCCATTAAAAACGACCTTTTCCGAATTAGTGTTGCAGATTATTTCTATATTCTTAACTTCTGCTTTTAAACTGTGTTTTTTTATAATCTTCTCGCATAATGTCCTTATATCAACCTCTTTAAATATATTATTATCTTCTATATAATTTATATTTACCATTTCATCTACTATATTCATCATCTCCCATAGCTTTTCTTTAAGCTCCGGCAGATATTTATCTCTATCAGAAAATTTTCCTATATTTGAAATCATTCCATCTGTAAGCAGGATCGCTGCAGAAATTGGAGTTCTGAGCTCATGCGATGAGGCTCTTACAAAGACCTCCCTTCTCTTATTTTCATATTCAAGTCTTTCAAAATTATCTGCTTGATTTTTATAGAGATGATTTAATGTCCTTGTGAGATTTGATATTTCATCATTTCCCCTTACTTCGATTGGCTTATAATTTGTCATTTTTGATGATGCCCTAGATTCTGCATCTTTTGCCAGTTTTTCTATTGGATTTACAATTTCCCTTGAAAAAATCGCCGATACGCCAAAAGATAAAAGAATCATTAGTAAAATAAGCATAGGAATTGCTCTTATAACAACTGGCGTAATCTCCTTAGCATTTGGTGTCGTAGTAGCAGAAATTACCATATAGATATAATCTACATCTTTTTTAAATGCTACATAAGTTGTGTACTGATAATCTGTATTGGCATTTTTTATTGAATATTCACTTATAATCGTATTCTCATCTACTCTATGATATTTCTGATACGCTTTTTTGTATTTTAAATAATTCTCGTCCTCTTTAAATGTTATTTTTAAACCATTATTGATAGAATTGAATATCTCATCTCTAGCGTCATCAAAAATTTTAGAAAATTCTTCATTAGTTTCACTATCTTTTAAATCTATCTTCTTACCATCATTTGACCTTATGAAATCAACCAGTTTTAAGACATTTTTATTTTCTATACTGACCTTGCCGTCAAATCCTCCGCCTGAAAGCTTTAAATAATTCCCCTCTTTTGGAATAATCACTCCGATTGCATAATCATCAGAATTTTTAACCTTGGCAAGGGTCCCCTCATCTTTTAATTTATTTACCGCCGATGTCGCATAATTAAGGTGTTCCTTTTGCTTGAAGTCTGCATACATTGATGGCATAAGGAAAAATAGGTACAAAAAAATTGCAGTACCTGCAATCAGCGAAATTATAGAGCTATAAAGGAAGGTTTTGCTTGATAGTTTCATATCTCATCTCTCCACCTGTAACCGATACCGATTACAGTTTCTATATAATCATGTGGTAACTTCTTTCTTAAATTTTTAATATGTGCGTCTATTATTCTGTCATTTGCTATATATTCATCATCAAATATCTTATTTATCAAAATATCTCTGCTGAATACCGTGCCTCTGTTGTCCTTTAATATCTTCATCAGGGAAAATTCGCTTACTGTAAGCCTTAGGTTTTCTCCCTTATAAAAAACTCTATAACCATCTTCATCAATAATTAGCTCATCATCATATTTATTTTGTAAATTAACTCCCGATGAGTTATCAAAATCTCTTGACTTCTCTACCCTTCTATAAAGTGCCTGTATCCTCTTTAGTAAAATAATGGGTGACGCTGGCTTTACAATATAATCATCTGCTTCATAATTAAATGCCTCAATCTGAGTATTAATATCACTATATGCAGTTAACATTATAGTTCCCACGGATTCACCATACTCATCTTTAATTCGTTTTAATACATCAAGCCCGCTTACTTTTGGAACTCTTATGTCTAAAATTGCAATATCGAAGATTATCCCTCCATCAATAATCGAAAGTGCATCTTCTCCATTTTTGCACTCGGTAACCTCATGTTCAGCAACCCTCATATATTCCGAAAGCACTTCCCTTATTGTATTTTCATCTTCAAGAAATAGAATCTTCGCCATATAAATTCCTTTCACAAGCACATATTACTATTTAGATATAAATTTGATATGAATTTGATGAGAATTATTTAATCATCTCCCTAGCAAAATCTCTAGCATGAATTTCTTTTTCCTCATTCATAAAGCGAGCATTATAACCCATATCACGCTCAGCCAAGCTTCCCTTGTATTTAAGACCGGAATGCTTACAATATTTTTTCATAGCGTCAGCAAAATTCTCCATGCCAATCTCCACCCTGTAACCACAGGTAGATATTATGGCAAGCTCTTTACCCTTCCAAAGCGATGGGCCTCTCTCATCGCCAAAATACTTATTCATTCCATATACGAGTCGATCGATGACGCCCTTCATAGGCATGGTGCAAAACCACGAATAAATTGGAGTCGCAAGGACGAAAAGGTCCGATTCTAATATCTCATTAAAAATTATATGAACATCATCATCTATTGGGCAGCCAAATCCATCCCAGATATTTTGACAGGTTCTGCAAGCATGGCAGCCCTCAATTTTCATATCATATAAGTCAAGTAGCCTAGAAGATACACCTGCTTTATCAAGCTCGTCTACAAAAGGAATTACCAATTGCTTAGTATTACCATTTTTTCTAGGACTTGCAAATAATATACATACCTTCTTAATCATTTTTACCACCCCTTATTTTAAATAAATATCTTAATAATTTACCAACCCATTATCAAAATAATTTGCCAAGCCATTCTTGATCCTTTAATATCGGTCTTCCTATTCCAATCAAATCCGCCTCTCTATCATCTATCAATTTTTCAGCTACAGATATTTCTCTAATTCCTCCTGTTAAAATTACAGGCACTGACACATTTCTTTTAATAATACGAGATGCGTCACTGAAATAACCCTGCTCATCTTCTTTTCCAGGTCTTCTATAAAAACATAGCCCGCCAGATACATCTATAAGGTCTACTCCTGCCTTTTCTAATAAGATTGAAGCCTCTTTTCCGTCGTAAATCGTATTACCTTTCTCCATATAGTCAGATGCACCAAGTCTAATGAAAATTGGATATTCATCTCCCAAATTTTCCCTTATACCTTTTATTATTTCAAAGTGAATCCTTAGCCTATTTTCAATACTTCCGCCGTAATCATCATCTCTTAAATTTGAAAGAGGTGAATAGAACTGATTGAGCAGGTATCCGTGAGCACTGTGAATTTCTACTGCATCAAAACCTGCCTCTTTTGCTCTAAGTGCTCCACTTACGAAGTCTGAAATTACCCTATCAATATCCTCATTGTTCATGCTTATGTCAGGCTCAAAATATTTGAGTCCAAGATTAGTTGATGGTCCAATATTCCTATGTCCCGTATCAACCGACCTAATTGCTCCCCCTGCATGGTTAATCTGACATATAGCAGGTATATCATAAGAATGAATTGCACTTGCTAGGGCTTTTAAGCCTTCTATATCCGAATCTCTGCTTATAGATAATTGGTGTCTTGATGCTGCTCCCTCAGGAGATACAAATGCGTGCTCTACTATGATTAACCCAAGATGACCCGTCTTTGCTATCCTTGAATAATATGCAATTGTTTCATCAGTAACCCTGTGCTCCAGTGAGCCTGTCGTGCTTGCCATAGGTGGTAATATCAGCCTATTTTTAATAATAAGATTTTTTATCCTAATATCCTCATATTTCTTCATTGCTAAACCTCTCTATTATCCTATTCGCCTGCTTTATGCCGTCACACGCTGCCGAGGTAATTCCTCCAGCATATCCTGAGCCCTCTCCTGCCGGATATATTCCGCGAGCATTAGTGCTCATTCCTTTTTCATCTCTTAATATTCTGACAGGTGCCGAGCTCCTTGTTTCAACTGCCTTGATAATGGCATTTTCGTCATCATACCCCTTAATTTTTTTTGCAAAATATGGCACCGCCTCTCTTATCGCTTCATATGCAAATGAAGGCATGGATGATATAACAGATTTTGCACTTCCATTGAGAAAATCTCTCATAGTGCATGAAGGAGGATTAAAATTTTTCCCGCCATTTAAAAATGCAAGCCTCTCATATCTTTCTTGAAATCTTACCCCTGCCAAGTCATCATCACCTTCAAAATCGCTGGTCCTGACATCAGCTAGGATACCGCTGTTTGCAGTACCACTATTTCTAAGCCTGTTGCTCATTCCATTTACACATATTTCTCCATCTTCTGTCGTACAGTTGATCACTTCGCCACCAGGGCACATACAGAATGAATAAACCCCTCTGCCATTGCTCGCCTTATATGAAAGCTTGTAATCTGCAGGGGGCAATCTTTTCTCATCTCCATACATTGCTCTATCTATGAGTTCTTGAGGATGCTCCATCCTAACTCCAATTGACAAGGGTTTTTGTTCCATATCAATCTTTATATCATTTAACATCTTATATGTATCTCTTGCACTATGTCCAATTGCAAGTATTAAAGCATTTGTTGGAATTTCTATTATCTCTCCCTCTTTATCAAGTCTTTGAACTGATATGGAAGATAGCTCGCCGGATTTTATCTCCATATTTATCAGTTTTGAATTAAATAGAATATCTCCTCCAAGGCTTAAAATTTCTTTTCTTATATTAGTTATAACTCCTCTTAAAACATCGGTGCCTATGTGAGGTTTCTTTTTGTATATTATTTCTTCACCTGCACCGGCTTTTGCAAATGTCTCAAGCACATATCTTATATTTGGATCTTTTATACCTGTTGTTAATTTGCCATCTGAAAAAGTGCCTGCACCACCTTCGCCAAATAAGTAGTTTGAATTATTATTTATCCTTCGTTTATTTACAAAATCATCTACATCTTTAACCCTCGCGTTCATCATCTTTCCACGCTCAATAACAAGAGGTTTATATCCCCTTTTAGCAAGTTCGAGGGCAGCAAAGATTCCACAAGGACCAAATCCAGCTATGACAACTCTACCCTTTATCTTAGAACTTCCACATTTTGGCGAAGTTTTATCATATTCCTTTCTAAATGTGCATTTATTTTTTTTCATCAATTTTTTTGAAATATCTTTTTTTGTATTAAAATCGACCGAGTATACCATCTTTATATTAGTTTTATCTCTGGCATCTATTGATTCCCTTTTCACGCTCCACCAAATTATTTCATCTTGAGGTATAGATAATAAACTAGAAATTTTTTTAGGTAATTCTGTCATCTCAGTGCCAATTTCTAATTTCACCTCATTTATCTGGTATTTTTTGCCCACGGTCCTTTTTCCGCCGTACCAAATTCTATCATTCATAAATTTGTAATCCTATTTTTTATCTTTTTTTATTTTGAGCATCTTTTTTATCTTTATCATCTATATCAATTTTGCAAACTGATTCATCATCATGAAAATCACAATATATTTCTTTAATCTCATCACTTTGTTTATCGAGTAATTTTTTTCGCTCACTTATCTGATTTTTTTCAAATCTTTTATTCTCTCTCCTCTGCTTTTTTAGTAGAGCTTCCATTCTAGCCTTTTCATAAGGGTTTTTAATGGATTCGAGCCTTTCTTTTATTCTATTTTCCGCAATATCCATATATTCTCTGGCAAGTTCATGCTCTCTATCTATATGTGATTTAATAATCTTATTTATCTCTTTTGGCGAATGAATAATCTCAACAACAGCATTGATTGGGTCTGCGTCTACAACCCTATATGTAATTGAACCTAGGAAAGGCATTATAAATACGCTAAGTGCTCCTGCAGCAATTAGAACAGAGGCTATGTCAGTATTCATAAATTCATACTTAACAGCAATTGTTGTTATCGCAACTATGAGCGGAAGGGCTGTCGTGCAATAAAATCCGACTGAAAATCTGTGGTGTATATTAATTCTAGTATCCGGATTTTTATCTAGGGAGAGAGATATAACAATAGGTATTGTTCTTATCAAAAATAGCATGAGTATAAATAATAAGAGAAGCATTGGTCTTTTTGAAACTGCTTTCAAATTTATACCACAACCTGAAACTACGAAAAATATTGGAACTAAAAATCCATATGCTATACCATTTAATTTTTCTTCAAGTGTGTAATTATCATCAGGTATTATATATCTTAATACAAATCCTGCGGCAAAAGCACCTAGGACAATATCCAGATCGAAAATTGATGAAAAGGCAACCAAGGTGATGAGTATTAGAATTGTTATCCTTAGAATTATTTGCGATGTGGTATCAGCTTTTTTAGAAAGAAAATTATAAAAAATCGATGCTCCTCTCATGACTCTATTACCAAGTGCTCCTATCCAAAGGCATATTAAGAGCATCAAAGCTAGTATTAAAGCTGTCTTCCATGTGGTTCTTGTAGATAGAAGGACTGCCATTGCAAGCACAGTAGCCAGCTCTCCCCATGTTCCATATGCAATTACCAGATCACCAACCCTAGTTCCTGTCAACGCCCTTTCCTTTAGTATAGGCATGAGTGCTCCAAGGGCTGTTGTAGTAAATAGAAGTGCTGTAGCAATTAAGCCCTGCCTGCCCTCTGCAATATTAGGCATTATAAAGGCTATAATAAGACCTATTATAAATGTGAAAATCCATGTAAGAAAACCCTTTCTTCCATCTCTTCCTGTCAATGCCTTGGGGTTAATCTCATATCCTGCAAGCAGGAATAAAAAGGCACAGCCGAGGTCTGAAAGGAAGATTATTGCCTCACTTTTTGCATCAATTACACTTAGTGCATTATGTCCCAAAATTGCACCTGACGCGATGAGTATAACTGTTTCCGGAATAATTTGCTTTGGTATAATTGCTGCAACAATCGGTGTAAGTGCCGCAATAAGGGCTATTACCATAAGTGAAATAAAACTCTCAGTCATAAGTATCTCTTTCTTTTTTATATTGCTAAATTCTAATTAAACCATTTTTATTCCTATCATTACCCCTAATAAGCATAAGATAAGAGAAATAATTGCATAAACTATTCCTATTAGTGCATTTCCATTTTCGAAATACTCAAATATTTCATATGAAAAAGTTGAAAAAGTAGTAAGTCCCCCGCAAAGTCCAAATTTTAAAAACAATAGTTTGTTCTGACTAATACCATTTTTTTGTGACTCTGCTATTATAATCCCTATCATAATAGCACCTAAAACATTTGCCATTAAAGTATTAATTGGGAAATTATTATGTGTATTAATTTCAACTTTGGTAATTAAATATCTCAATATTGAGCCAAAAAATCCCCCTATTCCTACTGCCAAACACCTTATTAACATATAGATTCTCCTTTCAATTTTATCTAACAATTATATATGTTATTGCAAAATTAGAAGTCATCAGCTATATGTCATAGCGGTTTCGGTAAATCCGCGGGAGAACTTCATTCCCATAACGATTTAATTATAAATAGTGTAATTATTCATTTCAAGAAATATATTATAATACTCAGCTAATACTCATCTAATTACTAAGCTGATACTCAGATAAAGCTTATAAATATCAAAAATTTCAAAATCCTTCCCACACAAAAAACCGTTGAAGTTTCAACGGTTTTACTTATATGGAAAGGAAATCATATATTGATAGAATTTCAGCATATGGGTGCGAATCGAAGGGTATGGGTGAAGCCCCATTTTCTGCATTTTGATAGAAGCATTTCCATGATTTAGATAAACAACCCGAAAACTTATCTTCCTATCAACCCAGTAATCAAAGCCTGGATCGCAGCAACAAACGGAATTATCAAAAATGGTGTGACTACAAAATGTTCCATGATTGCCAAATGCTTCATCCAGTTGCCGAACTCATAGTCAGGGTGTCCTTCTGTGCCGGGAATGACGATTTTATCCTTATATTTCCCCTGAAATAACAGACAATCCAGCAAAAAGAAATCTCCAAGGTTTAATATGCTCCACTGAATATATCCCATCAAAAAAAGATTCCAAAAGCCCGCAATGCCTGTATGTAAAATACTTGCTGTTGAATATATGAAGCAAATCCCGCAAATTATAATTGTCAAAATGTGATTTATTTTTTTCTCTTTTTTTGTCATCTGTTCGTGTGCGGCTTTCTGAATTGCCTTTGGATAAGAATCAAAAAAATATCTCGGATCAATAAGCACTACGGCTGCCACCGAACCGCTAAAGATTGCGGCTATCGCAATCCCGTCTAAAATCGCTCGCATTACATACATAAAACCCACTCCTTCGTCCTATCTCTTTGGAATCCAGGGAATGCACCTGTTTGTTCTATCCTTATAAGCCTCGTACTCTTTACCAAAGATTGCTAGCAGCCATTTTTCTTCCGTATTTTTCATCAAAAATGTCATGAAAAGCCAATACAAAGGAACAAGAAAAAATAAAATCCAGTTTCCTCGAATTAAGATTGCTCCGATTACAATAAGGAAAAATGCCGAATAAATAGGATGCATTACCCATGCGTAAATTCCGTCAGTCACCAGCTTGCCATTTTTTATTTTATCGATAACCCGAGATTTAATTACGGCTAAAACCCAGACTAAACCCCCCTCCATAATAAGAAGAACAGCTAAAATGAAGAGGATTATGCGGACATACTCATTATCTATTTGAGCAAAAGAAAAAAGATTAGTGTAGCTCAGTAAGATTCCCAATGCTGTAGTAGAAATAAGAACTCCGACAAAAATTGGGCCAACTCCCCATTGGCTCATTTTTTGTTCATTCAAGCAAGACTCACCCCCCTACAGTTTAAAAAATGTTATAAAGTTTTTTCACACAGGATGGCAAGCCAATTTTTGTCTGTGTGAAATGCTCTTATATTAGAAAATCCGACCTTTTGAAGCCTCTCTGTCAAGTCGCTCTCCTTATAAATTTTTAGTCCTTCGATGATATTTATCCACTTGTCCTGCTTTGGATCGGTTCCGTCCGATTCATTGACAATAAGGAATATGCCACCATTCTTTAGTACGCGAAATACTTCCTGAAAGCAGTTTTCAAGCTCGGGCCAGAAATACACGGTCTCGAAAGCGGAAACTGCATCAAAGGTATTTTCGGCAAAAGTCAAACAGGAAACATCGCCCTCAACAATTTGACAGCGATTTTCTGCAATAGCTTTTTGATTGTAATTTTGTGAAGCATCTACGCTTACAGGAGAGTAGTCTAATCCTGTTATATGGCCTTGTGGACAGCGCTTTACCCAGCTTGCCACATTTGCCCCGCCGCCGCAACCTATGTCAAGGACAGTTGCAGAAGAAGAAATATTGACATGAGAAAAGCCCCATTCAGCTACTTTGGCATGCCCAATATTCATAAGTTTAACCATCAACTTTCCTCCAAAGCCGATAGGTTTTGCTGTGTTTTGAAAAAATCCCATAAATGCTCCTTTATCCTAATAACTAAACTCTTCTGCCAGTTTTGTTTTATTTATAAGATTTGCATATGTTTTGGAGGAGTTTATCAGCTCCTTGTGTGTTCCCGAATCTTCAACCAAGCCGTCATCAATCACAATAATTTTGTCCACATTTTCGATTGATTTTAATCTATGAGATATAATGATTACCGTTTTATCTTTGATTAACTTGTTTAAGCTCTCTTGTATTTTCTTTTCGTTGTCGACATCAAGGCTTGCTGATATCTCATCTAATATCAAGATAGGAGCATCTTTCAAAAATGCTCTGGCAATGGATAGCCTCTGCCTTTCTCCACCAGACAATTCTGCTCCATTCTCACCAATTTTTGTATCAAATCCATCCGGAAGCTTTTCAATAAAATCTATGCAATTTGCAAGCTTTGCAGCTCTTTTTACTTCTTCGTCTGTCGCGGTTTCTTTTCCAAGGCGAATGTTTTCTAAAATGCTCGTATTAAAAAGTGTTACATCTTGAAAAACAATAGATACAACCTTAAATAATGAATCTGTAGATATTCCTTTGATGTCTTTGCCACCAACTAAGATTTTCCCTTCATCGTAGTCATACAGCCTTGAGATTAGTCTTAGGATAGTTGTTTTCCCGCAACCTGATATTCCGGCAAGTGCTGTAACTTCTCCTTGCTTTGCTATGAAACTGATATTTTTGAGCACCTTAGTGTCATCATCGTAGGCAAAAGATACATTTCTAAACTTAACATCATAGCTCAAAATATCGGTGTCTATGCCTTCTTGCAGAGCCGTGCTTCTCATTTCCTTAATTCTTCTTACAGCTGGCTCAATATAAAACATCTCCATTGTTCCTTCTTTTGAAATATCAAAAAGTTCTTTTACTTTTATTGCTCCAATGATGTATGCGACAAGATACAGCATCGTTATTTCACCGTGAAGAAAAAGAGACATTCCAATCATTATAACAACCGCTACGCTGATATACGAAAAAAGCGTAGACAATCCCATAACAGACATTGAACCAAATTCAACTTTGAAGTGAATTTTTTCGCTTTCTTCCATTTTTTTGTACAAAGAATCCTTCACTTTTGCAGATTGATTGAAGCTGCTTATCTCTTGCTGCAGTTCTATTGTTTCCTGAAAAGCAGCCGAATTATCCCTTAAGACATCGAAATATTTACTGTAAGAAGCCACTTCTTTTTTCTTGGCGAGTGGCAAAATAAGGAAACTTAGAAGCGTCGGGATAATAGCGGCAAGCCCTAATTTCCAATTCCCAATAAGCATCGCAAGCCCCATAAGAGGAAAAAACAGCCACATACCTACTACTTTCGGGATAGAGTGACTTATCGCATGTTCGATCTCTTGAACGTCAGACATAATCGTTTGAGAAAGGTCTGACAAGTCATGTTTTGAGAAATATGCAATTGGAAGATTGGCTAAATTTTCTGCAATATCTTTTCTCAAATCCGCTGATTCTTTGTACGTGGCATTAAATAGGCTCGTATATTCTTTAGAAAGTAATACATACATGAATACTAAAGTAAGTACCGCCATACTTACATACTGCCATACGCTGCTTACATTTCCTAAAACGAGCTGATTAAACAATGCAATCAATATAAACATTGGAGCTAAATTTATAAGATAGGTTAAAAAGCAAAACCAGGTTGCTTTTGTTAAATTTTTTGCTCCCTGCTCGGATATACAGTAGCGTTTTTTATAATAATTTTTCATTTGACACCCTCCAATCGTTTGCTGTTTCGTATAAATTAAGCAATCTACTGTATAAGCCCTGTTTTTTTAGAAGTGATGTGTTATTTCCTTTTTCTGCCACCTTGCCGTTCTCTATGACTATGATCTCATCTACATTCTTGATGCTGCTCATTCTATGAGCAATCATAATGACGGTTTTATCCTTCATTAGATTTTTAAAGGCTTTTTGCAGCTTGTATTCGTTGTCGGCGTCAATAGAAGCGCTCGCCTCATCCATGATTACTATAGGAGACTTCTTCAAAATAGCTCTTGCAATCGCAATTCTTTGTTTTTCTCCACCCGAAAGATAAACGCCCTTTGAGCCTATGATCGTGTTTTCTTTTTCTTTAAATTTTGAAATTATTTCATCACAGCCTGCAAGATTCATTGCTTCCATAACTTCCTCTTTGCTTGCCGTTTCATCAGCTAAAGCCACATTCTCATATATAGATTTTTTGAACAGTTTGCTGTCCTGAAATACAAACGAAATATTTTTAATAACAGACTCTTTTGTATACTCTTCTAAAGAATGACCACCAATTTTAATCGCTCCGCTATCAAGTTTGTAAAAGCCTGATAGCAGTTTTGCTATTGTGGATTTTCCGGAGCCGGAATGTCCAACTAAAGCATAAATTCTATTCTCGTCAAGAGAGAGTGAAAATTTATCTAAAACTTTATTTCCGCCATATGAAAAGCTTACATCTTCAAATTCAATATTGTAATTATCAAAATGCTCTAATTTGCCGTATGAGAGCTTGTCTTCTTGCATTGTGTCGTATAACTTTTCTAAACTGTCTATTGCATAATTTGCATTAAAAATATTTTGAGCAGCCCACATGATTTTCATAAATGAGACCATGATGACACCGCTTAAGAAAAAGATCATAATAAGCTCTACTGCTATTGTCTTAGGATCACTCAGATCGGTTAAGAAAAAACTGAGTGGGATTCCTATGATGGCAATAAGCCCTAAAAATATTAATTGGTATAGAACATAAGGATTTTTACAAGAGATGGAATAATTGTAGGCATATTTTGAATAATTCATAATCGCTTCGCTGAGAGCCTTAAATGATTTAAGTTTGCTTCCGAAAATTTTAATGACCTGTATACCTCGCACATATTCGACTGTTTCGGAGCTTAATTTGTCAAGGGATGACTGATATAGTTTCATAAATTCACCATTTCCCATCATTCCTTTTAATATTAAGCCACTTACTAAAGATAGTATTAATATAATCGTGCCAACACGAACACTGATAACAAATGATAAAATAAGAGCAAAAATCGGTACTAAAAAAGCCTGTGAGTTGTCAGGCAACATATGTGCCACAGCCATGTGTGTTTTGGCGGCGTTGTCATCTATCGTTTTTCTAATAAGGCCGGACGGGTTTAGATCAAAAAACCGAAAGCTTGCCTCGGTCAAGCCATCAATGCCTCTTTTTCTCAAATTTGTCTCTAATCTAAAAGCCAGCTTATGAGAGAAAAGACCTGATAGAATGTATAGCAAAGCACTTAAAGTCAAAAAAATCACAATTAGCCAGGAATTGAGACTTGCGTTTTCAAAATTGCTATTTACTATTATTTCTTTGAAAAATTGATATATAAAGTAGTATCCACATACCATTAAAAAAGCTGATATTCCCGATATGATAATCGCAAGATATCCACTTATCTTACTATCCGGCACATATCGAAATAACTTACTGTAGACTTTCATTTTATCTCCTTCCATTTATTTTATGATTGTATTGCTTAATACTTACTGTACAAAATTCTTTAAATCGCAACTACGAGTTAGCTTAGACTAACTCGTAGTATAAACCTAAATTTCAAAATTTTCAAGTCTTAATCTTTCCTTGCATTCTCCTGTAGTGTGCATCCTTTGCGTGGCATTGCAAAAATACTTCCAATTAAGCACTTTCGAAGATAAAGGCTCCTCTTGATTAGTATGCCTTCGAATACTTTACTCAAAAAGCAAACGATATACCCACAAAGCAAACCTTTACATTTAGAGCCGTCCGCACATGGTGACGAAAACAAGAAAATCCCGTCCCGGAAACGGCTCCGGGGCTGGCTAACTTATGCCTTTAAAAGCTAAAATCCTTTGAAATCAACGCTTTTTGGCAATAAAAAAGGAAGCACATTTTTCTATCAAAATATGCTTCCTTATTTGGAAAGGAAATCATATTTTGATAGAATTTCAACCTATGGGTGCAAATGCAAGGTCGTGGGTGCAAATGAGGGTGCGTGGGTGCAATTCAAGGGGTATGGGTGCAGCTCCATTTTACAACTAACTATTCCTCATAAATTAAGCCCTTCTACTATTTCAGGTATTCACGCACATAATAAGAAATTTTATGCTTTTACTTTTTCTTTGCTCATATTATTTAGTTCTCCAAGCATCATGAAGATGCCTACAACAATCATAATGAAATCAACAAGGGGCTGTGTGAACCAAACAGCTTTTACTCCAAACACCATTGGCAGAAGAACCATTGCAGGAACAAATAGGAAGAGCTGTCTAAGCATAACAATAATTCCTGCTTTCTTTCCGTTCCCGATTGATTGGAAGAATGTAATTGTCATTACCATTACTCCATACAGAATAAATACAGAATAGAATAGTCTGAAATTCCCAACGCCCTGTGTTATGATACTTGCTTCTACTCCAAACAAGGAAAGTATCTGACTTGATAGCAATAATGATGGAATCCAAAAGATTGCCGCAAGCACAAGTCCTCCGATAGAAAATACCTTCATTGCTTGCCTTACTCTTTCATATTGCTTTGCTCCGAAGTTTGTTCCGACAACAGGCTGCAATCCTTGACTCATTCCCCAAAGTGGAATGAACGAAAAGGCATATACACGAAGCGATGCTGCCATCAAAATTCCGTTTGGATCTCCGCCATACTTAAATGCCATTTTATAAAGCATAGTCTGTTGAATCATGAACAGAAGCTGCATCATCATAGCTGATGAGCCTACTCCAAACATTTCTTTTTTTATTTCCGCATCAGACTTAATCTTATGAATTTTTACAACCTTGCTCTTTTTCAGGAAGTAGTGCAGCGTTACAACTGCTTGAACAAATTGGGCTGTAATAGTAGCAAGTGCGGCACCCTCAATGGCGTATTCACCCATAACTGTCATTAAAATCGGATCAAAAATGATATTCAGTAAAGCTCCAAGTCCCATTATCATCATGGCTTTTTTCATTAGACCTTCGCCACGCATAACCATGTTTGCGGACTGTGTAAAATTTACAAAGAGGGAACCGATAAAGATTACTCTTAGGTATCTGATACCATAAGTTTTGATCTCACCCGTTGCTCCGACCATATCTAAAAAATGTGGTGCAAGCAGTATTCCGCCAACTGTTATGATCGCTGAAAACAAAATCACCCAGAAAATCAGGTTGCCCATGATTTTATCTACGGTTTTCTGATCTCCTTTACCAATCGCTCGTGATAAAACAGATGCAGAACCTACACCAAGAAGTGTAGACACCCCGCTGTTAAAAAAAGTAAGTGGCATCGCAACGCCGCAGGCGGTCATGGCACTTTGCCCTATAATATTTCCCGCAAAAATTCCGTCCATCAGCGGGTATAGACCGATGACTATCATTCCGATAACTGCCGGAATGGATAGCTGAAAGAGTAAATCTATCGGTCTTTTTGTTAACAGTTGTTCTTTCATATCTTGCTTCATTCTAAAGTCCCCCTTCTAAAAATGTTGCTATTTGATTTTCCATCCGATTGCTCTTTCCCTTTGATAAATAAATCGCTGATAAATTTGTGATTTCTCAAGTAGCTCCCCATGTGTTCCAACACTTTCTACCTTACCTTTATCCATTACAACAATCTGATCTGCACCTTGAATGGTTTCCAATTTATGTGCAATGACAAGTACAGTTTTACCTTTTAGTAAATTGTGTAAAGCAACCATAAGTTGTTCTTCATTCTCAGGATCTACGCTTGATGTTGCCTCATCCAAAATCACAATCTTACTTGGTTTAAGCATTGCTCTGGCAATGGAAATTCTTTGACGCTCGCCTCCTGATAAGTTAGAGCCTCCTTCCTGCAAAACCGTATCATATCCTTGAGGTAGTGCCATAATAAAATCATGGCACTGTGCCTGTTTAGCAACTTCCATAACTTCTTCATCACTTGCATCAGGATTACCAAACTTAATATTATTCTTTACTGTGTCATCAAACAGGTACACATCTTGAAAAACAAAAGTAAAATTAGACAACAGGTTGTCATATTTAAAATCTTTTATATTTTTCCCATCAATCAAGATTTCGCCGCCATCAACATCCCAAAATCGTGATATTAAGTTACAGAGTGTTGTTTTTCCACTTCCTGAACCGCCTACAATAGCTGTTGTCTCTCCTTCCGATATAGAAAGAGTTATTCCATCAAACAATGATTGTTTTTCATAAGAAAATTTCACGTTATTAACCTCAACTTTGGCAACATTCAATTCCGTTACATTGCCTTCTGAAATTGTTGGTAGCTCTCGAAGTTTGGATATGGCATCTAAATTTTGTACTGCAACCCCCCTTATATTTTGCATACTTCCAGCCATCTCAAATCCTGCAAATACAATAAAGCTTGATACTATAAGCATTACCGCTTTATATGGTGGAATCGAAGCAGAACAAAAGCGCAAAACTGAAGAAAGTATAATTGCGCAAATACCCAGTTTGAAAATAAAAAGGAAAATAAGAGCGGCAGGAGCAACTGTTTTTTCAACATTGATAAATCCTTTGCGGCTTTCAGAGATATTCCTATCTAATTCTGTTATCATTTCTTTCCCTTTTCCAAAAGACTTGATAACGCTAATTCCTTTTACATATTCTAAAGTGGTTGCATTCAAGTTGATTTTTAATGATTGTAGTTTCTTCGTCAACTCATCTGCTTTTTTCTGAAAGAGGGCATTACTTAACATCCCCACAAATAAGGTCGCTAATATGATAATCCCTGTAACCATATCAAACGGAAGCATAAAAAGTGCCATGATTGCTGTTTGAATCACTCCTACAAAAAGTGTTTCAATAATATTTACACCTACGGTTTCAAGCTCCCCGATTACTGTCGTTAATCCTCCGGATATATTTCCAAGTCGATTGTTGCTGAAATATCCCATGTTTACTCGTTTTAATTGATCGCCGATATATAATCTGTTCTCTGCTCCCATGTTATAAGTAGCAATATACTTATTGTGATCTGCCATATAACTACATAGTATTTTTCCTACAACACTTAACATTGCCACGCCAAATACAATATATACATCCTGTATAAGTACTTCTCTATGCTCAAAAATATTCTGAAATACTTTGAGTAAAAAAAGCATGATAGCTCCAAGCGCAACGCCCTCAAAAATACTTTTAAGTACCTCAAATAGAAGCATTCTACTGAGTTTTGACGATTCTTTGCCTGCAATAGCATATAATTTTTTAATTAAATCTCTCATTTACTTTACCTCCGCCTGTTGATATACACTAATGTGCGATTTCCACATTTTTGCGTAGGTTTCGCTTTTACCAAGAAGCTCGGAATGTGTTCCTTCAGCTTCTATTTCTCCATTGGTTACTACAATAATCTTGTTCGCACGAATTATAGTCGAAAGTCTATGAGCTATCATAATAACGGTTTTATTTTTAACCAATGCATCTATAGATTTCTGAATTTCTGCCTCATTGTCTGGATCAGAGTAAGCAGTAGCTTCATCCAAAAGAACGATAGGACTATCTTTTAGCAACGCTCTTGCAATGGTAATTCTTTGACGTTCACCACCCGAAAGATTATTGCCCGCTTCACCAACAATCGTGTTATATCCGTCAGGCAAGCTCATAATAAAGTCATGACAACTGGCTTTCTTGCACGCTTGTTCAATTTCTTCAATACTCGCATCAGGCTTAGCCAATTTCATATTTTCTAAAATGGTTTTTTTGAAAAGATAATTCTCTTGCGAAACATAGGTTACAAGTTCCATATTTTTTTCAAGAGAAATATCTTTTACATTTACATTGCCTATGCAAATTTTTCCATTGTCAGCATTCCAATATCCGGCAATTAATTTTGCAATGGTAGATTTTCCGCTGCCTGAATATCCTACAATAGCTGTAAGTTGTTTTTCTTCTGCATGAAAAGACAAATTTTCAAATACTTTCTTTTCGTCGTTATAACCAAAACTTACATTTTCAAAGGTTATGCCGTAAGAGCTTATCGTATTACAATTATCTCCTCTTTCAAGCTCCGGCAAATTCATTACTGTCTTGATTTCATCAATCACTACTCTTACGTTTGCCATTGTATCCATATGGCTCATTGCTTTAATCAAAGGCTTATAAGATGCATAAGATAACAGCACACACATAATGAGAATGCCAACAGAAATGCTCCCTTTCATGTATAGAAACAAAGAAATAGGCAAGACAAACAACATAGTTGAAGGCAGAATTTCCATTGCAGCAGTCATATAAAAACAAACACTTAAATACCAACTAAGCATACTGTCCCTGTTCTTATTAACGGCATCTACAAATTTTCCATAGGATGACGCTGATTTATTGAAAGCTTTGATAACCTGAATACCTCTAATATATTCAACCGCAGTAGTATTCATGTTTTTTGCAGCTTGTTGGTAGTTACGAGATTTTTCCTCGTATCCTCCCATCATTAAAAACGAGAACAATACACCGATTGGAAGAGTTACAAGATTGGCAAGACCTATTCTCCAATCAAGCACAAAAATAATAATAACTAACACGATGGGAATAATAACATTTGCGATTACTTCTGGGATTACATGTGCGATTGGCTGTTCCATTTTATCCAAAGTTTCAACCATAAACTGTGTCCATTCACCACTGCTCCTTTTCTCAACTTCCCCCATAGATAATCTGCTTATTTTTCTTGCAAGTTTTTTTCTCTCATCTTCAATAATACGAAAAGCAAGATTATGAGAAGTTAATGTTGATATTTCATGAAAAATAACACTTCCTAAAAGTCCGCATAAAATTATTAAAATAGGCTCTTTATAAATCATAAAATTTATTTTTCCAGCAGCTATATGTTCAACGATTTTCGCCATTGCAAAATATGGCAAAACTCCACAAAGCACCCCAAGGACTGCGACAAAAACTGCAAAAAAAATTTGTCCTAAATGCTTCTTTAACACATCCATTTTTCCACCTCTTTCGCATTCATTGACTTTAATAAGTCTTGTATATTTTCTAAATAATAATCTTCTGTAATTTCCCCATCATCAAGTTTTAATATTCTATTGCAAGTTCTTGCAATAAATTCAATGTCATGAGAGATAATCAGAAATTTGGTTCCATTCTTTTGTTGTTCCTTAATTAAAACCCTAACTTTTTCCATACTGTTAAAATCTAAACCGGATGTTGGCTCATCCAATATAATCATCGGAGCATTTCTCATCATAGCAACACCTAAAACAAGCCTTTGCTTTTGTCCACCAGACAAAGTTGCAGGATGTTTATTTTTTAACTCAATCAAGCCTAATTTTCTTAATATATCTTCGGCTTTATCTATGTTTTTATCAGGATTGTCTAATCCTGTTGTTAATTCGTCTATTAAATCTTCTCCAAAAAGTTGAGAATCTAAATCTTGAGGTATATACCAAATTTTCCCAATGCGTTGCTTGTATTTTTTTGAGTTTCCATCCACTAAGATTTCACCGGAACTTTCTTTCATTAAGCCTGCAAAAACCTTTCCTAATGTGCTTTTTCCCACACCATTTGCACCAACCAAAGCAATAATTTCATTGTTATCGTATTGAAAAGTTATATTTTTAAGCAGCTGGTGGTTCTTAAAATCTTTACTTAAGCCCGTTACCGATATTGGATGTGGCGATGTGATTCCGCTCAAATCGGTATTTGGAATAGAAATATCCTCAAAACGCAAAGAACGAAGCCCTTTTTTATTAAGCGCCTCAGACTTTTGTTCCTGTATTTCATTTGATGAATATTCTTTAATTATTTTTCCGTTTTCCATAAAAATATATCGGTCAGCAATACCTCTTAAATAAAAAAGTCGATGTTCTGCGATAATACTTGTTTTTCCACTGTTTTTTAATCTTTTTATTAAGTCTGCAAGAAGATATGTTGCACTTAAATCAAGATTTGCTGATGGTTCATCAAATACATATACGTCAGGCTCCATTGCTTTTGCCGAACATATTGCTACTTTTTGTCTCATGCCATATGATAAGGAATAGATACTTGTATTGAGTAAATCTTCAATTCCCATTTCTTTTACAGTTTGATTAACTCGCTTTATTATTTCACTATGTGTAAGTCCCATATTTTCGCATCCAAACGCAATTTCCCCGGCAACTTCATTGGAAAAAAACTGACTTCTTGGATCTTGAAAAACGTTACCAATCATTTTCCCTATTTCCCAAGATGGTAATTGATGTATGTCCTTCTCTTTAATAAAAGTCTTTCCGCTTAACTCTCCTTGAAAGAACGACGGTATAAGCCCGTTTATCACTCTTGTTAATGTGGATTTTCCGCAACCTGAAGCTCCAATGATTGCAATACACTCCCCTTGTAGGATGTTTAAATTGATGTCATTAAGCTGCATTTCATTTTTATTGTATGAATAGCTTACATGATGAATCTTTACTTCACTTTTCATCAATTTCCCCTCCTCAAATAATGCAAACGATTAGCAATAAAAGACTGATCGTTAAAATCACAATATCTGTCTTACTCATTTTTGTTTCATAATAGCTTTGTTTTTTACCGGTGTTTTCAACACCTCTTACAATAGCCGCTGCAGCAAGTTCATCTCCAACTTTAATTGAACGAAAAATTAAAGGGACTACTACATACTCAACAGTTCTTAATGGATGAAAGAACACCTTTTTTTTACTTCCGGTTAATCCACGCACCTTCATTGCTTCTTTTATCGTTTTTATTTCCCCTGATATGGTTGGAATAAATCTGATCATAATCACCAAAATCAGAAGTATATTTTGTGGCATTGAGCTTTTCTGAAATACAGCAATCAATTTTCCTGATGGTATTTTGAAAGTTAAATAGGCAGCCATAATAGGAACAATAAATTTATATATCATTCCTAATAACATCGGCGATATTATCATCACTCCTTTTGGAATCATCATTATCAACCAAAATGTTGTAAATGAATAAAGCAACACATATTGCACGCTTTGTTTGACAAAACCTAAATATGCAAGAAGCATAGCCAGCCATATCACAAACAAAGCGTGCATATAATAGCTTTCAGTAAAAATAGATACCATACAGGCGAGAAATGTTAATAATAGCGCACCTATACCACTTAATTCTCTTAGTCTTTTCTCGCAGCTCATTGTTTAACTCAAAATTCCGGCTTTTTCAAAGTGTTTTTTGAGAATTTTTTGTGATATAAGCACACCTAATGCAGATAATATTACCGTTATAATTACACCAACGAGCATCAATTTCGGAGAAGAAACCATATTATACTGAAGCTTCATCGTAGCATCTGCAAAACCACTTGCGAGTGCCTGTTTTTGATAGCTTTCCCATGCAACCCAGCAAGGTACGCCAATTCCCAATACCATGCCGATTCCATAGGTACTCCAGCCAATCATGTTTCTAACAGGATTTCTATATGTGTTTTTACCAATCATCACAATTTCAGAAATCACTGCAACAGCTATAAAATAAGGAACCATAAACATATAACCCATCGCTGCGGTAATAAGTGCATATATCATTACCCAAACAAATAAAAGACCATGCTTATTTACTCTGTTGGCTGCTACCAAGTAAAAAATTGAACCCAAAAACATTTCAATGCCTGCTGTTCCATAAAGGTAAAGAATAGGGATAGCTACCGTACCCATTCCCACTAAAAATGCTATTGCATAGAACAGAGCCATCATAACGGCAACCGTTACAATATCCTTTACCGTCATTTTTTCTTTCGTCATATTAAACGCCTCCTTTTTGGTTAGATAAAGCTAACATCTGTTCGAAAAAAATAGGAAGACCGGATGGTCTTCCTGCAACAAATGTCCATCTTCAGCAACTATGTTACATCAAAATGGATATTTCTCTTATAACCTATTAGACCTTTATTTGCTCCAAACAGGTCAAACAGATTTACTCCTATATTGTTGTGGTGTCTCTCCAAAATGTTTTTTAAAAGCTGAAGAAAACTTGCCTTGATTTAAGTATCCTGCTAAATCCGCTATTTCTCCGATAGACATACTTGACTTATGAATTAGTAACTCTGCTGCCGCTTCAAGACAAGTTTTTTTAATAAAACTGCCTATTGAATTTCCGGTTATATAAGAAAAACATCTTTTAAGACTTGATTCAGAAATTGCATATTTTTTTGCCAGTTCAGAAATAGAATATCTGTCAAAAGGATTTTCCATAAGAGCTTTGTAGCATTCTTGAGTTGCTTCGTACACAGGCTCAGAAAAGGATGGAAGTTTATGTGTGTCTTTACTTTCAACTAAACTCAGAAATAGTAATAGTTCTATTGTTTTAATTATTGAATATGGAAGCTGTATCCTCTCATCAACCCTATATAATTCACCAATAATATGATTGATTTCATGACGAGAGCGGATAATTAACGCCGCCCCATTTTTGCACACCTTATCCCGCATTTCAAACAAATCTATATTTCCATATGGAAAATATTTTGAAATGGACTTTTGTGCTATACTCATATCAATAAAAAGAGAAAGCCCTACATATTTTTTCATGGGAATACAAGAGTTTTCAAACGGTACTTTCCCAAGTTCTAAAACACTTAAATCTCCTTTTCCAATAAATGCGCGTTCATTATTTTCCAGCTTAAATTCATAGCACCCTTCAAGGCAATGATCAATTTGTAAGATTCCTTCTTTAGGTGTTATTTTTTGATGTGTTGTTTCCATATTTAAGTTGTTATAAGATAATTGAATTCCTTCAAGCAAATCATAACAACGCATTTCTCCTGTACCCGTTTCGTTTCTAAAACGATAAACTTTCGCATTATCAACATTTTTCTTCTCCGAAAAAATATACCCATTGTAGGCGTTTTCGATAATACTCTTTCTATTTAACTCCATACCTTTTGTCTCGCTTCTTGATAATTTTTTGCTATTTATTTTACTATTATACCATAAATATGAGCCTCCCTCTTCCCATCTCTTGTTAAATTTGATATACTGTTTTGAAAATATGCTTAATACTTGCTATCTTAATCGTTCTTTTGTAGACCAACTAAGGAAGTCAATAGTTATTTTAAAAATTTTTTTTAAAAATTTTTAAGTCACAAAACTTAAAAATGTGCATAGCAAACAAGCCTCATACACTTTCATTTTTTGAGGCAACACTTTTAATAGTTTATGCGACTAACTTACTCTTTTCTCGAATTAGTTTTTGATGCTCTTCGGGTGTTCTTAACTCAAATGATTTTTGATTTCTGAGGACAGCAAAAATAATTTGAACCATCTTTCGCATAATTGCACACATTACAACTTTGTATGGTTTTTCAGCTATCTTCTTTTCAAAATAAGCTCGCATAACAGGATTTAAATACTCTCTGTTGCGATTTGGATACACATTAGATTTAGCCAGCATATGGAGAATTGAGCGAACATGAGGTGATCCTCTTTTAGAGATTTTATTGTTTTTCCTATTGTATGTTCCACTTTGGGTTACTCCTGGATCCAAGCCAAAGAAGGCAACTAATTCTTTCGGTTTCGAGAAATTGGATATATCTCCAAGCTCTGATAAAACAACACATGCTGTATACTCTCCAACTCCTGGAATACTTTGTAAAAGCACTATTTCTTTATGAAACTTTTCATCTAAAAGTGATAGCCTTTTGATTTCATTATCGATTGCTTTCAAAGCTTCCTGTAAACTAAAAATAACCCTCACAGTTGTTTGAATAAGTACTGCTGAACTAAGGCTTACTATACAAACTTCAATAGATTTTTCAGCAGCTTTCAATAGTTTTTCATATTTTACTTCGGCATAGGAGCTGCTTTTATGTGAATTTTCTTTTATCAGTTGAATAATATCTTGCTTATTTTCAGGAGATAAGACTTCCTGTATAGTAGGATATTTTTCAAGCAAAGACAAAGGTGTTTTCCCTTGCAAATCCGCAAATACTTTCTTGAAATCTGGAAAGGAAATATCTAAAAAAGCGATTAATCGGTTGATGTGTTCCACAATTTCATCCGTCAATTCTTTATGCTGTCTGCAAAGCTTTTTGATACTGTTAACGGTATCTGAATGTGTAATTGTTTCGTTGTAATTCTTAATACGATATAGCAACGCTATATTATATGCATCTGTTCTATCTGATTTAATTTTTCGGATATTGATATTTTTCAATGCTCCACTTTGAATCGGATTAATTACAATGACTTCGTAATTATGCTTACGGAAAAAATTAGCTAAAATTTGATGATAGTGTGCAGTAGCTTCCATGATAATTACTGCTCTGTCCTCGTACTCATCTTCTACCTTTTCAAGTACATAGATGAGCGACTTCATACCATTAATATCATTAGAAATTTTAAGTCTTTTGATGATGTCATTATTAGGTGATAGAATACAGATATCACTGAAAGCTTTACTCACATCAATTCCTACAACAATTTTTTCTGACATAATATACCTCCTATAATTTGGGATGCCCTGTTAATCCAAAACCACAACAGGCTCACGAGTTATACAGGTAATCAATGAATGAACCTAACCAACCGAAAAGATGAAAGGCAATGGAATGAGGGTGGAGTCTACCAAATGAGTAATTCCTAAGTTGGAAACCCAGCAAGCACATAAAACAATCCCATTTCATCCCTAATATCTATAATTTTATCATAGATGATTAGGTTCATTTTTAAGAACTATGCTTAAAGCTGTTCTTATACTATTAGTATATGAGCAAGCACAGTAAGTGTACGGACACTTACGAAAAAATTGATGAAGCAGCCCTCTGGGATCTGCTTCTTTTTTTATCAATTTTTAACTTGTTAGGGTGTACCCTAAGACCCCGAAATACATTCAAAGGAGGATTTACCTATGGCAAATAGAATACGAAATGAAAGACTTGAAATTAAATTAACCGAAGAAGAAAAGGCTCTTTTTGAAGAGAAAAAAAGACTTGCGAAGTGTAGAAACATGAGTCATTTTATCCGCAAATGCGTTTTGGAAAAGGAAATTTATCAAGTGGATTTAGAGCCTTTCAGAGATTTACAAGGCTTACTTTCTAATGCAACAAACAATATCAATCAGATTGCAAAGCGAGTAAATTCGACAGGTATAATCTACAAAGAGGACATCGGTGATATAAAAAAAGAGATTGAACATTTCTCAAAAGAGCTGTGGCGAATTCATTCACTACTTCTGATAGAATTTCAGTCTATGGGTGCAAATCCCTATTAACAGCAAAAATCCGCAGTCATATTTGTCTGCGGATTCTGTTTTATGTTTGTATTATCCTTCGATTTCCATTCCGTTTCTAAACCGGAACAGTAGCGTTCCATTGTTTTTAACTGTTATGCTTTCTATTACAGAAATCCACAGCTTATTATCAAATGTCGTGATGGGGTTTTCGATATCGTGGAGTTCGAATATAAATGCCCCGATTGAATCTGCCTGGTCTTTTCTTTGTTTGCTTTGTTCCTGCAGTTTCGCTGTTTTATCCCGTATGGAGGTATAGCGTTCCTCGTAGCTTTTATATTTCTTATTGAACTCTGTCTGACTCATCACATTTGAGGCATTCTCTTCTATCAGCTTTTTCGTTAGCCCAGCTACAACTTCAGCCTCTTGAGCGAAGTCTGCAATCTTTCTGTCTATCTCAGTAGTGTCGGTCAGCACATCCAGCATACACCTGCAATCATCAAGAATGTTGTCTCTGCTTGGAATAAGACCGTTATAAACCGTTATGAACCTTTTTTTGATATCTTCTTCATTTAAATGAGGCGTGGTGCAGCGGTGCTTTTTATCATCAAATTTATGATTGCACTGCCAAACCGTCCTCTTATACTTGTTTGTGGAATTCCATGTCTTAGCACCGAAGAATCCTCCGCAGTCCTCGCAGATGAGCCTTGCTCCGAAGACGCTGTTTCCACTGTAGCATCTTCCGAGACTTTTTCTCCTTGCCATCTCAAGTTTTACAAGTTCCCAATCCGCCGGCGGTATAATAGCCTCGTGTGAATGTTCTATATAATACTGTGGAACCTCGCCGTTGTTTTCTTTCATCTTGTGTTGGAGAAAATCAACCGTGAACTGTTTTTGAAGCAAGGCCGCTCCTTTATATTTCTCATTTGTGAGTATGCTTTCCACAACTGCGGAGCCCCATTTCTTTTTGCCCGCAGGGGTGGGTTCTCCTCACTTGCACAAATGTGTACGCAATAATCCGACTAACATTGTATCAGACAGCTTCTATTTTTTCAACGGTTTAAGTGTTTTTATATCTTTTTGCGTGCTTAATAAGATAGCTTACAAAGCAAACGATTACCCACAAAGCAAACCCTTGCTTTTCGAGCCGTCCGCACATGGTGCCGAAAACAAGAAAAACCCGTCCCGGAAACGGCTCCGGGGCTGGCTAACTTATGCCTTTAAAAGCTAAAATCCTTTGAAATCAACGCTTTTTGGCAATAAAAAAGGAAGCACATTTTCTATCAAAATATGCTTCCTTATTTGGCGGAGAGAGGGGGATTTGAACCCCCGCACGGTAATTAACCGCCTGCTGGTATTCGAAGCCAGTCCCTTAAGCCTCTTGGGTACCTCTCCATGCCTTTTGCTCGCAAGCCAAATTATAGCATATCAAAATAAGCTGTTCAACAATTCTACTTCCTGTGCCTATTCTTAATTTTTTGCTTTTTTCTATTTGATTTAAATATGATAATAATATTAATTATCAATATAATCGAAATGAGAATACATATTGTTCCTAAATTTGAAATATAAAACATCGATGGAAGCCAGCCCTCTTTAATGTTATCTTTTACATAAAGTGGTACGCTTTCCATATATTTTCCGTCTGAATAAATCTTTACCTTGCCTACTACATCTCCTGAGTTAAGCGGTGCCTCTATATCCTTATCTAAAGCAACCTTCGTCTTTGTAGAAGATTTTTTACCACTCTTTGGATATACAATGCTATCATCTCTTGAATATAGCTGAACCCTCGTGTGTTCACCATTTTTTATCCAAACTTTCTTTACAGGTTGATCTTCTTTTAAAGCCTTTACACTTTTTACAGCTGACTCGGCAAAGCTAAATGCCTTGTTCTCGTCATTTTTTCGCTCAGATTTCTTATCTCCAAGTAGCACCACTGTTAAAACCATATTGTTCTTATTAAATCGGAGAGCTATTGTGCAATCATCATCTTCCCAGTATCCTGTTTTCCCAGAAATTACACCTGAATTTTCATCTTTCAGCTGATCGAGATGCGTTTCAAATGTTCTCTCCTCTTGCTTATTGGTTTTACGCATCTCATATTCTTGCGTGCCTGTAATCTTTTTTATTAATTTATTATCCAAAGAAGCATTGGCAATCTTTATAAAGTCATTTGCTGTAGTATAGTGAGCCTTGTTCTTTAGACCATTTGGATTTGCAAAATTTGTATTTGTGCAGCCAAGCTTCCTCGCTTTCTTATTCATCTTATCTGCAAATGTATGAATATCTGAATCATATTCTGCAAGTGCATAAGCTGCATCATTACCTGACAAAATAAGCAGTCCATATAATAGTTCTTCTACGCTTACCACCTCGCCCTCTTTTAGCTCCATGCTTGAGCCCTCTTGCTCCGAGGCTTTTTTTGACACTTTTACCATATCATCTAAATCGTGATTTTCTATAATTATAAGTGCTGTAAGGAGCTTGGTTATACTATATGGATTTGCTCTGGCGTCCCCATTTTTTTGAGCGACCATCTCCCCTGTTGTATTGCAATATATGGCTGCACTCTTAGCAGTTAAATCGGGCATATTTGAACTGTCATTTAGCTTGGCCTCCGATAGCTCAATTGGTAATACCAGTATAGAAAAAATTAGTATTGTGCTTATAAAAATTCTTTTAAATAATCTCATCCTTTTTCCTTTACTCTTTTTACTTGCCCTTGGCATTAATGTGCAATTACTTATCCTGTATTTACGGGAAAATCTTTAATCCATTATTCTAAGAAGTATCATAAAAAGACAATAAAATTTAAATACTATTGCAAAATAATTTTATATAAAATTGCAAAAAACTTTAACATCCCTTAATTCTCTAATGCTGGCAATGAGAGTTTAATTCCCTTTTTAATAACCTCTATTATAACCTTCCCACTCTTTACTTCTTCTCCGTCAACTACGAATTGCATGAGTTCGCTAGCAGGTTCAATTGAGATTTTATCTGACTGAAAATATTTCCATATATTACCCGCTTCGACCTCGGATAGCAGTTTTCCTTTTATATAATATGGCATCAATCTGAGAAATGTTCTTCTTGTAACCTTATTTATTATGAGAATTTCAGCAAGTCCGTCATCGACAAGTGCGTTTGGACAGCTTTCAACTCCTCCTCCGCAAAATCTTCCATTTGATACAGTTGTCAACAGAATTTCTCCCGCGTGTAAAACCTTATCATCAGCTATAATTTTTAAATTCTGTCCTCTCATCTCAGCAAGATTCATAAAAACAGCCGTAAAATATGATAGCGAGCCCCTGAAAAGCTTCTTCTGTTTTAAATGATTGTGCAAGATAGCAGCATTTCCATCAAAACCAATATTGATTCCATTTATGCAATATCTATTTTTTTTATTTCCTTCATCTTCATATGATAGCTTAAGTATGTCAACAGTGGTAGCTATTCCATTCAGCTGAGACTCGATGTCCAAAAAATCATGAGATGGATAATTTCTAACAAAATCATTACCGCTCCCTATGGGAATTACCCCAAGCTCAACATTAGTTCTGCCATAAAGACCATTAAGAACCTCATTTAAGGTGCCATCTCCTCCGCAAGCAAATACTCTTATATCTTCTTTGGTATTTTCAGCAATGTCTGCAAGACCGCTCGCCACTATGGTAGCGTCCATAATGCCCTCTGTAATATGTATGCTAATATCAGCTCTTTCAGCCATAAGTTTTTCAATATTAGCTATAAATGGCTTTGATTTCTTCCCAAATCCTGAGTTTGGATTAATAATAAAGGCGTATTTCATATTTAAACCCCAATTGTCTTTTTTATAACACTGGAAACGCTAACTTTCTCCTTTGTTATTTTAAATGAATTCTTTGCTATTTCAAATGCTTTATTTAGCTTATCTTCATCATTTGAAAAAATTTCGATTACCTTGTCACCTTCTGCAACCTGTTCGCCTAGCTTTTTATATATAATTATACCTGACTGAAAATCTATTTCATCTTCCTTATGTGCTCTGCCCGCTCCCGATAGCTGTGAAGCTTTACCTATTGTTTCGGCATCGAGTAGAGATATATAACCAATGTCTTCTGCCTCAATAGAGCGAGAATATCTAGCTATTCCGAAGATAGAATAATCATCTATTATTTGAGAATTTCCACCTTGAGCCTTAACTAATTCCCTAAGTTTATTGAGTGCCTTTCCCGAGTATAAAACATCGCTTGCAATTTCTCTTCCCTCACTTAAGTCATCAGCTATGCCAGACATATATATCATAATTCCTGCAAGCTCAAGGGAAATTTCAGTTATGTCAGAATCACCAACTCCTTTTAGCACATCTAAGGCTTCCATTACCTCTAGGGTATTTCCAACTGCCCTTCCAAGCGGTTGATCCATTGAACTTATTACGACAGCCACTTTCTTTCCTGCGGATTCTCCTATATCTATCATCATTTCGGATGCTTTTATTGCGTCATCTTCTTTTTTGAAAAAAGCACCTTTGCCACATTTAACATCAAGAATTATTCCATCGCTACCTGATGCAAGCTTCTTGCTCATTATACTTGAGGCGATAAGGCTCATGCTATCCACTGTTCCTGTGACATCTCTTAAAGCATATAATTTTTTATCTGCAGGAGTAATATCTCCGCTCTGAGAAATTATGGAAATACCAATATTATTTACTTGATTTATAAATTCTTCCGAAGTAAGTTCTATCTTAAAACCTTGTATCGAAGACAATTTATCTACAGTCCCTCCTGTAAATCCTAGGCCTCTACCGCTCATCTTAGCTATAGGTACTCCCGCAGCTGCGGCTATTGGTGTTGCAATAAGCGTTGTCTTATCTCCAACTCCCCCTGTAGAGTGCTTATCAATCTTTATTCCCTCTATTTCGCTTAAATCAATTTTTTCTCCACTATTCAAAATAGCCTTTGTCAGCTCAAAGGTTTCTTCCTTATCAAGCCCCATATAATAAATAGCCATTAAAAATGCTGACATTTGGTAATCAGGAATTACCCCTTCATTATAAGAGCCAATTATATCTTCTATTTCCTCTTTACTAAGCTTATTCCCATCTCGCTTCTTTATTATCATTTCGTTCATATTAATTTCTTTGCTCATAATCTAGCCTCTCTTAATGTCTTATATTTCAAAGCATATCAGTTTAGGAAATTTAGGAACTTATCTATGAAATTCTTATTTAATCTACGAATCCATTGTCATATATGAGTTTTGGTTTTGCTCCTAGGTAATCCAAGGATACAAGCTTATAATTTATACCATTATATTCACCAGTTAAAGCCTTGCGAAAATTATTTGCTCCGTGCAAATGACCATAAATACAGGTTTTTACATTAAATTCATTTAGTAAATCAGTAAATTCCGTATTTAAATTATTAACATAAGCAGGTGGATAGTGCATGACCGCAATAATTTTCTTAGCCCCCTTGCTTCGCGCATCTTTCAAGCTGTTTTCAAGTCTTCTTAGTTCTCTTAAATATATTTTTTTGTCCTGCTCTGTAAAATCATCTGTGTCTGGAAGAATCCACCCTCTTGTACCACAGATAGCGAGTTCATCATTGACTAAATAAGCTTCATTTTGGACGAAGTGCATATCCTCATATAAAGAATTTAGCTTGTTAATACCATTCCACCAAAGATCGTGGTTACCCTTGAAAATCACCTTGTTCCCCGAAAGGCTGTGTATCCATTCAAGGTCCAAAAGAGCCTCTTCAAATTTAAGTCCCCACGATAAATCACCGGGAAGTATTACAATATCACCATCGTCAATTGCATTTCTCCAATTTTCTTCAAGTCTTAATGCGTGATTTTCCCAGCCCATTCCAAATATATCCATTGGCTTATCCACATTCATATCCATGCTGAGATGTAAGTCAGCAATTGCAAATATCTTCACTTTTCCTCCTGTTATGCTACGAGCTTTGAGACTTAATCCTAAGATTTTTATATCTCAGCCAGCTCTCTAATTACAAAACCTGCTATCATAAGTCCCTCTGTCCCTGGTACATAGCTTATTGTTCCAGGTGGTGAAGATATGATAGATGGCTTCTCATCTGAAAACACAACTTTCAAATCATCTATTTGCTCATCTTTAAGCTTTTTTCTCATAACTCTCGCGAGAGGATCCATATGAGTCTTAGATAAATCTGATACCTTGAAATTATCACAAGATAGCTTATTACCCGTACCCATTGCGGATATTACCTTAACACCATTATAATGACATGACTTTATTATATCCACCTTTGAAGGAATATCATCAATCGCATCTACTACATAATCATATCTTTTGAAATCAAATTCATCGCCTGTCTTATAGAATCTATCAACAATTTCTACCTTTATTTTAGGATTTATATCTCTTATTCTATCTCCCATTACAACTGCTTTATTCTTTCCTAAGGTTGATGTAAGGGCCACGAGCTGCCTATTTATGTTGCTCAGTTCAACGACATCTCCATCTATCAATGTCATTTCACCTACCCCTGCTCTTGCAAGTGCCTCACACACATATGAACCAACTCCGCCAATACCAAAAATAGCAATTTTTGAATTTTTTAGTTTGTTTAAGGCAGATTCACCTATGAGTTTTTTCGTGCGTTCATGCCTAGCTTCATTATTTATTTCATTATCTATTTCAATATTCATATCATTTTTATATTAGTCTTAATCCCAGTATTCTTCACTTGATTTCAGCTCTTTCCTAAGCACCTCAACGGTTTTAATTATAATATTTTCACCATATCCTAACCGTTTTAGCTTGCGAACTATCTTTCCTAATCTCTTCTCATCAATTTCGCTAACGCCAATTAATTCTTTTCTTGCAACTGAACTTGCATTAGCTAGCTCATCAATTTGTAATTCTTCCTTGCTATCTTCCACTGCATTTTCGATATTTTCTTCTGAAATTCCCTTATCCCTAAGCTCCATCTTAATTCTATATATGGCTCGGTTTTTTGAAATCGCATATTCAATATATCTAAGAGCATATTCATAATCATCAATATAATTAAGTGAAGCAAGTTCCTCGACTAGAGGCTCTATCTCGGAATCGTCATATCCATATTCTCTAAGATATGTCCTCATCTCATATGCTGTTCTCATTCTATGTTCGAGGTGACGATAAGCCTGCTCTTTAATATCTCTCATAATTAAATCCTTGTAATATTTATATCTTTTATTTCTTCTAAAATTCCCTCTATCGAAATAGCCGAGTAAATGCCTTCGATGAAATTAATATCAAAAATTGTATATCCATCTAAATATACCTTATTATCTTCTGTCCAAAGGCTTGGAACCTCGGTAAAAATTGTTTCTCCTAATGCCTTTACATAAGCTTCTTTTCTGGTCCAAAGCTTGAAGAATGCTGACTCTCCCTTTTTTTTAATGATGAGATTATCTTGCTCACTAAAAATTTTTTCTCCCATTTTCTTAAGCTTGCCATTTCTTGGCACCTGAATGTCAAGCCCGCAAATTTTTTTAGAAAAAATAACAGCCCAAATATTCTCTGTATGGGAAATAGAAAAATTCGCGAAATCATCTATATAAGGTTTGCCATTTTTATTTAATTTTATGTCCCGCTTTCTTTTATCAGATATATCTTCACATATTACCTTGCAGTATTTATCTATAGCTTTGTATAATAATTTTCTGCTGGAATATTTTTTATGATTTTCTCTTTTTTCATCTCTTATGAAATAAAAGAGGTGCATATTTTTTATCTCCTAAATTTTCCTAATTTTTATATTACACATTCTATTGATAGGCATATCTTAGCTACCAAGCAAAACCTCTCTACACTTATTTAAGCACTCATCACCGGCTTTATCACATTTAACATCGGGTTCAATCCCTATCCCATTTATCTTAGTTCCCTTAGGAGAAAAATATTCTGCTATAGTAAGTTTTACCTTTGAACCATCTCCTAAATCGTAAATTCCCTGTATAACGCCCTTTCCAAATGTCTTACTTCCAACCAATTTTGCTCGCCCATTATCTTTTATTGCATAGGCAAATATTTCAGAAGCACTTGCCGTATATTCATCGACTGCAATGACGCATTCAATTCCTATGTTTTTTTCGTCTGATGAATAGACTTTTTTCTTTCCATCTCTATCTTTAACCTCTATAATTTTTGATTTTGGAAGAAGAATGTCAGCACAGTCTATGCCCTCCTGCATAATTCCGCCGGTATTACCTCTAAGATCTATAATCAGCTTTTTACATCCATCCTTCTTTAGCTTTTCAATATCCTTCTTAAAAGCCTTTGCTGTTCCTTCTTTGAATCCTGATAATTTGATATATCCTATCTTTTCATCCTCATCATAAATTCTGCTTTCTACTCCTGAATCATCTATATTGTCCCTTTTTAGAGTATACTTTTTTATTT
Organism: Alterileibacterium massiliense; assembly: GCF_900104645.1. GTDB lineage: Bacteria > Bacillota > Clostridia > Peptostreptococcales > Anaerovoracaceae > Alterileibacterium > Alterileibacterium massiliense. The sequence goes on along the minus strand of NZ_FNWE01000001.1, from coordinate 265,889 downwards.
TTCCATTGTACTCACAGGTAAGCTTTACCTTGGTTCCAATCTTTCCTCTAATTCTTTCAGAGGTCTCATCTATTCCACTAGCCTCTTTGCAATCGACCTTTTTTATAATTGAGCCAATAGGTATGCCTGCCTTTTCTGCTGGACTTTCTTTAATAATATCTACGATATATAACTTACCTTCTTCCTCTTTGATAAGTACGCCAATTCCTGCATATGACTCAAGATACCTTCGCTCAAATTCCTCATATTCTTTTTTTGTAAAATAACTAGCATAATTATCATCTAATGGTTCCATCAGATATGGGATAATCTCTTGGTCTAAATCTTGCTTATCTACCTTTTTTAAAGCCTTCTTATCAATTATTTTTTCGAGCATATAAAATTTGCCATATCTCTTATTAAGACCTTGATAATATTGATAAGAATCATTGCCAATAAGTTTAACTCCCCTATAGCTAAAAACTGCAAAAATTATCAAAAATGCGAGAAGAACACCCGATATAAGTCCGATTAACCATGTAAGCTTAGTGCTTATTTTGTTTTTTTTATTATCTTCTTTCATATTCTCTAATTCTCTAATTTTCTAATGATCTAGCTCTCAATAAGCTTAAGAACTCTCAATTGTACATTTTCACTGTCATTCCATTCATTTATATCTATGTGTCCAATAATATCATATGCCGATTTCGCATTTTTACTGAGTATGTTCTCATATATATCTCTGTCAAAATTAAAATATACACATCTTATATTATCAGCATCAAATATTGCATGTTCACCAGAATTTCCAACCATCCTAAAAGATTTAAGTTCTGCATTGTTTAACCTGAAAATTGGTTCAGGATTACCCTTTCCGCACGGCTCAAGATATTTCAAATCATGTGCAAGTTCAAGACTTACATCTTTTGAATCAATATCTAAATCAACAGGTATCTCATTACTAAGCAGGGTCTCATCTTTTTCAAGCATAGCCTTTAAATCCATATTAAGTCTATTTTTTAATTCCTTAATATTCTCTTCTTCTATCGTAAATCCGCACGCCATACTATGACCTCCAAATTTCAATACCAAATCACTATTTTCATTTAGCATCTCATATAGATTTACATTTCCCGTGCTTCTACCCGTTCCCTTATATATCTTTTTTCCTTCATTTTCTTCATCAATTTTCTGAACTATTACAGCAGGTCTTTTAAGTTTATCCTTGATATGTCCCGCTACTATCCCAAGAATACCCTCGTGACAGTTTTCTGCCTCAATGAACAAAAAGTCTCCATTTTTAATCTCATATTTAGCCTTTTCCATGCACTGATTATGAGCAAAATCTTGAAATTCTCTTCTCTCATTATTTATTTCATTTAATCTATTAGCAAGCTTCAATGCTATGTCCTCATCTTCGGTCAAAAGGAGCTTTACACCAATACTTGCATCATTAATTCTTCCAGCCGCATTTATCCTTGGTGCTATTTTAAAAGAAATATCCATCGCATTTAACTTATCTTTTTTTACTCCTGATACCTCTATCAATTTTGAAATTCCAAGGTTAGAAGATTTTCTCATAAGATTTAATCCATATTTTACAATCGTTCTATTTTCATCTATTAATGGCATTAAATCCGCTATGGTTCCCAGTGCCACAAGCTCTAATAAGTCTACTATGGTTTTTCTTGGAATTGTTTTTACAGTCTTTAAGGCACAGATGAATTTGTATGCGACTCCAACTCCCGCAAGTCCCTTAAATGGATATTCATCTCCTATAAGCTTAGGATTAATTATTATTCCCTCTGCAATCTCATCTCCTGGGTTGTGATGATCTGTTATTATAGTATTCAGCCCTATGCTGTGTGCATATTTGGTTTCTTCCAGTGAGACAACCCCGCAGTCAACGCTTACAAGTAGAGCATATCCCTCATCTTTTAGATTTTTTATCGCTTCCTTATTTAATCCATATCCCTCAGAAATTCTTGATGGAATATAATAATCTACATTGGCGTCAAGTGTCCTTAGAGCTCTAACCATAAGTGCTACCGATGTAACTCCGTCAACATCGTAATCTCCATATATTACGATTTTTCCGCCCTCATCTATAGTCTTTGTTATTAAATCTACTGCCTCTCTCATATCGGTCAAGAGAAATGGATCGTATGCCAATTGAGGACTTAAAGACAAGAATTCTTTAAATTCCTCCTCTCTAAGTCCTCTTTTTATCATAATTTCCCTCAATATATCTGGGATTTTATCTAAAGAATTATCATTAATGATATGCAAAGCACCCTCTCTTAAAAGCATCAGTTTATATATAGATATATCTAGTAAAGTGAATATGGATTTATATCAACGCCATTCTGAAATAGCGTAAAGTGGAGATGCGGACCTGTAGACCTGCCGGTAGTTCCTAGGTAGCCAACCACCTGTCCCTTGCTGACATACTGACCTGCACTGCAGGCTCTGCTATTCATATGTCCATATAGAGTTGACTTTCCTCCGCCAATTGAAATAATTACGCAGTTACCATACCCGCCATACCAAGATGAAAGTGTAACATAGCCGTCAGCTACTGACCTTATAGGTGTCCCTAGAGGTGCCGCTATGTCGATACCATTATGATAACTTCTAGTTCCAAGAAATGGGTCTGATCTATATCCATATCCTGATGTTATAACTCCATTAACAGGCAGAGGCCATAGGTATCCACCTGATGAACCACCTGCAGAACCCTGCTCAGCAAGCTTTTTCTCAGCCTCCGCCTGAGCTTTTGCAGTTTCAGCTGCCAGCCTATTAGCTTCATCTATAAGCTCCTGTTGCTGTCTTTTATACTCATCAGCATTTGCCTTATACTCATCTCTTATATTCTGAACTTCTCCCTGTGATTTCTTTAATTCTTCTTCCTGCTTAGAAAGATTTTCCTCAAGCGTTTCTAAATCCTTTCTCTTATTTTTTAAGTCCTTTAGAACCTTTTTATCATTTGTAAGTATTCTTTGAACTATGCTTATATTTGTTAGAAGCTCATTGACATTATTTGAGCTTAGTATTACCTCTATCAATCCAAGAGATCCAGTCTTATACATAACAGACAATCTGTCATTTAATAGTTCATTTTGTTTTTCAATATCTACCTTTGTCTTTTCTATATTTTCTTTAGTAGTATTTATTTCAGCCTGCTTGTTATTTATGTCATCTTGAATTGCCTTTATTTTAGCTTCGGCTTCTCCAACTTTTTGATATAATTCAGATGCCTTATTGCCCGCTTTTTCCGCCTCAGAACGCTTAGATGCTTCAGTCGTTGCATAAATTGTACTGCTTAAAACGAGCGATATTACGAGCATTATGCTTATTACAATCTCTATTTTTCTTAGCTTAGCAGATAAATTCATTCCCGATCTCCTTTCTTTATCTGTCAAGGAATCTTCTAATAGATATGATACTTCCGCAGGTACCTATTCCAATACCTAGAGAAGCGAAGATAATTGCTAAATTAGGAATTAGATATGACGAAGATAGAACCGGAACACTTAATATCCTCATAATGTCATCTCCGAGTAAGCTTATCAACCTTGAATATATGAGGTGCATTAGCCCCGTAGCTACAGCTGAGGATATTATGCCAAGTATGATTCCCTCTATGAGAAATGGTGCTCTAACAAACCAGTCAGTAGCTCCGATATATTTCATTATCTCAATTTCTTTCGACCTATTGAATACCGTAAGCTTGATAGTATTTGCAACTATTATTGTCGATACAATTATTAGGAATGTCATGACAACTATCGCTGAAACCTGAATAAAATGCGTTATCTTTGTAAGCTTTGATACCGTATCCTGATAGTATTTAATGCTGTCCACACCATTTACAGATGAAATTTCACTATTTACCTCATTCCCGACTTTTTGATCCTTAACAAAAACCATGTAAGAATCTGGAAGTGAGTTTTTATCAATATTATCTAAAAGATAGGCATTGTCACCCCACCTTTTCTTCATTATTTTGATCGCATCTTCCTTGCTTCTATATTCAATCTTTTCAATACCATCAATCTTTTCAATCTTTGATTTGATCGCATCCTTAACTGCATCATCAGCTCCGTCGGCAATAAAGACCTCTACGACATTGTAATCTTTTTCTATTGTCTTTGCGAAAAGGTCTACATTTAAAAATGCCACAAAGAAAAGCCCGAGTATAAGCATCATAGCCGTTATCGCAACTACCGATGTTATATTCATTCCCTTATTTCTTCCCATCTGCGAGAAGGCCTGCTTCAATGTATAAGCTATTTTGCTAAACATATTTATCCTCCTCTTTTAATTTTATATAGAAATCTTCATCCGTAGGCATCTCATATCTATACTCGCCCTTGGAATCATCTCTCCTTATCGTTCCATTTTCAATTGTAACAACCCTCTTATTGAAATGATCTACGATGTCTTTTGCATGGGTAACCATGATTATAGTTGTTCCTCTTAAATTTATCTTTTCCAAAAGGTTCATTATATCCATTGCGGTAGACGGGTCTAGATTTCCTGTAGGTTCATCACAGATAAGGACTCTCGGATTATTAATAATTGCTCTTGCAATTCCTACTCTCTGCTGCTCGCCTGCGGACAGCTCCTTAGGATACCTATTTATCTTGTCTGAAATACCTACAAGTTCAAGAACTTCCGGCACACGCTTTTTTATCTGTTTTCTCTTTTCATGAGTAATTTCAAGAGCAAATGCTACATTTTCATATACGGTCTTTTTATCGAGCAATCTAAAATCTTGAAACACCATTCCAATCTTTTGGCGTAGAAGAGGTATCTCTCTTCTAGTTAGTTTTGTAATGTCAGTGCCGTTTATTAAAATTTTGCCTGAGTCAGCTTCAATCTCTCTAAGTATCAATCTGACAAAGGTAGTCTTACCTGCACCGCTCGGGCCAACGAGAAAGACAAAGTCACCCTTATCGATCTTGATATTTGCATGACTAAGCCCGACTATATCTCCGTAATTCTTATTTACATCAATAAATTCAATCATAGCCCCTCCTGAACTTTGATAATTACCGAGTTATTATATCAAAAAAAGGCGTGAATACAAAATTTTTCACACCTTTAGTACTATTTTTGTCGATTAAATTGTTTCATTTTTTAAAATGCTTCGCCTCATTTTATAATCTGGCATATATCCTTCAATAAATTTCCAAAATTCATTGCTATGATTTGGATATTTTATATGTGAAAGCTCATGTAAAATAACATAGTCTAGGCAGGAAATAGGATATTTTATAAGAAGTAAATTAAAGCAAAGTCTTTTTGTCCTAGTATTACAGCTTCCCCATCTGGTTTTCATCTCTCTAATATGCCACGAAGATGATTTTAAGCCGGTCATTTCTTCATAAATGGGAAGCCTTTTTGATATGAGTTCTTCCAAGGATTTCATCTCGCTTAAATATCTATTCCTATCCTCTAATTCAGCCTTCCTAATTTGCTCTCTTTCCGACTGCTCCTCAGCCTTTTTCATCTGCTTTAATATCCAGTCACTCTTTGAATCTATAAACTCTATGACCTTGTCCTGACTAATGCCAAAAGGGCAAGAGACATATACTTTCATATCGCCCTTAACCCTTATAATAATATTTTTTATTCTTTTCTCAGTTATTATTACTTCAAAATTTGTCATATTGCAAGAACCTGTGAAAGGAAATTTTTCGTCCTATCTTCCTTAGGATTTGATAAAACCTCTTCCGGTTTTCCCTCTTCAACTATGTATCCGCCGTCCATAAAAAGAACTCTATCAGAGACTTCCTTTGCAAAACCCATTTCGTGAGTTACAACAGCCATAGCCATTCCCTCTTTTGCAAGCTCTTTCATTACATCGAGAACCTCTCCTACCATCTCAGGGTCGAGAGCGGAAGTAGGCTCATCGAAAAGCATTATCTCGGGTTCCATAGCAAGGGCTCTTGCTATCGCTACCCTCTGTTGCTGTCCACCTGAAAGTGACTTTGGATATACATCAGCTTTTTCCGGCAATTTAACCTTTGATAGAAGCTCCCTCGCCTTAGCTTCTGCTTCATCTTTTGACATGCCTTTAACATTTATCGGAGCACAGGTTATATTCTGAAGGACTGTCATGTTTGGGAAAAGATTAAATCCTTGAAAAACCATGCCCATCTTGGTTCTCACTTCATTTATATTTGATTCGGATACCTTTTCCCCGTCTATTATAATTTCTCCGCCCGTAGGTTCTTCGAGCATATTGATGCACCTTAGCATAGTAGATTTTCCAGAACCTGACGGTCCAATTATGCACACAACCTCGCTGTCACCAATCTTTGCATTAATTCCTTTTAAAACTTCGTTGTCACCAAAGCTCTTTTTTAAATTATTTATTTCAATCATCTAACAAGCCTCCTGAGACATTTTCTTTTCCATCGTGGCAATTAGCTTAGTCAATGTTAGTGTTAAAATTAGATAAACCAGTGCAACTCCAATGTATGCAGGAAAAGTTTCAAAGGTTGAAGCATTCCATAGATTACCTCTCCTCATAATTTCGACTACACCTACAAAGCTAAGAACCGATGTTTCCTTAATCAAGGTGACAAACTCATTTCCAACTGCAGGAAGTATAATCTTGATAGCCTGAGGAATTATTACAAGCCTCATAGCCATCTTATGTGTCATTCCTAGGGACCTTGCAGCTTCCATCTGCCCCTTATCAACTGCTTGAAGTCCGCTCCTTATAACTTCAGCCATATAAGCTGCACTATTAAGTCCGCAGCATATTATAGCTGGAATGACCAGATATGGCCATGTAAAATTTACATTATGTGCTTGAAGCATTTGTGGAAGTCCATATGCAAATATAAATGCTTGAACTACCAGAGGTGTTCCCCTCACAACATCAATGTAAATCTTTGCTATCAAGTTTATAATCTTAATCTTAGATTGCCTCATAAGTGCCAGCAAAAGCCCAAGTGCTGTTCCTATTATTACAGCAAGGACAGTTACTCCTATTGTGGTAGGAGCACCCTTCAACGCGACCAGAAAACCTTTAAAATATAATGCCATAAACGCATCCTCTTCAATATTAATTATTTGATATATTGTTCATTATTTAAACTATTTTATTCAAACCACTTCTTATATATCTTGTCATACTTGCCATTTTCTTTCAAATTTGCAAGCCCGTCATTTATCTTTTTCTGAAGCTCTTTATTTCCCTTTTGAACTGCAAATCCGTATGATTCTGCATTTAAGACTTCTCCAACTGTCTTAATTTTCTGCCCATGTTTTTTATGTTTAAGGTAGTTTTTAGCAACAGGCTGATCCATTATTACCGCTTGAATATCACCATTCTCAAGTTGCTGAATTGCTTCACTATTCTTATTTAAGACAACCGCCTTAGCGATTTTGTTATCAGCTTTTAGCTCATTAACTAGATCCGCACTTGTTGTTCCTATCTGCCCTGCTACAGCCATATCTGGAGTAAAAGAGTCAACACCTTTAATATCGCTATCTTTTTTTACCAAAACAACAAGACCGCTGTCATAATATGTGTCCGAAAAATCTACCTTTGCTTGACGAGCCGGATCTTCAGCATTCATTCCCGCTGTGATAATATCAGCTTGCTTGGATTCAAGTGCAGGAATTAAAGCATCAAACTCAAGGCTCTTATATTTAACCTTAAATCCCTGATCTTCAGCAATAGCATTCATAAGGTCCATGTCGAATCCAGCGATCTCCCCATCCTCGTCAGTTGTGTCAAAAGGAGGAAAGGTTGGCTCAGTTACAGCTGTATATGTCTTGACATTCTTATCTGCCTTTGCCTTATCTTTGTCACCGCATCCAGCAAGTCCTATTAAAACCACCATCATAAGTGATACAAAAATTATCTTTAATAAGTTATTCTTTTTCATAGCAAACTCCTTTTTAAATATTTCTTAAAAAATTGCTCTTAATTATTGATAAAATACCAATTATTTAAAAATATATAAGCAATGTGTAATATTTAGTATGCGTATATTATACATATATTTGAATATTATGCAAGCACTTTTTTAATTTTATTTACTTTTTTATGTTTTTTCTGTATAAAATTATTTTTTATTTATACATATAATGTCCGTAGCCATAATATATAATTTTTTTTAGATAAGGTTCGTTAAATCTCTTTACTGCTTTTTATAATTAAATGAAAGGAAAGGAGAAATATGGATATAAAAAATGTAGTTGTAATAGGAGGTGGAGTTTTAGGCTCTCAAATCGCATTTCAATCGGCTTTTAAGGGATATAATGTCAAGGTCTGGCTAAGAAGCGAGGCTTCAATTGGAAGGTCTAAGCCTAAATTTGAAAGGTTATATAATCTATATCAAAATGATTTAGAGGATAGCAAGAATTTGATTGGTAAAGATTCTTCCGATTTTATAAGAGGATTTTTTGATGATTCTTCAGAAATTACATTAGATAATATCGAGGCTCTAAAAGTTAGAGCGAAAAATGCCTATGAAAATATGGTCTTTGAGCTTGACCTCTCTAAGGCTGTTAGCGATGCTGACATTGTCATAGAAGCACTGGCGGAAGACCCTATCCAAAAGATAGAATTTTATAAAAAGCTAGCTCCTATTCTTCCTAAAAATACAATTCTATGTACAAATTCTTCCAGTTTACTTCCTAGCCAATTTGCCGAATATACAGGTGCTCCGAAAAGGTATCTCGCTCTACATTTTGCAAATAATGTATGGAGGCATAATACTGCGGAGATAATGGGTCACGCAGGAACTGACAAAAAATATTATGATATGGTAGTTGATTTTGCAAAGGGTATTGGAATGATCCCATTATTACTTAAAAAGGAGCAAGCTGGATATATCTTAAATTCTATGCTAATACCTTTCCTATCATCTGCTGAAATGCTATATGCTCTTGATGTTGCTGACCCTGAAACAATTGACAAGACATGGATGCTTGGAACAGGTGCTCCAGTAGGACCATTCCGTATCTTAGATATTGTAGGACTTACAACTGCTTACAATATCACTATGATGAAGCCGGATGCTAAGAATCCAGACACCTTAGCAGGAAAAATTGCGATAATGTTAAAAAAATATATCGACGAGGGAAAGACAGGTATTAACGCAGGAGAAGGTTTTTATAAATATAAATAAATCTAATTCAGATAATTTTTATAAAATATAATCAAGTAAAGAATGCAAAGTATAATTAAGTAATGCAATGATGTAATATTAACTTAAAAAAAGAAGCGGAAAATTTATATTTAAAATTTCCGCTTCTTTCATTTTTTAATTTATTTTTTGCTATTTGCATTTTATTTATCTTCAATTTTATTTTTTGCTAATTGTCCCATTTCTTTCTTCAATTCTTTATTTTCTATATTCGATTTCTCAATTAAATTATTTATTGTTTTTTGATCTTTTTTTGTAAATATCTTATTATCGTCAAATTTTTTAATCATAAGCTTTAACAATCTGCTTCTAAGTTTTATCTCCTCTTTTATATTACCCTTGTCTTTAATCCAAGCGACAATCATAGTCGCCAGAAGAAGAAGACCTATATACCCAAGTACCGGATACATTATACCGACGAGCTCCCTAAATCCGAAAAAGCTTAGAGCAAATCCTACCGATACGAGCAGGATAATATAGATTTTAAATCGTCTCTTGCTTTCTCCAGAAAACCTTTTTGCCATGGAATAATATACGCTTATTCCGGTATTGAAAATCATGCCATATATAACAAGCGACATAATTAAGCCAAGCCACGGACTTATCTCTCTAATAATTATCTGAGTTGGAATATTAGTCCCCGAAACTTCCGCGATCTCCATATATATGGTAAGACCTATCATAAGACCGAGCAAGCCAGTGAGAGCACCACCGATAAGACCGCTCTTTGATGCAATCTTTGGATTCATAATATCTCCGCCCATCACAATTGCCATAGATGTTCCCGTAATAAAACAGATAGAAAAATAATTGGGGATTGCTATCCAAATGCTAGGCGTATTTGTCGGTTGATTTTTTGCAAGCATTTCAACTGCTGAAAAATCGTGACTTTTCATTATAAAAGCATAAACAAAGGCTATTATGATAAAAAGAAAAATAAGAGGCGTGAAAAAGCCTATAATCTTCGTGACTTTTTTAAAATCAAGCATGGAGAGAAAAATTATCATAAGTGAACATATCAACGCTCCAACAAAGCTCGGTATTCCAAACTCTTGATTTAGATTTGCCCCCGCTCCCGCTATCATCACAAAGCCAATTACAAAGCAGGTAAATACAAGTGAATAATCTAGTAACCTTGCAACAATCGGATGTGCTATCTCATTCAAAAGCCCGCTGTGCTCCTTGGACCTGTAATATGAACCCAGTGTTAAAATTATCTTTCCAAATATTGCGTGCAAAATACCGACAATGCCGATGCCTATTATGCCTATTTTTCCAAAACCTATAAAATATTGCATAAGCTCCTGCCCAGAGGCAAGTCCTGCTCCAGTCAGCACCCCAACATAGGCTAAGGATATAACTAAAATCCTCTTATTCAAAAAATACTCCCTTCAAAACATTCTTGTTAAAGAATATCATCTTTTTCGATTATAAGTATAATCATTTGCTTTCATATTGTACTATTCATATTGAAAACTATCAACAAGCTATGTTAGGTTCTTTGCTTTTATAATATTGGAAATATATTATTTATAATTTTATCTTGTATGTTAGCTTAATAAAATTGCCATAATTGTTACATCAATTATGGCATTTTTTTATCTTTACATAGTGCTTCTATACATTGTAATGCACTATCTAAATTTTCTTCATCCATAGAAAATTTATTTAAAGTTTCATCAATTTCACCAGTTCCTGCATATGCGTAGTGAACTAAAAAATATTGATGTTATTAGGGTTATCGGGTCAGGAGACAAATTGTTCTTGCATAAATGTATAAAACCATTAATCAAACTCTTTCCTTATAAAAATTCCTTACTTGCTTTACAGATCTTCTTACCCAAATAGAAGTCGGAATAATGAGTAATAACATATATGCTATAAAAATCAGCCAGCATACCCTTGAGTTGTTAACCAATTTAGCCTTATTATTCTCTGTAGCTACATAGACTTTCTCGGCTTTTCCATCTCCATCATTATCCACATACATTTTTGTTTCACTACCAACCTTGGCTTTAGTATTAACCTGTGTTGAATTATTTATTTCGATATTCTCAAAGCTTCTAATATCAGAATATTCACCATCATCATCCATGAAGCCTATCGAATAAGTCATACTTCCATTGCCAGTTCCCTCTATTTTAATGTCATAATCCGACCCTTCTTTTAATCTTAGAACCTTTGTATTTGATGGTCCCTCTCCTTCAAAAGTTAGTGACCCAAATTTAGTATGCTGTTCTCTTTGATTATCAACAGAAGAAAGCTTAGAACCATCATGAGATACACTTACATCTACAGGACATTCTATCTTAATGTAAAAATACTTTTCGCCATTAACCTGAGCAGCTATATCTTCGAAAAAGTATTTTAAGTCATTGGCATTTCTTACTTCGAAATAACATCCTTCATTTGCAATGCCACGCAAAACATCAGCTGCACTTTCTTTATTTTCTAATTCGCTTAGAAAGCCAAGCGTATATATAAGATAACCTTTTTCTCTGAGGTCATTGGCATATTCAATAAGCTCCTCTTCAGACAAACCTATTGTCGGTTTACCATCACTCATAAGAACTATTATATGTTTCTTTGTCATTGCACTATTGTTTGAAGCCGCCATTGTTAACGCTTCTTCAATATTAGTACCGCCATCAGCATTTAGTTCCGATAGAGACTTTTTAATCTTACTATATTCAGTAGAACTTGAAGAAGCTATTGTTGCATGAAAAGAAAATGTGCATGCTCCTAAAGGCACATGACTATTTGAAATTTTTTCACAAAATTTATTAGATGCCTTTATTAGCTCCTCTAAAGGCTCTCCTTCCATACTGCCTGAAACATCAAGTGCTAATGAGACATCTTTATTATATTTTTTATTTTCTTTTTTCAGTAGGCATTTTACTTTTCCATTGGTTATATCATTTCTATAATTTGCAATATTATGATTTGCTGTAGATAATCCATCCTCTTTATGCTTTTCTTCTCCAAGATCATAAAGATCAGTATGTCCAAATTTTGAATTGGGCGAACTGGCATTAAAATAGCTCAGATTACCATTTGGTCCAAATGAATCATTTATATTATATATATTGTGAATATATTCATATCCCAAAGAAACATTATCATCCGTTGTCAAGGTTTTAATTGCACCAAATGTGTAAGCATATATATCATCCGTCGAAATATTTAAACCAAGTTGATAAGCATTGTATTTAAGATCTGCTGCTACTAGATTTGCTGCCGCTCCCCCAAGGCTATATCCTGTAACAAGAATTTTAACACTGTCTTCTTCATTTAACTTATTATCAATAATATAGTCCTCTAAATTCTTGCAAATATCAGAATAAAAATCATATGTGTTTTCATAAACTTTCTGATCTAAAAAATCTATTTCATCGCCTTTTATATAATCTTTAATATATTCTCTCAGCTTTACCGACCCTCGTGCCGTAACTACAAGCAATTCTTCTGTTTTTTCTCCATCGACTTTTATGCTCTTATGTCCAAATGAATAAGCATTCTGACTCAGAATATCCAGCTCATTTAATTCATCCCAATCATAATTATATGTTTTAATGTCTTTTAGCCCAAACTTATCATAAGCATCTTTAATAGATGAATCATTTCTTGATCCCGCTTTTTCGCATAGATAAGCTGTAACATCAGCTATTCTGTTGTCGTATTGATATGATTTTTTCGAGAAAATCTCACCATTTAAGCTAAGATTATCTGAAGAAGCATTTATATTTTCTATTCCAAAAAATGACGCAAACAAAAATGTAGCACTTATTATTGAAATGACAAAACCAATCTTATTCACATTTTTGGAGCAAAGGAAGATTATTGAAATCAATATAAAAATAACTAAAATGGGTGTAAAGACATTGTACTTCACAATAACCTCAATCGCGTTATTTATGTCAGCTTTAATAAAATGAAATTCTTTAGCAATATATGCAAAAATTAAAATTATTTCTACAACTATCATCATAATAGAAATGATTTTAATGCTGGACTTTTTTTCAATGTCCTTAACTATACAGTTTTTTATTATATTTAATCCAATCAGTGAAAGAATAATTGGAAGAGTGTTATAAAAACAAAATATCAACAATAAAACTGACAAATGTGGTATATCCATAGAAGCCAATTCTGTGATTACATTACTTGTATGCAAAAACAGTTGCACCGAATAAATCGCTATTATTAACAAAAAGCCTATGGCACACAAAAATAATTTGCGAGATTCATCATTATTGTTTTTCATATAAGATTTATACATTAGATTAAATTCCTATTTTTTATTATATCTATCAGATAACTTTGTTCCACCTTCTTGTTCGTATTTTTCATTCTTTTCATCGGCTAACTTATGTTGCTTACTGTCTTTATAAGAATCATGAATTTTATCACCGATATATTCAAGTAATGTTGGCCCCAATACAATGCCTAATATTATTAAAAATGCTAAAAAATACATACCTATATTCCTTTCTTATATTTTTTTAATATTTATTAAAAGAACGATCTCTTTGTTTTCCGTTTAATTACCTCTTTTCTAACCTCTATATCCGGATCTAATTCTATTAACATTTTTTCAATGGCTGTAAAAAGCATGTTTATATAATGCTCAACTCCTCCATTGCGATAAGATGAAATATACAATTGATACCTTGATATATTATCCGATTTACCAATATATTCAAATATTGCAATCCATCCGTATTTTACATAATCTTGACTATATTTATAATAATTATCATATTTGGTTACTTTCAAGCGTTTTATCTCTGATAGATCAAGCTCATCAAGTGATTTTTTGATTTCTTCCCATTCGAGAGTTTTGCTTGAAAAAATTTCTCTCTCATCAATAAAATTCTTTTCTCTTTTTATAATTTTCCCCAGCTCCTCGTCATTCTTAACTTTTATATAATTAATATAGATATAAAGAGCAATTATAATGCCAACTAATATTACGAAAGTCATACGATTTCCCCCTTTTTATCATTAAAGTATATAATTGAATAGACAATTGAATAAATGTAATTCGTTTATTATTCGATTCTTTCCAATTCGGTTTTATCATTAAGTATAATATGATCATTGTCTTCTAAAGTAATGTTAAAAGTTACATTTCCGCCAAGTAACCCCGTAACATATAATTTGTATTCACCATTATCATCTGATAATGAATATGTATCGTTAGGGCTTAATAGATTGCAATTTTTTCCATCAAAAACTACTATTGCTCCAGGCTGAGCTTGTCCAAAACCCTCATCTCCTACGCTCCTCCACTTTCCTTCAATATAAAATTCATCCCCACATCCGTAAAGCGTTATAGTAAAAAATATTAGTATTAACGCAATTGGAATACCTAATACTCTTTTTTTATTTCTGCTCATTTTCTCCTCCATAATTTTGTTAAAAATACACTAAAAATTCACAGTTTTATTGTACCCCCCCCCAATAGTTTTTTGTCAACAATTATTTTATCCGCTATACCAACCATTATTTTTTCATAATTTCTTGTTTGTAAATCTTCTAATAATCTTGATACTTATGTTTAATTTTAATTTCATTTTCTTCGACTTCTTTATGTTGGATAAATTGATATTTTGCCAAAATTTTGCTAAAAAAATAACCCCTTTATAGGGTCAATAATATTTCATATTATTATAATTCTATATTTCTCCCTTTAAAACATCTAAATAATCTCATCAATCAATTCTTTTACATTTAATTCTAGGAAGCTTGGGTCCATATGCGTGAGAAAATGCCAATCATCTTCTTCTCTCGCCTTATATATAATAGCTTCGCCGTCCTCAGAACCCTGATATGCTCTTTCAATAGAATATCCTCTTTCTTCAAGATATGCCTTGGCTTCCTCATATTTTTGCTCACGATCTTTAATATAATTTTCAGCTTCATTATTTTCAATCATATAAGCATCAACCCTGATAGAGCCGGGCACAAGACCCTCTCCAGCACTAGATAGATTTGGAATTTCTTTCCATATAATTGAAATTCTCTCATTATTTTCAAACATGAATTTTGAAAATGGAACTAAATTCCCCTTAAAAGAAATTTCCATATATTTGGGCAATTTATCTCTATTAATGTATTCATAAGTAAAGCCATCTTCTATAGAAATCTCATATCCATCTATCTTAGATACAAATTTCCTTCCATCTTCAATTGTATCAAAGACTCCTATTTCAGTAAGATTTCCAGATTGCTCAAGTTCTAAAACATACATAATATCACCCGTATCGCCTTAGTTTTTATTCATAATCTCTTTAATTTATATTCATAATCTCTCAATATCTCTTAATTTGTAGCAACTTAGGCTTGATAAAAAGTTTTTAGCAAAGATCCCTTAGCTCTTTTTCAAGAAATTCTACGGCATCTCTAACGCAGTCATCGCAAGACCTTTTTGCCTCTCCCGTATCTATTCCCTTTAATTCCCTACATATCAAGGTCTCATTTCTATCTTTGAAAGCCTCTGAAATATTTCTAATTTTCATCATAGCAGTTTTTTTATCATCATATAAAAGCCCAATTATGACAGCAGCTCCGGATATTGCTCCGCAGTGACCGTCCATTCCGCCAAGCCCTCCTCCAAATGCCTGAGTAATTTTGAAAATATCTTCTTCACTCATGTGAGTTATATCGCTAAAAGCAAGTGCTACAGCCTGTGCACAGTTGGATTTACCTTGTTTTAATAAAACTGCTCTTTCTGATCTATCGCTCATCTTAACTCCTATTAATCTCACAAATATTATATTACAATTTCTTTATATCATTTTTACTTATTTTGATTTTTTATTATTTCCCGATATTTTTTATAATTAATATATAATTATCTTACATTTTTTCAATAATTTATTTAAAATTCATTTACGAAATACATTTTACTATTCATAATAAAAACTATCAATCTATTATAACAAAAATGAGAGCTCCAAAGACGCTCTCATTCTTGTGATTGTTAAATTTTGCGAATTATTTATATCATATTTTAGCTTAATAATATTTCTATATCTTGCTCAGGCGTACTAATTCCGGCTATTCCAAACTTATTAACCAAAATATTTGTTATGTTAGGAGATAGAAAAGCTGGAAGTGTAGGTCCTAGATGAATATTTTTTATTCCTAGATATAAAAGTGCTAGAAGGACAATTACCGCTTTTTGTTCATACCACGCAATATTAAACTCAATTGGTAAATCATTAATATCATTTAAGTTAAATATTTCTTTTAGTTTAAGTGCTATAAGAGCAAGTGAATATGAATCGTTACATTGTCCCGCATCTAAAACTCTAGGTATTCCATCAATGCTACCAAGATTTAGCTTATTATATTTATACTTTGCACAACCAGCGGTTAGTATAACAACATCGTTTGGAAGCTTTTTAGCAAATTCTGTATAGTAATTCCTTGATTTCATTCTACCATCACAACCGCCCATAACGATAAATTTGCGGATTTTTCCAGATTTTACAGCATCTACAATCTTATCAGCCAAAGCAAATACTTGTTCATGTGCAAATCCTCCTATTAAACTACCCTCCTCAATCTCAACTGGAGGTTTACATTTTTTTGCTTGTTCTATAATCTTTGAAAAATCTTTCTCACTACCATATTCTCCATCTATATGCTTACACCCTGCATAACCAGCAGTTCCTGTAGTCCACATCCTTTCTTTGTAACTATCTAATGGAGGAACTATACAATTTGTAGTCATAAGAATAGGACCATTAAATTTTTCAAACTCTTCTCTCTGTTTCCACCACGCATTACCGTAGTTGCCTATAAGATGTTTATACTTTTTTAATCTAGGATAATAATGTGCAGGGAGCATCTCTGAATGTGTATAAATATCAATCCCTGTTCCTTCAGTCTGTTTAAGCAACATTTCAATATCTCTAAGATCGTGTCCAGATACAAGTATCCCGGGATTTTCCCCTACTCCTATATTGACTTCTGTTATTTCAGGATTTCCATATGTTCCACAATTTGCAGAATCAAGAAGTGCCATTCCTTTGACTCCATATTCTCCTGTTTCAAGTGTCAATTTCAGGAGCTCCTCTATACCAAGAGAATCATCTAATATTTTCCCCAAAGCTGATTGAATAAATTCATCAATTTCCTCATTATCCTTCATTAGTACATTTGAATGTTTAATATATGCAGCAAGTCCTTTTAATCCATATGTAATCATTTCACGAAGACTTCTCACATCTTCATCTTGAGTAGAACATACTCCTACTGCATCTGATTTCGCAAATAAATCAAACATACTCCTATCTCCGCTTAGATAAGCTGCCTTAGGTAATTTATCTTTATTATCTAACTTGGAAATCATTTCTTCTTTAATATTTATTGTTTTTTCAATATATCCAACTATTGATTCCTTGTCGAAATTTGCATTTGTAATTGTTACGAATAAATTATTTGTAATTAGATGGTTAATGTCCTTATCAATAGACTTTCCCTCTTTTCTTAACCTTGTCGTAACACACGAAAGACCTTTTGTTACATAAATTAGTAAATCTTGCATTCCTGCAACTTCTGGGCTCTTACCACAAACGCCAGCTTTTGTACATCCCTTGCCTTTTGCTGTTTCCTGACATTGAAAACAAAACATATCATTATTACACATAATCAACCCACCTTTCTTTTTCTATTTACTGTGTGATTTGATTATAATATAATAAAAATAGGAATTATGTTGTCATAACAACGATTAAGGAGAGTTTTATGAATTTTTTTATCATTTCCAAATCCCCTTTATTTCAAGGCATAGAGGAAGATGATATAAAATATATCTTGGAATGCTTAAATGCTAAGGAAAGAAAATTTAAAAAAGGAGAGATTATATTATATGCAGGTGATGAGGTATCTGATATATGTATTGTAGAATCAGGAAGTGTAAATATAGTTATCAATTTTTATCATGGATATAGTCAAATACTTGGTCACATTGAAAAGGGCGAAATGTTTGCAGAAAACTATGCCGCTATTCCTCATAAAAAATTAATCTGCGACGCAGTCGCTTCCGAAAATTCTGAAATCCTATTTATAAATTTTAATAAATTGATAAATCTATGTGATGAAAATTGCACCTACCACAGAAGGCTTCTTAATAATCTTCTTAAAATATTTGCTCAAAAAAGTCTAAATCTATCAAGCCGTATGCTTCATATAGGCTCATGGCGTTTAAAGGACAGAATTATTTCGTATCTGACTGAGCAAGCTATAGTAAATGATGAGCTGGAGTTTTATATTCCATTTAATCGTCAGGAGCTTTCAGATTATCTTGGCGTAAATAGAAGTGCACTATCTGCTGAATTAAGCAAATTAAAAAAATCCGGCATAATTGATTATAAAAAGAATTTTTTTAAATTAAATAGTGAATATTTTAATCAAAGATAGAATCATTGATAGAAAAATACTCACTATTTTATAGGCAGAAAACTTGTATTACTTGTATGATTTTAATAATTTTATTGATTGTTTAATTTTGTTTTTATCTTTTTATTCTTTATCTTTTTTATTTATAATAATATCTTTATTCCTTATATTAAATTTTTATATGGATTTTTAATTAAAATGCTCTTTTGCAAATTCCATATCTTGAACTATTTCCATTGTGCCTAAGTAATTATCTTCAAAATCTCGTACAGCCATGTATTTAACGAGGACAGTTCTGCTGGCTTTTTCCATCCATATCTCAACTGTATCTTTTTCTCCGCTTCTAAAATCATCTATAATTTTTCTCACCATAGGCTCAATCTTAGGAGGGTGGCATGAAAAAACATCTCTATCTATTGCCATGCTAGGACGCTTAAATCCCTTGGGTCCCTCATTAAAAAATCTATTTATATTCTTATCATCTATGAAGGTAATCTCAAGTGGAATAGTGTTTAGCAGGGCTCTTAGCTGAGGTATGCTCATATGTCCACCAGGTAGTACTACCTCACCAGCTTTAATCTCTTCTTTTTCAGACATCTTTTTCTCAGCATCCTGCCATATTTCATTTTCTATACCAAAGCAAATATCGTAATCCTTGGAGTCATGGTATATGGAGTACCATTCGTCCTCGCTAAAATTGACTGCACAAATTGGAAATAATATGTTTTCCTCCTTATAAATCATCTCTTCAATTCTAGCTATATTCGATTCAAACCGTTTATTCCAAGCTTCTCCAGTAGCCTCCTCTTTAGCAAGCTTACCAAACTCATCTCTAATTTCATCATCAACCGTCCACATGACATCGGAAGGTCCTGAAATTCCATATCTTACCTTGAGATTAGGATAGAGCAAATCTCCCTTTTTGGCATAATGGGTAGATACCTCTCTAAGCTTTGTAAATAATTTTTGATCTCTTTCATTTTTATATTCTTTTATAATCTCCTTTAGTGCAAGATTTTCCTTGGAAAATGTATATAATGGATGTCCCTTAATCTGCTTCAGCCTTTCTGCCTTTTCATTTTTGTCAGTATAGTCTTTTTCTTCTTCATTTTGATTATTTTCGCCATGATGAAAAAGTGCAGAATGAACATCGCAAAGCCTTTTAACCTCATCTAGTGGCATCCCCTCTTTCAAAAGTTCTTGCTCTGCTTCCATGATTTCTGTGGCATTTACACTGCTAAATTCTTTAACAAAGTCAGATCGCACATCTTCAATATTTTCTCCATTTCCTAACCTTTTCAGGTATTTCTTCAATTCCTCCTTTCGGCTGTCTGAATCAAAAACTATATCTTTCTTTATATCTTTATTCATTATTTTCCTCCTTACCCGCATTAACTGCATACAAATTTAATACTATTATTATCCTAATTTCATGCTTTATAATTTTATTTGATACTTGTTTGGAGCTTATTTGATGCTTGTTTTTTCTTGTTTAATACTTGTTTTATGTGGTAATTATATATGCACACCGCAGATAGTTCTGTTGTTATGACAACGCTTTTAAATTTTATTTCTCTTTTTTCTTTATATATTTATATTTTTTATGATGATTTTATTATTTTATTTTTAGAAATAATTGGAAGCTTATTTTATACTAGCTCTCATGTAAATATATTTTAATCTTTATCTTCACCCATTTCCCTCGTTTTTCTTTATCTATAACTTTTCCAAAAATAGATTTACCTGCATCCATTAACCTTGAAAAAATTATATTATCCTGCCTTGGCACATATCCGATTTTTTCTCCCTTAACAGTCTCAATTAAAATAGCTTGAGGGTCATGAGGATTATCCGCTTCTCTGTAAAATACGAGCTTATCGTCTTTATTTATCGACGGCTCTATTATTTCAATATCTTCAATATGCGTTGTCCCTGCTACAAAAGTATCGAAAAGGTAAATATCACGCTCGAAAGGTTTAGGAATAGTGAGTCCCGATTCTTTTCCAATAAGATATTGAATAAGATTCCCCTGATCTTTATTTACTAAATCATTCATATTTTCCCCTCAGTAATATCCAATTTAATAACTTTTACATAGATTCCTTCATTTGGAAAACAATCCTTCCCAAATTTCAACTAGGCTTTTCCCTTCGAAGATCTTGTCATTAAATCCCTTTTAAATCGTTTTGAATGTCTTTTCTTCTCCAAGAAATCCAACCACAATATCGTCAGAGATACTAACTATTGCATCTTTCCCATTATATGTAAATTCAAACCCGCACTTAAATTTTTGCCAATCATAAGGCGTAAAAGGAGTTTCTCCTGAGAATATATCATTCATATCTTCAATAAGATACTCCGTAAAATATTCATCATCAGAAAAAACAAAGTTCCTAGATTCAGGTTCCAATGTTGCGTACATTGCAAGATTATACGGCATCGCATTTCTATCTACTTTGCTTTTCTCAATCGTTACAACATTTTGATCAATCGCCTGCATATCAATAGCTTTAGCCCATAAATTTGACTGCTCGCCAAAAATATTAAAATAATTGAATCCGCCATTTAGAAGATTTTTTACTGAATTATCTATTATGTATTGCTCCCTAATATGATGCCCTATGATAAAACAGTTATCACCCTTGTATTTACCAATTTTCATATCATGAATATCAATCACAAAGATATTATCCCGAATCCATTCATTGTAGTAAGTCATTTATATATTCTTCCTCTGTCCTTATTGCATCCTGAAAGCTTATGAGCTCCTGCTTTAATTCTTGTATTTTCTCTAACTTTTCTTTTTCGTCTTCAACATATTTTTTTAATATATAAGGTGGAACTGTTTTTATATGGTCGATTTCTTCTTGAATCTGTTCAACAAGAGTCTTTAATCTCTCTTCCTCTTTTCGTAATTCTTCTATAGATGATGGAAAATCTTCCTCCATGTCGCCATTATCAACTATTTGAAATATCATTCTTATGGTATTAAGATCTCCATTTTCATATGCCTGGGCTGCGTGATAAAAAAGCTCTCTTTCTCCATCGGTCATTTTTTGATTAAGATCTGGGTGCAGTTCCTTAACTATCTTCCTGTATAATTTTTTAATCTCATCTTCATCTTCATCTGAAAGAGCTTCCATCTTTGAATGTTCTAAAGCTCGGTTGATTTCCGAAATCTTCTCCTCAAGCTTTTTCTTATATTCCACAAATTCTCTATCGAGCTGCAATTCAATATCACTCAATATTATTTTTTCTTGACGATTCTTTTTTGCCTGAATCATTTCTTTTTTTCTGCGTAACCTGAGATATTTGCAATATGATTCATATAAGCTGTACTCAAGGCTACCAAATTCAAGTTTGTACTCTGCATTTATATTCTCACAAACTACTAATATAAGGTTATCACGCTCAAGCACATAATCTCCAAGCGTTTTCTTTAACTCTTTGATACTTTCCTTTAATTTTTTTATGTCAGGAAACTCGATAATTTGACCCATGATATGTTCCTTTGTTTAGCAGTGATAATTTTAATTGTAAATACTTTTTTATTCTAATATGCTACCTATGGTTTCATATACAGCTAAGGTATCAAAAAAGTTAATGTCTTTTGCATATGGATTGCTTTTTATATATTTTTCCCATAAACTTTTTGTCGTTCCACTGGCTTTGAGTAATTCTGTTACCTCTCTATATTTATTAACTGATTTTGATGAGCCTCTATTTTTACTTTTTTTCTATGGCTTCTCTCAATGATTTACCATCAATCTTATCTTTATAAATAGAATATAACATATATAAATCATAAAAATCTCTTGCTCTTGTTGTTGTAATATTTCTGCTTGATATTGTTTCAAATTTTTCGGCAATAATTGTTTCAATATTATATGTCATAATAGGTATTGTCCCTTCTTCTAAAATCTTTGAATATAAATATTTCATCTCCTTTGGTGTAATAATATCTCCGGTCGTTATATCTATATTTAAACTTGCATTGATTTTTCCAAAGTTGCAGGAAATGCCGGCACAGAAACCTTCATAAACATCTTTCTGTCTGATTGGAGATAACTTAATTAACTTGTATTCAATATCAGCATCTATTTCAATTTCTAATATTTCTTTAATTATTTTGGTTATAGTTTCTTCGCTTACTGGAATTCCTTTAATCGTATTATCCATATCCATTGTGCTACGCATATCCACTCCTATGAGTGAAGAAATCAACAGACAACCTTTTAAGATAAAATTTTCACTATATTTAGATTTAGATATTTTTTCTAGTATTCCTTCAAACAAGCACATCTGAAGCAAAGAATTTGGGTTTGCTCCTGTTTTTTTAGATATATTTCTAATTGCTCCCTTCATTTGCTCTGATGTTTTCATAGCAATACCTCCGTATATGTTTTCAATTGTTCTTCCATATTCATACAAATAGCATATTTTGAGAGTTTTAATAAATCTTTATCTACCCCTCCAAAATATAATTTTATAGCTTCACTAAATATACCTGTGTCAATTCTATTCTTGTCCTTAATTAAATCTAACAATGTTCTTTCTTTATCATAGGAAAAAATTTCTCTCCCAAAAGGATTGATTATTTTTTCTTTACCTATATCATAATATTCTTTTTTGCTATACTTAAAAATAATGTCATCTCTCATTGCTTTTATTCTACTTACATTATCTCCAGCAGGCACTGTCATAACATAAATAAGTGGCATTCTTGTAGATAATCCCTGAAGATAGGCTGCAGTCTCGTGAGAAAAAATCCCTTTTGGAACTCTATGCGAAAAATAAATATATTCATCTATTTCTTCATTTGGAAGTCCATACAGTCCTCCTGCTATTTTTATAATTTCATGTCTATGCGTTAATTCTTTCAATATATCTTTATGAATACCAAGTTCCAATGCTTCTTTAGTAGTGATAATGCCTTTATTATCTTTAATTGTATTTAATAATAATTCTCGTTTTGTCATTTATATAACCGCCTTTTTATTCTTATATAATACTTTTTATAAGAACAAAAGTCAATTATTTGGGCAAAAGAAAAAGCCGTTTCAATCCTAAGACCAATCCGACCACATATTACATCTCCCCTTAACTGATGTTTCTTTTCCTTCTTACCTGACATATTCTTCATTGCATTTTTAAAAAAATTATAAAAGGCAATCTAAATTGCTACAAAACCTAAATCATTAAAATTATATCAAAAAAGAGGAGGGATTATCATCTCTCCTCTAACTTTTTTCGTTCCCACTATGGTAGGGTTCACCACTTTTTTCATTCCCACTACGGCAGGGTCCTCCGCTTTTTTTATTCCCACTACGGCAGGGTCCTCCGCTTTTGTACAATTGATTATATAATATTAAATTCAAAAGTCAAATATATTTATTTTTTGAATTAAATGCCATTTTCTTGCTCTTATTCCTGACTCAATTTTTATGAAATTATTATCTAGATTTAATTTGTTATTTTATATGGATTTTATTCTATTCTACTATCATATTATTTTTATTGATTATATTTTTAATTTACTATATTATGGTGTAAATCCAAATGATTGAGGGATCGCCCCAGGCAATTGGAGCTTGGCACACGAACTCAATGTTTGGGTTTTTTCTTTTTTTATTTATTCATCTTTTAAATTTCTTCAATATTCTTAATTTATATTTAACACATTTTTATATATTACCCAATATTTGACGCGTTAAAAAAGACGGTTTCCCGTCTTTCTTTATCATCATTAATCTATGCTATGCAATTTACGCTCTGCTCATGCAGTTATCTCCGAGGTAAAGTTTTCGCTTTTTAAATTCCGGAATTGCTGTATCTTTTAGAAGCTTTTTATATTCAGGAATTTTAGCTCCTGCATAATATGCTTCTTCTAAGTAGCAATCATTGTCATAAACCCATGATGGAATTTTCATATTTCTCTCCTTTGCAAGAACTTCAACGGTGG
The DNA here is from genome assembly GCF_900104645.1 of Alterileibacterium massiliense. GTDB lineage: Bacteria > Bacillota > Clostridia > Peptostreptococcales > Anaerovoracaceae > Alterileibacterium > Alterileibacterium massiliense. The sequence goes on along the minus strand of NZ_FNWE01000001.1, from coordinate 241,361 downwards.
CTGCTAACTTTGCTGTATCGATAGGATATTTATTAGAATCAATTGGTTTATCTTTAATAATATATTCTTGAAGCTTTCTTCCTTCTCCTTCACCATCACAGCCTCTAAACCTGTCTAAAAAATTGCCATATGCAGTATACCTATCTGTCTCTTCAATTTCTTTTATATAATATTTAGTTTCTATCATATATGGTGGTACTTGCATAAATCTTCGCCTCTAATTTTTTCATAAGCTTTTAGAAATTCATTTTGCCAGGTATGCAGACGGTCCTATTCTCTATCTCTCTTATATTTACTTCAATTCCATATAACTCGGTCATATTTTTTTCTGTAATAATCTCATCTGCTTTTCCCTCTCCCATCACAAGTCCGTCCTTAAGTATAAGAGTATCACTTTTTAAAAATAAAGCGTGTTCAGGAAAATGCGTAGTCATTATAACACCAATTCCTTTTTTTTGTAATTTTTTTATTAAATCTAAGAATTTATATGAATTGCCAAAATCCAAATGTGCTGTCGGCTCATCAAATATCATTAATTCAGGATCCTGTGTCATAGCTGCTGCAATCATTACCAGCTGTCTTTCACCTCCAGATATTTCATTAAACAGCTTTTCTTTTAAATAACTGATGCCAAGAAAATTCATTTTTTCCATAGCAAAACTAATATCGGAATTATCAGGTACTCCAAAATAATCTATATATGCAGTTCTACCCATAAGCACTACATCAATTACTCTAAATGAAAATATGGACTCAATATTTTGAGGTATATAAGCAAATTTTTGTGCCAATTGCCTTGTATTATAATTCGATATGTTTTTATTATCTATAAGTATTTCTCCATTTGCTTTTTCTTCGCCAATTATACATTTTAGCAAGGTACTTTTACCTGTTCCATTTGCTCCTAGTATGCAAAGCACCTCTGAATCTGAAAAATCAAATGATATATCCTTTATTACCTTTTTATCCTCACTATATCCAAAGCTAATTGAATTGAGTTTCAGTTCCATTACCAACTAACCTTTCTGGTGTATATAAAGTATACAAATACCGGTATTCCTATAATCCCTGTTACCACGCCAATCGGAATTTCCATTGATGTCAAACTTCTACAGATGTCATCGATAATAAGGAGGTATGAAATACCTAATGAAATTGATACAGGCATTAGCTTCCTAAAATCCGGTCCCACTAGAATCCTCGCAAGATGTGGAATTACAATGCCTACCCATCCAATAATTCCCGATATACTTACAACCAATGATGTAATTAAAGTGCTTGTAATGATAACGACCATTCTATCTTTTTTTACATCTATACCGAATGATTTTGCCTGAACATCTCCCATGCTAAGAACATTTATTCTCCACCTATATAGAAATATAATAAACATGGCTATTAGATAAGCAGGTAAGATAGAAATAATCTTGCTATAATTAATTCCTACCATTGTCCCCATCAGCCAATAAATAATCTGTGGCAATTTTTCAAAAGGATCTGCAACAAATTTTATTAGAGAAACCAGCGATGAAAATAGTGCACTTACTAACATTCCCGATAGTATAAGCGTTGCTGTGGATTTATTATTTTTTATTGATAATAAAAATGTTAAAACAACAGCAAAAATTCCAAAAGCCATTGAAATCATTTGGACTGATAAGGCAGGCACAGACATTATTATAGCTATTGCTGCACCGAATCCTGCTCCATTTGAAACTCCAAGCGTGTATGGATCTGCTAGGGGATTTTTAAAAATGCACTGAAATACAGCTCCCGAAACAGCCAATCCTGCACCCGCCATAACAGCTCCGATTATTCTAGGCAATCTTGTGTCCAATATAATGCTGGTTGCTATTTCCTCTATCCCATAATTACTATGCGTAAATTTCGACATAAATATTTTAAATATATCTTTTATTGATACATGATATGCTCCTACGCATAGTGAAATTAATATTATTATGAAAGGCAAGAAAATGAAAAATAAAGATTTACTTATATTTTTTACCTTCGGCATAATAACCTCCAAGAATTACTTTACCTTATCCTTAAATTCAATTCCATAAAATTCCTTGTAGAATTTCTTTGCTCTTTTATTTACAATCTTGCTGTCAACCTTATCAGGATAGAGCTTATGTGCAAGCCAGAGTTCACCAAGTGCTATGGAATCAGCATCAGGATTACCCCATGGTTTTGTCCAATAAGGTGCAAGTATGACATTACCATTTTTAACTGCCTTGAATGACTTATAGTTGCTATCTTTTTTTATAGAGTCATAAACTTCTTTATATCTATCCTGAACAATTATTACATCAGGATTCCAATTTGCAAGTTGCTCAAATGTGTAGGGTTTATAACCTTGTATATCCTTTGCCGCGATGTTTACACCACCAGCTCTTTCAAGCATACATCCTACATATTTATCATTTCCATATGTCTGGTTATTTTCATTTGCAATAAATACGGTTTTTCTATCTTTTTCAGACACATCTTCAAGTGACTTCTCAACGATTTTTCTGCTCTCTAAGCAAAATTGCCAAAGATCTTTCGCTTTTTCATCTTTTCCAGTGAGCTTTCCAAGAGTTTCTATCGCCCATTTACAACCATTAGTATATGCCTTATCTGCATCTTTTAGTTTAGGATTCTGAGCCTCTTTTTGCTTTCCCTCATCTCTTAGTGAAACCACTACTACAGGTATTCCTAGCTCTTTTATTTTATTAACTGAATCCGGATTTGCCTGAGAAGCTACAATAACAACATCTGGCTTTAATTTTGCAATCTCTTCAACATTACAAGATTTTAAATCTCCAGGTGTAGGTAATGATTCTATTTCAGGAAATGCTTCCTTAATATATGATCCAAGGTCAGCTTCCCACTTTGATTCTACTCCAATAATTTTATCCTGTGCTCCAAGCTGTGCCAAAATATCAATTGAGTGGTGTTGAAGAACTACCATTGATTTAACAGGAACTTTAACTGTAACTTCATTATCTGCCTGATCCTTGAATGTCCATTCTTCTCTTTCGACAGAGTTTTCATTTTTCGATGTTTTATCCTTATCTACACCACAGCCAGTCATGCTAAATGCCATTATGAAAATCATCATCAAAGCAAAAAGCCCTAAAATCTTTTTCCTCATCTTCTATTCCTTCCTATTATATAAAAATATCGTTAGGTTTATAACTACCTAACGATATTATATCACTTAACAAAATATTGTAAATAAAGAGTGTAGCAAAAATTATAATTGTTTCTTATAGTCTTGTAACACATATGTTACCCAATTATCTAGTTTAATTTTTATCTAACTTATCCTCCTTAAAAATATTATTAAAAAATTTTATTTTATCTTCATCTTTAATTGGTGAAAAAAGTGTTCCCATGTTTCTACCATGAATAAGCAATTTATCTTTTACTATAAATGCATTTAATTTCCCCTTTTTCTTAGGATAATTATCTGAATCTCCATAAAATGGTTTTAATCTATCATTTTTACAATATTTTTGCATAAATTGTTTAAATATATTATAGTTGCTTGAAAAAAGTATTACATCTGGTTTTAAAAAATTAATAAATCTTACAAACAAATCCATATTGGGGAGTATTTTATAAGTTTTATTATATTTTCTTTTCAGTCCGCTTATTGTTGGATCTGTTGCAATTGCACTACAACAATCAACATGTATTGCTGTATTAATATGATTTAGCTTATCATAATTCGCATTGTATCCAACATCATATCCTCCTTTACAATTTATAAAACGCATTATTTTTTTATCATTCCAGCTGAACCATTTTGTATACGGATTATTATTAAAATAATTATTATAAGAATCAATCAACATATCTTTTTCTTTATTATTTAAATAGTTTTTATTTAAAAAAATATTTGCATTCTCAATTCTAAATGACAGTTTTTTAATATTATTATCCATAAATTCATTATTTGATGGATTTAATCCAACTGTAATTGTCCTTATCTTTGAATTAAAATATTTATCAATATTTCCAAACCAAATAATAGGTATTGAAGGATGGCATATTCCTTTCAAATATTTCTTATCATTAAAATCTCTCCAGTATTCATCAATTATTTCATATAACTTATTTCTATCCACTGCTTAACACACCTCCCTGTATACACTTTAGGCTTATTATTGCACTTTGTTATGTAAAATTTCATGTCTTTTAAACTATAAAGTGTTTTTATAATTTCATAATTGTATTATTTTATTTGAAATATCTTCTACAAATCGCCTATCGTGTTCTACAAATATTAGCGTTGGCTTTGCTTCTTTTATAATTTCTTTAATCTGTATTCTAGATATTATATCAATGTAATTAAGTGGCTCATCCCATACAAACAAGTGAGCTGGTTTTGATAAACTAATAGCAATTAACACTTTCTTTTTCTGCCCATAACTATAGCCCCTCATATCCATATCAAATAAGTCTCTCGAAAAATTTAATTTTCTTAAAATTGTTTTGCACAAAGTTTCATCAATATTTTGCCCATAAATATGCTCATTTAAGTTCCCTTTTAAATCACCTATATCTTGAGGAATATATGATATTTTTAAATTATTTGCTAATTTTATCTCCCCTGTATACTTAGAATATTCTTGATTAAACCCTAATATACTCTTAATTAAGGTTGATTTCCCGCTGCCATTACTTCCATATATAGCTACTATATCGCCCTGTTTTATTTCAAAACTTATATTGTTTAATACTTGTTTATCTCCATAATACGATGATAAATTGTTAACTGTTAATAAATTTTCCTTATGATGCCGTAGTGAATATAATGATAAACCTTCCTTTGATTCAACATCTTTTAATAAATTTTTCTTCTCCTCTATTGCTTTATCTAATCTATTCTTCAAATTCTTTGACTTCTGCATCATTTTAGCTGACTTATGTCCAATATGTCCCTTGTCAGGTTTTACACCGGATACTTTTATGCCATTTTTCGTATTTTCAATTTTGTCAGACCAAGTATGACTTTGCCTTTCAGATTCTTTTAATCTTTTTATATCCTTTCTTAACCTCTCATTTTTGCTAATTTCAAACTGTTCTTTCATCATTTTATTTTCATACCAAGATGTGAAATTACCGGACTGTACATCAATAGTGCTTCTATTAATCGAAATTATATGATTGACACACCCATCTAAAAAATCTCTATCATGAGAAATGAGCAAAAATCCTTTTTTGCTTTTCAGATATTCACTTACAAGTTTTCTTCCCTCCATATCTAAATGGTTTGTCGGCTCATCTATGAGTAAAAAACCATCTTCTTTTGTAAATAAAATAGCTAAAAGGATTTTTGTTTGTTCTCCTTTAGAGAGCGTGCTAAATTTTCTATAAATAATATTCTTATCTAAATTTAGCAAATTAATCTCTCTAAACAATTTCCATTCTTCATCATAAGTAAGTGCTTGAAATAATTCTATGGCTGTCTTTGAGTCACCGCTGATATTTGGAGGAAAGGACACAAATTCGACATTTTTGATAATTTTTCCTTGATAGACTTCCTTATTTTGAAGTAGCTTTAAAAGAGTGGTCTTGCCAATCCCATTTCTACCTACTAATCCTGTTCTCCAGTTCGTGTCAAATGAAAAAGATACATTATCAAATACTGGTTTTGCACACCCATAATATGAAAATGTGAGGTTTTCAAGTTTAATCAAAGACAAATTACTTCCCTTTCATTTTTAATTTATCAAATAATTATATCGATTTCTTGTAATTTAATTAATGCAAACTTTTAAAAAATTATAAAGTTTTATATAAAATATAAAATTCGAGGGGTATAAATTAACAATATTAATTTCAATAGCCAATATAATATATCAATCCACTCTTTTGCCCATAATATATCCAGAGTTAATGAATTATTTTATTGAATTTTAATTTTGAATATAGGGTTGAAATTATGGCTTGTCCGATAATTAATTCATAAACAAATTAATCAAAATTCCAATTAATGTACAAACGATAACTGTTATTATCGCAGCACCTATTAAATAAAAAATTTTTTGATATGGTCGTTTAACTATTTCTCGCTGTTTTTGAATATCATCTAATAGTTTTCCTTCAGAAAATGCAACAATTTCCTTATATGTTTGAACATCATTATCTTTTTTTATTTTTTCAACCTTAAAAGCATAATACAAGGCGATTACAAAAATAATTCCCCATGGAATGAACCCCCATGTGCCAAGCCACATAAAAAGCGGAACCGCAGATACAACAGTCGCAATTAACATTATCGAGTAAATTCTTCCATAATGATTAAATTTTGCAATTTCTTCTTTATTAATTACCTCTTTCATAATATCAATATCTCCTCTGATTAGATTGTCAATAGAGGTTTTAAAGATTTCACTAAGCAATACCAAGCTATTCATATCTGGATAGCTTTTATCATTTTCCCAATTTGATATTGTTTGTCTTGAAACATATATGCGATTGGCTAATTCCTCTTGGGACAACTTAGCATTCTGACGATATGTTTTTATTTGTTTTCCAAGTTCCATCTCTTCATCTCCTTGACATTTTCATGCTAATCGAAAAGTCATATTGTTGCTATCAAAGTATATTTACATCTATCTTTTCTGTCTGTCAAAATTCTTTTACATTTTAATAAAATCTCACTTTTATATTTTTTACAATATATCATACCATTGCAAAACTTTCATTAAAGAGGTGCAAAATAAAAAAGACCCAGCATTTCTGCAGAGCCTTATACATATATTTCATCTTAAATTTAAATTATTTTTCTTAATTCTAGGGACTTAATCCTAGGAGCATCACAATTTTATATTAATCTTTTTGTTCGCTTTCATTAAAAGTCTTCTTTAAAGCCTTTTCAGTAAAGATCATAATTACAACAAAACTCATCATTTGAATTATTATAATACCAAGCCCTGTACAACCTATCCAGCCAATTGACTTACTGCTTATTGCAAGCATGATTACAATGCCTAATATCAACGAAGGAAAAAACATATAAAGCGATATTTTTGAGCAATATTTTTGAGCGAAATCCCATGTTTCTTGATTTTGCATAGACATTTTTGACCTATATCCGCTTAAATTATTAATTCTTTTGAGTCTTGGACATATATACCATGTTAATAATAAGGCTGCTGGTATCAACAAGGTAATTATAAACATAAAAATCCAAAATCCCATGTTTTTGAACTCCTCTAAATACTTCGAAACTGTTATTTGATAATAATCGTAGAGATACCAAATATAGTTAGTATAATTCCAACTATCAATTCTACCAATCCAACTCTCTTTGCATATGATTTTGTTTTTCTACCTGCTTTATAAGCTTCTTCAAAACCATTTATTAGATCGTACTTTTTCTTAAAATAAATCAAATATCCAAATATAGTGGATACAAGACCTACGATTATAAGAAAAATCTTTAATATTATCATTATGAGTAACCCTCTTTTATAAACTCAAATTAATAAAATTCTTTATTTACTAATCAAGAATAGATAAATATAAATCTAGTTTCTGATTTATATATCTTACAAACATATCTGCCATCGCTGAAATATTATTTCTTCATAATAGCCGTTTATCGGAATAATGGCAATGTGTTTGGAATAATATAAAGAAATTATCGGAATGATAATGTGTTGTAAGCTATTATCAACTGTTTTGAGTAATAACAACCCTAGCAGAAAAATTACCTTCATTTATATATTAACTATTTGAATGACCTTTAATATTTTTCTGTATCATTTCTCTGTACTGGTTCTTTGCACTGTTTCTCTGTAATGTTTCTCAGTTCCAAATCTATTAAGGCTTTTTTCATGTCTAATCCTCCAGCATATCCTACCAATTTACCATCAAATCCAATGACTCTGTGGCAAGGTACAACAATTGAAATTGGATTTTTATTGTTTGCCATCCCTACTGCTCGGCTTGCCTTTGGATTTCCAATAGCTATTGCTATTTCTTTATATGTGCGTGTTTCTCCATAAGGGATATGCGTTAGTTCTTCCCATACTTTATTTTGAAAGTCTGTTCCATCTAGCTCAAAAGCGAAATCAAATGCTTTTCTCTTTCCACTCAGATATTCCATAACCTCTTTATAAACCAAGTCGGTAAATTCCGTCTTTTTCCCATAATCGCTTGTTTCATCAATCTTTTTTAATAAGACTAAAGAATCTCGTTTATATCCAATTTTTAATAATCCAAATGGAAATTCATATATAGCAAAATCCATTATTTTTAACCCCTTATACTATTTTGCTTTAAATTTTATACTTTTTCCAAACAATACACGCTTCCATATTCAACAAATTCTTAATAATTTGCACGCTTAATCTAATTTCAGTTATTAAAATAATACAATATCTATCTTTAAATAACTACTAATATTTGGATGCAAGTTCATAAAATTGATTTTTTAATTTAATTTTACATTTTATAATTTTCCTGCCAAAATTTTACTTCATTCATACCAACACCTTCCGGTATTTGTTCAAGGCATTGTCCCAAATTTTGATATTTAACGATTTCTCTAATTTCTACTAATGCTAACCTATGTGCTGCTCTTGAAAAAACTCGTCGTTATATTCAACTGGCATTATTTCTATTTGTATTATGTATCCCTGATTAATATATTTATCTATTATGAATGGAACTAACTTTGAAAAATTATTATTTAAGTACATATAAATATGACCACCTCCCGAACCGAGTAGTCTATACGATATATTCGTGGATTTCCCAATATATAAGCATGTACTAATTTCATCTTTTACAGCAAATATTTTATATACTCCAACTATATTTTTATCACTTGCTAGTTCGGGTGGAAGAATAATATTCTTTCTCTTTGCCATCTCAATTTTTTCTATGTTTCTCATATTAAACTTTTCTCCATTAATATAATTATATTTTTTCATCGCAGTATAGATATACTAGATTTTCTCTAATTAATAAACTTTCTGTAACTATACAATAGATGTGAGACATTAGGGATAGAAAAAAGCGATTGAGTCCGTTAGAATGGTTTTACCACAAAATCATCTAACGAAAGGACATTCAATCGCTATGAACAGTATAACACATTCTGAGATATATTTGCCCCACACTATTGACACTAGGTATTACTCTGTAAAGCTATATAGTAGTGGTTGCTCTATCAATTTTGTCTGTCGAAGGTATCATATATATCAAAGGTATCTCTGATGCGTTGGAATAAGCGATTTAACGGGGATAGGTACTCTCTTAGAGACAAGTCTCATAAACCTTTAAGCCCACATCCTAATTCTCATACTGAGATGGAGCTCAAGTGGATTAATGATTTACACCATAGAAATCCTCACATCTCCATTTGCTAGATGTATGGCAAGCTTGCTCACAAAAGGGTTATTCAAGGCATCTAGGCTCCCTTTACAGCGTATATAAAACCCCTGTTAGGGGAAACCCTAAGACCCCGAAATATATTTTATAAAGGAGAATAAAATGGCAAATAGATTTAGAAATGAAAGAATAGAAATTAAATTAACTAAAGAAGAAAATGAAGCTTGCAAATTGTAAAACAATGTCCCACTTTCTTAGAAAATGTGTATTGGAAAAAGAGATTTATGTCGTAGATTTAGAACCATTTAGAAACCTACAATGGCTACTTTCAAATGCAACAAATAACATAAACCAGATTGCAAAAGCTACTAATACAACTGGTGTTATTTACAAAAATGAAATTGAATCTATGAATAGGCAGATAGAAAAATTATCAAGAGAATATGGCAGATCCATTCCCTGCTTCTTAATAAAGCAAAAGAAAGTTCTGGTGATTAGTATGGCCATTACAAAAATACATCGAAACTGTGTAAAATTAAGAAAAGCTTCATTTCTATAGGAATGGTCAAACATTGATACACAAAATTATTTACAGACTCACAGACCCCTTTAAAACTATCCATCTTCTACATAATATTCAAAAATTTAAAGATTTTTTCAGTAAATTATACTCATATTCCAGTAATATACTATTAAATATATTAATATTTTGTTTCAACCATTGTAATATAAATATGTTATCATGGTTTTCTTTGTTACACTTGTTAAATTCAACTTCTATTTTTTTCACAGCTGATAATGGTACACCATAATCAACTAAAAATCTAAAATTTTCACTTATCTCGCCATTCTCTAATAATGAACTAAATATACTATAATCTCCAGATGTACCATTATGGATATTTTCAAAAACATATCTCTGAATAGACTCTACAACTGACAGTAGCTTTGGAATTTTATAATTTGCATCATTTCTAACAAACTTTAAAACATCATCGATAGCTTTTTCATGAAAATTTTTATTTGGATCTGCTGTGCTTATATAGGCTTCTTTTTTATAAATTACTTCTTTTAAAGGCATATTAACAATATCTAATGACATTAGAGCTTGTAATTTTGCAAACTTTTCATTATCATTATTTTCTAAAAATTTATAAGCCAAGTTTAGTGTCTTCCACAAATCTTCAAATGAAGGAATTTTACTCCACTTTAAATACGATAAATTATTAACATTCGATTTAATATAATTATATAATTTCTTCTGCCCTTCAACAGAAATTAAATTTTTTCTTATTATAGTTTGTAATTCTTCTGGTATTCCTGACACTAAACTGTTCCTTCTATCTCTATCTTCAACATAATCATCAGGGATATTAAATAAAATCTCATTTGAAATATCTTTTTGATCAATAAAAGGAACATCTATGGAAAAATCTTCAGGTGAAAGTTGTTCATTAAATAAATAAACATTTCCTGTATAATACTTTCCCATTCTTCCCGCCCTTCCTTTGATATTTGCAAAATCAAAAAAATCTATAACTTTAATGCCTTTATTATTACTGAATATTAATATGTTTTTCGCAACCGTATTTACTCCCTCTATTAATGATACAGTGGCAAACAAAATTTGTAGAATCCCTTCATTGAACATTTCAATTTCAGAAGAAACAATATGCCTTGGTAAAGCCCCATTATGAGCTCCAATCCCATACTTCATGAGTTTTTTAAGATCCCATTTTTCAGATATATTTTCATCCATCCATTCAAATATTGGTAAATTTCTATTCACAACATCAACATTTTTAAAGTAGTCTATGTACTCATTTGCTAACTTATATGCTTCATTAGGTGATTTTACGTACACTATACTTGGCTCTTTTAGGCCCTTACGCAATTTAAATAGCTCTTGTTTCTTTTCTTTGTTTTTAAATGGTTTATTGTTCTTTCGAACTTCTATAATATTAGTATTCACCAATGAATAATCTGTCTTGAAAAATTCCACATCATAAATTTTTATAAATTTATCTGAAAGCGAGTTAACAGAAGGTGTTAAAAACAAAGATTGAGGTTTATCATTCATTATCTTCATTATAGAAATATTTAAAGCATCCACTCTATCATCATTTCTCAAATTACTAACCTTATAGAATTCATCAACAATAAAAAAATCAATTTTAGGCATAGCCTCATATTCAAGTACTCTCTCTGCTGTCAAAATAAAAATATTTCTATCTGTAGCTTTTTGTTTGGTGTTAATAACAATATTATAATAATCTAAATATTTACACATATTTTTTCGTGTTTCATCAATTAATGCAAGTGTTGGTTGAATTATCAAAATATTTCTATACTGTTTTCTGGCAACAAACTCTTCAATAAGTAGGCTTTTTCCAAAGCTCGTAGGTGCACTAACCGCAACATTTTTCTTTAAATTAATTGCTATTTCAATTTCCTTTTGTTTCTCATGAAAGTATACACCAGTTAAATATTCAGATTTAAAAAAATTACTTCTAATACTAGATTGCAAAGACTGATTATAATTTTCAATATTTTTAATTTTGTCAATATAATAAGGATAAAAACCTGCTCTTTCAACCAAGTCCAACCAAATTAATTTAGCCTCATTATTTACTTTATCCCAATTTTCTAGTATATTTATTAAAATTTTTCTAGCTTCAGTTGTATCTATAACAGAAGAATAATACTTAGTACATTTCCAATTATATTCAAAATTTTTCAAATATTTAATATTAAATTCCATAACTTCATTCAAATTTGTTGTCCTCCTTTTAATTTTTGATGCAAAGAAGATACAAATTCTCTCTTGTTATCTAAAGGAAACAGTAACAAATAAACATTGAGAGAATCTGACCATGGATGTAATTTTAACAAATTATTCATCCTATTATATAGCTTGTCAACTTCTTTATTTAAAGTTTCCTCAAAACTATCTTTATTAAAATTTGCTAAGCTATCACTTTCAAACGCAGCAAACAAACATACATTAATATTGGCTAATTTTCTGAGAATTTTAGTATTAGGATCTAATAATTCTAAAATAAAATCATCACAAGCTGCTTTAGAATCGTGTATTCGATTTGTAATTATTTGAAATTCGCTGTCTAGAAAATTAACATTAAAATGATTCACTACATCTTTTGCAAGTTCATCAATTGCTGTTTTAGGATTTTTATATAGTTTAGATTCTCCTAACCATATAATTTTTTCTTTAACATCTACATGAACCGCATCAAATCCATGGGCAACACTACCCACACTATCTTTAAAATATATTTTAGATATTAATGCATCGGCTCTAAAGTATTCGTGTAAAAGATGATATAGAAGTAACTCTCCAAATTCTCCTCTCTTGATATATTTGTCTTCTGTTGAATTAGAATTTAAATATTCTCTACTGGCTTCTTGAATTTCTTTTATTGTATATAGTTTTTTCATTGCTTCTCTTACAGTAGGTACTAAACCAATTTTATCTTTTTTCTCGTTCATCACATCAGTACCAAACGCAAAAGCAGGAATATCATCAAAAAGTTCATCATAGAACTTATCTTTTACTTGTCCATATCCACTATCAAGTAAATCAAAACTAATATAATAAATATGTAAATAATTATTTACTTCTATATTTGTTGAATGATTATGACTCAATTTTTTCTCCTTTAATTTTATTTTTGTTATATCTCAACTTAAGAAATTTAATCACTAAAATAATTAATTTAATATATGAAAACTTACTTCTAATTACTAACTCGTATATTATATATAATCTTTATTTATGCACTCTAATATATCTAGCATACCCCAATCAAAAAAATCACAAATTCTAAGAAAAACATCTGCATTTATATTTTCCCGTTCTTCATTTTATAAAACTTACTTTTACTAACTTTTGCCTTTCCCATCAATTCATGACTTATCATGTCTAAATCTATCCGTTTTTTTAATAGATTATAACTAAAAATTCTCAATATGCTCTACGTCAAAAACTACTATTTATTATATTATACCATTAAATTTTCGTTTAATATAAAAACGTTATCCTTGAAATAACATTTGTCTGTTAAAAAAGAAGTAGATTAATTCTACTTCTAATACTTAATATTTTCTTGTCTATAATTTCCAAACAGTACCCTGGAATATTACATCTCACTAACCCTATTTGAAATAATCGTCACTACATCAACCACCTTATCAAAAGTCAAATCTCCAATATACTTATTTTCACTGAGATATACTTCCCATAAGGATCTTAGGTATAAATCTTCTTTTATGTCCTCGATTATTTCCTCATAGTCTTTCATTATCTCCTGACTTCCCCTTTTATTTGAGGTTCTCTCTATTGCTTCTTTTAAAATTTCATAGTTTATCTCATCTTTTTTTAGTTTGTAGAGGGTATACAGGTCGTAAAAGTCTCTCATTCTTGTCGTTGTTATATTTCTTCTGATTATTGTTTCGTATTTTTCAGCTAAAATTGTTTCTAATGGATATGCCATTATTTTTATATTTTCTTTGCTAAAGATACAGGGATATGTGTATTCTATTTCCCTTGGTGTTATTGCATCTCCTGTTGTTAGGTCTAGTTTCATTGGATTTTTAGTTTTCCCAACATTTGCTATTAGTGAAATTCTAAAGTTCTCGTACTCATCATCTTCCCTAATATAACTGATGTCTTTTATTTCAAATTTTATTCCATCATCTACATTGATATTTATTATTTCTTCTACAATTTCTTTTATTTTTTCTTCTTTTAGGGCTATGCCTTTTATGGTTGTGTCCATGTCAATAGTTGTTCTATTTTCAATTCCGATTAATGATGATATAAGGAATCCACCTTTTATTACAAAATTATTTTTGTACTTTGATTTAGATAGCCTTTCTAAAAATCTTTTGAAAAAATATATTTAAAGAACTTCTTGGGATTTTAAATTTTTCTTCTCTGCCATGCTTCTTATCTTGCCCTTTATACTCTCGATATTAATCACGATAATACCTCCATATATTTCCTAATTTCATCTTCTATTTTAAATAGTCTACTGTATTTTATGAGTCGTCTTAGATTTTTATTTGATGATTTAAAGTATCTTTTTAAGGCTTCTGTGAAAATTTGTTTATCTATTTTTTCTCTGTTGATTATAATGTCGCAAATTGTTCGATCAATGTCGTAAACTGGTATAAAATTGCCTTGCGGTGATTTTATTTCTGTCTTTCCGAATTCGTATAGATCTTTTTTTACATAGTGAACTTGTAAATCTTCATATCTTTTTTTGATATGGCTGGCATTATAGCCTTGAGGTACAGATATATGAAATACATTTGGAGTTCTATCTGATAGGTTGTGGAGGTATAGGGCTGTTTGATGGGAAAATATAATTCGATTACTATTTGATGATATTAAAACAAAATCGTCTATAACTTTTCCTTTTAATTGATATAGTCCTGGTCTTAATCTTTCTAATTGTCCACTCTTTGTTAATTCTGATAAATTATGCCTGGTATTTCCAAGTTCTTCTGCTTCTTTGTTTGTGATTACTAATTTTTCTTGTATATATTCTTTAAGTGTATTCATAGTCCGCCCCCCTCTCATTTACGCTTTTATTATATGCTATAAAAGCGAATATGTAAAGTTGGCTATTAGAGTTTTGTATTTTGAAAAGGATGTAGCGAGTCCTTACTCCCTTTAATAAAAAAAGAGTAGCTTATTAAGCTACTCTTGTAGAAAGTACAAAATGAGTTTATATTACTACTTTTATCTTTATGTTTCCTCATACCAGTTGCAAAACTACTCTTACAATCATATGATTTTATTGAGTATTTTTGATGTATCCCTCTTAATCTTTTTCAAAAATAAAATGCTTATAAAACTGCTTAAAATGCAGGATTTCTAAATTTATATCTTTTGTATTAACGCTATGGCTTCCACATGTGATATTTAGGTTATATTCTATCTTGTTATTATTTCATAAAATAGCTAAATATTCTTCTTTTTCATCATTATTGTACGCACTATTATTTATTTTGATTTGGCTATTTATCTGTATAGTAACGAATTGTATTTTACCATCTTTATTTCTGGTGTTCTCCCATAAGAAAAGTCGAGATACCCTAAAATTGCTATATCATATTCTTTATTCTCATCTATTTTATCTTCAATTCTTCCACGAAATACTTTTGTTTTATATCCCCATGTCCCATCTCTTCTTTTGGTATAAATTAATAATTTAAAAAATTCTTCAAATGGCTCGACTCGCCCCTCTTGCTCTGCTTGTTTCACTGGCTCAACCTTTAATTTAACTTTTCCATAGAATATAAAAACTTTATCTTCATATTCTTTATCTAACCACATACTAAGACTCTTTCTTGGGATTGTTCGTTTTATTGAATTTCCCCCGTTAAAACTTTTTATAATAAGTGGATTATCTCCTTGTGTTTGACTTTTTATGCTTATATCTACTGATGAATCTCTATTCATCAGCATATTTAATGCTGATTCGAGCCTATCTTGAATTTGATCTTCACTAATTGTTTCTACATACTCAATTATTTGTTTTTTACTAGCATAATCATAATTATAGGAACAGTTATCTAAATGACTTGAACTAGGTTCTTTTGATAAATATTCACGGCACCTTGATGTTTTATGTGTAAAAGATAGTATAGCTTCTTTACATTCTGGGCATCTCATACGACCTTGAAAAAAAGATATATCTCCATTATTTTTTTCATATCGCTCTTGAACTTCAGCTAATGTATGAATTCTACCGTCATTAATAAAATAAAAATCATTATATTGTTTTCTTTTCACCATTTTACCTCATTTATTTCTGCAATTTTACATTCTCGATTATTAATTATTCTTAACTGTATTTTTTGAACTATATTTTCTACTCTTTCTATTATTCTCTTAATCAAGATTACTTCTACTTGGTTTTTCTTCTTGAACTTTATTAAATACTTCATCAGTAATAATTGATTCATGATTGTCTTTTTGAAGATAATAATTATCTTTATTTACTGAATCTATTAGTTTTACAGAACCTGTATGCTTTACATTTTATAACATGCTCTCAATACTTCTCTTAGGCCATTTGTTTTCCCTGTTGTGGATTTTATTCTCTTTTTCAAGTTCTTTGACAATGCCTATGAAGCTTATCCCATTTAAGTACCAATTAAATATTTTCTTGACTATTTTTGATTGTTGGAATTTTATAATCAAGTCTCCATTTTCATCATGATCATAGCTACAGTATTTTCGATTATAAAGTTTTGATGTGCCTTGTGTCGCTCTTTTTTTAGAACCCATTTTATATTTTCACTTCGCTGTTTATTTTCTGATTGCACTAAAGATTCCATAATGTATATATCATATCTGTATCATCTTCTTGTCTATCTAAGTTTTCTTGTTCAAAGATGATTATTGCAATGGATTGCTTAATTAATTTTAATCCTTCTAAGGCAATTGCTGTGTCTCAACCATATAGGCTAACGCTCTTTGTAACGATTATAATAATGTCTTCTTTCTTTATATATTCAAGCATTCTTAAGAATTCTTTTCTGCTTGATTTAGCCATGCCTGATGCAATATCAATATCTACAAGTTTCCAATTGGAATAATAAGAGTCTAGTTAAAGCAGATATTTGAGCAACCAAGTATTTAACTGGTCTCTATCCGCAATGCTGACTCGTGCATAGATTCCTGCTCGCTGGATTTGTAATTATTTTTTAGGTAATATCATATGCATTTTTTATTCATATTGAACCCTTAATTCAACTTAATTATTATATATTTTTATTATATGATAAGTAGCTCTATATTATCCACCCCGTTAACTCCACCTAAAATAACCATAGTATCCTCACACCCTGCAATAATCTATTCTTGAACTTATCCTACAAGTTGTTTTCCAAATATAAAATTGGCTTTTAAGGCTTCTTTTAAATTCTAAATTCCATTGATTTCAACAGTCTTATAACCCATTATCTTATTTTCTTGACAGCAAACAGACACTCTCAACATGCTCATCATTGTCCAAACTTATATTTAGATCCTCATCAATGATAGGTAGCTTAAAAGTAATGGATTTTAGCCATTGCCCATTTGCCTGCTTCTCTTCATAAATTTGAATTTCAGAGATGAGTGCTTCTATTAGCTGCCTGCGTTCAACATCGTTCATGACTTTATAAAGTTTGTCAAAATAAATCAAAACCTTATATATATTATCGCCAGTAAGTTTTTCAGCTTCAATAGTTTGTTTCTTTGCTTTTGCATCAATTAACAATGATTCTAATTCTTCAATTTTATCGTACATACGATAAAGTCTATCATCTAAATCCTGTTTTCTTCGTTTGTAGTGCTTATCATCAACATCTAAATTATCTATTTCCTCAATGAGCTTAAATTTTGTGGAATGACTTTTCCTTAGCTCTTTTTGATAATTATCTATCTCATTTTCAATCGCTGATGTATCAACCTTCATGTTGATTTTTTCCTTCATCATAGATGCAAATTTAGGATTGCTAACTAACTTGATTATTACCTCAGCGACAGCATCATCTAACAATTCTTCTCTAATTTGTTTGTTATAGGTGCATTTATGTCCTCTATTCATAAGTCTATGCTTACAACCATAGTAATAGAAGTCTTTATACTTCGTCCCATCTTTTTTATATTTTATGGATTTGTTTCCAAACATTCCAGCACCACATATCGGACACTTTACTATTCCTGATAATAAGTGTGTCCTCATGTTCTTGCCCTTATTTACATGTTCATACTTTTTAGCTTGTGCTTTCAGCTTAACTTGTGCAGCCTGCCACAATTCATCTGGGATTATTGCTTCATGAATGCCTTCTGCTACTAAATAATCGTCCTGCTCTACTTGTCTGTATTCATTCCTTGTACCATGAACTTTTTCTAAAGTTCTTCTTCCAAATGCTATTTTCCCATTATATACAGGATTCTTTAATATCTTTCTTATAAGACCTGCATCAAACAAAGGATTCTTTCCGTTCTGTCTTGGGATTTTTCTAATTCCATGATTCTCTAAGTATTTAGATATCCCATTGGCTCCTATCGTAGTATTTACATACTGGTCGAAAATCGTTCTTATGGCAACTGCCTCTTCCTCATTTATAAACAGCTTGCCGTCTTCAAGTTTATAGCCATACGGAGCAAAGCCACCATTCCATTTACCCTCTCTTGCCTTTTGAATACGACCTTCCATTGTTTGGACACGAATGTTTTCTCTTTCTATTTCAGCCACTGCTGATAAAACAGAAATCATTAGTTTCCCAGCATCTTTGGATGAATCAATGCCATCTTCAACGCAGATAAGATTAACTCCATAATCCTGCATTATTTGCAAAGTCGAAAGTACATCAGCAGCATTTCTTGCAAATCTCGATAATTTAAATACAAGAACGAAAGACACCCCATCCTTTCCAGATTTTATATCTTCCATCATACGAGTAAACTGAACTCTACCTTCTATAGATTTTCCAGACTTACCCGCATCTTCGTATTCACCAACAATCTCATAATCATTATAGAGAGCAAAAGCCTTCATTCTTGATTTTTGTGCCTCTAAAGAATAACCGTCTATCTGTATTGATGTAGATACTCTTGTATAGAGGTATACTTTTATTTTTTCTTTTGACATAGCATTAACCTCAATATCCTTTTCTATATCTTTATATTTTTACCAATTGTGGTTTGGACTTATATATCAAGTATATTATAGCACTTTTATCGTTTTTTCTCAATCTGTGTTTTTGCTATGTCAAATTTATTTTTATCTTCTATATTTTTTACTGGAGTTGGATTTGGAAGATTATCTAAATCTAAAACTCCAGCGTACTTTGTAATCAGATTCGCAATTAAATCAGCCAATCCATTCCAGTCATTATCCACTAACACACCTCCTCCGCTTTAAATTTTCCTTAATTAACTATTATTTATCTTACTAAGTTTTATGACATTGGTAGGTGCTTGGCAGCAACATAGGAATCTCACCTCCGCCCCTTATTAAGACGAGCCGGCTTAAACTATTGAAGTATCATTATCACTACTTGTATCACCGAACAGATTGCCACCTCTGTTTTTTATGTATTCTTATTTATCGCTCACTTTCTTGTATCCTTGGCTAACCCAGTATTCATAGAACCGAAATTGCTTTCAGCAGAAAGATCATGGCGTAAGTCATAATTCTCCACAAGTAGATAAAGTCCTACCTTGGTCTATTCAGTTGTCAAAGATCAATATTTGAAAGGGATTATTTTCTTTACATTTTCCTATTTGCCATAAGCAGGCTTCTCTCTTATTGAATAAAGTAAAGGAAGTCAAATTCCCCTTCACTTTACATAAGGAAAATTTGACCCCTTTGGTTACCGAAGTTCTACAGTTCTTCGATGAATTTTTTTAACTTTTCAAGTATTTTGTTTCTTCTTTTGATTAAAGCCGGATGTGTAATACTTTTGATCTTTGCCACTGAACGAACCGTTTCATCATTGAAATACAAGCGTTCAATAATATCCCTTTCTTCAGCATTGAGCCTTGATATAGCATTTCTGACTGTTTCAATCATGAGTTAAACCAGATAGGGATAAAAATAGATATGTATCGGCAGGAGTACAGATTTACTCCTGCTTTCGCCTTTATTCAGGCGGTTTGACGTGTAGTACGCCGCATATATTCCCGCTCCATTTCCCGCATTTCCTCGTCTGTGGGAATATCCACAATCCCGACATAGGAATAGTAAATGTCGATTTGCTGTGTCCGTTTCCCGTCCTTTTTCTCACGCTCATGGATTACGATTTTATCCACAAATGCGTTTAGGATTTCGGGCGTGAGTTCGTCAATGCGGGTATATTTCTTCGTGACGGCTATCAGCTTTGCTACATTGGTCACTTCCATATCGGCTTGGCTGACCTCTGCGGTCAACGCTTCGATTTCACGCTTTAACTGTCCCTGCTCCGCTTCATATCCGTCTGACAGCTTGTAAAAGCGTTCGTCATTCAGTTTTCCGCTGACATTGTCCTCGTAGATTTTGCGGAACAGGCGGTCAAGCTCATCCATCCGCTTTTCGTCTTTTTCTATCTGTTTCTGCTTTGCGGACAGTTCGTATCGGCGTTCCGCAAGGGTGGTGTCTATCTGCCGTCGGATAAATACCCGCTCAAACTGCTGTAAATAGGACAGGAAATGCTGAAGCTGTTTCAAAACCAACTGGTTTAATGCGTCCTCTCGGATATAATGCTGCGTGCAGTTCTGCGTGCGGCTCGTCCGTTTGTACTGCGAACAGCGGAAATGGGCGTATCCGTTGGCAGTGGCAAGGCTTAACTTTGCCCCGCAGTCGGCACAATAGAGCAGTCCAGAAAACATGCTCGTAATCCCGCTTTTGTTCGGTCTGCGTTTGTTTTCCCGTATTATCTGTACCTTTTCCCATATATCCCTGTCAATGATGGGGGCATGGGCATTTTCGATATACGCCCGCCTGTCCTTTGCGGTGGGGATGCGTTTTTTGCTCTTAAAGCCAAGCCTTGTGGATTTGAAGCTTTCCGTTATGCCGATATATGCTACGTTTTCCAGAATGGCGGCTACGGCAGATGTTTCCCAGCAATACGGGTCTTCCGACACTTTTGCAACGCCGATTCCCTTTGACGCTTTGTAGGCTGACGGGGTAAGCGTCCTGTCTTTCCAGAGGGTTGTGGCTATGGCAGACACGCCCTTTCCCTGCATGCAGAGGGAGAATATCCTGCGGACGACTGCCGCCGCTTCCCCGTCCACAAGCCATCGGGTCTTGTCATCTGGATTCCGTAAATATCCATAAGGCGGCGCACCCAGATGTTCGCCTGCAAGCCCCTTCGCTTTCTTAACTTCCTTTACCTTTTTGCTCGTGCTTTTGGGATACCATTCGTTAAAAAGGTTGGTAAAGGCGGCAAATTCATTGCTCTCAAGGCTGCCAGTGTCCACGTTGTCCATGATGGCGATGAACCTCACGCCCGCTTCGGGATAGATGATTTCGGAGTAAGAGCCGACCTCAATATAATTCCTGCCGAAGCGTGACAAATCTTTGACAATGACTGTCTTTACAAGCCCTTTTTCAATATCCGCCGACATTTCCTTAAAGCTTGGGCGGTCAAAATTCGTACCCGTATAGCCGTCGTCCACATAGAATTTCGGGTTAGGGAAACCGTGTTCCTTTGCGTACTTCATCAGATATTCTTTCTGGTTTACAATGCTGTTGCTCTCGCCTTCCCGTCCGTCGTCCTGGCTTAAACGGCAGTACAAGGCGGTAAATTTTTCCTGCTGTCTTTTCATAAGGTTCTCCTTTCCGACAGCAGACACGGTATTGTGAAGTGTAGGTACAGTGTACCATACCTGTCCTCAAACTTCAACGCTTTAAAGCGGTAATTCTTCTGCGGTCTGCTATGCTCCGTCATCGCCACTCCAATCCCCGTCATTATAACATTCATATCCCTGCATGCCACGCATAAAAATATCCGTAAGCTTGGAAAGCAAATCCCGCCCGTCCTTTCGGAAATGGGCGTCGACGGTGTATTCCGTGCCGCCGATTTTCTCGGTAAAGCTCATCTGCTCTGGAACACGGACAAGGGGAGTGACGTTTTGGACGGGCGGCAGAGGGGGATATACTTTATCGGGATTTACCATAGGGGCGTCCCTGTATTCCTCCATGATTGCCTGTATTTCTTCTTCGGACTTTCTGCTCATCGCAATGATTCCTCCCTCCTGCGGTCTGTTTTGCCTGCCCTCCCGTTCTGGTTTGAACGCTGTTTTTCAGCCGTATCGTGGATTTGGTTTAAACAATCATCAATGTGGGCAGAGCGTTTTTCAATTCCATCCGCATATTTCAGCCGCTTTCGCAGTTCTGTTATCTGCTCCGTCACTCCGTTTTTTTCTTCTCGGAGCGTTTCTTTCTCGGCGGGTGAAGCACGCCGTATCTTATTCTGCAAGTGCCGCCGATAGTCGGTAAGCATGTCCATTTCCGTCTGGTTTTTCTCCCTGTCGGCGTGCAAATCGGAGAGGGTGGAGATGTCATGCTCTGACATATAGCGTACCTGTGCGGTAATCTCGTCCAGTTTCCGAAGCTCCTCTTTCATCAGCGGGCTTGTCGGCTTGTAGTCCGTGCCTTTCGGGAATATCCCCAACTGATAGCACCAGTAATAATACAACGCTAAGATTCCCGTGGTTTTCTGGTGCGGTTTCCAAGCCTTTTTATATTCCTCTGGCATATGGGGAGAGTAGGAAATCCTCGCTTTATAGTTCCCGTACCTTGCCCTTGTGCCTAAATGTGAGCGGATAAAATCGGGCGTTAAGCGTTCATCAAGCGTATCTAATCTTGTAAAATGCTTATACTGCGGCAGCTTCATCTTCCAATGCCCGCCCGAAAAATCAACCTCGTAGCCTTTGTCGGTAAGGTATCTCATCATGTGCGGAATATCCCGACTGCCGCTGATTGCCTCCGCCAAATCTTCCAGATAGACGTTGTAGCGTGTCGGCTTGCCGCTCTTTTCATCCAGATACAGCGGTCTTGAAGGGGCTTTCTTCGGGTTCTCAATCACCGATAATCCGTACTCTCTGCACAAGCGGTCTGACGTTTCCCTTAGCCGTTTCTGCTCCGATTTTGAGTAATTATATTTGCTCCCATCCAGATAGGAAACGGAGTTGAAGCAGAAGTGGTTGTGGAGATGCCCCCTGTCAAGGTGGGTGGCAACGATTATCTGGTACTTGTCGCCCCACATCTCCCTTGCCAGTTTCAAGCCGATTTCGTGGCATTGTTCGGGCGTTACCTCGTCTGGCTTGAAGCTCTGGTAGCCGTGCCAAGCGATATACCCGCCTGTCTTCTGGTACTGCTTTTTCGTCAGAATCATCTGCTGTAACGCTGTTTCTTTTAAACAGTTGATGGCGGAAACAAACTCTCCATTGTCCGTTTTCTCTGGATTTTTCACATAGGAGAACACGTCAAAGAAGTCCTGCATCTCCTTATTCGGCACGGTCTTTTCTGGATTTTCCACATAAGAAATCAGGTCTTTCAACCGTCCTTCGATGTGCCAGAGGCTCGTTGCCGCCATATCAGACTACCCCTTTCCCTGCATATTTTTCCATATCAAACGGTTGTGGCATAGTAAATCTCTGCTGCAAATCCATCACTAACTGCTCAATCTCCTTACAGATTTCAGCGGCGGCAGGATAGAAAGGGACGCATTTTCTGAAAGCATCATGCACTTCATAGAGCTTGCCTAGCAGTTCCCAAAACTCGGTTTGCGGCATTGGCTGTGGGGCATTTCCCCTGCATAACTGACGCATAAATTCTGCTGCGGACAGACCGCAGGCGGATGAATACTGCTTTAATTTTTCATGTTCTTCTTCGCTCAATCTAAAAGTAATGCATACTTTTTCTGATTTTTCTCTACTCATTTTTCTTAATCCTCCAGTCTTATTTTTTCTTTTATCGGGGTAGCTAGGGGCGCTGGACGTCCAGTGGACGTCCGCTTAGCGCCGACCGAAGCGGAGCGTAGACCTGTCCCCTAAGTTAGTCCACACGCCTTTAGGCTGTGGATTGGGATTGTGGCTGACACAATCCGATGCTCGCTATCCCTGCGGACATCTCCGCAGGGCAACTTTTCTGTGCAGCGACATTCTTTATACCTGCCCTTACCCTCCGAAAAGAAAATCCTATGTGCTTCCACCTCCGTTCTGGATTTGATTACCTTTGACTTTTGGATAAATGAAAAAGCCGCTGCACCACACCACGAACGACAAGAGGATTCCCTCTCAATCTGATTCGCAATGTTATGTAGCGGCTTTGAAATTCAAAACCCATGTCAGCCTTGTCGATTGACCAACATTTCAATTTTATATCTATGTACTTATTTAATTTTCAATCTTCCAATTTCCCCATTTGTATTTTAGAATACCATAGCGGCAATATGGCTGTCAAGATTTTGCACAAACTTTTTAGTATTCCCTATGGACAGGGATTTTATTCACTTATTCTAAAATTGGGCGGGAGAATTTTATCCCCCACCCAATAGCCCATAAGAAAGCGTGCTGTATTAGATGCCTATAAAATCTTCTGCAACTTTTTTCTGAGATGGTCTAACCGTGCATAGATAGCACCCGTCGTTAAATGCACAAGCGGGGCAATCTCTTTTGTGGAATAGCCCTGCATTTTCAGCAGAACGATTTGCAGAGTACGCCTGTCCACCGTAAGCAATGCCTGATACAGATTTTCATCCTCGATTTCATCTAATAAATCCGTAACGGTCTTTATCTCGGATGATTGCTCTTTGTCTGCCATTCCCTCAAGGTATTCCCCGAAATCGCTTGTCCAATGGTAAAACCGCCTGTTGGAATTAAAGTCTGCCCTGTCGTCTATACGGATTTGTTCAATGGTAGTTTCATCAACTCCATGTTCCCGCAACACTTTTTCCTCGGCTTCTTTCCAGATACGCCACTTCCTGTCCTCACGTCCGTTGTTATATGCCATTCTTTTTTCCTCCAATCAATCTGAATTGAGCAGGCTTTAGCCTGCGATGAAATGTAAAAATCCAGATGGAGAGGCGGGGAACGACACCCAAAACAAGTAACAGCCCTGCGGCGTATTCCGATAAAAAACGACAAAAGAAAAACCGCAAAGGCTCTGTGACCTCTACGGTTATGGGAAATACTAATTCTGTTGTATGGAGATTGTACTTCTACCTTCATGGTGAGAAGTACCGTTGCACTGGCAGGGATTTTTTTAACTGGCTTCCTGCCAGTCCCTGATATGCTATGTATAGATAAACTTTGCTTTATATAAGCAGATGGACAACCGCCCGAAAAAAGGAACATAAAAACCCTCCAAATTTAAAAACAAATTCAGAGGGTAATTTAGGGTATAACAAAATAACCCACCCGAATATCGTTTTTTTATTTGGTGAGTTTGTTCTTTCAAATACGAAACAAAAAGAGCCGATGATTCGTGAATTGTTCCACAATTTCATCGACTCTGCGTCTTAAGCGTCTGGCTCTTTGATGACAGTTATCTTCAAGTTGTCAACTTTAATCAATCTTTCTTGTCTGCATTTTGGACAATAAAGGGGATAATTCTTCAAAACTTCTTCAAAACAGTGTCTTTCCTAATTTTATTACGGGTTTTGCTCCCACAAACAGGGCACAATATCTATTCGCATTTCATCATAATTAGCTTCTAATCCTTTCAAATCTCATTTTATACGACTTTCGCAAGCTGTTAGGCTAACTTGTGGAACATATGCCGAACCTTATCTATACGGCTATTCGGGCGGCGGGGTTGGCAAATAAGTTTACCAGTAGCTGGCTGGTATCCTTTTAACTCTGTCAAGCAGACTCCCTGCCCATTTGTGAAATAAGTTAAATCGTTCCTGTATTCTTGAATACATCTGGCAGGGATTTCTCCTTTCAGAATGACCTCGTCATTCTTTATCTGGGTACTTACAATATCTGCACAATACCTTGGGGCATCATGATACGCCCGTGAGAGATATTCCTGCGGTGCATAAATTTCAAATTGGAGATATGGCTCTAATAGTTCTGTCCCTGCTTTTTTTAAAGCCTGCTCCAATACGATAGGGGAAAGCAGCCGAAAGTCTGCGGGGGTACTTACAGGACTATAATACAATCCATATTCAAAACAGATTTTACAGTCTGTCACTTTCCATCCATACAGCCCCTGCCCGCAGCCATAGAGGACCCCCTCCATAACCGCATTTTGGAACGATTGGTTTAAATATCCAAGTGAAACTCTGCTTTCATACTGCACTCCGCTTCCAATAGGGAGCGGCTCTATGGACAACCCGACAGAAGCCCAGAAAGGGTTTGGCGGGACTTCTATGTGGATGGTATATTCTGCTTTTCTAAGCGGTCTTTCCATATATATAACAGTAGGCTCTTTTATTTCTGCCTCCACATGATATTTTTCCTCAAGGATGGCACAAATGACTTCCATCTGCACTTTCCCCAAAAAAGAAAGTATAATCTCATGCGTTGTAGTATCCACATAATATTTTAAAAGAGGGTCGCCATCTGAAATTTCTGTAAGTGCCCCAAGCAATATTTCCCGCTGTTCAGATTTCTTTACTGCAATCGTTGTTTGGAGCATAGGGAGAGGATTTTCAATAAATGCTCTCTGCGGCAACAGCATTTCGTTCCCCAAAATACTGTTTAGCTGCAAAACATCATTTGGTAAAATTACAATATCACCAGAGCAGGCTGTATCGGATGAACATAATTCCCCGTTTGTCGGAACACACATCTCTGTGATTTTTATTTTCTCTTTTTCAGATATTCTAATAACATCCCTCAAATGCAATGTTCCGCTATATATACGCACATAAACAAAACGCCGCCTTTTCTCCGAATATTCAATCTTAAAAACCTGCCCGCATAGTTCAGATTGACCTTCAGGCGTTGATGAATAAAACTTACTGGCAATCACTTCTATAAGCTGCCGAATCCCAAGATTGTTTTTAGCGCTTCCGTGATAAACGGGAAATAACGTTCCGTTTTGGAATCTCCTGTTTTCTTCCTGTTCCAGTTCTGACATTTTAAACGGTTTCCCTGACATATATTTCTCTAATAGTCCATCGTTTCCCATAATTACCGCATCCCACTGTCCCATATCGTCATTGTCCGTTACATTTATATGGGGATGCTGCCCAACCTTTTGCTTCACTATAATTTCCGAAGAAAGCTTTGCTTTCATTTCCCGATATACCATTGGCAAATCAATCCCCTCTTGGTCAATTTTATTGATGAAAAAAATTGTCGGAATCTTCATTGTCTGTAGTGCATGAAACAGTATGCGGGTCTGTGCCTGTATGCCATCCTTTGCAGAAACTAATAATACTGCTCCGTCTAATACGGATAAAGAACGGTATACTTCCGCCAAAAAATCCATATGGCCTGGCGTATCTATAATGTTGACTTTTACATCCTCCCACTGAAAAGATGCCACTGCTGTCTGGATAGTGATTCCCCTTTGACGCTCCAAATTCATTGTATCTGTCCTTGTTGTGCCTTTATCTACGCTCCCTAGTTCTGCAATTGCACCACTGGTATACAATAAACTCTCCGTTAAGGTTGTCTTTCCTGCGTCAACGTGAGCCAGAATGCCTAAGTTAATTATTTTCATGTGATTTTCCTCCTATCAACACCCAAAAAAGGGCATAAAAATACCCAGTGATAAATACTCCTATCACTGGGTAAATAACTCCCATAGCCCCAAAACACTTATATGTTTTCGGGCATATAAAATTACATGATAAAAGTATTCTTAAACTGGGTACAAAAAACCAAGCCCCATATTAAAAGTGAAACGGGACTGCTACTTTTTGTTCCCACTATCAAATTGACAGTTTATTTAAGAATACCTTGCCGCATATTTATTAACTCCTTGTATAAAACTGAATCTAATTATATTCCTTAACCCTTTATTTGTCAAGCTGACAAACTAAAGCAGAAAAAGTGGCAGGATTTCACCCTGCCACTAATCATCTGTTTATGCAAAAATAATTTCCTTTTCCACAATCTCCCTCGCACAAGCCCTTATGTTATTCATTCTTCCAGTCCATTTTAAGGCGTTTTCTGCCTTTAACTGTTCTGTTATGCCCTGTGCTTGTTTCATGCCCTCTATGAGCCGTTCAAAGCGTTCCTGTGCCTGTCTGTCAATGTCGGCAAGGTAAGCATTGAGCCTGCCGCTTGTGAGAAGATTGGTGTATGTAATTTTGCGGTACTCCCGCAGATAGTCCAAGTGCCGCCGTCCGAATAAGTCTATCGGCTGTTCCTTTTCGGGTGGTATGGTAAGGCAGGGTAAAATGTATTCGCCTTGCCGTTCGTATCTGCCGCCCATTTCCTCAAAGATTGATTGTACCATTTGTTTTTCCTCCAAATAAGATATTCACTCCATAATCATGTCTGCTATCATTAACACAATTTACGTTTTCTCCTTATCTGGTTTCATTCATCATCTGTGTTTCAACAATCTTTTCTACATCAACGCTTTCATCAGCGATGTTATCTACAAAGTGTCCGTCATGATCCAATGATGAAAAAAAGAGCAAGTGGTTTTTTCTGTCCACCTGCTCTAAATACTTCTCGTGTTCTCTTTCTCGCCAGTAGACTTTGTATATCTGCTCACTGACTTTTACCTTTTCTCCTCTGACATAAAGGTAATATTCTCTTGCCATAATGTTTCCTCCATTCTTTTTTTGTCTGCGTTTTCAGGCAAAAAAAGGAGGACTCCTGCATCTTGGCATAAGAAGTCCTCTAAAACGAAAGAAACTTGTTCTTCCTTTAATTATATTTAATTGTTTAGACGAACATATGGAAAGACAAACAGCTATAAAGCTTATAGGAAAAAGGACTATTTTTATTGTGGTTTATTCTTTCAAATAAATATATAGACTTTTCCATTTCTATCCCTCCATTTTATAGCTAACCATTCCTCATAAATTAAGCCTTCTACTATTTCAGGTATTCACGCACATAATAAGAAATTTTATGCTTGTACTTTTTCTTTGCTCATCTTATTTAGTTCTCCAAGCATCATGAAGATTCCAACAACAATCATAATGAAATCAACAAGTGGCTGCGTAAACCAAACTGCTTTTACTCCAAATGCCATTGGCAAAAAGATCATTGCGGGAACAAATAAGAATAACTGTCTAAGCATAACAATAGTTCCGGCTTTCTTTCCGTTTCCGATTGATTGGAAGAAAGTAACAGTCATAACCATTACTCCATACAAGATAAAGACGGAATAGAACAATCTAAAATTTCCAACCCCTTGTGCAATGATGTTTGCTTCTACACCAAATAGCGAAAGTATCTGACTTGACAGCAATAGGGATGGAACCCAAAAGATTCCTGCAAGAACTAAACCGCCAATAGAAAAGACCTTCATAGCTTCTCTTACTCTGTCATACTGTTTTGCCCCAAAGTTTGTTCCAACAACAGGTTGCAAGCCTTGACTCATTCCCCAAAGAGGAATAAATGAAAAGGCATATACACGAAGTGATGCCGCCATCAAAATTCCATTGGTATCTCCGCCATACTTAAATGCCATTTTATAAAGCATAGTTTGTTGTATCATAAATAAAAGCTGCATCATCATAGCTGATGATCCTACCCCAAACATTTCTTTTTTTATCTCCGGATTAGACTTTATCTTATGGATTTTAACAACTTTACTCTTTTTCAAGAAATAATGTAGTGTTGCCACTGCCTGAACAAATTGTGCTGTGATGGTTGCAAGGGCAGCACCTTCAATCGCATATTCACCCATAACAGTCATTAAGATAGGGTCAAGAATAATATTCAGTAATGCCCCAAGTCCCATAATCGTCATAGCTTTTTTCATCAGTCCTTCACCACGCATAACCATGTTTGCGGACTGTGTGAAGTTTACAAACAAAGAGCCTATAAAGATCACTCTAAGGTATCTAATGCCATAGGCTTTGATTTCACCTGTTGCTCCAACCATAGACAAGAAATGTGGAGCAAGAAGTATTCCTCCAACTGTAATAATTACAGAGAAGAAAATCACCCAATAGATTAGGTTGCCCATTATTTTATCTACAGTTTTTTGATCTCCTTTACCGATTGCTCTTGAAAGTACAGATGCAGAACCTACACCAAGTAAAGTTGAAACACCGCTGTTAAAAAAGGTAAGTGGCATTGCAACGCCGCAGGCAGTCATTGCTGTTTGCCCTATGATTTTTCCAGCAAATATTCCATCCATTAACGGATATAAGCCGATAACAATCATTCCGATAACAGCCGGTATAGATAATTGAAATAACAAGTCTATTGGTCTTTTTGTTAATAATTGTTCTTTCATATCTTGTTTCATCGTCTTCTCCTCTCTTAGACCAATTTTTATATAATTTTTAGTCCTTTATTTTTTTCTTGCAGTTGTACCATATTTTTATAGATTCCATCTAAAGTCATTAAATCACTGTGATTTCCTTGTTCTGCAATATTCCCATCTTTTATTACAATAATATTATCAGCCTCTTTGATTGTGCCTAATCTATGGGCAATCACAAGCAATGTCTTGTTTTTTACCAATTCACTGATTGCTTCCTGTATATAGCTTTCATTGTCCACATCAACACTTGCTGTTGCCTCGTCAAGAATTACAATAGGAGCATCTTTTAATATGCAGCGAGCAATAGAAATTCTTTGTTTTTCACCACCGGATAGAGTTGCTCCTCCTTCTCCAATCATTGTGTCAAATCCATCAGGAAGTGCCATAATAAAGTCATAACATCTTGCTTTTTTTGCGGCTTCTATAACTTCTTCTTTCGTCGCATTTTCTTTCCCCATGGCAATATTATTAAAAATCGTATCTTGGAATAAATAAACTCTCTGGAAAACCATACTAATTTCCGACATCAATTCAGATAGTGAAACATCCTTTATATTCACTCCTCTAATCAAAATTTCACCGGAGTCTACATCCCAAAATCTCGCTAAAAGGTTGGCTACTGTAGATTTTCCTCCACCAGATTGTCCAACTAAAGCTGTCATTGTATTCTTTTTCATTTCAAAATTCATATCATGCAAAACCTCTTTTTCTCCATAAGAAAATTTCACATGATTAAAACTAATTTCCGGCTCACCAAACTTAGCCTTTAAGATATGTTTTTTACCTGTATCCTGTAGTTCCGTTTCATTTAATACTTCTTCAATACGATCTAAAGCAGCATTCATAACTGTTAGCCTGCTTGCTTCTCCATAAAGAGTTTTTAATGGACTGAATAAGTCAAATACAAATAGTATCAGTCCTAACACATAAGGAAGTTTCAACATTCCTTGTAAATGAAGATACAAAGCAAGTGCCAAAATAAATGTAATTCCGATACCATAAATGATGTTCAATCCGCTTGTCCAAGGTGTCATCTTCTTTTCAAACTTTATAGAAGTGTCTCTTGATGAAGCAAAGCTATCTGTAAGAGCCTTTGAATTGTCGCCTAAAAGGTTATAGCTTTTGATTACACTAATTCCTTCTGCAAATGACAAAACTGAATCTGTTAGCTTCTCTCCTTGCTCTTGCCTGATAACAGCTTCAGATAAAGACATCTTATTCATGCCGTTTGCAATCAGTGTTGCAACCAATATTACAAACACCGCAATCAATCCAATTCTGTAGTCCAAAACAAACATGAATATAGTAAGCACAACGGTTGAAAGCACATAACTCATCATATTAGCTATGGTACTCATGGATACTTCCTCAATGAATGCCATATCTGAACTTAAAACAGAATTGATTTTTCCTAAATTTCCTGATGTGAAATATCCCATAGGAAGTTTTCTAAGGTGATTTCCAAGCTTCATCCTTTTGTCTGCAAAAATCAGAAAGCCGGCTGCACTTTGCAATTTATCGCTTAAGAAATGAACCACCGCTTGTAATAAAACCACTAAAACAAGTCCTATTCCTACATATAGAAAAGTTTTGGAGGTATTCGTTTTTTCATAAAATCCTATCAAAACGGTAAATGCAATAAATATAGGCATTTTACTTAATATGGATTCAACAAAGGCAAAAACAAATGCCCCTTTAATTCTATTTTTATACTTTCCTGACAAGTTTAAAATTCTTGATATTAGCTTAAACATTCATTTCACCTGCCTTTCTATCAATTTTCCATTCCTTACTAAATATTGTCGCATCCCATAATTTACGGTAGTCTGCTGATGATTCTAACAAGTCCTTATGTTTTCCATTTGCAACTAAACGGCCATGATTCATTACCAATATTTGGTCTGCATCTACAATTGCCGGAAGTTTATGAGCAATTACAATCAATGTTTTACCTTTTACAAGTTCAGCAATCGCAGCTTCCATCTTTTCTTCATTTTCAGGATCTGCATAGGCAGTAGCTTCATCAAGTACAACAATCGGTGCATTTTTTAAGATAGCTCTTGCAAGGGATATTCTTTGTCTCTCTCCACCTGATAACATCTTTCCTGCCTCGCCAGCCAAAGAGTAAATACCATTTGGGAGCTTATCTAAAAATTCCATACACTGAGCTTTCTTTGCAGCTTCTATCACTTCTTCATCCGTAGCTGACAAATTTCCGATACGAATATTTTCTAAGAGTGAAGTATTAAATAAATATTGGTCTTGAGACACATAAGAAATCTCTTTATTCAGTGCCTTAAGACTCATATCCTGTAAATTTTGTCCTCCAATACTAATGCTTCCTTCTAAAACATCATAGTAATGAATTAAGAGTTTCGCTAAGGTGCTTTTACCTGAGCCTGATTCTCCAACAATGGCTGTCTTTTCTCCAACTTTTGCTGTAAAGCTCACATTATGAATCACATTTTTAATGTATGTTTCAGGTTGTCCATTCTCTCCCATCTTGCTTAGTTGATAACCAAATGTAACATTGTCATAGGAAATAGTTTGATCTATACCTTTAAACTTGTTTTCACCTTGTTTTAATGGTTCTATATTTAAAGCATCTTCCAATGCAGATATTTTATAATTAAGCTGTGGCATCGTTGGTAAAAATCCCAAAGCCTTTAAGAGTGGTAAGCCAATACTCAAAGATAGGCATAAAACCAATATCAAATCAGAAAGACTAACATAGCCCATGTAAGCAAAGTAACCGCCAAGCGGCAATGTTAATATAATCGTGCATGGGAGCAAGGCACTATACAATGCCATCCATGGCCATGCAGTCTTATACCAAGCGAGTGCATAATCTCTATAATCTCCAACATCTTTAGAAAATCTTTGATATGATTCCGCTTGCTTGTTAAACACTTTTACTACTTCCATACCATTCACATATTCAATAATGGTATTATTCATTTTTCCACTCGCCATATAATATGGTCCCATTTTTTTCATTCCTGCGGAATACATAATCATCATAGCGACAATGCTTAGTGGAATGGATGCCAAAGACATAAGTGCCAGTCTCCAGTCAACGAAAAACATTGCAATATATACCATTACAGGCACAATTAAATTGGCAATTCCTTCAGGCAATGAGTGTGCCAAAAGAACTTCCAAACTACCAATATCATCTACAAACATCTTTTTAATAGCACCTGTTCCCTTTTCTTCAATAGCTCCTAAGGGAAGATTCTCCATCTTTTTTTGTAGAGATGTTCTAAGTCCAAATAATGTGTTATATGCTGCCTTATGGGACATATTAAGACCCAAACCACCTAATAATGCTTGCAAAACCAAACATATCAAAATACCGGCAAGCAAAATAACTAACCTTTTGAATTCCAAATTTTGTCCTAAAATCAAAGGATTTATAATCTGATAAGCAAATAGAAATGGCACAACTCCCATAATGACACTTAATAGCATAATAAAACTCGCTAAATGTATTGTTTTCTTATGCGAACCAGCATACTCAAAAACCTTATTTAACATCATTCTCCTCCTTAATCAAAGATTTTTTATTATCCATAAAATCCATAATCACTTGTTCATTTCCTTTTACAGATATTTTTTTATAATTTTCTCTGCCAATCATTAAAACAGAATGGCAAGTTTTGAATAGTAGTTCCAAGTCATGCGTAATAATGATAAATGGAACTTCCTCTGATTTTTCTGTAATTAAATCAGATATAATACTCATACTTCTGTAATCAAGTCCAGAGGTCGGTTCATCTAAAACTATCAATTTTCGATTGGATAAAAACGAAGTAATAATCGCAAGTCTTTGTTTTTGACCACCAGACAATTTTTGTGGGTGGCTTACTTTCTTATGCCACAAATTTGTTTGCTTTAAGTAATCTCGTATTTCTTCCAAATCACTTTCCGTATTCTTTTCTTTACAAAATATCAGCTCATTTTCCACAGTGTCTAAAAAAATCTGAGCATCAACATCTTGCAAAACTAAATAAGAATTTTTCAATCGTTCCTTCTTGTTCTTTCCATAATTCACATCTAATCTTTTTTCGGAAAGCCCACACAAAGAATTTGCTAATGTTGTTTTCCCAATTCCATTAGAACCGATAATTCCCATGATTTCTTTTTCTTTAATGTCAAAAGTCAAATCTTTTATCAAAGTTCTTTTCCCTTGGTGAATATTTGCATTGTCGACTTTTATATAGCTTCTGGTTTTTAATGGCTCTTTTTCCGACACAAGTTCTTTTTCATTTAATGTTCTTAATTCCAGTTCTTTACACTTCCGGTTATCGAGTTCACCTTTTTTAAAAATATTTTCTACCGTTCCATCTTTCATATAGACAAGACGATCAAAAATATTTTTAAGGTAATACAATCTATGTTCAGCTATTACAATTGTCTTGCCAATCGCTTTTAACTTAACAAGTATGTTTTCAAATTTCCTTATACTGTCATAATCAAGGCTACTTGAAGGTTCGTCGAAAAAGATAATGTCTGTATCATAAATAAGTGTTCCTGCTATCGCCACCTTTTGTCTTTCTCCACCAGACAATTCAAAGATAGATTTTTTTCTTAGATGACCTATCTCCAATAAATTTAATGCTTTATCTACCTTTTCTTTTAATAAGTTCTCATCTAACCCAAGATTTTCTC
This sequence comes from Alterileibacterium massiliense, assembly GCF_900104645.1. Taxonomy (GTDB): domain Bacteria; phylum Bacillota; class Clostridia; order Peptostreptococcales; family Anaerovoracaceae; genus Alterileibacterium; species Alterileibacterium massiliense. Next base: position 206,430 of record NZ_FNWE01000001.1, on the reverse strand, counting down.
CTACCAAAGCAACTTCATCTTCAACCACATCGCAAAAGAACTGATCCTTGGGATTTTGAAATACATTTCCTATATATTTTGCAAGTTCACCTTTCTGATACGAAGATATTTCTTTTCCCAAAAGCTCAATATTACCTTCTAAATTTCCTTCGTAAAAATATGGAATGAGTCCATTTAGAAGTCTTAAAAATGTTGTTTTCCCACATCCTGAAAGACCTGTTAATACAACTATCTCTCCTTTTTTTACAGACAGTTTTAAGTCTTTTAGTACTAAGTCCTCGCCGTATGAAAATTTGCGTATATTTGCTCCTAAGATATTTTCCATACACTCACCAAAACCAAAATTATTCCAATCATTAACATTACAATATCGATAAAAGTAAATTTTACATCATGAAAACTTGTTTTTTTGCCATCATATTCAATGCCTTTTGATATGATTGAACAAGTTAAGGTATCGCTTATATCTATGCACTTATACATAAGAGGAACAAAATATAATTCAAATGTTTTAATTGGTTTGAAAATACTTGCTTTAAATCCTCTAATTTTCATGCCATTGTTTATTTCCTTCATCCTAATAGAAATTTCCGGAATAAAACGAAAGAATACTGTGATTCCTATACCTATTCCACCATCAATACCAATTTTTCTAAATGCAGCAATTAGATGCGAAGAACTATACGAAGACAGCACTTTTCCCAAAATGAAAAGTGGAGCAAATTTCAACACTATAAGTAGCATTGTATATATAGAACCAACCAAAACATTTCCTAAGTGGGGTTTCAGCAAATAAATAAGCCCCCATACTATAAGCAATGAACATATCGTTCTAAATGTCTTTCTTATAGAAAATAAGAATAATAGTCCTAAGACAAAAATAAGGGAAAATAAATATTGTGATTGCTCTCCAACAGTTAGAATAACTGAAAATAGTAAAATCAACCCAACTATAGTAAGTGGGTTGATTTTATCTAATAGTTGGTACCCTTCTATATAGTTTTTTTCACCTTTACAAAACACTTTTTTTCTTCCTGTTGCTAAAGAATTTGTTGTAAATATATGTTCCAAAATTAGCACCAATAATTGATGCAACGATTGCGATCACTACGCAAATTGCAATGTTTTTAGGGGTGTAAAAATTATAAAGAAATGTTGCATAGTCTGTTGTAAACATCTTAGGGAATTGTTTTGTAAGACCTTCGACTCCAAATACGAATGTGAAATACATCGCATGAAGCGAATATATAAACATACCAGCACCAAAACCAAGTCCAACTCTCATATTTTTGTCTGAGTAATTTTCCTTTTTACCAATCACAAGCTCTGCTAATATTCCTGCAATTGCACAAACTACTATTACGGGCCACATTCCCATAAGAGCATAGAACACGCCGAGTAATAAGAAATATAAGAATGCTGTTCCTCTTTGTGCGACTTGTTTACACATTATTACAAAAACTGGTGCGGCAATAATTGTTGCAAGTGCCGATGATAAATACAAACTCGGAATCATTCCAAAAGAACCTGTCAAAAATCCTAATCCCATCGTAAGAACAAATCCAATAACAGAAAATACTGCTATTTTTACAATACCTTTTAAATTCATTTTTCTCCTCCTTGAATACATATAATATTTTTTATCTGCTTATAAAGCAGCATGTTGCCAATTTGTATAAAATTAAATCTTTAATATAACTAAGTTATATTTGATGCAAAAAAATTTTCCATTTTACAAACCTCTTATTTTGCCCCATCCTTCATTAAAGAATTTTGAAATTAGTTTGGCATTTAATTCTACTTCTTCTCTGCTTTTAGAATGAACAGCAACTTCAGATAAAGCATAATAATATGCATGGTTAATTAAGTGAATTCCCATATCGGTTATTACACTACCGACACCATCTTCACCATAAATCATGCTTAATATTTTGATGTGATTTTTATCTTCTATTTCCACGAGTTCATCTAAAAAATTACTGTATTTTGTTCCATAAGAACCAAACACTAATAACTCAAATGCATCTTTATTTTCAAAAAAATACAAGACCATCTTAACAGCGCCATGTGCTTTAAAGTCTAAAATTTTATAAATGGTTTCTTTCCCAAGTGGAACTTCCTTTTTATATGTCTCAAAACTCTTATCCTCATACATAGCATAGTATTTTCGGATTTGGCTTACAATCGGCTCAACTAACTCAGAAAAAAGTGCTTCCTTATCCTCAAAATGACCATAAAACGCCCCAGTAGTAACACCTGCTTCTTTGCAAATAGCTCTTAAATTTGCCTTTTCAAATCCTTGTTCTTTGAAAATTTTCTTACCACTATTAAGAATCCTATTATGAGTTACTTCATAATCTCCGTTTGCCATGATTTGCCCTCCTTTCTTCAAATATAACTTAGTTATATTATAACACTTTTTATGTTTAAAAGTCAAGATATTTATACACATACATTGACTTTTATGTTATAATTATATAACAAATTTGAAAACTTGCTTAACGCTTGCTATCTAATTCATTCTTTTGTAGACCAACTAAGGAAGTCAATAGTTATTTTAAAAATTTTTTTAAAAATTTTTAAGTCACAAAACTTAAAAATGTGCATAGCAAACAAGCCTCATACACTTTCATTTTTTGAGGCAACACTTTTAATAGTTTATGCGACTAACTTACTCTTTTCTCGAATTAGTTTTTGATGCTCTTCGGGTGTTCTTAACTCAAATGATTTTTGATTTCTGAGGACAGCAAAAATAATTTGAACCATCTTTCGCATAATTGCACACATTACAACTTTGTATGGTTTTTCAGCTATCTTCTTTTCAAAATAAGCTCGCATAACAGGATTTAAATACTCTCTGTTGCGATTTGGATACACATTAGATTTAGCCAGCATATGGAGAATTGAGCGAACATGAGGTGATCCTCTTTTAGAGATTTTATTGTTTTTCCTATTGTATGTTCCACTTTGGGTTACTCCTGGATCCAAGCCAAAGAAGGCAACTAATTCTTTCGGTTTCGAGAAATTGGATATATCTCCAAGCTCTGATAAAACAACACATGCTGTATACTCTCCAACTCCTGGAATACTTTGTAAAAGCACTATTTCTTTATGAAACTTTTCATCTAAAAGTGATAGCCTTTTGATTTCATTATCGATTGCTTTCAAAGCTTCCTGTAAACTAAAAATAACCCTCACAGTTGTTTGAATAAGTACTGCTGAACTAAGGCTTACTATACAAACTTCAATAGATTTTTCAGCAGCTTTCAATAGTTTTTCATATTTTACTTCGGCATAGGAGCTGCTTTTATGTGAATTTTCTTTTATCAGTTGAATAATATCTTGCTTATTTTCAGGAGATAAGACTTCCTGTATAGTAGGATATTTTTCAAGCAAAGACAAAGGTGTTTTCCCTTGCAAATCCGCAAATACTTTCTTGAAATCTGGAAAGGAAATATCTAAAAAAGCGATTAATCGGTTGATGTGTTCCACAATTTCATCCGTCAATTCTTTATGCTGTCTGCAAAGCTTTTTGATACTGTTAACGGTATCTGAATGTGTAATTGTTTCGTTGTAATTCTTAATACGATATAGCAACGCTATATTATATGCATCTGTTCTATCTGATTTAATTTTTCGGATATTGATATTTTTCAATGCTCCACTTTGAATCGGATTAATTACAATGACTTCGTAATTATGCTTACGGAAAAAATTAGCTAAAATTTGATGATAGTGTGCAGTAGCTTCCATGATAATTACTGCTCTGTCCTCGTACTCATCTTCTACCTTTTCAAGTACATAGATGAGCGACTTCATACCATTAATATCATTAGAAATTTTAAGTCTTTTGATGATGTCATTATTAGGTGATAGAATACAGATATCACTGAAAGCTTTACTCACATCAATTCCTACAACAATTTTTTCTGACATAATATACCTCCTATAATTTGGGATGCCCTGTTAATCCAAAACCACAACAGGCTCACGAGTTATACAGGTAATCAATGAATGAACCTAACCAACCGAAAAGATGAAAGGCAATGGAATGAGGGTGGAGTCTACCAAATGAGTAATTCCTAAGTTGGAAACCCAGCAAGCACATAAAACAATCCCATTTCATCCCTAATATCTATAATTTTATCATAGATGATTAGGTTCATTTTTAAGAACTATGCTTAAAGCTGTTCTTATACTATTAGTATATGAGCAAGCATAGGAAAAGAGTACCCTTTTCCGTAAAATCCCTGCTTTCTCTACCGAGAACGGCGGGGATTTTTGCTTGTTGGGAAGTTTCCCAAACCCTCTATTTTATGGAGGGTTTTACCCTCTGAAACCGCAGAAAGGAGGTTACACATGGCAAGTTTACGGGACACCGTAAAGGACTATCAAGAAGAATTAAGGGACGGTATCGCTTGGGTGGCGTTTTGGAAAACGGGACGTTCTTGGAACGCCGAATATTTCCACCTTGAAATGAGCGATATTCTCTACCCGGAGGACAGAAGCCGCATGGAAGAAATCAAACAGGCTGACCCTGCCGCCGTTGTGGTAAACGGCTATTATTCCGGCTATCTTGGCGAGGATATGAGCCTTGACGAACTGACCGCCGGGGTGCGCCACCACTACGAAAACGGATATAGCAATATCGGGGAATTTATCGAAGTCCACGACGACAGGCTGCCGTCGGAGCTTATCGAGGAAGCAAGAGCCGCCGCCCACGCTGCGGGGCTTCCATTCTCTGAAAAAGCCTACCGGGACGGCGAAGAACCCGACCCCTATCTATTTGACGGGAGCATGAGCATGGAGGACTACGAACTTATGCACCGCATGATTGAAAACGAAAGGAGTGAACGCATGGCAGAAACGATTTTAAGCGGGTATCTTTCTAATCTTGGAAAGTACACCGAGGGCAGACTTGCGGGCGAATGGGTATCATTCCCCACGACTGCCGAGCATTTGAAAGAAGTCTTTGACCGTATCGGGATAGACGGCAAAAACTACGGGGAGCTGCACATCACAGAATACCAGTCCTCTATTGCGGGACTGGCAGGAAAATTGACCGAGCTTGAAAGCCTTGACGAGCTGAACTATTTGGGCGAACTTTTGAAAATGCAGTTTGACGACGACCGGGAAAAATTTGTTGCAGCTATGGAATACGGCGACCATACAAGGGACTTGCAGGACATTATCAATCTTGCACAAAACCTTGATTGTTACTGGCTTTATCCGTCCGTACAGAGTGAGGAAGATTACGGGTATTATCTGATTGAAGAACTGGACGAGTTGGAGCTGCCCGAAGAAGCAAAAAAATATTTCATGTATGAGGAATACGGGCGGGACGCTGCTATCAATGATGGGGGCAGATTTACCGAGCAGGGCTATATCTACAATAACCGCAACACTTTTACAGAATGGTACGACGGGCGCGACGTGCCGGAGGAATACCGGGTAACGCCGCAGCCGCCAGTACAGGAAAAGGAACAGGCAGACCTTGACGCTTCCGCAGTCATACCGACCGCCGCCACAGAGCAGCCCCCGGTTCTCCCGATTATCCTATCTTCTGAAAAGCCTGCCGATAAAATGAAAGAGATTACCGACCGACTGGAACAAGGAATTTTAGGGCTTTATGAAAGCGACCGTTACGCCGACTATCTGCGTACTATGTCTAAATTCCATGATTACAGCCTTAACAATACAATCCTTATCGCCATGCAGGGCGGCAATCTTGTGAAAGGCTATAAACAATGGGAAAAGGAATTTGACCGCCATGTAAAGCCCGGAGAAAAAGCTATCAAGATACTTGCGCCGTCCCCGTTTACCGTTAAGAAACAGGTGGAAAAAATCGACCCGGACACCCAAAAACCTGTTTTCTACAAGGACGGGAAACCTGTTACCGAGGAAAAGGAAATCAAGATACCCGCTTTTCGTGTGGTATCTGTCTTTGATATTTCACAGACCGAGGGAAAGGAGCTTCCTGCCCTTACCTATGAGCTGACGGGCAACGTGGAACAATACAAGGACTTTTTCGCTGCCCTTGAAAAGACTTCCCCGTTTGCTATGGAATTTGAAGCACTAAGCGGCGGCGTAAAAGGACGCTGCAATTATGAGGAAAAGCGTATCATTATCAACGAGGGTATGGACGAATTGCAGAACATCAAGACCGCAATCCATGAAATCGCCCACGCCACGCTGCATGATACTGCCCTTGCTATGCCGGAACGCCCCGACCGCCGCACCCGCGAGGTACAGGCGGAAAGCGTCGCCTATGCTGTCTGCCAACATTACGGGCTTGATACGTCGGACTATTCTTTTGGATATATCGCCGGGTGGAGCAGCGGAAAAGAACTTGCAGAACTGAAAGGCTCTCTTGAAACAATCCGCAGCACAGCCGCAAAGCTGATTGATACCATAGACGGGCATTTTGCAGAAATCCAAAAGGCACAGGATAAGGAACAGACCACTGAACAGGCACAGCCCGCACAGGAAGCCGCCAAACAGCCCGAAGCAGAAGCAGCCGCGCCGGAGCTTCCCGAAGAAATAGCCCCGGTACAGGAAAAAGAAGCACAGCCGGAACAGGCTGCACCCGCCCCTTATTACACTATCAACGAAGCTGCCGCCAAACGCGCAAAGGATATGAACAGCTTTTCCGATTATAAGCAAGGCAGCGCGACGGCTGAATACAGGCATTATGTAGATGAAGCCGTACAGCTTGCAGAAAGGCAGAAACAACGGGTAGACCCGATGTACCATGAGAAAATCGACAGCCTGCTTGACACCTACGCCCGGAAACTGGCAGCGAACATGAACAAAGGCTATGAGATTGACGCGCGTGTTCCCTCTATCCTGATTGCGGGCGGCTCTAACTTCCCCACAAGGAAGAAAGAAAAGCAGAACGCAGCCCGCGACAGCAATTACCGGGAATGGCAGGACATACAAGGACTTCTTGATAAAATCCGCAGTACCGGCATGGGCGGTATCAGCGCAGACGACCCGCAGGCAGTACAGAAGTTAGAAAAGAAACTGGAAAGCCTTGAAAAATCACAGGAAACCATGAAAGCCGTAAACGCCTATTACCGCAAGCATAAGACCCTTGACGGCTGCCCGCATTTACCGCCGGAGGAACTGGAAAAACTGAAAGCAGACATGGCGAGCAGTTGGCATTTGGAGGACAAGCCCTTTGCGACTTGGGCGTTATCCAACAACAGCGCAGAAATCCGGCGCGTGAAAGACCGTATCAAATCCCTTTCACAGCAAAAAGAAATCGGTTTTGTCGGTTGGGAATTTGACGGCGGCAAGGTGGAAGCAAACACCGAAGCGAACCGACTGCAAATCTTCTTTGAGGATAAGCCGGACGAAGCCACGCGGGAAGCATTAAAAAGTAACGGTTTCCGTTGGTCGCCAAAAGCAGGGGCATGGCAGCGGCAGCTTACCAGTAACGCCTACTATGCGGCTGATTATGTGAAAGCGATTGCACCCCTTACCGGGGAAAAGCCTACCGAGTTACAACGGGCGCATATCCGGGCGCAAAAGGTAGCTGCACAGGAACAACCCACACAGGAGCAGCCGGAACAGGAAGCCCCACAGGACAAAGACACCTTTTCCATTTATCAGATAAAAGGCTGGGACGAAACAAGGGACTTGCGTTTTGAACCTTATGACCGTCTGACTGCCACAGGACACCGGGTAGACGCGAAAAACTATGCGCTTGTCTATTCCGCAGAACTTACGCCGGGGACTTCCCTTGAAGATATTTACACCCGCTTCAATATCGACCACCCGAAAGATTTTAAGGGACACAGCCTTTCCGTTTCCGACGTGGTGGTACTTCATCAGAACGGGCAGGACACCGCCCACTATGTAGACAGCTTCGGTTATAAGGACGTGCCGGAGTTTTTCAAGGAGCAGGAAAAAGCCCTCATTCCCGACGACTTGGAAACGGGCGAAACAATCAAAACACCGAGGGGGACTTTCTATGTAACCACCATGAGCCGCGAGCAAATGGAAGCTGCCGGATATGGATTGCACCACCAGTCCGACGACGGAAAATATCTGATTATGGGGAACGGCACAAGGGCTTTTGCTGTTCCCGTTCAGCCGGAAAACTATCTGAAAGCTGCCGAGCAGACCACCGAGCAAAACTACAATATGATTGACGGGCAGATAAACAACACCCCGACCGTTGCAGAACTGGAAGCAAAGGTAAAGGCAGGAGAAACCATTTCCCTTGTTGACCTTGCGGAAGCTGTCAAGGCTGACAAGGAACGCGGCAAGGCAGCAAAAACGGAAAAGAAGCCCTCTATCCGGGCGCAGCTTAGAGCAGACAAAGAAAAGACCGCACAGAAAAAAGCGGCAAAATCAAAAAATCACGAATTGGAGGTATGAGCATGATTAGACTGACCGTTGAAGAAACAAACCTATTGAGCATTTACAATGAGGGCGGCAAGCGCGGGCTTATGGAAAACATCAACGTCGCGCTGCCGTTCATGGACGAGGATATGCGGGAACTTGCGAAACGTACCCTTGTGAAAATCGCACCTCTGACAGAAAATGAGTATGCGGAGCTTGCCATTTTCGCCGCTGATGAAGTATGACCGGGCTAAAGCGGCTTACGCCTCCCCAAAGCCGGAAAGTCAACAGCCTTGTAAAAAAGGAGTGCTGCAACTGCGATAACGGACACTGTATTTTACTGGACGACGGGGAGGAATGTGTCTGCCCGCAGCTTATTTCCTATTCGCTTCTATGCAAATGGTTTCAGACCGCCGTACTTCCCCTTGATAAGCTGCTGTATGCAGAGCTTTTCAAGACCGAGGATAAAAAGCGTTGTACCGAGTGCGGAGTTTCTTTTGCGTCCACCTCTAACAGCGTCAAATACTGCCCGGACTGCCGAAAGCGGATTACCCGCAGACAGGCAGCGGAGCGCATGAGAAAACGGCGCGCCCTTGTTACGCAATAGGGGCAAAAAAAGCCTTGATTTACAGGGCTTTCAGTGCTTAAAAATGACGCGGCAAGGGTTTTATACCTTATCCCCTAAAAATGATGTTCTATTGCGTAACAGATACCAAAAACGCACCTACATAAAACAGGGCGCGGACAGTCTTTTGTTGGCTGTCTGCGCCCTTTTCTTTTACTTTATTCGTGCAGTTCTTCTATATCCTTTATTCGGTTTCCCAATAGGATATACAGCTCTCCATTCTCTACCCTTATAACCAGAGTATCATTTTCATCGGAATAAGTTCCATATTCCACACATTCTATATATCCGATAAGTGTATTTCCGTCCTCAAAAGTAATTTGGATTTTACTGTCTGCGTCAATATAAGTTTCCACGCCATAACTGCCATTTTCTAATGTTATTCTGTAACATGGTGTAATACCAACCATTTTCATAATTATTCCCGTTCCTTTCCTTTTTCCCGTTCCGGCTCTTTGCCTTGCCGCAAAATGCTGTCTATGTTCTGTTTAATAACGTCGTATTCCTTGACCTGTTTTTTCAGCTTGCCATAATCAGCGTAAAGGGCTTCTTTTTGCGCTTGTAGTTTCCCGTATTCTTCCTGCATGGCGGCAAGGTTGGGGAGTTTGGTAACGCCCGCCGCTTTCAGTGTCTTTACTGCCGCTTCATGGAGTATCAGACTGCTTTCCTGCTTTGCCCGGTATGCGTCCTTATCCTTTGCTCTGCGGTATGCTTCATAGACAGGTTTTGTTTTTTGGTAGGTGGCAACGTGCTTCATCAGCACCGCCATATCTGCAAGACGCTTCTCCACGCTCTTTAATGCGTCTGCTGTCTTTTCATTTTCCGCATTTATTTCCTCAATCCGGCTGACTAAATCTGCGTACTGCTCAATCTTATGTTCTGTCAAGAAATTCATAGTTTTTGCAGCCAGTTTCAGATTATGAATTTTCGCCCACTGTTCATAGCCCCGGCTCTGCGCTGCCTTGATACTGTTTTCAATGTCGATAAGCAGCGATACGCCGCGCTGCTCTTTGGGAGCTTTCGCCGCCTTTGTGCGCTTGCCCGCAATCCGTTCTTTGATTGCTTCTTCTGTATAATCTACACCGAGAGTTTTTAAGCGGGTAAAGCGTTCCTGTCCGGGAGCGCGGCAGGAGATATATTTTCCCGGCTTTATCTCATAGCCCGCTGCCTGTAACCGCTGCAACAATTCTTCAAAACTTGCCACTTGGGTGATAAGCGTATCAACGGTAATTTTCAGCTTGCCTTTCCAACTTGTACCGACCTTTTCTGCGTGATACTCCGCATAGCTCTTTCCCTTGCTGCCTTTACCCGGAACGACGACGGACAGCCCGTTTTCCCGGCACAGCCTATCACTCATGTTCCGTATGCCGTAGTAGCTGCGTTTATTGGAATTGTACTTATGGTAGTCAACAAAATTTACCGCACAAAAAATGATATGGTTATGGATATGCCCTTTGTCTATGTGGGTAGTTAAGACGTATTCGTGCTGTCCCTTTGTTACCGCGTCGGCAAGCTGCTTTCCGATTTCGTGGGCTTTCTCATAGTCTACTTCTCCCGGCTCAAAGGACTGTATCAAATGGTGGGCGAGATTGTTCCCTTTCTCTATGGCTTGTGCAAGCGTAAATCCGAACTCAATATCCGCCGTTTCATAGCTGCACCCAAAGGAGGACACAAGCATTTTCCCGTCTGTTTTATCCGGGTTTTGGATATAGTCAAGGGCTTTACTCAACGTGCTTTTAATAGGCTTAATCTTTGTAACCGCCATATCTCTGCAAGCACCCCCTTTATTTCCTCTATGTCCTCTTGGTAGACGCTGCCTGTCGCATTGACACGCTTTGCAATCTGATTGATGTTGACCCCGATTTTCTGTATTTCCGCTGTCATGGCTTTTATGTCGCTATGGTCTGTCTGAATGATATACCCGTCAATGGCAATCTTGCGAAGATACGCCGCCATGTTCCGGGTGGGGACGAGCTTCATTTTCTGCTCAATCAATGCCCGTTCTTCCTCTGTTACATAGAATTTGATTTGTACTTTTCTTTTGCGTCCGTTCATGCAATCGCTCCTTTCCATTCCGGGGGTTTGGGACACTTCCCAACAAGCAATTTTCAACCGACGCACCGCAGGGCGGGAGAGCGAAAATACGGAAAAGGGTACTCTTTTCCTATGCTTGCTCATATACTAATAGTATAAGAACAGCTTTAAGCATAGTTCTTAAAAATGAACCTAATCATCTATGATAAAATTATAGATATTAGGGATGAAATGGGATTGTTTTATGTGCTTGCTGGGTTTCCAACTTAGGAATTACTCATTTGGTAGACTCCACCCTCATTCCATTGCCTTTCATCTTTTCGGTTGGTTAGGTTCATTCATTGATTACCTGTATAACTCGTGAGCCTGTTGTGGTTTTGGATTAACAGGGCATCCCAAATTATAGGAGGTATATTATGTCAGAAAAAATTGTTGTAGGAATTGATGTGAGTAAAGCTTTCAGTGATATCTGTATTCTATCACCTAATAATGACATCATCAAAAGACTTAAAATTTCTAATGATATTAATGGTATGAAGTCGCTCATCTATGTACTTGAAAAGGTAGAAGATGAGTACGAGGACAGAGCAGTAATTATCATGGAAGCTACTGCACACTATCATCAAATTTTAGCTAATTTTTTCCGTAAGCATAATTACGAAGTCATTGTAATTAATCCGATTCAAAGTGGAGCATTGAAAAATATCAATATCCGAAAAATTAAATCAGATAGAACAGATGCATATAATATAGCGTTGCTATATCGTATTAAGAATTACAACGAAACAATTACACATTCAGATACCGTTAACAGTATCAAAAAGCTTTGCAGACAGCATAAAGAATTGACGGATGAAATTGTGGAACACATCAACCGATTAATCGCTTTTTTAGATATTTCCTTTCCAGATTTCAAGAAAGTATTTGCGGATTTGCAAGGGAAAACACCTTTGTCTTTGCTTGAAAAATATCCTACTATACAGGAAGTCTTATCTCCTGAAAATAAGCAAGATATTATTCAACTGATAAAAGAAAATTCACATAAAAGCAGCTCCTATGCCGAAGTAAAATATGAAAAACTATTGAAAGCTGCTGAAAAATCTATTGAAGTTTGTATAGTAAGCCTTAGTTCAGCAGTACTTATTCAAACAACTGTGAGGGTTATTTTTAGTTTACAGGAAGCTTTGAAAGCAATCGATAATGAAATCAAAAGGCTATCACTTTTAGATGAAAAGTTTCATAAAGAAATAGTGCTTTTACAAAGTATTCCAGGAGTTGGAGAGTATACAGCATGTGTTGTTTTATCAGAGCTTGGAGATATATCCAATTTCTCGAAACCGAAAGAATTAGTTGCCTTCTTTGGCTTGGATCCAGGAGTAACCCAAAGTGGAACATACAATAGGAAAAACAATAAAATCTCTAAAAGAGGATCACCTCATGTTCGCTCAATTCTCCATATGCTGGCTAAATCTAATGTGTATCCAAATCGCAACAGAGAGTATTTAAATCCTGTTATGCGAGCTTATTTTGAAAAGAAGATAGCTGAAAAACCATACAAAGTTGTAATGTGTGCAATTATGCGAAAGATGGTTCAAATTATTTTTGCTGTCCTCAGAAATCAAAAATCATTTGAGTTAAGAACACCCGAAGAGCATCAAAAACTAATTCGAGAAAAGAGTAAGTTAGTCGCATAAACTATTAAAAGTGTTGCCTCAAAAAATGAAAGTGTATGAGGCTTGTTTGCTATGCACATTTTTAAGTTTTGTGACTTAAAAATTTTTAAAAAAATTTTTAAAATAACTATTGACTTCCTTAGTTGGTCTACGAATGTTTTTATCCTTTAGGCTCTTATCCCTTACTACGGAGAAAAAGCGATTTTGCCAAACTTCCGCAAAAGAAAAACGCTGCAATCTCAAAAAAGATTACAACGCTCTCTAAATCCTGTTCAGTTTTAAGCCGGACATTCCTATTCGCCCTCTTTTTCGACTTCGGAAATCTCTTTTGCCGTTGCGGTCACAATCCGTATGCCTGTATCGCTCATACCGTCAAGGAGCGCGTCAAGCTGCCGCCGCTTTGTGTCCTTTGCAGCGGGCGTGTCTAACAGGAATTGGTCTACGGATATATGGTAACGCTGTATCAGCTCAAAGAATATCTGTAAACTTGGGTGCTGCCCCTTGTTCTCAATGTTCGCAAGGTAGCGCGGCGAGATAAACATTTCGTCGCCTACTTTCTTGCGGCTTTCCTTGCGTCCTTCACGCGCTGCCTTTATCGCTGCCCCAAAAGCCTTGAAGTCGTATTTTGGTACTGGTCTTTTTGCCATAGTTATTCACCCTCTTACATTTTACTGTTCCCCTTTCTTCTTGGATATGTCTACATAGTTCTATCAGTTAGCCAAAATAATTCATATATATATATGTTGACAACAAGCTGCTTTTGTATATAATATTATATAAAAGGGGGGGAATGTTTATGTTACATAGCATGCGTATTCGATAAGCATTGAAATCAAAAAAGATTTTTCCCATTTTCAATATGGGCTTTTTTGTCATGCTTATTTTGCGTATGCTATACAACAAAACTAACGACGTATAGACATAGTATAAAAACTATGCCTTAATTTTGTTGTAGTATTATATGTATAAATGCAGGTCAATGCTCATGTTGAGAATTGACCTGCATTTTTTTGCGCAAAAGGAGAAATATTATGCTTGAAAAATATTGGATAAAATGTCCAATTTGTAACGGAAAGACGAGGGTTCAAGTATTTTATAATACGGTATTAAGAAATTTTCCTCTTTTCTGCCCTAAATGTAAATTAACGCATATCGTTGATGTTGAAAAACTAGAAATCATAATCAAAAACTCTGAAAAACAAACTTTTTAATTTTGAAAAGGAAGGATATTTAAATGAAACACTTACCTAAAAGTACACCTACGGAAATATTGAATGACCCATACGGATTTACTTACAAAGAAATGTCGGAAGTAATTGGAGAGGATAAAGCAAGAGCCTTATATACGGAATTGTATAAACAGCCATTTCACAAAGAAAATCTATCAATATCAACAAAAAAAGTCTATAAAAGTAGCGATACTGAAAAGTATGTTTATGAATTGAAAGATAACAGGTATATTGAAACGGTTTTTATTAAACGGCGAGATGGTGGGACTGTTTGCGTAAGTACGCAAGTTGGTTGTTCTGTTGGCTGTATTTTTTGTGAGTCCGGACGCAATGGTTTTGTTCGTAATCTAACACCGTCTGAAATTGTGCAGCAGGTTGTATTGATACGTCAAAAAGTAAATCGTATCGTTTTTATGGGAATGGGAGAACCTTTATTCAATTACGACAACTTGATTGCAGCAATCCATATTCTTCGAGATAGAAATGGACTTAACTTTCCAACCGACGGCATTACCGTATCAACAGTTGGTCCAGTTAATCAATTAAAAAAATTGCGCGAAGAACATCTAAAAATTCAGTTGACAATATCTTTACATGCAGCAACACAGGCTGCGAGAAACTGTATCATTCCTCATATGCACATGTACGCTATTGAAGATGTTGTTAAGCAAGCATTGTCCTATTCTCAAAGGCATAATCGAAAAGTGGTATTTGCGTATTTGCTTTTACCAGGTATAAATGACCGTTCCTCAGATATAAGGCAACTTGCAAAATGGTTTAAGGGCAAAAATGTTATGATTAACGTGCTGCAATACAACCCGACGAGTAATTCAAAAATTAGAGCACCACAAAAACAAGAAATGGTTGCGTTCAAACATCAATTAGAGCAAACAGGACTTGAAGTTACCATGAGAGTTTCTCATGGTAGAGAGATTAAAGCAGCTTGTGGACAGTTAGCTAATACATATAATAAAGCCAAAAAACAACAGAAATAATTTAATTAAAAGAGCCAGACGCACAGACGCAGAGCCGATAATATGCAGTTTGAAATACTGCTGTTATCGGCTCTTTTTTGATTTTAATTTGTGCCCCTAATAACCATATTGGAGCAAAATCAGAACTGTTGCTTGTCGTTCTTTGATTTCCGCAGCAGCTTTGAAAAATCAAAGCCGCCGTTTCTTTTTATCTTCTAATGAAATGACGCGGTATCACTGTTAAAAGCGGCGGCTAAAGGAGGTAGCCGCCATGAAGCACATACCCTATCGACAAAATCCGACGGTCATTGACATATCAAAAAAAGCCCGACCACCGCCGGGAACCTCTCTACCCTTGACTATGAACTGTCTAATCATCTAAATACTGCTTACAATACCTATACGCCTGTCCGGGCTTTTCGGACAGGCGTATTTTGCTGCTCAAAAAATTTTTTGAAAAAATTTCAAAAAATCTTCGGCGTTTTTCAAAAACGCCGTATTGCCCCGCGAAAAGGGGGAAGCACCACCAACTTTCCAACGAGAAAGGAGGTGAGAATGTGGAACCTAATAGCAGGGAGTTTTACAAACAATGTGCTTTTCAGAAGTTTTGTAATACGGTGCTGCACAATGAAGCGTGTGACGCTCACAGGGAGCTGCACAGGCATAAGGCAAGGGAAGTCACCTTTTCCGATTTGCCCTTAGACGAAGCGCGGCAGCTTCATACCTTTGATGAATATTTCAAACGGGAAACCGCCGAAACCGTCTTTGAGAAAGCCGGGAAGAAAATCACGCCGAAGCTGCTTCTTGAAGCAATCCGTACTTTGCCGGAAGAAAAGCGCAAAGCCGTACTCCTGTACTATTTCGAGGGAATGAACGACACCGAGATTGCGAAGTTGTTCAATACATCGAGAAGCACGATACAGTACAGGCGGACAAGCTCTTTTGAGAAATTAAGAAAATATCTGGAGGAAAATGCTGATGAATGGGACGAATGGTAACGAACCCGGCTACCCGGAAAATGCCCTTGTTCCCTATCCTGTCATTGTGGCAGCGACAAAGGGCGACCCGGACGCCATGAAGATTGTCTTGCAGCATTTTAGCGGCTACATAGCCCGCCTCTCCATGCGGAAGCTGTACGACGAGCGCGGGAACGTCTATTTCGGCGTAGACCACGACATTCGGGAACGGCTGCAAGCAAAACTGATGATGGCTGTCCTCACCTTTAGGACAGAGGAATAACCGCAACGGCGGCGGGACGCTTTCTCTCACCCCCTTTTCCGTTCCGCTGTTGACGCGGGTAGCACAGCCATTTTGAACCTTGAAAAAGAAAGCGGCGCAAGATAACGGCGGCGCAGCATAGGGCAAATCGGATACGTTCCTTTTGCGTCGAGCCATACGGCGGGTGCGCCATGACGCTATCCGGGCGAGGTTATCACCGCCCGGACAGCCGAGCGACCAACACCGCGCCGGAAAGCAAGTGTAGCGGTTTGCGGGCAACGACACGCAGAATATACAATGATACTTCCTTACAGCCACAGTCCGAGCGTTAAGAGCGTCGCAGGCAATGGGTAGGGCTGCATGAGAACCATGCCGGGGTGAAATTCCCATGAGGTTATGCTAATAACCGTCCGATTAAAGCCTTTGTTTTATTGAATAGTGGACTTGCTGCTATTCATAGACTGTATTATATGTTTGCGAAAGAAAGGGGGATTTTCTTTGACGCAAAACCAAACGCCCGTTACCACAACGGAGCATAAAATCGGAAAAGTTACTTACCTTGTATGTTCGTCTGCAAGTGAACGCGCAACGGACACACTGGATAAAAAGATAAAAAAGCTCATTCGCAAAGACATGGAGCTGAACCCCGCAAACGCCCGAAAATAGGGCGTTTCTTCACATTTTATACATGACACAGGCAGCGGTATGTGGTATAATATAGACAGTACAAATACCATGCTTGTCTGTCGTCGGAAAGGAGGACAAAATGTTACAGACAGACAAGATTACCGCTTTATATTGCAGATTGAGCCAGGAAGATATGCAGGCCGGGGAAAGCGAGAGCATACAGAACCAAAAGCTGATTTTACAAAAGTACGCTGACGAACACCACTTTTTCAATACGCGCTTTTTTGTAGACGACGGATTTTCCGGCGTGAGTTTCGAGCGTGAGGGGCTTCAAGCCATGCTGCATGAGGTTGAAGCCGGGAACGTGGCGACCGTCATAACAAAAGACCTTTCCCGTCTGGGACGCAATTATCTGAAAACCGGCGAACTGATAGAGATTGTTTTCCCCGAATATGAAGTGCGCTACATTGCCATTAACGACGGTGTAGACACAGCGAGGGAAGATAACGAGTTTACCCCTCTGCGGAACTGGTTCAACGAGTTTTACGCCCGCGACACCTCAAAGAAAATCCGGGCTGTTAAACAGGCAAAGGCACAGAAAGGCGAGCGTGTCAACGGCGAAGTGCCGTATGGTTACATAGCCGACCCAAACGACCGCAATCATCTATTGCCCGACCCGGAAACGGCGCACATTGTAAAACAGATTTTCGCTATGTATGTGCGCGGCGACCGTATCTGCGAAATCCAGAACTGGCTACGGGAACATGAGGTACTTACTGTTTCAGAACTGCGCTACCGTCGTTCCGGCAGTTGCCGCCACCCGCGCCCGCACCCGACCTGTATTTATAACTGGCCGGATAAGACACTGTATGATATTCTTGGACGCAAAGAATATTTGGGGCATACCATTACGGGCAAGAGCTATAAGGTATCTTACAAATCGAAAAAGACGAAAAAGAACCCGGAGGAAAAGCAATACTTTTTCCCCAACACGCACGAACCTTTGATTGACGAAGAAACCTTTGACCTTGCACAGAAACGGATTGCTACCAAACACCGCCCTACAAAGGTTGATGAAATTGACATTTTTTCGGGACTTCTCTTTTGTGGGGATTGCGGCTATAAAATGTATCTGCAACAGGGAGCCGGGACACTGGAACGCAAACACGCCTACACTTGCGGAAAGTACCGAAACAGGATAAGGACTGGCGAGCTTTGCACTACCCATTATATCCGAAAGAGCGTCCTTAAAGAACTTGTCCTTGCTGATTTACAGAGGGTGCTGTCCTATGTGAAAGAGCATGAACAGGAGTTTATCGAAACCGCCAACGAGTGCAGCGCAAAGGCAGTACAAAAGACGCTGACACAGCAGCGGAAAGAGCTTGACAAGGCGCAGAGCCGCATTAGCGAGCTGAACATCTTATTCCGCAAGCTCTACGAGGACAACGCTTTAGGGAAACTTTCTGATGAACAGTTTGCTTTTCTGACTTCCGGCTATGATGAAGAAAAAAAGACGCTGACCCGGAGGATTGCGGAGCTGTCACAGGAAATCGACAACGCCACCGAGCGCAGCGCGGACGTGAAAAGGTTTGTCGCACTGGTACGCAGATACACCGCCATTACCGAACTGACCTACGAAAACGTCCATGAATTTATTGACCGTATTCTTATTCACGAACTGGATAAGGAAACGAACACCCGCAAAATCGAAATCTTTTATAGCTTTGTCGGCAGAGTTGATACGGGCGACAAGCCTACCGAAAGTATCTCCTATTTCAGACAGATAGGAGCCGACGTAAAGAGTTATGCTATCTAACATACATCAAAAAGAGGTAAGATAACGCCCTCTGCAAAAAAGGTTACGTTATCTTACCTCAACAAACTGTGTTCCGCTGATTCCGTCATCTGTAAAGTGAATAATGTTTGACAGGTTATTTTTGCTTGCGTATTCTTCCAATATTTTTTTCTGATTGATGATAGAGTTACTTTCTCCTTGCAGTTCATCATCACGACTTAATCTCTCATAGAGTGCTGTTATCTTTTCAAAATTCCTCATTTTTACCCCCTTTCTCTTAATTTTTCAATAAAAAAAGAATTAAGAAGTACATATTTCACTAAAATAGTGATTAAGTGTTCTCCTTAATTCTATTACTCCAGCAGCCAATTTGTACTTTTTATATTGCTTCACCGCAAAGTGTGTCGGTTCTCTTTTCTCAAGTGCTTCAAAGAGTCTATCAATCGGATTCATGTAGGTTTCATCATCTTCTCTTACCTCTGAAGCGTCTATCATATCAAGTAGTGTTGCAAAGTTCTTTTCTTCTCTTGGAGCCTCATACCAGATGTAGCCGATAAGTGCCGTATAGTAGAGTTTTTCAGCTTTCACCCAAAAATCCTCACCTGCTTTTTCTCCCTCGCCCTTCGTGTTTGCGATGATTGTCTGAACGAGTTTTAGAATATCTTTTTCAGAACGGATATATGCGAATGGATTGTACTTCATAGACTTTTTGAAGTTTATGGTATTTAGAATTTTAATCTCATAGCCATTATCTTCAAGCATCTTGCCACACTCAATCACTATCGTTCCTTTTGGGAAGATTTGTCAAGGACATAAACAAAATTTCTTTGATAAATCTATATCTTTTCTGTTTCTCTCTTAATTAGCTTTAGTATTTTATCCTTGTATGTTTCGCCTGTTCCTTGCTTGAAATATAGATTTACAGTGTATTTTGTCTTTCCAATATCCATAATTAACTGTTTATTAGGTGGTGCTTTTATTTCTCTTTTTTCTTCTTCCATAAGTCCTCCTTTCCGTTTTTTAGGCAAAGAAAAAACAGTAAACCTTTTTTCGATTTACTGTTACTGTGTTAATTTTTATTCAATTACAAGCTGAGAATATTCTACTTACAATACTTTTTTATTTTATCTGCATATTCAGTCAAAAGATTCTTTGAATAAATTTTTTCATTTCTTGAATTTCTAACTTCTTTCCAAAGAATAGCGGCTACTTTTAATTTATTTGAATAGTTGCGACTATTTTCATCTGCACAAAAATCCTTTAAAAATTGATTCCATTGACAAACCGAATTATCATACTTGGCATAATCCGATTTTCCATAATAAACTTTCAGCATATCTTGAATTGTAAAACTCAAATCATTTTCGCTTTTTACTTTTCTCCAAGCAGTAGCCATATCAGCAGTAAATTTAAATGGTGAAACATCTGTTAAAATTGAGAAATATTCTCTAAATTGTGTGTTAAAGGAGAACCCACATTCAAGTAATGGCGTATCTAAGATAATAGTTTCTACTTGTTTCTTTTCATTTTTTATTGATGATTTTTTAATCAAATTGCCCTTAAAGTACTGCTCAATAATATAATTGAGTTCCTGTTTTGTGCCTCTATATTCTAATGATAATGACTTGCATATCTCTGAAAGTTCTTCACGATACCAATAGTATTTTTTAAACTCATCAAACGATGTAATTTTATCAAACTCAGGTCTACTTTCTATCAATATTTTATCTCCTCAAAACCAATTTACCTAATTTGTTTTCCAATTTTCATTTTTCTACGCCATTCTGGCGCTAATCCATCATCAGACCAATATTCATCCATATCAATAATCAAATTATCCTCAAGATGAATAAAACTCACTACATGAAAAGACTCACTATTATCTGTCGGAAAAACTCGACAAGCTAAAATAATGATATCTTCATTTTCTTCAATTCTCTCTATTTCTCCGTTCCAATTCCCCGGATATTCACAATTTGCCTTTATATACTCATCTAAGGTAAATAACTCATTTGTACAATGCCATTTTATAATAGCATCTTTATGAAAATATTTCCTAATTTCTTCTGCATTTTGTGATAAAACTGTTTTAAAAAATCTATCTATATCCATGGTAATCACCTCAAAACCAATTTACTTTTTCATCTCTAAATAAGGGTATTTCACTCTCTTTATAAGGATTGTAGTTATTGCAATTACAGCCAAACTCTTTTAATGCTTTTATCTTATTATCGGCTGTCCAAACAATTAAAGAAATACCGTCAAATTCTTCAACTTTCCCCTCATTCATTTTATTTTTGAAGTGCCATTCTACAATAGTTTGATTATCCTTATGAAAAAATTGCTTTATTTCCCATTCAAGCACTTTTCCTCTTGTATTCCATTCATTAAACCAGTGCTTTACTGTTTGACGGTTTTCATACTTAGGACACCAACTCTCAATATAAATTACATCATCAGAAAAAATTTTATCTATCCCTAAGTCTTGTTGTGTAAGCCACATATCAAACCATAAACGAATGATTTTCTCTCTTTCATTCATAAATTTAAGCACCTCCAAAATCAAATAATTATTTATAATTATACCATTTTTTCGCTTAGTTTTATAGGTCTAACTCATTCCGTTTTACGTGTGATAGTCGCTTTTCTTGTTTCTGTAACTGCTCTATACAGTTCTTAACTTTTTCAGCCTGTTCAACTTCTTCTCGTATTTCTGATATTTGATTGTATAGACTCTTTTTCTCTTTCTTCAAAGTGGCAACTTCTGTTTCCCATTTACTGATGGCTAAGGTCTTACTTTCTCCTAAATGCTCTTTCAGATGTTTCCTTGCACTTTCAAATAAAATAAGTTCTGCTGTATGTTCGTTATAAAGATCTTCCTGTTTGCTTTTCTTTGTCTTGGTATAGGCTTTGTAGGTGTCCTTATACTTCAAATATTTTTCTGATTGGTCGATGAGTTGTGTTTTTTCATCAATTTTTTTCTCAGTATCTTTTAAGGCTCTTGTGGTCTTGTAATTCTTATCTCGTAAGGTAACTATACTTTCTTTTAGCTGGGATAATGAAGTGATATTTTTCTCTTTGAGTAGCTGATAACTATCAATATATTTTTGTAAATCTGCATTATTGTTATCTACATTTTTACGGATAAGATTTTCAAAAATTGATAGCAGATTTTCTTTGGGTGGGAGGGTGGATTTTGTATTTTCGTTTTCTATTTTTTCTTCTTTTCCTATTCCTCTTATCCAATTTAACAAGGCTTTTATTCTTCTTGAAATTTCTCTTAAAATCGCATTTTGATGTTTGATTTCTCTATTGATATTTCCTCTATCTGTAGCTATGCCTTTCTTCTCCATTTGCGTTGCTGATACTCCTAAATGAATAGTCGGGATTTGTTCTATACCTTGTCTTTGATAAGAGCGATGATCTATTTTATCCTGTATGCTGTTTTCTTCAAGATATTTGTTTGTAATGTCTGCCCATGCTTTTCGCCATTCTTCTGCTTTATCTTGCTCGTTCCAATCTGTTGTATTTATCTTTCTTGTTTTGTAATTACCATTTTTGAGTTTGACTTTTTCGCCATTTTCATCAAGGATATATTCCTTTTTTGATTTTGCTCCCCATGTTTTATCTTCGTTTAATGGTCGCATGGTAAGTAGGATATGGCAATGTGGGTTTCCATCATTTTTATCATGTAGAGCAATATCAGCACACATACCTACTTTTACAAAATTTTCTTTTACATATTCTCGTACAAGATTTATTTGTTTTTCTCGGTCTAATTCTTTGGGCAAAGCAACTTCAATTTCTCTTGCAAGTTGTGAGTTTTTACTTTTTTCTATTTTCTCAACACTGTTCCACAATGTCCCTCTATCTGAAAATTCCTGTGGTGCATTTTGTGGTAAAAGAATTTCAGTATGGGCTATTCCGCCTTTTCTTGTAAAGTCATGGACTATTCCGTCATATTCGTTTTTTATCTTTTCGCCACTTCGATAGGCGGAAGCTGCTACTGCACTTTTGCCTTTGCCTCTTGAAATAATCTTTATGCAAAGATGATATATCGCCATAGTCAAAAACCTCCTTTCCATTTTTCGGTATGGTTATGGTGGCGATAAATAAGACTTCCTAAAAAAATCGGATAACTTTTTATCCGATTTCTTTTGGGAAGTACACAAGGGGTAGGAAATTTATTTCCGTAGGGGAGTGTAGCTCCCCTGTATCAGCGTTAGCTGATATGCCCTCTGCTAAGAGCCTTCGGAGAACGCACGCACCTGTTAAGGTGTATATGTGCGCCCTTGTAAACAAGGGACTATTCTTCGATGTCCATTTCTTCATCTTCTTTTCCTATATTTTTACTTTCTGTTTCTTCTCTGCTTTCTATAATTTTCTGTATTTTGAGATTGGCTTCTTCTTTACGAATTAGAGATGTGATTAGCTGATAAAATTCATCTTTGGTTAAATTCTTACTTTCTGTAAATATGCTTTCAAAGACTGCTCCTTTTTCATATATTCTTTTATCTCTCTTTTTTCTTTCTTCCTGTTTCTGCTGACTGATGAGCTTTTTTCTTTTATTTTGTAACTGCTTGATTTCTTCATCTGCCATTAAGATTTTTTCTTCTATGTTTTTCATTTTCTCGTTTCCTCTCTTTCTAATTTTGAGCAACAAAAAAGAGATAACATTTCTGCTATCTCAAAAATAAACTTCTGTTTATACTACATAAAAATACACTTCTATGGTTTATATATTTTGTAAGTTAAATATCCATTTAAGCCATGAATAAACCGAACTGGAACGTCTAACTATCTGCCCCTCATTACATACATTATTTTCTCTCATAATATTTTGAATTTCTTCTTTTGTAGGTAACTCTCCACTATTATAAACTTTTTTAAACAACGTATTAAATATTTCATGTTCTAAAATCAAACTTACCAATTTCAACTGGCGTTCTTTATATCTAAGTTTTACTGTATCTTTTCCTAATTTGGATAATGAAACTTTTTTTACTATCTTTTCTTCATCTTCAACATCTTTCTTTTCAAATAATCCAAGATATTTACCAGCATTATAATAGTAGTCTGACTGCCTTAAGTCAAATTCCATAGTTTCAGCAATTTCTTCAGTGGTTTTATTTTCTTCAAATAAAATCTCCATAAGTGATATAATTCTTTCAAAAGAATTAGCCTGTATAAACGGAATATTGGTATCATTTTGATTATCATCATAAATGACTTTTACATTTGAATACACATCATAAAGTTCATTTAAAGCAATGTCTGTATCTTGTAAAGAATAATTTTTTGATTTAACTAATTTTATTGATGAGTAGTTTTCTTTATCTTCAAACGCATACTCAAATAATCTATATATTTGATTTGAATAAATAGAAAAAACAAGTCTAATAGGCTTGTCCACTTTACTTGCCCATAATCTATACGGATAATAAAGCTGTCTTATGTGAAAATCTGTATGAACAACATTTTTTGCTTCTAAAATAACAACTGAATTATTATTTTCCATCCCTCCATCTATCTCACATTGTGCATTTTTTACATCAACTTGAAATGTTGTTCCTCTATGTCTATCCACGTGAAAGCTAAAAATCCCAGTACCCATTCTTCCATTAAAAGTAGCAACATTATCATCTTCATCTAAAAAATCATCTAATATTTTTGAAAGCATTAGCACATTAATTGCATTCGCTTCTGATGATATATTTCCAATATCAATCGTTTCATATTCAGGAATTTCCACTTTTTGCATTTCAGTTATATGTTCTCCCAATTCTGGAATTGGTTCATATAGCTTAAAATCACTTAAAACGTATCCTGTTCTACTAATGGGCAAGATATTTATATTGTGTTTTTTGAAAATACTTGGCAAATTTTCAGAACTGTCCCATTTTGCCATCAACCTTGGTTCTTTAAATTCCTTTATTTGATTAGCAGTAATATAAAAGGCTCCATCACTCTGAATTTTGCTAAGAATATCATATTTTTCAAAAAGTTTAATCCAAGCTTCATTGACATTCATTTTAATCATAATTCCTTACCAATAATTCATTTATTTCTCCACGTTTATTGCCATTGCTATTTATTGAACGCTTGGCTTTTACGGTAATAATTTCATAATCCTGATACAACTCTCTAATAAAAGGATGATCTGAATTAGACAATAAAAATTTAATACCTTTAACGTTTAATTTATCGCATTCTTTCTTAAGTTCTATTTGCTGCTTTTTATCAAATCCATTCTCTGTATATCCTGTAAAAGAAGATGAAGATGAAATCGGCATATATGGTGGATCAAAATATACAAATGCACCTTTTCTCAAGTTTTTTAGTGCATTTTTGTAATCTCCATCAATTATCTTTATATTATTTTCATTAAAATATTTTGACATAGCTAACACAACAGGCATATTAACTATGTTAGGATTTTTATATTTCCCATAAGGTGAATTAAATTGTCCTGCTTGGTTTACTCTAAATAATCCATTGAAGCACGTTTTATTTAGATAAATAATTCTTGAAGCTTTTTCTATATCTGTCATTCTATTATAGTTTTCATTTCTGTCTAATGCCCTGACTTCATAAAAATATTCCTCTGAATTAAGTCGTTCATGATTTTCTAAAGCTAAAATCAATTCTTGAGGTTTCTCTTTAATCACTTTATAAATATTTATAAGCTCACTATTAAAATCATTTATAATCGCCTTTTTAGGCTGAATATCAAATATAACAGCTCCTCCACCTACAAAAGGCTCAACATAAGTAGAAAAGTTTTTCGGAATAAGTGGAACTATATCACTCAATAGTTGTCTTTTTCCACCAACCCACTTTACTACAGGAGAAAGAACAATATTCTTTTTTCTTGAATTTTTAGTCATAGTCCTATCCTCCTTATCTTTTATCGCTTGTACAGAACTGAAACACATCATTTGGGGTACATTCTAAAGCTTCACATATACGGCTAATATTTGCCATTGAAACATACTTATTATTACCCATATTAGCAACACAATTCTCTGAAATGTTTGCTATCTCAATCAAGTCTTTTTTCTTCATTTTTTTATCTTCTAAAATCTTCCAAAGTGGTTGATAAGATACATTCATTTTATACCCTCCAAACATAATTTATTATAACAAAAAACTTGCAAAATCGCAAGTTTTTATATGTTTCAAAAGATTATTTTCATAAAATTTTAGGCATTATTTTTATTATGTGGAACTTGACAGTTACCTATAAAATTAAAATACACATCAACTTGTTGTTTTCTGTCTTTTCCTTTTCTTCCTCCTGTAGATTCATGGACTACAACTTTTTCTATATACTCATTTATCATTGATACTGTCAATTCCTCAATATCTGTATATTTATCTATCATTTTTAGGAATTTATCAGTATCAACTTTTCTTTGATGATAGCTTTCTATTTCTTGCTCAAAATACTGTATTTGTTTTTCTAAATCTTGTTGCTCAGTATCATAAACATTAAATAATCTATCAAAGTGTTTTACAGGAATTTTCCCAAGTGCATGGTCTTCATACAGTTTTGTAATAAGGGTTGTTAGTTCTGCATTTCTTGACGATAGCTTTTCTAACTTCTCTTTATCTCCTTGATACTTTTCTTCCCTTTTTTCATCGGATAACTCGTTCATCACTTTTATAAATTCTTGCTTTTCTTCTTTTGCAAAGTCGGTGATTTCTTTGATTGATTTTAAGAGAATTTCATTCACTGTTTTTAGTTTAATATAGTGAATACTGCAAGTTCCTTTTCTGTGTCTGTAATGTTGACATACAAAGCAATAATCACAATCATATTTCTTTTCTTTATGTTCTGCCGGCTCTCTGTAACTTAATTTACCGCCACAATCTGCACATATTAATAGTCCTGTAAGTGGATTTGATGTTGTACCATACTTTGGACTTCTTCTAACTGTTTTTCTTAGCCTTTGGGCGTTTTTCCATGTTTCTTCATCAATGATGGATTCATGAGTGTTCTTAAAGATAATCAGTTCATCTTCTTTCGCCTTTCTGCGTTTCTTGGTTTTGTAATCAACACATATTGTTTTACCAAGAACAGTGTGTCCCATGTATTCTCTTTTTTCTAAGATATAGCCAACTGTGGTTGGTGTCCAAAAATATGGATCGTCTATTCCTCTTTTCTTGGAACTGTGGTTATTTTCAGGATAATGTATTTCTGCATAGGCTGACGGTATAAGGACTTTATCTTTGGTTAGTATCTCTGCTATCTGTGTTACTCCATATCCCTCTATAACAAGCCTATAAATGCGTTTTACGACCTTTGAACTCTCTTTATCGACAAGTAGCTCCTGTTTGTTCTTAGGGTTTCTGTAATAGCCGTATGGAACGCTTGGTGATACTCTTTTACCCTCTTCCATTCTTGCTCTAAATATAGATTGTATTTTTCTTGAGGTATCTCTTGCATACCATTCGTTCATAATGTTTAGAAATGGGGTAAAGTCGCTTTCTGCTTGTTTCTCGCTGTCTATTCCGTTGTTGATGGCAATAAACCTTACTCCCTTTTCTTTGAAGAGTATTTCAGTATAAAAACCTACTTTGAGGTAATCTCTGCCAAACCTACTCATATCTTTTACTATCACAGTAGATACTTTGTTTTCTTCTACTGCTTTTATCATCTTTTGAAATCCCTGTCTATCAAAGGTTGTTCCACTTACTCCGTCATCGGTATAATGATAGATATTTATAAAGCCGTTTCTTTTGGCATAGCTTTCAAGTAGCTGCTTCTGATTGGTGATGGAATTGCTTTCTCCTTGCATTTCATCATCACGACTTAAACGCTCATAAAGGGCTGTTTGTCCTGTTCTTTTCATATTTGACATGAGAATTACCTCCTTTCCAAGTTTTTATTATTTTCTCTGTCCTTAAGATGTTAATCCTTTAGGATCGGTCACGCAATATGACGAGTGCATTTGCATTAAGTTCGGTTTTACATAAAATCTTGTCTTTCCGGAGCCTGAACCACCAATAACAAGTACATTCTTATTTCTTGCATACTTTGGATTAGCTGGTCTGCCGTTCATAGTTAATCGTTCTGTTTGTGTAAGCAAGATATTGTTCTGGAACTTTTCATCCATATACGGTTCTATATCTTTTCTCGTACCCCATCTTGCTGAACCATACTCTTTTCCCTGTCTGAACTTTTTTGCATTTTTGCCTTTGCTGTAGACAATGAATTTAATTAAAGCTGCTACTCCTATGCCTATTAGAATGTCAGTTAGATGAATGCTTGGAAGAAAGCTCATGGTGTTAAGCTCTAATATCCCTTGAAAGATTTTGTCTATTACATCGCCACCAGTATAGGCTCGTATATGGTGAGAGAAGATATTGCCAACATAAAAAAATGCAAGATAGGGAATGTTCTGCTTTAGAAACTTTGCCTTATCCTGCACCTTAAACAAGCCTTTGATGTCCTTTAGTATTTTCTCTATCATAGGCTCTGCTCCTTTTGCTTGTTCTTGATTTTATCTTTAGAAACAGAATTTTTAGCCATCTCCTTAAACTTCTCAATGTTTTTATGAATAGATTCTTTCCTTTCCATTTTCTTTTCTGATTCTGAAAGGGCGTGCTTAAATGCTTTGTCCATCACTTTCATATCTTTTGCTTGAAAGAACACTGAGTATTTACCTGATTCTTTATCTTTCATTACCGAAAACTTAACTCCATATCTGTTCAGTTCTTTTTTCAGTTCCTTCAATTCTGTTTCTTCTACTGGTATCTCTTCAAGCTGTCCCTTTTTAACCATATCTTTTAGTTTTACTTCATTCCCTTTACTCCCAACGAGCTTTTCAAGTCCACCGATTTTTTCTGATTCTTTCAGTAACTTCCTTATCAAATCCAAAAGTATCTTGCTTGTTACTTTGCCGGCTCTCACTTCCATGTTGAGCGTTTTTCTTGCAATTTCTTCATTGATCAAGTCCTTTCACCTCCGTTCAGTAATCTATCTTTATTGCGAGTTAGCTTATCCCTTTGAATAAACTTTCTGAAATCCTCGCCTACAAGCATAACGGGAATACACATTTCAATAATTCTTGAATAGATTCTTTGATATTCAACACTGTCCTTGCAGTTTTGAATTGTGTCGTAGGAAAGATTTGTTGTGAAAATTGTTGGTTTCTGTTTTAGGTACCTGCTATTGACAATGTTATATACCTGCTCTTTAGCATAGCTTGTATCCCTTTCAATTCCCAAGTCATCTAAGATAAGAACGGAAGTATTTACAAGGGATTCAATATATGCGTTTTTATCAAAGTCAAAGCTGCTTTTTTGAAGTTCATTGATAATCTGTGCGAAATTTCTAATCTTAACACTTATTTGATACTGTTCAATAAGGCCATTTGCAATGGAGCAGGCAAGATAGGTCTTTCCGCTACCAACCGAACCATAGAACAGGAGTCCGATATTTTCTTTTCTCATCAGCTCATAGTCTTTTACAAAATTCTTTGCGATGATAAGACTCTGATTTTCTTTTCCCTGATAGTTTTCAAAGGTATATGCCCATTGAATCATGGATGTGAAGCAGATACTTTTTAATCTCTCGATTTCAAGCTGCTTTTGTCTTTCTTTTTCTTTCGCTTCCCTATCTCTATCGCATTTACAAGCTGTCTTAAATATCATCTGCTTTCCGAAAAATTCTAATGCTTTTCCATCTTTTCTTTCATGGCACGCTTTACAGTAGGCGTGTCCGTCTTTGATGTATTCTTTTTCAGGATTGAAGCTGTATTCCACATCTTCTATCATCACTTTTTCTAATTCTTTAATCATAAATGTACTCCCTTGTTATATTCCTCCCATGTAGGGATATTGGTTTTTTTCTTACTTCCCTGATCTTTATAAAACCAAGAAAGAATTGTTGCTTTATGGTCTTTATATGTCTTTCCGGTACTTTGAAGATAGGTTGATAATCTCTCAATGTAGTTATCAAGCTCTCCTGCCATTTTTATTTGTAATTCACCTATATCTTCGTCCTTTAAAAAGACATTTTGAAATGTTCCAAGTCCGTTTTCCCCAAAACTATATTCTCTCTTACTATACTTACTCTTATTATTCTCTATATAGTTAGAGTCAACATTTTGAACTTCCTGAAGTTCATTTTCTTTACTTCTGAGGTTAAAATCTCTTACTTCTGAAGTTAAGTTTTTTGACTTCTGAAAGTCATTTTCTTTTACCGCTATTATGCTCATAAAATCTTTGACATAAATGATATTAGGTTTTCCAAGTCCAAGCCTTACTCTTTCAATCAGTCCAATTCCTTTTTTACTGTCTAACTCATCCAATGTTTTTATGGCTGTTGGCTTTGAGATATTTCTTCTTCTCATAATTTCTTCAACGGTAAAATAGATAAATACTCTATTTTCTTTGTCTATCCAGTTATTCTTAAAAGATATTCCCGTTCGTTTTAGAAGCATGGAATAAAGGATAATTGCTTCCGCTGACAACCCCTTAAATTCTTCTCCATCAACTAATATCTCCGGTACTTTAAGAAAATTAAATCTCTCTGCTTCTCTGTTATAGAAATAGTCAAAGTCCATCGCTTCACCTCCTCTCCAAAAAATTTGCAAAGAAAAAGACGATAGTTTTTCTTCTATCGCCTTTGGTAACCATTTTTATGAAATTTTTTAGATTGATTTTATTACCTCATTGGTACCTTGTAAAAAAGCTATAACTGTTGCTCCAACCATTGGTATTCCATATGGACTTAACAGGAATCCTAATATCAATGCTTCTATTCCGATGGTAACTTCTTTTTGCAGAAAAGAGGCAATTGCTCCAAATATGCAAAACATCATCAGCAAATATAGTAGGGCTGTTCCAATACCAAGTAGAAATGTCAGAAATGCTGTGAGGATACTTAACACCAAGCTAATTGGAAACAAGATTATTTTTATTATCCATCTCATCATTTAGTAGTCCTCACTTTCTAAAGCATTCTTTGTATCTCCACACACCATATCAATGCAAACATTCACATCAATATAATTTTTTAAGACTTTTTTTCGTCCTCCCTCTCCGTCTTCTACAAATACATAATGCTTGTAAAACTGCTTAAAATGCAGGATTTTCACAATTTCACTCTTTGTATCAACGCTATGCACTCCACATGCCCTGTCATCGGAAAGTTATCATAAGCCCTCATCTTAACTGGCTCATATCCGAGGTAGTGAAATTGCTCAATATTCATTGCAAGGGTCTTTGGGTTGCAGGAAATATAGAGAATTTCTGAGACTCCGTAACTTGCTAGCATTCTTACGACTTTGTCATGAAGCCCTGCCCTAGGCGGGTCAACTATGATTAAATCCGGCTTTTCCTTCAGTTCATCTAACTTCTCTTTAACATCACCTAAAATATAATGACAGTTTTTTATCCCATTTAGCTCTGTATTTGAAATCGCTGATTTTACTGCATCTTCTGAAATCTCAATTCCATATACCTCCTTGGCTCTTAATGCCGAAAGTTCTGAAATTGTCCCTGTTCCGCAATACAAATCATATACAATTTTTCCATCAATGTCAGGAACGAGTTCAAGTGCTTCCTCGTACAACCTTTCCACTGCTCTGATATTTGTCTGAAAAAAAGCAAAGATACCCACTTTGAATTTAAGTCCTAGAAGCTCTTCCTCATAATAATCTCTTCCATATAAAATCTTTGTTCCTGAATCTATTACAGCATCCGCAAGGCTCGAATTAGTTGTGTGTAGAACGCCTATGATTTCATTTTCTAAATCAAGATTCATAAGCCGCTCAAGATATGCCTTTTCATCGAAGATTCCATTGTCCGAAATCTTTCCAATATATTTTTCTTCCTCGCTTATAGAGACTATTTCGCGGTCGCTAATCATAGCCCTGCCTTCCTTCGATGTAACTATATCAACTAATAATTCATTTGTTTTTACACCATGCCTGATTATCAAATTTCTAAGAAGCCCAATATGCGTTTTTTTATTATAAAAAGAATACTTATTTTCTCTACAAAATTCGAGGGTTGCCTTTAAAATTTTATTGAAATCCTCTGGTACAAGCTGACACATATTTGAAGTCACTATTGACATAAAATGTTTTTTTCTATGCATTCCAAGCTCAAGATTACCACCTTTTTCAAAGTCACCAAAGGTGTATTCCATTTTATTTCTGTATCCATATTTAGAAAAAGAGGGGACAATCCCCTCATATATCGAGCTTTCTATCTTGTGTTTTTGAAGTAGATTTCTAATATTTTTATCCTTATCAGCAAGCTGGTCCATGTAATCTATGCCTTGATATTTACAGCCTCCGCAAAATTCTGCAATTTCACACTTTCTTAAATCCATTTTATATTACTCCATATTTATTATAAAAATCACGCTTGTATTCTTTGAACCTATCCTGCTCAATTGCCTCTCTGATATTTTCCATCATATTTACAAGAAATCTGATATTATGTTCGCTTAAAAGCATAGAACAGAGAATTTCGTTAGTTTTGAAAAGATGCCTAATATAAGCTCTTGAATAATTCTTGCAGGTATAGCAGTCGCAGTCCTTATCTATAGGATCGAAATCTCTTTCAAAGCAGGCATTTTTTATATTTATATTTCCTCTCGATGTCATTGCAACTCCGTGCCTTGCGAGCCTTGTCGGAATTACGCAGTCGAACATATCTACTCCTCTTTCAACACCTTCAAAAATATAATCAGGAGTTCCAACTCCCATCAGATACCTTGGCTTGTTATCTGGGAGATATGAAACGCAGTCGTCAAGCACTTCAATCATTACATCTTTTGGCTCACCAACCGAAAGCCCACCTATCGCGTAACCTGGTAAATCAAGCTCGCTTATCTCCCTAGCACTCTCATATCTCATTTCTTTATACATTCCGCCCTGCATTATTCCAAACAGATTTTGGTTCATAGCAACTTCAGCATCTCTTCCTCTGCCTTCTCTAATTCTATCCAGTTCATCTTTACATCGTTTTAGCCATCTTGAAGTTCTCTTATATGAATTTCTTATATATTTTTCATCTGCAGGATATGGAGCACATTCATCAAAAGCCATTATTATATCCGAACCTAGTGCATTTTGTACCTGAATTGAAGACTCTGGTGTCATAACATGAGGTGAGCCGTCTATATAAGACCTAAATTTAACCCCCTCCTCGCTAATCTTCCTCATTTTACCAAGCGAAAAAACCTGAAAGCCTCCGCTGTCAGTTAGTATTGGTTTATTCCAATTCATGAACTTGTGAAGTCCGCCGGCATCTCTTACAATATCCTCGCCAGGGCGAAGAAGCAGGTGATAGGTGTTGCTCAAAATAATCTCTGCTCCAGTTTTTTCTACATCTTCGGGCTTCATAGCTTTAACCGCTGCCTGAGTTCCTACCGGCATAAAGACTGGCGTCTCAATCTTTCCATGTGGAAGACTTATCCTGCCCCTTCTAGCTTCGGATTTAGCATCTTTGCTTAGAATTTCAAATTTTAAGCTTTCTTTCATTAAAATGTAAACCTCATAATATTTCTTGTCAGCCCGCCATAAATGACCTTTGTCGTTACATATTTAAAACCTGAGCCTTCTATATTATTCAAGCTGTGTGAATTAGCTGGGTCAACCGTGCTTAACACTTCCTCTGCTCCGAGTTTTTTAGCGTCATCAAGACGAATTTTAATCATTCTTCTCTGCATATGATGTCCTCTATGACCCGGTTTTACAAGCGAAAGATCCATTGTTGCAGTCTTTTTCAGCCTTTCTTCGTCATATCCTAAATATGTGCCTGTATTTCGATATGAAACGCGAGGTGCGACTAACATAGAGTAAGCTATCATCTCTCCATCTATTTCGGCACAGTAGCATTTATCTAGTTTTAAAGATTCTTCTATCTCATCTCTTTCTGTAATCGATAGCATATTTTTATCAGGCATATTTTCATATACTATTTCCTGTAATCTTACAATCTCATCTAAATCGTCAAGCGTGCAAGGTCTTATCTTCCCATAATCGTCTTTCCCATTCTCTAAAATACTCATAAATACCTCCTTCTAAAAAAATAAAATATATATTATGCTCTTTTTTAAACTTTGCTCTTTAATAATTTTTATTTTACATTTTTATTCGTTTTCATATCATTTATATAAATTAGTATATTATTTTATAAGCATGGCATCACCATAACTGAAAAATCTATATTTTTCCTTAACTGCTTCCTCATATGCTTCGAGTATTTCTTCTTTATCATATAGGGCTGAAACGAGCATTATGAGCGTTGATTTTGGCAGGTGAAAATTTGTTATTAACGAATCGATTATTTTAAACTTGTATCCGGGATAGATGAAAATCCCCGTGCTTGAACTGCCAGCTTTTACAAAATATTCCTTTTTAACATGGCAGTCACTTTCTTCTTTGAAATTTTTATCTCCTGTGCATATTCCTAGCCTTTCAGCTTCCTCTCTTGTAATCGCTGAGCTCTCCAAGGTTCTTGTCGTCGTCGTTCCAACTGAAATTATCCTTCTACCCTCGGAAATCGCCTTGTTTATAGTCTCTGCATTTTCCTCAGAAATTGAATATTCTTCAAAATGCATCTTGTGTTCTTCTACCTTATCTACTTTAACAGGTCTAAATGTTCCTATACCGACATGGAGCGTGACTTCTGCATAATCTACTCCCATATCTCTTATTTCTTCTAGTAAATTTTCTGTGAAATGAAGCCCTGCCGTCGGTGCTGCTACAGAGCCAAGCTCCTTGCTATAAACCGTCTGATATGTTTCGCTATCTTCGGGTGCAGCCTCTCTTTCAATATATGGCGGAAGTGGCATACTTCCTATTTCTTCAAGCCTTTCCATGAAAATCCCGTCGTAGAAAAACTCAATTGCTCTTGTTCCATTTTCTCTATCTGCATACCCAAGAATGCGTGCAGAAAATTCCCTTTCTGAGTCAAATTGAACAATGTCACCCTCATGTAACCTTTTTCCCGGTCTAACCATGCACTCCCATATGTCACCATCTATTCTTTTTATGAGAAGGAGCTCAATATTTGCACCTGTATTTTTCTTTTTTCCAAAAAGTCTTGCAGGTAGAACCCTTGAGTCGTTAACTACTAGGCAATCTCCCGCCTTTAAATATTCCTTTATATCGTAAAAATGCCTATGCTCTATTGTTCCCTTATTTCTATCAAGAACCATCAGCCTGCACTCATCTCTATGTTCTTCAGGGGTCTGAGCTATAAGTTCCTTGGGTAGTTCGTAATCAAATTCTTCTAGTTTCAAATTCTATTCCCTCATCAATCGTCAGAATCTATCGCACCCATAATTCTCATTTGTCTATCTTCTAATCTGTCTTCTCGTCTATATGCCTTACCCGAATGACTTACGCCATTTGCACCTCTTTCATTATTTTCGCCATTGCCATTTTGCTCATCATAAAAGCTCATAAGTCCTAGGTGCTCATATGCTTTTTTCGTAACCATTCTTCCCTTCTGTGTTCTATACATTAACTCGGCTTGAATGAGATATGGTTCATTTGCGTCTTCGAGAGTGACCCTTTCCTCTCCAATGGCAGAAGCAATGGTTTCAATTCCAACAGGACCTCCATTAAAACTCCTTATTATTGTTTTTAAAATATCTCTGTCGAGTTTTTCAAGTCCCATCTCGTCTACATCGAGTGCCTCCATAGCTTTTTCTGTAATATCAATGTCAATATTTCCATCTGAAATTACATCGCTAAAATCTCTAACTCTCTTTAGCAGTCTATTCCCTATACGAGGTGTTCCTCTCGATCTCCTCGCAATCTCTGTCAGCGATTTATCATCTATATCTATTTCAAGCACCTTTGATGAACGATATAATATATCCCTTAGCTCTTCCATTGTATAAAAATCGAACTTATTTATTATTCCAAATCTGTCTCTAAGAGGAGCACTAAGGCTACCAGCCCTCGTCGTAGCACCTATCAAGGTAAACTTACTAAGGTCTATCCTAAGGGAGCGGGCCGCAGGGCCTTTTCCTATCACAATATCAAGTGCATAATCTTCCATTGCAGAATATAATACTTCTTCAACAGCCCTATTAAGCCTATGTATTTCATCAATAAATAGCACATCATTTTCTCCAAGATTTGTCAAAATCGCTGCGAGATCTCCCGCCTTACTTATGGCAGGCCCAGATGTAACCTTGATGTCAACACCAAGCTCATTGGCGATTATTGATGCAAGCGTTGTCTTTCCAAGTCCTGGTGGACCGTAAAAAAGCACATGGTCGAGTGGCTCTCTTCTCATTCTTGCTGCTTCAATATAAATTGAGAGATTTTTCTTCGCCACGCTCTGACCACAGTATTCGCTTAGATATTGAGGTCTTAGCGTTAATTCATTATTAATGTCTGACGGACTTTGTTTGCTCGATGTAACAATATCTGACATCTATTTCCCTTCCTATAATTTATTTTACTAATATTATTTTCGAATAATTTAAATTCTAATTATATTCGTTGCTTGTTTGTATTCTATTATTTAATGCTTTTCTGATGTTTTTATGACGAATATTGCTAGATTAAATATTTCAGTCCATTTTTGATATATTCTTCGGCTCTTAAGTCTTCTTCTTGAACTTTCATTATAGCATATCTTGCTTCCTCTTTTGAATAACCCAAGGTTGTGAGTGCCATGATAGCTTCTTCTCTTTCTGAATTTAATGCTTTGTTTAAACTCGAAGGCTTGCCCTCTCCATCAATTATCATATCCTCATCAATTAAATCAATTTTATCGCCAAGTTCAAGGATAACCCTTTCTGCGATCTTCTTTCCTATACCGGAAGCTCTAGCTATAAAAGATGAATCCTTTGAAGCAATATAATGCTTGATGACTTCCGTTTCTGCCAATGCCATTATTGAAAGACCTGCCTTTGGACCTACTCCTTTTACTGTTATCAGTTTTTCAAAAAGTTCAAGGCTATCAACATCGTGAAAACCATATAATAACATTCCGTCTTCCTTGACCTGCAAATAGGTGTTTACTGAAATTTCATCACCCTCCCTGTTATTAAGAAGAGGACTTGTTTCCGGAATAAAAATTCTATATCCTACTCCACCTTTGGTTTCAACAACAACAGATGCTCCGTCATAGTATAAATATTTACCTCTAATGAATCTAATCATCTTTCCTCCTGCTGGTATTTAAATTCCCATCTTATTCTTATCTTTGTCTATATGAATTATCAATCTTTTTTCTTAGAGAACCTCCCGACTCATTACCACAGCAAATTGCTGCCGCTACTGCATCGGCTGCATCATCAGGTTTTGGAATTTTGTCTAGATGAAGTATTATTTTTACCATCTCTTGAACCTGTTTTTTATCAGCATTTCCATATCCGCTTACGCTCTGCTTAATTTGAAGAGGTGTGTACTCATTGATTTCAAGTCCGTGATTATAGCATGAAAGAATTGCTATTCCCCTCGCTTGCCCTACCTGTATTGCCGTCTTTGCGTTGTTTTGAAAATAAAGTTCTTCAATTGATGCAACGCTCGGCTCATACTGCTCGATAACTCTATTTATTTCCTCATATATTTGAGCTAGTCTCTCTGGCATTGGCATCCCTGCTGGTGTATCAATACATCCGAACTCTATAAGCGAAAATTTGCTCTTATTATAGTCAACTATGCTCCAGCCCATCAGAGCGTAACCTGGGTCGATACCTAGTATTCGCATTTTGCCTCCATTTTTTTATTATTCCCTATCATCTATTATCACCTTTTATTAATTTTTTATTTAAAATTTGTCTGCAATATATTATTTTTCAAAAATAATGCTTCTTTACTTTAGCTCATAAAAGTTAATTCACAATCATGAGTTTCTAATTTTCAAAAAATTCGCTATATTTGATTGTTGATTGTCGATTCTTTAATATCACTTTGTTACTGTGTATTTCTAATTCGCGAAAATTAATTTTATATTATAAAATTCTAATTCTCAAAAGAAATTCTCTATCATTTTTCATAATTACTGTTAATTATTTTTTGCTTGAGATTTTTTCATGATTTATATTGGTTAATTATAACATATGAGATAGGTACTAAATTGGTAAATTAAAGAACTATTTCAATCCTTTTTATTTATTGAAATAGATTAGCTGTGATATAATATAAAAAAATTTGTTATATCTACGAAAAAAGGAGTGAAGGCTCTATGCGTTATTCAAGGCAAACTAAGATAATGGAGCTAATTGAAGATGAAATAATTGGAACTCAGGAACAGCTCATCAATAGGCTTACTGAGCTTGGATATAGTGCAACTCAAGCGACTGTATCAAGGGACATAAATGAGCTTCAGCTTGTCAAGAGAACTGATGAAAATGGCATTAAGCGTTATGTTAGAGCCTCATCAACAGATAATTCAATATCAGGCAGGTTCATAAGGATATTTCGAGATACGATTGTCTCATATAATAATGCTAAAAATCTGATAATTGTTAAAACTCTGTCTGGCTGTGGTAATGCTGCGGCAGAAGCCATAGATTGCATGAATTTAAAGCATATTGTCGGCTCAGTAGCAGGTGATAACACCCTACTTTTGGTAATTGAGGACGACAAATATGTCCCTGAAATAGTTAAAAAATTTGATGAAATGGTAAATTCCTAGCTTGTGAGGTAATTATGCTTGATAGAATTATTATAGATAATTTTGCTACAATTGAACACGCTGAGGTAGATTTTAACTCATCTTTAAATGTCATAACTGGAGAGAGTGGTGCCGGCAAATCTGTCCTTATAGAAGCAATCAACATGGCTTTGGGTGGTAGAGCTGATATTTCTATGGTTAGAAGTGGTAAAGAAAAAGCCTTAATACAGATTCTTGCTCATGATAATAATGATGACGAGATAATAATATCAAGAGAGCTTTTTTCCTCTGGCAAAAGCTTGTCAAAGTTAAATGGACAACTTATAACTCTATCTGAACTTAGGAATTATTGTTACAGCCTAGTCGATGTACATGGTCAATATGACAATCAAAAGCTTCTAAATCCGGAAACTCATATATCTATGCTCGATTCTTATATATCAGATAATATAAATGATGAACTCGATAGCTTGGAAAATCTTTATCTTGAATATCAGGGTGCAAAAAAGAAATACGATACTCTAATTTCCGAAGAAAAAGAGAGCATTATGAGACAGGATTATTTCCAATTTGAATTCGATTATATTAACAATCTTAATTTAAAAGTGGGTGAAGAAGAAGCCCTCAGAGAATCTGTTGAGCTTATGAAAAATAGCGAGAAGATCTTTAGCTCCATAAGTGAAACTTATTCATATTTAAATGGTTCAGACTCTTCTGCAGTATATCTAATAGGCAAATCTTTAAACCTTATGAAAGATGTTTCTTCTTATACCGATACGCTTTTAGAAATATCTAATACCTTGGAAAATTCATATTATGAACTTGAGGACGCGTCTTCCTCACTTCTTTCGCTTAGGGATTCAATGTATTTTTCTGAAAATGAGCTTAACGATGCACAAGAGCGATTGAGTGAAATTGAAGACGCTATGAGAAAATACAAGATGAGCGTTCAAGATATTCTAAAATATAAGGACGAGCTTAAAGACAAGTTAACAAAGCTGACGGATTTTGAATATCTAAAATCTCGATATAAAAAGGATATGGAAGATAAATTTAGCCTTCTAAGTTCAAAAGCTGAGCTGGTAAGTGAAATTAGGGCTAAATATGGAGAAAAGTTAAAAGAAGAAATCAGCTTAGAGCTAAAAGATTTGAATTTTACAAATTCCGATTTTGAAGTAAAAATTTCAAGGAAGAATACGATCGACAAGCTCGGTTTTGATGATGTTGAATTTCTTATTTCAACGAATCCTGGCGAACCACTCATGCCTCTTGCGAAAATAGCTTCCGGTGGTGAAATATCAAGGATAATGCTTTCTTTTAAATATGTTATAGGTGATAAGTACAATGTGCCTACAATGATATTTGACGAGATAGATTCCGGAATAAGTGGCAAATCAGCTCTGGTTGTCGGTAAAAAGCTAAGAGAAATTGCTAAATTTCATCAGGTAATTTGCATTACTCATCTTCCTCAGATTGCTATATATGGCAAATTCGCTTATCGCATCTCAAAGGATGTTTTAAATGGTAGGACATTTACCTCAATTAAGGAATTAAATGATGATGAAAAGGTAAAAAACATAGCTATGATGATAAGTGGAAGCGATGATAGCAAAGCAGGATTAAAAATGGCAAAAGAGCTTATCTCATCTATTTCCTAGAATTTTTTATGTTACAAGATATTTTTTGTTCCGTGAAAATTATTAATTTTTCAAGATATTTTTTATGTTCAAAAAAATATATTCCAAAAATAACTTGTATTCCAATAAAATATTTAGAACAATTAAATCATCTAGAATATCTAAAATATTTAGAAAATTTTAAGTTTTTATTTTTTAATAACTTATGATTTATATAAGCTGTTCTCCCCTCATGCTTAAAAAGACTCCATCTCCTATTATTATATGGTCTAATACTCTTATCCCAACCATTTCAGAAGCATCTATTAGCTTTTTCGTAGATGATATATCATCTTGACTTGGCGTGGGATCTCCGCTCGGATGATTATGTGCTATTAGTATAGCTGCTGCACTACGCTTAAGTGCCTTGCTCAAAATTTCTCTGGGGTGCATTATTGTATGGTCAAGTGCTCCTATTGAAATGGTTATCTCTGCTTCAACCTCACATTTCATATTTAAAACAAGCATTATCAGGTGTTCTTTTTTCTCATATCTGAGCTTTTTCATCAGCATTTCAGCTGCGTCACTTGCATTTTTTATTAGCGATTTCTTTTCTCTCTTATTAAAGGAGAGCCTTCTTGCAAGTTCTATTGTAGCTACTACAGAGCAAGCTTTTGCAACTCCTATACCCGTGATATTTTGAAGTTCATTAACCTCTATATTATATATTCCTCCTGATTCATTATTTGAATATGCTAACACATCTTCTGCAAGCTGAATCGCACTTTTATCTCTATTTCCCGTGCGAATTATAAGTGCAAGAAGTTCAGATGAGCTTAGACTTGATGCACCACTATAGATAAGCTTTTCCTGCGGTCTTTCACTCTTTGGTAGGTCTTTAATCTGCATTCTTTCTCCCATGGAATAATTTTATTATTTCTTTAATTCATCTCTTATATTATAACCACGACCACTTTTATCTCCTAATTAAAAACAAACTAAAAAAGGCACAATTCCTACAAAATCATGCCTTTTATTCATCTAATTTTTATCGCTTTGCCCGCTCTATTTTTGCTTTATTTCGCCTTAATTAATTTTGTTTCGTTTAATTTTTTCTGCCTCTCTTATTATAAAGTTGACAACTTCTTCAATATTCATATTTGTCGTATCTAATTCAATTGCATCTTCTGCTTTTTTTAATGGATTTAACTCCCTCGCTTGGTCTTGAAAATCTCTCTTTCTTATATCTTCTAAGATCTCATTAAAGTTTTCAATCTTGCCCTTTTCTTTAAGCTCGTCATATCTCCTCTTTGCTCTTACTTTAAGCGAAGCGGTGAGATATATCTTGAGTTCAGCATCTTTAATTATATTGGTGCCTATATCTCTGCCGTCCATGACGACATTATTATCTGAGGCTATTTTTTTCTGAATATCGCCCAAATAAATTCTCACAATGGGTAGCTTAGAAATTCCCGATGCAAGCATTGATATTTCAGGAGTCCTAATTTTATCTTCAACAATTTCTCCGTCGACTCTAATCAAGCCGTCTTTGAAATCAATATCCATCTTCTCGATTATCTCTTTAATCTGCTTATATTCTTCACTATCATTTATTAAATTTAAATCGAGCTCTGATATATGCGGAATTTCTTTTTTTATCTTGTAAGCAGCTGCCCTATACATAGCTCCGGTGTCTATGTATATAATATTGAGAATCTTTGCAACCCGCTTTGCAATAGTGCTCTTCCCTGCTCCGCCTGGTCCGTCAATCGCTACTCTGAACAAGGTCTTCATCTAAATATTCCCTTCGAGGTCGTCCATGCTCTCTTTTACATATACCTCTACAGCCTTTGCTCCGTCATCTTCTTGCTCAAGAAGCTTGTTTATCTCCTTAACAAAGGTATCTACATCGGTAAACTTATGATATACAGAGGCAAATCTTACATACGCAACCTGATCGAGTTTTTTCAACTCATCCATGATGAGTGCTCCAATCATCTTGCTATCTATTTCTTTTTCCATAGTATTATTAAGACCACGCTCTATATTATCTGCAATTTTTTCGACATCGGCATATCCAACCTTTGTCTTTTCACACGCTTTTAGAAGTCCGTTGATTATCTTATTTCTATCGAAGCTCTCCTTAGTTCCGTCACTTTTTATTACAACAAGAAGGGTATTTTCTATCTTTTCAAATGTCGTAAAACGCTTGTGACATCTTTCGCACTCTCTTCTTCTTCTAATTGCGAGTCCTTCTTCTACCGGCCTTGAGTCTACTACCTTAGTATCCGGATTATTGCAATATGGGCATCTCATTTTGCTTATTCCTCCCGATTAACTATTCTGCAACAGATTTCTTAATCACCTTATCCATAACCTTATCATATAAAACGCCAATATAAAGATTGTTCTTATCTGCATATTCTTCTATCGACTGACCTGATAATTTCTTATAACTCTTCTTTGTATAACCTGCATTTTTGAGCATCTTATCAAGCTCCTTATTGTATTCTGCCTTGTCAAGCTTTACATCTAGTTCATCAGCTAGAGCATATATAACCATCTTATCCTTTATGCTAGCCTTAGCCTGCTTGCCTGCTCTCTTTTCTATGTCCTTTTCTGTCATTCCCATCTGCTTAAGGTAATCTTCATATTTAAAGCCTGACGCCTGTGCTGATTTCTTTAGGTTTTCTATTATATTCTTTTTCTCAGCCTCAAGCTCCTTTGATGGATATTTTTTTATCTTTGCTCCAGATGAAATCTGATTAAAGACCTGCTGTTTATCCTTAGCCATCGCTTGATTATCCTTGTCCCTTTTTAGTAATTTTCTTACATTTTCTTCATATTCTTCAGTAGTTTTGAATTTGGAATTTTTCTTTACAAAATCATCATCAAATTCAGGCACTTTTTCAACTACAAGTGACTTTGCATCAATTGTAAATACAGCTTCTTTTCCTGCAAGGTCCTTATTTGTATAATCTGTTGGGAATGTGACATTGATGTCAAAAGTTTCACCAATCCTATGCCCTACCATAGAAGAGGCAAAGCCGTCGATAAAGCTATTCTTAGCAATATTCATCTCGACATTTTTTGCTGTTCCACCTTCAAACTCCTTGCCATCTATCTTACCTTTATAGTCAATCTTTACAGTGCTGTCGCTTTCAATCTCACCTGTCTTGAGATATTCTACCTTTTTCGCCTGCTGACGAGCTGTTGTTATATACTTATCAACTTCTTCCTCGCTAAGCTCTGATGTCGCCTTCTTATACTTAAGCCCCTCATATTTAGGAAGCTTAACATATTCACTCATCTTATAATTAAATTCCTTGGGAACCTTTGCTCCCTTACCGCAAGCAGTCAAACCCACTGCCATGATTAAAGCGATTGAAATAACGATTATCTTATTTAAATTAGCCTTCATAAAAACCCTCTATCCTGTAATTATTCTTTTTAAACTATTCTGCTTTTTAATTTATATCTTATCTAATATTCAACAATGATATTACCACAAACCATAGTTTCTATCAATCAGGTATGTAAATATCTCCTAACATTCCTAATTTACACCTTATAATACCACTGCTCCAATAAATAATCTTAACAAAATATACATAATTTGATGTTAGAATCTTGTTGTCAAAATATTTGACTAATTGATTTCTTAAAATTGTTCTTCCTTGATA
This sequence comes from Alterileibacterium massiliense, assembly GCF_900104645.1. GTDB lineage: Bacteria > Bacillota > Clostridia > Peptostreptococcales > Anaerovoracaceae > Alterileibacterium > Alterileibacterium massiliense. The sequence goes on along the minus strand of NZ_FNWE01000001.1, from coordinate 162,996 downwards.
AAAATATTTTCGTAGCAACTTAAAGAAAAGAGCTGGGCAGAGTGCCCAGCCTTTTTTCTTTGCTTTTTCTCGAGTCTTTCTTCTCCTCTTTTCTTTTCCCTTTTTACTTTTTTACCTTTTTACTTGTCTTCTTGTTTACTTTTTTAGCTCATTAGCTTTTCACCTTATTTACTAATTATTATATCCTGACTGCTATATGGTCTTTTCACTATCTTTAGATTGTGTGAATAATCAGATTTTAAATCTTCATATTCAAAATTATGCTCTGTAACCATCAGAGGATAGTTCATATCATCTCTATCTCCCACCTCAAGGCTTTTTATAACTGAGTATGCTCCAAGCCTTTTTAGCACCTTTTCAGTTTCTAAATTGTATGAGTTAAGACCATAGTCCGCAATTACCTTTATATTATCGCCAGAAAACCTCTGTAGCCAGCCTAAATTACCTACTAGAACACCACTCTTTTCACATATTTTAAGGCATTTTGAGTAATTTTCTTCGAGAATCATATTTTCTTTTCCTCTGGTGACAACTGAAATATATGGGAGATATTCATCTTCTATATCTAAATTTACATCTATATTTGTTATACATAAGTCTGCCAAGGGAAGAAGCGTGGTACATTCATTCTGACCTCCATTTGATTTCTCCCCCTTTTCTCTGAACTTTAGATATTCATCTATTGTATAAAACAATTTGAAGTTTTTACAATTAACCTCAGCTTTTCCCTTTGACAAATTATTCTTTAGAATTAAATCGTCAAAATTTATATGGGGAGCCTCTCTTTTTATGCAAAGCTTTTTAGATAGCTTATTTAAGCATTCTCTCCTAAGCTCATTTATCTCTGAAATCTTAATTTTTATATTAAAATCTCCCTTAAAATCAATATTTGAAATGGCAAAGCTTGTATTACCAGTCTTTACAAGGGATTTTTTAAATTTATCAATTGATGAGGGTTCTTCATCGATTATGAGAATCTTCCTACTTACCTTGCTTATAATTCCATTTCCCGCATCTGCAATAAGTGTCAATAGTCCATTAGCAGAGATTAGAATTAATTTAATTTCAAGCTTTTTATTGTATTTCTTGTCATCTTTATCAAAAATATCTATATCCTTAAATGTTTTTCTTATTTTCTCAATCTGCTCTACCTGCGATGTCCTATAAGCGTGCTGACCAGCCTTTATATTACCCTTAAAATCGCCTATTATATATGAACCGTCCGCTTCCTTTTTTAAATATGTTATAACTGTGCTCGAAACAATTTCTCCATTTTCTTTTCTTATCTCAAGTCCATCATGTAAGCTTAAATTTAGTTTTGAATTTATATTAATTAATTTGCTTCCCTTTTTTGAAAAAGTCACATCGCCAGCATATATACCATTATTCTTAGGAATTGTATTCGACATAAATTTAGATTCCTCATCTTTATGCAAAAATCCTTCTGTAAAATCACCTCTGTTAAAAATCTGCATCAGAGACTTTCTATCTTCTTCACTTATCTTATATTCCCCATTTTTTAAATATAGGTCTATATATTTTCTATATATCCTTGTTATAACCCCTACATATTCAGGAGATTTCATTCTGCCTTCTATTTTTAGCGATTTTACGCCCGCTTCTATTAGCTCTCCTAAGTTTTCCACTTGGCATAAATCCCTTGGGCTTAAGGCATATATCTTTTTCTCACCATTCTCTTTTTTAACATTTGTTATGTTCGTTGTATTTGTTATATATGGCAATCTGCACGCCTGAGCACAGGTTCCCCTATTACCGCTTCTTCCGCCATATCTTCTGCTAAGTTGACACTGCCCAGAATATGATACGCATATTGCACCATGTACAAATACTTCTACTTCCACATCATCTATATCAGAAATTTCCTTGATTTCATCAAGCGAAAGCTCTCTGCTAAGAACAATCCTCCTATATCCAAGCTCCTTTGCTACTTCAGCCGATTGCCTGTCAGAGATAGTAGCTTGAGTGGAGAGATGAAGTTCAAAATCTGGCAACATATCCCTAACTAAGCTCCCAAAGCCAAGATCCTGAATTATTAACGCGTCTCCTCCTGCCTCATAAATAAATTTTGCATATCTAAGTGCCTCTATAAGCTCTTCATCTTTGATGAGGGTATTCATTGTGACGAACACCTTAACTCCCCTTAAATGGGCATAGTCAATTGCAGCGACCATTGTTTTATCATCAAAATTATTCGCATTCATTCTCGCATTGAAAAGCTTACCGCCTATATATACCGCATCTGCTCCATTTTGAACTGCTGCTACTAATGCACTTACGCTTCCTGCGGGAGCAAGTAATTCAATTTCTCTTTTCTTCATTTACCTTATTCTGCCCTGTCCTTTTTTCTTTTATTCCTCTTATTATAATAAGAATTTAATAATAATCAAAATAAAAGCGGATGCCGAGGCATCCGCTCCCAAATTATCAATTTAATTTTATGGCTTTAGATTATTTACCCCAGAATGATGAAATCTGGTTGTAAACGATCATTGCCATGAAGATAGGTCCAACCCACTTAATGCAGAAGTTGTAGAAGCCTTGTGACTTAAACTTACGAGTTCCGCCATTTGCGATTTCGTCATCAACGTAGTGAGGAACAAACCATCCAAGTAGGATAGCCATGATTAAACCTGTTAGAGGCATCAAGATACCTTCTGCCAAGCAGTCCCAAACATCGAGTACATCAGGCTGACCAAATAGGTTACGGAATCCTACGAGTGCAGCATTCTTTGATCCACCAAGCTGGTCTGCTGTTGTAAGGAAGTTACCAATCCATGCGAAGATTGTCATGATTACAGATACCTGAATTCTGTTAGCAGCTTTACCCTTCTTAATCCTTGAGTCAAGAATTGCAGAGATACCAGCTTCCATCATACCGATTGATGAAGAAAGTGCTGCGAAGAATACTAGTAGCCAGAATAGGAGCTGGAATACCTTACCAATTGTACCCATTGCCTGGAATACTGCTGTCATTGAGATGAAGAGAAGTCCAGGACCTGCACCAGGCTCTAGTCCGTTAGCGAATACTGCAGGCATGATAGCCATACCAGCAAGAACAGCTACTAGAGAGTCACCGATTGTGATGATTGCTGCGTTGCTCTCTAGGTTTTCCTTCTTGCTTAGGTATGAACCATAAGCGATGATACATCCAGAGCAAAGTGATAGTGAGAAGAACATCTGTCCACCAGCACTACCTAGAATATCAAAGAAACCCTTAGCTGTTGACCAACTTTCGAGGTTAGGTTTGAATAGGAATTCAAGACCTGCACCAGCTCCAGGAAGTGTGCAAGATCTGATAACTACTACAACTAGCATTACGAATAATGCAGGCATAGCTACCTTACAGAACTTCTCGATACCGCCGGATACACCACCGAAGATGATTACCATTGTTAGAAGTAGGAATCCTGTCATCCAAGCAACTGCACTGCCTGTTGATGAAATCATTCCACCGAATAGAGCACCTGGGTCGCCAGTGTTAAGTACAGCATCCTTTGAGAATATAGCTGTGATTGACTCAACTAGGTACTTAGTAATGAATCCACCGAATGTGCAGTAGAAGCAAATCAGTAACCAAGGAACGATTGTCTGTAGAATACCATTGAACATAAATGGACGCTTAATCTCCTTGTATGCTTCAATTGCAGCCTTACCAGTCTTACGACCGATAGCGATTTCTGATAGCATTAGCGGATAACCTACGATTACTGCAAGTACTGCGTAAATGAGTAGGAATGCGAATCCACCGCCAACTCCCAGCTTATAAGGGAAAGACCATAGGTTACCAAGACCCACAGCTGAACCTAAAGCTGCCATCAAGAATCCAAAATTGGAATTAAATTGACCTTTTTGATTTTCTTGTTGCATTGTATTACCTCCATTAAATTTATTAACGTTTGATGGCTATATCACCATCACTAGGTGCATTGTACCCTAATTTAATTGTGATGTCAATATGAAGATTGCTATCACTAAGCTTTCACTAAAAACATCATTTATACGCATTTTCTGATATAAATCACAAAACGAGCATGGTTTTCATGCTCGTTTAAATGTTTTTCTTGTATATTTTAACAATTAATCCTTCTTAGAATTATTTTTCTTTCTCCCCTGCATTTTTTTTCTGCGAGACTCTGAATTTTTTACTGTCAGAATTTGCCAAAGCGTCGCAACTCCAGCTACAACGATTGCACCGAAGATTATCGCAGGTATGTGACTTATGAAATATTCCATAATACTATTCCCCCGAGGAATTATCTGGCCTTCTTAGCCTGTTCACATAAGTCTGCAAATCCCTTTGCATCATAAATTGCCATCTCTGAAAGCATCTTCCTGTTGATTTCAATTCCCGACTTCCTTAAGCCATTCATGAGATTGCTATAGTTAATTCCATTTGCTCTTGCTCCTGCATTGATTCTTGCAATCCATAGCCTTCTATACTCTCTCTTCTTATTCTTACGACCAACATATGCCGAAGCGAGGCTTCTCATAACTGCAGGGTTAGCTGCTCTGAAATTTTTGCTCCTCTGTCCGTAGAAACCCTTAGCCTGTTTAATTATCTTCTTATGTCTTTTATGTGCGTTAACACCCTTTTTTACTCTCATCTGAATTACCTCCCCTGTTTATTTAGCAAGCGACCTTAGCATACGCTTGTTGTCTGCACTTGTAAGAATAGTAGCTTTTCTTAGTCCTCTTTTCCTCTTAGCAGTCTTTTTTGTCAATATATGACTCTTATAAGCCTTATTTCTTTTAATCTTGCCAGAGCCTGTCAATTTCATTCTCTTTGCAGCTCCTCTATGAGTCTTCATCTTTCCCTTAGCCATGGTTATACCTCCTAAATATATTATTTCTTATTAGTTTCTTTCTTTGGAGAAAGGAACATCACCATATTCCTGCCCTCCATCTTCGGCTTTTTATCTACATCGCCAAATTCACTGACTAAATCTGCGAAATTATTCATAACTCCATATGCTTTAGTAACATATTCACGCTCTCTACCTCTAAATCTGATGCTCACCTTAACCTTGTCACCCGATTTTAAGAATTTGGAAACCGTATTAGCTTTAACTTCGACATCGTGCTCTTCAATAGATACTGAAAGTCTAACCTCTTTAACCTGAATTTGCTTCTGATTCTTCTTAGACTGCTTCTCCTTCTTTTGAAGTTCATATTGATATTTGCCAAAATCGAGAACTTTACAAACCGGCGGGTTTGCATTAGGTGAAACATTAACCAAATCCAAATTGGCTTCGCTTGCAATCTTTAATGCCTCATCAAGCGACAAAATCCCTACCATATTGCCGTCTTGGTCGATCACCCTCACTTCATCAGCACTGATATTCTCGTTGACCTGTTGCTTCTTATCCTTGTTAATCTCTAATACCTCCGTGAAATCTTCGCATTCAATAAAAATAGCGGACACCGAAGCATCCGCATTAATTACAAGTAAAATGATTTAATCATAAATTATCTGTATCTCTTACCCTGCGGCAAAACCACAAAGGTGGAAGCGGATAGCTTCTTCTTATTACGAGCACTATAATACATTCAAACCTAACCAATGTCAAGGAAAAATTAAATAAGTTTAATTATAATCATCATTATACATAAGGCTGTAACCCCTGCTTGTATGACATCTCCAATAAGCCTATTCTCATTTTCAAATGACATATTCTTAATCTTTATGCTGCGAGAGTTTTCAGTCCAAAGGTATGGATTCGAAAGATGTGAACCCATAAATTGCATACCTTTCAATATATGATTATCAAAGAACTGCATAACTTTATAGATAGCCTTTGAAATTCCTTCAATAAAATTTTTTAATGGCTTTCTATAAAAGTAATCAAAGTCTAGGCTTATCTCATCATGTGGTGCCATCTTCTTTATGTATAGGACAAAAGGTATTGTTCCTCCGATAAATATCGCAATATATTCAACGATGTGATGAATTGTAAAAGGATTTACTACTGTAGCATGGGTTGTATAATTATATAAAGCATCTGGATAAATTCCTAAGAATAGGGTTACTATCGTTCCAAGTGCTATTGCAATGCTCATAGAATTAGGTATCTCATCTACATCAATGTCCCTATCCGTCTTTCCGAAAAATACAAAGTAATTAATCTTAAGTGTAATGGATAATAGTGTTCCTACTCCGGCAGCCGTTACCAAAAGATAAGGTATTGTATATCCTCCCTCGGTAAGGCTTTCCGTAACAAGTGCCTTGCTCGCAAATCCGCTTGAAAATGGAAGCCCCGCTATGGCAAGCGAAGCAACGAGAAAACAAATAGATGTTATAGGCATCTTCTTCCAAAGGCCGCCAAGCTCCGTTATCTTTGACTTTCCAGTAGCATAAATTATAGCTCCCGCACACATTATTAGCACGCCTTTAAACATTATATTGGTAACAGCATGGGCTGAAGCTCCGTCTATTCCAATATCGCTTCCAACAGCAAGTGCTGCGACCATCATTCCAAGCTGGCTTACTATGTGATATGAAAGCAGGCGTCTTATGTCATTTTCCATTATCGCCATGCAGGCTGCGTAGACTGCCATTATCGCTCCTACCCAGATGAGAAATTCAGTTCCTGCAAAGAATCTGATTAGAGCATATATCGCTGCCTTTGTTGTAAAGGAGCCCATGTAAAGCGTTCCTGAAATTGTCGATTCGGGATAAGAGTCTGACAGCCATCCATTGAAAGGAGGAATGGCTGCATTTACAGCAACTCCTATCAAAACAAGCCAGAATGAAATATCTCTTGCACTTGAAATATTTACGAACTCGGTTCCATATTTTGCAATATGCATCATTATTCCGACGAGTAGCATATTTCCACCAAATCCATGCATCATTATATATCTAAATGCCGACTTCGATGATCTTCTCTTCTTATTAGCAAATATTAAATATGTAGATGCAAAGGCAGATATTTCCCAGAAAACTATAAATGCAATGCTGTCTCCTGCAAGGACAATGCCCATTATGCTCCCTGCGTAAAATGCGGACATTCCGCTCTCTTTACGGTCCTGCGTTTCAAGAGAATAAATTGCGGCAATAAGTGAAATTATGACAAAAACTAGCATGAATGCCAGCGTCATCCTATCCACCTTGATTAACTCAACTTTTAGATTATCCGTTATATGGTATGTAAATCTGCTATCCTCATTTAATAGGAAGAAGGCAATGCCTGCACAAATTGGTGCAAGAATTGATAAAAACCTTCTCATAAATTCAGGAAGAACCCAGATGAGCATACCAAACAGCATCATTATCATTCCGGGATGTAAATTATCTAAACCAATTGCACTTAAATACTCAGGATACATTTAACGCTCCTCATCTGATATTTTTACTATCTTTATATTTGACAACATCTTTTCTTCTATATCTCTTTCTTCTTTTTCATAATAATCAATATCTCGCCTTATCAATTTATCCAAAACTATCTTTGAAATAAAGATAAGAATAGCCGAGCTTATAAATGATATGAGTAGATATTTTAAGAAAATAGCCATGCTTATATCTCCTATCCAAATATGCTCTTAGCTGCAATTTCTGCAAGCGTATATAAGTGAAGCCCAAAATTAGGCGATATTCCAAGAATTACCGATATAACTGCAGTAATAACGAGAGGTATTCTCATCATTAAATTTGCATCATCTTTTTTCTGAAATTCTTCATTAATAATATCTTTTTTAAATCCTATTAGCACAACAGGCATTAAATAGGTTAGTGCGAGCAGGGCACTTACCACGAGCGTCATTGAAAATAGCAGGTTGTTAATCTTCATCGCACCAAGTATGATATTTGCTTTGCTGACAAATCCTACGAAGAATGGAAATCCTGCGAGTGCAACTGAAGCAGTCGTAAATGCACCCATTGTTATAGGCATTCTTCTCCCTATTCCAACCATCTCACTAATATTTTTCTTATGTGCTGTAACAAAGATTGCTCCTGCACACATAAATAGAGTAATCTTCATAAATGCGTGTGCAACTATATGATATATAGCCCCCACCGAGCTTTCAGGTGTGAGCATAGATATTCCAAGAATGATATATGAAAGCTGACCGACCGTCGAAAAGGCGAGCCTAGCTTTTAAATTGTCTTTTCTAATAGCGATAAGCGATGATACTATTATGGTTATGACTGCCATATAGGATAGAATTTCTGCTCCATGGCAAGCCTTAGCAGCCTCCGGTCCAAACACATATAGCACCACCCTTAGAGTGCAAAAAGCTCCCGCCTTAACTACTGCAACTGCGTGAAGCAGAGCACTTACAGGAGTAGGGGCAACCATTGCTGCAGGAAGCCAGCTATGAAGTGGCATTAATCCCGCCTTTACAGCTCCTGCACCGACCATCATTATAAATAAGATGAGCATGAGTGGCATAGGGAGCATATCCGGTTTTATAAATCCTCCTGCTTTAAATTCCAGTGTCCCTGTGAACATATATATTATGACGATTGATGCAAAGAAAATCTGCCCACTAATAAGCGTATATGCTAAATATTTTCTGCCTGAACGCCTGCCCTCTTCATCTCTATAATGAACAACCAGAGGATATGTTCCAATCGTCAGTATTTCAAAGAATATGAAAAATGTGATAAGGTTAGCAGAAAAGCATAGCCCAATCGTTGCAAATATACATATTGCAAAAGCTGAAAAGTATCCAGTCTGATTTTTCTCTCCATGCCCTCTCATATATCCTACAGAATAGCATGAGGTGAGAACCCAGAGCGTCGAAGCCACACAGGCAAATACCATGCCGGCAGCATCTATATTAAAAGAAAAATTTACACCTTTTACAATCTCTAAAAATATTATTTCTATTGCTTCGCCTTTAAGAACATGAGGAACGAGCGAGTAAACGCTTATAAGCAAAATAGCTGAAGATATAAAAGTTATTGCCTCCCTAGCATTTTTTCCAATATGTTCTCCTAGGATATAAATTAAAATCGAAGCGATAAGGGGTGCTGAAATAGCTATCAATGGCAAGCATATGTTGATTTCATTCATATTCCAATCCCCCCAAGCGACATGAGTAAAATATTAATTATCTTTACATTAAATAGTCCAAGCCCAAGTATCATAAGTATTGATATAACAATTGGTATCATCATAGTCCATGGAAGCTCCATTACCGAATCCCTTCCAATTGGTTTTAAATCCCTATCCTTAGCCATGAATATCTTTTCTATCATTTTGAAGAAGTATATTGCATTTAATAAGCTTGATATAACAAGGATTGCAATGTAGATATATTCCCTTTCTCCCGCTGCACCGAGGGCTAGGTACCACTTGCTGAAAAAGCCTACCGTAGGAGGTATTCCAATCATCGAAAGTGCTGAAATGCTTAGAAGAGCTGAGGTTAGTGGCATTTTCTTATAAATATATCCAAAATCATTCATGTCAACTATTCCATATTTATACCTGATTGAGCCTGAAGCGAAGAAAAGACCTCCCTTCATAAAGGCGTGACCGAACATATGTAGGAATGAACCTGCAATTGCTATAGGAGTGCCAATGGCAAATCCCAAGGTGATATATGATATTTGTGCAACGCTTGAGTATGCGAGCATCTTCCTTATATCGGTCTGTGCCATAGCTCTAACAGAACCATAGATCATTCCCATGACCGATAGAGCTCCAATTACAATTAGAAAATATCTAAAGTATTTAAATTCCGTGCCATATACGCAGTATAGATACCTGAACATTGCATAGGCAGGAATCTTGCCCATTACACCTGCAATCAGAGGTCTTGCTCCAGTCTGTGCATGAGTGTATGCAGATGGCTGCCAGCCGTGAAATGGGAAGAGTGCCATCTTAATTCCAAAAGCAGCTATGAACATACACATAGCAATGAGCATGGTATCATCATTTGCCCTGCTCGATAAAATATCGTGCATATCCTGCATATTAAGGGTGCCCGTTACAGAGTAAAGCATAGCTACTCCAAGAAGATAGAATGTCGCTGCAACAGTTCCAATAAGAAGATATCTAAATGCTGATACAACTCCCTTGCTTCCGCCAAGAGCGATTAAAACATAACCTGAAAGCGATGTCACCTCTAGAAATACATAGAGATTAAACACATCTCCTGTCGATGTCATTCCGAGCATTCCTACGCAGAGGAGTGCAATTAGAGCGTGTGAACCGCCTATCTTTATCCTATCCTTTGAATTTTCTTCAAAATTCGTCGAAAAAAGGCCTGTCAAAAGCCCGATAATGCATATCATGACCAGCATTATCGCATTTATTGTATCTATCTTAAATTCAATTCCATAAGGCACCGCATAATTTCCGAATTTATAGCTTATAGGACCATTTATGATAACCTCCCTAAGCTGAACTATGGATAAAGCAAGCGAGATGAAAATCGATGTTATCACAAGATTTCTTCCAAGATAGAGGCTAATCTTTGAAAGGAAAACAGATAAAAGAGCTGAAACAAGGGGGAAAATTATTATTAAAGCTGGTAGATTTCGCATCATTTATTCTCCCTTTCTATAATTTCATCTTCTTCGATAGAACCATATTTTTCCTTAATTCTAGTGAGAAGTGCAAGTCCAACTCCCGTGGTACCCATGCTTACTACAATAGCTGTCAGCATAAGTGCATGAGGAAGCGGATTAATATAATCTTCTGCATTTCTCAGATTGGAGAATAGAACAGGAATTGTTCCTCCATCTTTCTGAGCTAGGCAGAGAAATATGAATATGACTGCAACCTGCATTATGTTCATGCAGATTAATTTTTTCATATAATTACCGCAGGTTATCATTCCATATAAGCCTAGGAATAGCAGGAGAAAGGTCAGAAAATATATACCCTTAGCCGCCAAAAATGTTTCAAGCGATGTCATGCGTCCTCCCTCCTCTTAATGGGATCGTCATCAAATCTTACTCTCCCCATAATCGCATTTAAAATTGTTATTATTGTTGCCATTACGCAAATTGTTACTCCAAGCTCTATCATAAGTATCCCTGCGGAGTGTGACTCTGCATGGCTAAGTCCAAATGGGAGCTTGTCATATTCTAAGCATAAGCCTCCTCCTGTCATTGTAAGTATACCTGTTAAAGCATATATAAATGTTCCAATTCCGCCGATGCTAAGAGCATTTCCCTTGTCCAGTGCAAAGAGCTTTTTCCTCCTGCCTGGAACGATCATTACATCTATTATATATGCAAGGCCGAGTACGGCTCCTGCCTGAAACCCTCCGCCGAGAGATATTTCTCCATGAAAATAAACATAGGCTGCATATATCATCATAAGAGGTTCAAAAAGCGTAATCATCACATCTTTATTGATCGTCTTATACCTAGGAGCTCCTATGTTAGGTCTTTGCTTAATATAATTCCTAGGTATTATAAATCTCTTTTTTATATTAGGGCGATTGGATAAAATCAGTACCGCACCAAGTCCTGCGAGGAACATGACAGTCGTTTCAAACATGGTATCAAACCCTCTGAAGTCTGCCAAAATTCCTGTAACCATATTCGGAGAATTTGTCATCTCAACGCTATTTTCTATGTAATAATCCGAAACATGGGTATTAGGTGCCGAATTAGGGTCGCCTATCGATGGCATAATTCCATCAAATAAGAAAGTCGGTATCAATAGAATTATTACCAATGTTATTATCGCTAATACTTTACGCATTATTTCAATTCTACCTTTCCTATAATCATTTAGTATGCCTTCTTATCGTCTTTAATGTCATTATGAAATATATGGTCGATACAACGCCAATTACAGCTTCTGTAAAAGCAACATCGGGTGCTCCCATTACTATGTATAAAAACATCGTTACAAAGCTGAAACTGCAATAGACGATGGTAACTGTCAATAAATCCTTACCGAAGATAATTGTTAGTGTTATTCCTATCAAAATTAACAATAAAACTGCTTCCAAAAATAAGCTTGGCATATTATTGCTCCTTTTCAACCTTTCTTAAAAACTCTCTCAGATTTTTAGCTTCTTTTGCTTCTTTTGCACTGAGCTCTTTTAAAAATGCAACTGCATCTTCGCTTTTCTCAATCTTGCCTGCTGTCTTTTTCTTATTATAATTATGATAATTTGTAGAGCTTATAGCTTCCATTAAAATTACATGGGTTCCAAGTGGGTTGGTTAGCATTAGGATAGCAAGCATGATTATTAGCTTTGCCGTCGTAATGGAAAGTCCCATAAGAATAATCATTCCGAGAACTGTGAGCATCATACCCATCGTCTCGCCAACGCCTGAGGCGTGAAGCCTAGTGTTAAATCCGGGAAAGGTTATTACCCCAATGACACCAATAGCGAGGAATATAAATCCCAAGACGAGGAAAACAGATGCGAGAATATGTGAAAATAACATTATCTTCTTCCTCCTATGTACTTAGCAAGTATGGCTGTGGTTATGAAACCGAGCAGTGAGTAGCTCAAAGCTATGTCGATATACGATTCAAGCCTTCCATGAACAAAGCCTATTACTAGGATAGCTATCACTATTAGCGTGTTCATGACAAGAACTGCATTTAATTTGTCATATATTATCTTACCTTTGAACATGAAAAAGATAATTGAAATTATAAGTATCACTATACCTATAAGAAGAAATATGAATAGACTACTCATCTTTAGACCCTACCTTTCCAAAGCTAGGTTCATCTTTTTCGCTCAAAACCCTAAAACCAAGATTTTTATATTTCTTATCTATAAGCTTTGCATATTTTGTGCCTTCCATCGAATCGTCTGAGATGACCCTTACCACTCCATAATCAATTTCTTCACAAAAGAGCTTCGCAATCTTATTTTGCATGACGCCTGACACCAGCCCATCTCTCGTATTTTCATTTAAACAGTGGCAGGAATAAACTCCGTCGTCAAATATATCAACTGTTATTGTCCCTGGTGTCAAGGTAATTGAATTAGCAAGCAGTGACCTAGCTGACGGATTATCAAAGTCAGCCTTAAACCATACTAGCTGTGGATTCATCTCCTCCGCCTTTATGACAACCTTTGACACTTCAACTGCACTTAGCACAATTTCCTTTACAAGCCATGCGAAATATATAATCATCTTTAATGGATTTACATGGAGTAAAAAATATTCCCTGTCCGTCTTTAATCCGCTAATCACAAATAGCGGTGAAACGACCAGAGAAATTATTATCGATGAAGCAATCCCAAATAAAACGAACTTAGCCTCATGAATTATGCCGGACATCAAAAACCAGAGGACTAGCATCATTGCCAGAACCTCCAGCCAGTGAATTATCGGATTGCATTGAAGCGATTTATTATTAAAAAATTTAAACACTGTATCTCTTCTCCGTAGATTGATAACTTGTTATCATTATACACGAAATCTTCACAGAAACAAAGTCCTATTTTTATTTATAAACAGAGTATTCTTCCTTTATACTTTCCCTTAAATTATGTTATAATAATGCGGTTATATTATTTTTCTAAAGGAATTTTAAATATTTTATTTGACAGGAGCCGTCTCCGATGACAAATTTTTTAAATAATTTTAATAATCTTAATAATGTTAATAATACAGTTAATTTAAACAATACAGGCACTTTAAGCAATGTAGGCAATAAGATTAAAATAGGTCCTACGGTTACAATGTTTGTGCCATATGACTGCAATAATGCTTGCCCATTTTGTGTCAATAAGGACGAATATCGTGATACTTCCGATTTTAGCATTGAAAGATGCTATAAGTCGCTAGATATTTTAAATAGAATTTTTCCCCATAATGACATCGTTCTAACCGGCGGAGAGCCTCTTGCGGACCTAGATATTCTTCAGGACATTTTAGAGCATATTGAAGATACTCATAATATCTATATCAATACAACGCTACCTACGAACGACTCACAAGATGAAAGGCTGATTGCTAAAACTCTTAATAAATTCAAAGACAAGATTTCCTGCGTCAATGTATCAAGGCACCTAAGGCACTATGTAAAAGAGTGTTCCGATGAAATTTTTGATATGCTCGATGTAAGACACAGAATCAACTGCGTTGTATTTGAAGATACGGACGAGCAAAAATTAAAGGCTTTTCTCGACAGGTTTAAAGGGTATGAAATTCAGTTAAGAGCTAATTACTCCAAGCTAAGCCTAGACAATGTCTTTATGACAGAAAACGACGATCTGTTCAAACTGATCTCCTCAGTGGCAAATTACGAAGGACAGCTTGAGCAGGAATTGTTCAGAACAGGCTTTATGTTTAAATATGACGGCGATACTGTGGTAACTTATCATAAGACGCTTCCATATAGCAAAATCAATGGCAAGGTTGGCGACATTATAATAAGACAGACTGGATATATCTACGATGATTGGAATAATTATGGTGAAAAGCTCGACATAAATTCTCTTGTAGAGCTTCCATATTAAATATTAAGATATATTAAGATATATTAAACCAAATTAAAACACATTAAATCATCTGCTCGTTTGAACTGAAATTCTAATTCTTTGGATAATATTTGGATAATCTTTGAGTAAAAAGGAGTTTTTTTATGAAAAAAAGTGAAAAAAGACAAAAGGCCGTGCTTGATTTCATGAAAAATACGATAGATAGCAAGGGATTTCCTCCTACCATTAGAGAAATCTGTCTTGCCCTTGATGTAAAATCTACCTCTACGATCCATTCAGATATAAATGCCCTCATTAAAAAAGGTCTTGTAAAGAAAGACCCAAGCAAGCCTCGTGCAATTTCTCTCGTAGATCACGTTTCAAATTACAAGGGCTCTTATGAGCCTGAACCTCTGATGCCAAACTCGAGCTTATCAAGCGATGTTAGCGTAGTTGAAGTACCTATAATAGGTGATGTCGCTGCCGGAATACCTATTTTAGCTGAATCAAATATCGAAGATTTTCTCCCCCTTCCTGCAAGATTTATAAATGGAGGTAATAATTTTATTCTAATTGTTCACGGTGACAGCATGATAAATGCCGGAATAAATGACGGAGATTATCTGATAGTGCAAGAGGCAAAGGAAGCTAGTAATGGCGAGATAGTCGTTGCCATGATAGATGGGGATTATAATGCGGAAGCAACTGTAAAGAAGTTTTATAAGGAGGACAATCACATTCGCCTGCAACCTGAAAATGACTATATGGAGCCAATTATAGTTAATGACTGTAAGATTGTCGGCAAGGTAAAGGGCGTGTTTAGATATATAAAATAATTTTTTATGAATATATTTTTATCAACTTTTTAATTTACAATATTTTAATTTAAGACACAGGAGAACAATATGTCAAAAGAACAATCAACGCATCTAACAAAGGGTATTTTCAATGCCCGTGAACTCGGATGGGGAAAGACCATTCTACTAGGTATGCAGCACACCTTTGCGATGTTTGGTGCTACCGTGCTCGTTCCGCTCTTAACAGGTCTAAGTATTTCGACTACCTTGCTAATGGCAGGACTTGGAACTCTATTATTTCACCTTATAACTAAGGGCAAGGTTCCTGCTTTCCTAGGGTCGTCATTCGCCTTTCTCGGAGGATATGCCGCAGTAGCACCTCTTATCGACGGCAAGCCTAATACAGAAATGCTTCCATATGCCTGCGGAGGAGTTATATTTGCAGGGCTTGTGTATGTTGTGCTTTCAGCACTGATAAAGCTCTTTACTGTAGAAAAAGTTATGAAATTCTTTCCTCCGGTTGTTACAGGTCCAATTATTATTTCAATCGGACTAATTCTCGCACCGTCTGCAATTTCTAATGCAAAGACAGACTGGACTCTGGCTTTAATTGCAATAGGTTCTATTATCTTCTTCAATATGTGGGGTAAGGGCATGATGAAAATTGTACCAATCCTTCTTGGAATTTTGATTTCCTTTGCCTGTGCCATATTTATGAATAAGGTTGATTTTGCTTCTGTTTCTTCATCTAATTATCTTGCGATGCCTAATATCACCTTTGCAAAATTCGACATAAGTGCAATCATCACCATAATGCCAATAGCACTTGCTACTATGATGGAACATATTGGAGATATATCTGCAATCGGTGCTACGACAGGCAAGAATTATATAGTAAATCCGGGCTTACACCGCACCTTGCTTGGAGACGGCCTTGCAACTGTCATGGCTTCAATGTTCGGAGGACCTGCAAACACGACATATGGAGAAAACACAGGAGTTCTTGCATTGACTAAGGTATACGACCCGCTTGTAATCAGAATAGCAGCTTGCTTTGCTATAATTCTATCCTTTATTCCAAAATTCGCCGGAATAATAGAAGCCATCCCAACTGCTATCATCGGTGGTGTTTCTTTAATACTCTATGGAATGATTTCAGCCATAGGCATAAGAAATTTGGTAGAAAATCAAGTAAATTTCAAAAACACGAGAAATACGATCATAACCGCACTAATCTTAGTATGTGCACTTGGATTTAACAATATCGGCGGTATCACATTCACAATTTCAAGCGTGAAAATCAACCTATCAGGACTTGCTATAGCTTCAATAGTAGGAATTATTGCCAACTGGATACTACCTAACAAGGATTATGTGTTCAATAAGGAAGATGTTCTTGATGACAAGTTCCAGACATATCAGGGAGCTAATCAGAGGGTTCCTGAAACCGAAGAAAATGCTGAAAATATTTAAGATATAAAAAATATAATTATAATAATAAAGATATTTAAAGGTATTTAAAGATATTAAAAATACTAAAGAAGACTAAAGAGGATAAATAATATGCCTTCGTTTTATGCACATTTTCAATTTGGGAAAGAGATAATAAGGAAATCTCCAAAAGGGATAAAAGATATTATAAATACTAATATCAATTCAATAGATGCTTTTATAGTGGGTTTGCAAGGTCCAGACCCACTATATTTTCATAATCCTATTTTTTATACCTCTTTAAATCGAGAGGCAGGAATGGTGCATCACTCATCAGGACTTGATTTTTTCATTCCAGCTTCTAAATATATAAGAGTAAATAAGCACCCCGAGATGATAAGTTATATTCTCGGCTGCATAACCCACTATGCACTGGACTCCTCATGTCACCCCGTCATAATCAAACATCAAAAAGAAGAAAAAATTAGTCATCGAAAGGTTGAAAGAGAATTTGACGATTATATAATGCGAATGAATTTTATGAAGCCAGAGGAAATCGACTTAAATTTTCCGCTTCCTTTGAATAAGAATCTAGGCATCATATGCTCTCCTTTTTATAAGACGGCAAATCCGAGCCTTATGAATACCTCGATAAGGGATATGAGGAACACCCTTGGCAGGCTTAATTCAAGTTCAAAGGTGGTAAGGTATGCCGAATATACCTTCCTTTCTCTAATTCCGCCTATAAAAAGCGTTAGGGATATGATTCCTTTGGAAGAAAATGTTTATGATTTTCCTGATGAGTATTTCAAGAGAAATGAAGAAATCTATTCAGCATTTAATAAATCCATTCCTAGGTCAATTTCTCTAATGGAAGAGATGATTAATTGCATAGAAAAAGGCGAACCCCTTAGTGATGAGTTCAGCCCTGATTACCTCGGTCATTTCTGATAATATTTAATCATTTCTTATTATTTTTCATTTCTGAATCACTTCTTGTCATTTTTAAAATTGGTTAAATTTTTATCCGTCTCAAGCTTATAAATTATTTTCTTTTCGTAAAAAACATGAGCACAATTTATGAATTATTTTCTTTAAACTCTCCAATTGTAAAGAATATTAGTCCAATCCATATGATTAAAAATGCTATAAACTGAAATCTGTCAAATGGTTCGCCAAAGGCAAGAATACCTAGCACAAGCTGAATTGTCGGGCTTATATACTGGGTAACACCAACTGTTACAAGTGGTATTCTTATATTTGCTGCTGCAAAAAGTCCTAGCGGAACCACCGTCATCAAGCCAGAAAGAAGAAGTAGGACGAATTGAAAAGGTCCTGTCATAACTGCCATTGCTCCCATTCCTTTTATCTCTAGATAAATAATTATAATGAGTGCAAATGGTGCATAAAATGCGGTTTCATAAATTAGTGAAATAAAAGCAGGCTGTTTTAATTTCTTCTTGATAACTGAATATGTCGAAAATGAAAGTGCGAGCATTAGTGCTATTAGAGGGAATTTTCCAAAATGCAGTAAGATTAAGCTCACGCTAAGACACGCAAGGCAGATTGCTATAAGCTTATATTTTGTGAGACGCTCATGAAAGATTATGATTCCGAACAATACAACCATAAGTGGCTGGATATAATATCCTATGCTTGTCTCGATTACCTTGTTAGCGTTTACTGCCCATATATATGTGCTCCAATTTATTGTTATAATTCCGCCAGCTATTATGTAGCTTAGCACCATCTTCTTATCTTTTAACGGGCTTAGTATTTCTTCCCAAGTATAAAGCCTTCTTGCAATAATAAGGCTAAAAATAAAGACTGTAAATATCCTATAAATTATGATAATCCAAGAGTTAATAGGTCTTAACATATGCCAGTATATAGGTAGTGCTCCCCATATAAGCTGACTTCCAAATGTCGCGAGTATACCTTTCTTATATTCAGTCATATCAACGCTCCGATTCCATATGTAATAGCTGTAACAATAATAGCAGCAATGATAACGCCAAGAAAAATTGCCAATATGGACTTTTTAAATTCAAGTTCCATTACCGTTGCTACCAAAGCTCCTGTCCAAGCTCCTGTCCCAGGCAGTGGAATTGCAACCAATATCATAAGTCCTATAAATTCGTACTTTTCTACCATGTCCTTGTTTTTTTCAGCCTTTAATTCAAGTCTTTTTACAAAATTATTCAATCCCTCGCTCTTGCTCTTTAAAAATTCAAATACCTTAGAAGTAAAGATTAGCAAAATTGGTATAGGTAAAATATTGCCGATAATTGCAAAAAAAACAGCCGACCCAATGCTGAGTCCCTGCGTTACTCCAAATGGTATCCCGCCTCTCAATTCAATAACAGGAGCCATTGATATAAGCATTGTTAAAATTGCTTTGTTCATCTATACACCTTTACGCCTATAAATCCATACATATATAGAAATAAATCTATTTAAAAATCCATTTAAATATCAATAAAAATTATCGTAATTATAGCATACTGATATTTAGCCTTCAACAGTTCACCTTGCGGGTATCATAAAGCTGTGGTATCCTCAGAAATGGAGGTAAGATAAATGAAAGAAATAAACTCATGGACAAATTATAATAAAAAAGAACTCGGTGAAATCGATAGATTGAGCAAGGATTATATTGACTTTATCAGTGAAAATAAGACCGAGAGAGAGGCAACTTCAGCTCTTATAAGCTTGGCTGAAAAAAATGGATATAGAAATCTTGACGAGATAATTAAAAATGGTGAAAAGCTTGAGCAAGGCAGTAAAATATATGCTGTCAATATGAAGAAGGCTATAGTTATGCTTAACATCGGAAAAGACATAACCCGCGATGGTCTTAATATCCTAGGAGCTCATCTTGACTCTCCTAGGCTTGATACAAAGCAGAATCCACTTTATGAAAAAGACGAGTTCGCATATCTTAATACACAATATTATGGAGGAATAAAGAAATATCAATGGGTGACGATTCCTCTATCGATTCACGGTGTTATCATAAAAAAAGATGGCACTGAGGTGAAGGTGTCTATTGGCGAAAATGATGACGACCCCGTATTATTTATATCTGATCTTCTAATTCATCTGGCTCAGGAACAGATGAAAAAACCTGCAAATGAGGTCATAGAGGGTGAAAATCTTGACATCGTCGTCGGCACGAAGCCTCTTAATGGAGAAGAAAAAGAAGCCGTAAAAGCTAATATATTAAAGCTTTTAAAAGAAAAATATGGAGTTGATGAGGACGACCTTTGGTCCTCTGAACTTGAAATCGTTCCCGCAGGAAGGGCAAGAGAAGCCGGACTTGATAGGAGCCTAATACTTGGATATGGACATGATGATAGATGCTGTGCATACACTTCTGCCCTTGCAATGATGGAGGTAGAAAATCCTACAAAGACTGCCTGCGGACTATTCGTTGACAAGGAAGAAATCGGAAGCGTTGGTGCCACAGGAATGGAATCTAAATTCTTTGAAAATGTTATCGCAGAAGTCTTAGATAGAATGGGCATCTATTCTGAGCTAAATCTCAAGCGTACGCTAAGAAATTCAAGAATGCTATCTTCTGATGTAAGTGCTACCTTTGACCCTCTATACGCAGATAAGTTTGATAAACCAAATGCCGCTCAATATGGCAGAGGAATCGTATTTAATAAATACACTGGTGGCAGAGGCAAATCAAGCTCCAATGATGCAAATGCTGAATATCTGGCAAAATTAAGAAAGATTTTCAATGACAATAATGTAGTATTCCAAAGTGCTGAACTTGGCAGAGTCGATGTTGGCGGTGGCGGAACTATCGCTTATATCCTCTCGCTCTATGGAATGGAGGTTGTTGACAGCGGTATTGCCGTTCTAAGTATGCACTCACCTTGGGAAGCTATTAGCAAGGCGGATTTATATGAAGCGAAAAAAGGTTATGTAGCCTTCCTTAAAGACGCATAATATTTATTTAAAATATTGATATTCTATCTTATATTTATAAAGCATATAATGTGATAGGCATACTTATTAAAAAAAATTAATATGTGAAAATCAATTTGAAAACCTGCACAATTTGCCTGTGCAGGTTTTTTAAATTTTTATCGAGGTTGTTGTTAACGGGCTCACCTCTAAATATTTAAAAAATAATTACCAATTGTCAGCTTTAGGTTGTCAGTTATAGGCTGTCAGCTGTCATACAAGAGCTTAATCAAATATCAAGCAAAAATAATCCCAGACCGTCATCAGCCGAAATATCACCATTTTTAATATCCCTATCTATATTGTAGATTTTTTCTAATATCTCCTTAAGCCTATCTTTTTTAAATCTTCTAGCTGATTTATATGCCTTGTTCAACCTAAATTCGTTGACCTTTAAGCTCTTTGCCATTGATTTAAGCGACGCTCCTTCTCTCTCGAGCTCCAAGCTGTCATACATCATCTCAAATTGTGATGTGAGAAGCGAAATGGTTCTCATCGAAGTATCCTTATCCTTTGCTAATATATTTAAAAACATATTGTATGCCTTTTTATTTTCTCCAGTCATGAGATAGTCTACCAAGTTAAATATGAATTTATCCTCATCGCCTACTAAAAAATCCTGAATATCCTTTGCATTTATATTCGCTTCTTCCTTACTTTCTGCTATCTTCCTTATATCCTTATATAAATCGTCAAGAGAATATTCACTTTCCTTGTTAAAATACCCGCTCATATCAATTAGATAATCAATATCTCTATTGCTCATCAATTTCCCTGACGATTTGAGCTGTTTTATTATAAAAGACCTAAGGGTTTGTCTATCTAATTTTACCATCTTATAAGACTTGCCTGCTTTAATCAGATTCCTCTTAAATTTCGTATCTCCCCTATATTCACTATTAAGTATAAATATTAAAATTGAAGAATCCTGATCGCTTTTTGCAAAATCTATTATCTTTGAAATCTCTGCCTCGGTGGCTACATCTGCCTTTTTATATAATGGCTCAAAATTGTGAACTACAACCACCCTTTTGCCTCCGAAAATTGAATAAGTGCTTGCTGAATTAAGAATATCCATTGCTGATATTCCATTATCACCATATAGCTGAATGAGGTTCAGCTCTTTATCATCTTCTGAAATATATTTATCAATTATTTCTTCTACAGCCCACCTTATAAGATAGTTTTCATCGCCATAGATGAAGATTGTTCCTGCTAAATTGTCATTTTTTTTATCTTTTTCAAAGTCTTTGAATGACATATCTTCCTCCAAAGTCATTATGCACATCAATATAATTATTTTTTTATTATATTTTTTACATATGCTCTATCTCTCATATGCTTTTACTAATTATATGGAATTTAATGGGTAAATTGCAATTTATATATTTTCTATTTCTCATTAATCATCTTATCAATTATAAATTTATTACCGCCCCTTATATCAACTCCTATTGCTCCGCTCTGGTCTGTTCTATAAATATCAATCCCAAGTCTTTTAATTCTCTTTAAAGTTTCCTCATGTGGATGCCCATAGATATTATTTTCTCCTGCTTGTATCACCACTGCCCTAGGGCTTACTGCCCTCAGAAATTTCTCAGAGTTGCTATATCTACTTCCATGATGAGGTGACTTTAAAATATCACACCTAAGCATTTTATAATTACCATAATGTCTTTTGTAATATTCGAGCATCTTCTCCTCGTCCTCACCTGTTAGATCCCCTGTAATCATAAGTTTTATTTTTCTATACCTAAGCATGACCACCATATTCTTATCATTTTCTCCAGTTTTTTCTCCATCATTTTTAATGCCTTTTTCCGCTACCTCATCCGAATTATAATCATCAATATATGGCCATAATACTGTAATCTCTATATCTTTATCTACTTTTATAGCATCGCCTATTTCAAGAAAATTTCGTTCCCTTGAATAAATTTCATTTGGTTTATCATATTTTCCATTTTTCCCATCTTTTCCATCTTTATACAATTTGTCTAAGAAAAGTCTTTCAACGGGAAAATCTCGAGATAGCTCGGACATTCCCTTATAATGGTCCTCATGTAGATGTGAAATAAATGCAAAATCAACCTTACCTGCACCATTTTTCAGGAGATACGGCTTTAATATCTTTTCTCCGACATCATAATCTCTGCTACCTCCGCCGTCAAACATGATATTCCTACCTTTAATAAGCTTATTTGCCGTCCTCACATGGATAGCATCTCCCTGACCCACATCAATGAATACGATTTCATCTCTTCTAAATTTATTATTAAATGGCATGGTTAAAGCTGAGATAAAAAATATCATGGTTAAAAGAGAAATGAAAATTCTCCTTTTATCTCGCCTTATTATCCATATTTTTACCTGCTCTGAGAATATGAATACCAATACACCGATACCTAATGAAAAAAATAAAATCCCCCTGCTCCTCACATTTAAACTTGTGCTACCTCCGAGATATAAAAAATGATTTATGAATATTGTCAGCCTCGAAAGATTTATAATCATTTTTATTAAGACGCCCGCCCAAATATCGAAAATAATATTAAGTAATATTAGAAATAGCCCTAGAGGCACGATTATAGATATTATGAAAACGACCGGAATGTTTATGATTATGCTAAGAGGATTTAAAATGTTAAATGCGAATGCGGAATATGAGGTCATAAGCATTTGAATACCTATTACTCCTCCGATTTTTCCACCAATCAGCTTTCCAAATGAATTGCTAATAAATGTTATTCCAAGCATGGCAAGAAATGACATCTGAAATCCGCTATTAAATAGATAGTATGGACTTATTGACAAAATAAGAATGGACGCCGTGCTAACAGCAGAAAGTAGATCAAAGGGTCTCTTTATATAAAAGGAGATTAGAGCCATAATCGCAATTATAACCGACCTAATTGTCGAAATATTCCAACCTGTTAACTCGCCATATAAGATCAAAATTAAGATTATTAATGCTGTCACTGGCACCGTCTTATTTGATCTTGATAAAAATCTAAGCATTGAAATAATAAATCCTATATGTAAACCGCTTACTGCAAGAACATGGGCTGTTCCATTTTTTCTAAACTCATCACCAATATCATCATCAAGAAGCGATGTATCCCCGAATAAAACTCCCTGAATAAAACCCTGTACCTCTTTATTTTTACCATCATTAGAATCGTCAAACTTCGATATAAATTCTCTCTTTTTAGAATATAATTTTCTCCTAAATTTCCATAACTTGCCTTCCTTTGTTCCATTAATATCAACTCTTTTCGCATTAATTACCGAACTAATTTTTTTAGATTTTAGATAAAGCCTATAATTAAACATCTCAGGATTTCTCGCTAATTTAGGTATTTTTCTCTTTCCACTTACTACTATCTCATCACCTACTTTTATAGATTTCGATAATTCTCTATTATTACCCTCATATCTTGCAAATCCTTTTTTATAATAAATATTACATATAGAATTAATTCCCCTGCCTTCAGATATTACAAGACTAATCTTTTCGTCCTTAATTTCTATATCTTTCACAAATGCCCTTATTTTTATATCACTCGCCTTATCAAACTCATTATATAAATTCGAAAAATAAAAAAATGAGCTACTTAAAACCACCATGCCCGCTAGGGCAAATCCCAAGCAATTTTTTAATTCTGCCATCCTCACAAGCTCTATGTCAAAAAGGATATTTAGGCAAATTGTAAAGATAAAAAATAAGACAATCGCATATACCCTTTCATTTTTTTCAAAGAAGATATATCCAATACTTATTCCTATTATTAATGAAAGATTATACCAAGCAAGCTTTCTTCTCATGTATTTTTTATATCTTTTGAGTCTTCGCCATTCAAGAACCTAGGCATAAAAATGACTTTTATTGCTACAAAAATGAGGTTTAAAACCTTATTGTTTTCTTGTAACAATTTTTATGATAAAATTAAGCATATTTTCTAGGAGGTAATATGAGAAATAAAAATAATAAAAAAAGGATAAAGAGTAAAAATACTAATAGATTTTCATCTCTTTTTACAAAGGATAATCCTAGCTATAAGCCAAGATCCGGAAAATACATAGTTACGAAAGACGGCAAGAAGATTAAAAATAAGAAGCGTGTCTTATCACCTCTTAAAATCATAAGAAATCTTTTCGTTATTTTTCTCGGATTTTGCCTGCTATTTTCAATCTATGCTTTTTGTGTAATCGCAATTTCTCCAAAGATTGATCCTAAACATATATATGATGAAATTTCTCAGAGTTCAGTTATCTACGATGATAAAGGAAATGAGTACGGGTTCCTCACCTCGTCCGAGGAGAGAACTCTTGTAGATTATAAGGAAATACCTGAACATACCAAGAATGCTTTTATTGCACTTGAAGATAAGACTTTCTTAAAGCATAACGGCCTTAATTACAAAAGGCTTGTAGGTGCAACTCTGAACATTTTCAAGGGAAGCTCAATATCGGGAACGAGTACAATAACCCAGCAACTTGCGAGAAATGTTTATCTTCCTAATATTAAAAGCAGAAGAAGCATCAAGCGAAAGGTTCTTGAGATATACTATGCTAAAAAAATCGAGAGAAATTTATCGAAAGATAAGATAATGGAAGCTTATCTAAACAGCATTTATTTCGGTTATGGAAATTATGGAATTGAAAGAGCTGCAAAGGTATATTTTTCAAAGAATGTGAGCGATCTCACCCTCGAAGAAAGTGCAGCCCTAGCCGCTCTACCTCAGGCTCCTGATTCATATGCACTAATTAAGGATTTTGATGGAAAAGAATATGATTCTAATACCTCTACTGTAATTAATGTCGACTCAAGGAACTTGCTCTGTAATGATATATCAGCTGATAGAAGAAACCTCTGCTTAAAGCTGATGAAAGACCAAGGATATATCGATGAAGCGGAGTATAAATCGGCTTCATCTAAAAAGCTTGTCGACTTTATCAATCCTAGCATAAGAGAAGATAATAATACCGATTATTTCAAAGATTACCTTGCAGAAGAAGTCACAAAGAATCTGATAAAAAAATATAAGATGAATGAGGATGAAGCTTATAAGCTTGTCTATAGAGGCGGGTTAAAGATTTATTCAACTGTAGATACACAGGCACAGAATGTTATAGAAAAGGAATTTAACAATAATAGCATCTTCCCTCGCTCTATACCAACAAACAAGGATTCCTCTGGTAATATTTTAAATGATTCCGGAACAATTACCTTATATAAGTATGGTAATCTAATAAATGATAGCGGAGATTTCACCTTTGCCTCTGATGAATGTAAGAAAAATGACGACGGCTCTCTTACAATTTACAAGGGTCACAGGTTAAATATTTATACTACAAAAACTGATTCTGGCAAAGATTACAGCCTTGAATTTAAGCCAATGTATCTTGAAAGAGATGGCAGTATGTATATTTGTCAAGGCGGATATATCAATATCCCTACAGAAGATAAGAAGCTGGATAAGGATGGAAATCTAATTATAAATAAGAAATTTTTCAAGGATAATCCGTCTATGTTCGACTTATCAGGTGATAATGTAATAATTCACAATACAGGATACACCTTGCAGGAACAGTCCATCCAGCCTCAGGCGGCAATGGTAATAAATGACAATGAAACGGGTGCAATCAAGGCAATGGTTGGCGGACGCGGAATTACCGGCCAGCGTTCATTTAATAGAGCTACAAGCCCAAGGCAGCCAGGTTCATCAATAAAGCCACTTGCAATATATAGTTCTGCAATTCAGCATAGCTATGAACTTCAAAGCAAGGGGAAGAAATTTAAGGCAAAAAATATCGGTAATGACACTCAGGGTTCTAAATATTATGGCGATTATCTTACAGAAGCCTCGGTAATCATAGACGAGCCAATCAGGATAGGTGGACGGATATGGCCTTATAATGCAGATAGAAGATTCCGCGGAAAAATGACTATGAAGCAAGCTCTTGAGCAATCAATAAATGTTGCTTCTGTAAAATTATATGAACAGCTCGGAAATGACTACTGCCTTGAAATGGCAAAGAAATTCGGCCTTAAGCACCTTGTTACAAGCGGTGAAACATCTGACTCAAATCCTGCCGCTCTTGCCCTAGGTGCTATGACAAAGGGTGTTACAACTCAGGAAATGGCAGAGGCATATACAGCCTTCCCTAATGGCGGTGTAAGGAAGTCGTCCATTGTTTATACTAAAATTTTGGATAAAGACGGTGTTGAAATTCTAAAGAGCAAACAGAAATCGACAAAGGTTCTCGACGAAGGAGTTGCCTTTATAATGAAGGATATGCTCCAGTCCAATGTATCTCGCGGAATTGCGGGGCCAGCTGCAATAAGCGGGCAGGCTGTCGGTGGTAAGACGGGAACAACAAATGATAATTACGACATATGGTTCTGCGGATTTACAGCAAAATATAGCGGTGCACTTTGGATTGGTAATGATGTAAATATGTATGTCAATGGAGGTTCATCAATCCATAACGCTAGTATATGGAGCAGGATAATGCGTCAGATAGATGGTGCTTTAAATGGTAAATACAAGGGAGTGCCAAGCAATGTTGTAAAGTCCGGAAATGATTACTTCATAAAAGGTACTGTCATGAAATCTCCTGAAACGGAAGAGGAATTAAAGAAAAAAGCCGAGGAAGAAAGGCTAAAGGCTGAAGAGGAAGAGAGAAGAAGGATGGAAGAAGAGGAAAATGAGGACGATGATGAGGATATAGATTCCGGTGAAGATGAGGAAGATCCACCGCTTCCTCCATCGCCTCCGTCACCATCAGACCCACGCCCTCACAATCCATAATTATTTAACATGATTATTTAGGATTTAAATAATCTATTAGAAGTTAAAATAAAAAAGACCTCTTGGTCCACATTCCTTACTGAGAATGCCCCAAGAGGTCTTTGTTTATTTAATACTTTCTATAGCCTTTTTTCTATCGCCCGACTTAAATATATATGAGCCTGCAACTAGAATATCCGCTCCTGCTTCCTTTAGGAGATGAGCATTATCCCCATTTACACCTCCGTCAACTTCTATTAAGAATTTTAGATTTTTTTCTTCTCTAATTCTTGATAATTCTCTTACCTTATCTATCGACTGCGGGATAAATTTCTGGCCGCCAAAACCGGGATTTACAGACATTATGAGAACTAGATCAACCTTATCAATGATGCACGAGAGTAAATCAACTGGTGTAGCAGGGTTTAAAGATACTCCCGCTTTAATTACTCCATTTCCAAGACTTTTAATATGTTCAATTGTCCTATCCAGATGAACACAGGCTTCCTGATGGACTGTAATGAACTCTGTTTTGTCGGTCACAAAAGTATCAAGATATTTATCAGGATCTTCTATCATAAGATGAACATCATATGGAACGCTAGAAATCTCATTAAGGCTTTCCATCACTCCTGCTCCAAAGCTGATATTTGGAACAAAATGACCGTCCATAACATCAACATGAATATAATCAGCTCCAAGCTCGCATATTTCCTTTACCTCATCACCAAGCCTTGAAAAGTCGGCGGATAGTATTGATGGTGATATTTGTATCATTTGCTCCCCTCCTTAGTCCTACCATTTATTTGATAATTTCTCTTCATATTCAAGTATATTAAGATATGAATTATACCTACGCTCCGAGATAATACCTTCTTCCAATGCCCTTTTTACCACGCAGTCAGGTTCATTTATATGCTGACAGTCTTTAAATTTGCACTCGCCTTCTGTAAGCTTCCTAAACTCAGGGAAATAATCTTTTACCATATATTTATCCATTTTGGGTGGCTCGATTGATGTAAATCCAGGTGTATCGAAAAGCATCGTCTCATTTCTTAAAATAATAATTTCCGAATGTCTTGTCGTATGCTTCCCTCGCCTTGTCTTATCACTTAGATTTCCCGTCTTCATATATTCATCCCGTTTGCCACCTAGGATTTTTTCGATTTTATTTTTTTGAGCAAAATCCAAGGATAAAATTTCTATAAGCTTGTTCGTAATGGTCGATTTTCCGACACCGGACGCTCCTGCAAAGGCAACGCTCTTTCCTTTAATAAGATTAAACAAGTCCTCTAATCCATAGTTGCTCATCATATCGGTTTCAATATATGGATAAATCGGTTTATAAATATTTCTTATCTTTAAAAGTTCTTCTTCGCTTGCAGAATTTGATTTATTGATGCAAATTCCTACATCTATTCCCTTATATGAGCAAGATAGAGCGAGCTTATCTATGGCTAAATAATTTGGAAGTGGGTCTTTTGGTGCTGCAACTATAATTATCATATCTATATTTGAAACAGGCGGCCTAATCAAATAATTTCGTCTATCATATACCTTTGTTATGACATATTCATCGTGATTTTCATTTTTTTCAAATTCTACATAATCGCCCACATATAGGATATTATTTTTTGCTTTAAGCCGTCCTCTCGCCTTGCACATAAATATCTCATATGATTCGGGGACCCTACTTACAAAGTAGAATCCCCCTATTCCCTTAATTATTCTGCCACGCATATAATCTTATCTCTCAATATTTCCATTTGTGCTTCCGTCAGAAGATTCTTTACCCTTGCTAACTTCGATGTCAATGGTCGTTCCCTTGTCTAATGAACTTCCCGCAGAATACTGCTGGTACATTACATATCCACTTCCATAAATATCGCTATTATTATAAGATATGTTTCCTACCTGAAAACCTGCCGAAGCTATGGCAGACTTCGCCTGCTCTAGAGTTTTTCCTGTTAAAGTAGGTACAGTACCTTTTTCCTTGCCTTTTCCATCGCTGACAGTAATATTTATCTTCGTTCCCTTGTCTGCTTCTACGCCTCCTTCAGGGTCTTGTTTAAGGATAGTTCCTGCAGGCTCAGTTGATGTAACTTCCTTTACAATACCAAGCTTATAACCATTTTTCTTTATTATCTTTTCTGCCTCATCATACTTCTTACCGATTAGATTTGGCAATGTTCCTGCCTTTGAACCTTTGCTCAGATTAACTGTAATCGTAGAACCCTTTCTATGCTTTGTGCCTGCCTCAAGGCTCTGTTGAGCGACCCTGTCCTTTGCAACATCAGGACTATATACACCGCTTCCTTTTTTGATTTTAAATCCGTCTTTCGTAGCTGTCTTTTCTGCCTGCTCATATGTCATTCCCGATAAATCAGGCACTACCTTTGAATCTCCCCCAAATAATCCTACGCTCTTTCCTATGAAAAATAGTGCAATAAGAAGAACTAAGGCGGCAGCAATCCCGATTATTACCTTCTTTTTCTTGCCTGCTTTCTTTTTCTTTTTTTTGTCACTCTTATTGTCTAATTCATCTGAATCATTCTTTTTTCTTTCAACTGTGGCTGCGGCATCATTGAAGAAGGTGTTTCCTACTATCTTTGTTACAAATTCAATATTATCTAAATCCTCAATAAGCTCGCCTGCACTTGTATATCTATTAGTCTGGAATTTGTTTGCACATTTCATAACAGATCTCTCGAGCTGAGGTGGTATTCCGCTTACCAGTTCACTAGGCGGTTTTATCTCCTCATTTATATGTTTAAGTGCTACAGTAACAGGATTATCTCCGTCGAAAGGCACCTTACCTGTGAGCATTTCATACATTACAATTCCAAGTGAGTAAATATCAGATCTCTCATCTACATAATTTCCCCTAGCTTGCTCAGGTGAAAAATAGTGAACGGAGCCGATTATCTTGCTACCGGTAGAAAGCGTTGCATCATTAACTGCCTTTGCAATACCAAAATCCGCGAGCTTTACAGTCCCATCTTTGGTAATCATGATATTCTGAGGCTTTACATCTCTATGAATAATCTTATTATTATGTGCAACGGAAAGTGCAGAAGCTACCTGCCTTGTAATATCTATTACCTTGCGATAGTCCATAGGAGCCTCTTCAGCTATAATATCGCTTAGTGTTCTGCCGTCTATGAGCTCCATTACTATGTAATTTATGTTGCCTTCTCTACCTACATCATAGACTGCAACTATATTAGGGTGTGAAAGTCCTGCTGCTGCCTGCGACTCTCTTTTGAAATTTTCAACAAATGAGGCATCTTTAGTAAATTCCGGACGAAGAATTTTTATCGCTATATATCTATTAAGCAATTTATCCTTAGCCTTGTATACAACTGCCATACCCCCATCGCCGATTTTTTCAATCAGCTCATATCTGCCCGCAAGTAATTTATTGCTCATCGCTTTCCTCCATCTTATCAATGCAGATTACAGAAATATTGTCATTTCCTCCGTGCAATTTGGCCTTATCTACAAGTGTTCTCGCACAAGTTTTCATATCATCGGCATTAAGCATCTCCCTAAGAAGATCCTCATTGCTAAGCTCTGTGTACAAACCATCTGTGCACATCAAAACTTTATCATCTTTTTCATAATTAACGCTAAAGCAATCAGGTCCGCTATAAGCATCTTCCCCGATAGCCCTCGTTATCACATTTTTTTTATTATGATTAATCGCTTCCTCTTGGGTTATTACTCCCATCTTAATAAGGTCATTTACATATGTATGGTCTTCGGTAATCTGGTAAATCTCATCTCCATGAATAAGGTAAACCCTGCTATCACCTATATTTGATATATATAATGCGTCCTTTCCTATATATGCAAAAACCAGCGTCGTTGCCATTCCATCATATTCAGGCACTCCCTCCGATAATCTGCATACAACTTCATTTACAAAGTTTACAGCATCTTCAAAATAAAGAAACATCTTATCCTTGCCCTGCTCTTCAGGTATTTCATTTTTTAAAATGTAGTCCTCTAAGGCATCGAGGGCAGTTCTGCTCGCAATTTCTCCCGCCTTATTTCCTCCGACTCCGTCTGCAAGCATGAAAAAACGCTTCTGTAATACCACCATTACAGAGTCTTCGTTCTTTAATCTTCTATTTCCTTTATCTGTCAGATAGCCAACTCTCATATTTTTTGCATTATACAATAATAAAAACCTATTTTGTTATTATAAGGTAAAAAACATCTACTTTCAACTATTTCAATATCAGGAATTGATGATAATACCCTAGTAACAAGCTCTTCATTTTCCTCTTTATTTATTGTGCAAGTTGAGTAAATTATATACCCATTATTTTTTAGATATTTTATGCCATTTATAAGTATCTTTTCTTGAATTTTTTTAAGAGAATCCAGTTTTTTTAAATCAACTCTGTACTTTATCTCAGGCTTACTTGGTATTACGCCAAGCCCTGAGCAAGGGACATCAGCAATTACATAATCAAATTTACCTATCATGTCACGATTGAGCACTGCTCCGTCCATTTCTCTTGTTTCTATAATATCTATCTTCGACCTTTTGGCATTTTTATTAATCAGATCTATTCTATGCGGATATATGTCAGAGGCAATTACACTTCCTTCGTTAAGCATATTCTCTGCTGCCGCTATGCTCTTACCACCGGGTGCTGCACAGAGGTCTAAGACCATTGAGCCTCTTTTGGGATTAAGTCTTTCTATAGCTTCTATAGATGACGAAGATTGAACCGAATATAAGCCCTCGTTATACATATCATCTTTTAAAGGCATACCTTGCCTGACTATTATCCCATTTTTAGTTGTTTTATCGAGAATTACGCTATAGCCTTTTTCATTCATTTTTTCAATCAATGAATCCCTGTCTATTAGGCTCTTATTACATCTTAGAACCACGGGCTTTGGCTCATTCAATGCTTCCATTATCTTTATTCCCTCATCCTTATATTGTTTCAAAATGAGTTCATATAATTCTTTTGGAAAAGATAGCCTTATCCTTTCTTCTATCTTATCAATTGAAAATCTATCCTTTTCTCTTAAATAAGACCTTAAAATACCATTTATAAAGCCTGTAGTTCCTCTAGCTAGAGATTTTGATAATAGAGCAGCCTCGTTTACGGTGGCATAATCAGGTATGCTATCCATTGAATTTATTGCAAAAATTGACATTCTCAATATAAGAAGTGGCCTCACATTGACGCTTCTTATACCACGCTTAGCAAGACCATCTATTATGTAATCCAAAAGAATTTGATTCCTTATTACACCTTTTACCATCATCTGTACAAAGGCGGAATCCGCGTCTTTAAATTTCCTTAGGGAATTATTAATTGCAATATTTGAATACGCAGATTCTTTATATACTTTATTAAGTGCGTCAAATGATGCTAACCAATCCTGTTTCATTCACGAGAACCTCTCATAACCAGCACCCTGAGAAGTGCTGCAACAGCTGTTGCAAGTGCTGCGACATATGTCATTGCTGCAGACCTAAGCACCGCCTTGCTTCCCTCGAGATCTCTGTCATCAACAATGCCATATTCCTGCATCTTTGCTATGGCTCTATGGCTTGCATCAAATTCAACAGGTAGGGTGACAAGATGGAAAAGACAGACTACTAAAAAACATATTACGCCAAAATTAAATAGCATATTACCAGCCATGCTCGCTGGATTTTGCCATGTCAAAACAAGTCCTATCATTATAAGCGGCCAAGATATTCCCTGCGTAAAATTAGTAAGAGGAACGAGGGCATTCCTTATTGTGATAGGTGCATATCCCTTATTATGCTGAATTGCGTGTCCAACTTCATGGCAGGCGATGCACATAGATGCAATAGAATAATCATTACCCACCGCCTCCGAGAGATTTAAGCTGTTAGACCTCGGATCATAGTAATTTGTCAGGGCATCTCCCCTTATGATGTTAATTGGAACAGTATCAGATAGTCCCTCTCTGTCAAGAAGAATCCTTGCAGCCTCTACTCCCGTTATATGCTTGCTATTTTCAAGATTTGAATACCTAGCATATGTAGACTTCATCTTTGCCTGAACGAAAAGCGTAAAAATAAAAGCAGGTAGTAGAACTATCATCGATGAAAAATATCCGGAATTAAAACCGTAACCATAATAACCAAACATTTTATACTCCTTTTTATTTTAATCTTTCTTAATCTTTCTTTTTTGTGAACCTATCACCAATTTTTATTTTCGAGCCCCTTAAGAAGTCTTTCGCCTTCATGCGTTTTTTACCCTCTAATTGAAGCTCCTTTATGGCTAAGGCATTCTTACCACATTTTATAATAAAATTGTCATCATTTATATCAATAACCATTCCAAATTTATCTGCATCACTGCTCGAATTAACAATTTCTGCATCGAAGAACTTATATGATTTGCCATCTAAATAACTGTGAAGGACAGGCCACTTGCGAAAAGCTAGAAGCTTATTCATCTCTATTTTTGCATCATCTCTAAAATCGGTCTCTCCATCTGATTTTTTTAAAAGCCTTGTGAATGACGCATCTTCCTCATCTTGCTTCTTATATATCGCCTTGCCACTGATAATATTTGGGATCTCCTCAATCAATAGCTGAGCTCCCGCCCTTGACAGCTCATCAGTCAAGTCAAATATATCCTTACCTGCCAGCGAAATCTCTCTTTTTGATACAATATCCCCTGTGTCAAGTCCCTCGTCCATCTTCATCAGAGTAACTCCGGTATTTGAAATTCCATCTGCTATAGCAAATTGCATTGGTGCAGCTCCCCTATATTTTGGTAGAAGTGAACCATGAATATTAAAACAGCCATATCTTGGAATATCAAGCACCCTCTTTGGGAGAATTTGTCCGAATGAAGCGACAACTATCATTTCTGGCTCTAAATCTTCGAGCATGAGCATAAAATCTTCATCTTTTCTAATTCTTAGGGGCTGTGATATTTTTAATCCATGTTCTAAAGCCACCTCTTTAATTGGAGAAATCTGAATTTTCCCTCTATTACCCCTTCTATCAGGCTGTGTCACAACTAGATCAACCTCATATCCATTTTTAATTAGTTCTTTTAGTGCCGGAACTGCAAATTCCGAGGTTCCCATATAAACTATTTTCATTCTTCTTCATTCTCCGAAATATAATCGTCATATTCTTCCTCTGTCATAAGTAAGTCGGTCTTATCCGTATATAATATGCCTGACAGATGATCGTATTCATGACAGATTACATTTGCCGCAAATCCTTCAAATTCTTCTTCATTCCACTCGCCGTCAAGGTCCTGATATTTTATTCTTATCTTATAAGGTCTATTTACTATTCCTATGTATCCCGGAACGGACAAGCAACCCTCCCTGCACTCCTGCTCTCCCTCTTGATATGTGATTTCAGGATTTATCATAACAAAGGTGTCTGATTTTTCAGGAATGTATGGACAGGCAACGAATAATCTTTTAATAATTCCAACCTGCGGTGATGCAAGTCCCACTCCATTTGAATCTCTCATAGTATCAATTAAATCACCTGCCAGCTCTTTAATTCTAGGCGTGATCTCCTTAACCGGTTTACACTTTTTTGTGAGAATTTCATCTCCTCTTTTTACAATCTTTCTAATTGCCATCGCATCTCCATTTTTTTAATTAATATGGGTTTATATCTATTTCTATATAAAAATTTGCTCTATTTTGAATCAACTTCTGCCTATATTCAGCAAAAGCTCTAACATAATAATTCCTGCTACCTATAGGTGATTTAATAATAAAGGTGACCTTGCTCCTCTCTTTTTTCCCTCTCGAGCGAACTGCTACAGGTTTTAATAATTTTGCATTTTCTGGAGCATTTTTGCTAGTCATCAGCCTATTATAGAAATCATTTGCATAGATGAATAGCATTTCATCATCTCTATCATCTTTATCTTTTACTGCAAATGATACTTCAATTATATCAGAGTATGGTGGGTAATACATGATTTTTCTATGTAGCAACTCATTCATATAGAATTGCTCATAATCACCTTTTGCAGCAGACCTTATTACCTCATTGTCAGGCTGGTATGTCTGAATTATGACTTTACCGCCTCCGTCAGTCCCTCTTCCTGCTCGCCCGCTAACCTGCGTTATAAGCTGGTATGTTCTTTCTGAAGCTCTATAATCAGGTATGTTCAATGATGTGTCTGCTAGCATTACGCCAACCAGCCCAACATTTTTAAAGTCAAGACCCTTTGCAAGAATTTGAGTACCTATCAATATGTCCGTCTTTTTTCCCCTAAAATTAGAGAGAGTTTTGTCAATATCTCTTTGGCTCTTTGCTGTATCCA
Source organism: Alterileibacterium massiliense (assembly GCF_900104645.1). Taxonomy (GTDB): domain Bacteria; phylum Bacillota; class Clostridia; order Peptostreptococcales; family Anaerovoracaceae; genus Alterileibacterium; species Alterileibacterium massiliense. The sequence goes on along the minus strand of NZ_FNWE01000001.1, from coordinate 127,296 downwards.
AATCAAATCTATCAACCGAGTAACCGTCAAAGAGTGCCCTAGCCTCATTTTCAATTTTCTCGGTTCCTGAGCCTATAAATTTAAGGAATTTGCTACCGCACTCAGGACATTCGTGTGGAGCAGGTTCTTTTTTACCACAGTAATGACAGACGACAGCTCTTTCAGATTTGTGATAGGTCATATTTATACCACAATCATCGCATATGAATCTGTGACCGCACGAAAGGCAGGTTATCTGAGTTGAGAAACCCCTTCTATTTAAAAATAAGATCACCTGCTTGCCTTTTTCAAGAGTTTTGTGCATTTCAGACGCAAGCTCTGAGCTAAAATTACCTCTGTTGCCTTTTCTTAGCTCATTACGCATATCTACTATCGAAGTCGTTGGAAATTCTCCTCCACCTATTCTCTCATTCATCTCGATAAGCTTATATATTCCAACTCCCGCTCTATTAAATGAAACGACGCTAGGAGTAGCACTTCCGAGTACCAGCGTTGCTCCATAATAAGCAGTCCTCTTATATGCAATGTCGATTGTGTCATATTTTGGCGTATGATCGCTCTTATATGTCGACTCGTGTTCCTCGTCCATTACTACAAGGCCTATATTATCAAGAGGAGCAAAAATTGCAGTTCTCGCACCTATTACAATCCTCGCATTTCCACCTTTTATTCTATTCCATTCAGTTAGCTTCTGTCCCCTTGTCAGCTTGCTATGAAAAATCGCAACCATGTCATCTCCGAACCTCGCTTTGAAAACCCTTGCCATCTGAGAGGAGAGTGCAATCTCAGGCACCAAAATAATTACATTTTTTCCCTCTCTTATTGCGATCTCTGCACTCTTCATATAAACTTCAGTTTTCCCGCTGTTGGTAACACCTTTTAATAAGAATGTCTGATGTTTTTTACTTAAAATTGATGACGAAATTTCTTCTATTGCATTTTTTTGCTCTTCTGTCAGAGTTGGCACATAATCAGCCTGCTCATAATCTTTTATATCAATGGATTTTTCCCTCTTTCCCTCTGTTGTAAAAAGCTTTATGGCATCTATATATCTAACACCATATCTCATTTTCATCCACTTTGCAGTATCGATAATCTCAGAGTTTAAAGATGCGGATTTATCTACCGACGCTACCTCTTTAATCTTGATTTCTTCAAGGTCTGTCTCATCGTTTACATCAAAAATATACCCAGTAATAGGTTTCTTACGCCTAGCAAAGGGTACACTTATTTTATCGCCAATTTCTACTTCTAAATCAGTCTTATATGTATAAAAAGTGTCTGTGTTATCACTTCTATTGTCAACAATTACATCTACATATTTCATTATTTCACCCTAAAATAGGAATTTTATTAGCTCTATAATAGGAAAATATTATGCTTTTCGCATATACGCTCCATTTCTTCCGGCCATACAGATACCTGAACCTCGCCGATATGTGCTTTTCTTAGGAAGAACATACATAACCTGCTCTGCCCTATTCCTCCACCTATAGTAAGAGGAAGCCTATTCTCAATTACATCTTTATGAAATGGCAGATTTGCCCTATCCATTTTACCAGATAGCTCAAGCTGTTTTTTCATGACATCGGAATTAACCCTGATTCCCATAGAACTTAATTCTATAGGCACTTCAAGAACATCGTCCCATAGGATTATATCACCATTGAGTTCCCAGTCATCGTAGTCAGGAGCTCTGCCGTCGTGAGGCTTACCAGATTTAAGATTTCCACCTATTCTCTTGATAAATATCGCTCCATATTCCCTAGCAGCAAGTTCTTCCCTTTCCTTCGGACTCTTGTCAGGGTATCTATCTTCTAGATCCTGCGAATCTATAAATTCTATTTCATTTGGAATAATCGTCTTAATATCGCGATATAGTCTATTTACATAATCACAGGCATTTTTAATCGCATTATAAATGGTTATAACCGTGTTCTCGAGATAGTATTCATTCCTATCCTCTTCCGTGATAACCTTTTCCCAGTCCCACTGGTCAACATAGATAGAGTGAAGATTGTCAAGCTCCTCATCTCTTCTGATTGCATTCATATCTGTATATATTCCGTGACCGGGCTCAACCTTATATTTATTGAGTGCCATTCTCTTCCATTTTGCAAGGGATTGAACAATCTCTACATCTCTTTCTCCCATGTCTTTTATTGTAAAATCGACACGCCTCTCATATCCATTTAAATTATCATTGAGTCCGGATGCAGGTTCAACAAAAAGAGGTGCTGTAACCCTTCTTAGCTGCAGCCCATATGCGAGTTCAGCTTGAAAATAATCCTTTATCTTCTTTATTGCTCTTTGCGTTTCAGCCTGATCAAGTATCGGTTTATATCCCTCAGGTAAGATGAGATTGGACATTTTATCATTATCCTTTCGTTTATATATTTTCCTTCTACTATTTCTTTTCTTATTTATTATGAATTTCGATTAATTTAACTTGTTTAATGTTTTTTAACTTTATAATTTAATTTTCATCCTCTAATTTGGAAATTTATTGTATTCTATTTTTCGGCATTTCTTGCATATTCGCAGCCACAAAATTTCTGCCTATATAACCCATGCTTTTTTGAGAGTTCAACGCTCCTGCCAAAGCCATTTTTCTTTTTAAAATCTATGTCGAGGAATTTAATTCCTAATTTTGATTCAAGACTTAAGCCGATATGTTTAATATTATCATAATCCTTATGCGGGCTTACTGACATCGTGGTGGTGAAATAATCAGCTCCAATTTCTCTAGCCCTTATTGCTGTCTCAGAAAGCCTCATCTCGAAGCAAATATCACATCTTCTGCCACCTTCAGGTTCATCTTTAAGCCTATCTGCCCTCTTTATAAAATCAATAGGCTCATATCTTCCCTCGATATAGTTCACATGGGTAGTTCCCTTATTTTCTTCGTTAAAAATCTTGATAAATTTAAGCAAGGCCTCTTTTCTTAAATTATATTCTAAAGGATCCATGATATTTGGGTTGTAAAAAAATATAATCACATTGTAGTCAAAGGCAATTCTCTCTATGCAAGATGTCGCACATGGACCGCAGCAAGCGTGAAGAAGAACTGATGGTTTTAAAGGGTCGAGCAAAAGATTAAAGCTCTCTCTCTTACCTTCCTTATTCTCAAATGATGATATATTCATACCAGCTGATAAACTTTTCTTCTCCAAAATGTCCACCCTGTGATGCTTGAAAATTTTCTACTATTTATTGTTAAAATATATAGCAAGGCAATTATAACATAGCCAGGCTATAAATAAAAATAAGTCAGAAGGGCTGCAAAAAGCGGAATTGTGGCGAGAGAAATTACCGTCGTTATTGATACTATTTCAGCCGCCTTATTTCCCTCTATCTTCTGCTGTACTGAGATAGCGGCTGTAACCACTGCAGTAGGAAATATGCTGGAAAATACTGTTATAAGTTTTACCTCGTCATTTAACATAGGGAGAAAATGCACCGATAGGAATGTTATCACGGGAATTATAAACATCCGAACAATGCTCGTTAAATTTACATATTTATCCTTGATTATCTCCTTTAAATTGCTGTCTCCAAGCTGAACTCCTACTATAATCATGGAAATTGGTATTGTTGCATCACTAAGATATTTAACTATGGAATTAATAGCTTCCGGCGGTCTATACTGCATTAGCATAAAAAGAACTCCAACCGTAATTCCGATCATAGCAGGATTAATCATCGACTTAAGATTCGACATTAAGTTCGCCTTTTCTCTATCACGACCGATGTTTAAAACCATAGGCATAATTCCATAAAAGAAAATACAGGTAGGAATATTTATCATGACAAGAAGGTAGAAAATATCATCTCCGAAAATTGCCTGCGTAACTGGAAAACCCATAAATCCGTTATTAGTAGCTATCATAGCTGCTATATAAACTCCCCACTGCTCGCGGGGCTCAAATTTGAAATATTTAACAATCAAATATGCAACCAAAACTCCAATTGCGTAGTATAGGCTGTTAACTATAAGAACTTGAACAGTCGATTCTATCAATCTCGATGATAATTCCTTTGAATAAATCGAATATGCTGCCATGCACGGTGCTGTAATATAAAGCAGTAGCTTTGTAAGCGAATCCTTTGCATCCTTCCCAAATACTCCAAGTCTATATGTGATATATCCCACGAGTATCAAGGAAAAAATTCCGAAAACTCTTCCAAATATTAATAACATTTCATACTTCCTTTTAATTTAAAATTTTATTATCTTCTTTTAACCTTTTTATTATAGATTATTATTCAGTAAAATTGTAGAATATCTATAAGATTTTTTGACTGACGAGGTAAAAAATGCAGGGCGGAGAAAAATATAATTCTATAAGCAATTATCTAATTGATTATTTTGGTAAAAAAACTATTAAAATTCCAATCGATGCAGGATTCACCTGCCCAAATAGAGATGGAAGTTTAAGCAAGCTCGGTTGCACCTTCTGTTCTTCTGACGGCTCAGGAGAGCTCGCTTCCCATGTCGATGCGAAAAATTTTCCAGAACTAAAAAAGCAAATCACAGAATCCATATCAAGTCAAATTGAGATAATGTCAAAGAAGTGGCAAAATGCTGTCTACCTCGGCTACCTGCAGAGTCATACCAATACTTATTCTGACACAGGCACTCTTTATAATATCTACCATGCAATCCTAGATGAGCCTAGAATAAGTGGACTCGTCATAGCGACAAGACCGGACTGCCTCGGAATAGATGAAGATGGCGAAAGCGAGATATTAAACCTCCTTGAAGATATAAATAAGGACAATTTTATGTGGGTAGAGCTTGGACTTCAGACGGGAAATGACATAATACTAAAAGAGCTAAATACCTGTTATTCCTCATCTGATTATGCCAAGGCATCAAAGGAATTAAAGCGAAGAAATATAAGATTTGTAACCCACCTTATACTCGGACTTCCGCATGAAACAAAGGACGATATGCTATCTTCCCTTGACTATGTATGCAATCGCTGTGAAAAGCCATTTGGCATAAAGCTTCATCTGATGAATTTAATAAAAAACTCACCTCTTGCAATGAAAAATGGTGCAATAGATCCTGATAATATAGGAGAATACCAGCCATATTTTAAAAGCATTGATGAATATACCGATTTTGTAGTAGATATGCTCGAGTTAATACCAACTGACATTACCATTCACAGGCTAACCGGCGATGTTCCGAGGAAATTGCTACTTTCTCCTAAATGGAGTTATAAAAAAAGAACTATATTAAATTCGATAAATCGCAAGTTAAAAGAGCGTGATACATATCAGGGTAGGTTAGCATAAGCTATTTTTAAATGCCTTAGGTATATCTCTAATCCTTTCTATATTATTTTCAATACAATATATGCTTATCATCCTTGTTATAGGTATGACGAGAAGCGAGCCACAGCCACTGATAGTTATTGACAAAATACCCTCTGCAAAAGAACTGCTATTAAGCATCTCTGAAAAACTCATATTTTTTACAAATTGCATGATTAAGGTCATAAATTCAGCCATATAGATATAGAATATAGTATGTATAGATGTGCTAAGCACATATCTAGAAATCTCATCAGATGCTTTAATCACATCTTTTCTATCTATCGATAGCGTTTTCTTATTTATCTCAAATATTGATGAAGAAATAGCCATTGCAGTATCACACATAATTCCAATCAATGAAATTATCAAGATTGAATTTTGTATCAAAAGCATATTTATTCCTATGTTTCTCGTATATCCGTTTGAATCAGTTATCTCATATTGAAACTCACTAATTCCATGGCAGGCAAGCTTTTGTGAAAGGATATAAATGAGCGGAATGATTAATATTATTACCGATATAACCGATGCCAAGGCTATCCTCGCCTTAATATCTTCCTCATTTTGATAAATCAATATTGAATAAATGAAGATGATTGATATAGGTATTGTAACAAAGGCAGGATTTACTCCCTTATATATTAAATATATATAAAGGGCTAAGACAGAAATATTTATAACAGTCGTCGCTATTGATTTTGCACCTTTATTTCCACAAAAAATTAATATCAGTGCTATCAAAACAATAGAAAGTTTAATCAGCATATATCCTTACCTTTCTTAAGTAAAATTATCGTAAAAAAGACCGAAATAGGTACTGCGAGCACAATTGCTATGCTACCAGTGAGAAATCTTGCCAGTATAAAGAATGAATGATGCTTAATAATTGAATGTAAAGTCATTGAATTTCTAAGAGAAAGTATAAAAAATGGAATTTCTGTAGCTATATTTGTAAAAAACATTACAGGTATCATCGTTCCAATTATGTCATCTCCGACATTTCTCGAAGAAAAAAATATATCTTTATTACTTATATTCGAATTTTTATCAAGAATCTCCTTTAGCGTAATAATTATTGCAATTGATACATCCATAACTCCTCCCATGCAGGCTATAAGGGTCTCGGAGAAGAATATCCTCCTTGCATCAATTGGTGAATAAGGCTGTAAAATAAAATCCATAAAATCGTAATCGGGCTCAGATGAAAAAGACATGGTGAGATAAGTTATGAGCCCTGTTATAGCGATAGCTGTTATAGAGGAGAGAAAACAGGTCCATGTAATTTTGCCATTTCCATTTAAAAATATAAGCAAGACAAAGGTGAAAAATACTATCATAGGTATGCTGAGATAAAGGATATTAAATCCTTTAAAATATAGAATGATTATTCCATAAAATGCCCCTATATTAATTGCTAAGCTAATAAATGTTAAAAATCCGTCCCTTTTTCCAATCAAAAGAAAGATGGAAAAGAGAAGCGTCAAGGAAATAATTATTATATAATCTCTCTTTATTCCCGAGGGAACGCCTGTTAAAATCCCATCTTTTTCTCTTAGATTATCAACGAAAATATCATCTCTACTTTTATATTTTATATCATATACTTCTGAACTAGCATATTGATTTTTAAGTTCAATCTCTTTTCCCTTGAATTTTCCATTTTTTATAACTGCCCTAATATCCTGTTTATAATATTTTTCACTATAATTATCATCAGGACTTTTTTTAGAATATTGATATGTATTTTTAACCGAAGAAATTGTCGCTATAGTTTTTGAATAGAGCTCGTAATCCATTTTGAGAAAAGAATATATAGATAGAATTATCAATATAGAGATTAAAAGCCTTAAAATCTTAGTCTTTTTTTCTTTTGCATTTGCTAATAAATTTGCTTTTGAATTATTTGCATTCGCTAATAATTTATCTTTTGAATTTTCTGAATTTAAAATACTATTATTTGATCTCTTTATTTTTTATCTCCTTTATAAGCCCATGACCGATCCTGCCGTCCATATAATGCTTCCTGCATAATGACACATACATCTCATTTCCGCCTACCAAGACCTGCTCACCGCTTCTTTTTATTTTACCATCTATAATTCTTGCAACCATTGTAGCTTTTCTTCCGCACCAGCAGATTGTCTTTATTTCTTCAATCTTATCTGCATAGATGAGCAAGTAATATGAGCCTTCAAATAACTCATTTTTAAAATCATTTTTTAGTCCATAGGCGAGAACTGGTATGTCAAAGGTGTCGACAATTTCTGCAAGTTCAAGAATATGATGTTTTTTCAGAAATTGACATTCGTCTACAAGTACGCAGTCCGGTTTTTCCTTTTCCGAAATTCGCATAAATAATTTTAAAATATTTGTATCGTCTTTAACCGAAATTGCATCCCTCTTAAGGCCAATTCTCGAATTAATGATTCCTGATTTATCGCTTTCATTTAGCACCGGTGCTAGGCAGAGAACTTTTTTCCCTCTTTCTTCATAATTATGAGCAACTTTTATCAGTTCAAGCGACTTTCCCGCGTTCATGGTGCTATATCTATAATATAATTGTGCCATTTAAGCCTTTTTTATCCTCCTCTTACCAAGATAGACAATTCCTGCAAGTACAACGGTAAATGGTACGGTTAGAAGTATTGCCATGCTCCCTGCCAGAGCCTGAAGCATATCCGCTATTATAACCTCTCTATTCGCAAGCTCGACAATGGAAGAAGAATAAGTTATAAGTAGCATTATATCGGTCACAGAGCTACCAATATAAGCCAGTATAAGCGTGTTAGACATCGTTCCCATTATATCCCTGCCAATTCTCATTCCGCTCCTAAATAGCTCTGTAAATTTTATATCGGGAACATGAATTACTATTTCATTTAGAGAAGATGAAATGTCCATAGCCACATCCATTATCGCTCCGAGTGCTCCAATTATTATTCCAGAGAAAACTAAAGCAACCAAATCTATTGGCTTATCAGGAAAAAGCATCGTTATATAAATAGAATGCTCATCAGTCATTCCCGTCAAATGCAAAAATATATTTGATATATATGTTACAAGAGCAGCCATTCCCGTTCCAGCAAAACAGCCTAGCATAGTTACTAGAGATTTTTTTGTAGCACCCTCTATAAGAAGCAATGTCATAACAATGGTAAATGTGCAAGTTAACAAAATCCCCAAATAAATATTATATCCATTCATTATCCATGGGAGGAAAACGCAAAATACAAATAAGGCTGTAAATGTCAGTGAAATTAGAGCATTTATTCCTTTTTTTAGACCGATAATGATAAGTCCTATTGCAAAAATAATAGCAAGTATACCTATCTTATCAAGTCTATAATAATCTACAAATTGCCACCCACCGCTGTCAGTGAGAAGGACCCTATCTCCATTTTCTACAATCTTTACTTTTGCAGTTAAGGCATAATTTGAGCTCTTTGTCTGCACCGCATTTACAATTTCATTCTTATGTTTTCCTGAGAGTATTTTGCATTTAAAAGCGATCTCATAGTCCTTTGTTGTTACATCTGTTCCCTGACTTCTCTCATGAATTGTTTTTTTACCTACAGATGTTACAACAGCGTGCTCTGTTACATTGCTATCATATTTAAAAAAGTCGATATTTTTGGTTGTTTTCTTGCTTCCAACTATGATTATAATTGCTGAAACAAGCACTACTATAATCCACAGGAGAGCTTTTTGCAGTTTGCTGTGCTTATTCATCTCAATCCTCCGCCTATACCTTTTATCATATAAATGCCCGATATAAGAACATATTAAAACTTCATCATATTATATCAGAATTTATTATTAAAAATAAGAAACACCAATGTGTTTAATACATCATTGGTGCTTCTCATGGTGCCCAGACTCGGAATCGAACCAAGGACACAGGGATTTTCAGTCCCTTGCTCTACCAACTGAGCTATCTGGGCAAATTTCGATTGTAAAATCTCTTTATTAAATTATTGGTGGGCCATCGGGGACTTGAACCCAGGACCTGCCGGTTATGAGCCGGATGCTCTGACCAACTGAGCTAATGGCCCACAAAATATCATATAGATATGTGGTCGGGGTGGCAGGATTTGAACCCGCGGCCCACTGGTCCCAAACCAGTTGCGCTACCAAGCTGCGCTACACCCCGTTGTCACCAAAGAGTCAAATATTTAAATTTATATTGGTTTCTATTGGTCGGGGTGGCAGGATTTGAACCCGCGGCCCACTGGTCCCAAACCAGTTGCGCTACCAAGCTGCGCTACACCCCGTTAGTGTGGCAGGGGCAGTAGGACTTGAACCCACGGCACGCGGTTTTGGAGACCGCTGCTCTACCAACTGAGCTATACCCCTACATCAAATAAATAGTGGCGGAGAAGAGGGGATTCGAACCCCTGCGGCCCGTATTCGAACCCTAACGGTTTAGCAAACCGTCCTCTTCAGCCTCTTGAGTACTTCTCCTTATGAACGAACTACCTTTGCTACTCCACCTTTGGCGGAGAGGGTGGGATTCGAACCCACGGTCCCTTTCGGAATCACTGGTTTTCAAGACCAGCTCCTTAAACCACTCGGACACCTCTCCAAATTGGTGACCCATCGGAGACTCGAACTCCGGACACCTTGATTAAAAGTCAAGTGCTCTACCGCCTGAGCTAATGGGTCAAGTTGGCTGGGGTAGCAGGAGTCGAACCTGCGAATCACAGAGTCAAAGTCTGTTGCCTTGACCACTTGGCCATACCCCATCATTAAGGGTTATAAATAAATTATGGTGAGCCCGTGGAGATTCGAACTCCAGACACACGGCTTAGAAGGCCGTTGCTCTATCCAGCTGAGCTACGGGCCCATGACTCGCATCTAACTTGACAAATGCCTACTTTATTGTAAAAAATGGAGCGGATGATGAGAATCGAACTCACGCCATCAGCTTGGAAGGCTGAGGTTCTACCATTGAACTACATCCGCACATTGGAGCGGAAGACGAGATTCGAACTCGCGACCCTCGCCTTGGCAAGGCGATGCTCTACCCCTGAGCCACTTCCGCATATTATATTGGTCGAGGGAGATGGATTCGAACCATCGAAAGCAAAGCTAACGGATTTACAGTCCGCCCCCTTTGGCCACTCGGGAATCCCTCGATATATTGGAGCTGATGGAGGGAATCGAACCCCCAACCGTCTGATTACAAATCAGATGCTCTACCGTTGAGCCACATCAGCATATCTTCTTGATAGCCTTGGTGGTTAAAAAAATGGCGACCGGGATCGGGCTCGAACCGACGACCTCCAGCGTGACAGGCTGGCATTCTAACCAGCTGAACTACCCGGCCATATGGTGGACGCAATAGGGCTCGAACCTATGACCCCCTGCTTGTAAGGCAGGTGCTCTCCCAGCTGAGCTATGCGTCCTGAGCAGTTTCCGACTGCAACGATGATAATACCACATATGATATTTTGTGTCAATATTTTATTTTTGCTTTTTTATTTTATCACTCTGGACTTGCTTATTCCTGCTAAATCATATGCCAGTAAAATTAGTTAAACCATATGCAAGTAAAGTCATGTGCTTTATTGAACTTGATAGCTTAGACAAGCCTTTCCTTTATCATCTCTACCCTGCTTTTTGTTAGCAACTCTCTCCCAGAGCAAATATTTTGAACTAAGGATTTTAATGCTTTAGAATTTTCTGTATCAACCGATAATTCCAAAGACACCTTGTCTCTATACTCCGTTGATATAATATTAAAAAGACCATCTTTTTCAGCATTGCTTATCTTTCCAAGCATTGAGTAGTCTATAATATAGGTATGAATAATTTTTTCTTTTACAATACCTATCCCCGCAGTATCAATTGCCTTTCTAGCAGATTCAGAGTACGCTCTTACAAGTCCTCCTGTACCTAGAAGTTTACCACCAAAATATCTTGTAACCACGATTACCGAATTTGTCAATCCCAGCGAAACCATCATCCTTAATATTGGTGGCCCTGATGTCCCAGATGGCTCGCCGTCGTCACTCTCCCATTGAATATTTTGTTTTTCACCGCATACCAGTGCAGGTACATTGTGAGTTGCGTCTTTATATCTTATTTTAATTTCAGATATAAACTCCTGAGCTTCTTCATAACCGTTCACAGGTTTTATATTTGTAATGAATTTAGATTTATTAATTTCAAGCTCTGTTTCTGCTTCATCATATATGGTTTTATATAAAATCATAATTATAAAATATATTTTTCTACATCAACTTCCCTTATCTTTTCACGGAATTTCTCCTTGACCTTTTCTCTATCGATCGTAATTTTATCGATTTTTTCGTCAGGAAGTTCAAAACTTATGTCTTCCAAAAGAATTTCAAGAATTGTATTTAGCCTTCTAGCTCCTATATTTTCAGTTTCCTGATTCATTAGATATGCCATTTCAGCGATTTCGTCGATGGCATCATCAGTAAAGTCTATTATAGCTCCATCTGTCTCAAGGAGGGCCTTTTGCTGTTTTGTAACGGCATTCTCAGGTACCGTGAGTATTTTTTTAAAATCTTCCTTGTCAAGATTTTTAAGCTCAACATTTATAGGGAATCTTCCCTGAAGCTCAGGAATTAAATCCGACGGCTTTGATACATGGAAGGCTCCGGCTCCTATGAATAACATATGGTCTGTCTTTATAGGGCCATGCTTAGTGTTGACAACGCTCCCCTCTACGATAGGTAATATATCTCTTTGCACGCCCTCTCTCGAAACATCGGCAGATGAAGAATTTACAGAATGTCCCGACGCTATCTTGTCAATCTCATCGATAAAAATTATTCCATTTTGTTCAGCATTCTTTAGTGCTTCATCGATAACCTCGTCCATGTCTATGAGATTTTGTGCTTCCTGCTCTCTTAAAATCTTTCTGGCTTCACTTACCTTAACCTTTCTCTTTTTGGTGCGTTTTGGCATCATGTCTCCAAAAATATTCCCAATTGCTATGCTGACTCCCTCATTTTGCATATCAAGCTGGTTTGAGCGAGGCTTATCTTCTACCTCTATCTCTATATATTGATTCTCAAGCTTTCCATCTTTCAAATCTTTTCTAACCTGCTCTCTAGCAAGAATAACATCCTGACTCTCTTTATTGCCCGCCTCGGAAGCTTTCTTTTCTTCATATTCCTGCTTTTGGCTCTTGTATCCTCCGCTGTTTGCAAAGGCATCTAATGGTGAGCTACCTTTCTTTTTCTTTTCCTTTCCTGGGATAATTGCTTGAACTATTAAATCTTCAGCAATTTTATCTGCAGCATCAAGCTTTTCATCTATTCTCTTTTGCTTTGTCAGCCTTATCGAAGCCTCTGCAAGGTCTCTAACCATTGAGTCAACATCTCTACCGACATAACCAACCTCTGTAAATTTTGTCGCCTCAACCTTGACAAAGGGTGCGTCCATTATCCTTGCAAGCCTTCTTGCTATCTCTGTTTTACCAACACCCGTCGGACCAATCATCAATATATTTTTGGGCGTTATCTCCTCTTTCATCTCTTCGGTTAACTTATTTCTTCTATATCTATTCCTAAGTGCTATCGCTACAGATTTTTTTGCCTCATCTTGCCCTATTATATATTTATCAAGCTCTGCCACAATTTGCTTAGGAGTCATATTCTTAATATTTGTAGCCATTTTCTCCTCCATTATTTCAGTCCATATCTAAATATGCCTAAAGCTTTTCAACTGATATATTGTCATTTGTATAAACGCAAATATTCGATGCAATTTCGAGTGATTTTCTAACTATGGATTCGGCATCAAGCTCTGTATTCTCATAAAGAGCCTGTGCAGCGGCGTAGGCATAATTCCCGCCAGACCCTATCGCTATAACATTCTTATCTGGAGAAATTACCTCACCATTTCCAGATATTACAAGTATTTCATCTCTATCTGCTACTATCATAAGTGCTTCGAGATTTCGTGCAGCCTTGTCATTTCTCCATATTTGAGCCAAATCGACTGCAGCCCTCTTTATATTGCCATCGTGCTCCTTTAGCTTTTTTTCAAATTTATCTGTGAGCGAAAAAGCATCTGCAACTGAACCCGCAAAACCTGTTAGCACCTTATTGTTATAAATCTTTTTTACTTTTTTTGCACCATTTTTCATTATGGCAGTTTCACCCATGGTGACCTGACCGTCGCCACCTATACATATGTCACCATCCGGCCTCATAACCGCACAAATTGTTGTCGCATGAAATTCTATCATCTGTATACTCCTTACATTTTCTTATCGCTTTTTAAAGACTCAGTATATTTACATTCAGGATTAGAGCATTTTAATTTCTTTGACCTTCCTTTTTTTATGAGAAGAAGGCTTCCACATTCAGGACATTTTTTATCCACCGGTTCGTCCCAGAAAGAAACTGAACATTCCGGATAACCCGAGCAACCGTAGAATATCCTGCCCTTTCTCGATTTTTTCTCAAGCAAATCTCTGCCACATTCAGGGCATTTTACACCAATTTTCTTAACAATCGGTTTTGTGTTTTTGCACTCAGGATAACCAGTGCAGGCAAGGAATCTACCAAATCTTCCCTCTTTTATAGCCATAGGTTTTCCACATTTTTCACAAATCTCGTCTGTAAGCTCGACTTTCTGCTCAATTCTCTCAGCCTCTTTGTTTGCAATTTCGAGTTCCTTCTCGAAATCCACATAGAAGTCGGACACAACTTCTTTCCACGGTATATTGCTATATTCAATCTTGTCAAGATTATCTTCCATCTCTCCCGTAAATTTTACATCTACAATATCTGTGAAAAATTCTGACAAAATTGTAATTACATCAAATCCAAGCTCTGTTGGAATCAAGGATTTCTTTTCTTTTTTAACATACCTTCTACCAGTAAGAGTGGTTATTACGGAAGCATAAGTGCTTGGGCGACCTATGTTTTTATCCTCCATCTCCTTTACCAAAGATGCCTCAGTATATCTTGGCGGCGGACTTGTGAATTTCTGTTCTAATTTAATATCCTTAAATTCAAGCTTTTCTCCCTCGTTAATATCAGGCAGATTGTTATTGCCGTCCTTTGTCTCAGTCTTATATATCCTTCTAAAGCCGTCAAATTCCATCTTTGAGCCAGAAGCATTAAGCTGATATTTGCCATTCTTAATCTTTATAAGCTTTGTATCATGAATGCAGGTTGACATCTGCGATGAAAGGAATCTAATCCATACTAAATTGTATAGTTTATATTGATCATTTGATAGAGATTCCTTTATATCTTCAGGCGTTAGACTAACATCAACCGGCCTTATCGCCTCATGTGCATCTTGAGATGCCTTATTTTTGTTCTTATAAATATTATTAGAATAATATTCAGAGCCAAGATTTTCTTCTATATATTTTTTTGCTGAGTTTTTCGCCTGATCAGAAATTCTAACCGAGTCTGTTCTATGATAGGTTATAAGTCCCTGCGTTCCAAGTCCTTTTACATCAACTCCCTCATAGAGTTGCTGTGCGATATTCATGGTCTTTTTTGTAGAGAAATTAATTCTAATAGAAGCATCTTGCTGCATTGTGCTCGTCGTATATGGTGCATAAGGTCTGCTCTTTTTCTTTGAGCTTTTAACTTCAGATACAATATATTCATAACCTGCAAGCTCTGTCTCAACATCCTTAGCCTCTTTTTCAGATGAGATTTTTATATTCTTATTGTTTTTCTTCGTAAGTCTTGCTGTAAATCCCTCTTTAAAATTTGCATCTATATTCCAATATTCTTCTGGTTTAAAATCTATTATTTCATTTTCTCTATCGCAGATAATTTTTAATGCTGCACTTTGAACCCTGCCAGCACTTAGCCCACGCTTTATCTTCTTCCAAAGCAGTGGACTTATCTGATAACCAACAAGTCTATCGAGTACTCTTCTCGCCTGCTGAGCATCTACAAGTCCCATATCGATAGGCCTTGGATTCTTTATGGCAGATTTTACCGCTTCCTTATTTATCTCATTAAAGGTAACCCTGCAATTCGATTTGGGATCTATCCCGAGCAAAAATGCAAGTTGCCATGATATTGCCTCTCCCTCACGGTCAGGGTCTGTCGCAAGCAGAACTTTTCCTGCTCCCGCCGCTTCTTTCTTTAGGCTATTTATCGTCTTTGCCTTTCCTCTTATATTTATATAATCCGGCTCGAAATTTTCTTCAATCTTAACTCCGAGCCTGCTTTTCGGCAAATCTCTAATGTGTCCTTCCGACGCCATTACCTTATATGATGAACCGAGATATTTTGATATAACTCGTCCCTTTGAGGGGGATTCTACTATTATCAAGGTCTTTTTTCTTGTTGTTTTGGACTTTGCCTGTGCCATCAAAGACTCCTCCACTATTTTTAATTTCGATATAACATATTTTCGTATAATAAAACAGAATTATAGATTTTGCAAGTTATCGCATTTGTTTAATCTTATTTTTCCGGCATTTGCTATGTAATTTCTTCTTTATTACAAATTTACTGCAAAATTACACCTTAGTGCAAAATTGAACTTTACTACTAAATTGAACACTATATTTTTTATTATTTTATATATTTTATATTTTTACCTTCTAATATATATCGTGAAGAAATGAAACTTCTTAGATATTAAGGTGTTAATTCTTTGAATTTATTTTCAGCTCAAAAATTTCCATAACTCTCCTTATTCCAAAATTTCATCAAAACTGAACCTCTCAAAAAGTTTATGAATATGAGCTATGCTTTTTATTGAGAAATGCTTTCACATACTCTGTTATTTCGTAAATACTTTTTAGAGTATATGAAGTATTATCTTTATCTTGTAGTTTGTGAATATCCGTATAAATAGAAAAAGCCCTTTGAGAAAAGATTTCTCCTCTCTCAAAGGGCAAGTTGGCAAACTGGAAGTTAATTATTTAGAACGCCTTACAATAAAGTAAACCAACCACTCTATCGCTAATACACCCAGATAAAAAATCCCCCATACAGCAAAACTAATCAGCTTTACTTCTAGTGTCTGTACAGCACCATGTCCGTCTACTGTTCTTATAAAAAAGAAAATACTAACAAGTAAGAAAAATATAAATTGAATGATTTGAAAAGTTTTCCATCTTTTGCTTACCATATTGTTCCCTCCTTAACTTTCGATTTGTATTTATGTTTGTTTTAAAAATGGGCAATCCCGATTGAAATAGCCCACTCTTTGTACTAATTATGCGATTTTTTCTTGCTTGCACCGATTTCTGCATCAATTGATGTAAGTTTGATGTAAATCGCTGTTTTCAAATTTTTTTATCAAACGAAATACGATCCGTCTATTCTGTAAAACGATAAATTTTTACATCATCTTAATAAATCTTTGCTCCTGCTGGAATATTTTCATCTAAGATTATCAGGTTAAGCAACTCTCCTCCGCCTTCTTCACAAACTGCTGAAAGCAACATTCCCTGTGATTCTTCACCCATCATCTTTCTAGGCGGAAGATTTGTTATTGCTAAAAGCTTCTTTCCTACCAATTCCTCTGCTGAATAATAATCTTTTATTCCAGAAAGTATAATCCTATCCTCTTTAGAACCATCATCAAGTGTAAACTTTAGCAATTTCTTGCTCTTAGGCACTTCTACGCAATTTTTTACCTTGACAACTCTCATATCTGATTTGCTAAATGTGTCAAAATCAACAAATTCCTCAAATAATGGTTCAACCTTTATCTTTGATAAGTCAATTTTCCTAGCTTCTTCTTTTTTCTCAGAATTCTCCGGCTTCATTGTTGGGAAAAGCTGAACATCTCTGATTGTCTGCTGGTCTGTAAGTAGCATAACTAGCCTGTCAACTCCAATACCAATTCCACCTGTAGGAGGCATTCCAACCTCAAGTGCATTGACAAAGTCCTTATCCATAGGATGGGCTTCATCATCTATTCCAAGATTTAGTTCTCTCTGCTGAGCTTCAAACCTCTCATATTGGTCGATAGGGTCATTTAATTCAGAAAAGGCATTTGATAGTTCCCAGCCATTGATATATGCTTCAAATCTCCTCGTAATTCTTCTGTCTTTCGGATCTTTTTTGGCGAGAGGCGATACCTCAACAGGGTGACCGCACACGAAGCAAGGCCCATCTAAAAATCCAGGAATATCTTCGCAGTATTCCTCAAACATCTCAGCTATAATCTTGCCTCTTGTCATTTCAGCCTCATTCAAATCTTCAAAGCTCATTCCATATTCTTTAGCAGCCTTTATTGCATCTTCGTCCTTATCTATCTCATCAAAAGGAATTCCCGTCACCTTTATAACCGATTCCGTCATATCGATCTTATTCCATGGAGGTGTAACATCAAAAGACTTGTCACCATATTTAATAATAGGAGTTCCATTTACTTCCATGGCACATTTGTAGACAACCTGCTCCATTAATTCCATCATGCTCTCGAGGTTGCCATACGCCATATATGCTTCCATAGATGTAAATTCCGGACTGTGATTTCTATCCATTCCCTCGTTTCGGAATACCTTGCCCATCTCATATACTCTATCAAGTCCACCTACTATCAGCCTTTTTAACTCAAGCTCAAGTGAAATTCTAAGTTTTAGATCAAAGTCAAGAGTATTATGGTGTGTATTAAATGGTCTTGCATTGGCTCCGCCCGCAATAGTCTGAAGAACCGGTGTTTCGACTTCAAGAAAATTATAATCTTCCTCAAGAACCTTTCTTATCATCTTAATTATCTTAGCACGAGCGATAAATGTATCTCTAACCTCTTCATTCACAATTAAATCTACATATCTCTGTCTATATCTAAGATCTGTATCTTGAAGTCCGCTCCACTTGTCAGGAAGAACTTGAAGCGATTTGCATAAGAGATCAATCTTTTCAGCGTGGATTGAAATTTCTCCAGTCTTTGTCTTAAATACTTTTCCCCTAACTCCAATAATATCGCCGATGTCGTATGTCTTAAACCACTTATAATCTTCTTGGCCGATGTCATCACGCCTAACATAAATTTGTAACCTGCCATCTCTATCTTGAATATCGCAAAAAGAAGCCTTTCCCATAACTCTCTTTGTCATAAGTCTGCCAGAGAGGCTTAATTCTTTTCCATCAAATTCTTCAAACCTATCTTTTATTTCCTTGCTATAAGCATCTATATCATAGGTCTCATGGATATATGGATCTCTTCCGGCATTTCTTAAATCTTCGAGCTTTTTTCTCCTTATAAGGCGTTGTTCGCTCAAATCTTGAATTTCAGCATCTTTAGAAATATTTGTTTCTTTATTAGTCATATCTACAGACTTCTCCTAACTATCTAATTTAAAATTTGTTTTTTTAATTTTATATCTTTTATCTTTTTATTTAATTATGATTCTATTTAATTATATTATTTCAATTTAATGTTAATGCCATTTTTTATTTTGACTTTATTTTTACTTCATTTTAATTTTATTTTGATTTTATTTTGATTTTTTGATGTCGAGAATTTGGTATTTTGCCTCTCCTGAAGGGACAGTAAAATGCACCTTATCTCCCTTTTTTCTTCCAAGCAGGTTTCTTCCAACTATGCACTCGCTCGATAGCTTACCTTCAAATGGATCTGACTCGGTATCTCCGACGATTTCATATGTTACCTCTTTATTTTCCACCATATCCTTTAATTTTACAGTTGTTCCAACGCCAACTGTATCGCTTGAAATATCCTCATCTTTTATTACTACAGCATCTCTTAGCTGAATCTGTATTTCACCTATTCTCTCCTCGAGGTTTGCCTGTTCTTCCTTTGCAGCATCATACTCTGAGTTTTCAGAAATATCTCCATATGAGATAGCCTCTTTCAACCTCTCCGCTACCTCTTTTCTTCTTACGGTAATAAGCTCGTTAAGTTCTTTTTGAAGTTCATCATATCCTGCTTGCGTCATCTGTTCTGCCATATGTCCATTCCCCTTTCAATCCTTATCATTTAATATTTTATTTATCTATATATTTCTATATTCATATATTTACTTATAGAAATTTTTATTGATTTACTAATGCAATTTATTACTGCCTTATAATTTTTTTATATGCTTTTTTGTCATTATTGTATCGTTCTTTATCTTATTTATTAATAATTTTCAATTGATGAAAAAAATATCTACATTCTCGCTGGAGCTAAGGTTCAATATCGCAGAGTATTTAATCTTAAATCTCAAAATATCACCTATTTCGTATGACGAATCACAATCTTCAATATCTATAATAGTGTGATCTCCTGAAGCACCAATAAGTTCTACCTTATCATCTTCTGGAATAAGAGAGGATATGTCTCCATAATCTGCTCTACCTATGGCAAGCAAGGCTCTATTGCGAACCCCTCTATCCACATACTTTCCCTTGTTTCCAAAAGCATCTACCCCAAGCTTGCCTATAGGATAAGACGGCTTTTTCTTTATTTCTATGATTTCCGCTTCAAGGTTAAATGGACATTCAAGCTCATCAATTTCTTCTCTGCCATATACGGTTCTAATCTCATCATATGGGCCTGCTATAATTGCTGCCCCAATTCTCAGCATATTAATCCCGTCCATATATTTATCAAAGACACCCATAAGACTTGAGGTTGCACCGCCGGAGACGATTTCAAGCTTTCTTCCTATGGCTTTTTCAACCTTCTCGCTTAATATTCTCAGGTCTTTCATCTTGTCTTTTGTAGGAATTATAGAGCCGTAGCAGCCTAGGTTTGTCCCTACTCCGGCAAGCTCAATTCCATTTAAATCATTTTCTATCTTAATAGCAATGGATATAAGTTCTTCAGCATCAATGAAGCCCTCTCTAAGGTCACCTAAATCTGCCATCAAAACGACCTTATGCCTTCTATGTCCTCTTTTTAAGACCTCATCATTAATTTTTTTTATAACTACGAGCTCGCTATTTAAACTATACTCACAGGTTTCAATAAGCCTTGGCACTTCACTTAGCATAGGTACCCTTAGCATCATAAGCGGTAGCCTAATACCAGAAGCCTTGCATCTTTCGAGTTGCTCAAGCCTTGATGAGGCGATAATTTTCACTCCCCCCGCTTCCATTTCTTTCGCAACTTCTTCTATTCCGCTTGCTCCCTTTATTACTCCGCTTACAAATATCCCCTGCTCATCACACCAAGATACAACTTTTTTTGTATTATTTCTTATGGCTCTCCTATCAATTAAAAGCCTCGGATATTTATCAAGCATCTTATGCCTCTCTATTGTCATCAATAAATCTCTTTACCTTCATAGACGAGCTGACTTCAAAATCTCTTTTTCTTATGATAAAGCGATGAATTTTCTTAAAAAGTGGCTTATCCTTATTAACATCATCTACAATGCCCTGAATCAAATCAGAAAGCTTCTCTTCAGAATAATCAGCCCCAAGCCTTTCAATAACATCTTCTTCTGACGGCTTTATAGTCGCTACTATCTCTCCACTATTAACTCCATCCTTTGCCTCCGCCCATACCATTGCTTCTTCAATATAATTACTGGATTTTAGATAGCCCTCAAGCTCTTCAGGGAAGATATTTTTACCATTTGCTGTTATTATCACATTCTTGCTCCTACCTGTGATATAGACATAATTATCTTCATCGAGGTACCCTAGGTCACCTGTGTGAAGCCATCCATCTATTATGGTCTTTGCTGTATTCTCAGGATCCTTATAATATCCTTTCATCACATTAGGGCCACGGAAGCAGATTTCTCCTATTCCATCTTCATCTTTATTTATTATCTTGCACTCAATTCCCGGTATTACAAATCCTGCAGCTTTTAACTTTATATCTTTTTTTACATCGGGATTTAATGCTACCATCGGTGATGTCTCAGTCAATCCATATCCCTGCACCGATATTATTCCAAGCCCTGCGAAAAAATTGAACACATCTTCAGAGATTGCAGCTCCACCTCCGATAAAAGTTCTAATTCTGCCACCAAAGGTATCTGTTATTTGCTTTGCAAATTTCTTTGAAAGGTCTACTCCTATCTTCTTTGTAAGATTATTTACCTTCATCATCTTGAGAAGAATTTTTTCTTTTCCTTCATTTCTAGCGGTTTTCATTATCTGATTGTAGAATTTCTCATATACAAGTGGTACTGAGAGGAGCATGGTTGGCTTCGCTTCCTGCATATCCTTGACTATATATTTCAGTCCTCTGCATATCGCGATACTAGCTCCGCAGTAGAGAGCTTCTAGATAGGTGCAGGTATTTTCATACGAGTGATGAAGAGGAAGAATTGAAAAGAATAAGTCTCCTACATCTACCCGTAGCACCGTCTGTGCGAGCATGATATTACTGACAAGATTTTTATGTGTTAGCATTACGCCCTTAGCAACTGCAGTTGTGCCAGAGGTAAATAAAATTTCAGCAACATCTGTATTTATAATCTCTGCATCAATAAAGGAGCTATCTCCCTCAAGTATAAGATTACTTCCTTCTTCCATGAGCTTATGCCAAGAAAGCGTTCCCTCGCCAATCTCATGTTCTTCATGACCAACATCTATTATATATTCAATTTGTGTATCCCCGCTGTCCTTGATATTTTTAATCTTGTCATAGTATTTAGGCATTGTAATTATTGCATCAATATCGCCCATAATTGCAAGCTGTTTTAGCTCGCCCTCGCTAAGTTCCTTGTCAAGAGGAATTGCAACGCCTGTGCCGGCTGTAATTGCAAGATATGATTCATACCATTCATAAGCATTTTGACCAATTACTCCTATATGCTTACCCTTTAAGCCGTAGCTTATCATGGCTGTCCCAAGAGAGTTTACATCTCTCAAAAGCTCGGAATATGTAATAGGCGTAAAAGGTTCTACCCCGCTTGGTTTATAAAGGAGAAAAGGTCTTTCTCCATAAAGCTCCACGCTGCTAACAAGCACATCCTTTATATCGGTAACCGTTCTTCTCCACTTATATCTAATGCGATGGTTATTATCATTTCTGACTTTTCCCATCATCTCATCCATTTCCTTAAATTCCAATGCTTTTCTTTCGAGATATTCTTTCTTATTTTCCATATAAACTCCTTGCATACAAATCATATCTTTCTTATTTTTTTCAATTTAGCAATGTTTTCTAATGATTAATATTTTCTAATTGCTAATATTTTCTAATTGCTAATGTTTCCCAATTATTTATTTCCCCCAATTACTAAAAATCTTTAAAAGCGTTTTTTTACAAAATCACTGTCAGCATATTCATAATTATAATTTTCCTCTTCAAATCTCTTTATCTTTAGAGTTGTAGTCTTTATAAATTCTTTCTCCCTTACCTCTATTCTCTTTATTCTCTTATATGGAGGCATCTTTGAATTTGCTTTTTCAATTGCCTCTCTCAAAATAGCACATATATCTTCTGGCTTCTTTGCTCCCTCAGATTCAAGGAATTTAAAATCAGGATATACGATCGCAGTGCATATTAAATCTCCCTTGAAGGAATCTTTTTTACCATAAACTATTGTTTCAACAATGTGTTCGTCAAGTAATAGATAGTATTCCACCTCTTCAGGGAAGATGTTTTTACCACCCTTTGTAACTATTACATTCTTCTTCCTGCCGGTTATATATAAAAAGCCCTCTTCATCTATATATCCATAGTCCCCTGTGTATAGCCAGCCGTCTTTAATCGTTTTTGCAGTATTTTCCGGATCTTTATAATATCCTGCCATAACAGATGGTCCCTTGCAGATAATTTCTCCTATGCCGAATTCATCTTTATCTATTATTCTAACCTCTGTCCCAGGCATCGGTCTTCCTACAGATGAAGCCTTACCATACCTATCCTGATTTACCGCGATTATCGGAGCACATTCTGTCATTCCATATCCCTGAAGCATCGGAATACCCATAGCTTCAAATTCAACTATAACCTTTGGGTCTATCGTGGCTCCACCTGCGATAAATGAGTAAAGCTTAGGTCCAAATATGCTATGAACGGCTTTGAAAATCTTGCGTGTTGCCATTCTATTATTTCTCAGGTTTAATTTTTTTGAGATTGAAATTGCTCTTCTTAGCGTGTCTTTTTTGCCTGTCTTTTCAGCCTGTTTCCAGACCTTTTTGTAGATTGTTTCAAAGATTAGCGGAACTCCAAGCATGATACTGCAATTTGCCTCAAAAAAGTTCTTTTGAATATGCTTTAATCCCTCGCAGATTACGATTGTACCACCTTGATAATATGTCGTCATAATGGAGCAGGTCATCTCGTACGCATGGTGCATCGGAAGAACTGAAAGAACTCTTCCAACATAGTCTTTCTCCATTGGAATTTTAAAATATTTTGACATATTGAATACATTCTGAGACAAATTCATATGGCTTAGCATTACGCCCTTTGCAAGACCAGTTGTTCCTGATGTAAAAAGAATTGTAGAAATGTCATCTTCTTTAACTAGCGCATCTATAAATCTTCTGTCTCCCTCATTTATAAGATGAGAGCCTTTTTCAAGGAGGGCACTAAGCTCTATTATCCTGCTATCTTCAGATGAAAAATCTCTAGGTTCATCTAAAATAACAAGGTTCCTAAGTCCATTCACCTCTTTAAAAGCCTTCGCTACCTTTTCGTGCATCTTGTAAGAAGTGAATACAAGCTCTACATCGGCTCTCTTCATTAAATTTATTATTTCACCAATCTCTAAATTTTTATCTAGCGGAACAATGGTTCCAACTCCTGTTGCGACTGCGAAATATGACATAGCCCACTTATATGAGTTCTCGCCTATTATCGCTATCTTGCTTCCTTTAAAGCCCATATCGATTAGAGTGGTGCCGAGCTCGTCAATATTTTTCTTAAAATCATGATAAGTTATCGCCTTAAAGTCCTTATCTCCTGACTCTTTATACATATATGCAGGTCTATCCGAATACTTAAGCGAGCTATTATTTATTATATCTTTTAAGGTTTCAACATATTCAAATGAATATAGTGCACCAGCGTATTTCTTGCTATTCATATATCTCCAATCTATGCAACCCTCAGCTTTGCATACATATTAGATAATACCATTTTGAGGTCTTTTCGTCAATCTTAAAGAGCTTGCAGTCGAGGGGATAAGCGGGTATAATGTACCTGCTCAATAAAATACTCGATGCGATGATAGAGGGGTTGATTTTCAATATGGATTATAAGATTAATATAGCGGGACTTGATAGGTTTCTCCCTCTTTGCAGGGTAAATGATGATCTATATATCGGAGCTTTTGTAATGTTCGGTGATGTAGAAATTACTATGAAAGCTTCATCCGAGCTTTTAAAAAGGGCTCCGGAATTTGATGTTATCATCACAGCTGAATCAAAGGGAATCCCGCTTGCATATGAAATGTCAAGGATTTCAGGTAAGCCTTATGTTGTAGCTAGAAAAGAATCCAAGCTATATATGAAGGACATTGTTAAGGTTAGCGATAGGTCGATAACGACGGCTCACGATCAGGAGCTATGCCTTGGCAAATCCGACTGCGAGCTGATGGAGGGAAAACAGATTCTTCTAGTCGATGATGTTGTTAGCACAGGTGGTTCAATGGAGGCAATCTCCAATCTGGTTGAAGCTGTTGGTGGAATCGTCGCAGCGAAGATGGCAGTTCTAGCCGAGGGTGATTCGATGATGAGAAAGGATATGATATATCTTGAAAATCTTCCTTTATTCAATCCTGATGGAAGTATAAAATAAGGTTAAGAATTATAAAAGCACTAGAGTTATAAAAGCATAATAATTATATAGGCAAAAGGCGGGAAATATTTGCTCCCGCCTTTTTGTTTTAACTTTTTATTCTAAAAGCTTAGTTCTTTAATTATCTAATCATTTAATTATTTAATTTTAAGCGTATAAATAATCTAATAATCAAACTTATCTATCTTCTTTTCTTTTGTATCCTATTACCGCATATGCTGAGGTAAGAGTGAGAATTAATCCTACTGCAAAAATTCCTAGGTTTTCGCTATCACCTGTCTTTGGAGATGCGTTATTCTGACTATTGCCACTTCCCTGACCTGGATTGGTATCATCTCCAGCTGGCACCTTTTTTGTACCTTTTAAAACAATCTTATTAATAGGTTCAGTCTTTTCAACTACAGGATCTTTTACTTCAAGAATTTTTTCTCCGCCATTTCCGATAGGAAGATAATAATAAGTAGTCTTTGTGACAGTTTTTCCCTTAACGCCTTTCTGTTTAACCTTTGTCTTGCCTACAGGAAGAGTTGGGTCGTCCTCATAAACTGTCTTAAAATCTTCTACTACAACTTCCTCTTTCATGCCCTCTTTAATCTTTGATTTGAGAACAAGATTCCAGCCGTCAAGGTCGTTACCGCTAATAGCAAGAGTGTAACGCTCTTTAAGAACATCCTCTCTATCTCCTGTAAAGTTTGCATGAAGCTTATATTCATTTGCTCTAGGTGTCCATGGATTGAATGTCTGAAGGTTGTTACCATCTATAGCTCTATTAAATGAGTAATCATCATCATATTTATCAAGAGATAAGTCTATTTCTCCTTCTTTAAAATTAAGAGTTCTTTTAATTACATTACCATTTTGAAGATTCTCAAAAGGATATTCCGGATTCTTTCCTTCTTTTATACATTCTACATCAAAAAGCACCGGCATATTATTTTTATCAGATTCAAGGATTATAGAACCATCTTCTACCGACATCTTTGTATGTGTTTCCATATTCTGCTGTAACAATGCCGTAATTTCTTTAGATTTCTCATCTAAAGAAGCCCCGTATTTGGTATTGCCCATGTATACTGGGAGATAAAAGCCATTAAATTCACAATCAGTATAGGTATCACCTTTCTGATCTTTAACGCTCGATAAGTCGATTTCATAAACCTTGGTCTCACCGATCTTACCGCTGTACATTCTCTGAGCAAAAAGACCTGTTTTCATATTTCCATCTTTATCCTTGCCCTTGAAGCCAAAGATATACCAGAAGGAAATGTCCTTTCCTTCATCTGCCGGATTGTAGTAACCCCTGTCACCATTTCGATGCCACTGTATGGTAATCTTACCTATATTATCATTGCCCCCCCCAGCAAAAACTGAAGAAGTTCCAATTAGCATCGAGAAGATAAGCATCATTGTTAGGATTAAAATAGCAGATTTCTTAAAATTCTTTTTCATAATGCTAGTTCATATAAAGCTTATTATGCTTATATGCTCTCCTTTCTCATTTTCTTAAATTTGTGTCTGATATTTTATCACAGTCTAATTTTTCCATCAAGATGCTTGTCCTTATCGAAGAAATCTCTGGTTTCCTTTACAATCACACCACTTAAAGCGAATAATGCGATCATATTAGGTATTGCCATAAGCCCGTTGAAAATGTCCGCAATAGTCCACACTGCACTGACTGTCATATAAGGTCCAATAAAGACTGCTAAAATATAGATATATCTATATCCCTTAATAACCTTGAAATTTGAATCTGTCAAATATTCTAAGCATCTTTCACTATAATAATCCCAGCCAAGAATTGTTGTAAATGCGAAGAAAACAAGACATATCACAAGAACAAATGATGATAGCTGAGCGGGGAATGGCAGTCCATTTCTAAAAGCATAACTCGTAACCTGAACTCCCTCTAAGCCCTCTTGCTTCCATGCACCAGTTAGCACTATGGAAAGACCTGTCATTGTGCATATGACGATCGTGTCTATAAAAGTTCCAGTCATAGATACGAGCCCCTGCCTTACGGGTTCCTTTGTCTGTGCTGCGGCAGCAGCTATTGGAGCACTTCCAAGTCCTGCCTCATTTGAAAATATACCTCTCGCAATTCCCTTTTGCATTGCTACTATCATTGACCCAACTATTCCACCTGTTACAGCAGACGGATTAAATGCAGCTTTTACGATAGTGACAAAGGCCGCCGGTACTTCTTTTATATTAAATATGAGAAGCATTATGCTAAAAATTATATATATTAAAGCCATAAATGGAACGATAACCTGTGCAACACTTGCTATTCTTTTTAAACCGCCTATTATTACCGCAGCAACGCAAAAAGCAAGGATTAGCGAAGATATAATAACAGCCCAAGAATAATTGCCTATTCCAGGTATTTTAACCATATGTAAATCATGAGGGTCAAAGAAGCCTTTAACCGCACTCGCAATTCCATTAACCTGAGTAAAGGTACCAATTCCAAACAAGCCAACTCCAACGCCAAAGAATGCAAAGGCTTTTGCTAGCCACTTGTATTTAACACCCATACCTTTTTCAATATAGTAGAATGGCCCGCCAAGGCTATGTCCGTCCTCTGCAACCGTCCTATATTTAACCGCAAGAAGTCCTTCCGAATACTTCGTAGCCATTCCAAAAAATGCAGCGATTTCCATCCAAAAAAGTGCTCCAGGTCCTCCAGTTGTAATAGCTGTAGCAACTCCAACTATATTTCCAGTTCCAATTGTTGCGGAAAGTGCTGTGCAAAGTGCTGCAAAGCTCGTGACCTCGCCATGACCTCCGTCTTCATTTTTATACATCCACTTTAATGCGAGCGGAAGCCTTCTCATCTGTAAAAGGCCCAGCCTTGCTGTAAGAAGAAAACCGCCGGCAAGAATGAGTACCATAAGAGGAACTCCCCACACGAGATTATCAATCGTTTCAAGTACGCTATTAATTGCAGAAAACATAGTTAAATCCCTTTCTTAATTTAGATATGATTTAGATAAATGTTGTAAAAAAATATAAAATATTATAAAAAATGATTTTTATCTGGAGATAACTTATGACTCCCGCTTAAAGGTCAAAAGACGGATTCTTTGGTCAAAAATTGAGTTTTGGTCAAAAATTAAAAATAGACCGCTAAGCCCGCGATCTATCAGAAATCAAAATTAACAAAGATGAATACATAATTGGCATGGATAATTTGCCAATTAAGATGATATTCAAGTCTCCGTCCTTTTGCCTGAGAGATTGTGCGGTTCTTTCGCCTTGCCCCTTCGGCATCTGATATTAAATCAGACTTCTCCAGAGAAACGATCCATCTGCAGTCTTCATCTCCGTCGAGATACCTGAGAGTTTTACTCCTTCGGTGGTCATAAGACGCTTTCCTGCAAACTTCATTTCGTTATTATGTTAAATAAAATAACACCTCAGATACCGAGGTGTCAATATTTTTATTGTAATTTTTGTCAATTTTTTTATTATTTTTTACAAAGATTTTGTTTAATTGGTATTTATTTTGACAAAGATTCTTTGAATACATCGAAGCCTATCTTAACAGTTTGAAGAAAACTCCTGCCTGCCTTACCAGAATTTGATTTATCACCATTTCCCTTTGTATTTTTCTTTGCTTCATTCATAGCAAGCTTAGCCTTGTTTTCTTCCTCCTTCTTTGCTACCTCAAGCTCTTCCTCTGTCCAAGGCACCATCTTTGTAACTAGAACATATCTCTCATCTCCTGTAGCATATACGCAGGTGCTGAATGTAAGTAGCTTATCGTTAACTGTAGCTTGGTCAGAAGTATTAATAACATTATTTTTTGCAGTAAAGTCCAGCAGTGATTGCTTATCTTGTTCGCTTCCAAAGTAATAATTATAAGCCTCACTTGTAGCGTCTACAAGCTCAAAGCCTATAACCTTAAGGTGATATTTTGCACTAGGTGTTATTAACTCAAGCTGTTTGTGTTTCTCATAAAACTCCTGACTCTTATACTTATCTATTGTAGCGAGCATACTTCCGTCTTTCATATGGTGACCATATACTACAGTATTGAATGTTTCGAAATTGTCAGGAGCATTTGCGTCCATGAAAAGCGTCCCAGCTCCATTATAAGCCTTATTGAACATATGTGTTAGGTAGAAGCTGTTATCGCTACCCCTAACTATAGGATAGTTGATTATGGTTCCGTCAAGGTATACCCAAGCTCTCGCGTCAGAATTCTGTGCCATGAGCGAGTCCCAGTCAAGTTCTCCCGTATAAATTCCCGATGTCTTGGTAGAACCAGCAACTCTGGCAGTATTATTATATTGAGTTCTAGCCTTATAATATTTGGCTAATGACTTATATAGTTGGAATCCACTTATTGAGATTATCACAAGCAATATTATGATGATTAATTTATATAGATAATCCTTGAATTTTTTCATGCTAAGGTCTCCAAATTATAAAATTAATTGATGATTAATGATTATAACATTAATTTATTATTTGCACAAAAATTTGCAAAAAAACAACCTATCGCACCAAGCTTAATACAATAGGTTGATAATTAAATAATAATTGTTTAATGAAAATTTGATATTATGTTAGCTTTTTAAACTGCAATCGTAAATTATATTTTTTTATGTTAAAATTTAAATATAAAAAATTATTATTTCGAGTTAATGAGGTGAGATTATGTCAGATAATCTGTTGAATCTACAAAACGGAAGCGATATAAGGGGTGTTGCCCTAGAAAGCATTTCAGAGGAAAATGTAAATTTAACGCCTAAGGTGGCTTCTTTAATTGGTGAAGCATTTCTAATATGGCTTTCCAAGAGAAAAAATAAAAGAATAGATATGCTAAAAATCTGTATAGGTAGGGATCCAAGACTATCAGGAGAGAATTTGCTAAAAGCTCTAATATCTGGTGCCTCTAAAAAAGGTGCACATATATTTGATGCCGGATTGGCATCGACACCTGCAATGTTCATGTCCTGCATTGACAAAGATTTCGCCTTTGACGGTGCTATCATGATAACTGCAAGTCATCTCCCTTGGAATAGGAATGGATTCAAATTCTTTACTTCGGATGGCGGGCTTGATAAAAAGGACATACGCGAGATATTAATGATCGCTGAATCAATTGAAGTAACTGCTCCAATTGATTTTTCCAAATCCTTTAAGGTTAATGAGTTAATAGAGCCTGCCGACTTGATTGAATCTTATGAGTCAATTGAAAATCCTGAAACTTATGCAAATTATGAAAAAATAAATCTAATGCAAGCATATTCGACGCACCTTAAAAATATCATCTTATCAGGACTTAGCAAATATAATATAAAAAGCCTAGAGAATATGCACATAATTGTTGATGCAGGTAATGGTTCAGGTGGGTTCTTTGCTAACGATGTTCTTCTTCCCCTAGGTGCTGATATAAGTGGCAGTCAGTTTCTTGAGCCAGATGGGAATTTCCCTAATCATGTACCTAATCCGGAAGATGATATAGCAATGAAATCTATTTCATCTGCTGTATTAAAATCAAAGGCTGACCTCGGTATTATATTTGATACAGATGTTGACAGGAGTGCTGCAGTCTCTGGTTCAGGAAAGCCAATTCAAAGAAATGGCGTTATTGCCCTTGCTGCTGCAATAGGACAATCCTCTCACAAGGGGGGAACTGTTGTAACTGACAGCATAACATCAAATGAGTTAAATGAATTTCTTGAGAAAAACTTAGGTCTAAATCACCTCAGATTTAAAAGAGGATATAAGAATGTGATTAATAAAGCTAAGGAAATGAGGAGCGAGGATGCATTTCTTGCAATTGAAACATCTGGTCACGCTGCATATTCTGACAATCACTATCTTGACGACGGTGCTTATCTAGCCTGCCTGATAATAGTCGAAGCTACTAGATTAAAAAAAGAAGGCAAGGATATTCTTAGCCTCATCTCCTCGCTAAAAGAGCCTTGTGAATCGAAGGAATATAGATTTAAGATAATTGAAGAAAAGATTTGGCAAGATTCAGTTTCAAAATCTAGAGGTATCACAGCTTTTTCTGATTATGCGGACATTATAATAGAAAGTCTACGCTATTTTGCAGAAGAAAGCGAAGGTTTTTCTGTAGTCAGTCCCAATTACGAAGGTGTACGCATCAATTATGACCTGCCTATTACCGGAAGCAAAGAAAACGCGAGAGGCTGGCTACTCTTAAGAAAATCACTTCATGACCCAGTAATGCCTATGAATATTGAATCTGACAAGGCGGGTGGTGCTATAATGGTTTTATCGATTATAAAAGATTTCCTCTCACAATTTGATGCAATACAGATATAGACCATGAAATTATATATCGTAAATTAAGGTATACAAAGTTATATATATCAAAGCATATAATGCAAATCTATAGATAGCAAAATCGGCATAATCACAATCCCTATAAGAGATTTAAGATATGCCGATTTTTTTCTTCTTAAATTAAATTTTGTTTAAAAGCTAAAATTCTTATTTGTCGTCCTTATCCATTGCATCTTTAGCCTTATCTGCAGCCTTGCTTGCAGCATCCTTTGCCTTGCCAGCAACTTCGCTTGCTACATCTTTAGCATCAGAAGCAATTTCCTTTGTCTTTCCTACTACCTGATCGATAATTCCTTCAGCCTTCTTTGAATCATCATCTGTAACCTTACCTGTAACTTCCTTAGCCTTACCTTTAACCTTATCTGTGAATCCCTTATCTGTCATGGTCTTTACTCCTTTTTTATCATTGATATAACTTCATATATTTATTATAACACTATGAGCATTTTTTTCAACTCTTAACTAGCTATTCTGTGAATAGACTTCAACCCTCTGCTCAAATATTTCAATATCAACAGGCAATTTATCTCCTTCATCTCCATCTATATCCGTGTCGATGTCTTCAGGCGAACTGATATGAATTTTTTTAGCTCTCATAAATTCAATCTTGTCATTTTGGGTAAGCTCACCTTTTAAGAAATCCGGTAACAGTGAAAACTTAGATAAGATTGATGAATCTTTTAATATAAGAATATTTGCATATCCATCCTTATTACGGCTGAAGATTTTTTTATCTCCAAGCCAGTTTGTTAGTAGTACAATTACATGGCTCGCACTTCCTTTGAAATCTCCATTATCCGTCTCTATCTCAATCTCAAACTCGTTATCATTAACCACAGATTTCATGCTATTTACAAAATATGCAAGAGGTCCGAACTTAGTCTTTTCTTCAGTTTCAACATTGTGTATAGCCTCCGGAACTGAACCTATGCTAAAAATATATCCAAAGAATTTATCATTGCATTTGCCAATGTCCACTTTCTCAGTTCTTTCAAAATCGAGTTCATCTATAGCCTTTTCAGGATTTTGATCTACTCCTACCAGTCTTGACATAAGGTTTACGGTTCCGCCCGGTATAATCCCAAGCTTTGGTATGTATTCCTTTTCTGAAATTCCAGCTATAACTTCATTTACAGTTCCATCTCCTCCAAATGCGAAAACTGCTTCGCATTTATCATCTGCTGCTTCACTTGCAAATTTCGTCGCATCATTTTCTTTCTCAGTTTCCTTTACGATAACTTCATCAAAATATTCCTTTGCCTTGGTGACGAATTTATCCTTATATTCCATTGCCTTTTCATCGCCAGAACTTGGGTTGATAATCAAAACTGCTTTTTTCATCGCTTTCCTCCATTAAATTTTTATAAAATTTATTTTTCTTTTCCTAAGTTAATAAATAATAATATCGCTCCCACTAATACCGCCACTTGGTAAGCGATGGTTAGAAACATTCCAATGCCTATATTTACATCGTTTGATACTGAATTTATGCTGACATATTGCTGAAGGGCTAAAATTACACCCAAGATTGATAATATGAGCACAAATACTCTTTTTTTAAGTAGAGTGAGCAGGATTGTAAAAATCGCTATTATAATAAATATTATCCCTGGTCCAAAGCTTCCATTTGGCTTAATTAAGTTAAAACTTCTGCCATAAATCGATGCAGCAGGCAAAAATACCGCTATAATCTCAAGAACTGATGAAACAATAATAACCATCTGGCTTGAGCGTAATTTTCTCATGCCTCTTTTATCATTTATATCTTGATTATTTTTTATATAATCACTTCTCATCTACTACCCTCCCATTTATGCCAATTTAGATTTAACTCGGATTTAATTTAAAATTCAAACATATTCAAAATATTTCTAATTATCTTTAGTCTGATAAAATATGTGTTAATTATATTTCTAAATTATATTTTAATAGTATTTCAAAAATTTTATTATCTTAGTTAGTGACCTTGCTTAACTCTTTTTTTATTATAACACAAAAGGCCGGAAGCTTATCACTTTCCGACCCTTTATATAATTTAATTTTCTAATTATAGA
The DNA here is from genome assembly GCF_900104645.1 of Alterileibacterium massiliense. Classification (GTDB taxonomy): domain Bacteria; phylum Bacillota; class Clostridia; order Peptostreptococcales; family Anaerovoracaceae; genus Alterileibacterium; species Alterileibacterium massiliense. The sequence goes on along the minus strand of NZ_FNWE01000001.1, from coordinate 93,952 downwards.
AATATTATGCCTGCTTTTTATGCTGATTACATCATACCGCCCATTCCACCAGGTGCTACAGGTGGCACTGGAGATTCTTCTTTAATCTCTGTAATCCCTGCCTCTGTAGTTAGCAACATTCCTGCAACTGAAGCAGCATTCTGTAATGCAGATCTAGTAACCTTAACAGGATCAACGATTCCAGCTTCTATCATATCGATGTATGAGTTTGATACCGCATCGAATCCGATGCCCTTACCTGACTCCATAACCTTAGATACAACTACACTACCCTCAAAACCTGCATTCTCTGCTATCTGTCTAACAGGTTCTTCTATCGCTCTTTCAACAATCTTAGCACCTGTCTTGAAATCGCCTTCTTGCTTATCAGCAAAGGCTCTAACCGCATCTATCGTTCCAATCAATGCAGTTCCGCCTCCTGCAACAATTCCCTCCTCAACAGCAGCTCTTGTTGCATTTAATGCGTCCTCAAGTCTTAGCTTCTTTTCCTTGAGTTCTGTCTCTGTAGCAGAACCTGCTTTTATTACAGCAACACCGCCCATTAGCTTAGCAAGCCTTTCCTGTAATTTTTCTTTGTCAAATTCAGAACTTGTATCTGCAATTTCTCCTCTGATCTTCTCTATTCTATTCTCAATCTCAGATTTTTCTCCTGCACCACTTACTATTACGGTTCTGTCCTTATTAACTTTGATAGTTCCTGCACTTCCGAGCATATCAATTGTCGCTTCGCTAAGCTCATATCCAAGCTCACTGCTTATATATGTACCTCCTGTCAGAATCGCAATATCTTCCATCATTGCCTTTCTTCTGTCTCCAAAGCCCGGTGCTTTTACAGCAACTACATCTATAGTTCCTCTAAGCTTGTTAACAACTAAAGTAGCAAGTGCTTCTCCCTCAACATCTTCTGCTATTATCAGAAGTGAACGGCCTGATTTCATTACAGCTTCAAGAAGTGGAATGATTTCCTGAATATTTGAAAGCTTCTTATCTGTTAGAAGAACATATGGATTTTCCATAACTGCTTCCATCTTATCAGTGTTTCCTACCATGTATGGGCTTAGGTAACCTCTGTCGAATTCCATTCCCTCTACAACCTCGAGTGTTGTATCAAGAGACCTCGACTCTTCTACTGTAATAACGCCGTCTTTTCCAACCTTGTCCATTGCCTCTGCAATGAGTCTTCCGATTTCCTCGTCACCAGCGGATATGCTTGCAACCTGTGCTATGCTTTCCTTATCATCTACTGCCTTTGCAGTCTTCTTAAGATTGTCTACAGCGACCTCAACAGCCTTTGAAATTCCAGCTTTAAGAGCCATTGGATTTGCTCCTGCTGTAACATTCTTAAATCCCTCGTGGATCATTGCCTGTGCCAAAAGTGTAGCCGTTGTTGTTCCATCTCCTGCAACATCATTAGTCTTTGTAGCTACCTCTTTTACAAGCTGAGCTCCCATATTTTCAACCTGATCTTCAAGCTCTATTTCCCTAGCAATAGAAACACCGTCATTTGTGATAAGCGGAGATCCAAAGCTCTTTTCAATCAAAACATTTCTTCCCTTAGGTCCTAGAGTTATCTTGACTGTATCTGATAATTTATCTACTCCTGCGAGAATCGCTCTCCTCGATTCTTCTCCATAATGTAATTCCTTAGCCATTTAATCTACCTCCATTATTCACTGATTACAGCAAGAATGTCTTCCTGCTTCATAATCATATAATCTTCTCCCTTATATACTAAATCTTGTCCGCCATATTTCTGGAAAATCACAACATCGCCTACTTTTAGCTCCATAGGTTCTTCTTCAGTTCCTTTTCCCACTGCAACTATCTTTGCATATTGTGGCTTTTCCTTAGCTCCTGCCGATAGAATTATTCCACCCTCTGTCTTATCTTCTTTTTCCATTTTCTTTAGAACTACTCTTGTCCCAAGCGGTTTTATTCCAAAACTCATTATATTACCTCCCGTAACTCATTTTTTCATCTGTTAGCACTCTATATATTTGAGTGCTAACCAGCATGATTATTGTAATCATATTGCTATATTTTGTCAATGTATTTAAAGGAAAAGATTGTGAAGAAATCTTCAAAATCACTAAAATCACTTTTTTATCTTTCTATCCCTGTAATAGTAGAAAAGATATTGCTGTGCCAAACCTCCGAGGCTTCCAAATTTTTCAGCTGCAAATTTCTGCATTCCTGAAATATCCTTCTCATCAAAGCCATACATATGAACCATGATCCGCTTTACCCATGTATCAATCGGAAATGCTTCAAAATCTCTAAGGCCGAATAGGGAAATGCAATTTGCAACCTTTGGGCCAATCCCGTAATAGGATAAAATTTGCTTATATTTCTCATCACTCTTTCCAGAGGGAACTTTTTCTATTTGAAATTTATGAGCTGCTTTTACTATATATGCTGACCTATATCCTAATTTTAATTTCATTAATTCCTCAGAATCTGCTAGGGCAAGTGCATCAGGCGATGGGAATGCAAATCTTTCTCTTCCTTTGATAATTCCAATAGGCTTGCCATAGACTGAGGAAATTGATTCGATACATTTTTTTATTCTCGGAATATTATTATTTTGAGATATTATGAAGGATATAAGCACTTCAAAGAAATCCTGATTTAAAATCCTTATGCCTCCTCCATATAATATCGCATCACTTAGCCTAGGCTCGCCTCTTAAAAGTTCTTCCTTATATTTTGAATAATCTGTGCTCAGATCGAAGTAATTATTCCAAAACTCCTCATCGCCATTAAAACTCTGTATTTTTAGATAGTCTTTTTCATCTTTTGCTAAGCACGCCTTGTCCTCAGCAAATATAAGATATTCTGACTCCTCTATCTTCTCCCACCTAAAGCACTGCCCGCACTCGAGCGTCTGCTTCAAATTAAAGTCTTTGCCTGTCTTTAGCTCTATATTTTTCATCTATAATCTCCAAATACTATCTCAGAAATTTCTATATTAATTCTTATGAGTTCAAAAGCTGTCATCTCCTCAATCACCCTCTTTACTCTCCACTGAAGTTCAGAACATCTATCGATTATTCCGTCTGAAAGCTTGATTTTAATTCTCACAACGAGAAGCAATCCTGAGCCAACTGGGCTGTGGTAATAATCTAATACTCTTATGCTATTTTTAAATCTCAGTGCGGTTATCCTTATAATGTCCTCTATGACCTTTTCGCTTATCTCATATTTGCCAAAATAACTGAACTGCGGTCTCACCACTGTCGGTTCTTCAAATTCTTCACCTTTTTCATGTAGGGCAAAATTCCTAAATATCCTTGCTGGATGCATGAAGTATCCAGGGAAATCTCTTTTAATCTGAATCATAGGAACTGGAATAATATGTTCACCGAATTTATTTCTACTAATACTCGCCTTTTCCCTATCTTCTTTTGTTGTAAAATCTTCTATATAAAGCCTCAAATCTGCCGTATGTAAATCGAGCTCCCTTGTTATCCAGTCAACCATTCTGTCCGAGGTGCCTAATATCATTATCTTTTTTGGCGATAGCAGGCTGAGCTTCAATTTGACATCTCTTTTATGCTCATCATAATTAAACAGCGTTGTCCTCATAGCTTCTGCCTTTGACTTGCATCTCTTTGCAGACCTCCCAGCTACAACCCTGTTGTGATATATCAAAAGACCGTCATCGATGATCGCATCAATACTCATATCTCTTGAAATTTTCATCGCTTGATAGCTTTTTCCCGTGCCACTCTTTCCGGTAAAAGAAATAATATACATAATCACCTCTATGTTGTACTTGTCTAACCGAATATGTGCGTGTTATAATTCCCGCGAGGTATAAATTAAAAGGAGGTAATGAAATGGCTTATAAAATTGAAGAAAATTGCATCAGCTGTGGAGCTTGTGCTGACGGTTGCCCAGTAGATTGCATCACTGAAGGTGCACCATACTCAATTGATGAGAATGCCTGCATCGACTGCGGTAACTGTGCAAGTGTTTGCCCTGTTGGTGCTCCTGTAGAAGCATAATTTACTAAATAATTAATCATTTATGCATAATATGTTTAGAAACCCGTAGCAATGCTACGGGTTTTAAATTAACTAGCTAACTGAGCAATCAAGCAATATGCTTTAGCTATGTCTATAGCCATTTTCATATTTAGTTATTTGTCCTTGCTCATCATAAAGGACAAAACTTGCAAACTATCGGTAATATGTACATTCTCAACGCTCACCGCCTTATTTGTCTTTAAGTCTATTGGGGCAAAATTCCATATTCCCCTAGTACCCATATTGGTGAGCCTGTCAAAAACATCCCTTGCAGATTCCTTATTAACGCAGATTACTCCAATGTCCACCTTATTGTCCTTGGCAAATTTGTCAAAGTCATTGAAATTTTTCACCTCTACGCCCTTAATCTTGCTACCGACAACCTTATCACTCGAGTCAAATAGCCCAATAATATCAAAGCCTAGGTTGTAATTAAAAAGAAAGTTAGTTATAGCCTTACCCATATTGCCGATTCCGACCACTACAACCTTGTATTCGTTATCAAGTCCAAGAATTTTGCTTATTTCATTATAAAGTCGTTCAACGCTATAACCAAAACCCTGTTGTCCAAATCCTCCGAATGTATTAAAGTCTTGTCTAATCTGCGATGCGGTATATCCGATTATTTCACCAAGTTCACTTGATGAAATCTTCTCAACTCCCTTTTCTTTGAGCTCCCCAAGATACCTTCTATACCTAGGAAGTCTTCTCATAACTGCTTCAGAAACCTTGCTTTTCATAATTATCGACAATCCTCTCTTAGAGTAATAACTTATTTATCTAGATTTTCATCAACATAAGCAACTAAGTCGCTTACAGTCTCAAGCTTTTCTGCAACATCGTCAGGTATCTCGATCTCAAATTCATCCTCAACGCCAAGAATTATCTCTACAGCATCGAGAGAATCTGCTTCCAAGTCCTTCATCATATTTGTTTCCATATTTATCATGTCTTCTTCAACGCCGAGCTGGTCAACAATAATTGCTCTAATTTTTTCAAAAGTCATTATAAAATCCTCCTAATTTATCGCGTTTGATAATTATACAACGAACTCGAGTTGCTATTCAATAGCTTTGACGAAAAATCCACAATCTTTGTATAGAGTCGTCAAATATATGTGTAAAAACAATATAAATATTAAATTAATTTAATTTTTCAAGCGAAATTTATTCTGAACTAAGTTCTTCCCATTCTTCATAATATTCATAAAGTTTTTCTTTGAAAATTTTATTCTCCTCGTCACATTTTCTTAAAAAGATTGGATCGCTCACATTGTCCTCTTCGCACATCTTCTTCTCATTTTCTTCTATATCATTTTCAAGTCCTTCAATCAGCTCCTCAAGTTCCAAAATACGCCTTGCCCTTTTTCTCTCCTCTGCCTCTTTTTTCTTCTGAAACTTTCTCTTTTCGGATGAAGATGTAGAAATATCAATATCAAAATCTTTTCTTTGATAATTGTCGAAGTCTCTTTTTATTTTTTCCGCCACTTCTTCGTTTATCTTGGATTTTTTCTCCATATAATAATCGTATTTACCAAGAAATTCATTTAATCCTTCTTTGTTAAGCTCATAAATCTTGTCAGGAACTCTGCTTAGCAAATATCTATCGTGGGAAATAATTAGTGCGGTGCCCTTAAAATCTATAAGTGCTTCTTCTATTGCCTCTTTGGAGTCTATATCAAGGTGGTTGGTCGGTTCATCGAGAAGAAGAGTGTTCGCTCCAGATAGCATCAATTTTAGCAATGAGAGCTTAGATTTTTCTCCTCCTGATAAACTCTTAATCTTCTTAAATACATCATCTCCTTTGAACAAAAATCTCCCGAGAATATTTCTCATCTCCGTATCTCCATATTCGTGATATGCGTTTTGCATCTCTGATAATACGGTTTCTTCATCATCAAGGAGCATTTGTTCTTGGTCAAAATATGCGATATTAACATTGTGTCCGATTTTTAGATAACCTGAGTCCTCTTTTTCTTTCGATGCCAATATTTTCATAAAAGTGCTCTTGCCTGCACCATTCTCACCAACAAGGCAAATATGTTCACCAGACCTAACCTTAAGCTTAATATCATCAAATATTACCTTGCCCTCAAAACTCTTTTTCAACCTCTCAACTTCTATTACATCATTTCCACTCTTATAATCTTGAGTAAAACTTATCTTCATTCCAGCATCGCTTGTCTTTGGCTTGTCTAAGCTCCTCATGGAATCTAGTCTTTTTTCTCTTGACCTTGCCCTCTTAGCGAGCTTTTCAGTTCCCCTCTCCTTGTATCGCCTTATCAGCTCCTCCTGCCTTTTTATCTCATTTAATTCCTTTTCATAGGCATTTATCTGAGCTTCTTCAAGCTGTTTCCTCTTCTCCTTATAATCAGTATAATTTCCTTTATACGACCTTAGGGTTTTATTTCTAATATCAAAAATCCTAGTAGCTACCTTATCCAAAAAGAACCTATCATGTGACACGACAATAATCGTCCCCTTATAGGTAGAAAGCATTTTTTCAAGTGACTCTAGCATGGAAAAATCAAGATGGTTGGTCGGTTCATCAAGTATGAGTAAATCCGGTCGCTCGATAAGGGTGCAAGCTAGAGCGAGCCTAGTCCTTTCACCTCCAGAAAGCATTCCAATTTTTTTATCCCACTCGTCTTCGTTAAATCCCATGGATTTAAGTATTCCCTTAGTTCTTCCTTCTATTGAATAACCACCCATATCACCAAATCTTTCGAGAAGCTCGGTATATTCATCAGCGAGCAGTGGGTCATTTCCCATCTCCAGCTGGAGTTTTAAAAGCCTTTCTTCAAGCAACTTTACCTTTTTGTGAGTCTTTCTTATCTCTTCAATTATGCTACCTTCAGCATCAAACTGGTTTTTCTGGCGAACATATCCAATATCAATATCTTTTTTTATATAAATACTGCCTGATGTTTCTTCGGTTTCTTTAGTTATAATATCAAGAAGAGTAGTTTTTCCTGCACCATTCGGTCCAACAATTCCTACCCTGTCGCCTTTTGATATATTGAAATTAACAGATTCAAGAATTATATCTGCTCCATATGATTTATTTATTTCATTAGCACTTAATATGGTCATCTAAATCTCCAGTTATATCTCAAGTCCAGGAGCTGCATCGAGTTTTAAATTTGAATAATTCCCCTTTAGCGACTCATAATATGCCGATGATGCTATCATAGCTCCATTATCGGTGCATAGAATTTTCGATGGTTTGAAAACCTGAATTCCAGCCTTCGAAGCTCTTTCTATAAGAAGTTCACCAAGCCTCGTATTCGCTGCAACTCCTCCCGATAAGACGAGCTTATCCCTCTTAAATTCGATGCACGCATCTACTGCCTTTTTAGTTATTACATCGACAACGGCTTCCTGAAAAGAGGCGGAGAAGTCGTTAATATCAATATCTCTTCCAGACTGCCTTTCATTATTTATATAATTAAGAGCTGCCGTCTTAATTCCGCTAAAACTAAAATCATAACTGCCCTTTTCAAGCCACACCCTCTTAAAATCGATTGCATTTTTATTGCCATCTCTCGCAGACCTATCCATCTTAGGGCCTCCGGGGTAACCCAGTCCTATGACTCTTGACACCTTGTCGAAGGCTTCACCTGCTGCATCATCTCTCGTTTCACCGATTATCTTACAAGTATTATAATCCTCAATATCCACAATATTGGTATGCCCACCTGATACAATAAGCCCCATAAATGGTGGCTTTAGATCTTTATGCTCTATATAATTAGCTGCTATATGACCGTGCATATGGTTAACACCTACCAATGGTATGTTTTTTGCATATGCTATCATCTTAGCTGTCGCAACTCCTATTAGCAAGGCTCCAACAAGCCCCGGTCCATAGGTAACACCAATTAGATCGACTTCATTTAGGCTAACTCCGGCTTCTTTTAATGCCCTATCTATTACATCATTTATATTTTCAAGATGATGTCTAGATGCTATTTCGGGTACCACACCCCCAAACTTAGTATGTATTGATATTTGAGATGAAATAATATTAGAGAGCATCTCCCTACCGTCAGCTACAACTCCGGCAGCCGTTTCATCACAGCTAGACTCTATTCCAATCGTTATATGTTTGCCATTTAACATCCTTTGCCCGTCCCAATTTAATTCCTTATATTTTTTTCCATCTTAATTTATATAATTTATCCGTTCTGATTTATATCGCTTATCTGTCCTAATTCTATTGATTCTCTTGTTTAATCTTTTGAAATAATAATCCCTTTTAAATTTTATCTTTTGGGAATTTTATTTAAGCTTTTTTAAGAATTTATTTTAATCTTCCCTTCTTCAAGCTTCATCTCTGCCTCTGTCTTTCTCATGTAATCAGGAAGAAGTTCATCATAATCTACAGGCTTTTTCCCCATTTCAATTTGTTGATATGCTTCCCTTGCCACCTCTAATGCACTCTGATACCTCTGATTAAGAGGTGCGATTTCATAATCAAAGGTCTTATTTTTCATCGCTTTCTCTATTTTGTCAAAATAAGCATCTATTCCGTCGCCATAGAAATACACAGGATATTTGCTTTCTTCATTTATTCTTGAAATCTCATCTAATAGATCATCAATCATATATTGACCCTGCTTAAAAGTCTCACTGATATTTCCACTCTCATCAAAAAGCCAGAGAGCGGCATAGGTCTGATTTCTTCTAGCATTGATAATCGTGCAGGCGTAATGCATGAAATCCACTTCTCTATTCCTATCGAGCTCAGCCATCGCTTTTAGAGTTCTTACCGGAATACAGCCAATGCCACAAGCTTGAGAAAGTGCTCTAGCTGTAGACACGCCTATCCTTATTCCTGTAAAAGAGCCAGGTCCTATTGAGGGAGCTACCATGTCTACATCTGATATTTCAATTTCCGCTTTTTTAAGAACAAAATCTATAATTTCCATTAGATCTACGAGATGGTTCATCTCTTTATTCGATTTTTTAAAGAAAACCACCTCATCGTTTGAACCTATTTTTTCCTCTTTTAAAAGAAGTGCTACAGAAGCATATTTTGCAGTTGTTTCAATCGCTAAAATTTTTTTCATATCATCTATCTCTTAATCTTTTCACCATATGAATTTTTTCTGAATATTTCTTCTTTATCTCTTTCTCTAATTATTTATTTGATTCTTTATCTAATCATAAGCTCCGCAAATTTCGCATATCACGCAGTTTAAAAATTCTCTCTCCTAAAGACGCTCCATAATCTATATCTATAAATAAAGTCTCACTTGGCAAAATATCTTCAATTAAATTTGCCCACTCAATTATTGTAATTCCATCACCAAATAGGTAATCCTCTCCTCCTATATTATAAAATTCATCTTCATAAGATAATCTATATAGGTCAAAATGAAAGAGCGGAATGATTCCGCTCCTATATTCTTTTACAATCGTAAAGGTTGGACTGCTCACATTTTCTTTAACCTTTAGTGCCTCTGCAATTGCTTTTGTAAATGTTGTCTTTCCGGCTCCTAAATCTCCAGAAAGAGCAATTACATCACCGGCTTCGAGGTATTTCGCAAGATTCCTCGCATATTTAAATGTATCCTCTTCACATCGTGAAATATAGGGATTTATATTCGCTTTAAAGAAATCGTTATTCATAATTTAATATAATCCTACTTTCTACTCACAGGTAAGCTTATATATTGCCCTGGCATAAATCTTTGTATATCTTATCAGCTTATCAATATTAAGCCTCTCATCACCCTGGTGCATTCTATCCTCATCATTTGGAAATAGGGCTCCATAGGCTAACATTCGATCAATCTTCTTTGCATAAGTGCCAGCGGATGCAACGATAGGCTTGTTAACTCTATCTCCTGTTTCTTCGATATAAGCTTCCATTAATTTTTTTACAAACACCTCGTCTTCCTCGATATATATCGGATCGTCATAGTATTGCTTGATAAATCCTATCTTCGTGCCCTTGAGCCTTTCCTGAATACCTTCTATTACATCAGCTCCTGCAGTTGATACCGGATACCTTAAATTTACTACTATAGATGCAATGTCCTCATTAAACTCAGCCATACCAACATTGAATATGAGATTGCCTGATACCTCATCAGAAAATCCTATTCCCATATCTTCTCCATATAGATTAAATCCTATGTGCTCATTATAAAAAGATATGAAATCATTTATCTCATCTTGAGCAAATTCTATTTTGCCTAGGAAATCGAGCATTATGCTTATGGCATTCAGACCCTCATATGGCTTTGCCCCATGTGCACTTTTCCCCTTTGTCTCTACTACTAGTGATTTGCCAGCCCTCGTTATCTTAACTTCATTTTCATTCTGTTCTTTATAATTCTTAGCCTTTTCTCTTATGAGGTTATAATCATCTTTATTATCTGACATAATGACGGCTCTCGCATAATCCGGAACTATATTAGGTGCAAGCCCTGAATTTAGCTTCTTTAATATAATTCCATCTTTATTATTATTCTTTGAAAGCTTTAAAGCCAATGAAAAATTTAATATTCCCATCTCGCCATTGATAAGTGGAAAATCTCCGTCAGGCGTAATTCCAAAATCAGGAGCACCAGCCTTTTCCAAATAATATTCCATTCCTATTTGATTTGTTTCCTCATCAAGACCTAGGATAAGCCTTATATTCTTCTTAGGTTTAATTCCACATTCCTTAATCGCTTTCATCGCATATAAATTTGCGATAAGAGGACCCTTATCATCAGTAGTTCCCCTTCCATATATGAATCCATCATCAATGTCTGCACTATATGGCTCGTGCTTTGTCCATCCTTTTCCCTCTGGAACAACATCAAGATGTGCTGCAATTCCGAAAGTAAGAGCTCGGGGTTCTTCTGCTTTAAAGTCGATATGCCCGCCGTAGTTGTCAAAATTAGCAATTTCAAACCCCATCTCATTTCCTAGAGATAAAAGGTCCTGATATGCCTCATGAACTCCCTTTCCAAATGGCAAAAATTCTCCATTTTCAAGAGTCACTGCATCTTCTTCAACGCTCTTTATTCTGACTATGTCCTGAACGGACTTAACTATTTCATCCTTATGCTCGTCAATCCATAAAATATAATCCATTATCTATATATCCTATTATCTCCCATTTTTGCTTTTAAATATCAATCTTGTTATATATTAAACTTACCTAATTTTTGCTATATAGTTTTGCTTTGTAATATCTATCTTACTTTGTCTTTATTTTTATCATTCCATCTGCATCTATCGGTGCACCAGTCGTATAAACAGGTTCTACCTTTCCATTCTTAATAGTAGCTAGGTTGACAGACTTTAGTGGATTACCATTTTTATCAAATGAGAAAATTCCGGTTGCACATCTATATCCATTTGTCTTGAAAAGTGCGTCTTTTACATCTTCACCCTTTAAAGATGGCGATGTATTAAGTGCATTCATTATAAGTAGATATGAATCATATCCAAGTGCTACATTATCTGTTGGAACCTTGTCATGTCCATATAAACTCTTGTACTCAATTATAAATTTCTGAGTTTCCGGTGTTATATAGCTAGAATTCTTTTTATACGCATTTACAGTGCTATCTGCAGTAAATGCAATCTTTATCTTAGGATGCGACTTCATCATCTTTATAAATTCCGGATCATTCCACTCTTTTGTTCCAACAAAGGTAATATCCGTCATCTTATTTTTTTCAATCTCTTTGAAGAATAAATCCGCCGTATCCTTTCCAACAGGCATAAACACTCCCTTTACGCTTTTTTTCTTAATCTCTTTGACAATCTGCTTATATTTTATTCCAGATGATTTTAACTCAAATTCCAGCTCAATTGGACTGACATTATTATTAAGTTCGTTTAATTTCTTTTTTACTCCATTGCTTAATGATTCAGCAGTGCTATCCCCCTCAAAGTATATTATAGAAAACTTCCTTATCTTGGGCTTGTTCCAAGCGTAATCTGCAAGTCCTTCTCCTATCTGAGAATCCGTTATGCAGGTTCTGAAATAGTAGTCATTGTCTTCTGTTATCAAGAGGTTCTTTGCTCCCGGTGTTACCGTAGGAATTTTCGCCTTCTTAACAGATTTTGAAGCTATCAGAGATGCGGTCTCTCCTGTATTACCAATTATCGCTACAGGTTTTATTGAAATAAGGCTCTCGATTGCACTCTTTGCTCCACTTGATGTCGATTTTGAATCAACCTTTATAAGCCTTATCTCCTTTCCCTTTATGTTGTGATACATCTTATTTGCAAGCTCTATTCCCTCTATTTCCTCTTTTCCTGCCTGCTTTTGATCTCCTGTTTCAGGCTCATAAACTCCTATATATATAATATTGTCGCCTTTTAATGTCTTTTTTGGAAAAAAAGATGCACGAAAACTGTCTATAGTTGTGCATCCGGTAAATAAGGTAATTATAAATATAATAATGGTAATTATAAATATCTTCAGAATTTTATTTTTTTTAAATTGTTCTAAAACCTGCATTTATTATTTTCCTCATCTCGCTTGCGTCATCGATCTTATTTATCTCATTTCTTATCTTCGCAGCATTCTTCATTCCTTTAACATACCAAGCGATATGCTTTCTCATCTCTCTAACTGCGATATATTCGCCTTTTAAATCCATAAGTCCGTCAAAGTGTTTTAATATAATTTGAATTTTTTCATCAAAGGACGGTGGTGAAAATTCTTCATTAAAATGATAGGCATTTAACTCTTTAAATATCCAAGGATTTCCAAGGGAGGCTCTACCTATCATCACATAATCGCATCCTGTCATTTTAAGCATCAACTCAGCATCTTTAGGTGTGAATATATCTCCATTGCCTATGATGGGAATCTTGCACGCTTTTTTTATCTCCTTTATTATTTCCCAGTCAGCTTCACCACTGTAATATTCTTCCCTAGTTCTTCCGTGAATAGCTATGGCAGCTGCTCCAGCTTCCTCTGCTACCTTTGCTACCTCTATGGCGTTGATACTATCTTCGTTTAATCCCTTCCTAATCTTTATAGTTACTGGCTTCTCTGTATTATTTTTTACCGATTTAATAATCTTATATATTAGCTCAGGATTTTTCATAAGAGCACAGCCATCGCCATTTTTTACAATCTTAGGTGCAGGGCAGCCCATATTTATATCGAGATAATCATGGTTTCTCTTGTCAATCTTTCTTGCCGCTTCACCCATGATATATGGATCACTACCAAAGATCTGTATTGAAGTCATTCCTGCGTCTTTGGGTATGTAAAGAAGTCTATCGGTCTTTATATCATCATAGTAAATGCCCTTTGCACTAACCATCTCGGTATATGTAAGCGAGGCACCCATTGATGAACAAATCTCCCTCATAATAGCATCTGTTATTCCTGCAAGAGGTGCTAAAATAAAAGGATTATTCGCCTTGAACACGCTTGTTCACCCTTGATTTGATATTCTTTTTATATATAATAGCAAGCCCTTCAATAGTTAGCATCTTATCTATGTAATCGATGCACTCTACGCCTTCTTCCATCATGCTTGCCATACCGCCTGTTGCAATGACCTTAATATCTTCTAGTTTTTTCCCATATACACTGACAAGCTCTTTCTTAATTCCTGCTACAATCCTCTCTGTCATACCCATATGTCCATATACCAGCCCCGATTGCATACTCTCTATCGTATTTTTACCAATCGTCTTTGATGGTGTTTCAAGCTCAACATGGGGAAGTTTTGCAGTTTCTTCAAAGAGTGCCTTTGCTGAAATCTTTAAGCCGGGGGCAATTGTTCCACCGATAAATTCACCCTCATCTGTAACAACCGAAATTGTAGTCGCCGTTCCAAAATCTATTACGATTAAGGTACCCTCATACTTTGTATGTGCAGCTACAGAATTTACAATCCTGTCAGAGCCAATCTGCCTAGGATCATCGCATTGAACGCTAAGACCGGTCTTTATTCCTGTTTCTACTATGAAAGGATTTATTTCAAAATATTTAATACTCATATGTTGCAGTGCAAATAGCACAGAAGGAACAACGGTAGCTATGATAATATCATCTATCTTTGTTCTGTCTATGTTGTCATATTCAAATAATTGGAGCACTAAGGTTCCATATTCATCTGCCGTTCTTACCGGATCTGTTGTTAGCCTCCAGCGTTCCACAAGTTTTCCATCGTCAAAAACACCAAGCATAACATTGGTGTTACCTACATCTATAGCTAAAAGCATCTTAGCGATCCTCCAATCTTTTAAGTGCGAGTGCCATTGTCAAGCCTGGAATTACCCTATTTCCTATCATCTCGGTTCCAAGAATTTCATTTATCCTCTTCAATCTGTATTGAACAGTATTATTATGCACTCCCATAAACTCTGCTGTCTTATTGCTATTCATTCCTGCGTCAAGCACAAATGTTTCAAGTGTTTCGAGTAGCAATCTACCCTTGCCCGGTGAAAGCTCTCTTGAAAATGGTTCAAGCAAGTCAAAATACATCTTTTTTAATGCACCATTCTGGAGCTGAATTTCTATGCAATTATATACCATTGACATTTCATATTTTGTAAACACCCTCTTATAAGGGAAAACGCTCTCAACATAACTCCATGTGTCATTGATAAGTCTAAATCCGTCTATTGCATTGTCAAGTTCTTCAACTCCTGTGGAATGAAAAATCCTTACATCTTTTCTTCCGTCTTTAAGCTCCTCATACATACTTAGAATTGCCATCTTTTGCTCATTCCAGTTGTCTATGGAATCATCGGTATAAACCATTCCATAGTATTCATTTTCTTCAATTAGAGGCAAAATATCGCAGCCCGTATTTTCCTTAAATTTATCTATTATGCTCTCGCATTTTTCATTATTAATTCCATTAGCATAAAATACGCTTATAAAGCTCTTGTCTCTAAAACCCGCTTCATCAATTAGGGTGTAGCAGAATGCAACATCTCCCCTGATTGCGGCTTTGATAAATTCTGCTCTAGAATCTCTCTTAGGTGTGTACTTCCACATTCCCATTGCAAGCTCAATGACTTCAGCAAGTTTTTTCATCTCTGTAGCTGAGTAATTATCGTCATTATCAACCAAGAGAAGCATATGCTTAACTCCGTCAATCTCAATACTTCCCCAGTATGTTATAACATCTTTAACAATTATCTGCTTAAATGAGCTTAGGTGTGAAACATCTTGACCCTTTGCAAGCTTTATCGCGTTTTCTACAGTAGCCTTGTGCCTTGTTTCAATCGTGAGAATTGGATTAAATTCAGCCGTCATAAGTACAACCTGATAATCATTATTAATCGCAGCTTCCTGAAGGGCACTTTGGAAATTTGAATGTTTCTCAAAATTCAAGAGATTATATATGGAATTATTTATGATATTGTCGCTATAATTATGTCCATATAAAATCTTATCGAGAACCTGCTCAGTTAGTATTGAATATGTGGTCTTAACATCATCATTTATTGTTATGATTAAAAGTCCGCTATCTTCAGCAGTCTTGAGCACCTTGTGGTCTAGTGCTCTAACTCCCTTATTATTATAGAAAACAACTAAGGCAGCTATATCTTTACGACCAAAACCCGATATAACCTTGCACTGTGCATCGACATCATCTTTGATATTCCAAAAATGCGTCAATACCATTTGTTCGCGGACACCATTTCGTGAGATGCCGTCATCAATATCTTTTTCATCAAATACAGATATTGTTCTTACTCTTTTGTTTAATTTTCTTCTGCAAGTTGCAACATAGCAATCCTTGAAAGCATCAAGCTTTAAACAATCTTCAACAGTAATTCTCATAGGTTTTCTCTCTCTTCTTTTCTAGATTTCTCAGATTCCTCAGAGTTCTTAGATTCCTCAAAATTTTCAGATTCTTCAAGTTCTTCAGGCTCATCAAGTTCCTCTGATTCTTCAGGTTCCTTAGACTCTTCAGGTTCCTTAGACTCCTCTTTTTGATTAAATCCATTAAGTTTATCAATGGCTTCCTGCATTTCCTTGAGCTTAGCCTCTGCAGCACGAAGTCTTTCTTCATCCTCTTTTTTGCTCTGCTTTGCTTCCTCCTCATTGAGGCGTTTTATCTCATCTTCCGCCATCTTAACCTCTAAAGCTAGTTCGTCCGGAGTAATTTCCATATTGTATAATCTTTCAAATTGTTCTCCATCGAGTGTCTCGACTAGTAGCAGTGCCTCAGCGACATTTTCAAGCCTTTCGTCATTTTCTATTAATATTTTCTTAGTTTCAGCATATGATTCTTCAAGTATTTTCTTGATTTCCTTGTCAATCTCAGATGAAATCTCCTCAGAATAGTTCTGCTTTGTCGAAAAATCTCTTCCCAGAAAAACTTCATCATTTGAGCTAAAGCTAACAGGGCCTAGCTTTTTGCTAAAACCATACTTTGTAATCATAGCTCTTGCAATTGCAGTCGACCTCTCTAGGTCATTGCTTGCACCTGTACTTATATCATCTAGCTTGAGTTCTTCTGCCACTCTTCCTCCGAGAAGGTGTTTTATATCATTTAACATATTTCCTCTGGTCTCGAAGAATTTATCTTCAAGAGGGAGCGACATTGTAAAACCACCTGCCATTCCCCTAGGAATAATGGTTATCTGATGAACTGGATCAGAACCTGGTAGCGACCTCATTACTATAGCATGACCAGCTTCGTGGTATGCTGTGAGCCTTCTCTCCTCTTCCGAGATAACCCTTGACTTCTTCTGTGGCCCTGCCATAACCTTTGTCGTCGCTTCTTCTATCTCATCCATTCTTATCATTTTACCATTTCGCCTTGCTGTTAGAAGTGCAGCCTCATTGACGAGATTTTCAATATCAGCAGGTGAAAAACCGGGAGTTCTCTTTGCAAGAATTTCCGGAGAAACATCTTCTGCTAATGGCTTATTCTTAGTATGAACCTTAAATATTTCTTCCCTAGCCTTAATGTCAGGCATTCCTATTACAATCTGTCTATCAAATCTGCCCGGTCTCAAAAGTGCTGGGTCGAGTACATCAGGTCTATTCGTAGCTGCCAAGATGATGATGCCTGAATTTCCATCAAATCCATCCATTTCAACTAGGAGCTGGTTAAGAGTCTGCTCTCTTTCATCATTTCCGCCGCCTAGCCCTGCTCCTCTCTTACGACCAACTGCATCAATTTCATCTATGAAAATTATACATGGTGCATTCTTCTTTGCCTGTTCGAATAAATCCCTTACTCTTGAAGCTCCGACTCCAACAAACATCTCAACAAAGTCCGAACCTGAGATTGTAAAGAAAGGTACTCCTGCTTCTCCTGCCGTAGCCTTGGAAATATAGGTCTTTCCTGTTCCGGGACTTCCTACCATAAGAACTCCCTTAGGTATCCTTGCTCCTAATTTTGTATATTTAATTGGATTTTTGAGGAAATCCACAATCTCCTTTAATTCTTCTTTTTCTTCTTTAAGGCCTGCAACATCTTTGAATGTAATGCTTTTTCCATTGTCCTTATACATCTTAGCCTTATTTTTCCCAAACTGGAACGCCTTACCATTCCCGCCCTGGGTCATCATGAAATATATAAGGAAGATTACCATACCCACCATGATAAATGTTGGAAGCATATTAAGCAGGCTGAATTTGCTCTCCGGCGGATCGCTTTCAAGCTTGAGCTTGCCCTTTTTCACCTGCGGATATACATAATTATCTTCGAGCCAGTTAATCTCTAGTGCTGATGGAGCATAGGCAAATTCGACCTTCCCTCCATTCTTCTTATTATCGAGCTTTGCACTTATCTTCCTATCTGTGATATTAAGCTCTGTATACTTTCCAGCTGCCAAATGCTTTGATAGAGTGGAAAATTTGACCTCCTTTACTCTTCCGGCATTCCCTAAATCCTTGAATATATATGCCGCACTTATTACAATTGCAAAGATCAGAATATATGTTATAAAAACCCTTGAAACCTTCTTCAATACTAAATATCCTTTCTTAAATTCCTCTTAATTTTAATTAATTTGTTATTTTTCACAAATCAGTATGTTATTTTAACACGCATATTATACGATTTCAAGGAAGATTACCTGCCTAGATGTATCCGAAATCTGATATTTTTGTGAAAAAATTCCCTTGATTTTACACATTTCTCTAGTCATAAATTCACTTGGAATTATCCAAAGCACCTCACTACCTATTGTTACGAGTTCAACCTTTTCTCTGTCCGATTTATTAATTTTTTCATCTACGAAAAGATCCTGTATCTTTTTCCTTTTTCCGCCCTTTAGGGCTATGAAGTCACCGCTTTTTCTATTCCTTATTACAATACTCCCTGTTTTACCGCTGTGCTCTTTTTCAAATAAGTCATAATCGAAGGCCGCATGGCACTTGTGCTTATTTTTTTTATATTCTTCTATATTCATAAGGGAAATTACAAGCCTATGGGAAGGTTTATCCTCATAAGATTCGTCATCTTCTTCATCAATGGCTTTTAGTTCAAAAACCATTTCTCCATATCTTCTATGTGCTCTTATCCCTCCTGGTAGCATCATCTCAGCCGACGGATTTATCGATGTCATGACATCAATCGTTTCTTTAACTAGGGAGTAGGTCATCCACTCATCTATCCCAAGCTCTTCAAATACAATCCCAACTATTCTCCTTATAATTGCCGGGTGCATTTCAAGTATTTCATCTAATTTAAGAACTATCTTAAGTCTTTTTTCCTCTTCAAAAATTTCACTACTGCCTTCCATTAGTTCAGCTGCAACGCCTCTCATGCAGTCATCGTCCATATACGCCATCTCGGCGAGATTCCTCAAGTTTTCTTTGATCCTTGGATTGTATTCTTCTTCTATTTTTGGAATTAGCTCAAGCCTTATTTTATTTCTCGTATACCCCGTATCTTCATTGCTTTCATCAATGTTTGGCACTAGGCCTGCCTCTTTTATATATGCTTCTATCTCATCTCTTGTGATATTTAAAAGCGGTCTTATTATTGGATATACCGGATCTAACCTATAAGGTCTTATTCCTGAAAGTCCATGTATTCCCGTGCCTCTTATTATTCTAAAAAGAACGGTTTCGCTTTGGTCGTCTGCATTATGAGCGACGGCTATTGATATAGCTTCTTTATTATTCCCTCTTTCATATAGATCATCAGCTACTTTGTGGAAAAATCCATATCTTATTATTCTTCCTGCCTCTTCTATTGAAATTTTTTCGTCTTTAGCTATCTTTCTGCAATTGGCTTCTATTGAAATAATTGGAATATCGTATGCTTCACATATTTCTTCAATATGTTTCTGCTCCTTATCCGCATTTTTTCTTAATTTGTGATTTATATGCACAGGCACTATCATTAAATTGATATTCTTTGATATTCTAATGAGAGCATCAAGCAGGCAAAGTGAGTCAGGTCCACCTGATAAACCTAGAATAATTATCTGACCGTCATTTACTAATTTTGAATCTCTTATTTTCTTTACCACATTTTCTATAGCTGATGACATCCTAGTCTCCTTTATTTTATTCCAAAAAATCTAATTCCATTTTCGAGCAATTTAAGAGCCGTTTCTTCAAATTCCATATCTTTTAATATGGCAATTCTTCTAACAACATATTCAACATATTGAGATTTATTCATCTTGCCTCTAAAAGGTTCAGGTGTTAAATAAGGGGCATCTGTTTCAGAAAGAAGTCTTTCAATTGGAATTGCCCTGACAACCTCAGCGGTTTTCTTTCCATTCTTAAAAGTAACTGGTCCGCCAACTGAAATTGTAGCACCCAGCTTAACATATTCCATTGCTAGTTCCTTAGAGCCTGAAAAGCAGTGAAGTTGAACTTTTGCTTCAGGATAATCGCCATCTCTGCTAAATTTATCTATTCTTTTCTTCGCAAATACTCCCTCATCTTTTAAAATATCCATGGTCAATTGGTCTGCATCTCTTGAGTGAATCATTATTGGAAGTTCCATTTCTAGTGCGAGTCTTAGCTGTTTCCTAAATAAGATTATCTGTTCTTCCTTATAATCTTTTCCATAGTGAAAATCAAGCCCAATCTCACCTATCGCAACGCATTTCTCATCTTTGGCAAGCATTTTGATTTCATCAATCATCTCGTCACTCGCTTTTTCTGCATACTCAGGGTGGATTCCTGAGGCTGCATAGCACCATTTATACTTTCTTGCATTTTCAAGAGCAAGAATAGACGAGTTAAGATCACAGCCTGCATCTATTATGTATCTAAGGTTTGAATTATCTATCTCCTTAGCAAGTTCTTCTCTTTCACCTTTTGAAAACTCTTCAAAATTTAGATGCGTATGTGCATCGAACAAAAATTTATCTCTTTTATCTCTTTTTTCAATTTCTTCAATTTCTTCCACATTTTCCATATTTTTTTTCATATTATTTTTCATATTTTTCCATAAATTAAATTTCAAATTGTATTTCGGCTTTGTTATTCTTTACTATTCCTTTTTTAAAATAGCCCCAAGGATTTATTTCCTCGAGGCTTTGTATTTCTAACTATCTGATTAATTATTTATGTTTATTCTTCGTTGCCATCTTGTCCTGCTTTACCTCATCTAATTCTTTAAGCTCTTTTTCAATGTCAAGTCTAGGGAAAAGTGCATCTCCTTTGGAGACTGTAACTCCTTTTAGCTTATAAAATTCAAAGGTGTCCTCCCACAATGCAGGTATATCTGAAATTCCAAGTTGCTCTCTCATTCTATCGGAAGTTGAATGCATATATGGAATAATAAGGATTGACACAATTCTAAGTGTTTCCGCAAGATTTCTTAATACTGTATCAAGCTCCTTTTTTCGAGCAGGTTCTTTCGCAAGAGTCCACGGCATTTTTTCATCTATATACTTATTTGCTCTTCTTACCACTTCCCAGATCGCTTCAAGTGCGTTATTAAATTCAAAGGAATCCATTTTGATAGATGCCTTTTTGGAAGCATTTATTGCAATATTAATAAGGTCATCATCTATTTTATCTGAGGTTTCTGCTTCTGGAACAAGACCTCCTGAGTATTTTTCTATCATCGAAACCGTCCTCGAAAGAAGGTTCCCAAGATCATTTGCTAGGTCAAAATTTATCCTTTTTAGCATGACCTCATTTGTATATATCCCGTCCTGCCCAAAGGTATACTCTCTTAATAGGAAATATTTAAGAGCATCTATTCCATATCTTTCTATGAGAATTTCAGGGTCCACCACATTGCCCTTTGATTTAGACATCTTGCCACCATCTATGAGAAGCCAGCCATGACCCAAAATATGCTTAGGAAGTGGCAGGTCTAGTGACATCAGCATTGCGGGCCATATAATTGAATGAAATCTAACTATTTCTTTGCCAACGAGGTGAAAATCCGCAGGCCAATATTTTCTATATAATTCCTCATCTTCTTCATTATCCGACGGATAGCCGAGTGCTGTTATATAGTTAGCAAGTGCGTCAAGCCATACATATATGCTATGCTCTTCATCACCTGGAATACTAATTCCCCACTCAAGCCCCTTTCTTGAAATACAAAGATCGTCTAATCCTTGCTCGATAAAAGAAGTCATTTCCTTTCTTCTAGAATCTGGCTTTAAAAATTCCGGATTCTCATCATATAATTTTAATAATCTATCCGCATATTTGGAGAGCTTGAAAAAATAAGCTTCCTCTTTCATAACCTTAACAGGTCTACCGCAGTCAGGGCATTTTCCTTCTTCAAGCTGTGTCTCTGTCCAATATGACTCGCATGGAGTGCAGTACCAACCCTCATATTCACCCTTGTAAATATCTCCGGTCTCCTGCATTTTTTTAAATATATCTTGAACTCTCTTATAATGCCTTGGCTCCGTAGTCCTGATAAAGTCATCATAGCTTATTTCCATCTTTGCCCAAAGCTTTTTAATTCCGGAGACGACATCGTCAACATATTCCTTTGGGCTAACGCCTGCTTCATCGGCTATGGTTTTAATCTTCTGACCGTGTTCATCTGTTCCGGTCATAAATCTTACATCATAACCGCTAAGCCTTTTGAACCTCGCCATTGCATCCGCCATAACGGTGCAATATGTATGTCCAATATGCAATTTTGCACTAGGATAATAAATTGGCGTTGTAATATAGAAAGTTTCTTTTTTATCTGCCATCTTAAGTGCTACTTCCTCTCTCGTCGCATTTTATCTATGTATTTTTTTAATATCTGCTCAATATCTGAATCGAATTTTATATATAATTATATTTGTAAATAAATTTTTATATAAATAAAATCGCTAATCTTATCAGTCTATATCCATCCCAAATTCTGCATCTTCGTCTCCCCAGTCCATATCTGACCAGTCGTCCTCAACGAAGATTTCATCGAAAACCCTTTTGGTTGCAAGAACAAGAACCGCTGTGCTTAAAATTCCAATTCCAAGTATACGCATTGTAGTCTTTGCAACCGCAGCCTTCCTTGCTTTTTCTTCAGCCTTTCTTCTCCTCTTTTCTTTTCTTAACATCGCGTCCTCCTTTCATTTGTGTAGACATTTAATTATACCCTATTTAATTATACCATATTTAATTATACCATATGTCCATATCCACATTGCCATTTATACC
Organism: Alterileibacterium massiliense; assembly: GCF_900104645.1. Classification (GTDB taxonomy): domain Bacteria; phylum Bacillota; class Clostridia; order Peptostreptococcales; family Anaerovoracaceae; genus Alterileibacterium; species Alterileibacterium massiliense. The sequence continues at coordinate 71,387 of NZ_FNWE01000001.1, read as the reverse complement.
ATTAACTCTGCCGGTGCTTGTATATTGCCAGCAATTATATGAACCTCTATAATCTACGCTTGAAGCCCATTGTGCAACCCACACCTTGAATTTTGATAACTTGCTCATATTTAGCTTATTATCTAACCACGAAGTGCTTGCGTAAATCATCGGTGCAAAGCCATTTTTTATAATCTCCTCACAGAATGCTTTGACCACTTCGGTTCGGCTTTCAACGCTTATCGACGAATGCCTGCCTCCACCATCAACGCTCTCTGTATCTATTACGATAGGTAGATCCAAGATATATGATCTAATTTTATTAATTGTAAACCTCGCTTCTTCTATCGCTTCATTTGTGTTTATAGCTTGGGTGAAAAAATATACCCCAACCTTTATTCCATAGGCCTTTGCCTGAGAAATATTATAGCTGAATCTTGAATCGTTATAAATACTTCCGCTAACGCTATATCTTCCACCAACTCTTATAAATGCAAATTTTATACCTGAATTTGCTACCTTCTTCCAATCGATATATCCATTCATCTCCGATACATCTATGCCCAGCATGGTCTTTTCATCAATCTCAATTCGATTTAAAATGAGTCCATTTTTGTCTGTTATATATATATGGTCTTTAAACTTAAATACCCCTAGTAACATTGCTCCGCTTGCACTAAATGCGTATTTGCTTCCCGATATCTCCTTTATGGCATCGCTTACCATAACATAGTTAGGTTCAAAATAGTACCAGCTTCCTCCTATGTACTGCCAGTCCTTCTTTGCTGACCCGTCATTTGCTTTTCCGAAGTAATACCAGCTCCCTTCTATGTTTTGCCATCCGCTTCTCATTACTCCGTCTTCATCAAAGCTGTATTTCAATCCACCGATATTGTGCATTGTATTTTTTATTATCTCGCCATTATCTTCTTTGTAATACCATTTCTTGTTATATAAAATCCAGCCACTATCCTTTATTTCTCCTGTAGGTTCCGTTGCATAGATATCGTCTTTAAACTTAAATGTTCCTAGTAGCATTGCACCGCTTGCACTAAACGCGTATTTGCTTCCCCTTATCTCCTTTATGGTGTCACTTACCATAACATAGCTCGGTTCAAAATAGTACCAGCTTCCTCCTATGTACTCCCAGTCTTTCTTTGCTGACCCGTCATTTGCTTCTCCGAAGTAATACCAGCTCCCTTCTATGTTTTGCCATCCGCTTCTCATTACTCCGTCTTCATCAAAGCTGTATTTCAATCCACCGATATTGTGCATTGTGTTTTTTATTATCTCGCCATTCTCTTCTTTGTAATACCACTTCTTGTTATATAAAATCCAGCCACTATCCTTTATTTCTCCTGTAGGCTCTGTAGTATAGATATCGTCTTTGAATTTAAATGTTCCTAGCAGCATTGCTCCGCTTGCACTAAATGCATATTTGCTTCCCCTTATCTCCTTTATGGCATCGCTTACCATAACATAGCTCGGTTCAAAATAGTACCAGCTTCCTCCTATGTACTCCCAGTCTTTCTTTGCTGACCCGTCATTTGCTTCTCCGAAGTAATACCAGCTCCCGTCTATGTACTGCCACCCGCTTCTCATTACTCCGTCGCTACTGAAATAATATTGTTTGCTATTAATAATNGTGCATTGTGTTTTTTATTATCTCGCCATTCTCTTCTTTGTAATACCACTTCTTGTTATATAAAATCCAGCCACTATCCTTTATTTCTCCTGTAGGCTCTGTAGTATAGATATCGTCTTTGAATTTAAATGTTCCTAGCAGCATTGCTCCGCTTGCACTAAATGCATATTTGCTTCCCCTTATCTCCTTTATGGCATCGCTTACCATAACATAGCTCGGTTCAAAATAGTACCAGCTTCCTCCTATGTACTCCCAGTCTTTCTTTGCTGACCCGTCATTTGCTTCTCCGAAGTAATACCAGCTCCCGTCTATGTACTGCCATCCGCTTCTCATTACTCCGTCGCTACTGAAATAATATTGTTTGCTATTAATAATACAAAATCCCTTTTGCACTATTCCTTCAGAATTATAAAAATGCCAGCCTTGGCTATCTTTTTCCCAGTAACCATTCACATCTTCTTGAATATCAATATTATCATCTTCGTTTTCACTAGGTATTTCATTTTCTATAGCCTCATTAGGCTTATCTATATTTGCATTTTCAATATCTTCATCTTCGATTGGTTCTTCTAATTCTTCTAATTCTTCGCTTGATATTGTTTCAGCTTTTATTTCTTGATTCTCTGCTGGTGTTGCTCCATTGGCGGATAGATAAAAACCTAAAATCATTAATATAGCTAGAAAAACAACTATACACATATTATAAATGGACATTTTTATTAAGCTTATTCCTGACTTTTTCATATCCTTATATTCTCCAATATCTCAAGCGAATATGTTGTTTAATAGAATTTTTCTCGAATCAATTGCAATCATATTTCTGAATGATTCTATAAAATTAATGTTAAATTGTCAAACATGTTTGATGTTTCTAGCCACTTTTAAATAATATTCAAATGCTTTGTGTTAAAATCTTATTTCTTCTGTTGTACTTGCCTACATATGAGCTTTTCTCTGATATTATTTTTTATTATTAATTTCTTTTTACCAGATAGTTTTATATTTTCTTTTTCTATGTACATTAAGAATTTATTATCCTATAATATCAAGGTATTAATTTTTTATTTATTAAGGAGGAAATAATAGATGGATTACAAAAGAATCTTAACAATACAAGATATTTCTTGCGTAGGTCAATGTTCATTAACTGTTGCACTTCCTATTTTATCTGCCTGCGGACTTGAAACTGCAATCCTTCCGTCAGCAGTTCTTTCCACCCATACGATGGAATTTACAGATTTTACAGTTAGGGACCTTTCTGATGATATTCCTAGGATTGCAGCTCACTGGGAAAAAGAGGGTATAAAATTTGATGGTATTTACACAGGTTACCTCGGAAGCACAGACCAAATCGACTATGTTATGGACATCTTTAATAAGTTGATGAATGACGGTGGAAAGAAGATAGTTGACCCTGCAATGGCAGATTTTGGTAAATTATATCCTGCTTTTGATGCAGAATATGTTGAAGCTATGAAAAAGCTAGTTGCAATATCAGATTTAACTATTCCAAATATTACAGAAGCTGCTTTTTTGACAGGTATAGATTATAAAGAAGAATATGACGAAGATTATATAAAAAGTCTGGTAAAAGGCTTGCTTGAACTGGGAGCAAAAGAGGTTGTTCTAACTGGCGTTAGCTATGATGAATCTTCGACCGGAATATTAGTTGCAAGTGATAGCAATTATCAATATTATAAGCATGAAAAATTACCTATCTCTTGCCATGGAACTGGAGATGTTTATGCTTCGGCATTCGTTGGGGCATATTTGCATGGTAAATCAACCTATGAAGCTGCAGGAATCGCTGGCGAGTATACTGTGAAATGTATAAAAAATACGATAGGCGATGATTCGCACTGGTATGGAGTAAAATTTGAGCCTGTTCTTCCAGAACTAATAAAAGTGCTTTACTAAATTGTGGTTTCTATGCTGCGATTTTAAATTATTGATTGTTAATAATTAATTTTTAACTATTAATTTTAAACTATTGGTTTTTAATTTGATTTCAACTAATTTAAAGCTATAAAAAAGGCGTAGCTGCTCAAATCAGTTACGCTTTTTATGTGATTATCTTTGCTTCATCAAGTCTATAAAATTTGTTCTTTCCATCTTTGTGCTCTTTAAAAATGCCCTCTACAACGATCTCATCTCCCTCGCTCGGATAATCAGCTTCATCTTTAAGCCTGAACTCCATGCCCTGCTCACAGCATTTCATAGCATCGGGAATAATGCAGAAATAGTATGTTTCGCCACTCTTCCCATCATCACCTTTTGCAAAATATCCTTTGACCTTGATTTTTTTACCTATTTTTTCTTTTGGAGATGACATTATATCAAATACTGCTGCATATGTTGCATTGCTATTAAGCTCAGTCAGGTCAATGGAGCTATCTTCTTTTTTAGAAGAAGTAGAAGAATTGCAAGCGGTTAAAGAAAGCATAAAGGTCGCTAAGATTATTGATAATATGATTTTTCTTTTATTCATATATTTATTTACCTAAAACTTTTCCTGTAATAGAAAATCCTGCAAATATTATAGCATCCGCTCCAACGATCGTTGCACCGACAGGTGTTCCAACATAGATTGAAAATATTAGACCTATAAGTGCTCCAATAAATGAAACCACAAGAGAGCAGATGATTACTGATAAAAATGTTTTATAAATGCTCATTGCGGAAAGTGCCGGAAAAATTATCAATGCCGATATTAAAAGTGCTCCTACAAGACGCATACCAAGAACAATGATTACTGCTATTATTATCGCTATAATCAGGTTGTACAAATCGGTCTTAGTCCCTACTGCTTTTGCAAAATCCTCATCAAATGTAACATCAAATATGCTGTGATATAGAAAAATAAATGATGAAATAATAAGGACAGATAGTATTATGCAGATAATTACATCTCTTTCTGTAAGAGTTAATATTGATGTTGAGCCAAATAAGGTTGTACAGACATCACCTGATACATTTGAGCTCGCAGAGAAGATGTTAAGAAGAAGGTATCCAAAGGCAAGTGCTGATACAGATAACATGGCGATAGCAGCATCACCTTTAATCTTTGCATTTTGCCCTGATTTAAGTAAGACCACAGCAGAAATAATAGTTATTGGAAGCGTCAATAACATATTATCAGCTAGATTAAGCACAGTTCCTATTGCCATTGCACCAAAAGCTACATGGGATAGTCCATCGCCTATAAAGGAAAACCTCTTAAGCACAAGTGTTACGCCTATAAGCGACGAGCATATTGCTATCAATAAGCCAACGATTATTGCATATCTTACAAATGAATGTTCTAGATAATTATTCATAATTTCTATGAAGGTGCTCACTACTTATCTCCTCTTATATATTTTTTATAATCTTCATTTGTACCTACGAACACCTTGTTCCCAAGGTGAAGAACTCTGCTTGCATATCTAATAGTGGCAGAGGCATCATGTGAAATCATAACAATGGTGACGCCTGCATCATTTAACTCATTAATTATCTTATACATTTCTTCAGTTGTTTCTTTATCAAGACCTGTAACAGGCTCGTCAAGCAAAATTATTTTGTCTGTGGCACAAAGTGCTCTTGAAATGAGGACTCTCTGCTGCTGACCTCCGGAAAGCTCGCCGAAAGATTGCTTTTTAATATCTAATATCCCTAGCCTTTTCATATTTTTATCTGCAATTTCTTTTTCCTTATTGTTGTAAAATGGTCTAAATCCCCTTTTTTTCTGAAATCCTGAAATTACAACCTCATATACAGAAGCTGGGAAATTCTTTTGTAGAGACTTTTGCTGTGGGAGATAACCTATTCCTGTTTTTATATCATTAGATTTGGTAATCTTGCCCTCGGCTGGCTCTTTCATGCCCAAGATGGCATTCATAAGCGTGGTTTTTCCGCTTCCATTTTCTCCTGCAATGCAAAAATAATCACCCTCATAAATGCTAAAATTTAAATCTTTAAACAAAACTCTATTTCCATATCTTAGAGATAAATTTTCAAAACGAATGAGCTCCATTTTCTCTCCTAATAACTAATAAATAACTAATATAAGTTCGCTTTTAATTCAGTGCTTTTTTCAAAATTTCCAGATTCTTTTTCATTGTATCTATATAATCTGCTCCATCTTTGACATCATCAAAAGTAGTGCTCTGCATTGAGTCTAGGGTTAAAATATCCGCGTCTTTTTTCGCTGTATTTTTAATAATAGTTTTTGCGAGCTTCTTATCGCTCTTTTCAATCTTCATTATGTGTTTAAGTCCAAGTCTATCAATTTTATCTGATAAAAATTTAATTGTGCTAAAACTAGCCTCTGTTTCCGCAGAGCAGCCGACGAATGCTGCATAATAATCAAGATTGTAATCATTTACTAAATATCTAAAAGGAAATCTATCTCCAAATATCAGCGTCTTATTTTTTGCTTCTAAAATAGCAAGCTCATACTCCTTGTCAAGTTTAGAAAGCTTTTCTTTATATTCTTCAAGATTCTTTTTATACACATCTTTATTTGCTGGATCAGCTTCCGAAATAGCTTTTTCTATTGCTTCAGAACATTTAATCGCATTTTTTAAAGAAAGCCATATGTGTTCGTCATATTCTATTTCATCATCGTCTTTATCGTCATGGACATCATGATCGTTATCGTCAGCATGTTCGTCTTCAGCTGTCATTCCCTCTTTTACTTCTTCCTCCTTTAGAGAATCACGAAGAATGTCCATTAGATTAACAACTTTCATATCCTTATTATTTGCTTCTTCTAACACATCGTTAACCCATTCGTCTGATTCTCCGCCCACATAAATGAATACATCACAATTTGAAATCTTTTTTATATCTTTAGCTGTAGGTTGATAGCTGTGAAGATCTACTCCATTAGAAAGGAGCATCGTTAAATCCATATCTCCTGCCTTATCGCCTAGTATCTTCTTTGTCCAGTCGTATTCAGGGAAAATGGTAGTGACAACCTTCAGTTTTCCATCATCTTTATCTTTTTTATCTTTTCTATCGCAGCCCGTAACTAGTCCGAGAATTAGTGAAATAGAAATTACAACTGCTATTAGCGATCTAATTTTTAATCTGTTCAATATTTTTCTCCTTTTTTATTATCCAATAATTTGTTCGGCACATTTATGCCCTACATTCATCGCAAATTCCGTAAAGTATAACTCTCCTTATATCAATTTGAAAATTATGTTCTTCAGAAAGATGCTTCCAGAGGGAGCTGGCTTCACTGCAATTAAAATGAATGATTTTACCACATTTATTGCATTTGAGATGGTAGCGGACATCTTCTTCATCGCTATTTCCAATATATTCAAAAAAAGCTGAACTATTATCATCAATAATATGTTTTTTTACAATTCCGCCTGCGACCAGTTCTTCAATCTTTCTATAAATCGTAGTTTTCCCGATCGGCTTACCTTGTGAAGAAAAATATTCATAGATTTGATTAATAGTAAAATGTTCTCCCTTTTGTGAAGATAAAAATTCTTCAATCTCTTTCATTGAGTGGGTATTATATTTAGCCATTCTTCCCTCGTTTTTTTAGCAGTAAAAAATTCTGTTGCAATTTGAAAATGATTGTCAAATTGTAACAGATTTGAAAATGATTGTCAATTTTATTAATTATTAGGTTGCACAATCTATTTTAAGCTTTTAATTAATTGGATACATGCATTATCCTAACTCATTTTTTGTGATCATAACATATCTTTTAAATTATTGTTTTTTTTCTTTGATAAGATTTTTATCCGCGTATTCATAGTAATACCAAGTTCTTGTCTTGTCATTTTTAATTCTGAACTTAAATCGAGCAGGCTCATCTATCGTTTTTTCCTTTACTTCCATAAAATCAATCATATTGCCCTCTTTGATGGATAGTCTTTCAGATATTTCATGAATTATTTGAGACCTCGTTTCATCAATATATGTATGGTCAAATTTTCTTAATTCATCGAGCGAATCAAATTCATAAATATCCCCATCATCATATTTTCTTATACCCATCATCAATCTATTTAAATTTGCCCTGTAAACATCTTCCCAAAGCAAGTCCTTTGTCTCAGGATTTTCATATACCTCTTCAAGAATTTTTATAAATTCCCTGCTAAAATTTTCTGACCAAAATGTGTGACCTATCATATACCAAGACTTTGAGCCACCAATATTTACTTCATTTATATAACCATTTTCATCTAAGCTTACACACCATTCCTTTGTATAGTCATCGCTATAAAGTGTAGCATAGTATGAATCATTCACCTCTTTTTCAAATGGATTTATGGAAAAATAATTGTCTGCTGAACATATATAAGTATTCTTAATATGTTCTCTAGCAACATAGATGCTTGAATGATTATTTCTCACATAATATTCATTATTTAATAAGAGCTTTACTCCGAACTTTTTCTCAAGATATTTAAACTGCTCAGATTTATATCCTGTAACAATATAGATGTCAGATATTCCCGCTTCTTTTATCTGTCTTATCTGCCTTTCTATTAATATTTCTCCTTTTACCTCAATAAGAGATTTAGGTTTTTCGTGAGATAATGGAGCAAATCGTCTTGATAAGCCCGCTGCCAATATTACCGCATTATCAACTTTATACATTAAATTTTTCCTCTTAATCTTAATTATTTTTATTTTGTTCTTTTAGAAAATTATCTGCATCCTTTAGAAAACTTATAGCTATCATAACTATTACTGCTCCGAGCGGAAATGCCGCAATTATGCTAACCGACTGAATATTACTCATTGAGCTCTCAGAAAAAAGAAGTGCAATAGGAAGAATAATCAGAAGCAAGCACCAAATAAGCTGAATTATTTTATTCGGATTCTCATTTTCTTCCAAATAATGATAACTGTAGCAAGACGCAATGAGTGCAATAGAATCAAATGATGTAGCATAGAAGGCAATCATAGTAGCAATCAGCAAGATTAATACGAGGGTTGAAAGTGGCAAAGTTCTTACTATCTTTATAATAAGTTCGTATAGGTCACCTCCATTTTGATAAATAGATATGAAATCATATCCTCCCTTTATCTGTTTTCCCATAGAATAATTACCTAAAATTATGAAACTGCTAAGCGTTGAACCCACTCCAAAAACATATCCGCCTATAATGGTCTCTCTTATCGTTCTCCCTTGAGAAATATGACCTATGAAAAATGGAGCTGCAACGCACCAAACCATCCAATATGCCCAGTAATAAATAGTCCAATTCTGTGGAAATGAAGTCTTTCTAAGCGGGTCAGTATTTGTGGCAAGCCCAAAGAAATTTTGAACCATCCTCCCAAAAGATGACACCCCTGTATCGATGATATATGTAAACTCTCCTCCAAATAAGAGCACATATATAAGCAGTGAAAAAAATAGATATATGCACACCTTTGCAAGTATGCTAATTCCCTTAAATCCTCGTAAAAGCGAATATGTGTAGATAAAGCAGGTTATTATTAAAATCACTATAGTGACCGCCGTCCTATTCATATTAACTTTAAATATCTCATTGATAATCTCTGATATTAGTGGTGTTGCTACGCTAAATGTCGTCGCAGTGCCAGCTATTAAAGCAAATACTGCAAGTAAATCGACAAATCTTCCAGCAAATTTATCAACTCTAGATCCAAGCATAGGCCTTAAAGCTTCCGAGAATTTCTGCCTTTTTCTCTTTCTAACATGAAGCATAAATCCAAATGATACTGCTAGAACAAGGTAAAATCCCCAAGGAATAAAACTCCAGTGAAAATATGCGAAAACGGAAGCCCAGTCCTGTATACTTCCGAGCCCTTTGACATAATCTTCCGAAGAATAAATTACCCATTCTGAATATGAATAAAACAAAATATCAGCGGCAAGACCGCAGGTAAACATCATAGCTCCCCATGTAAAAAATGAATACTTCGGTTTTTCTTCCTGACTTCCAAGCACAATCTTTCCATATTTTGAAAAGGCAATAAAAATGGAGAGTATAAAAATTCCTAAGCCTATAATTAGATAATATGTTCCAAATGTATCTCCGAAGAAAAATCTAACCTTGGAAAGTGCTTCGTTAGAGCTCTTTGGATACATAAAAAAGAGAATACTCAATGCTATTATCGTAAAAAGTGGCAATATTGTTATTACCCAATCTATTCTATTATTTGATTGTCCTTTTATATTGCATGGATTCTTTATGCTATTTTCTGATTGTTTTTTCATATTATTTGTTTCCTTCTTAATATTTCTTCAGCATATCTATAATATTCCTTGGCATATCTATACTGGTTAAGTGAATACTCGCCAAATTCAACCCCAAGGCTACTCTTGTACTCCGCCCAGTTAGACCATAACAATCCACACTGTGATATATAGGCATAAATTTTTGCTCTTGTTAGAATATCTTCATTATTTTCAAAATAAAGATTGATTAACCAGTCAATCCTTGATTTATCATAAAGGCTATAGATGGCAAACATCGCTATGTCTATGTGCGGATCCTGCAATCCGGCATATTCCCAGTCTATTAACTGAACTCTCTTTTCTCCATTTTCTTCATAAATTAAGAAATTATCCGGAACTGCATCTATGTGAGTAAGACATTTTTCATTTACCATTGAATCTATAAAAGGTTTAAGGCTCAATATTTTTTCTTTCGTCTTCTTATAATCTCTAAATGACGAGCCCTTCCCACTTAGTAAGGATTCATAGAAATCAATCTCCTTATATATATTAAACTCATGTTTAACCCTTAATTTCTGATTATGAAATTCTTTTAACTTTTTCATACATAAAGATACATCACGATCATCAAAAGGATTGCAATTTCTAGTTCTTTCTAGGTATCTTGTAATTTTATAACCGCTATTTTTATCTAAATATATAGGATTTTCGCAGAGATTCTTATCCCTTATCGCCTCATATACCGAGGCTTCATTATCTCTATTAATGAGTTTTTCCGTTCCCTCACCTGGTATTCTCATTATGTATTTTTCGCCCTTGCATGAAAATACGAATGACCTATTAGTCATTCCCTTTTTTAATACTAAAATATTTTTTATGTCCTTATCTTTTGCTCCAAATACATCTTTGATAATTTCTATTGATTTTTCATCTAAATTCTTAGAATCCGAATCTATCTCCCTCAAATCCTCATATGTATTTATCCCAATTACAGAATCATCGCTCACCTCTCGTCCTCTTATAATATATCTGCTATTATTTGCATCTTTTAAAGCGTCTTCCCAAAACAAATTATAGTGGTTAATATCCTCTGCCATTTTTTCTAATCTGTCTTTCAATCTTATTCCATCTTCCTTAGTAAGATATGCTAACCCTTTTTTCTTATTTCCATTTTTTTCTTTAGTAATAACTAAATCCATCTTTCTATTCAGTCTGATTTCACTTGAACCGCTTTTTTCATCGCTAACCATATACCAAGAATAAAATTCACTTTCATTAAATGGATTTTCTCTGCTCCATATGTCGCATGGAACTATATATGCGTTTTCAAGATGTTCTTTTGCAAGAAAAAGCGAATGCAAATTCTCCCTAGTTGAATATTCAGTATTTACTATTAAATTTACCCCATATTCATCTATCAAAAATTCAAGTTGCTCTTTCATAAATCCTATGACAACATATATCTCATATATATTTACCTCGTGAAGATGGCGAATAATTCTCTCTATCAGAGTCTCTTTGTGTACTTCAATGAGAGCCTTAGGCGAGATAGTATTAATTGGAACCATCCTCGTCCCTCCTCCAGCAGCCAAGATTATTGCACGATGAGGTTTAATTGATTTAATGAGTTCATATGCGTCATCTGTTAAACAACACGAATTATCAATCAATCCTAACTGATTCAATTCCTTAATTGAACGATTTACGAGTCCTAGAGAATGACCTATATTTCTCGATAACTCCCTTTGATTTTTATATTTATTTTTAAATAAATATTTTAATATATCCGATGCACAAGGTGATATATGTTTCATAATAAGATTCTCCTGTTTTTTAAAACAAAAAATTGCTTGTTCATGAACAATTATAATACGTTTTTTATGAACAAGCAATACTCAATTTTGTTTTTCGCAATAACTTTATATACAGTAGTTTTTATGATTAAAAATTATTATATATAAATGATATTTCCGCATTTTCCATATGAATAATAGTAATTATTATTGAAATTATAGCAAAAGACCAAAAAGCAATTTTTAATAAAGCCTTTGCTTTCTCATTTGAAGATACCATTAAAACCAATTTATTAAACAAATTTTCATCCTCCCTATTAGCTAAATATTAATCAATTGTTTCCAAAATATGAGGTTAGTTCTTCAGTTAAATAAATCCATCCTCTCCAACCTAGATGCATTACATCTTGGAATAGATAAGGCTCATTTTCCTTAGGAATAAGCCCATTATAAACCGGAAAACCATTGTCCTCGGCTATATCTGATATTCGATCATAATAAGGCTTTCTCTTATCCAAGGTTAGCCCTACATAGTCGTAATATCTTGGATTGCAAGGGACATTTATTATAAGTGGCTTTAAATTTAAATCTTTACAAACGCTGAGTAAAAATTCATAATCTTTCCACTCTTTTGATTCAAGGAGAGGCATATCTTTTTTGCTATCTTTCAATGAATCCCACCAATCTTTTAGATATTCATTATAATAGGCGTCATATACGAGTAAGTCGTTATTTGTGCAAGCAGACCTTCCCTGTCTTGTGGCTTCTTCTAATTGTTTATCCCAGTCCGTTTTAAACTCCGGTTTATCATACTTATCATTTAAATCTCTAAAATACTTATATGTGATATTCTTGTCCCTTAGGAGTAGCATCTTATATTCAGCATAATAATAAGGTCTCATAAGTTGATAAACTAATCTATATACTTTATTATCCGAGGAGTAAATCTTCGCTAGTATGTGTACCCTTGGATATTCATAACCTACATCTTTATTCTTCTCTCTTACTTCTAGCATCCTTAGGCTTTCTAGTTCCAAAAATCTTTTGCAGAGATAATCTTTGTTCTTCTCTGAAATTAAATCATTTTGCATGAACTCATAGAACTGAAGATCTGAAAAGTTTGCAATAAAAGCATTTGCATCCTTTTCCATACCATAAAACCATTGCATTGATTCGATAACAACTAGGTTCTTGCCTTTAAAAGACTTATAATTGGCTCCTAGATTAATCGAATGGAGCATATTCTGTACATGGGCTTTTCCCATACATGATATGTTCCCGATATACTTATCATTAGGGAAATTGTTTTTTATATTTTGCTTTACGATTGAGCTAAACTCAGATGAGCCGAAAACTCCAAGATTATCACCCATCATAGACCTATCAATCCAAGCAGTCCCCTTATTTTTCAATGGAGTATTATATGTGGATAAAATATCTTCTTTTTCTTTATATAATTCTTCTATCTTATTATCTAGATAATTGGAATATCCTATGTAAAATATGCAAACTATTGCGATGATGCCAATTATTGAAATTGCTAATTTAAAAAATTTTCTCATTTAATATTTCCCAGAAATTCAATTAAGCTATTTATTGATGATATATCTTCCTTCTTTATATCAGTCGGTTGCAATTTTTTGCCTGTTCTTTCTTCAATCTCAAGAATTACACTGAGTAGAGCAAAGGAATCTATAAATCCCTCGTCAACAAGATCCATGTCATAATCTTCAAATATTTCATCAGTTTCACAAACTTTTTCAAGTATCTCCCTAGCTAATTTTTCATTATCTCCCATCATCTTACCCCCTATTTTATATATAATTCATTTATATCATCCGCTTATATATCTATAATTATATTATTATCTGATTTCTGACATCTAATTTTTTATTTTTTATTTTAATATATAACTCAGTCTATGTCGATTATCACATAAATTATCTTTTATATTTTCTTATATCTTTTCTTAAATTGAAATAAGGAAACCTGAGAATATTAACATTCCAAAGGCAACTATATGAAAGGTTATTAATCTGCTTATCAAATTATAATATTTCATCTTTTTTACCTTGCGAAATGTCTTTGTCTTAAGCCACTTATCTGTTAATACCAGCCATATGCCATGATATAAGCCATATAGGATATAGTGCAAATAGAGCCCGTGCCAGATTCCCATGGTCATCATGGTTACTACATATCCCCACCTAGCAGCCTTCTTCGTATCTTTAAATCTTCCATTTCTCATATTCCTAAGCACAAAACGGCTGAATAGAAAATCGTTAAACCATGTTGATAGCGATATATGCCAACGCTCCCAGAACTCCTTGATATTTCTCGCAAGAAAAGGCTTGTTGAAATTGTCAATCATCTTTATGCCCATAAGGTATGATGTTCCAACTGCCATAAGTGAGTATCCTGCGAAGTCAAAGAAAAGGTAAAGCGTATATGCGTAAAAATATGCTATTGCTCCTTTAGCACTTAACTCCGTATATCTTGACAGAATATATTCATTGATTATAAATGCTATGGAAAATTTATAAAAAGCTCCGAGTATAATTTTCTTAATACCTGGCACTAGATAATCATAAAAATATTCTTTTCTATCAATGCTCTTGCTTGATTCTTCTATAAATAAATCATATCTCATTATTGGGCCCGAACTAAATGGTGGTGCAAATATGAGAAAGCCAAGAGTATCTATGAATTTCATTCTTTCAATTCTGCCATCGTAAATTTGTATTATAAGCTCCCATATTTTAAAACTTATATATGAAATACCTACAAAGCCTATGACATCAGCAAATTTGCCATGAGCCGAGAATTTAACAATGGCTAGTGGAAGTATCGAAATTAGCAAAATTAGATAGTAAATCCATTTGCTATCTGTCTTTTTTCGTATTAAAAAATAGATATAAATAAGTAATAGTTCGCATATCAGAAACACACACACTTCTCTCATCTGAATAGATTCAAGACGAAATAGCAAGCTAAGCATAACAACGCTTATTGCTAGATTAAGTATCTTTGATTTTTTCCCGAGAAGCGATATTATAACCACTGGGATAACGAGCAATATGTATATATATATGTTAAACAAACTATTATATTGTTCTATTTGAATCATTTAGAGCTCTGCCTCCAATTTTTTTCGATCAACTTTGCCATTTGCCGTCACAGGAAGCGATTCTCTAAATACGAACTTCCTTGGAATCATATATTCTGGAATGTATTTTTTTAGCTCCTCTCTTATCCTTCTTCTCTCCTTGAGAGTGCTTATAACTTCATTTTTAGGAACAATATAGGCAGTTAGAGAATTAACCTCTCCATCAATGTATTCTGGCATCACGACCGCTTTTTCAATATCTGAAACATTAAGCAAATTGCTCTCAATATCTTCTATTTCTATACGGTACCCATGAAGCTTTATCTGTAGATCAAGCCTGCCACAGTAAAATAAAAATCCGTCCTTATAATATCCCTTGTCTCTAGTATGATAAAGTCTATATTTAATTCCATCTACCGTCATTGAATCAAAGGCTTCTCTCGTCTTTTCTTCATTATTCCAGTAGCCCGAGCTTACGGTATCTCCTACTATAACAATCTCGCCTTTTTCTCCATCATTTAAGATATTTCTATCTTCGTCCATTATATATATGTATGTCCCTTGCTTAGGTATACCTATAGGCAAAGGATTATATTTCTCTATAATATCTTCATCAATTATAATTCCAGTAACTGCAACCGTAGATTCAGTTGGTCCAAATGTGTTTACAACTATTGCCTTTGGGAATCTATTTATAAGCTTACCTGCGGTCTTATGTGTCAGGGTTTCCCCGCAAAAAATAAACTCTTCGATATTTGGCATCAATTCTTGATTGAATATATCCGCCATAAGTGCAATTTCCGAAAATGACGGTGTGGAAATCCATATATTCGGATTCATTCGTTTAAGAAATCTATATAGTTCCTCGTTATCAGATTGCATATCCTTTGTAATTGCTCCAATAGTTCCTCCTGTAAAAAGTGATGTATATAAATCAAATACCGAGAGGTCAAAAGAGTATGGAGCTTGATTGATATAAACCCTATGCTTTTCGTCATCAAGTCTGCCATCTTCTCTGAGCGTCACAGCCCAGTCTATAAAATTATCAAGGCAATTTGATGTGAGCCTTACACCCTTAGGTCTTCCCGTGCTTCCGGAGGTGAAAATTATATAATAATCATCTTCCCCATTAACCCATGTTGATTCATCATCTTGATATTCTTCTTTGCTTATAATCTTTTCTATATCAGTAATGTCAATGCTTTGAATAGCGGAATTATTTTGAATCAAACTATCTTTACATATTGAATTATCTGTAATAATAATTAGCTCCGGCTCTACTGCTTCAATAATGTCCTTAATTCTCGCAGCTGGAAATCCGCTATCTACAGGAACATAAGCCCTTCCACTCCTTGAGCAAGCAACAAATGAAGTGATTAGATAAGGATGTTTATGTCCAATTACAATTACAGGTTTTTTTGAATTTAAATTATTTTCTAGATATCCAGAGATTCTCGCAGAATAAATATCCAGATATCCATATGTAAGCTCCAAACTTTCATATCCATTATCTGTTTTTATCTCCGTGGTATAAAATATTCTATCCGGAAATGATTTAGCATTTTCTATAAATTTTTTTAAAACTCTACTTGGCATATATTCTCCTTTAAGATTATGGTTGTAAAGAGTTATCCAATAAGCATAAAAATTCATAAAGCCTTTGCATTTAAATGAGCTTTATGAATATTAATATGTTGATAAGATATATTTAACTTCAGTCAAATCTGCCGGTGAAATCTGTCGTTTTGCAATTATTAAGTGGCAATTCTATTACTCTATGCTCCGCTGCAGATTTATAAATAGCAAGTATTAGCTCTAGTGCCTTCCTTGCGTCGCTTGCCGTACATATTTTATCATCATTTCCATTGATTACATCAACTGCATATCTATATAGAGGTATATGCCCACTTCCCATATCTTTGATATTATATTCCTTAATAGCTTCATCTCTGCCCTTAGGTCCTGATTCGAAATTCCAAGCTTTTACATCGTCAAGCGTCTTACCTTCTAAAGAAACAGTACCTTTATCTCCAAAAATTGCCATCGAATCCGAAAGGTTCTTAGGAAAAACATTAACAGTCCCCTCAATAGAAGCATACGCTCCATTCTTAAATTTTAAAATGGCAAGTCCAAGGTCTTCTGCTTCAATATATGGATGCGTCATTCTGTCCGTATATGCAAAAACTTCCGAAACTTCGCTTCCCAAAACCCACTGAAGTAGATCGGTATAATGTATGCACTGGTTCATCAAAGTACCACCATCCTCGGCCCATGTTCCTCTCCACTTGCCGGCATCAAAATAAGCTTTATTTCTATTTCGCCTAACTTGAACAGTTCCGTGCAAAATTTTACCAAACTCTCCGTTTTCAGATTCTTTCTTAAGAGCCCTTACAGTGTTTCCAAACCTTAGTTGATGATTAATTATAAGCTTTAGCCCTAATTCATTTGCTGTATTGATCATAGCATCGGCGTCTTCAAGGGAAAGTGCGATGGGTTTTTCAACTATTACATTAGCTCCAGCCCTCATGCAATCTATTGAAAGCTTTCTCTTAAGTCCGCTACCAAGTGCAATCGCAACAAGCTCGGGTTTTACTTCCTTAAGCATCTCTTGGTGATCAGAATATAGTTTTATTCCACTCCTTTTGTCTTCAGGAATTAATTCAAATGCTTTTTGCCTATTTTCTTCTACCAAATCACACAATGCCACAATTTCAAGGTCGCTGGCAAGTGCCGCCTTAATATGGTTTGGTGAGATCATTCCGCAGCCGATGAGTGCATATTTCAATTTATCTTCCTCCAATTACTTCAAATTCTTTTCAATGGCTGATACTACTGTATTTATATCATCTTCTGTAATATATGGATGAATCGGAAGTGATAGAACTGTGTCGCATAGAGCATCTGTGCCCTCTGTATTAAATTCATATTCACCTTTTATCTCAAATGCCTCTTGATTATGCATAGGCTTAGGATAGTATACCATTGATGGAATGCCTTCTTCTTTAAGTGCAGACTGAAGCGAATCTCTCGTGTCCTTATCTTTCAGCTGAATGGTGTACTGTGCCCACGAAGATAAATAACCTTTTGGAATAAATGGAATGATTATCTTATCTCCAAGTTTTTCCTTAATTAACTCGTCATATTTTTTTGCAGCCTTGTTAACATCGGCTACCTCATATTCTTTGAAAGCTTTAAATTTAACTTGAAGAATAGCAGCTTGAATGGAGTCTAGCCTTGAATTTAGACCTATCCTCACATTGTCATATTTCATCTTACCTTTTCCATGAACCTTGATTGACTGCATCTTCATCGCAAGCTCATCATCATCTGTAAATATAGCACCGCCATCACCATAACAGCCAAGCGGTTTTGCAGGGAAGAATGAGGTCGTACCAATATCACCAAAACTGCACGCCTTCCTGCCATTGATCTCTCCTCCGAACCCTTGAGCTCCATCTTCAAGAATTTTCAATCCATATTTGTCTGCGATTTTTTGAAGCTCATCATAATTTGCAGGAAGTCCAAATAGATCTACGGAAACGATGACCTTAGGTTCTAATTTGCCATCTGAAATAACCTTTTCAATGGCATCTACTAATGAACTAGGATCGATATTATAAGTTTTTCTATCAACATCTACAAATATCGGTGTTCCGCCTGCATGAGATACAACTTCTCCAGATGAAAAGAATGTGAAATCTGGAACAAATACCGCATCACCCTCTTTAATATCCCAAGCCATCATGGCAATATATAGTGCATCAGTTCCATTGGCACAGCTTATACAATGTTTAACTCCAACATATTCAGCAAGCTCAGTTTCAAGTTCTTTTACCCAAGGACCATTAATATACTTTCCTGAACCTGCCACATCGAGAACTGCCTTATCCATCTCATCTTTTAATACTTCATACTGTTTTTTTAAATCCCTAAATTGCATAAATTTCCTCCTAAAAATGGCATTAAATAGTCAATTTCATTTATTTTTGTATTTTTTTTCTATCTCATCTACAATCTTCTTGCTTGAAAAGCCATCACCGTATGGATTAATCGCTTTAGACATTTTAATATATTCTTCTTCATCATCTAAAAGCTGTTTTACAGCTTTATATATTTCATTTTTATTTGTACCTACAAGTTTAAGTGTCCCAGCTTCTACACCTTCTGGCCTTTCTGTGGTATCTCTCAAAACAAGAACCGGTTTCCCTAAAGAAGGAGCCTCTTCTTGAATACCCCCACTATCTGTCATGATTAAATAAGATGCTTTTTGAAAATTATGGAAATCAAAAACATCTAATGGCTCAATCATTTTTACATTATCATTATTAGCAAATTTTTGGTTGGCAATTTTTCTAACCTCAGGATTTAGGTGAACTGGGAATATAACTTTTACATCCGAAAATTCATCTGTAATTTTATTCACAGCCTCAAATATGTTTTCCATTGGCTTACCAATATTTTCTCTTCTGTGAGCCGTCAAAAGTATAAGCCTACTACCTTTTGCCCATTCTAGATTTTCATGATTATAATTGCTATTAATCGTTGTCTTCATTGCATCAATAACAGTATTACCTGTTACAAAAATCTTAGAATTATCTATGCTCTCATCAATTAAATTCTGTTTACTTTTAATTGTAGGTGCAAAATACATATCGGTCATACAATCAACCATTTGTCTATTCATTTCTTCTGGGAATGGTGAATACTTGTTTCTAGTCCTTAGTCCAGCTTCAACATGCCCAATGTCAATTTTCTCGTAAAAAGCTGCAAGCCCTGCAGCAAATGTTGTCGTTGTATCTCCATGAACAAGCACAATATCTGGTTTTTCAATTTTTAATATTTTAGTCATTTCTGACATTACGCATTTCGTAATATCAGTCAATGATTGTCCACTTTTCATTATATTAAAATCATAGTCAGGATTTATTTTAAATATATTTAATACCTGATCAAGCATTTCTCTATGTTGTGCAGTGACACATACAATAGATTTAATTTGCTTTCTTGATTCCAACTCTTTTACTAAAGGAGCCATTTTTATAGCTTCTGGTCTAGTGCCAAATACTGACATAACCTTTATCTGTTTCAATTTAAGTCCTCCTAAAATGCATAATCATGTATATCTATTCTTTTTTTATAGTCTTAATAAATACCGGAACCAAAATTATCGTAGTAAATGCCATTGTGGAAAGTGTAGCAAATGCTGCACCAAAAGATCCATATTTACTAATCAGTATATAATTTAGCAATATATCAAGAGCTCCGGAAATGATATTTACAATTAACACTGTTTTTACTTTTCTTAATGCATTCATAATATATATTATATTGTATCTAAAAGTAGCTGATATAAAGTAATTTATGGCTAAGATTCTAAGTGGGAATACCGAAGTAATATATTTTTTCCCCCATAATATAGTTATCAGATATGGAGCAATAATTATAAGAAATAATACAATAATTACATTGAGCATTGATGAATATATCAAAAGCTTCTTTGTGCTCTCCATAATCCATTTTTTATCATCTTTATATTTTGCGAAATAAGGATAAAAAAACATCAGAATAGAATCAGGGATAAACATCAATGCTAGCGGAATTACTGTTGCGACTTTATAAACTGCCACATCTTTAGGATTAGAAATTATTGTTCCTATCAAAAGAACATCCGCAAATCCAACCAAATTGGTGACAACTTGATTAAAAGATGTGAAAATTGAATACTTTAAAAACTCTTTTTTTTCAGAATTTTCAAGTTTTAAAGATAAGTTGTCAAAATCAATTTTATTTTCATTTTCATAGCCTTTATGACATGATTCAATATATTTATATCCCAAATAAGAAGAGATTATTGTAGCCATATATAGTGCAATTACTATTGCTATCTCATTTATAAAATATGTTCCTACTATTTCACAAGTGGCATAGATGAAGGCATTAATATTTCTAATCTTTGCATATTGTTTATTTTTGTCATAACACCTTAATATTACACAATAATATGTAAAAAGATAGTATGTGGTTGGGTATAAAGAATAAACTAAGAACACAGTTCTTGATGCATTTATAGAAAAATACCCAAATAACGAATAAAGTATGCAAAATGCAGAAAATGCAAGGCTTATTATCAAACCCCAGAATAATCCATATTTCTCATATTTCCTTTTGTGAGTTTCATCATCACTTTCACAGCAAAACTGAAGCACACCATTGGTAATTCCTAGACCATTTAAGGTGATTATGAATGCCATTATACTATCTGCATATCCAAATGCACCATATTCGGATTTTGATAAAAATCTTACTGCAAAGATATTGCCTACGAAGAAAAATGTCTTATTTAGCAATCCAGAGCCAATTATATCGAAAAGCCCTTTCCTATATAATTTTTTTATTTTTTCTATTATTTCTGTAATCAATTTTTAAAATTTTACTCACTACGAAAATTTAAGCTATCTTTCAAATATAGTAGAAACCACGAAATAAGAAATCCTGCTATAAATCCAATAATTGCATACATCTTGTTATTAACTCTGTTTACTTCAGGTTTATTAGGCTTTTGAGGCGAGCTAATAATCTCTAACTTCTGTTCTCCAACAATGTCTTTTGAAATCTTTGATAAACTCTTTATTTCAGCATTTGCAATTTTAAATGCAAAATCTTTGTTCGGATTTTTAACTTCTATATCAAAGGTGCTGGATGCTTCATCAGGTGTTGCGATTATCATCTCTTTTAAATTATCTACATTTAGATTCTTTGTATCTAATTCTTTAATTACTTCTGTAAGCACAATGTTTGATGTTGACAATTTACTATAAATTCCAACAAGCTTTTGATTTTTTTGAATATCTTTCAATGTGCTATTTTCCCCATAACCATCAATGTTATTAATCAAAATTGTAGCCTTTGCTGAATATTCTTTTTTTACAGTTTTTTTATTGTATACCAGAGCAAAAGCACCTGCTAAAATAGAAATGATAAGAATTATTAGAAAATATTTTTTTAGTGTAATCAACATCTTATATTCAAAATTATTTTTCAAAATTTACCTCCATGCAATATTTTTTTAATTTTATTGAAAATTCCTTTTGTTTATTTTCAACAATGTTTTTATCTATAAATGTATTCACATTGTTTTTTAGTTCCTTATGACGAACATATACTTCTTCCAATGCTTTATGTATATCTGAGCTACATATTCCCACCTTGTAATCGTTAACTAAATTAATAAGTGGCGGATTGTCTGAAACTGCAACCGGAAGTCCTTCATATATGTACTCATAGACCTTTCCAGATGCACAATAAAGATTGTTAGCATTTTTTTTATGATAAATAGCAATTCCAGCATCACATTTAGAAAGAAAATATTTCAGTTCATTTTGGCTAAGCTTAGGTATAAAATATATACTCTTTATATTATATTGCTCCTTTAAATTTTCTATAATCAGTTTATCTGAACCTTCTTTAGATCCAACAAGGAAAAGACTATATTTGTAACTTAGTTTTGCACAAGCAGATACAAGTCTATCTGTTCCTCTGTCAAGATCACAACCCCCTGTTGAAACAATACGAAATCCTGTATTATTAAAATATTTTGTGAACTTCTTTTCAATGTTTTTTTTATCAATATTTTGTGAATATTCTAATTTGCGAAAATTTTCAAAGACAAGAAAATCAGTGTTGACATATCTGCTTTCCATAATTTTTCGTCGCTCTTCATTTGCACAAATGACCAAATTTGATTTATTTATCATCTTTTCTTCAAATATGCATCCAATTTTGCTATAAATAGTATTCATTTCTTCGCGTAAATACAATTCTCTAGCATCATAAATTGTAATCTTTGGATTAATTATATTTTTTAATTTTAAGCCTGCAATTGTAGCTTTTCTATTATCAATAAATAAGCAATCTATGTCTTTGTGTTTTTTAGCAATTTTAATGCTTTTTTTCAAAAATTTATAATAATCCATTGAATTATTTAATCGCAGATGATACTCATTACTGGAATAGTATTCTTCATCCTTTGCTGCCGTTATCTCTATTACATCAGCAAAAGTTTTAACTAGGTCAATCAATACTCTAGTTCTTCCATCGTAATTTTTATCTGCAGTACTGATAAATAATAATTTCATAATAATGAATTCCTCCTAGAGCAGAAAAGCCAATAAGTCGCTTCTAAAACAAACCAGCCTATAATAAAATTAAAAATTGCATTATACATTGCTCCTCGTCCAAGAAGAACAAACATTGTGCATCCCATACTTATTTTCATAACTCTAATCATAGGATCTTGAGTTCTTTTTATATTTTCGTCTATAAAGATTATAAATAATCCGTAAAGCAAGCCCATAAAGCATCCAGCAAAACCAAAGTTTGCAAATGTATCACCATAAAGTGTCGGATGCATAGTGCCTCTAGGATTATCAACATGTGTCCATTCTTTATACATATCTATTGCGAAATCTCTAGGTTTGGATTTCAATATAGCACTTGGTATTAGTAAAAGCAATAATCTTATATATCCCAGTCCCTCTCCGAAATTTACAAAATTATTATTCTTTTCTATAAAATAATAAAAAGCCTTTAGTAGCCCAAATTCTCCTCCGCCTTCTTTCATATATTCAAAAGAGCGTCTTAATATTTCTCCTGCTCCAACAGATGATACAAGTGTAACATCTTGAAGCCAGCGAATTTGCTGAAAAACAAAGACTAAAAGAACTAAAAACACTCCACTTGTAATTCCTAAAACAACCTTTCTTTTATCTTTATTGAAAATAAAAAATATAATGAATGGTGTAATAAATCCAAGCAAATTATATCTGGATTTTGACCACAGCAAACAGAATATATATATCCCAAGGCAAATTACAAAATGCAGTTTTTTGTTTTTAGATAGACACACAAATCCAAGCCCAGAAAATGCAACTACTAATTGACCTGTAATTACTTCAATCATTGTCTGTTTCATATACAAGGTGTCAGACCATGAGGATCCTAGCAATGTAAAACCTTTTCCATAAAATGTAATTGCAGTAAATAAAAAGCAAACTAAATAAACTGCGAATACCATATTGAAAAGTTTTTCTGGTGTCTCGTAACAATCTCTAAAATTAAATTCAATTACAGGGGAATCAGCATAATAAAAATAGATAAATCTGATTATAGAATATAAGAAAATAAAAATAATAGCATATACCGTAGCTGTGTCTAGCACAGTTTTGTCGTAATCTCCAATATATAGATGAACACTGTGAGGTAATGTAAATACCACAAAAAGCATGGCCCAAAGAACCGTGCCCAGTGATTTTTTTCTCCACTCATAAAAAAGCACATATAGATTTAGTAACCATAATACGACTAATAACATCTAGTTTTTCCTTTAATTAACTTCATACAAATTACCTACTAAAAATTTCTTTATCAAAAGAAATAACCTGTGGTCTGTGACCAATTCTATCTTCTTCTTTTGGAAGTTGCATATAGTTACCATATAAAATCTTCAGATACGCATCACAGTCAGCTGGAGCATAGAATTTATGTCCTTCAAAATCCATTTCCTTGGGCGGGAACATAATTTCTGATGGTAAAACTGTCTTTGTTGCATATGAATGCGAAATGCAATCATTGCCATCAAACCCTCTAGAATTATATTTTGAAAATTCCTCATTAATTTCCCTGTCAATAGATTTTGCCGAGATCAAACAGAGTAAATAGTGCTGCACCCTTCTCGAAAGTGCACCAATAATCCATTTAATATTTTTTTCCGGAATAGATGCCCTATCAGGAATCATTCTTTTAACTAGTTTATTATTTAGCCTATAACACTTTTCTATATATTTTTCCCTATAGTCCAAATCCCTTGGTAAAACATCCAGTGGAAAAATATCAATGAAAATTCCATGATGCATTTTTATATTTCTTTTATTCCATTCAAGAAAAGTTGTATTATTTTTCCTAATTTTTGCAAATGAAAAAGGTGAATTAGGGTCTGTGTTTCTATTTTGCAAAAAATATTCATCTCCTAATTGTTCTTGTCCAATCTCCATAAAGGTGTCATAATCATTTCGTGGCATATTAACATCAATATCATCATCCCAAGGTATAAACCCCTTATGTCTGGCTGCTCCAAGAGCAGTTCCACCATCAAGACAATAGGTTAAGTTATTCTCTCTACAAATCTTGTCAAATTTTAATAATATATCAAGCTCTGTGTCTTGTACTTTTTTTAATTCCAATGAGTAAAAATCTTCACTGCTCGCAGTCATTTTTAATCCCTTCTTAAAAAATTATATACACAATAATGTATAGTCTGCTTTAGCTATCCTTATATCTTTTCATCTCTTGAATCATCTTTGAGTGTTCTCTTGCAAAATTACCGCTAACGCTTGCACCATCAGGTACATCAAGGGTTACAACTGCTCCGATATTAACTCTTGCATTGTCACCTATCTTTATCCCATTTCTTATTGCAGTGTTTGGACCAATCCAGACGCCTTTTCCAATTTTAACTCTGCCCTGTATTCCTGCATTTGATACGACTTCAGTGTCTATATCGATTTTAACGCCGTGTGCTATTTGAACCTGACTATTTATTCTTACCCCATCTGATAAGATGGTATCATCCCAAGGATAAATTGCCTTGTCAATGGTAGCACTCTGCTGTATTTCAACATTGTTTCCAATTATTACTCCACCGATGTGAGTAACCGTCCAAAGACGATCGTCGCTATTTTTTATTTCAAATCCTGTTCCACCTATAATACTTCCTGCTCTGATAACGCTATTGTCTCCGATTATCGTATTTTCTTTAATTGAGACAAATTCCTCAATAACAACATTGTTTCCAATCTTTACATTTTTATCCGAAATATAAGCCAGTTTACTTATCTTTGCAGAATCGCTTATGATGCTTTTATGCTCTTTTCTTTTGTATTCATCATTTTGGCAGAGTGCGTTATGAAGTTTAAAATATGTGATTCTAGGATCTTCAACTATACAAATTCCATATTTATCATCAATCTTCTTCTGGTCTAGAAGTTCATCATAGACACTTTTTGATGTGATTATCATCGAAATGCCTTCACTTATTCCATCGGCATACTTACTTGCTGCAAGAAAGGTGCAAACATCTTTACCATCATTATATCCTGCAAGCCCAAGAGAGCTGAAGCTCTTTTCGTTAAAGCATTTACAATCGATACTTATTTTTTTTAGTTCCTCACTTAAATACATCTATACCTCTCTATAATCTCCAAAATTTCATTCCTGATGCTTCAAGCTCATCAATTCTATAAAGGCTCTTTACATCGATTAGAACTTTTTCTGAGTCATCCAGGTCATCTTTGAACAATTCCTTTATCTTCATCATCGGTAATGATCTATATTCATTATGTCCTACTGCAACTATAACGCAGTCAGCCTTTGGCAAGCTATCGTAATCTACAAGGTTTACTCCATACTCCTTCTTCGCAATCTCTCTATCAGCCCAGTCATCGCTTACAATCGGCTCTATTTCAAATTCCTTAAGGCGATTTATTATATCTACGACCTTGCTATTTCTCGTATCAGGGCAGTTCTCCTTAAATGTGATTCCAAGAAGAACGACTGTCGCCTTCTTCGGTGCCATGCCCGCCTCAATCATCTGCTTGATAGCAGCGTCAGCAACGTAAGCTCCCATGCTGTCATTAACTTTTCTTCCATTGAGAATAATTTGGCTGTGGTAGCCTAGCTTTTCCGCTGCATTTGTCAGGTAATATGGGTCAACCCCTATGCAATGACCACCTACAAGCCCCGGCTTAAAGCCTAGAGCATTCCACTTGGTATTCATTCCTGCTAATACCTCATTTGTGTCAATGCCCATTCTGTCACATATCATAGCTACCTCGTTCATAAATGCTATATTAATGTCCCTTTGACTATTCTCAACAACCTTTACAGCTTCAGCCGTCCTAAGAGTTGATACTGGGAATGTTCCAGCCTTTATTACTATGTCATACACTTTTTTGATTTCTCTAGCGGACTCTTCGTCCATTCCTGATACAACCTTTTTGATGTTGGTGAGAGTATGAACTCTATCTCCTGGGTTTATTCTCTCAGGAGAATATCCTATCTTCCAATCCGTTCCGCATTTTAGACCGGACTCTTCCTCTATTATAGGAACGCATATATCCTCTGTAACTCCGGGATATACAGTTGACTCAAATACTACGATTGAACCCTTTGTCAAATTCTGTCCAATTGTCTTTGACGCCCCTTTTACCGGCCTTAGATCAGGGCTATTGTCCTCCTTGACTGGTGTAGGAACAGCAACAATTATAAATTTAGCTTCAGAAAGTCTTTTTGCATCTGAGGTAAAATCTACATTCGTATCCTTTATAGCTTCTCCAACTTCATTTGTTGAATCAATGCCCGACTTATATTCTTCAATTCTTTTTTCATTGATGTCAAAACCTATTACACTTATGTGTTTTGCAAACTCAACGGCAATTGGCATTCCTACATAACCAAGCCCAACTAGAGCAAGTTTTTCACTGCCTTTAACAAGTCTTGAATAAATATTGTTAAATTCCATTTTCACCTCTCACTTATTTCTAAATAAAATAATTATATTATCCCTATATTTTTTATTTTATTGCTCCATTACAAGCAAAAATTTCTCTGCTAATATCCTATAATCATAGTGAGAAAGGACGTATTCTTTTCCCCTCTCTCCCATCTCATTTCTTTCTTTTTTACTCAAAGCCTTTAATTCCAATATGGCATTGAAGATCTCATCGGGATTTTCTGGCTCAATCACAATTCCGCACTTTGCTTCCTCTATATCATTATTTGCAGCCAAAACAGCGTAAATGATAGGCTTCGCTGACATCATGTAATCATACACCTTGTTCATTGATACGCCGAACCTATAAAGGCTTGATTTTTCTGCTCCTACATATAAGGCATCTGCCATGCTTAAAAGTGCAGGGACCTTAGTCTTCTGTATTGGCGGAAGAAAGAATATATTACCAAGCCCTTCTGCTTTTGCGATTTGTCTAAGCCTATCCTTTTCCATCCCATCACCAACAAGAACATAGCTAATATCTTCATTATGTCTTGAAATCTTTGCAGCTTTAATCAAATATATGAGAGCGTTTGAAATTGCATGACCTCCAAGATAACAGACGATGAATTTTCCATCTCTTTTGAGTCTTTCTAGTAAATTCCTATGCTCTTCATCTAAATTCTTATATTCTTCATCAATATTCTCTGCCTCGGTCCATTCGCTTAAGGAAATTCCATTTGGAATGCAGCTATATTTATCCATGTTTTGCAATCCATGCTTAAGCATATGTTCATATGCCTTAGGGAATAGAGAAATCACTGCATCTGAATTTTTATATGCGGATTTTTCAGCCTTTCCCATCGCAATTACAAATGGATGAAATTTGCTCATTCCTCCAACTTCAACAAGTGTGAGCGGCCATAGGTCATGTGCTTCGTGAATATATTTGCATTTTGAAATCTTAGCTATCCTCTGCGACGGATAGGTGTCAAATGTATATGTTGACGACGAAATTACAACGCTCGGCTTATATTTTCTCGAAATATTCTTTGCATTTTTATATATTTTCTTACAAAAATCCACCATGCTCATTGCCCTTGCTGAGCCATTAGACGAATATGACCTTGTCTTTATCCACACATATCTTATACCATCTATAATTTCTTCTGTAAAATCTTTATCTACTATTGGATTTTCTTTTCTAAGATGTGAATATGAACCTGCAATTATAGTCACATCGTGACCCTTATTTATCCACTCTTTTGCTAAATAATAAGGCCTGAATTCCATTCCCATCTTTGGCGAACCGGCATAATGATTTATATAAAGGATATTCATTTTTTCCCTGCCTTTCTACCTGCTAACCGCTCTTACTGTCTTTAATAGAAGAAGGATTTCATAGGCAATTGAAAAATTCT
Organism: Alterileibacterium massiliense; assembly: GCF_900104645.1. Lineage (GTDB taxonomy): Bacteria > Bacillota > Clostridia > Peptostreptococcales > Anaerovoracaceae > Alterileibacterium > Alterileibacterium massiliense. Next base: position 42,738 of record NZ_FNWE01000001.1, on the reverse strand, counting down.
TTAGCTGGTTAAGGTTATATTCCATCTTCTTCGGCAAAATCTCTTCAACATAGACTTTGTCTGCATCATTTTCCTTTGATATGAATTTATCCTCATCTTTAAACATAATGCTCGCTTCTGATGTTACGCCAGCTGGAAGTAGCAAGGTTGCCATCATCTCATCTGTATATTTTTCAACATATTTAGGCACCTCAGGTCTTGTTCCGACAAAGGTCATCTCTCCTATCAAAATGTTGAAAAGCTGTGGTAATTCATCAAGGCGATATTTCCTCAGAGTTTTTCCTACCCTTGTTATCCTACTGTCTTCATTTCTCGTTACAAGTGAGCCTATCTTGTCAGCCCCCTCTACCATTGTACGAAATTTAAAAATCTTAAATTCCTTGCCATATTGCGTTATTCTGACCTGTCTATAAAATACGCTCCCGCCATCTTCTTTCTTGATTATTATGGATATAATTATCAAGACTGGCGATAGAATAAGTATTAATATTAGCGACATAATAACATCGAAGAGCCTCTTAAGCATCAAAGAAAACGATTTTTTTCTAAGCCCCTCATAATATATATGAACTTCGTCTTTTCTTAGATTTTCTGGAAGTTTTTCCCAATTCTTAATAATCAAGAGATTAAGCTCCTATTTTTAAGACAGGAAATAAATGTGTCTATAACATATCTATTTTCCTCATCTGTCATCTTTGAAAATATTGGTATCGAAATTAAATTTTTATATTGATTATATGAATTTGGATAATCTTTAATATCAAATCCCATATTCTTATATGCACTCATCATTGGTAGCGGTTTATAGTGAACATTGCAAGCAATGCCTCTTTCTGCCATATCGATTATTATCTGATTTCTATCTTCCTCGCTTGCTTTTGGTATTCTAACTAGGTATAGATGTCCTGTGGACTTCATAGGTTCTTCGTAATGCTTCATTAATTTTAACCCATGTTTTGAAAATGCCTCATCATAACGCTCGTTAAGCTCTTTTCTTCTTTGAAGCATTACCTCATATCTTTCAAGCTGTGCAAGCCCTATCGCCGCCTGAATATTGGTCATATTGCACTTATATGCGGGATATAATATGTCATATTCCCAAGCACCAGCCTTGTTCTTTGCAAGGGCATCCTTTGACTGACCATGTAGGGAGTACAATTGAAGTTCTCTATAAATATCTTCATCATTTATTCCATCAATGCTCCTCCATGTCAAAGCTCCTCCCTCTGCAGTTGTTAGATTTTTTACCGCATGAAAAGAAAATGACGAAAAATCTGCAATATTCCCTGCCTTTTTATTGCCTAAAGAAGCTCCGAATGAATGTGCCGAATCAGCTATTATTGCTATTCTGCCTAAAGCTCTTTGGATAGGGTTGTCTGACGGGGTGAAAGAATCCCTATTCTTTATTGCGATCTCATATAAGCTGTCATAATCAGCGATAATGCCACCGAGATCAACGGCAATGATCGCCTTGGTTCTTTCATTAATCATTGTGCCTAGCTGGCTCAAATCCATCTCGAAGCTATCTTCTGCCACATCACAGATTCTAAGTTTTGCTCCAACATGGACTACTGGACTTGCGGTAGCAGTATATGTATAAGCCGGAACTATTACCTCATCTCCCTCACCTATACCTAGAATCCTTAGTGCTCCCTCAAGTGAAGCAGTTGCGGAAGAAAGTGCTACTGCCTTACCCGTTCCAATATATTTAGATATTTCATCTTCAAATTCCTTTACTACCGGACCTGTTGTTATCCAGCCTGATTTAAGCACATCGGTTACTTTTTCAATTTCAAGCTCCCCAATATCCGGCGGAGAAAAAGGTATCTTCATCTTAAAACCCTCTGCTAATTTATATTTGAATTATGTGTATTGATATTTATGTATTGATATTAAATTTGCTTATATGAAAAATTATTATAATTATTTTTATATTTGTAAATGCTAATTTACAACCCACCAATTTTAACATCAAAATACTAAAAATTTGTGTAGTTTTTATAAACTATGCCTTAACTTGCTCATTTTGAATTTTATAAGTAGGACAAATTAATTTTATCTCTTTTCTAATATCTCTATCATCTTCTTTGGCGAGTTCAATTAATCTATCAAGCTTTCTGAAGAACTCCTCCTCATTTAATTCAATCGGCTTTCCTATGTGGATTAACTTGTTTTCTGTTTCCTTAAGCCCCTCTTCGTCCATGAGGAGCTCCTCATATAATTTTTCTCCCGGTCTAAGTCCAACTATGTCAATCTGAATATCCTTACCAGGTTCGTATCCTTTCATTTTAATCAAATTGCAAGCTAAATCGTATATCTTAACAGGTTCTCCCATGTCGAGTATAAATATTTCACCGCCCTTAGCCATCAAGCCGGCTTCAAGGACAAGAGAGACTGCCTCTGGAATTGTCATAAAAAACCTTGTTATCTCTCTATGCGTTAAGGTGACCGGTCCTCCCATTTCAATCTGCTTTAAGAAAAATGGAATAACCGATCCGTTGCTCCCAAGTACATTTCCAAATCTAACAGCCACATATTCAGTATCAGATTTTTTATTATATGATTGAACAATCATCTCGCATATTCTCTTTGATGCACCCATGACATTTGTTGGTCTAACAGCCTTGTCTGTCGATATTAGAACCATTCTTTTTACGCCATAAATGTCCGCAAGTTTAACTATGTTCAGAGTGCCCTTGCAATTGTTTTTAATTGCCTCATTAGGAGAATATTCCATAAGAGGAACATGTTTATGTGCTGCCGCATGGTAGATTATGTCAGGTTTATATTCAGAAAAGATGCTCTCAAGTCTGTCATAATCCCTTACAGAAGCGATTAATACCACCTTGTCAACTTCCGGATAGTATTTATCAAGCTCTCTTTCAAGTTCATATGTAGTGTTTTCATAAATATCGAGAATCAGAAGTTTTTTTGGCTTATTAGCGGCAATCTGTCTTGATAACTCAGAGCCAATACTTCCTCCTCCGCCTGTTACAAGAACCGTCTTGTCTTTAACAAAATCTTTTAGCTCTCTATTTGCAATAAGAACCGGCTCTCTACCAAGTAAATCCTCGTAACTAATATCTCTTATCGTTCTATATATTGAAGAAGTTAGGGTGTCAGCAATTGCAGGCATAATCTTAACCTTTGCCTTTGTTTCCTGACATATCTGAATAATATCTCTAATTTCGGACGGTTTTGCAGACGGGATCGCAATAATAATTTCATCTATTGCATATTTAAGCACATTTGCAGGAATCGTATCTCTCATGCCCACTATAGGGACATTGTGAATTAGCTTACCTTTTTTTGCTCTGTTGTCATCTATTATGCAGACAGCCTTTGAGTTGCCATAGCTTTCTCTCATCTCTTTAATGAGAATTGATGCCGCAGCACCCCCACCTATTATCATGAGCCTACGCCTATTGTCATTTTTGAGAAATCTATTCCTAAGCCTTCTCACGAATCTAATAGCTGCTCTAGAAGCACATAATAGAATTAAAAGGATCATCCAGTTAAATGGATAAAATGACCTGAACATTCTAATTCCAAAGATGGTCTTATAAATAATATATATTGCCTCTATGATGATGCTCGCTTTAAAGCAGTCTATCATTTCTTCAATGCTTGCAAATGCCCAGACCCTGTTATATAGCTTGTTAACTGCTATTACAGATAATGCTATCAATATATCGACAACCAGCCATGTCTTTGCTAGTTCAACATATTGATAATCTATGTTAAATAAACCGAACCTCCATACCATAGGCATGAATATACTTATGATGACTGTAATTACATCGGCTATTGCAAAACAAGCGATTCTAATATACTTTTTTCTTTTATTGGTCCCTTGCATTTTTTCAGCATCGGGATTTACATTGCTCATCATGAGTGCTCCTCTTATTTATTTCAGAATATCTTTTACAGCATCTACTATATCATCTGCTGTCATCTTGTACTTTTTTCTTAGTTCATCAGGTTTGCCCGATTCTCCAAATGTATCATGCTGACCTACGAAAGCCATCTTTGTCGGTAATTTTTGAGCTAAAACCTCAGCTACAGCACTGCCAAGTCCGCCTATTACGCTGTGCTCCTCTGCCGTAACTACTTTTCCTGTCTTTTTTGCTGAAGCGATTACAGCGTCTTCATCTAATGGCTTTATCGTATGAATATCAATAACCTCTGCATCAATATTCATTTCGCTCAGAATTTTTTCTGCCTTTATTGCACTGTCAACCATTATTCCTGTTGCCAAAATCGTTACATCTTTACCGCTTTTTATTATATTTGCCTTGCCTATTTCAATCGCATCATTTTCATCATAAATGACAGGAACTCCTGACCTTCCAAGCCTTATATATGCTGGTCCATTAAATTCCATTGATTTCCCAAGCAATTTTCTTGCACTTACAGCGTCTGCTGGATTTATTACGGTCATTTCCGGTAAAATTCTCATGAGTGATATATCCTCAAATGTCTGATGACTCGCACCGTCCTCTCCGACGGTAATTCCTGCATGGGTTGCACAAATTTTTACATCAAGACCATTAGCTGCAATTGAATTTCTAATTATCTCATATGCTCTTCCTGTGGCAAACATCGCAAATGAACTTGCACATACTGTATGCCCAGTTGCTGCAATTCCAGCGGCCTCTCCCATTAAATCCTGCTCTGATATTCCGGACTGAACAAATCTCTTTGGATACTTCTTTGCAAAAGCCTTGGTCTTGGTTGAACCCGAAAGGTCGGCATCCATAACTATGAGGTCTTCTTTCAAAAGTCCCTCATCTACTAAGAAATCGCTATACGCCTGCCTAGTAGCTATCTTTTCGCCTTTTTTATATTTACTCATGAATTTCACCTCCGAGCTCCTTCATTGCTTTTTTAAATTGTTCATCATCAGGTGCTTTTCCATGCCAGCCCGCTTCATTTTCCATAAAGCTGACTCCCTTGCCTTTTACAGTTTTTGCAATAATTACAACCGGACGATCAACGATTTTTCTTCCTGTAACAAGGGATTTTACTATATCCCTCATATCGTGACCATCTGTCATGATCGTATACCATCCGAATGTAGCAAATTTTTCATCTATAGGAGTGACCCTTTTTACATCATCAACTCTTCCATCAATTTGCAAACCATTCCAGTCTACGATTGCTACTAAATTTCCAAGCTTTCTATGAGCTGCGGACATGGCAGCTTCCCATACAATTCCTTCTTGAAGTTCGCCATCTCCTAGCATTACATATACATGGGCAGGATTGTCATCAATCTTTAAAGCTGTAGCCATTCCCACTGCTGCGGAGAAGCCCTGTCCCAATGAACCTGTTGACATATCAACTCCTGGAATGGATAGCATGCTTGGGTGCCCTTGAAAATCGCTATCAATTTTTCTAAGGCTCATCATTTCCTCTACTGGAAAAAATCCTCTCTCTCCAAGTGCCGCATAAAGGGCAGGAGCTGCATGACCTTTAGATAAAACAAATCTATCCCTTTCAGGCATATTTGGATTCTCAGGATCTATATTCATAACAGTCATATAAAGTGCTGAAAGAATGTCCGCCGAGCTAAGTGAACCTCCTGGGTGCCCTGAACCTGCCTCGTGAATTGCCTTTACCGAATTAATTCTAATATTTCGAGCGTGTTCTTCTAATTTCTCAATACTTAAATTTGCCACCTTGTACCTCCTGCTCATTATTTATTTAAATCCCTAGGAAAATCATAGCCATAAGGAAATATGTCAAAAGCGAAATCATATCAGTTATTGATGACATCATAGGACCTGCCATAAGTGCCGGATCTATACCGATTTTCTTTGCAAGCATCGGAAGCGAAGCTCCTATTAATTTTGCAATTATTACGACAAGCGTCATCGCACATGATACCGTTAGTGCAACTCCAATGCTATTATGATCTATAAAAATTATTCTTATCACATTTATTATGCTTACGCATATTCCAATTATTAAACCTATCCTCAGCTCTTTCCAAATAACCTTTATCCAGTCAGATGTATCAATGTCACCAGTCGCCATTCCACGAATTATCAGGGTTGACGACTGAGAGCCGGAATTACCTCCCGTACCCATCAGCATAGGCATATAGATTACAAGTGCGATTACCTTTGAAAGCGTTTGCTCAAAAGAAGATATAATTCCTCCTGTTATAAAGTATGAACACATGAGAAGCAAGAGCCAAGGAAGCCTCGCCTTAACATGACCCATTATGGAAATGTCTAGATATTCCCTATTATGAGTATCGATGACACCACCCATTCTCTCAATATCCTCTGTTGTTTCTTCTTCCATTACATCGAGAATATCGTCGATAGTAATTATACCAACAAGCCTTCTCTCATTATCTACTACCGGAACTGCAAGAAATCCATATCTTTTGAATATGTCTGCAACTTCTTCCTGATCATCATTAACATGGACATAGATAATATCTTCTCTCATTAGATCGGATACCTTCATATCATAGTCTGATATGACAAGGGTTCTAAGAGAAACTATCCCCTCGAGCTTTCTCCCCTTTTCGAGCACATAACAGGTATATATGGTTTCAGACTCAAGCCCAATCTCCTTGATATGGTCAAGTGCCTGCCTTACTGTCATATTTTTTCCGAGATTAATATAATCAGGTGTCATCAGCGAGCCTGCACTGTCTTCCTTATACATTAGGAAGGTGTTTATTAGCTTTCTTTCTGATGACGGAGTTTTTTCTAAAATTTTATCAACCAAATTAGAAGGCATCTCTTCTAGAATATCTATCTTATCGTCAAAGTCGAGCTCTTCTACGATATTTTTTATCTCTGCATCTGTAATGACATCTATTATTCCAAGCTGATTATCAACGCTAAATCTTGAAAAAACTTCGACGGCTGAATCCTTAGGAAGTGTCCTAAAAAGTATTACCGCCATCTGCATTCCGAAATCTCTGATAACATCCTCGAGGATTTCAGACATTTCAACTTCATCTCTTTTGAGGAGTTCATCTCTGCATTCAAAGTATTTATGTTCTTCAATCAGATTGAAGATTTTATTTTCGGAATCATCAAATTCCTTGCCCTGCTCGGCAATTGTATTTAAATTGTTTTCTTCCATGCAAGATTCCTCCTTTCTTTTCTTAAATAATCTCAGATTGGTTGATGTAAAAATCAATTATAGTACGCTATTACAATATGATTTTTAAATTAAATTATATTATACTATATTGTTTTCTTATTGTGAACTATAGAAGTTCCAACATCTCCATTATCTTTTCTTCCGTTATAATTTGGATTCCGAGTTCTCTAGCTTTCTTATTCTTAGACGAACCTGAGCTTGGGTTATTCGTTATGAGATAATCGGTATTATTGCTAACTGATGACGCAACCTTTCCTCCAGACTTTTCAATACTATCCTTTAGCTCTTTTCGATTTGAGAAATGCTCTAAGTCGCCCGTTATTACAAATGTTTTATTTTGAAGCTTATCCCCGGCTTCTTCATATTTTTCATCTATATTTAATTTTAAAACCAGCTTTTTAACCATATCTTTGTTTTCTTCATTTGAAAAAAACTTGGTAAAATCTTTAGCTATTACACTTCCTATGCCATCTATTTTGATTAGTTCATCTTCGCTTAGCGAAACAATCTCATTCCACTTGTTATGACAATATTTTGATATTAGCGATGATGTAGCATATCCAATGCCTGTTATTCCGAGTGCATATAATAGCCTTGCAGGTGAGGTGTTCCTTGATTTTTCTATCGAGTCCATAAGCTTTTCATATGATTTTTTGCCAAAGCCTTCGAGTGCCATTATCTCATCACCATATTTTTCAAGCTCATATATGTCTTTGAAGCTTTTTATATAACCATATCCCATAAATTTAAGAATAGTTTGCTCTGAGAGGCCCTCAATATTCATCGCCTCTCTAGAGACGAAATGAGTAAACCTTCCTGACATCTTGGCAGGACATTCCTCATTTAGGCACATCAGTATCTCGGTTTTTCCTGAAAATCTTAACTCCGTCTTTCCCTTGCAAATTGGACATTCTTTTGGAATTTCCAAATTACCGCTCCTTGTTAGATTATCTGCTATCTGCGGGATTATCATATTTGCCTTATATACGGTAATCGTATCTCCTATCCCAAGCTCAAGACTTTTAAGTATATTCACATTGTGAACCGAGGCTCTCTTGACTGTGGTTCCCTCAAGTTCAACCGGATCGAATAAGGCGACTGGGTTTAACAAGCCGGTCCTCGACGGGCTCCATTCAATCCGCCTGAGGACGGTCTCCTCGTTTTTGTCCTCCCACTTGAAGGCGATTGAATGCCTCGGGAACCTCGCGGTAGCCCCGAGGGTGCTCGCAAGCTCGAGGTCGTCAAGTGCGAGCACGAGCCCGTCTGACGGTATGATAAAGCCGGCTACCTTCTCTTCAAATTCCCCGACTTTATCAATTAGATTAAGTGCGTCGACACCTTCATATGGAACAATTTCAAAGCCTTGTTCGTCTAGCCATTTTAACTGATTTTCCTTGCTATTATTAAAATCTACGCCTTCTGACTTAGTTATTGCAAAGGCATAAAATCTGATATTCCTAGAAGCTGTCACCCTGCTATCGAGCTGCCTTAAGCTTCCGCTACATAAATTTCTCGGATTTTTATATTTTGCATCTGCTTCAGGAATCATGCTATTAATTTTATCAAAGTCGCTATATAAAATTACAGCTTCTCCCCTGATAGTGAGCTCTCCCTTATATGGTATGCTTAGTGGTAAATTTTTAAATGTTTTCGCATTATCTGTTACAACTTCTCCAACTTCGCCATCTCCCCTTGTAACCGCCTCGTAAAGGGAGCCATTTTTATATGTTATAATTACGGTAAGACCGTCAAGCTTCCATGAGAGGATTCCCTTATTACTTCCAAGCCAGCTAAGAAGCTCTTCCTTATTCTTAGTCTTATCTAGGCTAAGCATCTTAGTTCCATGTGCCTTCTTAGGTAGCTCCGAGCGAACGCTATATCCTACATTTCTTGTAGGGCTTGTTGCCATCACTATCCCCGTCTTTTTCTCAAGTTCCACTAATTCGTCATATAAGGCATCATATTCAAAATTACTCATAATTTCACTTGCTTCATCATAATATGCCCTTGACGCATTATTAAGAATAGAAATTAATTCTTCTAATCTCTTTTTGTCCTGATTATTTATATTCATATTGCTGCCCATGAATTCCCCTCATTTTTCTAATTTTTTTATTTCAGGTCTTGCTTCTTAATCTTGTATTCGAAGTTTAACAAGCCTCTTTTATGTTCTTCCTTAATATAAATTGTATATCAATTGTGTTTAAAATCTCCTGCACTTAATTGACTGCACTTAATCTGCCCTTACAATTTTCACAAATCCCTTGCCTATTTTTTTCTTGCCAAATTCGTCAAATTCTATTGTCATAGTTTTTTTATCTTGCACTTTAAGCACTCCTACTCCGAACTTTGGATGCCTTAACCTGTCACCTATTTCAAATTCTTCTTTCCCTCTTTCATTTATATTATCAGTCGCATTCCTTAGCACATCAAATGGCTTTCTAGAAATAGGATTTGAATATCCATCGCTCGTTCCATAATTTCTTCCCTTGAATTTATGACTTCCAAACATTCTTTCGCCCTCATCTTCATCATCAAAAAGAAGTGCCGGCTTATTTGTCCCAAACAATTTTTTATCCATCTCTCCTAGGAACATCGATTCCCTCGTATAATCGGTTTTTCCATATAACATTCTCATTGTGGCGGAGGTAAGATATAAAATTTTCTTCGCCCTTGTAATTCCAACATAACAAAGCCTTCTCTCTTCCTCTAATTTCTCCCTGTCATCAAAGGCTGCTACCCCTGGAAAAATCCCGTCCTCCATTCCAGGCATGAATACAACCTTAAATTCGAGTCCCTTTGCACTGTGCATTGTCATTAGAGATACGGCGTCCTCATCGCTATTCTTATTATCTATATCAGACATCAGCGTTATGTTTTCAAGAAAATGTCCTAGCTCAGTATTCTCTTCTAATTCAAATCCGCTTTCAATTAATTCTTTTCTTTCTTTTTCTACTTCCTCCTCGAGAGAAGATATTTCTCCCATTCTCAAATTATTTTCAAATTCTTCAATAACGGACTTAAATTCCATAATATTCTCAATTCTAGTATCCGCTTCAACCGTATCCGCATTCTCAAGTGCTGTAAGATAACCGCTCCTCTTTAGAATATTGTCATATAAATCCGAAATTCTCATATTATCTATTTCATTTGAACAATCCTCTATCATCTGCACCAGATTTCTCAGTGCGGACCCCGCCTTTTTAGGAATGTATTCATACGCCGTCCCTGCTCTAAGTAGTTCAAAAATGCTAATCCCTTGATTAGACGCCTCCTCAGTTAAGATGCCAAGAGTCTTAGGTCCTATTCCCCTCTTTGGTTCATTTATAATCCTGAGCATCGAATTATCGTCATCTTGATTGTCGACAAGCCTCATATATGCCATTACATCTTTGACTTCTTTTCTATCATAATATCTCATTCCTCCTACAACCCTATAAGGGATGCCCCTGAATGAAAATTTTTCTTCAAAAGCTCTAGACTGTGCGTTTTTCCTATAAAGTATTGCAATATCGCTAAAATCAGTTCCCTCTTTTTTTAATCTCTCTATCTCTGTTCCAATATAATATGCTTCAAGTTTTTCATCTCCGCATCTCTTGTACTCTATCTTTGATCCATCGCTCTTTTCTGTCCAAAGCTTCTTTTTCTTTCTCCTTGAATTATTTTTTATTATAGAATTTGCAAGGGACAGAATATTTCCATCGGAGCGGTAATTTTGTTCGAGCCTTATTGTTTTAACGCTTGGAAAATCCTTTTCAAAATCAAGGATATTTCTTATATCAGCTCCTCTCCACTGATATATGCACTGGTCATCATCGCCTACGACGCAAAGGTTGTCATAACCACCAGATAGGTACTTTACTAATTTATACTGCAAAAAATTTGTATCCTGATATTCGTCAACCATGACATATTTAAATCTATCCTGATAGAATTTGAGGACGCTTTCATCTTTTTCAAGCAATTTAACCCCATTCAAAAGCAGGTCATCAAAGTCCATAGCATTATTAGAGATGAGTTCGTCCATGTATTCTCTATAAATATTATAAATAGTTTCTGCTCTGAAATCGCCTGAATTTAGCTCATAATATTTCTCAGGATCTTCTTCCGCTTCCTTGCACTTGCTTATGGTATTCATGATAAGGCTCACAGGATAATTTTTGTCATTGATATTTAGCTTCTTTATTATTCTCTTTATAAGGCTCTTTTTGTCAGATTCATCATAGATGGTAAATCCCTTTTTATATCCCAAAACCTCTGCATGATACCTCAAAATTCTAAGGCACATCGCATGAAAGGTCATTATCCAAAGCCCCCTCGTATCAGGTGTTAATTTTTCAACCCTTTGACGCATTTCAGCAGCCGCCTTATTGGTAAAAGTGACGGCTAAAATGTTATATGGGTCAGTTCCCTTCTCAATAATATTTGCAATCCTATGGGTCATCGCCATCGTCTTGCCACTTCCTGCTCCTGCTAGTATTAATAATGGTCCCTCTGTATGTTCAACTGCCTCTAGCTGCTCTTTGTTTAATCTGCTCTTATCCATTCCCTCTCCACTGTTCTTCTATTTATATTTTTATTTATATTTTTATTTATATTTTTTATCCTAATTTCACTTCTTAGTGCTCTTTATAACCTGTTAATGCTCTTTTATTAAAATAATTATTCCCTTTATTTTTTATAGAAATATTTTAACATAAAAGCTAGGTTGCTACCATGAAGCCTTGCTAATTATTTATATTAAAACACTTAAAAAGGGAGCTATCAAAGCTCCCAAATTCTCTATCTTCTCTAACTTAATACTCGTCACATGATATAAATTCGCTTATTTTATATTTTACATTTTTTATTGCATTATAATATAAATTGTAAAGCTATCTCACGCACCAAGTCTTTATATTAACCAATTATTTATCGCCTTTTTTCTTCTTGATAATTAGAATTAGGCTAATCAAGATAATCGCTAAAATTACAATTGAAATATAAATTGCAGTATGCGAGTTATCTCCTGTCAATGGTGAAATCTTTCCTCCCTTGTTTCCTGATGCATCCCCAGTTTTATTAATTTTTTTCCACTTAGCTACAAATGTGACATCACCAGTAAGCTTATATGATTCACCAGCCTTGAACTGCTTGCCATCGCTTTCCCAGTATAAGAACTCATATCCGTCACGCTTAGGAGCATCTATAAGTTTAATTTCATCATTAACCTTATGTTCTGCAACGGCTTTCCCTTTGCCATCAGGAAATTTACCGCCATTACCATCATAGGTAATAACTCTATAATCATTTTTATAATTTACATCGTAATTATTTAAAAGGCTCTCTCTAATCAGCGTTTCATGCTTTACATCTGAATCCTTGCTATATTTTAAATTTTCAAATTCTTTATAATTGGTAGGTGGATTGAACTTCCCTGCACCAGCCTTATTACCTCTAAATAGCGTAGTTTCGTCAGTTGCAAGATTCTTATAAGCCTTGCTATCAGTTATCTTTATCTCATATTCGTAAGGCTCTATATAAATTGCTCCACCACAAGCTACCTTTGCAGTATTTGACTTGAACTTAGTATTTTCAGATATGTTTAAGCTTATGCTGTCCTTAGCTCCTTTTATACTTCCATCATCATCTGCATCATAGCCCTCGGCATAAATTGCTCCGCCGGAGCCAAATGCAGTATTTCCCTCATAATTGGTATTTTTAATCTTCGTATTGCCATCTAGAATATACAAAGCACCACCGCAGCCTGAAGAATGTGGGTCCTTTTGATTATCCTGAGGATTAACATCAGCAAAATTATTAACGAAGTTAGAATTATTTATCTCTGTAGGAAAAGCTGTGAAAACTCCTGCTCCAAGAAGTCCCTTGTTTTCTATTATTTTAACCTCGTCTAGCTTCATCGCTGTATTTGCAATATCAATATTTGCACTGCTTGAACTCGATATAGCACCGCCATAAGCACCTTCATTATTTTTAAATTCGGATTTGCTTATTTCCATCTTTGAATTTTTATCTTGATAGATTGCTCCGCCGAACTTAGCTAAGCTTTCCTTAAACTCGCTTTCCTTTATATTGCAAGTAATATTATTTTCTTCTGAAATATATATAGCTCCTCCCTTACGATTTGCTACATTCTTTTCAAATGACGAATTATTTACATCGGCATCGGATACAAGATATATTGCTCCGCCGGATATACTTGCCTTGTTTTCTCCAAAGGTGTTATTTGATGAAACTAATTTCTTCTTTGAGAAAATAGCACCGCCATAAGCGGCTTTATTTTTATTAAATTTCGTATTGCTTACATCAATTTCGCTCCAATTTAATATTGCACCACCCTGACTGGCACTATTCCCCTCAAATATTGCATTCTCTATACTAGTATTTGCCTTCTTAAAGCTAGCAATTGCACCGCCATAAGTGGCTTTGTTATTTTCAAATCTTCCACCTTTTATATTAAGATTACCCCAAGTGCCTATAACTCCGCCATACTTATTACAGGAGTTGTTTCTAAAAATACCGCCATTTACATTTATTGTTGTTTCTTCGCTATTAGCCTCGAAGACACCACCATTCTTTTTTCCTATGTTATTCTCAACAATTACACCGTCCTCAATATTTAATATCGAATTTCCTGACATATATATTGCAGGACCATCAAGCTTTTCTTCATCAAGGAAATTTCTAAAAATAGTTCCTTTGTCAAAGGTCAAATTACCATTTTCAGCAATGAAAAATGCTTGACCATCATTATTTCCATCAAGGATTACATTTTGAACAATTATTTTGCAATTTTTATATAGAGTGCAATAATCTCTATAACCTTTTCTTCTAAGCGTATACTGATTATTTCCTGAAGAACGCAATAGGATACTTACCTCGCTCTTGCCCAATGTCATCTCATCTTCAGGAATATCATAATCCCTATTCATTGTGATTACATACTGATTGGACAAGTCCTCCTGTTTGCAATTTTTCATCGCATCATAGAAGGTGTCATATTCTCCAACTACTAGCCCATCTCCTGTGCTTCCTGCAGGTCTTTTAGTAAGGGTAAATGTCTTAACTCCATTAGCCTGCGGACTTCTTGCAATTTCCATATTATCATTTGCCATGATATTTGTTGGCAAGATTAGAATCCCTATCATAAATAGAGAAATGATTATTGCACTAAATCTTTTCATCCTTATTCTCCTTTTTTCATTAGTTCTTAGTCTTTATTGGTTTAGATTTTTATTATTTATAATTACTTATTAATATCCCTTTTTTTAGCTTTTATTAGCAATCCTGTCATAAAACCTGTCAATGTTATTATAAATATTAAATTTTCATTATCTCCCGTTTGTGGATTGCTACCCTTATTGGTTTCGCCTTTGCCATGTGTATCTGGTTTTATTGGTTCATCAGGCTTTAATGGCGTGGATGGCTCATCAGGCTTACCTGGAGCAGGAGGATTTTCTGGTTTTGGTTCTTCCGGTTTTGGATCTTCTGGTTTTGGATTTTCTCCTTTTTTCTTATTTGCTATAAATATGCTATTTGCCTTATAGCTAATTGTTACCAAGGTATCCTCGTTAATAATCTCATATCCCCTAGGAGCATCTATCTCATGGAATATATAATATCCTTTATCAAGTTTCAGCTTTATTTTATTTCCATCTTTCGTTAACTTTCCATCCTTATCAGTTATTAGATTTTCGAGCGAGATGTCCTCTTTGTTCTTTGCTATTTCTATTTTGTTACCCTGTGCATCTCCTTTATAAATTGTGAATTTTGCACCACCTAATGGCTTGTTGTTTAGTGCGTTTCCATTTTCATCGGCTTCTACTTTTGTAAATTCAAGCTCTGGTATTTTAACATCTGCACCAATTGTTCCAGGCTTAACATCGTTTTCAATAGGTTTTTCAGGAGAGCCCCAATCATTTGTTTTTGTTTTTTCACTCTTTATTGGTACGCATTTTTCATCATCAGGATCGCAGGTTGGTATCTCATCTGCATAATATGTTGCAAAATTCTTATATACCGGATTGCCAGCAGAATTAAGCTTTGGTGAAGGATTCTTTATCCTCATCTTATACACAAGGGTTATATGTCCACCTTTTTCTAAATAATTGCTCTTATAATCGGTTATTGTTACCTTAAATCCCTTTCCAACTTTTTTATATAATCCGCCTGCCTCATCTATTTTCTTTTGTTCTTCATCTGTAAGCTTAGCTCCAAGTGGTTTTTCAAACAAAATATTCTTTGGAACCGATGCATTTTCCATGCTATCTATGTTTCCGCCTTTGACATCATCTCTTTTGAATGTTAGCGTTTTTTCTTCCCATTCAGGTACTCTTATATCATTAGCTAAAACTGGTTCCTTTGCTACATAGTAAACATCATAAGCCTTAACCTTAGTTCCATTGTCATTATATTGATAATCGGTGAATTTAGAATTAGGATCGGTATTATAATTGCTAAATATTCTTTTGGTAAGCTGTCCTGAGTTTTCGCCATCTGCTACATATAGGTATCCCTCAAATCCAAGATTAACATCAGGTGCATCATAAATGACATATTCGTTTGGAGAACGAAGCTCTGTATCAATATTTATATTATATAAGAAGTATCCATCTCCAAGCTCACCTTCTCTATTATATACTCCATTGGTTTTTCCAAATTTCTGATGAGCTGTGCCTGGCTTGGGCTTTTTTACTATATATTCTAATACCTTACCTTCTACATCTTTGCCATTTATCTGTAACTTATATTTAAATGTCACCTCATTTTCATTAGGATTTTTCTTGAAATATTCTGTTATCTTTGTATTTCTATATATAAAAGGCAATTTCATATTGGCATCAAATTCCACATCTTCTCCTATAAAGGTAAAATCTGCTCCATGCCTTCCCGTCATATCAATGTCCGCAACTTTTTCAGGGGGATTTTTACTATTATCAACTAACTCATTTAATATAGATGTATTATAATCCATATAAATGAAATCCTTGTTGCTGTCTACTGGCACAATTTCTATCTTTAGCTTATCTCCTCTTTTTATGGGGGTTTTCATTGTATTTCTATCGTAAGATAATCTTATATTTAAACTATCTCCGTTAAACTCCCTAGGACTTTTCCCAAAGTGATCTTCTCCGCCACTAATCATCTCCACGCTTTTAACTATTGGACATAGATCATTCGAGTTTTCATCAACTGGAGCCGCAATTATAGGCGTTATAAATGTACCTAATATCATTGCCACCGTTATAAATAAGCTAAATTTTCTCATCTTCATCTTAATAAGCCTCCATATTGAATGTTTTTTATATAAAAGTTTGTTTAAAAATTATACAAATAAAAAATCTCCTCTAGTAAGGAGATTAAATGCCAATGCCAAAAAGAGCGATAAGTTCATCCCTAAGATTATCAAGGAATGAGAAAGTATTCGCCTGTCTGTCTGTCTGTCTGTCTGTCTGTCTGTCTGTCTGTCTGTCTCATAATTCTGTTAAATAATGCCCCCTTTTGTCAAGCATTAATCAAGCAATAATGATAATAATTATTATTTATATATTATTTTTACATATATGTTATTTTTACAAATTAATAATGTTTACCTTAATGGTAGGATAATTGTATCAAAAATAATCTTCTTTGCAAGCAAAACCTTTATCGCTTCATCATTTTAAAAATTCAAATCAATCTACATTAATAAGCAAAGATTTGTAAATAATATTATCACCGTTATATATTGAATAAATTATCGGTTAGTGTTATCATATAGCTGTTGGTAGTTTGCCGACATATTTTAATTATTTTTAATATTTAATTAATTTTATTATCTTAATTTTTTAAGGAGTAGAAAATGGCTAATATTTCACAGAAGTACATTGAGATTGCTAAGAAAAATTATCCTAACGAGCCTGAATTTTTGCAGACTGTTGAAGAAGTATTGACTTCTATCGAGCCTGTTCTTGAAGCTCATCCAGAGTATGAGAAGGCAGGTCTAGTTGAAAGACTAATCGAGCCTGAGAGAATGATTTCTTTCAGAGTTCCTTGGGTTGATGACAAGGGTCAGGTTCAGGTTAACAGAGGTTACAGAGTTCAATACAACAGTGCTCTTGGACCTTACAAGGGTGGTCTAAGATTCCAGGCTAATGTTTACCCTGGTATCCTCAAGTTCCTAGGATTTGAACAGATTTTCAAGAACTCTCTAACAGGTCTACCTATCGGTGGCGGTAAGGGTGGTTCAGACTTCGATCCAGCAGGTAAATCTGATGCAGAAGTAATGAGATTCTGCCAGAGCTTCATGACTGAGCTATTCAGACATGTTGGTCCTAACACTGACTCTCCAGCAGGAGACATGGGTGTTGGCGGTAGAGAAATCGGTTACATGATGGGTCAATTCAAGAGACTAACTAATGCTTACGATGGAACAATGACAGGTAAAGGACCTACTAACGGTGGTCTAAACGGAAGAACTGAAGCTACAGGTTTTGGTATTGTATTCTTCGCAAGAGAGGTACTAAAGCACTTCGGTGAGACACTTGAAGGAAAGACTGCAGTTGTTTCAGGTTTTGGTAATGTTTCTTGGGGAACTATCACAAAGCTTGTTGAGCTAGGTGCTAAGCCTATCACAATTTCTGGTCCTGACGGATATATCCTTGATGAAGAAGGTATTACAACACCTGAGAAGATCAATATGCTTCTTGAGCTTCGTAACTCAGGCAAGAATATCTGCCAGCCATATGTTGAGAAATTCCCTAATGCTAAGTTCATCCCTGGAATGAGACCTTGGGAAGTTAAGGCTGATCTTTATATGCCATGTGCTATGCAGAATGACATCAACATGAACTGGGCTAAGGAAATGGTTAAGAATGGTGCAAGATACCTAATCGAAGGTGCTAACATGCCTACAACAAATGAGGCTGTTGCTTACCTAATGGAGAATGGTGTTGTTGTTGCTCCTTCAAAGGCTGCTAATGCAGGTGGAGTTGCTTGCTCATGTCTAGAGATGGCTCAGAATGCAGAGCACCTCATCTGGAACAAGTCAAGAGTATATGAAGAGCTAGAAAATATCATGATTCATATCTTTAAGATTACAGCTGAAGCTTGTGCTAAATACGATCTTGGTGACAACTTCGTAGCTGGTGCTAACATCGCTGGATTCGAGAGAGTTGCAGATGCTATGATGATGCAGGGTATTGTATAATATACTCACACCTACTATTTGACTAATTACGGCACTAAGTTTAACTTTGTGCCGTTTTTTTATTAAAATTTGATTTTATTTCATATTATGATTTTTATGAAAAAGTCGGACTTGTCATAAATTAAGATTTTATCATTTTGTAATTTCATTTCTTATTAAGTTTTTTTGCAATTTAAAAGGAATATGTATACACTTTGAAATATGGACATTTCATATTAAAATAAACATATTAGTAAGTAACGCTCAAATTATAGAGGATATTTTATGAAAGAGCTATATAAGGATATATATAAATTTGAAATTCCGCTTCCAAAAAGTGCCTTAAAAGAAATCAATATATATGTTATTAAATCCGAAGGTCGGTCGCTTGTAATCGATACAGGATATAATAATGATGAATCAAAAAAATATATGAAGGAAAACTTGGCAAAGATCGGTCTTGAAATTAAAGATTGCGACCTCTTCCTTACTCATCTTCATGCAGACCATACGGGGCTCGCAACCTTTTTTGAAGATAATGGGTCAAGCGTTTATACAGGCAAGAAAGAAGGTGCTCTGATAAATGATAATACAAAGGATAGCTACTGGGAATATTTCATGACATTTCCTGCTCTCTATGATATGGCTGGAGTGCTAACTTTAGAAGATTATATTGGTCATAAATTTAAATTATCACACGAGCTGAATTTTATAGGGCTTGAAATTGGCGAAATTTTTAAGGTCGGCGATTATGAATTTGAAGTTCTTGACTTAAGAGGACATACCCCTTGGCATATCGGATTATATGAGAAAAATCACAAGTTCCTTTTCGGAGGTGATACGGTTCTAGATCCAATAACGCCAAATATAACATTTTGGGGATTTGAATATGGTAATATTCTCGGTTTATATATAAATACACTTAAAAAGCTTATGACTGTTGGCATCGATGTAATCTTATCTTCTCATAGAGCTCCAATATCAAATCCAAATAAAAGAATATCAGAAATCATCTACCACCATTATCTAAGATTTCAAGAAATACTAGATTCAATGAATTGTGATAGGGACGATTATACCATCAGAGAAATTTCTTCAAAAATAACTTGGAGAATTAGAGCTAACAGCTGGGAAGAATTCCCGATTGAGCAAAAATGGTTTGCAGTCGGAGAGACAATGGTTCATATGGTCTACCTTATGGAATATGGATATGTCGAATGTAAAAAAGTGGGTGGAGCCTTAAAATTTAAAAAGATAAAAAGCGATATTATGGAAGAATATGAAGAATATAAAAAGGGAGAAATATAATTTCTCCCTTTTTGACTGTGTGAGATTTTTTCTGTAAATTGCCTTATATTGTAATTCTTTGAATGGTAATTCTTATAAAAGTAGTTTTATATTTTAGACTTTAATAAATTCTTCTATATCAAATAAGTATAAATAAGAATCTATCTTTTCAATATTCAGTCCTTTTATTACCGCTTCCTCATATATCTTTACCTGAGCCTTGTACATTTCCTTAATTCTATTTTTCTCCTCTTGAGAATTATCCCTCATCTTATTGCTCTTATAATCTATGAGAACTCCCCTATCACCTTCCAAAAATAGACAGTCAATTATTCCTTGAACAAGAATTGAACTTCCATCTCTATCCATCTCAAGCGTGAAAGCTTTTTCCTTATAAATTCTGTCATTTTTAGATGCTAGTCCTGCCTCTCTTCCAATCTCAGAATTAAAGAAATTACAAATTTTATCTAGGTCAATTGATTTGGCAAGCTCCTCTGATATTGCCTTAGTGCTTACCAGATATTCTAGGCTATCCTCAATATATTCTGAAGCATCTTCTCTATCTTTTCTGTCTCCTCTATCTTTTGATGTTTCTCCTACTAGCTTTCCGAAGTCCAAATATTCCATAAGCCTGTGATATGCTGTTCCAAGCTCCGCCGAAAAAATTCTTGAGGTAGCATTTTTTGCAAGTTCATCGCCCTCTTTCCTTGCTAAATTTATATACCTATCTTCTTTTGCATCTTCTTCTAAATTTAATTTGCTATTTAGTTCACTAACGGAGTATTTTGCTTTTAGCATGGTGTCTTTTTTATATTCATAAATATAATCTAATCTTCTTTCCACCTCATCTAACAATTCTTCAGGCGGGATTATCTCTCCTCTATCACTTTTTTCAAAATATTCAAGGGCTCTCCTCTTTCTGCTCCTTTTCGAATTAGACATATTGCTAGATATATGTATATCACACAATTCTTTTCTTAGACCATTTCTCATCATTGAAATAAAATTTTCTTCGCTTGGATTATTCCACGGTTTATCAAGAAATGAGTCAGCTTCAAGTCTGTCACCAACTGTTGCTGTCAATATGAGCTTTTGGCGAGCCCTCGTCAATGCAACATATAATACCCTTATCTCTTCTTCAATATCTTTTTTCTTTATGCTATTTAGGATAAGCTCCTGCATCAAAGATGACCGCCTATATCCTTTATCTCTATCAACATATGACAAACCAAGTCCGATAGACGAGTCCATAATCATTCCTCTATCTCGCCTTTCCGTCCTTAATTTCTTAGACAAGCCAGAGACAATTACAAATGGAAATTCAAGCCCCTTGCTCTTATGAATAGTCATAATTCTCACGAGGTTATCATTTTCTCCTGCAATTGTTGCTTCGCCCGTCTTGACATTGTTCTTCTTTAAAATATTAAGATATTTTATATATCCTCCAAGCGTTGTAATTCCATTAAGCCTGTAATTAAGTGCTCTATCTATTAAAACTCTTAGATTTGCCTGCCTCTGCACACCATCGTTCATCGCTCCTGCGTAGATATAATATCTTGATTCTTTCATCAAATACCATAGATAGTCCTCAATTGGCATAAGACCATTATAAGACCTCCACTCCCTTATCTTGAGAAAGGCATTTCTTATCTTCTCCGATAATTTGTTTTTCTTATTTTCCTCATACCATAAAAGTGCCATTCTGTACGAATTATCCCTTTTGCGATTTTCTAAGGCAAGCTCATCAGCCATATTATATTCAGCTCTGACCTCTGCAAGTTCATCAGCTGTAAAATTAAAAATTTCAGAATGAAGAACTGCGACGAGCGGGACTTCTTTTGTATCATTATCTATTACATTTAAAAGTGCCAGAAAAACTTCTATTTCAACCGTATCAAAGAACCCGTCCTCTTCATTTACATATGATGAAATACCTCTTTCAAGGAGCTTTCTATAAATTGTACCACCCATTTTCTTGACAGACCTCATGAGCACAACAATATCCTTCGGTTGAATCTCCCTTATGACTCCAAGCTTTGAATCGTAGAACTTCTTGCCGAGCATATCATCGATAATATCAGCTATGTACTCGGCTTCCTTTTCATCCTTTGTTATACTAATCTTATTATTTTCATCTGCTCCACTTTTTCCATCATTTTCCTGAATCTTTTCTTTATTACCCTTGTCATCCTCATTATCTAAGCAGATAAAATGCACCTCCGGCTTGTAGTCATAGTCACCAAAACCGCTTAGCCCCGCGTTTAAAGCTGAGTTTTCATCATATCCTTTCATAAGTGGCTTAAATATTTCATTTATGAAATCTATAGTCCTAGGATTGCTCCTAAAATTATGGCTTAAAATGATATTAGATGATTCTTCCTCTTTCTCATATCTATCCATAGTTTCTATAAAAATTTGTGGCTGAGCCTGCCTAAATCTGTAAATACTCTGTTTTACATCTCCAACCTTAAAAAGATTATTTTCTCTTGCAATCTTTGATATGATGCTTTCTTGAAGATAATTTGTGTCCTGATATTCATCTATGAAAATATATTTAAATCTTTTCCTCAATATGGCTCTTGCTTCATCATCATTTAAAATCTTCAAGGCAAAATGATTGACATCCGCAAAGTCCATCATGCCTTCTATTTTCTTTCTTTCGCTATATATCTCCTCAAATCTTCTAAGCAAATCTATATAATACTTTGAATACCTTTGAGTTCTTTCATTTTCAACAAATAGATCTTCCCTATTAATCTTTTCTATCTCTTTATTGATATTTTTTATAAGCTTTTTCGTCTTATCTCTAACCTGCTTTACCTCGTTTGATATTTCCTTTATATGCTCTTTTTCGTCTTTCGTACCTCTCAAGGTTACAAATTTAAATTCAGATAATCTCTTTCTTATTAATTCAAAGACATTTTCGCTAAATTCCTCGCTTTCGCTAAGCTTTGCTATCTCTCTTAATTCTTCTCTTTCAGCTTCAAGTTTGCTCCTAATCTTTGGCACCAAGCTTTCGTCAAATAGGGGAATATAGAGATTTTCGATCTTAGATGCTTCAATTATTTCGCCTCTAATATTTTGAATAAATTCCTTATATACTGCCGACTCCTTATATCCGCCCTCGGGAATTTTTAATAATTCAAGTTTTTCCTCTGCCCACGAAAAATAATTAGGGATGCTTCTTAGCTTTTTATATATGAAAATCATCTGCTTTTTTAATTCTTCTTCGCTCTTAACATCGGAATATGTCCTTAAAAATTCCTTAAAAGATATACCAGATATTGCTAAATCATTTTGAAACATCTCATCAAAAAGAGCTGTCACAGCATCTCGCATGAACAGCTCCTCTCTTATATTGTCGCAGATTGAATAATTCGGGCTTACCTCTACCTTGTAAAAAAACTCTTTAATAATCCTGCCGGAAAACTTATCAAAGGTCGAAATATATGCACGATATAATTTATCTGACTGGGAAGAAAGCCTCTCTCTAATATCTGAATCCCTAGCCATAGCCTTTTTCAAAGCTCTATTAATTTTTAATTTCATCTCCGTTGCAGCAAGGTTAGTAAATGTGACTATGAGCATTTCGTCAACATCTGCTTCACCTTCGGTGATGAGTTCGAGAATCCTGTCGACCAGCACCATTGTTTTACCTGAGCCTGCTGCAGCTGAAACGAGTAAGTTCTTATTCCTTGTCCTAATTGCAGTTCTTTGAGCTTCGGTATATTTTTCTGACATCTGGCGATTTCTCCATCAATTTAATGTTTTTAATTTTCTATTTCATTATTATATTATTATTCATATATTATTATATTTTAAATAATGATATGTGCACTATATATCTAATTTATTCTTCATATATAGGTTTGTTATGATAAAGTATATCACACATAATATCATGATGAAAATTATAAATAATAGCATGAACAAATCAACGCCTTGAATGCTGCGAAACATTCTACTTGTTAAATCACTTATAAATTTCAAATTATCAAATATGCTAATTACAATCGTGATTACAGTGCTTTCTATAAATCCGAATCCCATATAGAGTGCGACTGCGAGCAGGTTATTATGATTTCTGGATGCCTGACCGAATGTTAGGGCAGCATATATCGTAAGTGTAGTTTTTATAATGCTTAATATTGCTAAAATCACAAATTCTATCATTAGTATAATTAGGAAAAATAAATCATTACCAGATAATTCTAAAAGCTCCTCGTAAATAGGTCTTAGAGCAAGGAAGATATTTCCCCTATATGTAATAATGCCTATGAGCATCATTGACAGAACTGCTGCTATTAATGAGAAAAGCGTCCAAATTACAGCTGAGATCGTCTTAGAAGCAATATGCGTTTCCATCTTTACCGGAAGAGTCAGCATATAGTATCCCGAGTTCCCAAGCAAGCTCTTCTTATATCTGCTTATTATAACAACGAGGGTTACAACGGCTGTAGCTATTAAGATAATTCCATATAAGCTGCCTGATAAGCTCCAGAGAATTGAACCAACTACCGTTTGCTCTGGAATAAATCTCAAATTAATTCCGAATATAAGTGTCGAAAACAGAAGAGCTATATAGAATAGTGGAAGTATTCTTCCCATTGCCTTAAAATCATATTTCAATACCTTGCTTAGCATTTGAATACCTCCCTAAATAATTCATCTACTCCCTTAGCATACTCTTCACGAATTAAATCAGGTGACTTGTGTAATACTATTTCTCCATTTTTAATAAATATTACATCGTCCAGCACCGATTCAATCTCTGAAATGAGGTGGGTCGAAATAATAACTACGGACTCTGGATTGTAATTGCTTATTATTGTTTTTAAAATATAATCCCTTGCAGCAGGGTCAACTCCTCCAATCGGCTCATCGAGCAGGTACACCTTCGCTTTTCTGCTCATTACAAGTGCAAGTTGAACTTTCTCACCCATACCCTTGGATAGAGATTTGAATCTCATATTGGTATTTATTCCGAGATCTTCGATCATTGAATTTGCTTTTTCTATATCAAAGTCTTTGAAAAAATCAGCCTGCATATTGATTAAATCTTTGATTTTCATATAGTCCGGAAGTGAGTTCCTGTCAGGAAGATAGGCAACCACTTCCTTTGTTTCAGTCGAAGGGTTTTTCCCATCTATTAGAATACTTCCTCTATCCGCCTTAAGCAGGTCATTCAATATCTTTATTAGTGTTGTCTTGCCTGAACCATTTGGTCCAAGAAGTCCAACAATCTGTCCGCCCTCGAGGGATAGGTTTAAATTATTTAGTGCTAACAGCTTATTGTACGATTTATACAATCCCTCAATTTCAATTAAAGCCATTCTATACCTCCTCTAACCATCTTTTTATCGCATTTAGGATTTCTTCATCGCTCATCTTAAGTTTACGCATTCTTGTAACGAGTTCCTCAATATATCGTTTGGAAAGCTTCGCCCTGAGCTCTGACAAAACCTTTTCATCGTCTGTAACATATCTACCATTTGTTCTATCAACATGAACTATCCCCATAGACTCCATTGTGCTAAATGCTCTCTGAAGCGTATTGGGGTTAACGCCTATGTCAACAGCAAATTCCCTTACCGATGGCAACTTATCGCCCGGTGCATATTTACCGCTGGCAATGCTAATAGATAATTCATCTATTATCTGCAAATATATAGGTATGCCATTTTTAAATTTATATGCCATATTATCTCCCCTTTATAGCAGTATTTTTATATTGTATTATTTCCTTAATACAATAGTTCAATTTCCCCTTATTGTCAATACCTTTTTTAAAATATTGTGATATAATCTTAGTGTTCTAATCTTAAATGGAGGTTTAAACACATGAAACACAGACCAACAATGCTTATGATTTTAGATGGATTCGGCTGGCGAAATAATTCTCATGGTAATGCAATTTCTAATGCAAATACACCTAATTTCGACCGAATTTTTTCAAAATATCCTTTTATAACTCTAGAAGCGAGCGGAAAAGCTGTCGGCTTACCTGATGGCCAAATTGGTAATTCTGAGGTTGGTCACCTAAATATAGGAGCAGGAAATGTAATTCTTCAAGATTTACCAAGAATAAATAAGTCCATCGAAGATGGAGATTTTTTTAGAAATGAAGCTCTAAAAGATGCAATATCTCACTCTGCTAAAGGGCACGCCCTTCATATAATGGGGCTAATCTCTGACGGTGGTGTGCACAGCCATATCAACCACCTTATTTCACTAATGGATATGGCAAAAATTAATAATGTTAAAGAGATGTATATTCACTGTTTTTTGGACGGTCGAGATGTTCCACCAAAGAGTGCCCTTCCTTTTGTACGCAGGGTTGAAGAACATGCAAAAGAAATTTCCCTTGGAAAGATTGGTATCATATCCGGCCGTTTTTATGCAATGGATAGAGACAAGCGTTGGGATAGACTTAAGCTGGCTTATGAGGCTTTAACAGAATCAAAAGGTCTAAAGGCGTCAACTCCTTTAGAAGCAATAGAAAATAGTTATTCAAGGGGAGAAACTGATGAATTTGTAATCCCTACTATTATTAACCAAGCACCTATCAAAGACGATGATTCCGTAATCTTTATCAATTTCAGACCTGACCGTGCTAGAGAGATTACTAGAGCACTTACCGACCCTAACTTTGATGGTTTTGAAAGAGAGATTTTCCCAAAGAACCTAAACTTCGTATGTATGACAGAATACGATGCAAGTATGCCAAATGTTAAACTTGCATATCCGCCTGAGAGTGTTGATATAACCCTTGGAAAAGTGATCTCTCTCAATGGATTACGCCAATTGCACATAGCTGAAACTGAAAAATATGCCCATGTTACATTCTTTTTCAACGGGGGTGTGGAAACCCCATATAGGGGTGAGGATAGAATTTTAGTTCCTTCTCCCAAGGTTGCAACCTATGATCGGAGGCCTGAGATGAGTGCTCCTGAGGTTACAGAAAAGGTTCTAGCGGCAATTTCATCTGATAAATACGATCTGTATATTTTAAATTTTGCAAATCCTGATATGGTTGGGCATACAGGAGTCTATGATGCTACTATTAAAGCTATAGAAGTCCTAGATGGATTGGTCGGAAAGATTGTTCAGTCGATATTAGAAAAGGATGGTCAAATTCTTCTTACCGCAGATCATGGTAACGCCGATTACATGATTGACGATAAAGATGAGGTTGTCACAAAACACAGCCTGTCGGTTGTTCCACTCTGCCACATATGTAATGAGCCTGTTAATTTCAAAAAAAATACCGGCAAACTAGCCGATATTTCACCAACGCTTTTGACCCTTATGGATATTCCTGTGCCAGAAGAAATGAAAGGCAATGTCCTAGTCTAGCTCATGTAAAATATTAAGAGCTTCTATATATCCATCGAAGCCCTTACCCGTAATTGTAGCTACAGTTGCATCTTCAACTAAGGATTTGCTTCTGTAGCTCTCTCTTGCCTTAATATCCGATATATGCACCTCAACAGCTGGAACCTTAATAGCTTTCAATGCGTCGGCAATCCCTATGCTTGTATGAGTATATGCTGCCGGATTAATTATTATTCCATCAAAGTTTTCAAAATATGCCCTTTGAATATAATCAATAATATCTCCCTCGTGATTTGATTGAACAAAGATAAGTTCATCAGAAAGCTCTGCACCCTCTTTGATAAATTCTATTAAATCTTCATATGACCTGCTTCCATATATGTCCGGCTCTCTAATTCCGAGCATATTAATATTTGGACCATTAATTATAAGTATTTTCATTTTTTAATCACCAGAAATATCCCTTGCCATATTTTTAATTTCTGCTTCTATAATTTCCCTTAGTTCAGCTGCAAAAGTATTAATATCTTTATTATATGCCTTGCTTCTTCCTCCAAGGCCTATGCCCCCAAATCTCCTGTCGTTAAATATGAGTATGTCTGCGGTGTTTTCATACATCTTTGCCCTTTTTTTATATATATTTAACACTCCCTCTCTTATGCTTATAGGTCTATTCTTTGTTGTTATCAATTTTAGAGGTCGCTTCATATATATGACTATGCTATTTTCTCTAATGCAATTCCTATTCACCCTTCGTATTATCGAGCCACCGCCTGTTGCAATCACTTTTCCAGCTTCCTTACATTCCCTTGCTAAAACGGATGTTTCAATTTTTCTAAAATACTCTTCTCCTAGATTTTCATCATTTATAACATCAGCTATGCTAGTTCCCATTTCCTTTTCTGCGAGCCTGTCAATATCTATAAATTCCCTGCCCATGATGCCTGCAAGTCTTCTCGAAATTGAAGATTTCCCGCTGCCTGGCATACCTATAAATGTTATATTTAAATTGTTTAGTAGACATCTAGCAATTATAATCTCTGCAAGATGCTCTTTGTCTATATCCTCTGGAAGCCTTTCCCATATCTCCTCTGATCTTATCGCCTGCCATACGAGCATTGGAAGTCCAGATATGATTTTTTTGCCATAATCCTTATATATCAAAAGAAATCTCGTTCTATATGGGTTATATATAAGGTCTATCGCCCAGCTGAGTTTTTCAAAGGTTGGAACCTTTTTCCCTTGAATGTCAAAAGGAGTCCTTCCATTATATGGATACATACCAATCCTCGTTGCATTTATTATAATATCTATGTCCTCATATTTTGAAATTTCGTCATAGGATATTATCTCGTCCGCAAGTCCCGCTACCCTGTCTTTTGCTCTAAGCGGATTCCTTGATGCCAGTATAATTTTCTTCGCCTTGAGATTTCTCATTCCGATGCAGGAAGCCATCGCTCCACCGCCAGAACCTAGGATTAGTATGTTTTTATCAGCTGGGGAGCTTATCCTAGCTAATTTCTCAAATCCATAAATATCTGTATTATATCCAATAAGCCTTCCATCTTTTGTTCGCTTTATTGTATTTACTGCATTTACAAGGCTTGCCTCATAGCTTATTTCGTCGAGATATTTTATAATTTCCCTTTTATAAGGACTTGTGACATTGAATCCTAGGAAGCTTTTATCATAAAGTATATCTTTTAATTCTTCTAAATCTTTAATATCTAATAGCTCGTAATTCACCACTCCTAACATTCTGTGAACTTCGGGTGAAATGCTATGCTCAAGACCCCTTCCTATAAGTCCATATCTTCCTTTCTCAATTATTTCATTCTGACGATTTTTACTCTCTTCACTTAAAATTTTATATATATTAATATTTGTCCTTCTAACATCTAAGGTGCTACTTTCAGAAATATCTTTTATCTTATTATTTTCTCTAAGAGCGTCAAATATAGGCAACCCTGAGCTTTTTTTAATCTCTGCAATATCTTCAGAAATTTTTAATCGCTCGCCAAGCAAGCTAAATATCTGACTATCTATTTCGTCAATTTTATTCCTGAATTTTTCAAGCTCATTTAGCTTATCTTCGTTCTTCATTTTCCGCGTTTTCGCTCCAATTTATTAATTTTATTATGATTATAAAAATTATCGTATTTATGAAACTTATTCTAATTATGGTGATTTTACTATCCTAGCACCTCAATTATTTTTTTCGATTTTTCTACAATATTTGAAAGTTCACTCGGCGTCACCGCCTGCTCTTTATCTGACAATGCTTTACTAGGATTTTTATGCACTTCAATTATAAGTCCATTTGCCCCTGCAGCAGCTGCTCCTAGTGAAACAGGCTCTACCAATTCACTTCTACCTGTAGAGTGACTAGGGTCAACGATTATTGGAAGATTCGTAAAATTTTTTAACGCTGGTACGGCGGATATATCTAAGGTATTTCTGGTATAATTCTCAAATGTCCTTATGCCTCTTTCACAAAGAATAACATTTGAATTGCCCTCGGACATAATATATTCAGCTGCAAATAGCAATTCTTCATAAGTCGAGTCCATGCCCCTCTTAAGAAGGACTGGAATATCGCCTCTTCCAAGCTCTCTAAGTAGGGTATAATTTTTCATATTTCTTGCACCGACCTGAATCATATCTAGATCAGCATAATAATCAATATGCCTTACATCAATTATTTCAGATACAGTAGGAAGATTTTCCTTCTTTCCAGCAGACACCAAATAATTCAGTGCCACCTTTCCAAGCCCTTGAAAATCATATGGCGAAGTTCTAAGCTTAAATGCACCGCCTCTAAGTATACCTGCCCCTGCCTTTTTTATATCATGAGCCAGTTCAAAGATATGGTCTTCAGATTCTATAGAGCAAGGTCCTGCGATAATATTAAAATTTTTATTGCTAAATAAGGCATCTCCTACAGATATTTTAATATCTGTCATTCTCTTATTTGAAAACTCGTATTCCTTTGTATTTTCCCTTTTTTCCATGCTGATTTTAAATTTTAAATTTTATAATTTTAACTACCCAAAATAATTATGACTAGAATAAAAAATGGAAATCTGACGATTTCCACCTGCCATGCCCTCGGTTACTTTACTTCTTCAATTTGAGCTTCGTTTCCCGCAGGTTCTGCTATTTCTGTCGCCTTGGTATTATCATCTCTGCTCATCAAATATTCTTCATCAGTCAGCCTTTTATATGAAATATAGCCCTCTGAAATTTCATTTGTAGCAAGACTTACAGGTCTCACATCGTCAACATCTGTGAGTACAGGTTTTCCTGCAATTATATCTCTAGCCCTCTTGGCTGCTAACATAACAAGGGTATACCTGCTGTCCGTCTTATCGTTAAGATCTTCATTTATTGATGGATATAACATCATGATAATCTATTCCTCCTCATACTGTCTAATTATTGGTTTAACCTTTGGTGGTACTCTTAGCCTCTCGGCATCTACTATGCTTAATGCCTCGCCAACTGCTTTCTCGAGGTCATCATTTACAATATAATAATCATACTCCCCTATGAATCTAATTTCATCTAATGCCTTGCTAAGCCTTTTTTCTATCGCTTCTATGGATTCCGTTCCCCTCGAATTTAAGCGATTTTTTAACTCCTCAAGGGACGGCGGAAGTATGAATATTAGAACGGAGTCTTCCGGCATCTTGCTTCTAACTTGTAAGCCTCCTTGAATATCAATCTCAAGAATAACATCAATCCCTCGCTCAAGTCTTGAAATCACCTTATCCTTAGGCGTCCCATAGTAATTGTCAAAGACTTTTGCATACTCGAGCATCTTATCTTCTTTAATCTTATTTTCAAATTCTTCTTTTGTTACAAAATAATAACTTTGCCCGTCTTTTTCTCCATCTCTCGGTGCTCTTGTCGTCATTGATATTGAAAGGCTAAGCTTTCTCTCCTCCATAATCCTCGAACAAATAGTTCCCTTGCCGGTTCCTGACGGACCGGAAATTATATAAAGCTTGCCCCTAGTCTTAATTCTCTTGCTCATAATAATTCCTCATCAAAGTTGCTAAGTATTATAACATGAATTATCTATAAATATCCAGATTATTCTATATTCTGTACCTGCTCTCTGATTTTTTCAATTTCCGCCTTCAGATCAATTACGCACCCTGTAATTCTATCATCATTTGCCTTTGAACCTATGGTGTTTGCTTCTCTATTCATCTCCTGTACTAGAAAGTCTATCTTTTTCCCAAGAGCTGGTTCATCGCTTTTCACATAATTAATTAACTGCTGAACATGGCTTTTTAACCTTACGACTTCTTCTGTGACATCGGATTTATCCGCCAATATGGCAGCTTCAACTGCAATTCTATCCTCCGGAATTTCAATGCTATCTTTTAAAAGTTCCTCTATCCTAAGCTTTAACTTATCCTGATATTTTGATGTAGAGTCCTTTGTAATTTCTTCAACTTTATCCCTTATCGAATCTATATTTTCTGCCCTATTAATTATATCTATTGCTAGTTTTTTGCCCTCTGATTCCCTCATAAGGCACATACTTTCAAGCGAGTCATTTAGTGGTTTCATTATCAGATTTTTAACCAGCTCCTTGTCTGTCGCAAGTGGTAGAGACTTTATTACATCGGGCATTCCTGCAAGCATTTCTAGGCTTATATTTTTATCTGATAAATCATATTTGCTACCAAGCTCTCTTAATGCAAGGTAGTATTTATCTGCCAAATCATTATTTAATCTTATATCGCTTTCTGATTCTCCAAATATATCAAACCTTATCGATATGTCTATTTTACCCCTTAGCAATCTCTCTTTGACTATTCTGATTACATCTTTTTCTAGGAAGGCATATCTATATGGCAACCTTACATTTATATCGCAATATCTGTGATTAACAGATTTCATCTCAATTGTTATGCTTCTAATATCATCACTATATTCGCCTCGTCCATATCCTGTCATGCTTTTAATCATGCTATCTCCTCACTGTACAATCGTTTTTATCTTCTATTAATTTCTATATAATAGTTTATAATAGTTTCAATAAAAAATTCGCTATTTATTATATCATTTTTATTCTATTATGACAGCACTTGCAAGGAATTAATACTGATGTTATATTGTACGCATGGCTTATGATGGAATAATTACATATGGGATCACAAAAGAGCTTAGCTCTCTTTTAAAACTAGGAAAGATTGACAAGATATATCAACCTGCTAAGGAAATGATAATAATTCAGTTCCATACGACGGCAGGCAATTTTAGATTGCTTGCTTCTTGCAATGGAATGTCCTCAAGGCTCTGCTTGACAGAAAATAAATACGAAAACCCAGTTAATCCTCCTAATTTTTGCATGGTTTTAAGAAAATATCTGCTCGGAGGCAGGGTTATAGAGATAAGGCAAAAGGATTCTGAGAGAATTATCGAGATGGATATTGAAGCTTTATCTGAGATGGGATTTACAATATCGAGAAAGCTCATCTTTGAACTAATGGGAAAGCATAGCAATATTATTTTGATCGATATGGATACGAACAAGATAATAGATGCTTGTAAAAGAATTTCTATTGATGTTAATCAATATAGGCAAACTCTTGCTGGAGCTATATATAAATATCCACCTGTTCAAGATAAGATACCATTTAAAGGAATAACAGGGCAAACAGATATAGGGGAAAATGCAAAAATCATCATAGGCAAGGTAGCAGGTATATCTCCTGCAATAGCAAGGGAAATATCAAATTATAATCCTCCTGCAAAAAGGCTTGATGAAATCATCTCCTCGGTCGATAAGATGTCTTTTAAGGCTAGAATTTACTTTGATAAAGGTGTTCCAATAGAATTTCACTTGGCTGATTTGTCAGAATATAAAGACCTCGACATCAAATATTATGGAAGCCTTAGTGAGTGCGTAGAATATTTTTATTTTCATAAGGAAAATACCAACCTATTAAAGCAGAAATCTGCTCCCCTACATAGGAATGTTAAAAAGCTTTTGGACAAGGCAGGATTAAAGAAAAAGCGTCTAAATGAAGATATTTTAAGTGCTGAAAAATCAAAGTCTTGCAAGCTATATGGTGAGCTTTTGACGGCAAACTTACATATGGTTAAAGGTGGTGAGCCTACAGTCGAGCTTTTGAATTGGTATGATGGTAGCCTTGTTAAAATACCGCTGGATACCAGATTAAGCCCTGCTAAAAATGCACAGAGATTTTTTAAAAAATATTCAAAATCAAAGGTTGCATTGAAAGAAAAGAAAATTCAGCTCATCGATGTCGATAGGGATATTGAATACCTTGAGTCAGTTCTTTTGTCAATTGACAATGCAAAATCAGTAGATGACCTTGCTCTTATCCGCTCAGAGCTAGAAGACGAGGGTTATATGAGAGCCCAAAACCAGAAAAATAATAAAAATAAAAGAAATTTGTACAAGCCTAGTCCATTAAAATATGTTCTTAGCTCGGGATATACCGCCTATGTGGGAAGAAATAATCGTGAAAATGATTATCTAACAATAAAATTTGCCAAAAAAACCGACCTATGGCTTCATACCAAAGACATTGCCGGTTCTCATGTAATTGTATCTCTTCCTAATGATGTTCAAATTTCTGATTTGGACCCCGATATTATATATGAAGCAGCTTCAATTGCCGCATATCATAGCAAGGCGTCTAAGGGTGAAAATGTTCCTGTAGACTATGTATCCGTTAGACGAGTTAAAAAGCCTAAGAATGCAAAGCCCGGAATGGTTATCTTTGATTCAAATAAGACCGTATATGTCAATCCCTCTTTGCCAACCTAAGCTTCCTTATAACTTCTGAAAATACGCTTGGGATTTCCGAGCTAAATTCCATATATTCGCCATTTCTAGGGTGGATAAATCCCAGCGTCTTTGCGTGGAGCAATTGACCATCTATTTTATATAACTGCTTTTTCATAGGCAGTCCATATAAGGTATCACCTACCAACGGGTGCTTTATATATGCCATATGCACCCTTATCTGATGAGTCCTTCCGGTATCAAGCCTTGCCTCAAATAGGGTATATCTTCCAAATCTTTCTATAATATGGATATGTGTAACAGCTTCTTTTGGATTGCTTCCGTTGATTTGACGCCTGAGTCTATTCTTTTTATCCCTTCCTATAGGCACATCTATTATCAAATCATCCTCTTTTATATTATCTATGGCAAGCCCTATATACTTCCTAACCACGGTGTGATCTTTTAACTGTTTTGCAAGGGCTTCATGAGCCATATCATTCTTTGCTACTACTAAAAGTCCGCTCGTATCCTTGTCAATTCTATGAACTATCCCAGCCCTTATATCTCCATTAGTCGTGCTTAAATTATCACCATACCTATATTTTAAAGCATTAACAAGGGTCCCTCTGTAGTTCCCATTCCCAGGGTGGACAACCATTCCTCTTGGCTTATTTACAACTAAAAGATCTTCATCTTCATACACAATCTCAATTTCAATTCTTTCAGGCAGAATTTCTTCGCTTTCTATCTTTGGTAATTTGATTTTTACTTCCTGACCAATTTTAACCTTGACCTTTTTTGAGAACTCAAGTTTATTATCAAGGTAAACAAGGCCTTCACTTATTAGATTCTGAGCATAGCTCCTCGATATATCTTTGCTAAGCTCGCTTATTGCAATATCAAGCCTGTTGTTAGACTGCTCCTCATCTATAATTAGTATCTTAATCTCTTTTTCCATATTTTTTACTGCCTTAAGCTTTATCATTATTCTTTACTGCCTTCAGCCTTATCATTATTCTTTACTGCCTTCAGCCTTATCATTTTCCCCATTAAATGGTATAAATATAGATATAATAATAAAGATGCAACCCAAAGTAACTGCAATATCAGCGATATTAAAGACAGGGAAAAATCTGAAATCAATCATATCTGTTACATATCCAAAAATTACTCTATCAATCAGATTGCTAAGTCCCCCAGCGATTATGAGAGACATGGAAATTAACATCGCTTTTGAAGTTTTATTCTTATAATGTATCAGAAAAGCCATGGTAAGAACGATTATTATAATCGGTATTAGAATTGTTACAATCTCTATATTTTCAAATATGCTAAAAGCCGCTCCCCTATTTCTCACATATGTTAAATGGAATATGTCTGAAATAATGGGAAGCGTCTCTCCCTCTTGAAAATTAATTCTTATTAAATACTTTGTTATCTGGTCTATTAAGATAAGTGCAAATATTATAATTGTAATAGTCACAATCTTTATTTAATTATTATCGTGTCGTCCAGCGATTCCTTTTTTTCTGCTAGAGATTTAATAATATCCTCCGTAAGTTCAGCAGGCTCTCCATTAGGATTTTCTTCGAGATTGTTATTTAAATCTTCATCAGATTTTTCAGCAGGATTTTCACCTAGACCCATATTTATAGCATTTTCTATCTCGTCACCATCTTTGCCTGTAATAGTATCTTTCATATTTTTCTTTTTCATTACCAGAGTTTCATCAGAAAGTGCATATGCCCTTTCCTCAAATTCACTCTCGATTTCAGGAATATCACTCCTGTCTAGTTCAGGTAAAAGGCTATATTCGTCGCCTTCAAGTTTTTCAAGCTCTGACTTAAGCATATGCTTAAGATTTGCTCTAAGCCTTTCAACCTTATGTTTTAATACAAGGTGTTCATCATTAATGCTTCTAACTGTGTTCTTAGCTTCGAGAATCATATTCTCTGATTCAAGCTGTGCATCTCTCATCATGAGCTCAGCTCTCCTCTCAGCACTTGCAGAAATGTCAGCCATAAGCCTCTTTGCAGTTTCGAGAGTATCAAGCATTGCCGTATCCGATCTCTGAGATTCTTCAAGCTGTTTTTCTAAGAATTTTATCTTATGTGCCATGCTTCTGTTATCTTGAAGCACTTTCTCATAATCAACGATTATCAGATCCAAAAATGTATCTACTTCTGTAGCATTATAAAATCCTCTTTTATCACGACTGAATTCTTTTTTTTCAATATCGATTGGCAGTATCATAAGTATAACCTCTTACCTTTCTATTCTATTAAAAATATTTTATAAAATAATCGTCACAAGCTGAATCAAAACCCGTGCTATAAATCTTATTAAAATAAATGCCAGCAAAATGGACCAGTCTATCATACCGGAACCAAGATTTAACTTTTGCAAAAGAGTCCTGCAAGGCGAAACAAATGGCTCTGTGAGTAATGCCAGCGACTCATATATCCTAGCTATTGATTTATTACCGCTAACCATCAGAAAACTCAGGAAAGTTCTAATTAATAGCATGAAAATCAAGATGTCCGCAAACCAACTTATGGCTTTTAACAGAACTATCTTCATAACTTGAATTTACTCCCAAGGACTTTTATCTGAGCCAAAGACATTATCTTCAACTGTTTCTTTATTAACCTTTGCTGCTATATCAACATTTGCAGGTGCAAAGATGAAAATATTTGATGTAACCCTCTGAACATTACCATTTAAAGCATAAACAGCTCCGCTCAAGAAATCAAACATCTTTCTTGCCTGTTCTGTTTCAACCTTTTCAAGATTGATTATAACAGGTTTTCTTGATTTCAAATTGTCTACAAGCTTCTTGCACTCCTCAAGGTTCTTTGGTTCAATTACAATCATCTTAAATGGAGCTGAACCATTCATCGAGTACTTATTAACCCTTCCCTTAGGTGCAAGCGGTGCAATACCACTGTAGTGATTGTCCGCCTGAAGATTGCTCGTGGATTTTTCCTCTTTTTTCATCTTTTCTTTTTCTTCAGCAATTTCCTCTTCAGTAGGTTCAATGTCGAATTCATCTTCCATATCTTCATATCCGACAAGCTTAGTCAAAACATCTTTGATCCCCATTCTCTACTCCTCCATTTCGGTTAAATCTGTTTTTGCCTTTCGCATTTCATATTTTGCTGTATTTATTATGCTTTATCTATTTTGCTTTATCTATATTCCCTAGCTCCAAAGATCGCTGTCCCGACTCTTACCACTGTCGCACCTTCTTCAATGGCAACTTCGTAATCTCCCGACATTCCCATGGACAAAGTGTCGAAGTATTCATCTTCTGACAGCTCTTTAATTGATTCAAATATATCCTTAAGCTTCCTAAAATATCTCCTTGAATTTTCGGGATTATCTGTGATAGGAGGAACGCACATAAGTCCTCTTACCCTTAGATTTTGATATTCATCTCTTATCTTTTTTATCAAATCTCTAGCTTCTTCTTCGGTTGCTCCGGACTTGCTATCTTCCATGCCGATATTTATCTCGACAAGTATGTCCATAACAACTCCGCTCGATTTTGCTCTTTTATCTATCTCCGATGCCAATTTGTCAGAATCAACCGAATGTATCATGACAACCTTGTCAATAATTGTCTTAACTTTATTTGTCTGTAGATGCCCTATGAAATGCCATCTAACCGGTTTAACATCATCATATTTATTGCATAACTCCTGTGCCTTATTCTCACCAATATCTTTTGCACCGGCATCAATCGCTTCATTTATAAGCTCTGCTCCATGGGTCTTTGTCACGGAGATAAGTGTTATATCTTCCGGATTTCTTCCCGACCTCTCGCAAGCTTTTTTTATATTATCTAATACTATTTCATACCTATCTTTAACTGTCATAATTAATCTATATTATTTGGAAGCTCAGATGCTTCTTTAATCTCCTTTTTATTTGGACGCCTGAGTATTCTATCATATATAGTCAGCGTTTCGACAAATTGACCTCTTTCATCTACATATATATCATCGTAGACTGCTGACTTTATCCCATCATCTGCAATTATGCTAATAGGTTTAAATACATTCTTCCCGACCTTATTTTTTACGATAACTCCAGTCTTCCCATTCTTCTTAACAATGCTGGAATTTCTAATTATAAGTCCTCTGCCTCTCGATACGGGAATTTTAATCTTTGCCTCTCTCATTTCAAGCAGTTCCTTGAAATGGTCCTGACTCTGAACTACAACCCTAGTTTTTTCTTTTTTCTCCTCTTTGGCTACAACCTTACCCCTGATTATATTCTTAGTTTCCTTAAATTCTATATCGAAGTCTTGCCCGACATAAAAATCATCTTTATCTTTATTGCTTACAAAAAATATTATTCCCCAAGGACCATTTTCTGAAATTTTAAAAATTGGCGTGTTTTTCCTAGCCAAGGATTTTGGAAATTTAGTTGTCTTAATCTTCGCATGATCAGAAAGATATTTCTCTGACATCTTCGGTAATCCGCTAGGAGAAAAAATATTCTCAAGCCCATCTGCCTTATACATTACAAAGCCGGCATCTACCGCTTTCCCATCGTCTGTAGTTTGCACGCTTTCGCCGGCATCTCTGAGCAAATCACCATATTGAGTGCCTGCCACCGCTCTTCCTGATTCACTTAGCTTGACTATCTCATCTCCTGAGCTTACGAGTGCACCCTCTTTAGCAACCCTCTCTATGGAATAGGTGTCTTTCGCTGTATAAATTGTTTCTTTTCTTATAAGGTATCCATTGAGATCTATATTTTTCTTTATCTCTCCCGGCTTTGCCGTGTAATTACCTTTAATAAAACCTGAAATCGACGGAATACCATATATTATTACCGCCAGCAAAAGAACAATTATTATATATATAGCTATCCAACCGGCTCTCTTTCTCATGCCCACTCCTACCACTTAATTTTACCTTAAAATCTTTTCCATTACAATATATATTTATTAATATGGCAAATTAAGGGCTTATTTAGTGGTTTGTCTTATTTATCGCTACTAACTTCTTCTATTATCTTTTTCTCTTTTTTTGAAAATTTTCTTCCTGAATTTATATACTCCGTAAATAAATCCGGTCTTATTTCTTTGGTAAGCCTTAGACTTTGCTCAAATCTCCAAAGCCTTATTAGCTCATGATTGCCGCTAAGCAAAACCTCTGGCACTTCCCTTTCAATGATTTCTCTTGGCTTCGTATACTGAGGATATTCTAAAAGTCCTGAATATATCGACTCATCTTCCATGCTCTCCTCACTGCTTAAAACGCCATCTATAAATCTTGAAACGCAGTCAATAAGTAGCATAGCGGGAAGTTCTCCTCCTGTTAGAATAAAGTCGCCTACCGAGATTTCCTCTGCATGAAGCTCATCAAGAACCCGCTGGTCAATTCCCTCATAATGTCCGCATATCATTGTAATCTCATCTTTTGTCGATAATTCTCTCGCCTTTTCCTCATTTAGAATCTTCCCTCTTGGCGACATATATATAAATTTGCCCTTAAGCTCCTTATCTCTTATCGCCGATATTATAGGGTCAACCTGAAGAATCATTCCTGCTCCGCCACCGTAAGGAGTATCATCAACTCTATTATGTTTATCTTTTGTATAATCTCTAAAATTAATAATATTAAATTCTATTATTCCATTTTCCGAAGCTCTGCCTAGCATACTTTCCCTTAAGGGTGTAAACATTTCTGGGAAAATGGTGAGAATATTATATTTCATCTTCTATAAATCCCGCTATAAGCTCAAATTCAATAACTCTTTTTTCTAAATCAATATCTTTTATAAATTGAGGCACGCCTGGCACCAAAATATCCTTCTTCTTATTTGATTCAATAACATAGATGGGCTGAGCTGTGTTCGTCAAAACATCTTTAATCTTACCAATTTCTTTTTCGCTTCTTATGTCATAGGCTGTCATTCCTATCAGGTCCATAACATAGAATTCATCTTCTTTGAGTTTTTTCATGTCTTTTTTTTGCAAAAAAATACCCTTACCTGTTAATTTGGATACCTCTGTTCGATCTGATATTTCATTAAATCTCACTATCGGAAATCCCTTTTGTATTCTCACAGAATTTATCTCAAGCTCAATCATGTTCTCGCTATCTATCTTATCTGATAATATAATCTTCTGACCAGTGAAGATGTTTCTATCACTTCCAGAATATAGGTTAAGCCTTACCTCACCACTTATGCCTACCGCCGAGCCAAGTGTTCCTATTTCGATAAGCGGAAATGCTTTTTTTTGAGGTGCCTTTGATTCGCTTTTTGATTGGATTTCCGTTTCGCCTTTTGAGTATATTTTTGATTCACTTTTTAATTGAATTTTCATTTTTTCTTTAATTAAAATTATTAATCTGTTTTATTTTTCTTTGTAGCTTAATTTACATTCGCTTTTTTATATTAAATATTTTACGCACTAAAAGGGCATGTGTCAATCTTACACATGCCTAGTCTTATAAGGTCTATATCGCCATCAATCATCGACAATATCAACTGTTACCTTTTTATTCTGTTTTACAGCTGCCGCTCTCACAACAGTTCTAATCGCCTTTGCTATTCTTCCCTGTTTTCCTATAACCTTTCCCATATCGTCCTTGTCTACATTGAGTTTTACTAGGACATTAGATCCATTCTCCTCAACATCTGTTCTGACTCCATCGGGATTAGATACGAGAGCTTTGGCGATGAGTTCTACTAATTCACCCATATACCTATCCTCTCTACTTATTAAAATTATTCAATGCAACCGCTCTTTTTGAGAAGTGCTCTTACCGTATCCGTAGGCTGTGCACCAGTCTGAATCCACTTTACTGCCTTATCCTTGTCAATCTTAATTTCAGCAGGGTCCTTTAGAGGATCGTAAGTTCCAATTTCTTCGATAAATCTACCATTTCTTGGTGTGCGTGAATCCGCAACAACAACTCTGTAAAAAGGTCTTTTGTGTGTTCCCATTCTCTTTAGTCTAATCTTTACCATTTTGTAAAATCTCCTTTAATATATATTATATAAAATTTATCATTAATGAACTTATTCTTAGAAAAGTCCTTTAAAAAGCTTGTTTCGCCTGAGTAGAGACGGATTTGAATTTATTTTTTTCATCATCCCTCTCACTTCATTATATCTCTTCATCAGTTGATTAATAGCAGATACGCTTTGCCCAGAACCTTTTGCAATTCTTTTTCTCCTGCTGGCATTTAAAATTGCAGGATTGCTTCTTTCCTCAGCAGTCATCGATTGAATTATCGCCTTCATATTTTCAAATTCCTTAGCACTCCTATCTAGGTCAATTTGATTTTTTTGTGCCTGTCCGATTCCCGGCACCATGTCGAGAATTTTAGCAATTCCCCCCATTTTATTGAGCTGCCCAATCTGTTCTAAAAAATCATTTAAGTCAAACTTGTTTTTTCTGAACTTTTCTGCCATTTTTTCAGCTTCGGCTTCAGTATATGAAGCTTCGGCTTTCTCTATTAGGCTCATCACATCGCCCATACCCAAAATTCTTGAAGCGATTCTATCGGGATGGAAAGGTTCAAGAGAATTGTATTTTTCCCCTGTTCCCATGAATTTGATAGGCTTACCCGTGACTGCCTTTGTCGATAGAGCTGCACCGCCTCGAGAGTCACCATCCATCTTTGTCATTATTATTCCATCAACTCCAAGGGCATCGTTAAAGCCTTCTGCTACATTGACTGCATCTTGACCTGTGAGTGCATCTACTACAAGTAGAATTTCGTGGGGTTTAATTCCCTTTTTTAATATTTTTAATTCTTGCATGAGATTTTCATCAATTTGTAGCCTTCCTGCCGTATCGATGATTAGGGCATTATATCCCTTTTTCTCTGCTATTTTTCTCGCTTTACTTGCTATATCAAGTACATCTTTATTGTCTCTATCTGTATAAACCTCAGTCTTTACAGCCTTTCCTACAATTTCAAGCTGGTCTATCGCAGCAGGCCTATATATGTCGCAGGCACAGAGCATTGGTTTCTTGCCACTTTCTTTTAAATAATTCGCAAGCTTACCGCAGGTTGTCGTCTTACCCGTTCCCTGTAGTCCTACAAGCATATATGTAGTAAATCCACTCGGTGAATATGTGAGTTTGCTGCCAGAGCCACCCATCATGTCAATAAGCTCTTCTTTAACTATCTTTAAAACTTGCTGACCTGGCGTCAGACTTTTCATGACTTCTTCGCCCAAAGCTTTTTCTTTAATGCGAGCCACAAAGTCTTTTACTACTTTGAAGTTTACATCGGCTTCAAGAAGTGCAAGCCT
The DNA here is from genome assembly GCF_900104645.1 of Alterileibacterium massiliense. Classification (GTDB taxonomy): domain Bacteria; phylum Bacillota; class Clostridia; order Peptostreptococcales; family Anaerovoracaceae; genus Alterileibacterium; species Alterileibacterium massiliense. The sequence goes on along the minus strand of NZ_FNWE01000001.1, from coordinate 757 downwards.
AACTTCACGCATAGCTGAATCTATGTCCTTTTCACCTATGACACCTTTGCCTGATAAATTTCTAAATGTATTTTGTAATTTTTCTGCTAAACCCTCAAATGCCAATTTTTAATCCACCATTTCATCTATGATACAAATTATATCTTCCAAATTTTTTTTCGATATATCTTTCAATTCTTCCGTAGATAGTATTTCTCTTATATGTTTATTTATAATATTTGCTCTCTCAATATTTTTTAAATATGTAGGGATAAGATTTAAAACATCATCAAACTTTTTTAATTCAGATTCAGCCTTTTTTAGATTGTAATGCACCGCCTGTCTTGACTGTCCTATTTCTTTTGAAATTTCGGATAGTGAGAGGTTCTCATCATGATATAAGCTCATAATATCCCTCTTATTTTCATCAAGTAGCTCGCCATAAAAATCATATAAGAGGCTTGCATATTCAATTTCATCAATCTTCCTAACCATACTAGCGAACTATAACACATAAAAAAAATGCTGTCAAGTATTTTCTTTGACAGGCAGGTAATTTGATTATGAACTTCATAGAAGTATTTGAAAGTTTCTTATATTTGATTAGCATATGGATAAATTGTTTGAGCGTTTAATGTTTTATTTTTTGCAATAAAAAAACCGGCGACGACCTACTTTCCCGGGCGGCTGCCCACCAAGTATCCTCAGCGCAAAGGAGCTTAACTTCTGTGTTCGGGATGGGAACAGGTGTATCCTCCTCGCTATTGTCACCGGATAT
>NZ_FNWE01000002.1 GCF_900104645.1 Alterileibacterium massiliense | reverse complement strand
AAAAAAAGAGATTGACAAGTAAAAGAAAAGGGGCTATACTGTATAAGCTGTCACTAAGGCAGGGGGTACAAGGTAGCCCCTAAAAAAGTGGCAGAGAACCTTGAAAACAACATAGTATAGAACCTAGTCAATAAAAAGAAGATAAAATCTTCGAAATGAATTGATGAAGTACAAAGAACAAACAGGTTCACGTACAATTCGAGAGTAATTCGAGAGAACGCAAGTCAAAAGTCGTTCTGAGAGGATAGATTTGAACTGACGAAGAAGGTCAGAGCAAATACAATTAATTAAGAGTTTGATCCTGGCTCAGGATGAACGCTGGCGGCGTGCCTAATACATGCAAGTCGAGCGAGAAGTCACATTACTAATTCTTCGGAAGAAGTAAAGTGATGGAAAGCGGCGGACGGGTGAGTAACGCGTAGGCAACCTGCCTCTCACAGGGGGATAGCCATCGGAAACGGTGATTAATACCCCATAAAGTCAAAATAACACATGTTAAGCTGACCAAAGATTTATCGGTGAGAGATGGGCCTGCGTCTGATTAACTAGTTGGTGAGGTAACGGCTCACCAAGGTGACGATCAGTAGCCGACCTGAGAGGGTGAACGGCCACATTGGAACTGAGACACGGTCCAAACTTCTACGGAAGGCAGCAGTAGGGAATCTTGCACAATGGGCGAAAGCCTGATGCAGCAACGCCGCGTGAAGGAAGAAGGCCTTAGGGTCGTAAACTTCTGTTCTTGGGGAAGAAAAAAATGACGGTACCCAAGGAGGAAGCCCCGGCTAACTACGTGCCAGCAGCCGCGGTAATACGTAGGGGGCAAGCGTTATCCGGAATTATTGGGCGTAAAGCGTGCGTAGGTGGTAATTTAAGCGCAAGGTTTAAACTAACGGCTCAACCGTTAATTGCCATGCGAACTGGGTTACTTGAGTGCTGGAGGGGAAAGCGGAATTCCTAGTGTAGCGGTGAAATGCGTAGATATTAGGAGGAACACCGGCGGCGAAGGCGGCTTTCTGGACAGCAACTGACACTGAGGCACGAAAGTGTGGGTAGCAAACAGGATTAGATACCCTGGTAGTCCACACCGTAAACGATGAGCACTAGGTGTCGGGGTCGATAGACTTCGGTGCCGCAGTTAACGCACTAAGTGCTCCGCCTGGGGAGTACGGTCGCAAGACTAAAACTCAAAGGAATTGACGGGGACCCGCACAAGCAGCGGAGCATGTGGTTTAATTCGAAGCAACGCGAAGAACCTTACCAGGACTTGACATCCCTCTGACAGGAACTTAATCGTTTTTTTCTACGGACAGAGGAGACAGGTGGTGCATGGTTGTCGTCAGCTCGTGTCGTGAGATGTTGGGTTAAGTCCCGCAACGAGCGCAACCCTTGTTGTCAGTTACTAACATTAAGTTGAGGACTCTGACGAGACTGCCGAGGTTAACTCGGAGGAAGGTGGGGATGACGTCAAATCATCATGCCCCTTATGTTCTGGGCTACACACGTGCTACAATGGTCGGTACAGAGAGAAGCAAAGCAGCGATGCGGAGCAAAACATAAAAACCGATCTCAGTTCGGACTGCAGGCTGAAACTCGCCTGCACGAAGATGGAGTTGCTAGTAATCGCAGATCAGAATGCTGCGGTGAATGCGTTCCCGGGTCTTGTACACACCGCCCGTCACACCATGGAAGTTGGGGGTGCCCGAAGTTGGACAAAAACAGTTTACCTAAGGCAAATCCGATGACTGGGGTGAAGTCGTAACAAGGTAGCCGTAGGAGAACCTGCGGCTGGATCACCTCCTTTCTAAGGAGACTAAGGTCTCTATACTATGTTAGTTTTATTTGGGGAATTAGCTCAGCTGGGAGAGCACCTGCCTTGCACGCAGGGGGTCAAGGGTTCGAGCCCCTTATTCTCCACCATGTTATTTTTTTATAAAATAACGGTTAGCACCTTGAAAATTGAATAACACAGAAGTGTAGAAAAGACAAATAGACAACGAAATCGAGAGAAGCCTGATTTCCTTGAGAAATCAGAGTAAGGGTAAATTTCGAAGAAGAATTTGTTGAGAGAAAACCAGAAAGAGATTCACACGAGAAACAATAGTGAAGAAAGACCTGATTAACGCAAATCAGGCAAGGTCAAGTAAAGAAGAGCATCAGGTGGATGCCTTGGCACTGGGAGCCGAAGAAGGACGTGATAAGCTGCGAAAAGCTATGGTGAGGAGCACATATCCATTAACCCATAGATATCCGAATGGGGGAACCCACCAGTGGTAATGCACTGGTACCGTATGGTGAACACATAGTCATACGGAGGGAACGGGGTGAACTGAAACATCTAAGTAGCCCTAGGAAGAGAAAGAAAAATCGATTTTCAAAGTAGCGGCGAGCGAAATGGAAAGAGGCCAAACCTAACTGCTTGCAGTTAGGGGTAGTGGACCACCAGAAAGTTGAAGACTTAGTGAGCTGAATAGTACTGGAAAGTACAAACGAAGAGGGTAAAATTCCCGTAAGCGAAGCGAAGTCAAGACAGGTGGCACCGGAGTAGGACCGGACACGAGGAACCCGGTTTGAAGCAGGAGGGACCACCCTCCAAGCCTAAATACTACCCAGTGACCGATAGAGGAAAGTACCGTGAGGGAAAGGTGAAAAGAACCCCGGGAGGGGAGTGAAATAGAATCTGAAACCTAATGCTTACAAGCGTAGGGAGCGAAAGTGACCTAGTACTTTTTGTAGAACGGGCCAACGAGTTATGGTATGTAGCGAGGTTAAGTTACTGGAGTAACGGAGCCGAAGAGAAATCGAGTCTTAAAAGGGCGAAAGTTATATGCTGTAGACCCGAAACCGGGTGACCTATCCATGAGCAGGTTGAAGTAACCGTAAAAGGTTATGGAGGACCGAACTTATATCTGTTGAAAAAGGTTAGGATGACTTGTGGATAGCGGTGAAATTCCAATCGAACTCGGATATAGCTGGTTCTCCTCGAAATAGCTTTAGGGCTAGCCTCAAGATACGATACACGGGGGTAGAGCACTGATTGTTCGCGGGGCCTTCACCGGCTACCAACAACTCTCAAACTCCGAATACCGTGATATTAAACTTGGGAGTCAGACTATGAGAGATAAGTTCCATGGTCGAAAGGGAAACAGCCCAGATCAACAGCTAAGGTCCCAAAGAGTAAGTTAAGTGGAAAAGGATGTGAGATTGCACAGACAGCTAGGATGTTGGCTTAGAAGCAGCCATACATTTAAAGAGTGCGTAATAGCTCACTAGTCGAGTGATGTTGCGCCGAAGATAAACGGGGCTAAAACTTACCACCGAAGCTTTGGAATTAGAAATAATTGGTAGAGGAGCATTCTATACGGGTAGAAGTTGAGCTGAAAGGCGAGGTGGACTGTATAGAAGAGAGAATGTTGGCATGAGTAGCGTAAGGCGGGTGAGAATCCCGTCCGCCGAAAATCTAAGGTTTCCTGAGGAAGGTTCGTCCACTCAGGGTTAGTCGGGGCCTAAGCCGAGAGCGAAAGCTGTAGGCGATGGACAACAGGTAGAAATTCCTGTACCACCGAGGATTGCATGAATGAAGTGGGGACACAGAAGGATAGGTTGAGCACGCCGTTGGTCGAGCGTGTCTAAGCAGAGAGGCTAATATGTAGGCAAATCCGCATATTGAAAGGCTGGTCTGTTATGGGGAGTCGATAGAGACGAAGCAACTGATTTCACGCTGTCAAGAAAAGCCGCTAATTAGATCCAAGGTGCCCGTACCGCAAACCGACACAGGTAGATGAGGAGAGAATCCTAAGGTGAGCGAGCGAACTATTGTTAAGGAACTCGGCAAAATAACCTCGTAACTTCGGGAGAAGGGGTGCCTGCTTTTGCAGGCCGCAGTGAATAGGTCCAGGCAACTGTTTACCAAAAACACAGGTCTCTGCTAAAGCGAAAGCTGAAGTATAGGGGCTGACGCCTGCCCGGTGCTGGAAGGTTAAGGGGAAGTGTTAGCGTAAGCGAAGCAGTGAACTTAAGCCCCAGTAAACGGCGGCCGTAACTATAACGGTCCTAAGGTAGCGAAATTCCTTGTCGGGTAAGTTCCGACCCGCACGAAAGGCGTAATGATCTGGACACTGTCTCAACAATAGGCTCGGTGAAATTGAAATATCGGTAAAGATGCCGATTACCCGCAGCAGGACGGAAAGACCCCGTGGAGCTTTACTGTAGCTTGATATTGAGTTTCGGCATTGCACGTACAGGATAGGTGGGAGACTGAGAGATATGTACGCCAGTATATAAGGAGTCACCGTTGGGATACCACCCTTGTAATGTTGGAATTCTAACCTGGTACCGTTAACCGGTATGGGGACAGTGTCTGGTGGGCAGTTTGACTGGGGCGGTCGCCTCCTAAAGAGTAACGGAGGCGCCCAAAGGTTCCCTCAACGCGGACGGAAATCGCGTGAAGAGTGCAAAGGCAAAAGGGAGCTTGACTGCGAGACATACAGGTCGAGCAGGGACGAAAGTCGGGCTTAGTGATCCGGTGGTTCCGAGTGGAAGGGCCATCGCTCAACGGATAAAAGCTACCCCGGGGATAACAGGCTTATACCATCCAAGAGTTCACATCGACGATGGTGTTTGGCACCTCGATGTCGGCTCGTCTCATCCTGGGGCTGAAGTAGGTCCCAAGGGTTGGGCTGTTCGCCCATTAAAGAGGTACGCGAGCTGGGTTCAGAACGTCGTGAGACAGTTCGGTCCCTATCCGCTGTGGGCGTTGGAAATTTGAGAGGAGCTATCCTTAGTACGAGAGGACCGGGATGGACATACCTCTGGTGCACCAGTTGTTCTGCCAAGGGCATAGCTGGGTAGCTAAGTATGGACGGGATAAGCGCTGAAAGCATCTAAGTGCGAAGCCCCCCTCAAGATAAGATTTCCTCCGTAAGGTAAGACCCGTGGGAGACTACCACGTAGATAGGTCGGAGGTGTAAGTGCAGTAATGTATTTAGCTGACCGATACTAATAGGTCGACAACTTGACCAAATGGTTTAGGAGAACACTTTAGTGTTATTCAATTTTGAGGGTACAAACCTCAATATCCGGTGACAATAGCGAGGAGGATACACCTGTTCCCATCCCGAACACAGAAGTTAAGCTCCTTTGCGCTGAGGATACTTGGTGGGCAGCCGCCCGGGAAAGTAGGTCGTCGCCGGTTTTTTTATAAGGCCCCATGGTCAAGCGGTTAAGACATCGCCCTTTCACGGCGGTAACCCGGGTTCGATTCCCGGTGGGGTCACCATTTTTAAATATATGCGAGGCTGGCGGAACTGGCAGACGCGCTAGATTTAGGTTCTAGTGGGAGACCGTGTGGGTTCGAGTCCCACGTCTCGCACCAAAAATAAGGCTTTTTAAGCCTTTTTTGTTATATAAAATTTATTTATTAGCGTTAAAATCCATAATATAAAAAATATTTTCAAATTATAATATAAAACATCTTCAAATCAATAAAAAATATCACAATTTAATATATTTAACTAAAATTTATCTTTACTAACTATTATAATAAAGTGTATTATAAGTAGGAAATAGATAGAGATAACTCAAATTTTATCTAATCATTAAAAAATATTAAAAAGGAGATAATTATGAAAAATTTACTCAAATTAAAAAAGACAAAGGAAGTATGTTCATTCTTAGGTGGAGTGGTATTTGGTACTGCTGGTATTGCTATTTTAGCATCAGAAGAAGCAAAAAAAGTTTATACCAATGCTACTGCAATTGGAATGAGGGCAAAGGATAAGATAATGGAAAAGGCAACAATCATTCAGGAAAATGCCGGAGATATATATGCTGATGCAAAAGAAATCAACGAAAATAAATCATTAAAAAATAAATCTTCTATTATCAAGGATAATTCTAATATTATTGGAGATAAATCTAATATTACAGATGATAAATCTGATCTTATTATCGAATAAAACAAGTTAGAAGCGAGGAAACATTATTGAAATTAATTATTAAACACCAAACAAAGGGTAGAATTAGACTTCATATTGATGGAAATTCGCTTTCAAATGCTGATGCGGACTCTCTATATATTTTTATTTCGTCAATAAGCACAGTAGATAAGGTGAAAATCTATGATAGGACTAATGATATAGTTATTTTTTATAAAGAATCACTTGTTCCTATATTAGATAAGCTTTCTTGCCTAAACCTTAGTATGATTAACTATTCGAAAGACGAAATTGAGCAGTTAGGTAGAAATAAGGATAATGTGTATATTGATAGACTAACTTGGCATTTTCTAAGAAGGTTCATATACAAAAATTTTATTCCTATGCCAATTGGAAATTTATTGCTTATGATAAATGCTTTTAGATATATTAGGCAAGGGCTTTTATGCTTGAAAAATAAAAAGATTGAAGTTCCTGTTTTAGATGCTACAGCAATTTCTATTTCAATTTTTAGGCGAGATTTTGGAACTGCAGCAAATATAATGTTCCTGCTGGGTTTAGGAGAAATACTTGAGGACTGGACAAGAAAAAAATCAATAGATGATCTTGCAAGAGCTATGTCACTAAATACCGGAAAAGTATGGAAAAAAGATGGTGAACAAGAAGTCTTAGTAAATGCAGATGAGATAAGTTCGGGAGATATGGTAGCTGTCAATATAGGCTCACAGATACCTTTCGATGGAGTTGTCACAGCAGGTGATGCAATGGTTAATCAGGCATCGATGACAGGTGAAAGTGAACCGGTAAGGAAAACCATTGGAAGCTCAGTTTATGCTGGAACTGTTATAGAAGAAGGAAGAATAATTCTACTTGTAAAAGAAGCTTCTGGAGCTACAAAATATGAAAAAATTGTTAAGATGATAGAAGATAGTGAAAAGCTAAAATCTGATATAGAAGATAGGTATTCACATCTCGCAGATAAGCTAGTCCCTTATACCTTCCTAGGGGCAGGACTTGTTTATGCTCTCACAAGGAATCTTACAAAAACTCTCGGAATACTCATGGTTGATTTTTCTTGTGCATTAAAGCTTGCTATGCCCATATCGGTACTTTCTGCTATTGGAGAAGGGGCAGATAGACATTCTACTATAAAAGGAGGAAAATACCTCGAAGCCCTGGCAGAATCAAGCGTTATAGTCTTTGATAAGACTGGCACTCTCACAAAGGCAGAGCCAAGAGTTAGAGATGTGATAAGCTTTAATGAAATGGATAAAGATGAATGTTTAAAAATTGCGGCTTGCCTAGAAGAACATTTTCCACACTCAATGGCAAGAGCCGTTGTAAGAGAAGCTGAAATTAAAAATCTTGAACACACAGAGATGCACTCACAGGTAAATTATATCGTGGCACATGGCATTGTATCTTCAATAGGATCCGAAAGAGTTATTATAGGTAGTAACCATTTTGTGTTTGAAGATGAAAAATGCAGTATAAGGGATGATAAAAAAGAATTATTTAAATCACTACCTGTTGACTGCTCTCATCTCTACATGGCAATAAATAATATTTTAGAAGCTGTTATATTGATAGAAGACCCTGTTAGAGAGGAAGCATCACAAGCTATAAAAGACCTGAGAGATCAAGGTTTTAACAAAATAATCATGATGAGCGGTGATAGTGAAAGAACTGCAAAGGCAATAGCTGAGGCAGTTGGAGTTGACATCTATTATTCTGAGCTTCTACCTGAAGATAAAGCAATGCTAATAAAGAAGGAAAAAGAATTAGGGAATAAAGTAGTAATGGTTGGTGATGGTATAAATGATTCACCGGCATTATCCGCAGCTGATGTTGCGATAGCAATTAGTGATGGTGCAGCAATTGCGAGAGAAATTGCAGATATTACCATTGCTGCTGACAGCTTAAATGAAATATCTGTTTTGAAAGAATTATCTAAAAAGATGATGAAGAGAATAGATAAAAATTATAAGAGAATAATTGGAATTAATGGATCCTTAATTTGTCTAAATGTACTTGGGCTAATTCAGCCGACAACTGCGTCGCTAATTCACAACGCATCAACACTTGGTATAAGCATAGGAAGCATGAAAAAATATATCAAGTAGAAAGTTTTATATAATGGTCTTTATAAACTGAGCTTTATAACTAAGCTACAGATAAAAAAGTGCAACCTAATTTTTTAAAAAAATATAATAAAAAAAGCTTGACAATTAAATTAGACTAGATTAAAATACTGGTGAGGTTAGTTAAGACTAATCTCACCAGTATTAATAGCAACTAATGAGGTCAATTTTTTTGAAGCTTAGGTTAGAGTTCTCTAACTTCAAATACGAGGGGAGGTTAATGTCAGAGGACAAGATGATTCTTCATTGTTCTCCAACTCTAAGGGGTATAAAAGCTGGAAGCATTTTTACAGCCTCATATACTTCAAAAAATGAGTTTGAGAAAGATGTAGAAAGGGCAAATTTAAAATTTAATAAAACTCAAATAAGGTTTTCAGCTCTTAAATATTCTAAAGGAAAGGGAATCGTTTATGTATATAGACCAAGTCTGCTTTTAAAAGATATTAGCAAGCCTGAAAGTATAGATATTTTATCTATTAATGGGTACAAATCTTATGATTGCAAATCCTGCATTGATAGATTGATTGAAAGACTTTATAACTCAAGTGAATTTCCGCATGAGATTGGATTATTTCTAGGTTATCCACCTGAAGATGTTAAAGGCTTTATAGAAAATCAAGCTAAAAAATGCAAGTATGCGGATTACTGGAAGGTTTATGGAGATGTCGAAAGAGCTAAGATTAGGTTTAATGCCTTTAGAAGATCCACCAAATTTTGTTATTCAAAGTGGAAAGCCGGAGCTTCGATAATTGCACTTGTCAATTAGTTGCAAACTTTCAACTATCTATTTACCATGATAGCATTACCTTTTTTCACATTACCTTAATCAACATTACATCTAGAAAAAGAGTCGCGATTGCGACTCTTTTCGTTTATTATTTCTATGAAATTGTCTTGTATAACTATAATGAATTAAAAGGCATTTAATTTTTATGAATCTATAAAATCATTACAAATGCATATTATAAATCAAGTTTTAGATCATTCTCCTTTATCCAATTCTTTTTCCTCATAAATGAGCATACTAGGTAAGAAATTATTGCAGGTAGAACAATAGATATTAATACCAGACCAAGCCAATCAAAACCTGTTATGCCGGTTCCGGTTTTTAGCCAGCCGGTCCATACTCCTATAGGTCCAACAAGACCGCAGGTTCCCATTCCTGAGGCTATAGGTTCACCATTCATCTCAAGATGAAATAGGCAGGTAGCGATAGGCCCTGTTATTGCGGAAGCGATGATAGGTGGAATCCAGATTTTAGGATTCCTTACAATATTACCCATTTGGAGCATTGAAGTTCCAAGACCTTGAGAAATCAAACCACCAATTTTATTTTCTTTATAGCTCATTACCGCAAAACCAACCATGTTAGCACAGCAACCGGCTACCGCAGCTCCACCTGCAAGTCCGGTTAAACTTAAAGCTGCACATATAGCTGCAGAAGAAATAGGTAGGGTTAGGGCTATTCCAACAATTACGGAAACAATGATTCCCATTAATAGAGGCTGAAGCTCGGTTGCCCACATTATAGCTTTTCCTACGCTAAATGCAGCATTTCCTATTGCAGGTGCGATTAGAGCGGATAGGGCAACTCCTGATAGAATTGTTACAAAAGGTGTTACAAGTATATCAATTTTCGTTTCTTTTGATACAGCCTTACCAAGCTCGGTAGCAACTATTGCAATTATTAATACTGCAAGAGGTCCTCCTGCACCGCCAAATTCATTGGCAGCAACACCAACTCCTGCCAAGGTAAATAATACTAGAGCTGGGGCGTTAAGAGCATATCCTATCGAAACAGCCATAGCAGGTCCAGCTGCTTTCATTGCATAAGCTCCTACTGTACTTAAAATTTCAATATGTAGCTGTGAGCCAAGAGTAGAAATAATAGTGCCTATGAGTAGGGAAGCGAAAAGACCCTGAGCCATGGCACTCATTGCATCAATTGCATATCTTTTCCAGCTGAAAATGATGTCCTTTCTTTCTAGAAAGGAACGAAATCCAGATTTAGCGACTGTATCCATTTTTATCTCCTTTAAATAAATGATTAAAAATTAAAAAGTTAAAAAATTAAAAAATTTAAAATATAAATTTTAAATACGAATAAAAATTTTTATAAATATGAAATTCAATTTTTATACTTATATTTTTATAAATGCAAAATAGAATCATTATATTTATAATTCAATTTAAAACTATAATTTGATATTTACTTTTTCTTCTCGTCCGTCTTCATGCCTAATCTTTACAATTCTAGCTGGAGCACCGACGACAGTGGTATTCGCGGGTATATCTTTAAGAGATACGGTACCGGCTCCTATTATAACATTATCTCCTATAGTTACATTGCCAAGTATCATTGATTCAGCATATATTGTAACATTGTTGCCCACCGTAGGGTGCCTTTTTCCCGCATCTTTTCCAGTACCACCGAGAGTTACACCGTGAAAAAGGGTAACATTGTCACCTATAATTGCAGTTTCTCCAATTACAACTCCAAAACCGTGGTCGATAAAAAACCTCTTGCCAATGGTTGCACCCGGATGAATTTCAATATTCGTTCTGCTTGCCGCCTCAAGAGATAGCCTTCTAGCACGAACAAATTGCCCCTGTTCATATAATTCATGAGCTTTTCTGTAGGTCATAATCGCATCATAACATGGATATAAGAACGCTTCTTCCTCACTATGTATTGCAGGATCTCGTTCCTTTACCACTTCAATCCATTCAATTTCTTCGGGTGTATAATTCATATTAGCCTCCATTGACGAAATAGTATTATTAAATATATAATAATTCCTATTGAAATAATAGGAATTAACTTTTATTATAAGATTATAATCATTAAAGTCAATAAAAAACCGATAATAACAGATATTAAACCTATTTAGGAGGTGCTTTCCAAGATGATGGTATCTACAAAAGGTCGCTATGCACTCATGGTGCTTATAGACATTGCACAAAATGTCCAAGATGAATATATACCGCTTGTTGATATTGCTGAAAGGCAGGGCCTTTCCATGAAATATCTTGAAATCGTAGTAGCAATGTTAAACAAGGGAAAACTTATAACAAGTAGAAGAGGGAAGAATGGTGGTTATAAGCTTGTAAAAAGTCCTGAAGAATACAATATAAATGAGATTCTTGAAATAACAGAGGGTAGCTTATCACCTGTTACTTGCATAGGCTCTAAGGGGGTCAATTGTGACAAGGCGACAAGCTGTATGACATTACCGCTTTGGATTGAGCTTGACCGCACCATAAGCGATTATTTGAGCAAGATAAGTCTTAAAGACATTATCGATGAAAATATTGAAAACATAGATAATGATATAGAGTGATAATATTGATTTGACATTGCTATTCTTTGGCGATATAATCAGCCTGTAAGTGTAGCTAGAGATAGATTTTTTAGGAGGTACCTGATGAACGGTACAGTAAAATGGTTCAGCAATGACAAGGGCTATGGCTTTATAGCTAACGATGAGAGCGGAGAAGATATTTTTGTACATTTCTCAGCAATTCAGGTTGATGGCTTTAAGACATTAAAAGAAGGTCAGAAGGTCACATTCCAAGAGGAAGAAGACCCTAAGAACAGCGACAAGAAGAGAGCTGTTGATGTGCAGATTGTTGAGTAATCAATATAGATTATAATAAGACAGACTTGTACAATAAAATGCTTAAGCAATCGCTTAAGCATTTTTTATTTTAATTTTTTATTTTATATAATTTTTTCTAGATTGATTTTGACATTTATTTCGAAATAGATATAGATAGTAGATATACAAATATAATATAAGATGTTATCCGGCTAAATCACCATATGAATCAGCATCATCTTCATACTTATTCGGATTATTATAATTGCTATCATGGTCTTTTTTATCTTCTTTCTCCTCACTATCACGAACTACTTCATTTTCTTCATTGCTCTTATCTTCCTCATCTTCGCCAGATTTTTTTTCTTCAATAAAATCATTCTCGGAAAGCTTATTTACATCTTCTTGATTAATTGTTTCTCCGCTTAAGCAAATCTTATAATATGCTGAATCTATTCCATTTGCAATTGCTTCAGCATAATCGTCTATATATTTATCAAATTTTTCATTATCATCTTTACTTGAAATAGAGCCTAATAGTAGCATACATGATGGCATCTTAGCTTTTGAATTTTCTATATAATTCTCATCTGAATCTTCAGATTTTCCAAGGTGCAAAACTCCGGTAGAAGCATAATTTGATACTCCATTTAGCTCATTTATTATTGAAGCACCAAGATATTCGGACTTAATATTCTTTGATGTAGACACATAGGCATTTATTCCGCTTGCCTTATCATCATCTTTTTTGTCTCTATCTATACTAACCATAAGGTCGCATTTCTTCTTATTTGCTTCTTCGGTTCTATCAGCTTTCTTTACATGAGAATCATCATTTCTTGAAATTACTACCTTGTAATTTTTTTTCTCAAGCTTGTCTTTAATTTTTAAACTTATTTCTAAATTGTCATCTTTGGATTTTCTATCTTTATAAACATTACCATCGTCTTTACCACCAGCAACAGGATTTAAATAAATAATCCCTTTTTGATTTTTTGCATTAGCAATAGCCTTTGGGGTTAGGCGAGAGGTTGGTATTATTCTTATTATGAAGCCGGTTATGAGGCAAAAAATTGTTAGAATACTTATAATTTTTGATGAAAATTTAAGCATATTAGCAAAGCTATTATTTGCTCTCTTTTTTCTTCTTACATTTTGCTTTTTTGTTAAAGCGTTATGACTATTAGTATTATTTTTAACGCTATGCTTTTTTTTATGCTTATTTCCAGCGATTGAGATTATGCCTTTTTTCTTATTTTTTCTTTTTAATGTACCCATCATTTACTCCCCAAATTCTAGTTATCAGAATTATTAAAAAGCTTTTTATCATTTGTTTCAGTAATTCTTACATCAAAAGGGAAACCTCCTGCACGAATTGATTGCCTGAGAAAAACATTTATAGCAGTGGTTAGATTTATACCAAGCCTGCCATATACATATTCACTTTCTTTTTTTATATCAGAATCCATGCGAACACTGAAGTTTGTAGTCTTAACCTTATCCATAATTCACCTCTGCAATCTATTATTTGTGCATTATATATTAAATAAATTGCAAAATCAAGCTATAAAATATATAATGAGCATATAAAAAACATATAATGCAATGCAAATAAACTTTAAGCAATATACTTAATCTAAAAAATCCAGCATACTTGAAATTTTATATATTAAAATGCTAGAATATATGAAATTAACGGATTATTTTTGGGGGCTTGATAATATGTATGCAATAACAGCAAAGGGCATGAAATACATAGATGAATATACTATTAATCAAGGTGTAAATAGTGCAGTTTTAATGGAAAATGCTGCTAAAGGTGTTGTAAATACTGTCAAAGAGATTTTTCCGGATGTAAGCACTAGGATTTTAGTATTAGCTGGGACAGGGAATAATGGTGGAGATGCTCTTTGCACTGCAAGGTGGCTTATACACTATGGTTATGATGTTAAAATCTATTGCCTCGGAGATTTTGGCAATTCATCCTTAGGTTGCATCAGCCAGCTAAGAATACTTAGAAATATGTATCCCGATGCTGATATTGCAGGAGAAGGTATAAATTCAAATTATGATTATTTGAAGATTGAATACGATGTGATAATAGATGGAATTTTTGGCATAGGGCTCAATAGAAGACTTGGAGATAATTATGTCAAATTTATTAATTTTATAAATGAAAAAAATGGCCTTAAAATTGCAATTGATATTCCTTCAGGTCTAAATGCAACTACAGGGCAGAAGATGAATGGTGCTTTTAAGGCGGATATAACAGTTACTTTTTCAAGCTATAAGACGGGAATGTTTTTTGAAGATGGCAAGGAATACTGTGGAAATATAAGGGTTATCGATATAGGGATTGATAAGAAAGCATATAATAACATAAATGAAAAATTATTTGTCTGCGATGAAAAATTCTTCGACGGTTCAAAGGATATGGCACTTGAGCCGAGAAAGGAAAAATCGCATAAGGGAACCTATGGCACAGTAGGCATTATAATCGGTGATGCTGGAATGATGGGAGCGGGGATTTTGGCTTCAAAGGCTGCATATAGGACGGGCTGCGGCCTCGTAAAGATATTTTGCCCTGCCAAGTATTTAGGATTTTTAAATGTTTCTGTACCGGAAGCGATTGCAGTTCCATATACAGATGAAAATTACATATCTGAACTAGCTGAATTTCTTGAACTAGTCGATGTAGTTCTAATAGGCCCCGGCTTAAGTGAAGATTATTCTTCAATAAAAATTTTAAAATATATCTTACATAAAAATGTGAATGCAGTCATTGATGCAGGAGCTTTAAATCTTATCGCAAGAGATATGAGACCATTTATTAATAGAAAATGTAAATGCGTTATCACACCTCATATAGGAGAGATGGCTAGGCTATGCGGGGAAAAAACTGATGTTATTTTAAAAAATAGGATTGGATTTACAAAAAAATTCTCGGAAAAATATAAGGTTAGCATGGTGCTCAAATCAGATGTATCAATTATTTCACTGCTTATCAATGATGAACAGCTACTTTTCTTAAATTCTATGGGAAATTCAGGCTTAGCGACAGCGGGCTCAGGTGATGTCCTTTCTGGAATTATTGCGTCACTCATAGCACAGGATAATTCAATGAATAACAGCCTCTTGTATGGGACAATGATTCATGCTGCAACTGCAATTAAATATGGAAATGATGATAATTCAAAACGAAGAATGGTAGCGGGAGATATAATAGAAAACTTATTTTAGCTTATAGCTTGATAGATTGGGTATTGAATGATATAATAACTGGCGTCGCGTGAACTAATTGTTCGGCGATATTCGAGCTAAGGCAGGAGGTGAAATGGGAAAATGGCACAAATCATAGTCAAAGAGAATGAAAGCCTTGAAAGTGCACTCAAAAGATTTAAGAGATCTTGTGCTCGCGACGGAGTTATGTCTGAGCTGAGAAAGAGAGAGCATTATGAAAAGCCTAGCGTTAAACGCAAGAAGAAATCTGAAGCAGCCAGAAAGAAGGCAAGAAAATTCTAAAATAGATGAATAGAATTATATAGACTATCGTATTACTTTTGTTTGCGATAGTTTTTTTATTAGAGAATTTGTAAATAGAAAATCATTAATATTTATATAATAAGGAATTAGATGGTAGAATATAGAGATATAATTTGTTATACCCATGATGGTAAGCCTCTCAGGGCGAGAACTGATAGGCAGGGTGAGTATGTAAATAAAATAATAGACAATGACATGGTCTTTGGCATAGGTCCGGCTGGGACTGGCAAGACATTTTTGGCTTGCTCACTAGCGGTAAATGCTCTTAGGAATAGGGATGTGTCAAGAATTATCTTAACGAGACCTGCTGTTGAAACAGGTGAGAGCCTTGGATTTTTGCCGGGAGATTTAAAGGAAAAAGTATATCCATATCTCAGACCCCTTTATGATGCTTTAAATGAGCTAATGGGTAGTGCTGGTGCTTCAAGGTTAGAGGAGAGGGGTGCTATTGAGATTGTACCGCTCGCATATATGAGAGGGCGAACGCTTGACAATTCTTTTATAATCTTAGACGAAGCACAGAATACAACCAGAGAACAGATGAAGATGTTTTTGACAAGAATGGGATATAATTCAAAGGTCGTCATAACGGGCGATATTACTCAAATAGACCTTCCAAAAGGCAAGGCATCTGGACTTATAGAAGCTTCTAAGGTTCTAAAAAAAGTTAAGGGAATTGAATTTGTATATTTTACCGATGTCGATGTCGTAAGGCATGAGCTAGTCAAGAGAATAATAAATGCCTATAACAAATATGAAGATTAGAAAGTGATATATTAGATATGATTCTAAATTATATAGATGAGGATAATAAAATAAGCGAAGAACTTAGGCATATTTTTGAAAAGGCTTCGGAACTTGCATTGGAAGATGAAATTGGGGATATTAAGCCATCAGAAATTGAAATCAGCTTGACTATAGTAAGCAAAGGTGAAATAAGAGAGATTAATAATGAGTATCGAGGAATTGATAAGCCTACAGATGTGCTTTCTTTTCCACAATATCAAAATATCAAAGAGATTAAAGAGGAACTTGCTAAGAAGCCCGAGATTATTATGCTTGGAGATGTGGTAATATGCGATGAAATTGCAGAAGTACAGGCAAGGGAATATGGAAATAAAATAGAGAGAGAATTTGTATATCTTTTTGTGCACAGTCTTTTTCATCTCATGGGGTATGACCATATGCTAGATGATGAAAGAAGGATTATGAGAAAAAAAGAAGAAGATGTAATGCGTAAAATAGGTCTTGAAAGGTAAAGGAAATGTGCGATTTTTCAAAATCATTAAAAGAGGAATTAATGTACCTCGCTGATAAAGCAAGAGAACATTCATATGCACCTTATTCTAACTATCATGTGGGTGCCTGCCTTATTGCAGATAATGGCAAACTCTATTCAGGAGCAAATATAGAAAATGGAAGTTATGGTGCGAGCATTTGTGCCGAGAGAGTTGCCATATTTAAGGCAATTTATGATGGAGCAAAGGTGATAGAAGCCATTGCTATAAAAGCAGATACACCTAGGGCTTTTCCCTGCGGGATATGCAGGCAGGTTATGTCGGAATTTGCGGGGTATAATAAAAACACCGAAAATACCGAAAATACCGAAAATATCGAAAATACGCAAAATACCCCAAATATCCAAAACACACTGAATATTACAAAGAGTAAAAGTTCAAAAAAAGTTACAAAAGATACAAAAGTTGAAAAAGTTAAAAATGATATAATTGATAATATAAAGATATTCGTAGAGGGTGAAAATGGAGAAATTGAAGAATATGATTTGGAAGCCCTCTTTCCTCACGCATTTGAACTAAAGAAAATGGAGAGTTAAGTAGTAAATGAAATCCGGATTTATAGGCATCATAGGAAGACCTAATGTAGGAAAGTCAACCCTGCTCAATAAGATTCTTGGAGAAAAGATAGCAATAACATCTGAGAAAGCACAGACTACAAGAAATAGAATAAAGGGCATATATACTGAGATAGGCAAGGGTACAGAGGATGTTCAGATGATTTTTCTCGATACGCCGGGAATACACAAGCCTAAGAACAAGCTTGGAAATGCAATCAATGAAACCGCAATAAACACATATAGAGGCGTTGATGTTGCTTTGCTTGTCATAGATGGAAGTAAACCATTTGGCAGGGGAGATGAGCATATGATAAGCCTTATGAAAGATATATCGGTACCGAGGATTCTAATAATAAATAAGATTGATCTTATAAGTCCTGAGGAGTATATAGACATATATGAAAAATATATGAAGGAAGATTTATTCGATGATGTCTTTGGAATTTCGGCCTTAAATGGTACAAATGTAAGTGAGCTTATCGAGAATCTTAAAAAGTATATGTTAGATGGACCTATGTATTTTCCTGATGACATATCCACTGATAGTCCTATGAGATTTTTGGTCAGTGAGATAATAAGAGAAAAAATCCTTATGTATCTTGAACAGGAAATTCCACATGGAGTGGCTGTTGAGATAGAAGAATATGATGAGGGGGATTCAATTACGAGGATAGGTGCAGTTATTATATGTGAAAATCCTAGACATAAAAGTATTATAATTGGTAAGGGCGGTAGGAAGATAAAGGGAATTGGAAAGTCTGCCCGCCTTGAGATAGAGGAGCTTGTCGGCACAAAGGTTTTTTTGAATCTATGGGTTAAGGTAAAGGACAAGTGGAGAAATTCGGATACCATGATAAAAAATTTAGGATTTAAGGATGAGTAAATGATTGTACAAACTGAAGCAATCGTTTTGAAACAGCATAAAATTGCAAATAATAGAAGAATGATTGTCCTTTTTACAAAGAAATATGGGAAGATAAGTGCTGGAACTAATATGAATGAAGGCAGAAGGGGAAAATCTGCACTTGCACTTAGACCGTTTGCATACTCTGATTTTGAATTATATAAAAAAGGCAGTTATTACAATATAAATGGCAGTGACCTTAAAAAGAGTCATTATTCAATAGGTGAAAAGCTCGATCGCTTTATGGCATCCTCCGACATGATAAGTTATTTAGAAAAAATTATTCAGGAAGAACAGCCTAGCCCAAAGATATTTGATTTATCAATAGAATTTTTGGAAGTAATTTCAAAAGCAAATGATAATTTTGATACAATTCTATTATCTTTTTATATTCAAAGCTTAAAATATCTTGGCATCATGCCGGAGCTAAAAAAATGTGTTAACTGTGGAGAAAAAATAGACGGCTTGGATTATATTTTTTCAGTTGAAGCAGGTGGCGGTTTATGCAATAAATGTACAAATATTAAAACCATAGAAGCTGGTGATAGATTGATTTTTAGACCGACTTTTGATATTATTGGCACTATAGATTATTTTGCAAATAATCGAATGAACAAGTTTTTAAAAATTTCTCTAAAGAGGCAGTTTATTTTGCAATTAAAGCAGATTCTCAATTCATATGTCGGATATTACTTAGATGTTGATATATTGAATGAGGAATGGGGTAGCCCTAAATTAGGAGGTAAATAATGGAAATTACATTAGAAAAGATTGAAATTGTTAAGGATAGGACTGGAGTTAGCTATAAAGAAGCTAAGGAAGCTCTAGAACATAACGATGGTAGCGTAGTTGATGCGATCATAGAAATTGAAGAATTGATAAATATAGATGGCGAAAACTACGAAGAAGATGTAAAGACGAAGATATTTAATAAGGTTAAAGAAACAGCTGAAAAAGGTAATATGTCAAGAATTATCATCAAGAAAGATGATGATGTAATTTTGAATTTACCTCTTACGGTTGGAGTCCTAGGTGCCGTAATTGCACCATGGGGCGTTATCTTCGGAACTATAGCAGCCTTTGGTTTTAACTGCCACATCGAATTTGTAAATGATAAGGGACAGACTACAGATGTTAATGGCAAGGTTAAGAGCGGTTATGATAAGGCTGTAGAAAAAGGCAAAGATGTTTATGGCAAAGGTCAGGAAACATTTGTAGACTTAAAAGAAAAGGCTGAGGGTGCAATCGAAGATTTTAAAGACAATTATGGAGACAAATTCGAGAGCATTAGAGATGTTGCAGGTGAGAAATTTGAACAGATAAAGGATTCTGAAAACCTAGAAGAAATTAAAAACAAGGGTAAGGAATTTATCGAGAAGAAGCTAAAACCAGCTAAAAAAGAAGCAGAGGAAGAGTTAAGCGAGCTTGATGAGGTTATTGAAGAGATAGCTAATGAGAATGGTATCGATTTAGATGATCATAAGTAGTTTTTTATAAAGGAGCGTTATGTCTAACAAGAGTGCCACGAAAGATAATAAAGATAATATAGTGACGATGGACAAGATAACTTCCCTATGCAAAAAAAGGGGGTTTATATTCCCCGGTTCTGAGATTTATGGAGGACTAGCAAATACATGGGATTATGGTCCACTCGGTGTGGAATTTAAGAACAATGTAAAAAAAGCATGGTGGAAAAAGTTTGTAAATGAGAATAGATACAATGTAGGACTGGATTCCGCAATTTTGATGAATCCAAAGACATGGGTTGCGTCCGGTCATGTTGGCGGGTTTTCAGATCCTTTAATTGACTGCAAAAATTGCAAATCTAGATTTCGTGCAGATAAACTCGTTGAAGATTTTCTTCTTAATAGAGATGGCAAGGAGTCAAGCTGTGATGGCTGGGATAATGAAAGACTAGAAAAATTCATAGCAGATAATAAAATTCCATGTCCTGACTGCGGAAAGACTGACTTTACTTCCATAAGAAAATTCAATCTTATGTTTAAAACATTTCAGGGTGTTACTGAAGATAGCAAATCTGAGATTTTCTTAAGACCTGAGACAGCTCAAGGCATATTTGTTAATTTCAAAAATGTTCAGAGAACATCGAGAAAGAAGCTACCTTTTGGAATTTGTCAAATAGGCAAGTCATTTAGAAATGAGATAACGCCAGGTAATTTTACATTTAGAACTAGAGAGTTTGAACAAATGGAGCTTGAGTTCTTCTGTAAACCTGGTGAGGACCTTAAATGGTTTGAGTATTGGAAAGACTATTGTTATAAATTCTTAGAAAACCTAGGAATGAATATGGATCATATTAGAATGAGGGATCATTCACCTGAAGAACTTTCTCACTATAGCAATGCAACGACGGACTTTGAATATCTATTCCCATTTGGCTGGGGTGAACTCTGGGGACTTGCTGATAGAACTGACTTTGATTTGACAAGGCATCAGGAGCACTCAGGTGAGGACATGTCATATCTTGACCCAGAGACCAATGAGAGATATATTCCTTATTGCATTGAACCATCTCTTGGAGCTGATAGAGTTGCACTGGCATTTTTAATTGATGCCTATGAAGAAGAGAAGCTAGAGGGAAATGATGGCAAGGAAGATGTACGAACTGTCATGCATTTACATCCTGCACTTGCACCGTATAAGGCTGCCATTCTTCCGCTTTCTAAGAAGTTATCTGATGCAGCAATGCCAATTTATGAAGAACTAAGCAAATATTTCAGCGTTGACTACGATGAATCAGGTTCTATAGGAAAGAGATATAGAAGAGAAGATGAAATTGGCACGCCATTTAGTATCTGCGTTGACTTTGACACAGATGAAACACAATCAGTCACTATACGCGATAGAGACACAATGAAGCAGGTAAGAGTGCCTCTTGAGGGTATTAGAGAATATATTGAAGAAAAAATTAATTTTTAATAATTTTTAAAATTTTTTAACATTAAGGAGAGGTTATTACTATGGAAAAATTTGTTTACTCTTTCAATGAAGGGTCTCAAGACATGAAGAATCTTCTTGGAGGTAAGGGTGCTGGCCTAGCAGAGATGACAAAGATTGGGCTTCCTGTCCCTTTTGGATTTACTATCACTACATCGGCTTGCAAAATTTATTCAGACAAGGGAAAGCTTGACGATGAAATTATCAAAGATGTTTATGCTCATCTTGAAGAACTAGAGCAGGTAGCTGGAAAGAAATTTGGAGATGATAAAAATCCATTGCTAGTATCCGTTAGATCGGGAGCACCAATTTCTATGCCGGGAATGATGGATACAATCCTTAACCTCGGACTTAATGATGTTTCGGTAGAAGGACTTGCAAAAAAGACTGAAAATGATAGATTCGCATATGATAGCTACAGAAGATTTATCCAGATGTTCGGCGATGTTGTTATGGAAATCGACAAGAAGAAATTCGACGAAGTATTTGACGGACAGAAGAAGAAAGTTGGAGCTGAATTTGATGTTGACCTAACTACTGAAGATTTAAAAGCAATCATTGACGGTTATAAAAAGGTTGTAAAAAAAGAGCTCGGAAGAGATTTTCCTCAAGATCCTATGGATCAGCTTATGGAAGCAATAAATGCGGTATTCCGTTCATGGAATAACGACAGAGCCATCTTATATAGAAAGCTCAATGATATTCCTGATTCCCTAGGAACGGCAGTAAATGTTCAGTCTATGGTATTTGGTAATACTGGAAATAATTCCGGAACTGGAGTAGCATTCACAAGAAGCCCTGTTAATGGAGAGAATAGAGTATTTGGTGAATTTCTTGTTAACGCACAGGGTGAAGATGTAGTAGCTGGAATAAGAACCCCTCAGCCAATAGCTGAAATGAAAGAGGCTTTTCCAGATGTTTATAGGCAATTTGATGAGGTTGCACATATTCTTGAAAACCATTATAAGGATATGCAAGACATGGAATTTACTGTTGAAGATGGTAAATTATTCATGCTACAGACAAGATCTGGAAAGAGAACTGCTGCAGCTGCTATTAAGGTTGCAGTTGATATGGTAAATGATGGACTTATTACCAAAGAAGAAGCGATAATGCGTATAGAGCCAGATCAAATTAATCAGCTACTTCATCCTAACTTCGATCCAGCTGAGCTTTCATCGGCTAAGGCGATTGCAAAGGGACTTCCAGCTTCACCGGGAGCTGCCACAGGACAATTGGTATTCCATGCTGAAGATGCTGCTGAATGGAAGAAAGACGGAAAGAAAGTTATTCTCGTTAGAGAGGAAACTTCTCCTGAAGACCTTGCTGGAATGGTTGCAGCTGAGGGAATACTCACAGCTAGAGGTGGTATGACATCTCATGCAGCTGTTGTTGCAAGAGGTATGGGTAAATGTTGCGTAGCTGGTTGCTCAGCTATCATAGTTGATGAAGAATCAAGAACTATGAAGGTTTCAGGAAAGGTATATAAAGAAGGAGATAAGTTTTCAATCAATGGAACGGATGGAAGCGTTTATGCCGAAGAAATTAAGACAATTCCACCAGAGCTTTCAGGAAATTTTGCAACTGTAATTGGCTGGGCTGATGATATAAGGCAGATTGGAATAAGGACAAATGCTGACAATCCAAGAGATGCTAAGCAGGCTGTTGACTTTGGAGCAGAGGGTATTGGACTTTGCAGGACTGAGCATATGTTCTTTGAAGATGAAAGAATTCCAAAGATAAGAAGAATGATTTTGGCTGATACTGAAGAAGAGAGAAGAGAGGCATTAAAAGGACTTCTGCCATATCAGACAGAGGACTTTAGAGAAATTTATAAGGTAATGGGTGAAAGACCAGTTACTATAAGACTTCTTGATCCACCTCTTCACGAATTTTTGCCACATAATGAAGCAGAGAGAAAACAGCTTTGTGAGCAATTTAATATTCCTATGGAAGTAATAGAGAAGAAGACAATTGAGCTCCACGAGTTCAATCCAATGCTAGGACACAGGGGCTGTAGACTTGCAGTAACATATCCTGAAATTGCGGAGATGCAGACAACAGCTATAATCAATGCTGCTCTTGATGTAAAGAAAGAAACCGGCATTGACATCAAGCCTGAAATCATGGTTCCTCTCGTTGGTATTCCTAACGAGTTAAAGCAGGTTAAAAAGACGATAGATGAAACAATAAAGAAGATATTTGAGGAAAGAGGCGAAAAGCTCGATTATCTTGTAGGAACGATGATTGAAATTCCTAGAGCAGCACTTTTAGCTGATGAAATTGCTGAAGATGCAGAATTCTTCTCATTTGGTACAAATGACTTAACCCAGATGGGATTCGGTTTCTCCCGTGATGATACAGGTAAGATAATAAGTGAATATGTGGACAGAGGTGTTTTAGAAGAGGATCCATTCCAGAGCCTAGATCAGCATGGTATTGGTAAGCTTGTTGAATTTGCAGTTCAAGGCGGTAAAAAGACTCGTCCAAACATCAAGCTAGGCATCTGCGGAGAGCATGGTGGAGATCCTAAATCTATAGAGTTCTGCTATAGAGCAGGTTTAAATTATGTATCATGTTCACCATTTAGAGTTCCTATTGCAAGACTTGCAGCTGCACAGGCAACGCTAAGAAATTCAGAAAATAAGAATTAAAAAGGAAATACAAAATAAATCTTGCAAGAAGATATTGAAATAATATTTAATAAGTGATATTTTCAAGACATGAATAATCCAAGAGATTTATATGTAATTGATAGAAAAGGCAATTATGATGCTGTAATAGACTATATCTATATTGTCATGGGATCACTTATCTTCGCAGCAAGCGTCAATTTCATAATTGCTCCTATAGGCTTATATAATGGTGGATTTACCGGAATAGCACAGCTTATAAGAGCATTTATGATAATGGGACTTGGGGTTAAGATGCCCGCATGGATTGATTTTACAGGAATATTTAATTTACTCTTAAATATTCCTCTTTTGATTTATTCAAATAAAATTGTAGGAAAAAAATTTACATTTAATAATATAGTTTCAATTACTCTTTCTTCCATTTTCCTTGCATTTATTCCGGTAGCTACGAATCCTAAGATAGATGATTTTCTAACTGCCTGCATTGTAGGGGGAGTTATTGGAGGAATAGGGACAGGCATGATGCTGAGAGGCGGAGGTTCAAGCGGAGGAGCTGATATTATAGCTATGTGCCGTATTAAGACAAATACTGACGCCAGCGTAGGTAGGCTAAACACCTACATCAATTTCATAGTATATGGGATATGCTTATTTGCCTTTGATGTACAAGTTGCCGTCTATTCATTTATATATGCAGCCATCAAGGCAGTATTCATAGATAAAATGCACACTCAAAATATCAATGTTCAGGTCATTATAATAACAAAGGTAGATGGGGTTGATAAGGCTATAAATAAAGTACTAGGTAGAGGTGTAACTGCATGGAATGGTAAAGGCTCTTATACAGATGAAGATGTTCACATCTTGATTTCTGCTATAAGCAAGTATGAGATTTCGCAGCTAAAAAATATCGTATTAAAAACTGATCCCTCTGCATTTATGATATATACAGAGGGAGAGGGAATATCAGGTAATTTCAAAAGGCACCTTACAAAAGACTTTATCGAATAAACATTTCTATGCTCGCATTTCCACCTTGGCATCTCAGATTTGCCATAGCTCCGTTTATCAATGTAAATGAAGGCTTAACATGACCTATATCAGCATTCCATATAATTGGTATTACATATCCGTCGCCTGAGTCATATTCTGTAAAACATTTTGTAATCTTTTCTATAAATTCTGAATCAGAGGACCCCTCTTTAAACATAATTCTGCCAAAGATGATCGCCTTGGTATATTTGAAATATCCGCAGTATTTCATTTGAAGCATCAGTCTGTACAAATCTGGAGCACTTGTCATAAAAGGATCAAAGTACCAAATAATACCATCTTCATGATATTTATTTATAAAATCTCTTGTCCCGTCATATCGAGTTCCTATTAAATTCAGTATGCAGTCAGAGCAGCCACCAATGAGCCTTCCGCTTACTTCTAGAGTATTTGCTTCACCATAACCATTTGCGGGTATAAGATGGCGTATATTGGCAGGGGTTTTATATTCTGAGATTTTTATTAAGCTTTTATATATATCATCATTTATTTCGTGATTTATCTCGTCACCTTGCTTTTCAATTGTCATTTCGCTTGAAATAATATTAATATCATCAAAATTTAACTTTGTATTTAATTTTGAATTTGACTTAGCAAGTGCTGTCCAATAAACATCAGTATTATAATCAATCATTTCCTTGTCATAACTAGGATTTCCGTCATATTTATCGCATGAGTTTTGCTTAACCAAATCACCCTGAATAATTTTAAATGTGTTAAGCTGTGATTCATGAAGTGGAAGAATATCAAAGCTTCCTGCATTATGTCCATAAAGAGTTGCTATATCAAGCTTTGTTGTCAGATAATATAAGATATTTGTAGGATCGCTTGCCCCCATAACCCATTTAGGATTAGCCTTAACAGCTTCCTCGTCTATAAAAGGTAGCATCTCAATATTATAATCTCCGCCAGAAGCAGACATTATCATCTTAACACTTTTATCTTTTATTAAATCATTAAATTCTTTGCCTCTAATTTTTGCGTCTGCCGATGGCTCGCTATCATTTCTAACAGATTCAGTTTCTTTTATTTTAAACCCATACGATTTTATAGTTTTTATAGATGAGTCAAAAGATTCTTTTTTACCACCAACTCCCGCACTTGGAGCACAAATTCCAATAATCTCGTCTTTTTTTATAAAATTAGGATAAATCATAATTCCTCCTTAAGTTTTTTTAATTTATATTCTAAAGTTTATCATAGTTTTTTGCTAAAAACGAATAAATTCTGTTATAATGATTAAACAAGAAATTATGGAGGGCATATTGGGCAGAGTAATAATGGTGGCGTCAGGCAAAGGTGGTACTGGGAAAACAATGTTTTCTCTTAACTTTGCTGAAATGCTTGCAAATGAGGGATATAAAACAGCCCTCATAGATATGAATACAGGGCTTAGGTCACTTGATTTAGCTGCGGGAGTTGAGAACCGCTCGATTTTTGATGTGTGTGATATTATTAAGGAAGTATCAACCATAGATGATACCATTATCCGCCCCGCATACAATGAAAATCTTGGAATTATTCCAGGTTGTCAGGATATAGATTCTGATAAGGTGATTAGGAAGGGGATTCATAGCTTAGTAGATTTGTTAATTTCTAAGCATGGATACGATTTTGTGGTAATAGACTCACCTCCTGGGATTGGCGGTGCGATAGAGGATATTGCAGAAGCATCTAATGATATTATTATTGTTTTAACACCGGAATCATCATCGCTTAGAGATGCAGATGCCATGGAAGATTATATTATTAGGCGATTTGCTATAAGTAGGTATTATGTTCTGAATAATGTTATGTATGACCTTTTGGATAAAAATCTAGAGCTCACACCAAAGATTATTGATTCCAGAATGAAATCTAAGATGCTCGGCATAGTGCAGACAGATATTAATATAAGAATGTCAATGAATATGGGTATTCCGGTTGTTTTAAAAAGAAATTCATATATAGCAAATAATTTTAAAAAAATGATAAATAGATATATCAATTATATAAAAATTAAGGACAAGAATAAGATATAAGAAGTAAATATTGAGATAAACTTATAAAACACATATTGAACACAATATATAGATATAAGTATCATTAAATTACACGATATGAATATTGAATTGTTCACAATTTTATACTACAATCTGTATAGGTAATAAGTTGAGGAGGAGCAATATGGATATAGTTAAATATTATGAAGAGATTGTCAGCAAAAGACATTCTGTAAGGGAATACGAGGATAAGCCTGTTAACAATGATATGATTGCTAATCTTGAAGAGTATTTTAAGGATATTAAAGGCATTACAAATGCTGATATAGAAATAAAAATAATTGATGGAAGTAAATATCATGGAATGATAAATGCTGCTGGATATAATGGCTTCCTAGTGGAAGCACCAAAGTATGTTTTGGTCTTATCCGATGAAAGCGAGCACTATCTAGAAAATGCTGGTTATATTGGGCAGGGAATAACATTAAAATGCACAGAGCTAGGGCTTGATACCTGCTGGATGACAATTGTTAATCAAGAAGCATTGAACAAGGCACTTGATATTAATGGGAATAAGGTACCTGCCGCCCTGATAGCTTTTGGATACGGCAAGGAACAGGAAATTGAGAAAAGACTTGATATAAAGAATCCATCTCATGTAAAGATGGTTGAAACGGAATCAAAGGCTGCACCAAAGATCGATTTGAGTGAATTTATCTTTGATAAGTCATATGGAAGACTTTTTGATGAGAGCGAGCTATATACAGGGCTTGAAGATGCTCTTTTGGCAGCAAGTCGTTCACAATCTTTCTTTAATCGCCAGCCGTATAGAATTATAGTTGACGACGCGGAGGTTGCATTAATTGGGCTAAAAGATGAGCTCACAGGTGATTATGATGCACATCTTAACTACGGTATCTGTATGTTCGACTTTTATGCAGTTCTATCTGCTACAAGAAAAGATGCTCCTAATTGGACATTTGAAAAGTGGGAAGGAGACTTAAAACTTCCTGAGAATGCAGAATATGTAGCTAAGTGCAGAATATAAAATTTATTATTTTATGGCTATTATGCCATGTGATTAGGGGGTATGATTATGAAAAAGTATGAATGTCAAGTATGTGGATTTGTTTATGATCCAGCAAAGGGTGATCCTGATAATGATATAGCACCAGGTACAGCATTTGAAGATCTTCCAGAAGATTGGGTTTGCCCAGTATGCGGAGTACCAAAGGAAAAATTTGAAGCACAATAATCGATAATTTTTACAATATTGACTTATGAAATAAGACGGAGAGATGATTATCACTCCGTCTTATTTTTATAATAAATATATTAAATTTACTTAGTCAGGCATATTGCTTGCACCCTTACATTCCTCTACAAAAGTTTTGATAATTTTTACAGAGCCGTCAACGCCAGCACTACTGCTATTAATGAGAAGATCATAGGAGTCAGAAGAACCCCATTTGTTATCAGTATAATATTCATAAAATTTTCGACGCTGTTTATCCATTTGCTTTACAGTTTTTTCCATCTGCGATATGGTAATCTTATCTTTCATATCAGAAGATAGAAGTGCCATCTTTCTTTTAACCCTATCGTCAAATGGAGCATATATAAATATTCTAATCAATCTTTCATCTCTTAAAATGTAGTCAGCGGCTCTACCGACTATTATACAACCACCTTTTTCACCAAGATATTTAACAATATTATATTCTTCTTCCTGAATCCTGTCATATGGTGATGGGTGATAGTAATCAAAGCCTGACATAAAGGTGCTACCGGTGAAATCAGGGGCTTTTTCATCATTATTTTTTATATACATTTCACTATAACCGGTTTTTTCGACAGCCATTTTGATAAATTCAGTGTCGTAAAAATCAAGGTTTAATACCTCAGAAAGCCTTCTGCCAATTTCATGACCACCACTTCCAAATTCTCTTCCTATCGTAATGATAAATTTATTGTCATTCACATCTATACCTCACTTAAAGCTCTTAATATCAATTAATATAAAATTTAAAACTATTATTAACTTAACATATTCGCATCTATCCAATAATTGTAATCTAATCTATCAATTTATTATAATCTTATATATCAATTAATTATACTCACATATATCAATTTAATTCAAGCCTAATTTGACCTAGGAAAGACTTTAGTGAACTTATGTCATCGAACTTTCCGCGGGCATTATCATCTCTTCCGCCACCTTTTCCATTATATTTTTTAATATTATTTTTTACAAGACTTCCACATGATATATTCCCATTTGATGCAAGAATTAGATTATTATCCTGTGTAATTATTCCTATTAGTATTTCATCAATAATCGGATAAGATTTTAGTTTACCAATTAGCTTGTAAGCCATCTTATTTGCTCTTTCAGCATCAAGATCTTCTTCTTTTATTTCATATAAACCTTTAATGTTTGAAGAAATTATATCTTCATAAAAACTATTGATTTTAATATCCATAAGGGAGGAGGAGAGTTTTGAGATAGAATTTTTTAATATGGTTTCGCTTTCTTCTTTTTTTAAAATAGACTTATACACATCATTTTCATTGCATGATAAGTGGTTACTGACATCTTTTAATATATCCATACTATCTATGCATTTATTTAGGGCATCCATACCGACATCAAAATATATCCTTGTCATTCCTTTATTGGGCTCGAATTTATAAATTTTAATAAGACCAAGTTCTCCGGTAGAAGAGGGGTGAGTTCCACAGCAAGCAACGCAATCTATAATATTATTGTCAGTTCCAGCAGTTACAACGCTTATTTCTCCATCAATATCTATTGGCTTTCGCACCGGCATTAAAGAAGCTTCACTCCTATCATCAAAAAAGGAAGTAGTGACAGGAAGATTCATCTGAACTGCCTTATTTGCTTCAATCTCTGCTTGTTTAATCATTTCCTTTGTTAGCATTCCATGAGCGAGGTGTATGTCAATAGTAATATACTCATCACCCATGTGAAAACCTTTATTATTCCCGGAAAAAAGTTTATAAAAAATCCCTGATAATATGTGTTCACCAAGATGACGCTGCATATTTCTAAAACGCCTGTCCCAATCAATTTTCATTTTGATTTCCAATCCGAGTAATGATAAAGCAGAGTCGATATTTTTTATATCACGAGTGCTATGAACTATTTCTCCATTCTGATTTATATAAACATCAAAAATAAAATATTTATCTATATATCCATTATCACAAGGTTGACCTCCGCCCGTAGGGAAGAATATAGTCCTATCGCAAATTATATTTGTAATCCCATTTTCAGAAGATATGTCTATCACTATTGCAGATAGGTTTTTTAGATATACATCTTCCTGATATGTTTTAATTGTTTTCAATTTATCCTCCAATATAATCTTGATTTAAATTCAGTTTAAGGCTGAAATTAACAGCGTTTTCTTCTAAAATTTATAATAATAAACTTAATTATTATATGACGAACAAAATGTGTAAAAAATCTTGAATAAATATGTTGAAAACTTGTATTGACTTTTATGCTATCAAGCTATACAGCTTGCAAATAAAGGCTTATATTGATTGAAATTATCAACATACCCTTGTTGACAAAATAGTATACAAAAGTTTAAAAACCTGTGGATAAAAGCTTAAACCTATATTTTTCACGGTCAAAAGTGTGTTGAAAAAACATTTTCATAAAGCGAACAAAATTTTACATAATATTTATTCTTGTAAATTGCAAAAAATTATATATATCCATCAATAAAAGCACTAAAATTTAGATGCCTTGTCTTTGAAAAGGATTGAAATACTTGATTCTCAAATTTATACCTATCTAACAAATCGATGTCTGCTCTTAAAGGTGAGCTTAGTATTATCTTTTCAAGCATATCAATCTTAGTTAACTCTTGACTCATTATTACTACCTCATCATTTTGAGTGATAAGTATAGCAGCATAAACATCTTGGTCTAAATAATAATCATTATTCTTAACGTGAGAATTATTATCATTATATATCATATAAATCATTCCAGCTGGAACTTTATATGGGGTGGTTTTTATCATCATTAAGAGGCTATCCAAAGGAAAATCCTCTTTTTTATCGCATATAGAAAAAGTAGTTATATACTCACTGTGCTTTAATTGCATTGCAGCTTCATATTCTGATATTTCATTTATAAAGGATATATTAAAATAATTTACCTTGTAATTAAGTATAGTTGATGATTTCCTTATGCCAATCTCGCTTAGAGCATAATAGTATTTTTTACCCAATAAGAGGGTTTTACAAGTATAATATAGCGTCTTTTTATCAGATAAATTTACAGATTTAGGGTCAAGTAGTGTATTTCTCATAAGCGACAAAATGCCCAAAGGAGCAAGCTCAAGATTTTTTAAATAATCTACGTCAAAGTCTGAAAGCATACTCGCAGGAAGGTAATCCTTATCAGAGAGTCTCATGATAAAATAATTTATTATTTCAGCAGATGTCATATCATCGGGGAAAAGCTCATACATAAATGAGAAGTCATTTATTTTAAATTCTGAAAAGCCATTAGAAAAATCAGGAAAACCTAGAGTAGATAACATGAAATTTATTCTTCTATTTGAATATTTTTGGAATTCTTTTATATGATTATCATGTAATTTATAATATTTTTCACCAATTTTTATAGATGTGCATATGAAATTAATGGCTGTTTCAAGAGAAATTTTCTTTTCAAAGCCCCCAAGGCAAGTTGACATATTCTCCCAAATAGTCCATAGCTCAGCAAATTTGCTATTTAATGAAAGACTTTCTTTATTTTTTTCAACTATAAATTCTCTATAATCATCGATTCCATATTCTGAATAATCAAGATGAATGAGCTGATATAAATATTTATTATGATTTTCTTTAGATACCCAAATTATACGCATAGCAAGAGCACCCATGAGCCTTGTGTTAGTTGCATAACATTCTTTAAAAGTATAATCGTTAAATATATTATATCTAGGAGATAAACTGCCTTCATAAAGCTTAAATGACATATCATCTTCCTCCTTGGTATAGATTATACAATAGCAGGCAACTTGACAGCAAATTATAAAAGATTATAATTATCACATACGAACCTTATTAAGAGCGAGGAAGGGACGGGCCCTGTGAACTCGCGGCAACCACGAGGAATACTTCGAAGGTGCCAATTCCCGCGGCTAATATGCCGGCAGATGAGGAAAGTTACTACTCTCTCCTGCCGTGGAGGGATTTTTTGTGACTGAAATAAAGGGTTCGTGTCAAATTATTATTTTTAGATGCTAAAGGAAGGTATAAGACATGAAACAATTTTTTACTTCAGAATCAGTAACAGAGGGACATCCTGATAAAGTTTGCGACCAAATATCAGACGCAATTTTAGATGCTTTATTAAAAGAAGATCCGGAAGCCAGAGTAGCTTGCGAGACGGTTACAAAGACAGGATTTATAATGGTTTTTGGTGAAATTTCAACAAAATGCACTGTTAATATTGAAGGGATTGTAAGAAAAGTTTTAAATGAAATAGGATATAATTCAAGCGAAATGTGTTTTGACGGAAATACCTGTGCTGTTTTAGTAAATATAGAAGAGCAGTCAGGCGATATAGCTATGGGAGTTAATGAATCTCTAGAGCATAAGAATGGGTATTCAGATAAAGATGATAATGGATTAGATTTTGAGATAGGTGCAGGAGATCAGGGAATGATGTTTGGATATGCCTGCGATGAAACGGAAGAATTAATGCCACTTCCAATCGTTTTAGCCCATGTTCTTGCTCTAAAGCTTGCCGAGGTAAGAAAAAATAATAGTATTCCATATCTAAGACCTGATGGCAAGACGCAGGTTACTGTTGAATATGATAATGGAAAGCCGATAAGAGTCGATACAATTGTAGTCTCAACCCAGCACGATCCCGATGTAAGCATAGAAGAAATAAAGAGGGATATTATAGACAAGGTTATCAAATCAACTATAGCAAATGATTATATTGATGAAAAGACAAAGATATTTGTAAATCCAACAGGGCGATTTGTAATCGGTGGACCAATGGGTGACTCAGGGCTTACAGGAAGAAAAATTATAGTTGATACATATGGCGGTTATGCTAGGCATGGCGGTGGAGCATTCTCAGGAAAGGATCCGACAAAGGTGGATAGGAGTGCTACATATATGGCTAGGTATATAGCGAAAAACATAGTCGCTTCCGGAATTGCAAAGAAGTGTGAAATTGAGCTCGCTTATGCAATCGGAGTTGCTAGACCTGTTTCGGTATATGTTAATACAGAGGGAACAGGATTAATATCAGATGAAAAAATCGCAGAGATAGTTATAGATAATTTTGATATGAGACCATCTGCAATTATAAAAAAACTTGACTTAAGAAAGCCTATATATAGAAAACTTGCTTCCTATGGGCATTTTGGCAGAACGACACTTGGAGTTAAATGGGAAGAAACAGACATGGCAGATAAGCTAAGGGAAGATTTAAATAAGTATTTATAAGGGAAAAAATATATTAGATATGGGCGATTTACCAGATAAAATTTATGATATTTGTATAATTGGGGGAGGTGCCTCCGGAACGGCTTCTGCTATAAGTGCTAAGAAGATTAAACCTGAGGCATCGCTCCTTATAATAGAAAAAAATTCATTTGTATGTAGAAAAATTAAGGCAACTGGAAATGGCAAGTGTAATATTACTAATATAAATGCAAAAGAATATCAGCTCGTATCAAGATTTTTTGATAGCGTAGGTATTGTTACAAGGACATATGAAAATGGGCTAGTTTATCCATATTCCGAGTCCGCCGCAGATGTTTCAAATATGCTTTTCAGCAATTTAAAAAAACATAAAATACCAATTTTACTATCATCTACAGTTTTAAATATTGATAAAACATTTGATAAGAATAATAATAAAATATTTGAGATAGATATATTGGAAGAAAAGGAAGATGGCATAAAAAATAAATTTACAGTCTGTGCAAAGAACATAATAATTGCGACAGGTGGAAAGGCTGGTCCTAAATTTGGCTCCACAGGAGACGGATATAGATTTGCAAGAGCCTTTGGCCATAGAGTAGTTAAAACAATTCCAATCTTGGCAGGGATTGAATGCAGAGGTAATGAATTTAAATATCTTCAAGGAGTGAGGGTAAAGGGAAGAATTAATTTATTTAAGAATGGAATTAATATCTTTACAGAAGATGGAGAGGTCCAATTTACAAAGTATGGCATTTCGGGTATTGCAGTCTTTAATATGACGAGATTTATGAGGCTTAATGAAGGGGAGAGCTTTAATGATTTTGAAATTAGTATCGATATTTGTAATGGCATTGATATACTGCCAATTTTAAGAGCTAAGACCATAAACGGAGCGAATGAAGAGGATATATTAGCCACAATTACAAAGCCTGAAATTTCAAGATTTATCATTGACAAGCTTAAAATAAAAAATACTAAAAATTTATCAGATGAAAATAATCTTGAACTTATCTCTGATCTTGTGCATAATCTTAAATTTAATCCTGTAAATATAAGAAGCTGGAAAGAAGCTCAGTGCACTTCAGGCGGGGTAGACTTAAATGAGTTAGATGAAAATTATCAGTCAAAGAAAGAAAGCGGAGTATTTTTTACAGGAGAAGTTATAGATTATGACGGTCCATGCGGAGGATATAATTTAACTAACGCGTTCGCAAGCGGTATTAGGGCATCAAGAGGTGCAGTGGATAGACTTGGCAAGGGTTTTGAGAGACAAAAATGATA
Source organism: Alterileibacterium massiliense (assembly GCF_900104645.1). Taxonomy (GTDB): domain Bacteria; phylum Bacillota; class Clostridia; order Peptostreptococcales; family Anaerovoracaceae; genus Alterileibacterium; species Alterileibacterium massiliense. Next base: position 1,040,477 of record NZ_FNWE01000002.1, on the reverse strand, counting down.
TTTATCGATTAGACGCTTTTTCCAAAAGGTGCAGATTTTGATAAATTACTGAAAAAGATGTTAGATATGTGAGTTGATAAATTTCTATCCAAAAAAATGTTTGATAAAAATGTTCTTATGAAGTATTTATGAAAGAACTTAAAAAATAGGTTGTAAAATACAGTTATAACGATAATATAGATACAAAATAAACGCTAATTATGTTGCTATTAGTTTTTGTATCTTTAAATGGTAATCTCATTAATCATAGGTTTTAACTTTTACAAATGATAAAAGTTTTAATACAAACGATTAAAATACCTACTGTTATTTTAGTATTTTTTATGTTTGATAAATAATTTAAGTATAAATGTTTAAATTATTTTTAATAAATGTGAAATTTAATCTTGACAGTTTCTCCATAGTAGATATACTTTAATTACTAAGTAATATGACTTAGTAAACTTAGTAATTAAAGGAGGACTATTATGCAGAATAATACAGTAACCTGTTCTTTTTCAATGGATAGAGATACATATAATGCGTATAAAAGCATTGTATCTAGTTGTGGCGAAAATGTAAAAGGGAATCTTGTAAGATATATGAAGTCTGTTATTGAATATGGAACCCCGAATGCTGAAACAATACAGGCGATTAAGGAAGTAGAAAAAATGAAAGAAAATCCTAATTTAGGGAAAGAATATACCAATGTTGATGATATGATGAAGGATCTACTTGATGTATAAAATAAAGCCAACATCAAAATTTCAAAAGGACTTAAAGAAAATAAGTAAAAGAGGATATGATTTATCTTTATTAAAAAATGTCATCAATATTTTAGCAAGAGAGGAAGAATTGCCAGCAAAATACAAAGACCATCCACTAAAGGGAAACTTTGTAAATTGTAGAGAATGCCATATAACTCCCGATTGGCTTCTAATTTACGAAAAAACAGAAGATGAATTATATTTATATCTAACAAGGACAGGCACACATAGCGATTTATACTAGGCATTTAGTTTATAGATTCTCAAAAAAATAACCCTAATTTGAGGGTAACTGTCTATCAATATTATTTCATGCACAAATAATATTGAATAGCAAAAAAGAAAAATGAAGAAAATCCGACAGGATGGTTATAAATACTAGGTAAGTTCCATATATAATAAGCAACTCAGAAGAAAGATATTGGGAGTACAGGTAATAGATAAATAAATTAAAACTACAGATAGTTAAATCTAAGGACAGAGAAATCTGTCTATTTTTTTATTCAAGAAATGAGATATAGTTAAGATAAAAATCAAATCTATTAAATCTAATTATATTTAATACCCAATCATTCAATATCAAAATCCAGTTCGATTTTGTGGCTTTTAGGTTCTAGCCTCGTACATTTTACACCGGCAGCTTTAAGAAGCCTTTTTGAGGCGATTGTGCCTCGGTCATTAGCGTGTTTATCACTTATATAAATGATTTCACGAATGCCTGACTGTATAATAGCTTTTGCACACTCGTTACAAGGAAATAGACTAACATAAATCTTAGAGCCTCTAAGGTCTTTTCCACCTGAATTTAATATTGCATTAAGCTCTGCATGAACCACATATGGATATTTTGTATCTTCACCTATTCTTTCCCATGGAAATTCATCATCAGAGCATCCGAGAGGGAATCCATTATATCCCGTAGATAGTATAATATTGTGATCATCAACGATACACGCACCAACTTGAGTATTTGGATCTTTACTCCTCTTTGAAGCGAGAATTGATACGCCCATAAAGTATTCATCCCAAGATATGTAATCATTTCTTTTCATTGATTTTCAGCTCCTTTATCAGACTGTATTCTACAATATGAGGCTGGAATTATCAACTCTCCTATAGTATAATAAATTAATTTTCAATAGAAAGGTAATAAGCATGAATTCATTTTTGAAAAGCTTTATTAAATATAATTTGTTGACGATTTTTGGGGTTATAGTCGTCTTTTTTTCAATTTTATTTTACGACCCAGTGATTGCAGAAGAAAAAATTGATTCGCCAATATCTATCAAATCATATAATTTTGATGCGGTAGTTGATAGAGATCATACTTATGATATTTCCGAGACACTAATGATTGATATTCATGGCAAATCAAATGAATACAGCCTTTATATACCTAAGGGAAATTACAGGGTTAAAGATATTAATGTCGAGGGAGCAAAATTTAGCGTAAAAAATGCTGAGTATGATTACAATATAAATTTAACTTCACTTCAAGAGCTTGGGCTTGGGGAGCACAAGATTAAGCTCACATATAAGATATATACATATGTTGATAAGAGTGAAAAAGCTGATATATTTTATATGAATGTATTGCCGAGTACCTTTAGCACGCCTATTGACAATATTAAGATAAGTGTCTTATTTCCTAAAAATTTTCCATTTGAAAACATGCAATTTTTTGCCGGACAATTTGGTGTTCAAGATGTTTCAAACAAGGTGAATGCAAGTATAAATAATAACGAATTGATAATGTCTGGAACAAATATCCCGCAGAATTTCAGTATTATTTTAAAATCTGACCTTCCGGAAAATTACTGGAGAGGTGAACTTGATTATTCGTGGCTAAAATATTTAATTTGTGGTTTCTCTTTGATTTCGATATTGATAATGTTAATCCTATGGCTTAATGGTGGAAAGGACCCTAAGGTAACATCTGAAAGTGATTTTTCATACAAAGATATGATTCCACCCGCTGAAGCTAATTATCTATTAAATGGAAATATAGGAATTCACGATTTAATATCGATGATTATATATCTAGGAAGCAAGGGATTTTTGAAGATAACTGAGTATAAGCCTAAGAAGTATCAGTTAACAGCTTTGAAAAATCCTGACACAGAACCTAGGTATATAAGAAGTTTATATAATAAATTATTTGACAGTGTATACGAGGGCACCCCTATTAAAATGAAAGATTTTTTAAAGAAATTTAAGAATCTTGATGAACTACTCTCGCAAAGCGTTAAAAGCATATATGCAAGTAAGGATATGGTCTCAATCACAGAAAAATCTAAGTTCTATAGATTGATGAGCATTATTTTAATATCTATAGTAAATGCGATTATCGTTTCAATATGCTTTGTAGGCCGATATATATTTATTGACTATGTGACAGTCATTACGATTTTGACATTAACTCTAATATCCACTTTGTTAATAATAATGGGGCTTGATAATTTCTATAGACCTAATAAGCTTGTAAATATCTTAGTTTTATTAATTGGTGCTATAATTTTCATTTTGGCAACGGCCTATGTTTCACTTGATATATATCGGACATTTAATAATCTTAGAGTGCTTGCTTTATATATTATTATTACATTATTAAGTCTGTTTATGATTTATATAATGAAAGCCAGAACAGCTCAAAATGCAAGGCTTACATCTAAAGTAACGGCTTTAAAGAATGAAATTATTCACCTTGATGAGGAAAAATTCAAAAATAACGATATGAGTAAAAGCGATTATTTCTATGAATTAGTTCCATATGCCTACGCATTTCTCTTGACAGGTAAATGGGGAACAAAATTCAAAGATGCTGATATTGGGGGAGCTTATTGGTTTGAATCTTATAAAGGAGCTCATGAGATGAAATTTAATAATAAAAATGAAAATTCTATAGAATTTTCTAAGAATATTGATAACTTCGGAAGAACGCTTCAAAATGAATATATTTCGCTTATGGACAAGCGTATTAACAAATAGGAGAATTATGGATAGTAAAGAAAAGATTATAAATATTGCTGTTATTGCTCATGTAGATGCAGGGAAATCAACCCTTGTAGATGCACTTTTAGCTCAATCTCAGGTATTTAGAGATAATGAAAAAATAGCAGATTGCGTTATGGACAGCGATGATATTGAAAGAGAGAGGGGCATTACAATCTACTCAAAGAATTGCTCTATCATGTATAACGATTATAAAATCAATATTGTCGATACTCCAGGCCATGCGGATTTCAGTTCTGAAGTTGAAAGAATAATGAAAACAGTGGATACTGTAATCCTTTTGGTTGACTCAAGCGAGGGACCAATGCCACAGACTAGATTCGTTTTAAATAAATCACTTGAGCAGGGCATAAATCCGATACTTTTTATTAATAAAATTGATAAAAAAGATGCAAGAATTGATGAGGTTGTTGATGAGGTATATGAGCTCTTTATGGATCTTGAAGCAAATGATAAACAACTGGATTTTCCAATTCTCTATGGAATTGCAAGGCAGGGGATTGCCGTAAATGACCCAAAAGAGGTAGATGACATTTTAATTGGTGAAGGTGATACTAAGATAAAGAAAAGTCCTAAGGGATATGGGAATTTAAACATAAAGCCTTTACTCGATATAATAACTAAGCATTGCGAGCCATATCCTGATCATGATAATGAAAGCTTACAGATGCAGGTATCATCACTTGCCTATGATGACTATATTGGAAGACTTGGAATAGGTAGAATTAGCAGAGGCATAATAAAAGAAGCTTTGCAGGTAATGGTCATGAAAGGAGCAGAAGAATTTTATAATGCTAAGATAAATCAAGTTTTTATATATAGAGGGCTTAGCAGAGTGCCTGTAAAACAAGCTAAATCAGGCGATATAGTTGTAATATCAGGAATTGATGATATATCTATAGGAGAAACGATTTGCGACATTGGAAAACCATGTGCAATGGAGAATATAAAAATTGAAGAACCAACACTCTCGATGAATTTCATGGTAAATTCATCTCCTTTTGCGGGAAAAGTGGGTAAGTATGTAACGAGCAGGCATATAAAGGAAAGGCTTGAAAAGGAACTTGAGGTAAATGTCGGACTTCAAGTAGAGCCTACAGATTCAACTGATTCGTTTAAGGTGTCAGGAAGAGGTGAATTACATCTTTCCATATTGATTGAAAATATGAGAAGAGAGGGATATGAACTCGCAGTATCAAAGCCTGAGGTTGTAATAAAAAGGGGCGAAAATGGAGAAGTTCTTGAACCTATTGAAGAAGTTGCTATAAGCGTTCCAGACGAGTATTCAGGGACCGTTATTTCACAGCTAAACATGAGAAAGGGCATGATGATTCAAATGCTTAGCGAAGGCAATGGATATTCAAGAATTAAATACAATGCTCCAACCAGAGGTCTAATGGGATATAGGAGTGAATTTATCAATAGTACACATGGAGAAGGTAGCATGGAAAGAAGGTTTACCGGCTTTGAACCATGGAAGGGTGATATTCCAAAGAGAACCAATGGAGTCGCAATTGCACAGGAGGAGGGTAATTGTACTCCTTATGCAATCTTTAATATACAGGAAAGAGTTACCATGTTTGTAAAACCGGGCGACCATGTGTATGAGGGAATGATAGTAGGAATGAACCATAGACAAGAAGACATGGTAGTAAATCCTTGCAAGGCTAAAAGGGTTAGCAATATGAGAGCGGCAGGTAGTGACGACACTATTAAGCTTACACCTCCAAGAGTTTTTTCACTTGAGGAAGCACTTGAGTTTATTGATGACGATGAGCTTGTGGAAATTACACCTGATGATATAAGACTTAGAAAAAAACTTCTTAGAGAGCTTGACAGAAGAAAATCAAGGAGCAGCATATCCAATGGATAGAATTGAACGAATTGAGAGAATATTAGATACTACCTACGGCGGAATGATTTTTATGTCCATAATTATCCTCATAATAGGCTTAATAATTATGAAAGTTCTTTTAGCTATTTCAAAGAGATTATTGCATAGATCGAGGCTTGATCCAGCACTTCATGCTTTTATTTTGATGATTATTAAAATTGGGCTTTGGGTAGTGCTTATAATAACAATTTTATCTGCTCTAAATGTTCCAACAGCACCGCTTGTAACTCTTTTAGGAGCAACAGGTGCAGCTATTGCATTAGCACTTAGAGATAGCCTTTCAAATGTCGCATCAGGCTTAATTATTCTCTTTTCTAAGCCAATTTTAAGAGGAGAATTAATTGAGATAGAAGGAAAAAATATGCTAGGAATAGTTGATAATATTGACCTTATGACAACGCATATGCATTCATTAGACAATAAAAAAATTACGGTTCCTAATTCATTGATAGTAAATTCTGTTGTCATGAATTATTCAAGAGAAGATATTAGAAGAGTAGACTGCCAAGAGATGGTAAGCTATGACGCAGACATTAACAAAGCTAAGGAAATTCTAAGGGATATAGCGGATTCTTGTCCTAAGGTAATTAAATCAGAGGACTTGATTATAGGAGTAAGCACACTTGCAGAAGATGGAGTTATCATTGATATAAAAGCTTGGTGCAAGACAGATGATTACTTCGATGTTAAATATTTTATAGAAGAAAATACAAAAAAAGAATTTGATAAAGCAGGGATTGAAATTCCATATCGTAAAATTGATGTAAATATAAAAAATAATTAGTTTATATTTTATATATATTTAGAAATATAAAAAAGGCCAATAGCTTAAGCCAAATATTTTTGACAGAAAGGAAAGTAAGATGGTTGTAAATAAGCAATTTAGAAAGGTTTTAATTGCCAACAGGGGAGAAATAGCAATTAGAATAATAAGAGCTTGTAAGGAACTGGGCATTAGAACTATAGCGATTTATTCTGAAGAAGATAAAAATTCTCTATTCAGAACAAAAGCTGACGAGGCATACGAAATTGGCAAGGGTAAAAGCCCGATTGAAGCTTATCTTGATATTGATGAAATAATTAGCTTGGCAAAAAGCAAGGGTGCTGAAGCTATTCACCCCGGTTATGGATTTCTTTCTGAAAATCCTGATTTTGCAGAAGCTTGTGAAAATGCTGGCATAGAATTTATTGGACCGACTCATCAGATGATGAATAGTCTTGGAGATAAAATTCAATCAAAAATTGTAGCAAACAAGGTAAATGTCCCAACAATTCCAGGAGACCAATTAGCAATTGATTCAGAAGAACAGGCTATAGAGATAGCTCATAAAATAGGTTATCCTGTAATGCTAAAAGCTGCTGCAGGTGGTGGTGGCAGAGGAATGAGAATTGTACGAAATGACGAGGAGATGCTTCCTCAGTTTAGAAGTGCAAAAAATGAATCTATAAAGGCCTTTGGAAATGGGGATATTTTTATTGAGAAATATATTGAAGATCCAAAACATATTGAAGTTCAAGTTTTGGGAGATAAATATGGCAATATCGTACATTTATATGAAAGAGATTGCTCTGTTCAAAGAAGACATCAAAAAATAATTGAATTTACTCCAGCCCTTTGCCTTTCAGAAGAAAAAAGAAAAGAGATGTGCTCTGACGCATTAAAGATTGCAAAAGCTGTTAATTACAGAGGAGCAGGAACTATTGAATTTTTACTCGATTCAAGTGGTAACCATTATTTTATCGAGATGAATACAAGAATACAGGTTGAACATACCGTAACAGAAATTGTTACTGGAGTTGATTTGGTTCAAGCTCAAATATTGGTTGCTGAGGGTTATCCGTTATATTCAGATGAAATTGCTATTAAAGATCAGGGCGATATTGTACAGAGTGGATATTCAATTCAGTGCCGTGTTACAACAGAAGATCCCGCTAATAATTTTGCTCCTGATACAGGAACGATTACCATGTATAGATCGGCTTCGGGTAATGGAATAAGGCTTGATGGAGGCACAGGTTTTACAGGTGCTATTATCTCCCCATATTATGACAGCTTGCTTGTTAAGGTGTGTTCAGAGGCAAGGACTTTTAATGATGCAATTAATAAGTCGGTAAGAGCCTTAAGAGAGATGAAGATTGAAGGCGTACAGACTAATATTGGTTTTCTTATAAATGTCTTAAATCATCCGAAGTTTAGAGCAGGAAAATGTAGTACAGGATTTATTGAAGAAAATCCTGAGCTTCTCAACATAAGAAAGATTACTAATAGAGAACAACAACTACTTGACTTCCTCGGCAATAAATTTGTAAATGAAGCGGGCGACGGAGTAAGCGAATTTAATGTACCTCTAGTTCCTCGGGTCGATACAGAAAAGATAAGAAGCTTCAAGGGAACAAAACAAATTTTTGATGAAAAAGGTGCTAAAGCAGTCGCTGACTGGGCTTTAAAGCAGAATAAACTTCTTATAACTGATACTACATTTAGAGATGCACAGCAGAGCCTTATAGCAACCAGAATGAGAACCAAGGACCTTGAAAAAATAGCTCCTGCAATGGCTTATTATGGCAAAGACCTGTTCAGCATGGAGATGTGGGGTGGTGCTACCTTTGATGTATCGATGAGATTTTTGAATGAAGACCCTTGGGAAAGGCTTGAAACACTTAGAAGCATTGTTCCTAATGTATTATTTCAGATGCTTATTAGAGGAGCTAATGCTGTAGGGTATAAGAATTATCCGGATAATACAATAAGGAAATTTGTAAAGCAGAGTGCTAAGTCGGGAATTGACATTTTTAGAATATTTGATTCATTAAACTGGATTGAAGGTATGGAAATTGCTCTTGATGAAACGCTTAACCAAGGAATGATTGCAGAAGCGACCATGTGTTATACGGGCGATATATTGGACAATACAAGAGAAAAATACAACCTTGATTACTATGTTAAGATGGCAAAAAGACTTGAAAAAATGGGTACACATTTCATCGGAATCAAGGATATGTCAGGTCTTTTAAAACCGATGGCTGCTTACAAGCTTATAAAGGCATTAAAAAATGAAGTAGAAATCCCAATTCATCTTCATACCCACGACACATCGGGAAATGGAGTTGCGACGCTTCTTATGGCAGGAATGGCAGGTGTAGATGTTATAGATGCAGCTATGAATAGTATGTCAGGCTTAACATCACAGCCTGCACTCAATTCAATTGTTGCTGCACTTCAGAATAGCGATAGGGACACTGGACTTGATCCAGACGGTTTACAACTTATTTCTGATTACTGGGCAGATGTTAGACCTGTTTATAATAAGTTTGAATCCGATTTAAAAACTTCTTCTGCTGAAATATACAGACTTGAGATACCTGGTGGTCAGTATTCAAATCTCAAACCACAGGTTGAAAGTTTTGGAATTGGTCATAAATTCAATGAAGTAAAGGATATGTATGTAAAAGTTAATAAGATGCTTGGTGATATTGTTAAGGTAACACCATCGTCAAAGGTAGTTGGAGATTTAGCGATTTTCATGGTTCAAAATGATTTAACACCTGAAAATATAGTTGAAAAAGGGAAAAATATAGATTTCCCTGATTCTTCAGTATCTTATTTTAGCGGAATGATTGGGCAGCCTGAGGGTGGGTTTCCTAAAGATTTACAGAAAACAGTCTTAAAAGAAAAAGAACCTATTACCTGTAGGCCGGGCAAAATTCTTCCACCAGATGATTATGAATCTATAAAAAAACATCTAAAAGAGGACCTTGGGCTTGATGGAAATGAAAAAGAGCAGATAGCTTATGCTATGTATGATAAGGTATTTGATAAGTTCATACTGGATCGCAGGGAAAAAGGTGATTTTAGAAATATGGGATCAGACATTTTTTTCCACGGTTTAAACATAGGAGAAACTGCAGAGATAAAGCTAAAAGCAGGTCAACCACTCATAGTTTCATTTGAAGAGATAAAAGAACCAGATGAAGCAGGAAATAGGGATCTCACATATACTATCAATGGAAATAGAAGGGTAGTAACCATCAAAGATAATCAGGCACTCACTAAGTCTGTAATATCGGGAAGCAGTATTCAATATGCAAATACAGAGGACCCTAATGAAATCGGTGCAAATATACCGGGAAATATTATAAAGATATTGGTTGCTAAGGGTGATGAAGTAAAAGAGGGACAACCAATTGCCATTATTGAAGCTATGAAGATGGAAACAAATGTTATTTCACCAAAGAATGGAACGATAGAGAAGATTTATATTAAAGAGGGAGATATGGTAAAGTCAGGGCAACTTATTGCCTTGCTGGAGGAATAGATGTATAATAAAAGCTGTGTTTTGTACTAAATGAAATTATTATTTGGATTTAAATTTAAATACTTTTAGCGTATTGAAAGGAGAAATACGAAATGAAAATTCTAGTGATAAATCCGGGTGGAACATCTACCAAGATTGCGGTATTTGAGGAGGAGAAAGAGGAGCTAAAGGTTAATTTGGACCACACTGCCGAAGAACTTGCCCCTTACAAATCAATATCTGATCAGATGCCTTTCCGCAAGGAGGTTATCCTAAAGACACTTACAGAAAAAGGATATAAGCTCGAGGACTTTGACGCTGTCTGCGGAAGAGGAGGAATGTTTAAACATATTCCATCAGGAACATATGCTGTAAATGATGCAGTAATTCAAGATGTAATAAATCATCCATATGGTGAGCATGTTGCAAACCTTGGACCTTATATTGCAAAAGAACTTGCTGACACAGTATCAATTCCATCATTCTTTGTCGATCCTGTATGTACAGATGAGCTTGAAGATATTGCAAGATATTCAGGAATGAAAGGTTTTGAAAGACAGAGTTTCTTCCACGCCCTTAATCAGAAGGCAGTTGCAAGAAGAGCTTCAAAGCAGATTGGAAAGTCATATGAGGAGCTCAATCTTATAGTTGTACACCTTGGTGGAGGAGTTTCTGTTGCAGCACATCACAAGGGCAGGGTTATCGATGTAAACAATGTTAAGGACGAAGGTGCTATGGGCATGGATAGAGCTGGAGGAGTACCTGTTTGTCAGCTTATCGATTACTGCTTCTCAGGTGTAACGCATAAGGAAGCAAGAAAGAAGTTCGGAGATCAGGGTGGAGTGTTCTCATATACTGGTACAAAGGACTTTAGAACAGTAGAAAACAAGGCCTTTGATGATAATGATGAAGTATGCATGGGAGCTTTTAAGGCCATTGCATATCAATTAGCAAAGGATATTGGTGCAATGAGTGCAGTTCTAAGATACAATGTAGACGCAATCGTATACACTGGCGGAATGGCTCATAGCGAGAAATTCTGTAATGAAATTAGCTCTTATATAAATAAGATTGCACCAATTATCAGAATACCTGGTGAAGAAGAGATGAGGTCTTTGGCAGAGGGTGCTTTAAGAGCTCTTCACAGCGGAAAATGGGAAACATATAAATAAAGTAATATTTAAAAGGGTATCAGCTTATTAAAATATATAAGCGATGCCCTTTTTATTTATCTTATTATTGAATTTTATATTATAAGCAGAAATACTTATTAGTAACTTGTTTTATTTTGCTTAATTTTTGTAATAATAATTCCTATTATAAATCCTATTAAAGACGGTATAACCCAGCCAAAACCAGAGTTAAAGAATGGAAAAACTTTAGAACCGAAATTAATAATTGGATTTAAAGATTTTATATCAAATATTTGTGATATAGACTTTACAAAATCGAAGATTGCGGATATTAAAACAAAAATTGTTACGCTGAGATAAACGGGCTTTGCATCTTTAAAATATTTAGTTAGCAATCCGAGTAAAATTAGCGAAATAGCCAAAGGATATAATAACATCAATACAGGAATTGAATAGTTTATTATAGATGATAAGCCGACATTAGCTATAACGAAAGAAACACCGGTGGTTATAAATGTCCAGCCTTTATATGTTGGACCGGATTTAAACATTTCTGAAAAGGTCTCTGCGAAGCTTGTCACAAGACCTATTGATGTTTTTAAACAGGCAACGGTGGTAATTCCTGCGAGCAGAATAGTTCCTGCAGTACCAAAATAGTGACCTGATATTTGAGCAAGTGCAATGCTACCATTTTCGCTTATTTCAAATTGTCCACGGCTAAGTGTCCCCATTATGGTTATGAGGATATAAATAAATGCCATTATTAAAGCACTGATAAGACCTGACTTTAATGTGCATTTAGCTATGTCGCTTGGGTTATCGACGCCAAGGCGTTTAATCTCATTTACTACTATTATACCAAAGGCAAGACCCGCTATGGCATCCATAGTGTTATAACCCTCGAGGAATCCAAGACCAAAAGCACCGTGTAAATAATTCGGGTCAGGTGTTATTGCAGAAATATCTGAAGCCATTGGTTTGATAAAGGTTGCAATTATCATAATACTTAATAGGATTAGAAATAAAGGCGTTAATACCTTACCAACCCATATAAGTATTTCACCCGGTTTTAGTGAAAAATAGAGTACTAAGGAAAAATAAATTATTGTAAAAATTATTAAGAAGAGACGCGTATGCTCTGACGAGATTAAGGGCTCAACTCCAATCGAAAAAGGGACTGTTGCACAACGGGGTATTGCAAAAAAAGGTCCTATTGTTAGGTAGAGCAGACAGGTGAAAAAGACACCATATTTTTTTGAAACATTGCTACTTAATTCAAGCAGGCCAGAACTCTTTGTTATTCCAATAGAGGCAACACCCAAAATTGGAATGCCTACGCCAACGAATATAAAGCCTAGAGCAGCAGGAAGGACATTATATCCAGCCAGCTGACCGAGGTGCACAGGGAAAATTAAATTTCCTGCACCAAAAAACATACCAAAGAGCATTATTGCTATTAAAAGAGATTCTTTAGAACTTAGTTTATTTTTCATTTTGTTACTCCGCTCGAAATTGATAATTTAAAACGATTTTTTATGAAACATATGATAATATATAAGCCATCGCATTACAACCAATTTAGTGAAATGTCTAAAATTAAAACAAAAATTTATTATTTTACATATAATAATCTGATATATAAGGAGTTAGAATGGGAGTAGTTGGAATAGCAAGCTTGCTAGGAGGGGTTGCACTTTTCCTATTTGGAATGTCCGTCATGGGAGATTCGCTTAAAAAAGTTGCAGGTAATAAGCTTGAAGTTATTCTATATAAGCTTTCAGGAACACCGGTCAAGGGGATCCTCCTTGGAACAGGGGTTACGGCTGTAATTCAATCATCATCAGCAACTTCCGTTATGGTAGTTGGTTTTGTAAATTCAGGAATGATGAAAGTTGATCAAGCTATTGGAATTATCATGGGAGCCATTCTAGGAACAAGTGTAACGGGCTGGATTCTCTGTTTAAATAGTATAAATGGACAAAGTTCAAGCATTGCTTCAATTCTGAGCACTCAGATGATAACAAGCTTTGTTGCTGTTATTGGAATTATTCTTAGGACCTTTATGAAGGGGCAACAGGTTAAGAATATTGGCGAAATACTTCTTGGATTTGCAATTTTAATGTATGGAATGAGTGCTATGTCTTCTGCTGTATCGCCACTGAGGGAAAGTGCTGAATTTATAAGTATTCTTACAAAGTTCTCAGATCCTTTTATAGGCATAATAGCAGGGCTCATCCTTACAAGCATAATTCAAAGTTCAAGTGCAGCTGTTGGAATACTTCAAGCATTAGCAGTCACGGGAGCGGTTAATTTTGATATTGCTTTTCCACTCATAATGGGAATAGGGATAGGTGCATCTGTTCCTGTACTTCTAAGCTCAATAGGAGCTAGCGTAAATGGAAAAAGAACTGCTTGGATCTATCTCATTATTGATGTGCTTGGTGCTTTGATTTGCGGCACTGTTTTTTATATATTATCTTCCTTATCAATAATAAATGTTACAGATATTTCTATGACAATGGTAATGATTGCACTTACCAACACCATATACAGATTAATTATGGTTGTTATTCTTTCACCATTTATAAAGATTTTAGAAAAGCTAGTATGCAAAATATTTAAAGATGACGAAACAGCAATCATGGATCAAGAGGATATGGACAGGCTTGAAACAAGATTTTTAAATTATCCTGCAATAGCAATTGAGCAAACCCATTTGACAATTACATCTATGGCACAAAAGGCTAAGATGAGCATATATGAAGCTATTTCTTTGAGAAGAGATTTTTCTCAAAAGAAGTTAAAGAGAATAAATGAAATTGAGGATAGCGTTGATAGATATGAGGATAAACTTGGAAATTATTTGATGAAAATAACTGCTATCGAGCTTAATGATGCACAGACGAGAGAGGTTAGCAAATATTTGCACAGTTTATCAGATTTTGAGAGAATATCCGATCATGCTGAAAATGTAGGTGAAGCTGGAGAGGAAATATATACTAAAAAAATTATCTTTTCAGATAAAGCAAATGAAGAGCTTATGACGCTTGAGTCCGCACTTAAAGAAATACTGTCAATTAGTATAGAAGCTTTCATAAATAATGATATTGATTTAGCAGTTCAGGTTGAGCCTCTTGAGGAACTCATAGATAATATCTGCGATGAGATGAAATTTAGGCATATTGAAAGGCTAAAAAATAAGGAGTGTACGCTTGTAAATGGTTTTGTATTTAATGACCTTTTGACTAATTATGAAAGAATTGCAGACCACTGCAGTAATATAGCCTTGGTTGTAATTGAAGAAAAAGAACATGACTTAAATTCGCATGAATATATTGATGCGATCAGAAATAAAAATGATGCGAGATTTATTAAAATGTATGAGCAATATAAGGAAAAATATGCAATATAATCAATAGTATTGCTTAATTTACGAGATTATGTTAACATCTCAAAGGAATTTATAAGGTATAAAACAAGTAGATATACAAAATATATTAAATATATTAAATTTACAAGTATTATAAGATGGAGGATTGACCGAGCGGCTAAGGAGCCTGATTGGAAATCAGGTAAGGTGTAACAGCCCCGCGGGTTCGAGTCCCGTGTCCTCCGCCAACTTTTTTAAAAGCTATGACCGTTACTGATAAAGGTTATAGCTTTTTTAATAATTTAGAAAATGTATCGAATAATCTAAGAATAAAATTAAATAAAATAGTGATTAAAATATAAAATTATATTTTTAGAAATAAATATAAATTTTCACAAAAAAAACAAGTGTAATAGATATTTTCTTGTGGTAAAATCTCTCAGTATTATTTTTGTAAAAAATATTTTTATAGACAGATAGGAGAAATATTATATGTTCAATATTATAATTAAAGACAATTATGATGAGGTATCTAAGGCTGCTTTTGATGTTATGAAAGATATAGTAAGGAAAGATAAAGCAGTTCTTGGACTTGCAACAGGAAGTTCACCCGTTGGATTATACAAGGAGATGATAAGAGATCATCAGGAAAATGGTACTTCATATAAGGACACAGTTTCATTTAATCTTGATGAATACATTGGACTTCCAAAATCACATAGAGAGTCATATTACACATTTATGCACGAGAATCTATTTAATCACATTGATATTAAAGAAGAAAACGCCCATGTTCCACTCGGCGATTGCGAAGATCCTGAAAAATCTGCGAAGGAATATGAGGACGAATTAAAGAAATATGAAGTTGATATTCAAATCCTTGGAATAGGCTCAGATGGTCATATAGCTTTTAATGAACCTGGTTGTCCTTTTGACAGCGAAACTCATATAATGGAGCTAACAGAGCAGACAAGAGAGGATAATGCAAGATTTTTTGATGGCAATATTGATGAAGTTCCAAAGCTTGCAATAACTCAAGGTCTTGCTTCTATCATGAGAGCAAAGAAAATTATCCTCATAGCTACAGGTGCTAATAAGGCACAGGCAATTAAGGATATGATAGAGGGAGAAAAGACTGTTGACTGCCCAGCTTCAATTCTTCAAGACCATAATGATGTAACTGTTGTTTTGGACAAAGATGCAGCATCAAAACTTTCAAAATAAATTTTAATTCGATATATTATTAAAAATGCTATATAATATTATATAGCATTTTATTTTGTAAAATTTTTCAAATTATTGTTATTGTAAGTGAATAATGGTTAATTGATATTAATTGTTATTTATAGGAGAGTATTTATGCCAAGAAGACTTGCACTGGTGACTGGTTCATCTAGAGGAATTGGTGCAGAAATTGCAATTCGCCTTGCAAAAGACGGATATGATATAGCAGTTAATTATAATAAAAGTGAAGAACAAGCAAGGAAAGTCATTGAAAGAATTAAGGATATTGGCGTTAAAGGGATAATGATCAAAGCTGATGTTTCTAATAGAGCTCAGGTAGAGGAGATGTTTGATTCTATTAGACGCTCAATTGGAAATGTTGATATACTTGTTAGCAACGCTGGAATATCTTATGTATCTCAGATACAAGATATTACGCAGGAGGAGTGGAGGCAAATTTTTAGCACTAATGTGGAGGGTACATTTAATGTTATTCAATGTGCACTTCCATATATGCTATCTGAAAAGAAAGGATCCATAATTACTATATCATCAATGTGGGGATTAAGAGGTGCTTCCTGCGAAAGTGCATATTCTGCTTCAAAGGCTGCGATTATTGGATTATCAAGATCTCTTGCCAGTGAGCTAGCACCAAGCGGAATTAGAGTAAATTCAGTAGCACCTGGAGTTATACATACGGATATGATGGATGATTTTTCTAAACAAACGCTGGAAAACCTAGCAGAAGAAACTCCTCTTAGAAAGCTTGGCTCGCCTAAAGATGTAGCTGAAATAGTTTCTTTTCTTGCATCTGATAAATCTTCTTTTATAACAGGGCAGGTTGTAGGAGTAGATGGAGGGTTTACTATTTGAAAAATATAATAATCAATTAGATAAATTTATTAATATTTTAGTCCAAGAAAAAATATTGTAATTCTCAAAGGAATTAGAAATATGAAAAAACATACAATAAAAAAATATTTAGATGCACTATATGATGCTCAGATTTTAGTAAGAACTAATATCAGTGATAATTCAATTTTCATAGATAATTTAACATTTAATTCAAAAGAGGTAGTATCAGGAACTCTCTTTATTTGTAAGGGAAGCACATTCAAAAGAGATTACCTTAGTGAAGCGATTAATCTCGGTGCTAAATTTTATATAAGTGAGTTTGACTATAAATTAAATATTCCACATATAATAGTTAAAGATATTAGGAAGGCTATGTCGATAGTGGCAAATATCTTCTTTGAAAATCCAAGCAAAGATTTAAAAATGGTTGGAATAACTGGGACAAAAGGTAAATCAACTACGCTTTACTTTTTAAAATCTATTTTGGATACATATTTTAAGTCTTTAAAAAAACCATTAAGTGGGTATACATCTTCAGTTGACTACTATGATGGAATTGAAACAAAGGAATCAAAGAATACAACACCGGAATCTGTTGAGTTACAGAAGATTCTAAGGACTGCAGTAGATTCGGGAACAAGATATTTTGAAATGGAAGTATCATCACAAGCACTAAAATATGACAGGGTAAGCGGATTAAATTATGATTATGGAATTTTCATGAATATATCTGAAGACCATATCAGTCCAATTGAACACAAGGATTTTGATGACTATTTTAATTCAAAACTTAAACTCTTTGATATTTCACAAAATGCAATAATTAATATAAACTCAGATTATATTGATGAAATCCTTAGAAGAGCTAAAAAATGCGATAAAATTATAACATTTGGAATGTCTAAGGAAGCAGATATTTATGCATATAATATTGAGAAAACAGAAGCAAATGGAATTAAATTTAGAATTAAAACAAAGGAAATTGATGAAGATTTTGAGATAGGAATGCCCGGTATATTTAATGTAGAAAATGCACTTGCAGCCATTGCTACTGCTCTTGAATTTGATATTCCAGCTGAATATATCAGAAAAGGTTTAATAATTGCTAGATGCCCTGGAAGAATGGAACTTTATTCATCGGATGACGGGCAGATTATTTCAATTGTAGATTATGCACACAATAAATTATCATTTGCTAGAATATTTGATTCAGTAAAGATGGACTATCCGGACAGAAGAATAGTTGTAATTTTCGGTTCTGCAGGAGGAAAGGCCATAGGAAGAAGAAAAGACCTTGGAATTGTTGCAGGAGAGATGGCTGATAAAATTTACTTAACAAGTGATGATCCTGCCGAAGAAGATCCAAGGGAAATTGCTAATGATATATATAGATATGCTTCGAAATATGATAAGCCGATTGAAATAATTATTGAGAGAAAAGATGCAATAATAAAAGCACTTGATGATCATAAGGTTAAGTCAATATATCTAATTCTTGGAAAAGGAGATGAAAGACAATCAAAGATAGGTAAATCATATGTTGATTACCCATCAGATGTAGAAATTGTAAAAGAATATATAAAATTTTATAATGAAAATCATCAATAAACTTGAACTAAAAAAATATTTGTAATAAAATACAAGCAAATAAATATCGACAGGGGAGCCTTTTGGCTGAGAGTAAGCATAGCTTTTACCCTTAACCTGATGTGGATAATGCCACCGTAGGAAGTTCGAGAGTTGATTTGTATATTGTGGCATATATCTCCTTGATATATGCTTTTTTATTTGGTAAAAGAAGTAAAATATATAAAAGGATTAAAAATGATAGTAAATGGGGAAGAAATAAAACTAAATAAGCCTATAAAAGTAAGCGAATATTTAGAAAAAAATGGATATAGGAAGGACGCTATTGTTGTTGAAATAGATATGAAAATTCTTCCAAAAGAAGAATATGAGAATACTTTTTTAGAGGACGAAAATAAAATGGAAATAGTTCATTTTATGGGTGGGGGTTAAAATGATAGCGTATTGGTTATGATTAATGCTGAAATATAAAAAGAGGGAAAAGATGAAAGACGATAAATTAATTATTGGAAATAAAGAATTTAATTCGAGATTCATTTTGGGTTCAGGTAAATATTCGCTTGACCTAATCGAAGCAGCTATAAAATATGCAGGAGCAGAGATGATCACTGTTGCTTTAAGAAGAGCTAATACGAAGGAGCAACATAACATAATAGACTATATTCCAAAAAATATAACTCTTCTTCCAAACACTTCAGGTGCAAGGAATGCAGATGAAGCTATTAGAATAGCTAGGCTTGCTAGAGCTCTTGGGTGCGGTGATTTTATTAAGATTGAGATAATGAGGGATACCAAGTTCTTATTGCCTGACAATTATGAAACTATTAAAGCCACAGATGTACTAGCAAATGAGGGATTTATAGTTATGCCTTATATGTATCCAGATTTAAATGTTGCAAGGGATCTTGTTAATGCTGGTGCATCTTCTGTTATGCCACTTGCCTCTCCTATTGGATCTAATAGGGGACTTTCTACAAAAGATTTCATTAAAATATTAATTGATGAAATTGATCTACCGATAATAGTAGACGCTGGGATTGGAAAGCCATCTGAGGCTTGTGAGGCAATGGAAATGGGTGCTTCAGCTATAATGGCAAATACAGCACTTGCTACGGCAGGAGATTTAACGCTTATGGCATCTGCTTTTAATAAGGCAATTTTAGCAGGAAGAGAAGCTTATTTATCAGGATTAGGAAGAGTATTAACGAGAGGTGCTTCACCCTCAGATCCCCTTACCGGATTTCTAAGAGATTAATTTATATTCTAATTTATAAATGGAGAAAATTATGGACAATTCGTACGAGCAATATTTTGTCGATTCAGAATTTCTTTCTTCTGAAGCATTAAAGAAAAAACATCAAATTGAGAATGACCCATCGTCAAGGACTGACCATATGAAATATCTTGAAGATATGGATAAAATAGATAGCGATATTATTGAAAAAGTCCAAAAAGAAATAGATAATTATGATGAAAACATATATAGTGCAAAAGATGTAAAAAAAGCATTAGAACATGATTTATGTACTCTTGAAGATTTTAAAGCCTTACTTTCACCTGCTGCAAAACCTTTCTTAGAAGAAATGGCAGTAAAGGCGAATAGAGAAACAAGTAAACATTTTGGAAATTCAGTGAATATTTTCACACCATTATACATAGCTAATTACTGTGAGAATTATTGTATTTACTGCGGATTTAATTGTTACAATCATATTGAAAGATTAAAATTAAATAGCGAACAGATAGAAGAAGAAATGAAGATTATCGCCGACTCTGGAATTGAGGAGATATTGATATTGACAGGGGAAAGCAGAAATCTTAGCAGTATAGAATACATAGGAGAGGCGTGCAAGCTTGCAAAGAAATATTTTCGCAATGTATCTCTTGAAATTTATCCTGTAAATGTAAAGGATTATGAATATCTTCACGAGTGCGGAGCTGATTATGTAACAGTATTTCAAGAAACATATGATACAGATAAATATGAAAAACTTCATCTCATGGGAAGAAAAAGAGTGTGGCCATACCGATTTGAAGCTCAAGAAAGAGCTTTGATGGGTAAGATGAGAGGAGTAGGATTTTCTGCACTTCTTGGATTATCTGATTTTAGAAAAGATGCTCTTGCCACTGCCTATCATGCGTATTTAATTCAGCGTAAATATCCAGAAGCAGAAATTTCAATATCATGCCCTAGGCTTAGACCGATTATAAATAATAATAAAATAAATCCAAAAGATGTGCATGAAAAAGAATTATGTCAAATACTATGTGCATATAGATTATTTCTGCCTTTTGCTGGAATAGTTGTTTCTTCTAGAGAAAGTGAAGAATTTAGAAATGGTATAACAAAAATAGCCGCGACCAAAGTTTCTGCAGGTGTTTCTACCGGTATAGGAGATCACAAAAGCAAGTATACGGGTGACTCGGGAGACACAAAAGAGGGTGGCGAGCAATTTGAAATTGCTGACGATAGAAGCCTTGACAAGATGTTTAATGATATGACTCAAGAGGGATTGCAACCGGTCCTAAATGATTATCTTTATTTATAATAGATTTATAATAGGACATACCATGGATAAGATTATTGCAATTACAAATAGAAAATTATGCAGTGAAAATTTTTATAGCAGAATAGAGAGATTAGCTAACTGCGGAGTAAATGCTATTATTTTGAGAGAAAAAGATCTAAATCCATATGATTATATAACGCTTGCTGACAAAGCAATTGATGTATGCAGGGGATATTGTACCGAAATAATTATTCATAATTTTATTAATGTAGCAAAAGAGTTAAACCATAGAAAAATCCACCTGCCAATCTCAAAATTAAATGCACATGATAGGCTTGAAATATTAGGCGTATCATGCCACTCTCTTGAGGAGCTTAAGATTGCTGAAAAACATAATGCAGATTATATAACCTTTGGTCATGTATTTAATACAAATTGCAAAAAGGATTTGTCACCTAGGGGCTTAGATTCTTTAGAAAAAATTTGTGAAAGTTCAATCCTTCCGATATATGCACTTGGAGGAATTACTCCACATAATTGCAAGTCGGTTATGAAGGCAGGATCTAAAGGTATTGCTATAATGAGCAGTGCAATGGAGGTTGAAAACCCTGCTGTGCTTATAAAAGAGTTTAGAAAAATCAAAATATGAGTTATTTAATTTAAATATAAATTAATAATTATAAATTTTAAAGCGAATAATAAAAAAATTAATAAATAAAATAAATCATACAAATTCGTAAAAATAGAGAAAAGATGAATGGTAAAATAAAAGAAAGATATAGCAGACAGATTGTAATAAGCGAAATAGGAGAAGAGGGGCAAGAAAAATTAGGTAATTCTTCTGTCTTAGTTATTGGCTGCGGCGGACTTGGCTCTCCTGCTGCGATATACCTTGCTAGTTCTGGTATAGGAAGAATTGGATTGGTAGATGATGACATCGTTTCAATATCAAATTTACAAAGGCAGATTCTTCACTATGAGAAGGATATAGGTAAATCCAAGGTTGAATCTGCAAGCAAATCAATAAAAGATATTAATTCCAAAATAATAATTGATAAATATGATGAAAGGCTTACAGAAATAAATGTTCATGAAATATTTTCGCATTATGATTTTATAATAGATGCCACAGATAATTTTAAATCGAAATTCTTGATAAATGATACCTGTGTCAATTTAGGAAAGCCCTTTGTTCACGCAGGTGTAATGGGGTTCAAGGGTCAAGTAATGACATATATACCTAATGCTGGACCTTGCTATAGGTGCATCTTTGGTAATATTCCGGAAGATGATTTGGTGAAAAGACCGGACATGCTAGGCATTTTAGGTACTGTTACCGGAATAATTGGAAGTATTGAAGCTACGGAAGCTATAAAATACTTGCTTGGTATAGGAGATTTACTTATAGGAAGATTATTAACCTTTGACGCTCTAAAAATGAGTTTTAGAGAGATAAAATTGCCCGATAAATCAGAAATTTGCACTGCGTGTAGATAGATGACAAGTATTAAATTGGTCTTGTATAATATTTAAGCCATTCAGCCTCATCATTATTAAGATGAGGTTTTATTTTTTTAAATACTAAATAGTGATACTCATTAAACATATTTTTTTCTTCTTTAGTCATAATATCAGGATTTATAGCATCGAGGTCAAAAGGTATTAAGGTTAAAATTTCAAAATTTAAGAATGACCCAAAATTATTTTTTTTAAAATTCTTGACAAGCAATTCATTTTCAAGTCTAATGCCATAATAGTTTTCAATATAAATACCAGGCTCGTCTGTCACAATCATGCCATTTTCAAATACTTCTGTTTGATTTTCAATATAATGGGTTCTTATTCCAATAGGCCCTTCGTGTACATTTAATAGATTGCCTAGCCCATGACCGGTACCATGTTTAAAATCAATCTGTCTATCCCAGAGAGGTTTCCTTGCGAAGGTATCTAAATTTATGCCCGTGCATCCATATGGAAATATTGCATTTGCAAGATATAGATTGCTAAGGGCAACCAGAGTAAAATGATTCTTCATTTCTATAGATAAAGAACCTGTTGCATAAGTCCTAGTAATATCCGTAGTACCCTCATAATAATTTGCACCAGTATCCATAAGCAAAAATGAGTTAAGTTTTACCTCTGAATTTCCCTGAGCATATGGAGAGTAATGAATGATTGCACCATTTGATGAAGAAGCACTTATTGGTTCAAAGCTTGGTGAAATATAACCACCCATAGAAGCTCTTATAGATTCTAGCTTTTCAATAACAGATATTTCACTTAACTCTTTGCCTCCAATATTTTCTTTAAACCATTTCATAAATTTTATATGAGCAATGCTATCTTTTAACTGAGCAATTTTAATATTTTCAATTTCCTTTTTATTCTTTATAGATTTTAAGTAGGCTTCAGGATTTATCTCATCAATAATTGTAATTTTTTTTGAGAGACTTTGATACATCAGATAATTTATATTCTCCATATCGAGCATTAATCTTATTTCGGAATCAATAAGTTTAATATCTTCATATATCTTGCTATATTCTCTAATTTCGATCCCTAAGGAAGATAGGTAATCTTTAATATCTGAGCTTAATTTATCTTCATCTATGTATAAATAATAAAAATCTCTCCCAATAAGAGCATGACAGAGGCAAAGTGGTGAATAAGGAATATCACTGCCTCTTATATTTAAGGTCCAGCAGATGTCATCAATGGCAGATAGCAAATGTAAATCTGCTCTATTTGATTTTAGAATTTTGCGGATTTTTTTTAATTTTATATTAGAAGGATAGCTATTTTTTAATAGATCGTTTGAAAATACTTTAGAATGAGGAAAGTCAGGTCGAGAGAGCCAAATCATACTTACTAAATCATCTGTTATTACTATATCAGCTTCATTTTCATCAGCAATTATCTTATATATAAGACCATTTTTTGCAGAAATAGTTCTTCCGTCAAATCCAAGCCTCATTCCTTTTTTTAAATTAATAATTATAAAGTCAAAAATACTAGGAACATTATCTTCGCCTGATTTCATTAAAATTATGCTTGAGTTTTCTAATTCTTTTTCAGCTTGAATGAAGTATCTTCCATCAGTCCATAGATATGCCTCATTTTTAGCAACAATTAGGGTTCCGGCTGAGCCGGTAAAACCGCTCATATATTTTAAGGTCTTGAAATAATCACTTATAAATTCACTCTGATGATAATCTGAAATCGTTATAAGGTAAAAATCTAAAGCATTATCTTTCATCAGTTTTCTAAGTTTTGTTAGCCTTTCTTCTATTATGTTCATATGTTCAATCCTTTATATATTTTTTAATATAGACTTATTTTTAAGCTAATATTAACACAAGCATATTAAATACTAAATTGAAATTATAAGTAATTTATGATATTTTCATAAAGTATCAGGTGTTATGTCTGTGGTTGAAAGTCCATGCCAGTTGCGGGCAAAGGGACCCACGTAAGCTATTACGATGATAATAGTGATCATGGCGCAGCTTAGAAGTAAGTCCTCCGGAAACCGGACAAAGGCAAGTGTGGGGGCAAAGACCAGGTCAGATAATGCCTGATTTATGATAGGAGATTAAAAATGAGAAAAACTAAAATAATATGTACTATTGGGCCTGCAAGCGATTCATATGAAATGATTTCAAAGCTGTGCGACGAAGGGATGAATGTTGCGAGGATTAATTTCTCTCATGGTAATCATTCTGAGCACAAGATTACTATGGATAAAATAAAAGAGGTTAGGGATAAAAAAATTCTTCCTATTCCAATCATGCTTGATACGAAGGGACCGGAGTGTCGTATTGGCAAGTTAAAAAATGGAAGCATAAATCTACAAAAAGGGCAGGTATACACATTTACGGAAGATGAGATAATAGGGGATGAAGAAAAAGTCTCTGTATCATATAAAGGTTTTACTGATAATCTCAAAGCAGGAGATAAAATTCTTGTAAACAATGGGCTTGTAGTTTTTCTTATAAAAGAAATAAAAAACAAATCAGCTATATGCGAGGTAATCACAGGTGGAGAAATAAAAAATCACAAAAGCATGAGCTTCCCAGGTAAGCTTATCTCAGGTGAATATCTTGGAGAAGAGGATAAAAAAGATATTTTATTTGGAATTTCAGAAGGTGTAGATTTTATAGCTGCATCATTTATGTCAAACGCAGATGAGGCAAAAAGCCTTAGAAAGTTTTTGGATGAAAATGGTGGAAAATCGATAGATATTATAGCAAAGATAGAAAATAGTGAAGGGGTAAAAAATATAAAAAAAATCTGCGAAGTAGCGGACGGGATAATGATTGCAAGAGGAGATCTCGGAGTAGAAATTGATTATTCAAAGGTACCATCGGTTCAAAAAAAGATACTTAAAATTTGCAGAAGATTAGGCAAAAGGGTTATAGTAGCAACTGAAATGCTAGAATCCATGATAACTAATATAAGACCTACGAGAGCAGAAGCGTCCGATGTCGCAAATGCTATATTCGATGAAGCAACTGCTGTTATGCTTTCGGGAGAAACTGCTGCTGGAAACTATCCTGAGCTATCAGTTCGTGCCATGTCAGAGATTATATTTGAGACTGAGAAGATGATGAACTATTCTGAGATTTTCAATAGAACAAAATATAATATAAATAATAACCTTGATGCTATATCAAAATCAGCTTGTGAGATGGCTATAGATACAAAGTCAAGTGCTATAATAATTAATTCAATAAGTGGGAATACCGCAAGAATAATTAGCAAATTCAGAAATCCTGTGCAAGTTGTTGGCATAGCAAAAGATGAAAAAGTATATAGAAAGCTCGCAATGTGCTGGGGGGTTCTGCCTATTATGAAGTCAAGCGACGAGGAGTTTTATGACACTTTTTTTAAAGAAAATGTTGAACCTGTAGATAAGATAGCGATTGATAGACTTGGACTAAGGACGGGCGATCGCATAGTTATTACAGGTGGCTATATAGAGCATGGCATAGGTAAAACAAATATGATAATGCTCGAAACTATAAAGTGATAATCATAAAAAAATAAATATAAAAAAATTATAAATAATTATAAATAATTAAATATCAAAAAGATTTAAGGCTAAAAAACATATATGAGAATACAAAGAGCATGGAGAATGGCACCGAAAATTATCCACAGATGCCAAATGGAGTGCATATATCTAACCTTTTTCTGAAGTCCATAAAAAATTGTGCCTATAGTATATGATACCCCTCCTGACACTAGTAGAATTATACCACCTTTTCCTAGTGCAGCAGGAAGAAGATTCATTTTAAACACTATGCACCAGCCCATTATAAGGTATAAAAACATGGAAAATTTTGAAAAGCTTTTAATATCAATCGCATTTAAAACAATGCCAATGATAGTAACTCCCCAGATAATGCCGAATAGTATCCACGCCCATTTTGGATCATAATTCATAATTCCACTTAAAAGTATTGGAGTGTATGTTCCTGCTATAAGGATGAAAATAGTGCAGTGATCCATGATTTGAAAAACTTTTTTCGCTGTAGAGTGCTTGCTTGATAATCCATGATATATAGAACTCATCGTAAATAAGAGTATCATTGATATTCCGTAAACTATTCCAGAACCAATGTCATATCCACTATGATTTAAGGCACCTTTAATTATGCAAAGAACAAGAACAGCAACACCGATTGATGCACCAACGACATGGGTGACCATGTTAAAGATTTCTTCACCTCTAGTATATGGTGGTAAAGTTCTATCTGTTAAAGCTGTTCTCTTCATAAAATCATCCCCTTAGCTATTTTTTTCAACATGAATTATAACATATATTGTATAATAAATAAGTGAATAAATTAGGGCAAAATTTTGATATAAATATTACATATAGATTTATTATAAGGATTTATTATGAGTAAAGGGAAGGTACTTTTAGCTCTTTCAGGAGGAGTTGACTCAAGTGTTGCGGGAAGCATTTTGATGAAAGAGGGTTACGAATGTATTGGTTCCACCATGCTTCTTCATACAAATGATATAAATAGCGAAGAAGTTAGGGGAGCAAAAAATGTAGCAAATAGTCTAGATATTCCATTTTTGATATTTGATTTCACCTCGGAATTTAAGAATTATGTTGTAGAAAAATTTGTAAATTCATATCTTGATGGATTTACGCCAAATCCATGCGTTGACTGTAATAAGCATCTGAAATTCGGTTTATTATATGAAAAAGCCAAGGAGATAGGCTGTGATTATGTTGCCACAGGACATTATGCAAAGGTAGTTAAGAATAATGGTAGATATTATCTTAAAGAAGCAGATAATAAGAAAAAAGACCAATCATATTTTTTATATAATATAAGTGAAGAGATTTTATCAAAGACACTATTTCCTTTAGGAGAGATGGATAAGGAGGAGGTAAGGGAGCTTGCCAAATTATCACATTTACCAACGGCTTATAAGAACGAAAGCCAAGATATTTGTTTTGTTCCAGATGGTGATTACACTAAGGTAATTGAGAAAAAAGCTTATAATAAAATTAATTGTGGTGATTTTATAGGACCTAATGGTGAAATTCTTGGAAAACATAAGGGTATTATTCATTATACGATTGGGCAGAGAAAGGGACTAGGTATTTCATATAAAGAGCCTCTTTTTGTTAAAGAGATCTCAGCACAAGATAATAAGATTTATTTAGGCACTAAAGATGATATTTTCAAGGTTAATATTTATGTTAATGAAATTAACTGGATAAATGGTAAGCCAAGTGAGGCAGTCTTTGATACCAATGTAAGAACTAGATACCATCAGGAGTTAAAAAAATGCAGGGTTCATATTTTGGGAAAAAATAAGGCACTTATTATATTTAAAGAGAAGCAAAAAGCAATTACGCCCGGTCAATCAGCAGTTTTTTATAACGATGAGAAAATTGTTCTCGGTGGCGGTATAATCTGTTAGAATTAAAAATATAAAATATAAAAATTATCAAATAAACATATTAATTTAATATAGTAATAAAAATCATTAGAATTATTTAAGTATAGAAAGGTAGTTATTAATGCTAAATATTATCAAGGCAATTTTTTTTGGAATTGTAGAGGGAATTACGGAATGGTTACCTATAAGTAGCACCGGACATATGATTCTCCTCAATGAATTTATCAAACTCGATGTATCAAAGGAGTTTTGGAATTTATTTTTGGTTGTAATTCAATTTGGAGCAATTTTTGCTGCTATAATAATCTACTGGAATGAGATTTGGCCATTTAAAAAATCAAAATCAGGAAATCCTAAGTTTATTATAAAAAAGAAGGTATTATCTCTCTGGGGAAAGACAATCATTGCCTGCGTACCTGCAGGTGTTATAGGATTATTATTTGATGACTGGATTGATGAACACTTGTATAACTGGTTTGTCGTATCATTAATGCTTATTATCATAGGAATAGCATTTATAATAATTGAAAATATAAATAAAAGAAATGGCTTAGAAGTTAAAAAGGTTGATAAGCTTGAAGATTTGTCATATAAGACGGCATTTGAGATAGGAATATTCCAAATATTATCAGCAGTTCTACCAGGTACTTCAAGGTCAGGGTCAACAATTCTTGGGGGCCTAATGCTTGGTGTTTCAAGAAAGGTCGCTGCGGAATTTACATTTATACTCGCTATTCCGGTTATGGCAGGAGCTAGCTTATTAAAGATAGTAAAATTTTTCGCAAAAGGATATACTGTTAGCACAGCTGAAATAATTATTTTGATTATTGGAATGTTAATTGCCTTTATAATTTCAATATTTGTAATAAAGTTCTTAATAGAATATATAAGAAAGCACGATTTTAAAGTATTCGGCTGGTATAGGATTGCTCTAGGAATTCTAGTAATAATTTATTTTATGCTAATCTCATAATTTATTAATTATAAAATATTCATTAATTTTAAAATATTCTTAGAGATAATAAAAGCGGTGTTAATTCACCGCTTTTTACTGATTAAGGATTTTGATTTTCTGTATCATTAGATTGGCTTGAATTTGATTCTTTCTTTTCCTTATCCTTATCTTCCTCATCTTCCTTAGGCTTAGGTGGTACATATCTATAGACACCTTTTTCTGTACCCTTTGAATAATAATCACCGCCATAGTATATTACACTATCAGGTTGTTTTTTATATTCTCCCTCCAATGCCTTAGGTATTTGACCCATTATTTTACCCCATAATCTGGCTGTCATATACGAACCTCCTGCAAGGGCAATATTAACATCGCTTCCTATCCATACAACTCCTGCGTATTTAGGCGTAAAACCGTCAAACCACACATCATAAGAATCACTTGTTGTACCAGTTTTACCACCTGAGCTCACGCCTGAAAGCCTTGCAGATGAGCCAATACCATTTGAAACAACAGATTTAAGTAGGTCTGTCATTATCCAAGCTACACCTTCGTCAAGAACCTTATATGATTTGGACTTTGACTTTAAGATTGTTTTTCCATCTATATTCACGACCTTTGTATATGAAATAGAGCTTTGCCTTACGCCACCATTTGGAAAAGCAGCATAAGCCTGAGCCATTTCAAGAGGGGACACACCCTTAGTCATTCCGCCAAGTGCGAGTGCTGCAGGATTCATATCACTAGTATCACCCTCGCTAACAAGAGAGGTGATGCCAAATTTTTTAATTATATTGGCAGAATATTCATTTCCAACCTGCAATTGGATTTTAACTGCTGGAACATTTAACGATTGCTGAATTGCTCGCCTTAGAGTGACTGCTCCATGATAACGCCTGTCAGCATTTGTAGGCCAAGTTTTTCCGTTGATTTTCTGTGCTTGGTCCATAATATGCGTTCCTGTAGTCATATAACTTCCAAAATTCGCTCCCTGACTATCCGTATTATAATTTACAAATGGCCATGTCTCACCCTTATCTGCATAATCCTTGCTTTTTTGTAAAGCAGCACCATATACACCAAGTGGTTTTATAGATGACCCAGGTTGCCTTAACCCTGTAGCTCTATTGTATAACTGTTTTCCAAGTGTTTCTCGTCCACCCATCATTGCCTTAATTTGACCGGTTCCAACTTCAACAATTGCCATTGCAGCTTGAGGCTGTATTGTCTTTGCAGGTAAGGTATACGCATTTTGAGTAATGACAAGAGACGAATCAGATACATAAATATCTTTATTGTCAATAAAGAAGTCCTTTGATATTAGAAGGTCATCATTTTCATCAAGTGATTTATATTTAGCAGGGATATTTATAAAACCTCCTGCATATGTATAAAGGACGCCGTGTTCGCGAATATATGTATGTTTTAATTCAAGGCTGTAGTCGACAACTCCTCCGGACTTTGTAGTATAAATATTTAGCCTATTGCCACGCTTTATAGTGATAGAACCATCTTTATTAATTGTAAACTCATCAGAGCCTAGAACAATATTATTATCCTTATTAATTATATTATCGTGGCTATATAAAATTATTTCTCCTGAATCTGAAATTATATTGCCATTTCGATCCTTTCTTAGCCACTGAAGGTCAGGGAAGTTATTGTCATTTGAAAATTCATTTGCAATCGCTTGCTGTGCTTTTGAATCCAGTGTTGAATAAATTTTAAGTCCACCAGTATAAATCATCCTTTTTGCATCTTTTTCAGACATCTTATATTTTTCTTTTAAGTCATGAATTATTTCATCAATCATATAATCAGAAAAATATGTATATATATTGGAATAAGTTGTTATATTTGGATTTATAAAATCAATCAAATTCTTGTCATAAACTTCTTTAAATTCTTTTTCATCAATATAACCTTGATTCTTCATTAATTTAAGACAGGTATTCCTTCTTCCTTTGGATATATCATTAGCTATATAAGTCTCAGGATCTCTCGTTATAATATTTGATGAATCATCTGGCAGATTATTTGCATCTGCGTGTTTAATCAAAGCATATGAGTCAGGAGCCTGAGGAAGGGCAGCTAGGGACGCACATTCTATAAGACTTAAATCCTTTACATCTTTTGAAAAATATGACTTGGCTGCAGTTTGAATACCATAATTACCAAATCCAAGATAAATAGTATTAAGATATGCTTCAATAATTTGGTCTTTATTAAGGACTTTTTCTATTTGGTCTGCATAATACATCTCAAGAATTTTTCGTCTAATGCTTCGCTGACTTTTTATTTCCGGTAAATAAACATTCCTAGCTAATTGCTGGGTAATTGTGCTGGTACCACTGATATTATCTGAACCTGTGAGTGCATTTAAGACTGCACCAACCATTCTTGTCCAGTTAAAACCATGATGCTTATAAAAAGTCTTATCTTCCAAAGCGATGTACGCATTTACGAGATTATCAGGAAT
The DNA here is from genome assembly GCF_900104645.1 of Alterileibacterium massiliense. GTDB lineage: Bacteria > Bacillota > Clostridia > Peptostreptococcales > Anaerovoracaceae > Alterileibacterium > Alterileibacterium massiliense. The sequence goes on along the minus strand of NZ_FNWE01000002.1, from coordinate 1,009,490 downwards.
ATCCTTCCTGCTAACAAGAGTACGGTCTTGTGTATAATATAATTTATCTACTTCATTTCCTGAATCATCGTAGATTTTTGTAGTTTGAGCAACCGATTTATATATCGTTTCAGGATGAATTTTTGGGGCTGTTGTAACGATTATAAATGAGTAGAGAGAAAACAATATAAATATAGATAAGATAAAAATCAAAATATACTTAAAGGCTTTTTTTAAGTTAGGATTTGATTTTTTTTCTTTAGAACCTCTCTTATCATTTATTTTTGAATTAAGATTTCTAAGATAGGCATATATAGCTTCGTTCTTTTTCTTTAAATTATCTTTTAGATCTTTTATAAAATTAGAAGAATTAGCTGTCTTAGAGTTATTATTTAAATTAGAAAAATTCTCTTTATTAGAATTATTGTTTATGCTTGAAGACTTTTCTTCTATATTTGAATTTTTATCATTTTTAATGTTTGAAGACTTATCTTTATTTAAACTATTTTTAAAAATTAAAAACTTTTCTTTATATGAAACTTTGCTTGAAGCATTTTTTGGCTCTTGCAATGTATCTTCATTTGATTTTTTATTTTTATAATTATTAATAATTTCTTCGGCAACTTCATCGGGAATCCCAGTTTCTATGCCATCATTATTTACTGGGACTTCTGCTTCTCTTTTAAGTCCTTTGCTATTTGAGGAAATATCAACAAAACCATCAAGTCCGGTTGACTTATGGCTTATCTTCTTATCACTATCACTAATTGAAGAACGAAATTCTTCAATTTCTTTATCATTTTCAGATCTCGTATCAATTTCTTTTCGCATCTAAATGCTACCTCCAAGCAAAATATATAAATATGTAAATATATAGAAAATGAAAATTTAGATATTAATTATAGCATAAATATCATATTAAAAATCAGAGAATTAATTAATAATGAGTGAGTTTATATCCACTTTCCAGTCGGCCATTTATGATAATTAAGTAGGACATTTGTTATATTTAAACCGTCATTCCTTGAGATTGAAAGATGAATTATATTAAGGTTATCATTTTTTTCAAGGAGATATGAGCAGGTTGTAAATTCCTCATCCCATTTCTCAGGTAAGGTTGCATTTCTATTTGTAAATAGATTTACCTTGGTATAAGCCTTAGCAAGCATTTTTATAAGAAGTTCATTTTTGTTTTCAAAAGAAGGAATATCTTTTTCGATAGTATATTTTGCATTAAAAATTGATGCAGCCGTGCTATTTTCAGTATTTATCTGCTCAAGATAGGTCTTATCATATGCCTCTGTCAAAATATTCAATTTAATTGAGTAATCTTTTGTTTCTATTCCGCTTATATAATTTTTCCCATATATACGCAAGTCCTGATTTTTTGTATTATTTTCTTCGTTGTCATTGAAAGAGTAATCACCATTTTTTATCGTATATAGAATATTTGAAAGAGATTTAATATTTTCAGAGTTAAAAACTGTATTAGGTAAGGAATTAACATCGGAAACAACCTCATATTTATAAGATATATCAGGATAATCCTTTTTATACTTCTTTACGAATTTATTCGATTTATTGTCAAGCCATTTTGTATAAGAATCAAGATCGTATTTGTTGATTAAAAGATCAAATTCAAGAGAACGAGGATTCAAATTACCATTGTCATCAACTGAAATATTAGCTATCTGAAAATTAGTAGATTTAGATCTGAGCCTTGTCAAGATAGATTGAAGCTGGGAAATAACGGATGGTTCCTTGTGTTTGCTTATTATATTTGCTGAAGGATTAATCCCATCAATTTTAATCTTGATCATAGTATCACAATTACGATTTTCAACATTATTTTCGTTATTTATTTCAATTTGTGAAATAGATCTTGCAAAAGATGAACGAGAAGAATAAGAAATATCATTAGAGGTCAAATAAAAAATATTTGATTCAGGCTTGATAAATTTAGGGTCAAGATTTTCCGCACCTATCTTTGAGTCATTTTCATTATTTAAAAATATTACAGTTAGTGGTCCGCCTGTAAGATTCTTATCATTAGCAGCAGCAACTATGTACTGGGCAGTTGATATATCAGATAAATTATTATTTATAGTCTGGTAATCAATATCAACACATATTATCGTAGGAGGAAGAGCTTCTTTACCATTCGTCGCAGGCTTTTGAAAGATAAGATTCTTATATTCATCCATTTGGCTAGGTACACCTTGCCTTTCAGCCCAGTCGCTTATATAGGTTAAAATATCTTCAGTAGAATTTAGGTGCTCTATATTTGCTGATAGATCGAGAGAATAATTGTGATAAACCTGCTTATTCACCATATCAAACCTTTTTACAAGTTTAAATGAAATGAAAAATATAATGGAAATAAGTATTATGATAGCAAGAATAATTCTGCCTTTATGTTGAATATGATGATGTTTTTTCATATGAATAAAATCCTTTGTAAAAATAATTTTTTATAAATCAATTATTTTGAATTATACTATTTTTTTTTATCAATATAAAGGTAAATAAGCTTTTAAAAGGTCTCGATTAAATATTTCTTGCATTTCTTAAGACTATTGTGTTATACTACGACAGTGTTTGAAACACACAGATTTTGAGTGTAAGGAGGTGCGGTGATGTCCCAAAAGTGTGAAATATGCGGAAAACAGCAAACATCTGGAAATTCTGTTTCCCATTCTAATAGACATTCGAGAAGAAAATGGAATGCAAATATTCAATCTGTTAGAATTAATGACAACGGCACAGTTAGAAAGGCAAATGTCTGCACAAGCTGCCTAAGGTCGGGCAAGGTAGACCGTGCCATTTAGGAGATAAAAGTTGTTTTGGTCCTGAACGCAGTATTGTGTTCAGGGCTTTTTATTTATAGGTGAAAATATGGAATCTATTGTTATTAACGAACTTGGTTCAATTGATATTTCTGAAGAGCTCATAGAAAAAATTATCTTATTTGAAATGATTAAGAATGATAAGATAATAATTCCTTGCACCAAGAATGGAAATATATTTAAAAATAAAGATTTTATGAAAACAAAGGATTCTTCAGGCGTAGTTTTTACATCATTTACTGACGAAGGTCTTTTGATAGAAATAAATTATATTGCAATTTTTGGAAAAAGCTTAAAGAAATCAGCGGAAAATATATTTAATAAAATCATAGATAGATTTATAAAAATGGGAATTAAGCCTCCTATAAAAATAATTGCAAATATTAGAGGAATAATTTCTGATAATATAGCTAGTAGAGATATTAAACTTATATGGCATAAGGGGCTCATAGAGGTAGAAAAGCTTTGAATTACTCGGACTCAATTAAAAAATTAAAAGGTATAGGAAGCAAGAAAAAGGAAAAGCTTGAAAATCTTGGGATACATACTATCTGGGATTTACTCAATTATAAACCTTTCAAATATCAAGATAGAAGAAATAAAATTACTTCTGATAAGTTTATAATGGGGAAACAAGTTTTAGCTTCCGGCAAGATTATTAGCAAAAAATTGATAAGAATTTCTAAGGGACGCAGTATGTTAGACTGCAAGATTATGGACAGCATGGGAATATACTACCTTAGATTTTTTAATATGCCATATTTGCTTAAAAATATTAATATTTCAACTGATTATCTAATCTTTGGTGAAATAAGAATATCAAATGGTAAAAAGACTTTTATAAATCCTGAAATTACAAAATCGGAAAATAACCAGCTTAGGGGAATAATACCTGTATATAGATGCGTAAAAGGGATTACAAATAATGATTTAAGAAGATGGGTAAAAGAAACCCTTAAAAATCTTAATTTTGAAAATGAGCTAATAGATGAAAGTATTAGAAATAAAAGAAAGCTTTGTAAAGATGAGTTTGCATATAAAAATATTCATTTTCCTGAAAATATTAAGGCATATCAGGCTGCAAGATATAAGCTTTTTTACAATGAGATGCTCTCATATCAGATTGCAATTTTAAAAAGCAGGGAGCAAATTTCAAAAAATGGTATCGATTCTAGCATCATGGATATTGATATTTCACCTTTTATAAAAAGTATAGGTTTTGAGCTAACAAAAGATCAGATAAAAGCAATAAATGATATTGAGAAGGACTTAATTTCAGAAAAACCAATGAACAGGTTAATTCAAGGTGATGTCGGAAGTGGAAAGACTGTAGTATCTCAAGCTGCCATTTACAAAGTTATAAAATCTGGTGGACAGGTGGCTTTTATGGTTCCTACAGAAGTTTTATCCAAACAACATTTTATTAATTTTAAAAAAGAATTTGATAGATTTGGAATTAAAACTGCAATCTTAACTGGCAATACAGGTGCTAAGGAGAGAAAAGAAACATTAGATAAACTAAAAGATGGAAGCATTGATATAATAGTTGGTACACATGCACTGATACAAGACGATATTTCATTTAAAAAATTAACGCTTGTGATAACAGATGAACAGCATAGATTTGGGGTTAATCAGAGAAAAAATTTAGTAGATAAAAATGAGACAGTTAATATTATCGTTATGTCGGCTACTCCAATCCCAAGAACATTAGCCTCTACAGTTTTTGGCGATATGGATTTTTCTATAATAAAGACAAAACCTTATGGTAGAAAAGAGATAATAACGAGGGCAGTTGATAATAGCAACAGAGAACTTGCTTATAAGGCTGTTGCTAAAGAGGTGGAAAAAGGTCATCAGGCTTTTATAATTGCTTCTGCAATTGATGAAAATGATTTTGAACTAGAGCCTGCAGAAAAGCTTTATAGAGAGATGAAGGCTAGGTTTAAAGATAGGAAAGTAGCACTTATCCATGGCAAGCTTGCCGGAAAAGAAAAAGAAAGAATTATGCAGGAATTTTCAATAGGAAATATAGATATTCTCGTTTCAACAGTTGTAATTGAAGTAGGAATTGATGTTCCTAATGCCACTATAATGGTTATTGAGAATGCTGAAAGATATGGACTTGCTCAATTGCATCAGCTAAGAGGAAGGGTTGGAAGAAGCGAAATACAAAGTTATTGTTATCTTGTAAGATATAGTAATTCAGAAAATGCAATATCTAGAATAAATGCCATGGTAAAATTTTCTGATGGATTTGAAATAAGCGAAGAAGATTTTAGATTGAGAGGTCCTGGTGACATAACTGGAACAATTCAGCATGGCATAGCTAGCAATATTATATCCGATATGTATCAATATCAGGACTTAGCAGACATCTGTTTAAAAGATGCAAAAGATATAGTGGAAAATGATTATAAAGGCATCGATAAAGAGCAATTAAATCTTTACCTTTCAAATATTTATGGTGATTACAGTTATATCATTTAATCATTTATCTGATTAAAATCTAACTAAGAAGGAGAAATAATAAAATTTATTATGAAGATAGTATCAGGCGAATTTAAATATAGAAAAATAGAAATTCCAAATAATATTAGACCGACAACCGAAAAAGTCAGAGAGGCAATCTTTAGTATTTTAAATAATCATATTTATGAGGCAATAGTGCTAGACCTATTTGCCGGCTCAGGTTCACTTGGACTAGAGTCGCTTAGCAGAGGGTCAAGAAAATGCTATTTTAACGAATATAATAAGGGAGTTTTGAATATTTTAAAGAAAAATATAAATGAATGTAAGGCTATCGATAGAAGTGAAGTATTTAATTATGATTTTAAGAGGTGCATAAAAATGCTACCTGAAAAACTTGACATAATTTTTTTAGATCCTCCATATAAAGATGGATATAATGAAGGTTGGTATCAAGATAGTTTTAAACTTATAGAAGAAAATAATCTTGCTAAAAATGACACAATTATAGTAGCTGAGCATTTAGAAAAATATAATTTAGAAGAAAAATATGGTTCTTTTGTAAGATTTAAGATAAAAAAATATGGCACAATTGGTGTAGATATATATAAATATCAAAAATAAAGCATTCTAAATATATCTCAAATACTTCAAACATATTGCAATCACTGCAATCCTTTGCTAAAATGTATGCGAGGAGGCGGAAATTTAATGAATAAAAGAGCCCTTTATGCAGGATCTTTTGATCCCATAACAAATGGTCATATGGATATTATAAGTCGTGCATCGGATATGTTTGATGAACTGACCGTAGGCATAATTGGAGGTCTTAAATCCGCACTTTTCACATTGGAAGAGAGAAAGAATATCGTATCAATTGTTACAAAAGAATTTCCAAATGTTAGGGTTACTACTTTTGATGGACTTCTTGCTGATTATGTAAAGAAAGAAAAATTTGACTGCGTTGTAAGAGGGCTTAGAAATACATCTGATTTCAATTATGAAATCCAGATGGCACAAATGAATGCAAGACTTTATGGTGAGTTTGCAGAAACTATATTTTTGATGACGGACCCTAGATATTCATTTATAAGTTCTTCACTTGTAAAAGAAGTAGCTCTATATGGCGGTGATACGAAGGGACTGCTTCCGGATTATTCTGAGATGGAATTAATTCAGAAATATCGAGATAAATAGATAGGATTTTAAAGAACATATCAAAATATATTTTAAATAATAGGAGGACAGGTCATGAGCGATGCTTCAATTAAGGTAATATCATTATTAGATGAGCTTGAAGATTTAATTACTAATGCATCAAAGGTTCCATTTTCAGATAAGGCGGTTGTTGATTCTGACGAAATCGAGCAAATAATAGTTGATATAAGAGCTAATATGCCTAAGGATTTACAGCAGGCAAGATGGATAAATACTGAGCAGGATAGAATAATGGCAGAAGCCAAGGCGGAGTATGATAAAATCATTTTATCAGCTAAAAAGCAGGCGGAATTTCTTGTCGAAGATGCAGCAATTAAAAGAGAAGCATCGAAGAGAGCTGATGCTCTTACAGCTGAATCTGAGAATAGGAATAGATTTCTCAAACTCAAGACTTTTGAATATATAGATAAGCAACTATATGATATGCAGAGTGAGATACAAAAAATAGCAGGCGAATTTCTCCAGCCGATGAATGATAAAATGAATCAAATGCTCAGCGAAATAAATGAAGAAGTAAATAGCAATCGTCAAGAGATGAGAAGACTTGCAGACGGACTTCAAGATTCAGGAGTAAGTGAAGAATAATATGAAGGCAATAGGGATAGTTGCCGAATATAATCCATTTCACGATGGGCATAAGTATCAAATTGAAACATCCGCAAAGAGCTTTCTTGCGGATGTTGTTGTAATTGCTATAAGTGGAAACTTCGTGCAAAGGGGAGAACTTGCTATTTGTGACAAATGGAAAAGAACTGAGATGGCACTTAGAAATGGTGCTGATTTGGTTTTAGAAATTCCGACTCAATATTGCCTTAACAATGCAGGAGTATATGCTAGGGCAGGAATTGAGATTTTTAAGAGCATGGACTTAATCGATGCTATATCCTTTGGAAGTGAGATTGGCGATATTAACTTGATAAAAAAGGCATCATCGCTTGTCAATGAGAATAAGAAAGAGATTAATGACATTATAAAATCTTTTAGAAATAAGGGATATTCCTTCCCGAGGGCAAGGCAGTTTGCATTTAATATGCTATCGGGTGATAAGAGGCTTGAAAATGTACTAAACTCAGCCAATGATACACTTGGAATGGAATATCTAAGCTTTTGGAATAATAGACCAGCTCTATGTATTAAAAGGAATGGAAGTTCAGCGACTGAGATTAGAAATTTAATTAAAAATGGCAGTTATAAATGCGGAACCCTACCAAAATCGGTTGAAGAGATATTATTTAGAAATATAAGTCTTTCGGATTATTCAAATTTTTTAAAGGAAAGAGAAAAAAATCTATTTGAGATTGCTAGATTTGAAATATTAAAAACAGAGGCGAATATGATAGATAAAAGTCCTCAAGGCGGAGAGGGCCTAGGGAATAGACTAAGAAAATCAGCTATCAAGGCAAGAACTTTCGATGAATTGATTGAGTTAACCAAAAGCAAGAGGTATACATATACAAGAATATCAAGGCTTATTTTTCAAATTCTTCTCGGAATTAATAGCTTCGATTATTCAACTCCTGATTGCATTAGAGTGCTTGGATTTAATGATAAGGGTAGAGAGTTACTGCGTGAGATGCGAAATAGTAAAGATTATGAAAATAATGAAGATAGGATAAAACAAAATCTCGATATAGTGACCAATATAAATAAATATAATAAAAAAGAAAATTTTGATTTTGAAATCAAGGCAACAAATCTATATAATGCTATTAGTGATAATGACCTTGAAAAAGAACACGAACTTAGAAAACAAATTGTTAAAATAATTGACAATTAGAATATAAATGTTTATAATTTAGAATGTTGCAATTGACATAATACTTCGCCCGCAAGCGAAGTTTGATAAGTAAGGAGGTGTAGGCGATGGCAGTACCTAAGAGGAAAACATCGAAAGCTAGAACCAGTAGCAGGAAGTCTGCAAATATGAAGATGGACGCTCCAGGACTTTCAATTTGTCCTCAGTGTCACGAAGCAAAACTTCCACATAGAGTTTGTCCGAATTGCGGTTACTACGACGGCAAAGATGTAGTTAACGCAGCTGAATAATAAGGCTTAATTAATGGTCCCGGCGAATAGCCTTGGACCATTTTTTATCATATAAGATATTATTCAAAGAAGGGAAAAAATGGCTAAAAATAATAAAAAAGTTCAAAAAGAAATTCATGATAATAATATTAGAGAAGATATTAAGGCAATAATTATTCTTGCTATAGGTATATTCTTATTTTTAACAGTTAATCTAAATATAGCTGGCTCAGTTGGTGAGTTCATTCATGATGCACTGAGAGGCACCTTTGGAGTTGTTGCTGTTCTAATATCAATTATTTTTATCATTATTTCCCTGCTCTTATTTACAAAAAAATTAATAAGCTGTAATTATAAGACAATTATTTTTGCAATTCTAATCTTTATAAATCTCTGTATGCTAAATTCAATTAGATTTATAAATAGTGATGAAGTAAATATCAACACTGATTATATTCATGACTACTATGAAAGTGGGATAATTGGAGATAGTGGCGGTGTTTTAGGAATGGAGCTTTCCGGTATTTTTATTAAGTTGATTGGAAAAGCGGGTCTAATTCTTTTAACCTTAACAATTCTTATAATTTCTTTTATTTTAATAGCAAATAAAACTTTTCCTGAGATATTAAGCAAGGCGTCTTTTAAAGAATCTAGAACTTCAAATGAGCATAGATTTTCTAAAATTTTGTCAAAGATAAAAAAAGATGATAACGATGAGATTATCAATCTGACTAATTCTGACGAAATTATTCTTCCTACTGATGAGAATCAATATGAGGATTATAGGGAAAAAGAAAAGCTCAGTATAAAACAACAGAAGATTATCGGATATGTAGAAGATGATTCTTCAATTGGTAAAGATGAAGATTTAGAACTGAAAAAAGATGAAATCGAAGATGAACCTATTATCAACGATAGAGATGTATCCTATGGTTTAGATGGTTATGTTGATATTCCAAAATCATATGGACTTGATGGAATGGGAAAGCTTAAAAAGGAAGATAAAAATTCTAGAAAAAAATCAGAGATTTTAGATGATGAAGAAAATATTGAAAAAGAAATTGAAAATCTTAATTCTGATATAAAATCGGATATTAAATATAAGTTACCATCAATTAACCTGCTTAAAAGGTCAAAAAGTAATAGCAGAGGAATGACATCAAGGCAGTTAAGGGATAGTGCTGAAAAGCTTGAAGATACGCTTAGAAATTTTGGCGTAGACGCGGGCATTGTTCAGGTTATACAGGGGTCTTCAGTAACGAGATATGAAATTCAGCCTGCACTTGGCGTTAAGGTAAATAGCATAGTTAAGCTTCATGATGATCTTGCACTCAATATGAGAGCAAAGAGTTTAAGGATAGAGGCTCCTATACCAGGAAAGGCAGCAGTCGGAATAGAGATTGAAAATGAACAGCCTTCGCCTGTAACGATTAGAGAGTTAATAGATTCTGATGAATTTAAAAATGCGGAGTCTAAGATTTCTTTTGTTGTAGGAAAAGATGTATCTGGTAAAAATATAGTTGCAAATCTCAAGGATATGCCTCATATGCTAGTTGCAGGTGCTACAGGCTCAGGTAAATCCGTATTTATAAATTCTATAATAATGAGCATCTTATATAAGGCTAAGCCTGATGAGGTAAAATTGATAATGGTTGACCCTAAGGTGGTTGAACTAAGCAATTATAATGGAATACCTCATATGCTTATACCTGTAGTTACTGATCCGAAAAAAGCTGCAGCAGCTTTAAACTGGGCAGTTAATGAAATGGATAAAAGATATAATAAGTTTGCGGAATGCAGGGTTAGGGATTTAAAATCATTTAACAAACATATTGAGAAAAACAATCTAGAAGAGACTAAGCTTCCGCAGATTGTGATTATCATAGATGAATTTGCTGATTTGATGATGACTGCTTCAGCTCAAGTTGAAACTGCAGTTGCTAGACTTGCCCAAAAAGGTAGGGCGGCAGGTATGCATATTATTATTGCAACACAAAGACCATCTGTAGATGTTATTACCGGCGTAATTAAGGCTAATATCCCATCGAGAGTTGCACTCATGGTTTCTTCACAGGTTGATTCAAGAACAATACTTGATTCATCAGGTGCTGAGCAATTAATAGGTAATGGAGATATGCTATTCAAGCCAGGGGATTATAATTCCGCTATAAGAGTTCAAAGCCCTTATGTTAGCGATGAAGAAATTTTCGGAATAATTGAATTTGTTAAAAATCAAGAATCTGCAAATTACAACGAGGAAGTAATTGAGAAGATTGAAACACCTGAGAAAGGCAGTTCAAACGATTCAGAAGATGAGCTAACCGGTGAAGCAATAGATTTTATATTAAATAAAAAAACAGCCTCTGTATCAATGCTTCAAAGAAGATTTAGGATAGGTTATAACAGAGCTGCAAGGATAATAGATGAGATCGAAGAAATGGGCATAATTGGGCCTCAAGACGGTAGCAGAGGTCGTGAAGTCTTAATAAGTAGAGAAGATTATTATGGTGACGATTATGCTGAAGATGAAAGCGAGAAAATAAATGAATAAAAGTGTATATATTGATACGCTTGGCTGTGCTAAAAATGAATATGATTCTGAAGTTCTTTTAGCATCTTTAATTGAAAAAGGCTTTGAAATGATTGACTCTCCAGAAGATGCAGATATTTTGATCGTAAATACCTGCGGTTTTATTGAAGATGCTAAGATAGAATCAATAAATCATATACTTGAAATGGGGAAGATAAAGGGCGAAGATAAAAAGCTTATCGTATGTGGCTGTCTTTCTAAGAGATACCACGATGAATTACTGAAGGAGATTCCTGAGGTTGATCTTTTCGCAGGGGTTAATGAATATGATAAATTACCCGATATAATCACTAAACTTACCTCTGAGCAATCTTTAGAATTTGAAGAAATAGATATTGTAGGTGATGAGCCAAGCACCTCTCTTGAATATAATAAAAGGAATTTAGAAACAGGTGTGCATTCAGCATTTCTCAAGGTAGCAGAGGGATGCAATAATACCTGTGCTTTTTGTGTTATACCTGTAATAAGAGGTCCATATAGAAGTAAAAAATTAGAAAATGTCATTAGAGAAGCTCATGATTTAGCCTCTAAAGGAGTAAAAGAGATTATTTTAATTGCTCAAGATCTGTCGGTATATGGAAGAGATTTGTATGGAGAAATAAAACTGGTAAGTCTAATTAAAGAACTTTGCAAGCTAGATGGAATTCGATGGATTAGACTTATGTATATGTATGATGACAATATTACCAGAGAACTGATAGAAACCATTAAAAGCGAACCAAAGATATGTAATTATCTAGATATTCCTATTCAGCATATATCGGATAATATTCTCAAGTCTATGAATAGAAAATCGAGTTCAAAGAGCATTAAAAATACAATTGATATGATAAGAGAAATAATACCAGATATGTGCATTAGAACCACCTTGCTAGTTGGTTTCCCAGGTGAAACATCAGAAGATTTCAGTGAGCTTATGGACTTTATTAAAGAAAATAAGCTAGATAGGGTTGGGGTGTTCAAATATTCTGATGAAGATGGAACAGAAGCCTTTAAGTTGGATAATAAAATAGATGATGATATAAAAGACCAAAGGCTTGCATCTATTATGAATGAACAGATGAAAATTAGCTTAAAAAAGAATAAAGAAAAAATTGGGCAAATAATGGAAGTGATAATTGATGAAATTGATGGGGGCAGTATTGCGGAAAGCATTGAATCATCCGAACCAATTTTCACATATATCGGAAGAAGTAGAAGCGATGCACCTGAGGTGGACTGTGAAATTACAATTACAAGCGACAGGGAACATAGAATAGGTGATATTATTAAAGTAATAATTGAAGATGCTATGGAATATGATCTTATTGGAAGTGAAGTGGAGGATTAAAGATATGAATTTACCTAATAAATTAACTATGGCAAGAGTTTTAGCAGTTCCTCTTTTTGTACTAGCTTTTATAGAAAAGCATTTTTGGATTGCGATTTTATTATTTTGCCTTGCTTCACTAACAGATTTGCTTGATGGAAAAATTGCAAGGTCAAGAGGACTTGTAACAAATTTTGGCAAGATAATGGATCCACTTGCAGATAAAATTTTAGTTTACTCAGCCTTTGCTCTTATGGTTGAGAATGGTATGATACCAGCTTGGATTTTGATTATAATCCTAGCTAGAGAATTTACAGTTTCAGGAATGAGGACTGTTGCTGCTTCAGACGGACTTGTTATAGCTGCAGCAAAAAGCGGGAAAATAAAGACTGTTTTACAGATGATTGCCGTAATTACTCTTTTATTTTTGAATGTAATATCTTCAACTATAATTACCATAATAGCTTATATTTTCTTATATGCGTCACTAATAATGACAGTCTATTCGGGCTTTGAATATATAATAAAAAATAGAAAAGTATTTAAAAATAAATAAATACCTTCTCAAAATATACTTGCAATAATTGACTTAGGAAAGGGTTGCCATGAGAGCATCAATTATTTCAGTAGGAACTGAGCTTTTGTTCGGTCAAATAGTTAATACAAACTCTGCATATCTTTCAAGACATCTTAACTTGATGGGCTACGATGTCTTATTTCATTTTGTCGTTGGAGATAATCCCAAAAGACTTAGAGAAACCCTATATAGGGCAATGGATGAAACAGAGCTGATAATAACGACAGGAGGGCTTGGACCTACACAGGATGATTTGACAAAGGAAGTAATTTCAAGTTCTTTGGGAATTGGAATTGAAAGGAATGAAGAAGCATATAGGTTTCTTCTTAGAAAGTTCAAAGATAGGAATATGACTTCTAACAACCTAAAACAGGCTAATATGCCCATTAATGCAAAGATTTTTCTCAATGAGGCGGGTACAGCTCCTGCTTTTGCAATTAAAAAAAATAATAATATTATCGTAAGCTTACCTGGACCTCCAATTGAGGTGAATTGGATTTTCAATAATGGATTAAAAGATTATTTGATGAAGCTCGCTCATGGTAATAAAAAGATGTACTACAGGGTAATAAGAACTATAGGAATTGGTGAGTCCAATCTTGAGACTGTTTTAATGCCAATCATAGATAAACAGACCGATCCAACCATTGCAACTTATGCCAAAGAAGGCGAGTGTACAATCAGAATTGCTTCAAAGAGAGATAATATGGAAGAAGCAAAAATTGCAGTAGATGACATAATATCTAAGATAGAAAAATTAGCACCTGGCATTATTTATAGCTATGAAGATGAAGAATTAAATGAAGTAGTTCTAAAGAAACTAAAAATCCTTGGTTGGAAGATTTCTTCTGCAGAGTCCTGCACTGGCGGTCTATTTTCAGGAATGATTACAGATGTTTCAGGAGCATCTTCTATTTTTGAAAAATCATTTATTACCTATAGTAATAATTCAAAGGTGGATGAACTTGGTGTATCTCCTTTAACAATAAAAGAGTATGGAGTAGTAAGCCCTGAGGTTTCAGTCGAGATGGCAGAGGGGGTAAGAAAGGTTTCTGGCAGTGATTTGGCACTTTCAATCACTGGAATTGCTGAAGAATCTAAGGATGGCGATGCTGGAACTGCTTACATTGGTTATTCCTATGGGGAAAAACATGGATATAAAGAAGTAAAGACCAGAAGAAACAATAGAAAATGGAATCGAAGATATTTTTCTCTTATGATGTTAAAATTAGCAAATGACATATTAAGTGAAGAGATCTCAAAATTAAACTAAATTTGCTAAATATATGCTTAAATATAATTGAACATATATTCGTAAACCTATATAATTAAGTGGTAAGTTTAGTAAGTTGAAATAAAAATCTACTATTTTAAAAAAATATATATATGTAAAATCTTAAATAGTTTTATCTTGTAAAATATTCAATGTTTTTATTATGTATAATCTAGAATCGTTTTATAAAAATTTAGATTTAGTGAAAAATCAATGGATTAGGAGGAAAGATGGCAAACAAGTCAAATAAGATTAATAAATTAAATATAGATACTAGTGATAAAGATAAGGCACTCAAAGAAGCCTTGGAGATGATTGAAAAACAATATGGAAAGGGTGCTATCATGAGAATGGGAGATGATAGCATCAAGACAAATGTCGAAGTTATTCCTACAGGTTCAATAAGCCTAGACATGGCAACAGGAGTAGGAGGGTATCCTAGAGGTAGAATTATAGAGATATATGGTCCTGAGTCATCTGGTAAGACAACGCTTGCACTACATGCAGTTGCCGAGGCACAGAAGATGAATGGAAAGGCTGCCTTTATAGATGCTGAGCACGCCCTAGATCCTGTTTATGCTAGAAGTCTAGGTGTTGATGTCGATGAACTTTTAGTTTCTCAGCCAGACACTGGAGAACAGGCCTTAGAGATATGCGAGATGCTTTCAAGGAGCGGAGCAATAGATATTATTGTTATCGACTCGGTTGCAGCCCTTGTTCCAAGAGCTGAGATACAGGGGGAGATGGGAGATTCCCATGTCGGATTACAGGCAAGGCTAATGTCGCAAGCACTTAGAAAAATCGCTGGAGCTGTTAATAAATCTAACACCTGCGTAATATTTATTAATCAGCTTCGTGAAAAGATAGGCATAAGTTATGGAAATCCTGAGACTACAACAGGAGGTAGAGCATTAAAGTTTTATGCTACTATGAGGCTTGAGGTTAGAAAGGGTGAAGCAATAAAAAGTGGTGATGAAACCCTTGGAAATAGAACAAAGGTTAAAATTGTTAAAAATAAAGTTGCACCACCATTCCGCAAGACTGAATTTGATATTATGTTTGGCGAAGGAGTTAGTGTGACAGGAGATATTATGGACGCTGCAGTAGATAATGAGATAATCGATAAGGCAGGCTCATGGTATAGCTATGATGGACAGAGAATTGGTCAGGGCAGAGAAAATGTAAAAACATTCCTAGCAGACAATGAAGAAATTCTTAAAGAGATTAAAACCAAGCTTTTAGATATATTAAAGCCCAAAAAAGATGAAAAAGAAGAAATAAAAGTAGATGAAGACGGAGTTGTAATAGAATAATAAAAATATTGACAATTCAAGCATTTAATGTTAAAATGCAATGGTTAGCCGCTCATATCGAGGTTTTAAGTGATATAAATTAGTGAAATACACACCTCGTGTGGCGAGTCTGGTATGAGGAGGAAATTATTAATATGTATGCAATTATTAAAACAGGTGGAAAACAATATAGAGTTCAAAAGGACGATGTTTTCCAAGTAGAGAAGATCAATGCAAAGGTTGGAGATGAGATAACCTTTGACAAGGTCGTTGCTATTTGTGATGATAATCTAAAAGTAGGAAAACCTTATCTTGATGGATATAAGGTTACTGCTGAGGTTATGGAACAAGGCAAGGGCAAGAAGATAATAGTTTTTAAGTATAAGGCTAAAAAAGACTATAGAAAAAAGAATGGTCATAGGCAGCCATATACTGCTGTGAAGATTTTAAGCATTGGCTTAGATAATATATCTTCAGAAGATAAGAAAGCTGAAATTAAAACTAATAAATCAGAATCAGCTACTGCTGACAATGATGTTAAAGTATCTATGTCTATGAAAAAGGATGAGTTACTTGCTATTGCTGAAAATGCTAATATAAATATAAGCAAAAAGGCAACAAAACAAGAAATCATTGATGCGATTAATGGCACTAATTAATTATTTTTAGGACGGGAGGTGTACGAATATGTCAAGTAAAAAAGGAGTAGGTAGTACCAAAAATGGTCGTGATTCCGAGTCCAAACGCCTTGGACTGAAAGTAGGTGCAGGAGAATATGTAAGTGCAGGAAGTATTCTTGTAAGACAGAGAGGAACTAAATTCCATCCTGGAAATAATGTAGGAATTGGCGGAGATGATACACTTTTTTCTAAGGTAGATGGAAATGTTAAATTTGAAAGATATGACAAGAAACGCAAAAAAGTAAGTGTATATGAACCTGCAAAGGAAGCATAAATTTACATACTTAGACCCCTGCATAAGCAGGGGTTTTTTAAATAAAAATTTAAATTAAAGGATTATAATAAAATGTTTGTAGATAAAGCTGAGATAATAGTTTCCTCTGGTAAGGGAGGAAATGGAGCTGTTACATTTAGAAGAGAGCCTTATGTTCCAGATGGCGGCCCAGATGGCGGTGACGGCGGTGATGGTGGAGATGTTATTATCGCTGCTGACAACAACTTAAGAACCCTTATGGATCTAAAATATAAGAGAAAATACAAAGCTGAAAATGGTTCTGATGGAATGAGGCGAAAAAAATATGGTAAAAAAGGAAAAAGTCTAATAATAAAGGTTCCTCTTGGAACTATGGTTATTGATAAAGATACAGGATTACTTATTAAAGATTTAAATGCAATTGGTGATTTTGTAGTTGTAGCAAAAGGTGGAAAAGGCGGAAAAGGCAATGTCCATTTCAAAAGTTCAACAAGGCAAGCTCCTAATTTTGCTGAATCTGGTGAACTTGCACAGGAAAGAGAGATAATTCTTGAATTAAAATTAATTTCTGATGTAGGCCTCGTTGGCTTACCTAATGTAGGAAAATCTACAATCTTGTCAGTTGCAACCAGTGCAAGACCTAAAATTGCTAATTATCATTTTACAACCATTGATCCTAATTTAGGAATAGTAGACTTTGTTGATAATAGTTTCGTTTTAGCCGATATTGCGGGAATTATTGAGGGAGCTCATAAAGGTCAAGGTCTAGGGCTAACCTTTTTAAAGCATATTGAAAGAACAAAAATTTTAATTCATGTCGTAGATGCAGCTGGTAGTGAAGGAAGTACGCCACTTAAAGATTATAGAATTATTAATAATGAACTTAAACAATATGATGATAAATTAGAAAAGAAAGTTAAAATTATTGCAGCAAATAAGATAGATTTAATAAACTTTGATGATTTAGATAGTGATATTTTAAAAAACTATAATGAATTTATTGAAGAAGTCAAAAAAGAAGGTAAAATTGTTGTCCCTATTTCGGCCGCTACTAATAAGGGCATAAAAGAGTTGATGGGCATTGCTTTAAATAAGCTTGAAGAACAAAAAATTGAAGAGCAGAATTCTGACACAGAAAATAAAGAAATTCCTCTATATGACTTTGAAAAATACAATATAGATAGTGATTATAAAAACTTATATGCTTCTGTTGACGAAAATGGCACCTTTGTTTTAGAAGGCAAACAATTAACTAAGATATTTAATTCAACAAATTTTAATGACATAAGCTCGTTAAGATATTTATATAAGTATATAGTGAGAGCTGGCGGTATAAAGAAATTGAAAAAATTAGGTTTAAAGGAAGGAGATACAATAAAAATTAATGACTTTGAACTTGATTATACTGAAGATAGCGAAGAATAAATATAATTACTTTTTTTAATTATTGTTTAAAGAATTGTTCTTATTTTTTATATACACACTAGATATATGTATTTTTGAAAAAGATGTATTAATTCATGCATCTTTTTTTTATTTATTTTAAAAATTTTTATATATTTATTAATCAACAAATTTTAAACACTTAAATATTCTTTGTTAATATTTAAGTAAATATGGAAAGGATTTATAGATATTTAACATTTTTATAAATTTGAAAATTTAAGTAGCCTTTTATAGTATTTACAAAAATACGAGGAGGCGATTACTATGGAAAAAATTAGAGGCTTATTGCTTAAATATGAGATAGATAAAAAAACTGTTTTTAAGATAATTATATTAGCAATAATTTTAATTTCATCTTTGATTATAAAGTGGACAGCAAAGCCAAATACAAAGGTTATAGCTGATGATAATAAAAATAAAGATGTTAAAACAGAAAAAATAGAAGATAATATCGTAATTGATATTAGCGGTGAAATAAAGAATCCAGGAATATATAAGATGAAAGGAAGGGTGAGGTTATATGAAATAATTGATAAAGCTGGAGGATTAAAAGAGGAAGCAAATATTAATTCTATCAATCAGGCAAGATATGTGAAAGATGGTGAGAAGATAATTATACCATCTTCAAGAAGTTCTCAAAGTATGGATAAAGAAAGTATTTCTAATGGAAATAATCTCGTGAATATCAATACAGCTTCTAAAGAAGAATTACTAAAATTGCCAGGCATTGGGGAGGTCACTGCGGAAAAGATAATAAATTATCGTGATAATAATAATTTTACAAAGATAGAAGATCTAAAGAATGTTAACGGCATAGGAATGGCTACATATAATAAATTAAAAGACTTGATATGCGTATAAACATATATTTTTCGAAGTATCTAAAGTATATAAAGATAATAAGGAGGATATTATGAATATTTTAAATATAAAAAAGGTTAACATTGGCTTGATAGATGATAGTGATTTAATTAGAGAAATGTTATCAGAATGGATAAGTGAAAATGAACAATGTAATATATTATTTAAGCTTAATAATGGAGCATTTGTTCAAGAAATGATTGAGAAGTATAAACCGGATATTTTGGTTTTAGATGACGCAATGCCAATAAAAGGGGGATTTGATGTCCTAAGAGATTTAAATAACTTAAATAAAGAAGATAGACCATATGTGATAATGATGTCTGATATTAGAGATGATTTCATTTCAGAAGTAGCAATTAATAATGGAGCGAATGATTTTATTTATAAGCCTGTTACAAAGAATACAATACTTGCGAGAATTTCCATGTATTGTACTTGCTTTAACTTAGGTATTAAATTTGAGAATAAAAAAGAGGATATAAAATTTAAAGATTATGAGAAATTAAGAAAAATGACATACAATTTAATTGAAAAAGATAGAAAAATAAATATTTTAAATGAAGTTAACAAATTGCTACTTAAATCAAATTTTTCCACTTCTCACCTAGGATTTTCACATATGATAAATGCCATTGAAATTATTATTTTAAAGTATGGATCTGACTGCACGATGTCTAAACATATATATCCTGAAATTGCAAAGGAAAAAGGATTGTCGGAGTATTCTATTGAATATGACATAAGGCACGCAATTACAGAAGCATGGAAAAAGACAATAATAAAAAATCAAATTAGAGGAAGTCTTTTTGAAAGATATAAAAAAAGACCGAGCAATGCCGAGTTATTAAAATATATAGTGAATATAATTGAAATGAAACAATATGGGTGTTAATATTTAATTATGGATAAGAAAAAGATTGATAGAATTAATGAACTTGCTAAAAAATCAAAGTCGATAGGTCTAACGCCTGATGAAACTATTGAGCAAATGGAGCTTAGACAGGAATTTTTGGCAGAGATTAGGAATGATGTCAAAAATCAATTAGAATCTATCGAGATAGTAGATTAGATAATCAAAGAATGAAATTACTATATTATAAGGATATAGCTTATTAATTTGCAAAAAATTAGACAAGAAAGATATTCGGATGTATAATTTAAGATAGTTTTTTGAAATAGATTTAAAACTATTAGGAGAGGTTTATGGATAAATTAGGGCTTAATGAAATAAGAAAAAAGTTTATAGATTTTTACACAGAAAAAGGACATTATCCTGCAAAGAGTGCGTCATTAATTCCAAGGAATGACAAAAGCTTGCTAATAATAAACTCAGGAATGGCACCTCTCAAAGCTTATTTTGCAGGAACTGAAACTCCTCCGAGCAAGAGAATGACAACCTGTCAAAAATGTATAAGGACGGGCGATATAGACAATGTCGGAAAGACTTCAAGACATGGAACTTTTTTTGAAATGCTTGGTAATTTCAGTTTTGGAGATTATTTCAAAAAAGAAAGCCTTAGCTGGGGCTGGGAGTTCATTACTAAAGAGCTTAATATGCCTAAGGACAAGCTCTGGGCAACTATTTATGAAGATGATGATGAAGCCTTTGAAATCTGGAAGACTTTAGGAATGCCAGAAGAAAGAATTGTCAGACTTGGAAAAGAAGATAATTTTTGGGAGATAGGACTAGGCCCTTGTGGACCATGCTCAGAAATTTATTATGACAGAGGTCCAGAATATGGCTGTGATGATGAGAATTGCAAACCGGGCTGCGAATGTGATAGATATATTGAATTTTGGAATCATGTATTTACTCAATATTCTAAGGAAGTTGACGGTTCATATTCAAATCTAGCTCATCCTAATATTGATACTGGAATGGGTCTAGAGAGAATTGCCTGCATAATGCAAGGAGTTGATTCGATTTTTGACATTGATACCATAAAGCATACTGTAGACGCAGTATGCAAGCTAGCAAATATAAAATATGAAGATGGAAATCCTTCAGAAGATATGAGCGTTAGAATAATTACTGATCATCTTAGATCTGTTACATTTATGATTTCAGATGGTATATTGCCTAGCAACGAGGGCCGAGGTTATGTTCTTAGAAGACTTATAAGAAGGGCTTATAGGCATGGAAAGCTACTTGGCATCGATGGTAAATTTTTGAGCACACTTGCTACGAGCGTAATTGAGGTAAGTAAAGATGCTTATCCTGAATTGCTGGAGAAAAGAGAATATATCAAGAAAATACTAGGAATTGAAGAAGATAAATTTAATAAGACGCTTGATAGCGGTTTAAATATTTTAAATGAATATATAAAAGATATTAAAAAATCAAATGATAATATGCTTAAGGGTGAATATGCTTTTAAATTATATGATACATATGGTTTCCCAGTTGAAATGACAGAAGAAATTCTATCAGATAAAGCTATAAGCGTTGATATTGAAGGATTCAATAAGTGCATGACGAATCAGAAAAATCTCGCAAGAAATAATAGAAAATCTACAGAGGATGAAGCGTGGAAAGAATCTGCAGACTATAGTAATTTAGACAAAACTATTTTTACTGGATATGAAGAAACGACTACTGAAGCAAAATTAATTTTCTCAGGTGATTATTCATCAAATGTAAGATTGCTTATTTATGACAAAACCCCATTTTATGCTACAAGCGGTGGTCAAGTAAATGATACAGGATTAATTATTAGAGGAGATAGAAAATTAAAAGTTACAGATGTAATAAAAGAAAATGGTATTATTATTCATCTTATTAATTCTGAAGATTATAACGAAGCTAAAGCTATTTCGATTGGTTCTAGATCAAAATTAATTGTCGATAAAAATAGAAGGCATAAGATTGCAAGAGGTCACAGTGCAACGCATATTCTTCATAAAGCCTTGAAAAATGTTTTAGGAGACCATGTAGTTCAGGCAGGTTCATTTGTAGATGATGAATATTTTAGGTTTGATTTTAATCACTATGAAGCTATGACAGAGGACCAGATAGATGAAGTACAGAAAATAGTTAATGAAAAAATTGATGAATTTCTACCTATAACAACTAATGAAATGGAAATCGAAGAAGCAAGAAAATTAGGAGCAACAGCAATATTTGGTGAGAAATATGGGAAGATAGTCAGAGTTGTTAAGATGGGAGATTTTAGCATCGAATTTTGCGGAGGAACGCATTTAAATAACACCGGCATGATAGGTGCATTTAAGATAGTAAGTGAAGCAGGAATTGCAAGTGGCATTAGAAGAATAGAAGCCGTTGTCGGCACCAAGGTATGGGAAAAGCTTGAACTGAAAGAAGATCTCATCTATGAATTATCTAATGCTCTTAAGGTAAAAGAAAATGATTTATTGCATAGGATAAACCAGCTGGTTATACAAAATAAGGACTATGAAAAAGAAATAAGGGAATTTAAAAAATCTGAATTATCTACTTCCATAGATGAAATAATATCTTCTGCCAAAAACATTGGTGACAATATTAAATATATGACATATGAGTTTAAGGATATTGAAGTAGAACAGCTTAGAAATTTGTGTGATGATATTAAATCTAAAATTGAATCATCTATAATTGCACTATCAACAATTAATGATGGCAAAATTGTATTTATTTTATCAGTTGCAGATAACCTTGTAAGCCAAGGGTATAATGCAGGTAAGATGCTTAAGGAGTCTGCTAAAATTGCTGGAGGTGGCGGAGGAGGAAAGCCAAATCTTGCACAGGCAGGAGCAAAAGATAGGTCAAAGATAAAAGATGTATTTTCTAAGATAGAAGAATTAATAGGAGGACAGTAAAGTGGATAAAGATACCTTATATTTTAAAAATTCAAAATCAAAGATGACAAATAAGGAAGTTCTTAATAAAATATATAAAGCTCTTGAAGAAAGAGGATATAATGCGATAGATCAGATAGTAGGATATATGACATCTGGAGATCCATCATATATAACAAGTCATAACGATGCTCGTAATTTGATACTTAGAGTTGATAGAGATGATTTACTTGAAGAAATATTAAGAGATTATCTTAAAATCTAAAGGTTATAAATATGAATAAGAGAATTATCGGGCTTGATGTCGGTGATAAAACCATCGGCGTAGCTATTAGTGATCCTTTGCGTATTATTGCACAAGGCGTTACAACCATTGATCGAGTTGGAATAAGGAAAGATACGACAAAGATTATTGATTTTGTAAAAGAATATGACTGCGATACTATTGTAATAGGACTAAATATAAATTTAAATGGAACTGATAGCGTGCAAACAAAAAAAGTCTATGATTTTAAGACCATGCTAGAAAATAAATTAAGAAGCACAGGATTATCCAAAGTAAAATGTATATTTGAAGATGAGCGTTTTACTACTGTTATAGCAGAGAGAGTATTAATAGATGCAGATTTAAGCAGAAAAAAGAGGAAAGAAGTTATTGATAAGCAATCTGCTATTATAATACTTCAAAGCTATCTAGATAGTAATGGATCCAATATCTAATTAGCTTATCTTGTTCTTATTTTTGCATTAATATATAATATCAATATAATAATAAAAAATTTAAATATGAAGGGAGTCTTTAAGTGGGAAGACATGGTACAATAGCAAATAGAAAATCAGCACAGGATTCTAAGAGGGCAGCTATATTTACAAAATATTCAAGGCAGATAATGGTTGCTGCAAAGGATGGTGGAGATCCTGAATTTAATTCTACGCTTAGGGTTGCAATTGAAAAGGCAAAATCAATTGGTATGCCTAATGCAAATATAGAAAGGGCAGTGAAGAAAGGTTCAGGAGAACTCGAGGGAGAATCTTTTGAAGAACTTACATTTGAAGGATATGGTCCAAGTGGTGTTGCAATAATAGTCAATGCTTTGACTGATAATAAAAATAGAACAGCATCTTTTGTTAGATCTACATTTGATAAAAATGGTGGGAATTTGGGCACACCAGGTTGCGTATCTTATATGTTTTCAAGAAAAGGTGTTATAATTATTGAAGCAAAATCAGAAATTGATGAAGATACCATAATGATGGATGCTCTTGAAGCGGGAGCAGAAGATGTTATTTCAAATGAAGATAATTATGAGATAAGGACAGAACCTTCAGTTTTCAGCGATGTACATAAGGCAATGTCCGATGCAGGATATGAAATTGCAGAGGCAGAAATAGAACATATACCATCTATGGAAGCGAGCGTGTCTGATGATGATATAAAATCATTAAGCAAGCTTATAGACACGCTTGAAGATAATGATGATGTTCAGAGCGTATATTATAATTGCGAGCTCTAATTAGCAAAGAAATAAATATTATATAAATAATTACCTGAAATATTTGTTGGGAATATTAATTGAACCTACACATATTGCACGGGACTGCGGGTCTATTTATTTATGAAATGCCCATTTGGGACTTCAGATAATAAAAAGCAGCAGGTACCCACCCTTTTCTTAGATAGGGCGTCAATTATGTGACCTGACGGTATTTCGGGTTTTATTTATAATTATTTAAACTAATTTTGATATAAAAGATATATGTGATAAACTGTAAAAAAATATCTATTGCTATTAGGGTGATTATTATGAAATTTCAAATTATTAATGTATCAGACATTGAGGGATTTAAGTTAGGCAATGCAGAAGATTTAAAAGCTGGCACTGGTTGTACGGTAATCATTTCAGAAGAAGGTGCTCTTGCAGGAGTTGATGTAAGAGGCGGTGCACCGGCAACTAGAGAAACAGATTTACTTAAAAGCGAAAATACAGTTCAAAAGATTAATGCCGTGGTAATTACCGGAGGAAGTGCTTTTGGACTTGAATCAGCGTCAGGAGTTATGAATTATCTCGATGAGAAAAATATTGGATTAAAGGCTTCTGGTATAAATGTTCCTATCGTTTGTTCTGCCTCATTATTCGATTTAAATGTTGGTTCAAAATTTGTAAGACCTGATATTGAGATGGGAAAAAGGGCAGTAGAAAACGCATATATGAACGAGTTCAAATCGGGAAATTTCGGGGCAGGAACAGGAACAACTGTAGGTAAAATTTATGGAATTGAAAGATCAATGAAAACAGGTCTTGGTACATTTGCCTGTCAGATTGACAATCTCCAAATAGGTGCTATAACAGCAGTAAACGCAGTAGGAGACATATATGATGATAATAATAAAATAATAGCAGGTCCTTTAAGCGAGGATAAGACCGAAATATTAAGCACAATTATGGCACATAAAGAAAGAATCTTAGGAATAAACAATAATTCTAATGCTAATATCGACATTTCAGGAAATGGACATTTAGAAAAAAGCTTTTTAAAAAATGATATTTCTGAAAATGATGATCTAAAAAATATTATAGAAAAAGACAATTTAGGAAAAGATAATTTAGAAATAAATAGTGTAGAAAATGATAATGGTGATGAATCTGAAAACAAAAAAATAGCTAATATAGAAGATAACAAAATTAGAGATGAAATACTTAGAATAGAAGGAAGAAATGGAGAGGGGATACTTCCTATTCCTGATAATAATAAGCCAAATGAAATTAAGATATTAGATGGAGATTCATTATTTAGTGATGAAGATGATATGATATTTAACACGACCATCTCATGCTTGATTACCAATGCAAAGCTTACAAAGGTGCAGGCTAATAAGCTTTCTAGCATACTTCATGATGCATATGCAAGAGCAATAAAGCCGGTACATAGCTCACTTGATGGTGATACGATTTTTGTTATGACAACGGGAAAAGTAGAAGCTGATTTTGATTCATTAGCTGCATTATCAACGGATATTTTACAATATGCAATAATTAATTCAGCAAGAAATGCGGAGCCTGCCTACGGCTTGAAGTCAGCAAGCTCCTTTTTAGAAAAATAGAGGGGAAAATGAATAAAGATAAATTAGTTATTATAGACGGAAACAGCTTGCTCTTTCGTTCATATTTTGCTATGAGACCAATGGTTACAAAGGACGGATTTCATACGCAGGGTATCTTTGCTTTTATAAATATGCTTGAAAAGATATTAAATGATTTTAAACCAACTTATATAGTTGTAGCCTTTGATGTGGGCAAAAAAACATTTAGACATGATATTTATAGCGAGTACAAGGCTGGAAGAATGAAGACTCCTCAAGAATTAATTGATGAGATACCAGTTCTTCATGAGATTCTTTTAGCTATGAATATCAAGATAATGGAAATGGAGAATTATGAAGCAGATGATATTATTGGAACTGTTACAAAAGAGGCGAGCATAAATAATATAGAATCCGTCGTCATTACAGGAGACAAGGATGAATTGCAACTTATTGATGATAATGTCAAGGTCATAATTAACAAACGAGGAATGACGGATTTTGATTTATATGATAAAGCAGCGATGAAAGAAAGATATGGGCTCACGCCTAGCCAATTTATAGATTTAAAAGGTCTAATGGGAGATAGCTCCGATAATTTACCTGGTGTATATGGTGTTGGTGAAAAAAAGGGAATCCAATTATTAAAAGAATATGGGAATCTCGATGAAGTCATAAAAAATAAAGATCTAATAAAGGGTAAGCTTGGAGAAAATATAAGGGATAATGTTAAAGAAGCCCTTATGACCAGAGAGCTTGCTACAATTAATAGAGATGTACCAATTGAGATAAATTGGAATGAAATTAAATATATTGAGCCTAATTATGAAAAATTAATAGAGATATATAAAAGACTTGAGTTTAATTCATTTTTAAAAAAAATATCTCAAAATACAAATAATAAAGACGAAAAATTAAATTCAGAATTTTCCAAGATAAAAAATATTAAAATAGATAATTTTCTGGAAAAACTAAAAAAAGATGACTCAATAATTATCTATATTGAATCAAATAATGATCATTTAAACTGTGTTAAGGTTAGAAATTTATATCTCTACAAACCTGAAATTGAGTGCATAAGCCAATATAAAGTTGATAGTATAGATGGTTTAAAAAAGATATTAGAAGCTCTAGTAAAATTAGATTGCAAAATCATTGGACATGGACTTAAGGAGCAATTTTTTTCACTTAAATCAATAGCAAGCGATATTGCAAATAATTTAATAATAAGCCATGATACAGAAATAGCTGAATATATTCTTGAGCCAAATAGGACCAGATATGATTTAGATAAGATGTTTTTAAGTTACTGTGGGGAAGTAATTGAGTACGAAGAAAATACAAAATTAAATAAACAGCTCACCTTATTTGATGAAGATGAAAATAAAGAAGCAGACGAAAATATTATAAAAAAGCGACTTTTTGCAATAAGTAAGGTTTATGAAAATCAGAGAAATGAAATAGATGATAGGGGACTAAATGACATATATTATAATTGCGAATTACCTCTTATAAAGGTTCTTTCAGACATGGAGCTAAATGGAATTATAATTGAGGAAAAAACAATTATTAATATAGGTGAAGAGCTTGAAATTAAGATCTCCGAATTATCTAAAAGGATTACCAGGTTAGCAGGGAAGGAATTTAATATAAGCTCTCCAAAACAGCTAGGAATAGTTCTATTTGATGAAATGAATTTGCCATACCCTCAAAAAAGCAAGGGGAAAAATGGATATTCAACCGCCGTTACAATACTTGAAAAAATAATAGATGAGCACGAGATAATTTCTTTAATTTTAAAATATAGAAAATATACGAAATTAAAAAGCACATATATAGATGGACTTATAAAACTTATCGCTAGCGACGGAAGAATCCATCCTCATTTTCAGCAAACTGTAGCTGCTACAGGCAGGCTAAGTTGCACTGAGCCTAATTTGCAAAATATACCTTTCAGAGATGACTATGGAAGACTTATCAGAAAGGCGTTTGTAGCAGGCTCTGGAAGGACGCTTATCAGTGCGGATTATTCTCAAATAGAGCTTAGAATAATGGCAGCATTATCAGGAGATGAGGATATGATCGAAGCATTTAATCAAGGTAAGGATATTCATAGGATAACTGCTTCAAAGGTATTTGGCATTCCTATTGAAGATGTAAACTCATCTCAGAGATCTAGAGCAAAGGCTGTAAACTTTGGAATCATATATGGTATGAGCGGTTTTGGCTTAAGCGAAGATATTCATGTTTCAAGATATGAAGCTGATAATTATATTAAAGATTATTTTAATAAATAT
Source organism: Alterileibacterium massiliense (assembly GCF_900104645.1). Taxonomy (GTDB): domain Bacteria; phylum Bacillota; class Clostridia; order Peptostreptococcales; family Anaerovoracaceae; genus Alterileibacterium; species Alterileibacterium massiliense. Next base: position 981,492 of record NZ_FNWE01000002.1, on the reverse strand, counting down.
CCAAAGGTTAAAGAATATCTAGATAATCAAGTTGAGATTGGGAAAAAAGATGGAGAGGTACGGACTATCTATGGAAGAATAAGGCAAATACCTGAGTTTTCATCGAGAAAGTTTATGGAAAGAGAGCAGGCGAAAAGACTAGCAATGAACACACCGATTCAGGGCTCCGCCGCCGATATAATTAAGTATGCAATGATTAGAGTATATAATGATTTAGTGGAAAAAGGACTAAAATCAAAGCTTATCTTGCAAATACACGATGAGCTAATAATTGAAACATATGATGATGAGATAGAAGAGGTTAAAAAAATTCTAAAAGAAAGAATGGAAAATGTAGCAAAACTACCTGTTAAGCTTACGACAGATATTAATATAGGCGAAAGTTGGTATGATTTAAAATGATTGTCATAGTTATTACAGGCGGCATCGGCTCGGGGAAAACAGCAGTAACAGATTATTTAATATCTAAAGGATATAAGGTTATCGATACCGATTTAATGGCACATGAGATAACTTCAAAAAATGGTAAGGCAATTTCTTATATAAGAGATGTTTTTGGTGAAGAATATATTTTAAAAGATGGTAGCATGGACAGGGGAAAGATAAGAAAGCTAGTCTATCAGGATGAAAATAAGAAAAAGCTTCTTGAAAAAGGAACTACCGATATAATTATTTCCGACACCAAAAAAATGATTGAAGATTATAGGAAGAAAGGGCTAGAAATACTATTTGTTGCCATACCTCTTTTCTTTGAAAATGGAGGAGATAACGAGAACTATTTTGATAAAATATGGCTGGTTTGTTCTGACATGGAAAAAAGAGTTAAAAGAATTAAAAAAAGAGATAATCTTGATGAAGATATGATAAAGAAGATAATGGACAAACAGATGCCTGACAGAGATAAAGAAATAAAATCTGATGTAGTGATTAAAAATTCCGGAACAATTGAAGAATTGCACCGGAAAATAGATAGTCTTTTATTCAATTTAAAGGAGAATAATTAGAGATTAGCTCTTTACTTTACTATTTGCTTAGCTCTTTTATTTTACCTTTCTTTAAATCACGCTTTCTCGTTCCATTTAAGTCAGCAACTGTAATTCCTGCATATGCTAAAATAATATTTACAATAGGCATTAGGTAGTTAAATATTGCAAAAGGAAGATATTGGAATGTTCCTATCTGCAAAGTAGATTTTATAAATGTACCACAGGTGTTCCAAGGTACGAGAGCTGATGTAACAGTGCCTGAATTTTCGAGGGCACTGCTCAGCGTTGCAGGGCTAAGATTTCTTTCTTCAAATGCTTTTTCATACATTCTTCCAGGTACAACAATTGAAATATACTGCTCAGGCATTGTAATATTGCTTGCAAGACAGGTTGCTTCAGTTAGTGTAACAAGTCCACCGTCGGTTTTTATATGCCTTAATATTCTATTAACTATCACATCAAGTTGCTTTGTTTCCTCCATTATTCCACCAAACATCATAGATATTATAGTAAGTGAAACAGAAGATAACATATTAGTGATTCCGCCTGTTGATAATAGTTTGTCTATAGATTTAACTCCTGTATCGCTTGTAAATCCGTTCATTCCGCAGTCAAGAATATCACCTAAGGTGCAACCACTCCTTTGAAAGATGAGTCCTAAGATGCTTGCTGAAATTATACCTAAAACAATCCCAGGTAAAGCTGGAGCTTTTTTTATTACTGCAAGTATAACTATAATTGGTGGCAAGAGAAGGATAGGATTAATATTAAAATTATTGCTTAATCCTTCGCTGATTATTTTTACAGAGCGTATAGAAGCATTGCCGAGGTTTGAAGAAAAATGTAAACTGAGACTTCCAAAAAATAATATGCTTATCACATAGGTAATAGTTGTAGGGAAAATCATAAATCTTATATGAGAGAAAACATTGCTACCTGACATTGCAGGTGCTAGGTTTGTCGTGTCTGAGAGGGGTGACATTTTATCACCAAAATAAGCACCTGAAATAACAGCACCTGCCGTTGCAGGAAGTGGAATGCCAAGTCCTTGCGAGATACCCATTAGAGCTAAGCCCATTGTACCCATTGTTCCCCATGATGAGCCTGTGGCAAGGGAGGTTATTGAGCATATTAACAAGGCAGCTACTAAAAAAATTTTTGGAGAAATTAATTTAAGCCCATAATATATCATTGTAGGAACTACACCGGATACAATCCACACTCCAATTAGAATTCCTATAACGATCAATATCATTATTGATCCCATAGCTCTTGAAATTCCTTTTACCATAAAGGATTCTATCTTATCCCAGCTATATCCTAGGTGCATAGCCATAATTGCAGCGGATATAACCCCTATAAACATAGGAACATGAGGTTCAGTTTTAAATACAATTATTCCAACAGCCATAATTGCTATTAGCGTCAGAAAAGTTAATATCGCTTCCCAAAGTTTTGGAAGTCTTTCTTTTTTATTATTAATATCCATGATTTCCTCCAATAATTTGTTATTTTACCATACATCTATAGTTTATGGTAATAAAATTTCGGAAGAGGGTGTATATTTTATTAAAAATATTTGATTTTTACTTTTTTACTGGTATAATATTTAGGTAATTTCGTGCGGCTGTGGCGGAATAGGCAGACGCGCATGCTTGAGGGGCATGTGGGAGACCGTGCTGGTTCGAGTCCAGTCAGCCGCACCATTTTTTTTATAATAATCTATATAATAATACTAAATAATAACACTAAGCCGATGTGGCGGAATTGGCAGACGCGCGGGATTCAAAATCCCGTGATAGAAATATCGTGTGGGTTCGACCCCCACCATCGGCACCATCACATTATTATTTCAAAAAAATGAAATGGAGGATATTATGAGAGGTAATGCACAAGCAATAAATTTAATTCTTATTGTAGTATTTATAGCCGTAATTTATTTTTTGATGATAAGACCTCAGAAAAAAAGAGATAAAGAGACAAAGGCTATGAGAGATGCACTTAAACCGGGCGATGAGATTTTGACAATCGGAGGTATTAAGGGTAAGATTGTTAGAATTAAGGAGGATACGGTTACTATAGCTGTTGGAGCTGATAAGGTAAAACTTGAATTTGTAAAGTCTGCTATTGGCACTGTACTAGATAAAAAAGCTGACAATGCTGAGCCTAAGAAAGAAAAGTCTCAGAAAGCAATTATTGAGGAAGAAGACAACGCTCCTAAGCCTGATAGGAATAAAAAAGTTCGTCCTAAAAAGCTTAATAAAGATGAAAAACAAGATAAAGAAGCAAAAAAAGAAGTAAAAAAAGAAATTAAGAAAGAAGAATCAAAGAAAGAATCAAAAGAAGAAAAGTAAGAATTGTTTTATATTTAAGCGTTGCCCGTGCAACGCTTTTTTATTTATTTATAGTTTATTTACTAATCGTCTTTTTATGCGACTTATCTTATGAATTTTAACATTTACACTTATAATTTATAGACAAAATAATAAAGTGTAATGCTTGAAAACACAAGACTTTTAATGTAAAATAACATGATATATTTTTATTTAATATAGGAAGAAAATCATAAATTTATTATTTTACGAAAGGTTATAAATAATATGAAATCAGCAACTAAAAAGTTTTTTGCAATTCTAATACTATTTGTTTTAATTTTTGGGTGGATATTTTCTATAACGGGAGCTGGTCCATTTAAAAAATTATCTAAACAGTTAAAATATGGATTAGACATCAATGGCGGAGTATATGTTCTATTAGAGGCTAATACAAAAGAAAAAGGAACAGAGCTTACCAAATTGATGGAGCAAACAAAGACCGTATTAGAAAACCGTGTTAACGCAATGGGAATATCAGAGGCGGCAGTATCTATCGAAGGTTCTAAAAGGATAAGAGTAGAGATGCCAGGAGTTAAAGATGCCACAGAAGCTATTAACCAAATTGGTAAAACGGCACAATTACAATTTTTGCTCGCTGACGGCACCCCTGTAATGACGGGAGAAGGGGTTAAAAATGCTAGTTATACTACGGATTCACAAAATGGTGGATATAAGATAACGATGGATTTTACGGCTAAGGGTCAAGATGCTTTTGCAAATGCAACTGAAAAATCATCAAGCGGCAAGGTAGTTCCTGCACTTCGCGATGAAAATAATCAATTAGTAGATCCTACAGCCATTGTTATAATGCTTGATGATAAGGTTATATCGGCACCGACAACAAAAGAAAAGATTTCAAGTTCAACCTGTGAAATAACGAGGAATGGCGGATTTAAAGAAGCTGAAGCAAAGACAACCTCAGGACTTATTAGAGGAGGAGCACTCCCTGCATCGCTAACAGAAGTTAATTCATCTGTAGAAACAGCTACGGTAGGGGCTAACGCTCTAGAGCTCAGTGTTAAGGCAGGTCTGATAGGACTTGGAATAGTATTCCTCGTCATGATAATAGCCTACGGTGCCTTGGGTGTGGTTGCTGATATTGCACTTGCCTTATATATTTTACTTGATTTATGGATAATGTCTGCTCTAGGAGTTGTTTTATCGTTACCAGGCATAGCAGCAATTATTTTATCCATAGGTATGGCCGTTGACTCAAATGTAATTATATTTACAAGAATTGCAGAAGAAATAGAAAAAGGTAAATCTATAAGGGTCGCTGTTGATAGTGGTTTTCATTCAGCCCTATCTACTGTAATAGATTCTCAGACAACAACTCTTATTGCTGCAATAGTACTTTATCTAATAGGTACAACCTCAGTTAAGGGATTTGCTTTGACTCTTATGATTGGTACAGTAATAAGTATTTTTACCGCAGTATTTATTACTCAGCTCTTTGTTACGCTAATGGCTGACTCCAAAAAGCTTTCAAAAAATAGTTTCTTTGGAATTAAAAAAGATGGAAGAGCAAGATATAAATGGAAACATCATATTAAATTTATAAAAAATAGAAAGATATACTACCTTATAAGCTCGTCTATAATCATATTAGGAATTATTTTTACAATCTTTAGAGGATTTAATTTTGGTATTGATTTTACCGGCGGTACAACAATACAGATGGACATGGGTAAGAAGGTTAGCATCGAAGAAGTTAAAGATACAATAAAAGATTATAAATTAAATCCTACGATTGTATATGCAGGAGAGGGAAATAAAGAAATTGTCATTAAGACAATAAAATCACTAAATGCAAATGAAAGGAATGAGGTCGTAAATACCATAGATAAAAAATATCATGTTGGTGGAATGGATGCTGTCCTTTCATCTGAAGAATTTGGACCAACAGTCGGAAAAACTTTGAGAAAAAATGCTGTTAAATCAATTCTAATAGCTGTATTCTTCATGCTTATATATATAAGATTTAGATTTAAAAATTGGAAATATGGTCTTTCAGCAATTTCAGGACTAGGGCATGATGTACTGGTTACACTATCATTATATGCTATCTTCGGATTTACCATAAATAATCCATTTATAGCTGGTATATTGACTGTTGTCGGTTACTCTATTAACGATACAATTGTTGTATTTGACAGGATTAGAGAAAATAGTAGATTTTTCAAGAGAAAAGAGCTTGAGACTCTCATAGATACATCAGTAAATGAAACTCTTACAAGATCAATACTTACATCACTTACTACCTTGGTAGTTATGATACCGCTTTATCTAATGGCAACAATTGAAATGAAGCAGTTCTTAATACCGCTTATGATTGGTGTAATATTTGGTACTTATTCATCTATATTCTTATGCAGTCCGCTATATTATGAATTTAATAAAAAAGATAGCATTTCAAGATATGATGAAAAAAGAAACAAAATTGAAAAGAAAAAGAAAAAAATCAATAAACCAAATGACGGAATAGTAAAATAAATCTATCGCATTGATTTTGCCTTAATGGAGGTAAACTTGGCAAATAATAATTTAATTCCTACAGCAGAACAATATATCGAGGATATAAAGGCAATAAATAGTAAGTATGACGATCCGTCTGTTATTAAGGCCTTTAATCTAGCTGTTAAATTACATGATGGGCAATTTAGAAAGAGTGGTGAACCATATATTATTCACCCAATTGCAGTATCTAAAATTTTAGCTGGATTTGGAATTGATAAAGAAGCCTTGATTGCAGGGCTTCTTCATGATGCGGTTGAAGACACTGATTTCACAGAAGACGATCTAAAAGCTGAATTTGGAGATGAGGTGGCTCTCCTAGTTGATGGCGTTACAAAGCTTGGAAATATCAAATATGACTCAAAAGAGAAGATGCAAGCTGAAAATTTTAGAAAGATGTTTCTTGCTATGTCTAAGGACATAAGGGTTCTTATAATTAAGCTTGCTGATAGGCTCCATAATATGAGAACAATTGAATTTATGCCAAGTAATAAGATTGAAGAAAAGGCTATGGAAACGCTTGAAATCTATGCTCCTCTTGCAGGCAGACTTGGAATGTATAATGTTAAATTTGAGCTAGAAGACCTCGGATTGAAATATTTACATCCTCGCGAGTATGAAAAGCTATTAAAACAGGTTAATAAAAAGAAAGAACTCAGAGGAAAAATTGTAGTAAAACTAATTGAAGAACTGGAAGAACTTCTTAAAAAACAGGATATTGATTGTGAGGTAAATGGCAGATCAAAGCATCTATATAGCATATATAGAAAGATGGTAATGCAGAAAAAAGAATTAGATGAAATTTTTGATTTGATAGCTATTAGAGTCATAGTTGATAATCTTAAAGATTGTTATGCAGTTTTGGGGCTGGTACATACAAGGTGGATTCCTATACCAGGTAGGTTTAAAGATTATATTGCAATGCCAAAACCAAATATGTATCAGAGCCTACATACCACAGTATTAGATGACAAGGGTGAACCGTTTGAAATTCAAATAAGAACAAAAGAAATGCACCAGATTGCGGAATATGGTATTGCTGCCCACTGGAAATACAAAGAGGGAAATATCAAAGGAAGTTCTGATGAAAACGATAGAAAGCTCTCGTGGCTCAGACAGGCACTTATCTGGCAACAGGAATCAGATGATTCTCTCGAATTTTTAGAGACTCTAAAGATGGACTTGTTTGAAAATCAAGTGTTTGTTTTTACACCTCAAGGCGATATTAAAGAGCTTCCATATGGATCTACTCCACTTGATTTTGCATTTAAAATACATACCGATATTGGTCTTAGATGTGTTGGTGCAAAGGTTAATGGGAAAATGGTCCCAATTGGAACGAAGCTAAAAAATGGAGATATTATAGAAATTATCACATCTTCAAATTCTTCAGGTCCAAGTATGGACTGGTTAAATATGGTTAAGAGTTCGCACGCAAGAAATAAGATTAAAAATTTCCTGAAAAAAGCGAACAAAGAAGAACTTAATCTAAGAGGAAAGCAGAGAATTATAGATTATATCAAGAAGAAAGGATATGACTCTGATTTAATTTGTAAAAATTCTTATATATTAAGGGCAGTTAAGGATAGCGGATTATTAAATGTTAATGAACTTTATAGCCAAATTCAGCATGGCGGTCAAGCACTAAATAAGCTTGCCAATAAACTAATTGGTTACTACGAATTTGATAATCTAAATGATGAAAAAAATAATAAGAATAAGGAAGAAAAGTTTAATCAGGGGAGCAATCTAAAATCTTTACAGGCATCATCCGATTCGGGAATTATTGTAAAAGGTGCTGATAATCTCATGATAAAGGTTTCTCACTGTTGTAGCCCTGTCCCTGGCGATGAAATTATCGGTTATATTACCAAGGGTAATGGAATTGCAGTTCATAGAAAGGATTGTCCTAATATTATTCATCTTCCAGAAGAAGAAAAAGAGAGATTAATTGAAGTAGAGTGGGATAAACCTAAGATTGGTCAGGAATTTTATGTGAATATTATCCTTGAGGGGCACGACAGAAAGGGTTTATTCAGCGAAATATCAAAGGCTTGCGACGATAAGGACATTAGACTTGCGGGCGTTATTATGAAACCTGTTGATGGCGGTGCAGTCTCAATGGAAATTACAATAGGAATTACAGAAACACATCAAATCCATAGATTGCTTGTTGCACTAAGAAATCTTGATGGAATTGATCAGGCATATAGAGCTAGGAGGTAGTAATGAGTATAGAAGTACATTGGTTTGATCAAAATATGTATATGGAAATGACATATGTAGGAATAGAAGAAAAGACTGGGAAAACTATATTAGTTGACCCTGGAACTTATAATTCCAAGATAAATAATATTATAGAAAATTCCAATGGACTTGAATACATATTTCTAACACATGGTCATGCCGACCATATATGCGAACTACCAATATATAAAGAATTATATCCAAGGGCTAAGGTTGTAGGCTCAGCAAAAGAAAAAATAATGTTTAATAATAGTAATATAAATATGGTATATCAGCTTACCGGTAAAAAGCTTGAATTCGATCCCGATATTTATGTTAAAGATGGAGATGAAATAAGCCTTGGAGATACAGTATTTAAGTTTATAGAAACTCCAGGTCATACCGAAGGTGGAATGTGTATTCTAACGGAAGAGTTGATATTTACAGGAGATACCTTATTTAGAGGAGATATTGGAAGATATGACCTTTATGGAGGAGATTTTTTAAAACTAAAAAATTCTATTATAAACAAATTATTTAAATTACCTGAAAATATTATCGTCTACCCAGGGCATGGACCTTCTTCATCCATTGGCCGTGAAAAAAGATATAATATAATGTCATCAATAATTTAAATGTATAGATTTTATATAAATAATATAGATAATGAATATCATTTTTCTGAGCTTATAAGGATATTTTTAAATAATGATGAATTTGAAGTTATTCCTGTTAACTTGAATGATGATTTTATAAAAAAATTAAATTTAAGACCTGACAGTTTTTTGTAGACTCAAATGAAAAAAATATTTCAGATAGAAGAGATTCACTAAAAAAGGAATTATATAAAATTTTATCTAAAATCACAGGCAAGTTTTATTCATGGGGTACATTAACAGGTGTCCATCCATTAAAACTTGCATATAAAGAAAAGCAAAAAATAGATGGTAATTTGTCAATTAAGATAGAAGATAGAATTAAGCAATTAAAACTAAATTTAAAAAATAGATATTTATTAGAAGATATAAAAGCAGATATTTTAATTGATATATTGAATTATCAAAATGATTTTGTTAGGGGAGCTGGAGAAGAATTGCCATATAATGATGGCAAGTTAGTAAGCTTATATATCGGGATACCTTTTTGCCCAACTAGGTGTTATTACTGTTCTTTTGCATCAGAAGTTACAGACTATTCTATTATAAAAAGCTATTTAAACTTGTTGATTGAAGAGATTAAATTTACTGGAGAAATAGCTATAAAAAATGGATATAGAATAGAGTCGCTTTATTTTGGCGGAGGAACGCCAACTATTCTTGACAAAATAGACCTAGAACTTTTAATTAATACGACTATCAATGCTTTTAAGATAAATCCTGAAAAAACTGAAATTACTATTGAAGCGGGAAGACCTGATACAATAACCAAGGGAAAATTGATAACAATTAATAAGTTCAATATAAATAGAATTAGCATTAATCCTCAGTCATTAAATCAAAAAACCTTGGATATTATTGGCAGAAAGCACAGCGTAAAGGATATTTATAATTCTTTTTATGAAGCTAGATTAAATAATATAAGTATTATAAATTCAGATATTATAGCTGGCCTTAAAGGTGAAGAAGTTAGGGACTTTAAAAATTCGCTAGATGAAATAATAAAATTAGGGGCTGAAAATATTACAATTCATACGCTTTCAGTAAAAAGAGGCTCGGAATTAAAAGAAGTTTCGCCTTATATATTTAGAGATGGCGAAAAAAAGGTTTATGAAATGTTAAGATATTCATATGATAAACTTAAAAATTCAGGATATAAACCTTATTATATATATAAACAAAAAAATCAAGTTGGAGGACTTGAAAATATCGGTTGGTGCAAAGAAAATGTGCACTCAATATATAATATTAGGATAATTGAAGAAAATCAGACCATTATTGCACTTGGTGCAGGGGGTATTGGTAAAAAATATTATCCTAATAAAAGTGAAACCGGTTTTTCGATCAAAAGAATTGCAAATCCTAGAAATTATAAAATATATATGGATAGATTTGATGAAATTTTAGAAAAAAAGAATTTGTATTTTTGATATATAAATTATTAAAGGAGATAAGATGAATATAAAAGCACCTAAGGGGACAAAGGATATTCTTCCAGCTGATTCATATAAATGGCAATTCATAGAGGACAATTTTTCAAAGATGGCTAGAGAATTCGGCTATGGTGAAATTAGAACTCCAATGTTTGAAAACACCGCACTTTTTAAAAGAAGCGTAGGAGAGACATCAGATATTGTTCAAAAAGAGATGTATACTTTTAATGACATGGGCAAAAGGAGCTTAACTCTTAAGCCTGAGGGAACATCTCCTGCGGTAAGAGCCTTTTCTTGTAGCACCGATGTTAGAGCTATTAAGCCACATAAATATTATTATGATATCCCATGCTTTAGATATGAAAATACACAAGAGGGAAGATATAGAGAATTTCACCAATTTGGAGTAGAAATTTTTGGTTCGGATTCTATGCTTTCAGATGCGGAAGTAATTGCCCTAGCAGACTCTTTTTTAAGAAAGATGGGAATAGATGATCTAGAACTAAGAATTAATAGCGTTGGTTGCAAAGAATGTAGACCTGTATATAGGAAGGCATTGCAAGACTATTTGATGCCTAATTTTTACAAATTAAGTGATGATAGCAAGAAGAGATTTGAAACAAATCCAATGAGAATACTCGATAGCAAAGAGGAATGTGATAAGGAATTAGTAGAAAATGCACCAACAATACTTGACTACCTATGTGATGACTGCAGAAAAGCATTTACTGATATAAAGCTCCTCCTTGATGAAATGAATATCGCTTATATTGTTGATTCGGGAATTGTAAGAGGTCTTGATTATTATACGAAAACAGCCTTTGAATTTATTTCAAAAAGACTTGGATCCCAAGGGACTGTGTGTGGAGGTGGAAGATATGACCATCTAGTAAAGGAGATAGGCGGGCAAGATTTGACAGGCGTTGGATTTGGAATGGGAAAAGAAAGACTTCTAATGCTAATGAGTGAAAATGGACATAATTTTGGTGGTATATATAAGCCGGACTACTTCGTAGCATTTGTATCTGATGAAGCAAGATTATATGCCATAAATCTTGTAAATGCTCTTAGAAATTCAGGTAAGTCTGCCATAATTGATGTATGTGAGAGAAAGTTAAAATCTCAGATGAAGCTTGCAGATAAGGTTGATGCAAAATATTCAATTATTATTGGAGAAGATGAAATAAATAGCAATAAATTGACAATTAAAGATATGACTACTGGAAATCAGATTAAAGTAGATAGGAATGAACTGCTTAGAGTTTAAGTTAAATATAAAGCAATAAAAAATATTAATAATAAATTAATAATAAATATAAAATAAGATATTAAATAAAGTAATAATAAAGAGAGAGGATAGATGATGTCCAATATTTTCAAAAGAACTCATATGTGCGGAGATCTTAGACTTAGTGATGAGGGTAAATCAGTCGTATTAAATGGCTGGGTTGCAAAACAAAGAAGCTTAGGCGGACTTATTTTCGTTGACATTCGTGACAAAAGTGGGATTACGCAGATAGTTATAAATGAAAATGCTAAAGACGAATTGATTAAAATTGCAAAGTCGCTTAGGTCTGAATTTGTAATAGGAGTTAAGGGAATTGTAAGAGAAAGAAATTCAAAAAATACTGCGATTGACACGGGAGATATTGAGATTGTTGCAGATGATATTATCATATATTCAAAGGCTGAAACACCGCCAATTTATATTAAAGATGATGACAATGCTTCTGACTCACTAAGGCTTAAATATAGATATTTAGATTTAAGAAAAAATAAGATGCAAAACAATCTTTCTACAAGGCATAAGGTGTGCAAGATAGCAAGAGATTATTTTGACGATAATAATTTTACAGAAGTTGAGACGCCATATTTGATAAAACCAACACCAGAGGGTGCGAGAGATTATCTAGTTCCTAGCAGGATAAAACAAGGTTCTTTCTATGCTCTTCCTCAAAGTCCTCAAATGTATAAGCAACTACTCATGATTGGAGGAACTGACAGATATTATCAAATTGTTAAATGCTTTAGGGATGAGGATCTAAGAGCGGATAGACAGCCTGAGTTTACACAAATTGACCTTGAAATGAGTTTTGTAGACCAAGATGAGGTAATAAAAATACAAGAGGGATTCTTAAAAAAGCTTATGAAAGAAATAAAGGGAATAGAGCTTCAATTACCTCTTCCAAGACTCTCATGGCAGGAAGCTATGGTTAGATTTGGTTCTGATAAGCCTGATACAAGATTTGGCTCAGAGTTAGTAGACCTATCGGAAGAGTTAAAGGATACATCATTCAAAGTCTTTTCTGACAACTTGATGAATGGTGGAGATATTAGAGGTATTTGTATTCCAAATGGAGCGAAAGAATTTTCAAGAAAGAAGATTGATAAGCTTACTCTTGAAGCAAAACAATATGGTGCAAAAGGAATTGTTTGGATAAAAAAGGAAGAGGGAAAATTCAATTCTTCCGTCAATAAGTTTTTTGATGAAAAAGAACTTGAAATTCTTATGAATAAATGTGCAAAAGGTGCTGAGATTAATCCTATACCTATGAAAGAGGATTCTACCTCAGACAGAAGAGCAGAGGATGGCGATATTGTATTTATATGTAGCGATAAGCCCAAAATTGTATATGATTCATTAGGATTTTTAAGGCGTAGAGCAAATGAGCTTCTAGGAAGAGTTGATCAAAATAAATTTAACTTCCTATGGGTTGTCGATTTTCCAATGTTTGAAATAAACGATGACGGGAATATTTCTGCTATGCATCATCCATTTACCAAACCAAAGATTGATGAAATTAGCCAAATAGATGAAAATGATATTCTATCACTAAAAGCCGATGCATATGATATTGTACTTAATGGAGTAGAGCTAGGTGGTGGCTCTATAAGAATTCACGACAGCATTATGCAGGCGAAAATGTTTGACATTCTTGGACTTAGCGAAGAAGAGTGTGAGGAAAAATTCGGATTTTTAATCAATGCTCTTAAATATGGAACACCTCCTCATGCGGGCCTTGCTTATGGACTAGATAGGATGGTAATGCTTCTTTTGGGCGAAGATAGCATAAGAGAAGTCATCGCTTTTCCTAAGAATCAAAATGCAGAAGAACCTGTAAGCAATGCTCCTGCACATTCAAGCAGCGAGCAGCTGAATGAACTAGGATTAGAATTAATTAAAAATGACTAGGATTGCTATATACGGAGGGACCTTTGATCCCATACATATGGGGCATCTCGAGGTTGCTAAGGCTGTCATAGAGGAAAAAGCTGCCGACAGATTATTCTTTATGCCAAATTATATCAGTCCATTTAAACAAGGTGAGATACATTCATCAGGTGAAGATAGAATCAATATGATAAATATTGCTATAAGAGATCTACCTAGTATTGAAGCATCAGATTATGAGATAAAAAGAAAATCCCCATCTTATACAATAGATACCCTAGAAGCATTTGAAAGAAAATTTTCTCATGATATATGCTTTGTGGCAGGAGCTGACTCAATAGATTCAATGGAAGAGTGGCATAGAGGGCCTGAGTTATTGTCAAAATTTAAGATAATCGCTGTAAAAAGAGTCGGATTTCCAATTGAAAAACTAATTGAAAAGATAGCATATTATAAGAAAAAGTTTAATTCAGACATAATTTTATTAAAAAAGATACCAAAATATATTTCTTCGTCGGCTATTAGAGATAATTTAATTTTAAAAGATGATATTTCAGAATATCTGACAGCTGAAGTTAGAGATTATATTTTAAAAAATGACTTATACAAAAATAATCTAAATAAATGCAAACTTGAGATAATTAAGAAATTAAATGACCCTAATAATATAAATAAAAATAAGCGAAAGTATAATAATTTTCTTATAGATGAAAATTTAAAATATAAACTAGAAAAACTTTTGACAAAAAAGAGATATATTCACAGCCTTGGTGTAGCTAATATGGCAAAAAGGCTTGCACGAATATATGGCATAGATGAAGATAAGGCTTATTTTTCAGGATATATTCACGATATGGCTAAATGCCTATCAGTTGAAGAATCAAATAGATATGTAAGATATTATGGTATTGATTATAAATATATAAATAATATTCAAATTGCCCATTCTAAGGTTGGAGCCAAGTTTGCTGAAGATGAACTGGGTGTCGAGGACATCGATATAATAAATGCTATATCATATCATACGACGGCAAGAGCCGAGATGAGCCTTCTTGAAGAAATTTTATATGTATCAGATGCGATTGAAATAAATAGGAAGTATAATGAGGTTGAAAGGCTAAGAAAAGAAGCAGAGATAGATTTAGATAAAATCTGCCTTTTTATACTCGATTTTTGCATAGAAGATTTAAATAAAAAAAATAAAGAGATTGATAGAGATACAATTCATGCCAGAGAATGGATTTTAAAAAAAATAAAAAGGAGAAATAATGAATAACAAAGAAATAGCCAGTCTGATAGCGGAAAAACTTTTAGATAGAAAAGCAAAGAATATTACTATTATAGATATAGGGGAAAAAAGCTCATTTGCTGATTTTTTCATAAATTTAACAGCCGGCTCGGAAAGACAGCTATCAGCACTTTCAGATTATGCCGAAGAAATTGCGATAGAATCCGGACTTGAAATTAAGAGTTCAACAGGGAAAAATAGCAAGGGTTGGATTCTAGTTGACTGCGGTGACATAATAATTAATATTTTTACAGAAAAGATGAGAGATAAGTATGATCTTGACAGATTGTGGAGTGACTGCGAAATAAAAACTATCGACTGATTATGATTTGTATTGAGGAGCGAAGAATGGAAGACAGATATAATTTTAAAAATATAGAAGATAAATGGCAAAAAATATGGAGAGATGAAAAGGCTTTTAAAACTGAGGACGAAGCTCTTGAGAATAAGGAGAAATACTATGTTCTTGAGATGTTCCCATATCCATCAGGAAAGTTACATATGGGCCATGTAAGAAATTATTCAATAGGAGATGTTATAGCTAGATTTAAAAAATTAGAGGGATATAATGTCCTACATCCAATGGGGTGGGACAGCTTTGGCTTGCCTGCTGAAAATGCTGCAATAAAAAATAAAATACATCCTGCTAAGTGGACCGATAGCAATATTAAAGCTATGCACGATCAACTTGACTCACTTGGACTGAGTTATGACTGGGATAGGGAAGTAGCAACGAGTAAACCTGAATATTATAAATGGACTCAGTGGCTATTTTTACAATTTTATAAGAACAATCTTGCATATAAAAAGGAAAGCTCAGTTAACTGGTGTCCAAGTTGCCAGACGGTTTTAGCAAATGAGCAGGTTGTAGATGGCAAGTGTGAACGATGTCATACATCGGTTACAAAGAAAAAACTAAGTCAGTGGTATCTTAAAATTACTGACTATGCCGACAGATTGCTTGAAGGCCTAGATGATATGAAAGGTTGGCCGGACAAGGTCAAGCTTATGCAAAAAAACTGGATTGGAAAGTCAAGCGGTGCAGAAGTTGATTTTAAATTAAAAAATTTAAATAAAAATATTAAAGTATATACGACTAGGCCCGATACAATATATGGAACAACTTTTATGGTGCTTGCTCCTGAACATCCTTTGGTAGATGAAATAGTTAAGTCTACTGAGTATGAAAATGATGTAAAAGCTTATCAAAAAGAATGCACGAATAAATCAGAGATGGAGAGGACGGCTGTTAAGAAAGAGAAGTCAGGAATCTTTATAGGAGAATATGCAATTAATCCTGTAACTAATTCCGAGATTCCGCTTTTTATCTCGGATTATGTAATGATGGACTATGGTACAGGTGCTGTTATGGGTGTTCCTGCTCACGATCAGCGCGACTTCGATTTTGCGAAAAAATTTAATCTTGATATTATTCCCGTTATTGAACCACCTAAGGATAGTAAAATTGATGTAAATAACCTTACTGAAGCATTCCAAGCAGAAGGCATTATGATTAATTCAGGTGATTACAATGGAATGGATAATAGTAAAGCAATACCTAAGATTATAAGTGAGTTAAAATCAAGTGGACTTGCAGAGCCAAAGGTTCAATATAAGCTAAGGGATTGGCTTATTTCTAGGCAGAGGTATTGGGGGACGCCTATTCCTATGATTTACTGTGATACCTGTGGCTGGGTAATGGAAAAGGAGGAAAACCTACCAGTTTTACTTCCTACTGATGTTGAATTTAGTGGAAAAGGTGAATCACCAATTACAACATCGAAAAGCTTTTTAGAGTGTGAATGTCCGGTATGCGGGAAAAAAGCAAGAAGAGAAGTTGATACGATGGATACCTTCCTTGACAGCTCTTGGTATTTTTTAAGATATTCCGATCCTAAAAATAAGGATAATCCTTTCGAGAGGGACAAGGCTGATTACTGGATGAATGTGGATCAATATATTGGTGGCGTTGAGCACGCAATTTTGCATCTTCTATATAGCAGATTTTTTACAATGTTTATGTCTGATATTAATCTAGTTCCGGCTAAAGAACCTTTTGAAAATCTTCTTACACAAGGTATGGTTATTAAGGACGGAGCCAAGATGAGTAAATCACTTGGAAATGTTGTAAGTCCAGAAGAAATTCAAAACAAATACGGGGCTGACACGGCCCGTCTGTTCATGCTATTTGCTGCTCCGCCTGAAAAAGAACTTGAATGGTCAGATAAAGGAGTTGAAGGTAGTTATAGATTTTTAAATAGGCTATATAGACTCGTTACCGATTTTATAAATGAAAGTGCTGACAAAGTTTTAAGTACCAAAGAAATTATAATAAAGGATGATAAAGATAGAGAATTAAATTATATTCTTAATAATACAATAAAAAAGATTACAAATGATTTAAGTAACAGATTTAACTTCAATACTGCAATAGCTTCTATAATGGAGCTTGTAAATGAATTATATAAATATAAACAAAATGAAGGTATTAATTTTCCACTACTAAATGATGCTATTAATAAATTGGTAATAATTTTAAATCCTTTCGTTCCTCATATAACTGAGGAGTTATATGAGAAGTTAGGTCATGAGAAAAAAGTTTTTGAAATAAACTGGCCTTCCTACGATGAAAATGCACTTATAAAAGATGAGATTGAAATTATAATTCAAATTAATGGTAAGCTAAGAGCTAAGCTTATGATTCCAAATAATTATACAAAGGAGATGATGGAAAGCGAAGTATTAACAAGTGACAAGATAAAGCCATTTATTGAAGGAAAAGATGTCGTTAAGGTAATTGCGATACCTAAAAAACTTGTTAATATTGTTGTTAAATAATAGAAATGAATACAAATAATAATAAAAAAAGAAATAAGAATAATAATCAAAACAATGATATTATTAATAATGCAACAAAAGGAGTTGTGTCACCAAAGGCAAGGACTAAAAATTCGAATAAAAAGAATTTAAATACAAATATAAGTAATAAAAATAATAATAAAAATCACAACAATCATAATAATAAGAATAACAAGTATAATAATAAAAATAGCAAAAACAAAATCGTTGCTAAAAATGAGGAACTTAAAATTATTCCGCTTGGCGGTCTAAAGGAAATAGGGAAGAATATAACAGCCTTAGAATGTATGAATCAAATTCTCATAATAGACTGTGGGCTGTCATTTCCTGAAGATGATATGCTAGGTATTGATGTAGTCATTCCTAATTTTTCATATCTAAGGGACAATATGGAAAAAATTAAGGGACTTATTATAACACATGGTCACGAAGATCATATAGGTGGAGTACCATATCTTTTGCAACAGATAGATGTACCGATTTATGCTCCTCCATTGGCAAGATGCCTTATACAAAATAAGCTTAAAGAATTTAGAGGAATTAAACCTGAAATTTATGATATAAATCCAAAGGATGTTTTTAACCTTGGTATATTTAATATAGAAGCTGTTAGAACGAATCATAGCATTGCAGATGCTGTCGCTTTTTATATTAAAACACCGGGTGGTAATGTTTTTCATACTGGAGACTTTAAAATAGATTACACTCCTTTAGATGGTAAGATTATAGATTTAGGTAGATATGCCCAGATAGGTAAAGAAGGCGTAGATGTACTGCTTAG
This sequence comes from Alterileibacterium massiliense, assembly GCF_900104645.1. Lineage (GTDB taxonomy): Bacteria > Bacillota > Clostridia > Peptostreptococcales > Anaerovoracaceae > Alterileibacterium > Alterileibacterium massiliense. The sequence continues at coordinate 963,202 of NZ_FNWE01000002.1, read as the reverse complement.
CGAAAGTACAAATATTATGAAGCCAGGATTTACACCATCGGAAAAAACCGTTGTAAATTCCATGAATAAGATATTTGATGAGACGGACAGCAGAATTATTATCGCTACATTTTCTTCTAATGTATATAGAATTAAATATTTCATGGAAGAGTCTATAAAACATGGAAGAAAAATTGCAATTTCCGGAAGGTCTATGGAGAATGTTATTGCAATTTCAAGAGAATTAAATTATCTTAATATACCTGAAACAGCCTTCGTTGATATTAGACAAATAAAGGGAATACCTGACAATAATATTACTATAATAACAACGGGAAGTCAGGGAGAGCCAATGTCAGCCTTAACAAGGATGGCAAATGATATGCACAAGGCTGTAAGATTAAAAAAGGGTGATGTAGTGGTATTTAGCTCCTCACCTATACCGGGAAATGACAGAGCTGTTACAGATATAGTAAATAAACTATATGAAAAGCAGGTAGAGGTAAAGCTATCAGATTTTCTTGATATTCATGTGTCCGGTCATGCTTGCAGGGAAGAACATAAGCTTATTCACGCCTTGTTAAAACCAAAGATGTTCATACCAGTTCATGGTGAATACAGGCATCTAATTGAGCACGCTAAATTAGCATCAGAGCTTGGAATGAGCCAGAAGAAGATATTCGTAATGAGCAATGGCGATGAGCTTTCAATTAGAAATAAAATCACAAAACTTGAAAGAAACAAGGTAAATGCTGAAGCTGTATTGGTCGACGGATATGGAATTGGTGACATTAGTGATGTTGTTTTAAGAGATAGAAAACAGCTTTCAGAATCAGGACTTATATCGGTTGTTGTTGCAATAGATAAGAACAATTGCATCATGATTTCAAATCCTGAGCTCACCACCAGAGGGTTTATATATGTAAAAAATAATGAAACATTAATTCAGGAATCAATTGAAATTTCAAGGCAGTCAATTCAAAAATGTCTTGATAGAAAGACCACTGATTTTAACACATTAAAAAATGCTCTTAGAAACGATTTAAGGAGCTTTATATATAAGAAAACAAAAAGAAGTCCGATGATTCTTCCGGTAGTTTTATATGTATAATTTTAAGGAGGCTTAGATGAATGTTTATGAAGAAGCTCATAACTTATCTCGTGCTATTAAGCTTAGCAACGAATATAAGGAGCTTCATGATATTAAAGAAGTAATTAAAGACGATGCTGAACTAAATGAGATGATAAATAATTTCAATAAGATGCAAGTTGAAATGCAGGCTAAAATTATTTCTGGAGAGATTAATCAGAGCGAAATGATGAGCCAAATGCAGGGAGTTATGACCATGCTTCAAGGAAAACCCATTGCTATAAAATATATTGAAGCACAGGCAAGATTTTCTATGATGATGAAGGATGTATATGAAATTATATCTGAAGCCATAGATTTTAATCCAAATGAATTATTTAATAGTTAATAATATTTATAAAGGAAAAGAGGTAAAATAATATGATTACAGCAGGTGATTTTAGAAAAGGAATAACATTTGTAATAAATGGGGAACCCCATGTTGTTATCGACTTTCAGCATGTAAAACCGGGAAAAGGAGCTGCATTTGTTAGAACTAAGTACAAAAATATTATAACGGGTGCAACAAGAGAAGAAGCTTTTAATCCAAATGACAAATTTGACAATGCACAGATTGATACAAAGACCATGCAATATCTATACAACGATGGTGAATTATACTATTTCATGGATAATACTACCTATGAACAGGTACCTCTTGACGCATCAAAGGTATCTGAAGCAATAAAATATATTCGTGAAAATGATATGGCTACAATAAGATTTTATGATGGAATGGCTTTTGATGTGCAAGCACCTAATTTTGTCGATCTTAAGGTTATTGAAACTGAGCCAGGCATCAAGGGAGATACAGCAACAAATGTTACAAAGCCTGCTACGGTTGAAACGGGAACAGTTATTCAGGTGCCTATTTTTATAGAAGAAGGAGAAAAAATCCAAATTGATACTAGGAAGGGTGAGTACCTAGGCAGATCTAAAGAATAGTCGTATAAAAATTTTAAAGGAGCTTATCCGCATGAAAAAATCTATAAAAATCGCAACGAAAATTATTTTATTCATACTTATAATTCTTGCAATATTCTTCGGTTCTCTATCTTATTTAAATAAACCTAAGGATAAAAATGATGAATCATTTAAAACGATAAGTATAGAAAAGGGATATTCTACAGATGATATTGCCAGTGCTCTTTACAAGGAGGGCGTAATATCAAGTAAAAAAAGCTTTAAGATTATTTCAAGAATTTATAGGTTCGATGGAAAATATCAGGCAGGAACATATGCTATTTCACCAGCTATGAGGCCGAGGATTATAGCGAAAAAAATTGCAGATGGAAAGGTAGAAGCTAAGATATTCACGATTCCTGAAGGCTTTAGTATCTTACAAATTGCTGATAGGCTTGACAAAAATAAGATTGTAAGAAAAGATGATTTCTTAAAAGCAGTTAGATCTAAATCTTATGACAAAAACTTTAAATTTTTAAATAATGCTCAATCAGGAGATAATCACCTAGAGGGGTACTTATATCCACTGACATATCATGTGGCAGTTAATGCAACATCTCAGCAGATTGTCGAGTCAATGCTCTCTGAAACATCAAAATTCTTTACCAAGGAGAATGAAGAAAAGGCGAAAAAGCTCGGATATAATTTAAATGAGATAATGATAATAGCTTCGCTTATTGAACGGGAAGCGGGAATAGATGAGGATAGAGGTAAGATCGCTAGTGTTATTTACAATAGGCTAAAAATAGATATGCCACTTCAGCTATGTTCTAGCGTTCAATATGCTCAGAGCTTAGCTGGACTTCCACATAAAGAGGATTTAAGCATAGAAGACACTCAATTTGATTCACCTTATAATACATATATACATAAGGGTTTACCGGCAGGCCCAGTCTGTTCTCCAGGTAAAAAATCAATTGAGGCTGCATTAAATCCTGAAAAAACAGATTATCTATACTTTGTTTTAAGTGGAAAGCTTGACGGTAGCTCAGAATTTTCAAAAGATATATCGGATTTTGAAAAGAATAAAGAGTCATATACTAAGGCTAGAGAGAAAAAGAACTAAATGTATATTACTGATGAGAAGGTTACTGAATATATTAACAAATTTTATATGCCTCTAAATATAAAGCTTGATAAACTAAGAAAAAAATGTGAAGAAGATAATATTCCTCTTATACTTAGAGAAACCGAGTCTTTTTTACAAATTCTTATTAGGATGAAAAAACCAAGTAAGATACTAGAAATTGGAACTGCATATGGTTATTCAGCCTCATTCTTTGCTTCAATAACTACGAATGCTGAGATTCATACTATAGAAAAAAATAATGAATTATATAAAATAGCAAGAGAAAATATTAAGCAGATTGGAGTAAATGATAGAATAAAGTGCATTTTTGGCGATGCACTGACAGTATTAGATGAGCTTAGGTATCCTAGATGTGATAATATGGAACATTATAAGTATGACATGGTCTTTATTGATGGAGCAAAGAGCAGGTATAAGGAGATTTTTGACAAATCAATTGAGCTATGTGATAAAAATGCTTTAATAATCTGTGACAATGTTTTGCTAAAAGGATCTATTGCCGATAATAAATTCGATGCTAGAAGAAGGCATAGGACCAATATAAAAAGGATGAAAGAATTTATAGACTATATAAATTCTAAGGCTAATATTACATCATCACTTGTAAGCTGTGGAGATGGATTGCTTATATCAATATTAAATTGAATCGGAGATTAAATGATTGAATTGTTAGCCCCTGCGGGCGACCTTGAAAAATTAAAGACAGCTGTAAAATATGGAGCTGATGCCGTATATTTTGGTGGGAATTTCAGCCTTAGAGCAGCTGCTGGTAATTTTACAATAGAAGAGATAGAAGAAGGAATAGATTTTCTCCATACAAATAATTGCAAGGGATATTTAACCTTAAATATCTACGCACATAATTATGACATTGAATCTCTATCTAATTATTTAAAATCTATTAAACATATACCTATTGACGCATTTATTATTTCTGATGCGGGCATTTTGATGTTGATAAAAGAGATATTGGGAGATGCTGAAATTCATCTAAGCACCCAAGCGAACACCACAAACTATCTATCAGCTAGATTTTGGATAGATAATGGAGTATCAAGGATTGTTACAGCAAGAGAAATGAGTATTGATGAAATAAAAACCTTTAGAGAGAATATTCCTAAGGATATTATTATCGAGTCATTTGCACATGGAGCAATGTGTATGTCATATTCGGGAAGGTGCCTGCTTAGCAATTTTATGACAGGTAGAGATGCAAATAAGGGTGCTTGTACTCATCCATGTAGATGGAAGTATAGGCTGGTAGAAGAAGAAAGACCAAATGAATATTATCCTATTGAAGAAGACTCTAGAGGAACATATATTTTAAACTCTAAAGACCTATGTATGATCGATTCGATCCCAGAGATGATTAACGCAGGAATTAGTTCCTTTAAAATTGAGGGGAGAAATAAAAGTGCATATTATGTAGCTACTGTAGTTTCAGCTTATAGATATGCTATTGATTCATATCTTGAAAACCCCAAAGATTATAAATTTGATTATAAATGGCTCACTGAACTTTCTAAGGCAAGTCATAGAGAATTTTCCCATGGATTTTATTTTAATAAGCCAAGCTCTGATGATTCAACCTATGATACAAGTGACTATGTTCGAGATTATACTTTTATAGGTATTATAAAAGAGTATGATGAAAAAACCGGTTATGCTACAGTTGAACAGAGGAATAAAATGGTAAATGGAGATGAAATAGAAATCTTCGGTCCACCATCAGAAATGAAAGCCTTATATGGCAAGGGAGTTTACTTCGTCGAAGAGGTTATTGATGAGATGTATGATGATAAGAATAAATTGATAGATTCAGCACCTCATCCAAAGCAGATTTTAAAAATAAAGTTTAAAAATAAAGTAAATGCAGGTTTTATTATGAGAAAAAAGGAGATTGCTAAATAAATGAATTCTGACATAAGTGACTGGCAAACATATATATTTTTTATACTAATTATATTAAATATTATAATTCACACATTCATTGTTGCATCAGGGAAGGCTTTAGATTTTATCGATAGAAGTGCAGTAAAGGAAATGAAAGCATCTGAGCCTTGTAACTCTAAAAGGATTGATCTGGTTCTAAGACTTACAGAAAATCCTAATAAATACAGATTTGCTAATACTGTAATTAGCAATATACTTCTTGTAATTAACTTTCTTATCTTAAATATATATTTATTAAATTCATATGATAATAAACATCTATTCTTATTTAATGCCTTATTTATATTAATTTGGCTTATAATATCGGAGTTTTTACCAGCAAGACTAGCAGTACAAGTTAGCGATAAATGTGCTATTCTTTTGATTTATTTTCAAAAGATAATATGCATTATAGGTTGGCCATTTGTTAAATTATCGATATTACTATCTAATATCTTTCTTATAATTTTAAGAAAGGATACCGATATAGATGATGCCTCATTTTCAGAAGATAGGATTAAATCTCTAATAGATAGAAGCACTGAGGTTGGAGAGCTGAAAGAAGAAGCCAATAAGATGATAGACAGCATCTTTGAGTTCGATGATCTCCTCGCATATGAAATAATGACACCTAGAACAGATGTTTTTATGATAGATATTGAGGACAATATTGATGAGTATTTAAAAGAACTCATGGAGATGAAATACTCAAGAATTCCAGTTTATGACGGTGATTCAGACAATATTATCGGGATAATGCATATTAAAGACTATCTACTTACAGCTTTAGACAAAGGAATTGAAAATGTTGATATAAAGAAAATACTTAGAGAGCCACATTTTATACCTGAAACAAAAAATATTGATACTCTTTTTGTCGAATTACAGAAGAAAAAACAGCATATGGCGATATTGATAGATGAATATGGCGGTTTTAGTGGAATTGTAACTCTTGAAGATTTAATTGAGCAGATAGTAGGAGATATAGATGATGAATTTGATGAGGTTGATAGGGTTATAAAAAAGATTAGCGATAATATATTTATCGTTGATGGAAATGTCTATCTTGATGATTTAAATGAAGAAATTGGAATATCTTTAGAGTCTTCAACAAGTGAAACCATAGGTGGATATATTATTGATTTAATGGGAGAAGTACCTAAGGATGGGGGAAATTATGAGCCGATAAAGAGCGATAATTATAAATTTTCAATCTTAGAAGTAAAGGACCATAGGATAGAAAAAGTTAAAATTGAACTCATCGATGGTGATATGAAAAATGCCTAAAGCTCAAATTTTAAATAAATATAGAGAAGAAAAGATAATTAAATTTATTTTAAAAGAAATTCCAAAGATAAATGGTATATATAGCTTAAATATTAAGAGAAATATTATTCTTAAGAGGTTTGTTACTGAAGACAGCACAAAATTTACAGGGATAAAGATAACAAATTTTGACCAAGGCATTCAAATTGAGTTACATATTTTGATTTATTATGGGAGCAATATACCACAGCTTTGTTATGAAATACAGCAGAGAGTTAAAGAATTTATTGAATCTGAGATAGGATTAAAAATACTTTCTATTGACATAACAGTGGATGGAGTCATATATGAGTAAGGGAATAATATGGAAAAAAAGATTTTAAGAGAAAAGATAATGCGTGTTATTTTTCAAATGGAAGCTCATGGTATTTTCGACTATGAAAAGCTTGACATAATTGAAGAAGATAAAAAAATAATTAATAATAAAAGAGCAATAGAGATCTTTCAGCTTATAAAGGATCACCATTTGGATATAGACAAAATTATTGAAGAACATACCTCAGGTTGGACTATTAATAGAATATCAAAGACGGATCTTGCAATTTTAAGAACAGCAGTTGCTGAGATGATATATGTGAAAGAGATTCCTATTGCTGTATCAATAAATGAGGCTGTCGATATTGCAAAAAAATATGGAAATGAAAGATCTTTCGCTTTTATAAATGCGATATTAAGAAAAATTGGAGAAGATATTGAATAATTATACTCTTGGGATAGATACATCTAATTATAAAACATCAATTGCACTTGTTGATGAAGATGATAAGCTTGTTTATTCTAGGTCGGAATTTCTTGATGTAAAAAAGGGAAGTTTAGGACTTAGGCAGCAAACAGCTTTTTTTATGCACAATAGTAAATTGCCTATTTTTATTGATGAAGCAATTAAATATTCAAATTATAAAATAGGAAAAATTGGTGTATCTAAAATACCAAGAAATATGCCTGATTCATATATGCCTGTATTTATGGCAGGATATAATATTGCAAGGGTTTTATCTTCAGCACTTAATATACCTATTTATGAATATTCACATCAAGAAGGGCATATAGAAGCATCTGTCCATAATTATATGGATAGTATAAGCTTTCCGTCGGCGATAATGCATCTATCGGGTGGTACATCAGAGGTTTTGAAATTTAGCCTGTATAAAAATGAAGAAAATATTTTGCATTATGATACTAAAATAATAGGCGGGAGCAAGGATATAAGCATTGGACAGCTCTTTGATAGAATAGGTGTAAATTTAAATTTTAATTTTCCTTCCGGTAAATATCTAGATGAATATGCACTAAATCATATAAATATTTTAGATGATGTTGACATAAGGAAAGAAAAATTGTCATATATTAAGCTTAATGATGGGTTTTTTAATTTATCAGGACTTGAAACTCAGATGAAAAAAACACTTGATATTAAAAATATTCCACTATTATTTTATCTCATAACTGACCTACTATATCGAATATCGGAAGAGATATATAATAAAATAGGTATAAGGCAAATCTATATGTGCGGAGGAGTATCCGAGAGCAATTTTATTAGATATATGATGAGGCAGATGATAGAAATAGATAATTCACCATTTAAAGTAATTTTTCCGGAGAAAGGACTTTCGGGTGATAATGCCATAGGAGTTGCATGGCTTGCAAATAAAAACAAATGAAACCAATAACAGTATCAACATTAAATAAATATATTTCGGATAAGTTAAGGAAGGACATTAACCTTTCTAAACTTGTAATTATTGGAGAAATATCGGGATTTCGCAAAAGAGCAGGTAGACATTTATATTTTGACCTAATTGATAGTGAAAGCAAGATAAGCTGCACAATATGGGAATCTCAAAGATATTTAATTGATGAAAATATAATTGAAAATGGCAAAAGCATTATAGCGGTAGGCTCCATTAGTCCATATGCTAAGAATGGTACCTATTCTTTAAATATTAACCATGTAGAAGAAAAAGGTAAAGGTTCTGAGCAAGAAGCATTTGAAAAATTAAAAAGAAAATTAGAATATGAAGGTCTTTTTGACATAAAATATAAAAAAGAAATACCATCTTTTCCTAAGTGCATAGGAGTAATAACTGCTGCAAATGGAGCAGCTGTAGAAGACATAAAAAAATCTATCACATATAAAAATGATTATGTAAACATATTAATCTTTGATGCTATAGTTCAGGGGAAAAATGCTCCTAAAAGCATAATAGATGCTATAATGCTTGCAAATATGCTTAATAAAAATAATAAAATTAAGATAGATACATTAATTGTTGGAAGAGGCGGGGGTTCAGCTGAAGATCTATCCTGTTTTAATGATGAAAATTTGGCTAGGGCAATTTTTACATCTAAAATTCCAATAATATCAGCAGTTGGACATGAAACAGATTTTACCATAGCGGACTTTGTTTCCGATGCAAGGGCAAATACTCCAACGGGAGCAGGTGAAATGGCGGTAATGAACACTTTTGAACTAAAAGAAGATATAACCAATTTAAAAAAATATATTAATGAAAATATAATAACAAAAATTAAATATGAAAGAAGCTTATTTCAAAGCTTAACAGAGCTATTATATAGCAATATAAATGTTAAATTGCAAAATGAAAGATCTAAGCTTGAAAAAGCAGAGCTATATTTAAATGAAAATAATCCATTAAATATTCTTTCAAAGGGATATTCGCTAGTTAGAAATAAAAATGGAAATACCATATCAAATATTAATCAAATTGACATAGGTGAAGAGTATAATGTAGTAATTCAGGATGGAAATTTTGATGTAAGAGCTATTTCAAAAGAGGAGAATGATGATGAGTAATATGCCTGAAAAAGAAAAAACATTTTTAGAGTCCTTAGAGATATTAAAAAATAATGCAAATGAAATAGGAAAGCAGTCTACAAGTTTAGAGGATAGCCTTAAACTCTTTGACGAAGGAATGAAAGAAGCTAAGTTTTGCGAAGATATTTTAAATAATGCTGAGCAAAAAATAGAAATTTATAGAGCAGAAAATGAATAATAAATTAATAATTTTGGTGAAAAAATGAAAAATTATAATGAATATAAAAAAATAATTGATGAAAATTTAATTAAATATATTCCAAGCATAGATTCTAAGGTTGCAATACTAAGAGAAGCCATGGAATATAGCCTTTTGGCTGGAGGGAAAAGAATTAGACCTGTTCTTCTCTTGGCATCATGCGATTTTGCAAATGGAAATATTGATGAAGCATTGCCTTATGCCTGTGCAATCGAATATATCCATACATACTCTCTAATACACGATGATTTACCAGCAATGGATAATGACGATTTAAGAAGGGGTAAGCCTACTAGCCATAAGATGTTTGGAGAGGATATTGCAATCTTGACAGGAGATGCTTTGTTAAATACAGCTTTTGAAATTATGATGAAAAATATTATGGAGTTACATGATATTGATAAAATTCGTAATCATATCAAGGCTATATATCAAATAACAAAGAATTCAGGAATATATGGAATGATAGCAGGGCAGGTTGCCGATGTATCAAATCTTCAAAATAAATGTGATGATGAAATTATTAAATTTATTAATGAAGGTAAAACTGCAAGACTTTTGCAGGCGTCTATAATTTCAGGTTTAAATCTAGCAGGAGCTGATGAAGATATTATTAATGATTTTGATGATTATGCTTATCAGCTTGGAGTCTCATTTCAGATAGTTGATGACATTTTAGATATTACAAGTACATCTGAAGAACTTGGAAAAACAATAGGTAAAGATGCAAGAGATGATAAAACAAATTATGTTAATTTACATGGAATTGCTGAGGCAAAAAAGCATCTCAAAAAGTCAACGGAACTTGGACTAAGTGCTATTTCAAAATATGATGAAAGAGCTGACTTTTTTAGAACACTTTTGGTTAAATTAGAAAAAAGAACAAAATAGGATTTATTTGAATCTTTTCAAACAAAATAAGGAAGTAATAAATGTCAGAATTTAATTTAGAAGGCCCTGATTTAATAAAAAAAATTAAAAAATCAAATATTTCAGATCTTTATAACTTATCAAAAAAGATAAGGAGTTTTTTAATAGATAATGTTAGCAATACAGGAGGTCACCTATCATCAAATCTCGGAGCTGTTGAACTAATCGTATCAATACATAGGGTCTATAACTCACCTAAAGATAGGATTATATATGATGTTGGACATCAGGCATATGTACATAAGATACTAACTGGAAGAGCAGGTGATTTTAAAAATCTACGAAAAAAAGATGGGCTATCAGGATTTCCAAAAAGAGAAGAAAGTAACCATGATATATATGATACAGGACATAGTAGCACTTCATTAAGTGCAGGTCTTGGAATAGCTACAGCAAGGGATCTTTCGGGGAAAGATTATGAGGTTATCAGTGTAATTGGCGATGGGTCAATGACCGGTGGTATTTCTTTTGAAGCATTAAATAATATTGGCTCATCAGGTAAAAAAATTAGAATAATTTTAAATGACAATGGAATGTCTATTTCAAAAAATGTCGGTGGATTATCAAGTCATCTTTTGAATTTAAGCACATCAAAAAAATATCTTAATGCGAAGGAGTCTATGAAAAATAAACTTCCAGAAATACCTTTTATAGGTAAAAAAATTGCCGGCGGTTTGACGAGGTCAAGAGATAAGGTGAAATTTAGCCTTTTAACCAATCAGGGGATTTTATTTGAAGATCTGGGAATAAAATATATAGGGCCAGTTGATGGACATGATTATAAACAATTAATTAGAGCTTTTAACAATGCGAATAAAATTGATGGTCCAACAATTGTTCATGTCATTACAAAAAAGGGGAAGGGATATGAATGGTCTGAAAAATATCCAAGAAAATTTCATGGAATAGGGCCTTTTGATAAGTATACGGGTGAGAGCATAAAAAAAAGTAATTTACCTACATATTCTGCCATTTTTGGAGATAAAATTACAGAGATTGCTGATAAAAATGATAAGGTGGTAGCAGTTGCCGCAGCCATGGGTACAGCAACAGGACTTGGCAAATTTTACGAAAAATTTCCACATAGATATTTTGATGTCGGAATAGCAGAGCAACACGCGGTAATATTTGGAGCAGGAATGGCGATAAATGGATACATACCGGTTATTGCCATATATTCGTCTTTTCTTCAAAGAGCATTTGATCAGCTTATTGAAGATGTGGCACTTCATAATCTGCATATAATTTTTGCAATAGATAGAGCAGGATTAGTTGGTGCTGATGGTGAAACACATCAGGGACAGTTCGATATTTCATATATGAATATGATTCCAAATATGACTATTTTAACTCCTGCATCCGCTTCGCAGCTTGAAGAAATGCTCGATTATGCAATTAATGAATGTAGTACACCAGTTTCAATAAGATATCCAAGAGGAGAGAGCAATGATTTAAAACTACCTTTCAACGGCAAAAATAATAGGATTCAAAAAGGTGAAGATATTACAATTTATGCTGTTGGGACAATGATTTCTATTGCTATAAAAGTAAGGGATTTACTTAGCAAATATGATATTAACGCAGGAATTGTCTTGATAAATATAGTTAAGCCATATGATTTTTCCTTATCAGAATTTGAGAAAGATTCAAATACTAAGCTTCTTGCGATAATAGAAGATGGGATTTTTAATGGGGGTTTTGCTGAAAAATTTATTTCTAAGAACAATAATTTAAACAAGGAGATTCTTAATTTCAATCTTCCAGATGCATTTATTAAACAAGGAACTGTTGATGAACAGCTAGACTCTTGTGGAATGTCACCAGAAAAAATTACAGATAAGATATTAGAGGTATTTCAAAAATAATGAAGGAAAGACTAGATATATTGCTTGTAAACAATGGGTTTTCTGAATCGCGGGATAAGGCCAAAAGAATAATTATGTCCGGCAAAGTTTTCGTTGACGGACAATTAGCTGATAAAGCTGGTATTAAATATGATATTGATTCGGATATTCTTGTAAAAGGTGACCCTTGTCCATATGTTGGCAGGGGTGGTTTAAAATTAGAAAAAGCAATTAATACCTTTGATTTAAATTTAGAAGAATTAATATGCGTTGATATGGGTGCGTCAACCGGTGGTTTTACGGATTGTATGTTACAGCATGGAGCTAAAAAAGTATATTCTATAGATGTTGGATATGGACAGCTTGCATATAAACTTCGAGTTGATAATAGAGTTATTAATATTGAAAAGACAAATATAAGATATTTGGATAGAAGTTTGATAAAAGAGCCTGTTGATTTTATATCTATAGATGTGAGCTTTATTTCAACTAAGCATATGTTTCCAGTATGTAAAGATATTTTAAAAGAAGATGGCAAGGTAGTATCTCTTATTAAACCACAATTTGAAGCAGGCAGGGAAGAAGTTGGAAAAGGCGGAATTGTAAAATCCCAAAAAACACATATTGATGTAATTAAAAAAGTTATAAATTATGCAAAAGAGCAGGATTTAAACTTGCAAGGAATAACCTTTTCACCTATAAAGGGAACAAAAGGTAATATAGAATATCTATCATATTTTGAAAAAAATAAAGAAACTATAACAAATTATGAAGAAGAAATAATAAAATTAGTTGAAATTTCCCATGATAATCTAAACAATCTAAGGTAAATAGGGACAAATATTTTTATGAAAGCAAAAAAGAAAATTTTAAAAAAAGAGAACTTGCTTCTATATGCCATAACAGACAGAAGATGGCTATCAATTACAAAAAATGGTAATAAGAGAAAACCTGTGATGACCTTAGAAGAGCAGGTAGAAATATCTATAAAAGCTGGGATAACAATGCTTCAACTTCGCGAGAAAGATATTAATTACAATGATTTTTTAAAAGAAGCTATATCAATTAAGAAAATTTGCAACCAATATAACATTCCACTCATTATTAATGACAATATTGAGGTTGCTAAGGCTATCTCTGCTGATGGAGTTCACCTAGGGCAAGCTGATTTAAAAAAATCTGAAAAATGGAAGGATATCAAAGATGAATTAATAATTGGAATATCCGCTTCAAATGTAAATGAAGCTAAGATTGCCGAAGAGAATGGTGCAGATTATCTTGGCGTCGGCGATATATTTGGAACTTTAACGAAAGATAATGCAAGGCATATCTCAGTTGACATTTTAAAAGATATTTGTAATAGCGTATCCATTCCTGTAATTGCTATAGGAGGTATTGATTCAAATAATATAAAAGAACTTACCTATAGCAATATATCTGGAGTAGCGGTGATTAGTGCAATATTTTCAGAAGAAGATATAAACTATGCTACTAAGAATTTAAGAAGAAGATTAGATAATATGATTTTACAAAAGAAAGAAAAATAAGATGAAGAAACCTATTACTCTAACAATTGCAGGTAGTGACAGCGGTGCTGGTGCAGGTATACAGGCAGACATTAAGACTATGAGCATGAATGGAGTTTTTCCAACTTCTGTTATCACCTCACTTACTGCACAAAACACCTTGGGAATTAAAGAGATATATGAAATATCGCCAAAATTTATAAAAGCCCAGCTAGAAGCTGTCTTATCTGACTTATATCCCAAGGCAGTTAAGATTGGAATGATTAAATCCAAAGGCCTTGTTGGTGTAATTCTTGAAGAATTAATCAAATATAAGGTAGATAATATTGTTTTAGATCCAATTTTTTCATCAACAACAGGAACAACTCTTAATCAGAATGAAACATTTAAACTAATTATAGATAAATTATTTCCAATTAGCTCATTAATTACACCTAATATTCCCGAAACAAGGGAGATATTAAATTTAATTGGTGAGAAAATAGAGATTAATTCAAAATATGATATAGAAAAATCTGCCTTCATCATTGCAAATAAATATAAGTCTTCAATATTGATAAAAGGCGGTCATGGAAAAGAGTTTGCAAATGATTACCTGTATGATATTTCTAATGGTGTAGGAAGATGGTATTATATGAAAAAAATAGATAATCATAATACACATGGAACAGGATGTACGCTATCAAGTGCTATTACCGCTAATTTGGCTAAGGGGCTAAATCTTGAAGATTCAGTAGAAAAAGCAAAAGACTATCTTACGGGTGCAATTTCCGCCAAGTTTGATATTGGAAAAGGTGATGGACCTTTGGACCACGCATATTTAATAAATATATAATTTTATTTTAATGATGTTCTTAGTACTTCAGAATGGTATAATAAACTGATGATTTTAATATTATAAGGGAGGAATTAAAAATGGAAGTAAGCAAGATTGCAAGTTCGCTTCAATTTTCACCGATTAGAAGATTTAATCCAATAGCAGCAGAAGCTGCAAAGAGCGGAGTTAAGGTATATAAATTAAATATAGGACAGCCCGATGTTAAAACACCTGATGTATTTCTTGATAAGATAAAGAATTTTGATGAAAGCGTTATAGCATATCAGGAATCTCAGGGGGATTCTGCATTAAGAGAGGCTATTTCTAAGTATTTTAAAAATGAGTTCAGCGTAAATTTTAAACCCGATGAGATAATAACTACCATGGGTGGAAGCGAAGCTATAACAATTATGTTTGCCTGCATATTAAATCCTGATGATGAAGTGCTTATGCCTGAGCCTTATTATACAAATTATTCAACATTTATAAGTACAAGTGGCGGAAAGATTAAACCTGTTACAACTGGACCTGATGATGGGTATAATTATGCAAAAGAAGAACTTTTAGAAGATGCTATTTCCGATAAAACTAAGGCTATATGTATAATAAATCCTAATAATCCTACTGGATATGTTCTATCTGAAGATGAAATGGAATTTATTGCTGATTTTGCCATCAAACACGATTTATGGATAATTGCAGATGAGGTATATCGTGAATTTGTATATGATGGAAAGAAGGCTATGACTTTTGCATCTATTGAAAGGATTAAAGATAGATTGATTGTTATAGATTCAGTCTCCAAAAGATATTCTGCTTGCGGAGCGAGGGTTGGATTTATTGCCTCGCATAATGAAGAATTTATGCAAAGTGTTCTTAAATTCTGCCAAGGAAGACTATGTATACCTACTATTGACCAAGTTGGTGCTACAGCACTCTTTGAACTTCCACACTCATATTATGAAGAAGCCAGAGATGAATATGAAGCTAGAAGAGATGCTGCTTACGAAGAAATTAGTCAAATTCCTGATGTTGTATGCGTTAAACCTAAGGGAGCATTTTATTTAAGTGCTGAGCTACCGGTAGATGATGCAGAAGATTTTCTCATGTTTATGTTAAAAGAATTTAGAGACAATAATGAAACTACAATGTTTGCTCCATGTGCAGGCTTTTATGCAAGCGAGGGTAAGGGTAAAAAGGAAATAAGGCTTGCTTATGTTCTTAATCCAAAGGATATGAAGCGTGCTTGTGAACTTATAAAACTAGGTATAGCGGAATATAATTCTAAATAAACTAAGGAGCAATAATGTCTCTATTTTCCACTTACTTTATTATTTTCCTTATAGTTATTGTATTATTTTATTTTACCATCTTAAAGAACAGGCAATGGGTATGTTTACTTATTGCCAGTTACTTATTTTATATTTTTTGTGGTGGTTTAAAAACTTTACCATTTTTAATAATTACTACTATTTCAACATTCATAGCTGGAATTTTATTGGAAAAGACTCAAAAAAAATATGAATGTTTTATTAAGGAAAATAAAGATAAATTTGAAAAACATAAATTAAAACAATTAAAAGTTGATAATAGAACAAAAAAGAGAATTATACTTTCAATATTTATTATATTTAATCTTGGAATATTGGCAGTATTAAAATACAGCGGATTTATCGTTGAACAAATAAATCATATATTTGCACATAACAATCTTAATAAAAACATTGCTACACCTAACTTGTTATTACCACTAGGAATTTCTTTTTATACATTCCAATCCATTGGATATATTATTGATGTATACAGAGGTAAAATTAAAGCAGATAAAGATATTTTTAAGTTTGCTCTTTTTGTTTCATATTTCCCTCAAATCATACAAGGACCAATATCCAGATATAATCAACTAGCAAATCAACTTTATGATACTCACCAATGGGATTATAAAAGAGCTAAATTTGGAATTCAAAGGATGCTTTTTGGGTATTTCAAAAAACTTATTATAGCCGAAAGGGCAACTATTATTGTAGATGCTATTTTTAACAATCCTGATAACTATTCAGGATTCATTATATTTTTTGCAGCTTTCTTATATGGATTTCAAATATATGCTGATTTTTCAGGTGGAATAGACATTATAATAGGAACATCTGAAATACTAGGCATTAAAATGGAAGAAAATTTTAAGCAACCGTTTATGGCAAAAAGTATTGCAGACTACTGGCAAAGATGGCATATAACGCTTGGTACTTGGATGAGAGATTATCTATTCTATCCTCTTGCCTTATCAAAAAAATTTAATAAATTAGGCAAAAAATCACGAAGTATTTTTGGAAATCAAGTGGGGAAAATATTGCCAGCAGTTATTGCTTCTTTTATAGTTTTTTTGTGTGTAGGTATATGGCATGGAGCATCATGGAAATATATATTTTATGGAATATATAATGCTTTTTTTGTTTCTTCGGGCACTTTATTTGAAAAAAATTATATAAAAATAAAATCAAAACTTAAAATAACTGATGATTTAATTTCATGGAGGATTTTTCAAACTGCTAGAACTATATTTCTTGTTACTGTGGGAAGGTATATGACAAGAGCTGACAGTTTTAATATTGCATTAAAATTGATTAAAAATACATTAAAAAGATTTGATCCGTGGGTAATAATAAGACCATCTATCCTAGAAATTGGAGGAATTGGAATTTACGACTTTACAATTTTATTTTTAGCAATGATTTTATGGATTATAATTGATATTCTTCATGAAAATAATATTCAAATTAGAGAATATATATCAAAACAAGACATCGTATTTAGATGGACATTATATTTTATCGGTATTTTTTCAATAATAATATTTGGTAAATATGGTATAGGTTATGCTGCACGCTTTATATATCAGGGGTTTTAGGAGAGATAAACTTGAAAAATAAAACAATTATTATAAAATCAATAGTTTTTATTTTTATTTTTATTTGTCTTTGGTGTTTTTTTAGTTATTTTTTAATATTTAAATATAATTATGATGAATTTTATACCAAGAGATATTCATATTATGAAAAAGAAGATAAAAATAAAATTGATGTGTTATATTTAGGAACAAGTTCAATTCAAGATGGAATTAATCCGAATGCAGTTTTTTTGGAATCCGGTATTACAAGCTTTAATTTAGGTGCTCAAACAACAAATCCCATTTCGATATATTATCTATTTATGTATGCAATTAAATTTCAAACTCCTAAATTAATAGTTCTTGATCTTTCCGGAATTTCAGATAAAAGAAGTCCAGATGATGAACAATGGGAAGTAGGATACAGACTTTTTCTTGATACTTTCCCTGATAAAGATTTAAAACGAAAATATTTTGTAGATGTAATAAAAAGGAGTAATTATAAATCTAGTTGGTTGTTCCCGCTTCTCAGATATCATGATAGATGGATATATTCAAGAGATAATTCAATATCAAGATATTATTCTGGTTACGAAAAAGGAGTTGCTTCATATTTTACAACTAAGTCGCAATCATGGTCAGAAAACCTTGTAGTTAATAATAAAAATAAAAACAATCCGCAAATAGAATACTATAAAAGAATTGTCAAAGAATGTAAAAAAAGAAATATAAAAATTCAGGCTGTTATTACGCCTAAAAAAGAATTAGATATTAATTATTTGCTTTCTGCAAAGCAATTTTGTGAAGATAACAATATAGATTTATTAAAATTTGAAAAATTAAGCGAAATTAATGAAATTGGACTAGATACACAAAAAGATTTTATGGATATAGAGCATTTTAATTATTGGGGAGTAGAAAAATTTTCTAAATATTTTGCTAATTATATACAACAAAAATATGACTTGATAGATCATAGAAATGATAAAAACTATGATAATTGGTACGAGAATGCTATAGCTTACTATGAATTTATAGAAAACCAATATAAAGAATATAATAAAAATCCAGACGAATATATTTATTATGTTCATTAGTGTTGCTAAAAAATCTTCTACATTTTTATTCCATGGGAGGAGGTATCATGATATACAATGTTTTAGAATATTTAGAAAGCAGTAAGAATAAATTTCCTAATAAAACAGTTTTTTCTGAAAATGAACGAAAGTATTCATATCAAGAATTAATAAATATATCAAAAAAAATAGGTACATCGTTATCAAAAAATATTGATAACGATAATACGCCTATAGCAGTTTTGATGGAAAAAGGTATTGACTCATTAGCCACATATTTTGGAATTGTTTATTCAGGGCATCCTTACTCTCCAATTGATAACGAAATGCCTATAAAGAGAATTAAGTTAATCTTAGAAGTGCTTGATTTTCCTATAGTTGTAACAGATGACAATGGAATGAATATTTTAAAAACAATTAAATATACTGGAAAGATTATTAATTTTAATCAAGCAATAAGTGATGAAATAGATGATAATATATTAAATACAATTAGAAATAAACATATTGACACTGATCCTCTATATATAATCTTTACATCCGGATCAACAGGTGTACCGAAAGGGGTTGTTTTAAACCATAAAAACATAATTGATTTAGTTGAATGGATTGTACCAGCGTTGAAATTTGATGAAAATACAGTATTTGGTAATCAAACACCATTTTTTTTTGATGCTTCTGTTAAGGATATATATAGTACAATTAAATGTGGAGCAACACTAGAAATTATCCCTAAAAAATTTTTTGGCATGACTGGTAGACTATTTGAATATTTAGTTGAAAAAAAAATAAACACAATTTTATGGGCGACATCAGCCTTATGTATAGCAGCAAATGAAAAAATATTTGAAATTAAAATTCCTAAAACATTAAAGACAATAGCATTTGCGGGCGAAGCATTGCCGATAAATGCTTTAAATATATGGAAAAAATATCTTCCAGAAGCAAAATATGTCAACCTTTATGGTCCAACTGAAACAGCTGTTGATTGTACTTATTATATATTAGACAATAATTTTACATATAAAGATAATATTCCTATTGGAAATCCTTGTAAAAATATAGATATTCTTTTAATTAAAGATAATAAAAAGGCAAACCCAGGAGAAATTGGAGAAATATATGTTAGAGGAACTTCGGTATCCATGGGATATTATAATAATAAAGAAAAATCTAATGAAGCCTTTATTCAAAACCCTCTTAATAATAAATATAATGAAATTGTTTACAGAACAGGAGATATCGGTGTTTATAATGAAAAAGGTGAATTATTATTTTTAACAAGGAAAGATGACCAAATAAAGCATAGGGGATATAGGGTAGAAATAGGAGAAATTGAAAATGCCTTAAATTCTCTAGAAGGTATTGATAGAGCTTGTTGTGTTTTTAATGAAGATAAAGACTTAATAATATGTATTTATGTTGGTAATATTGATAAGAAAGAAATAATATTGGAAATAAAAAAAATCATACCAAAATATATGTGGCCAAATAGATTTATAAAATTAACAGAATTACCTATTAGTATAAATGGTAAAATTGATAGAGATTATTTAAGGAAAAAATACTGTAATGAATAATAATTTTTTAACTTTTTCAAATATAGATGATATTGAAACATATAATAAAATAATTAATAAGGCTAAATTAAATGGTTTAAATAAAAATAATTTTTATTATATAGGGGATACATTATTATCAAAAATACTCTCAAAAAAGCTAATGTACTCTTTTATAAATAATTCTCTAATAATTGCTGAAGATGAAATTAGTTTTTACAGGATATTTTTTTATTATAGTATTAAAGAGCCTTATTGTAACAAGATAAATTTATGTAAACCTGCAGTAATTGAATTACCATATAGTAAGTTAAGAGAAAATAGAATATATTCAGATATTAATTTTGTGAAAACAATGGGATTTAAACTTGGTAGAAATAGTGCACAAATGCTACTATCTTCTGAAGATGTTATAATTAGCAATTCAAAAAGCAAAGATTATGAAATAGTATATGCAGATCCCTCAAACTTACATGAAATTTTTTATAATATAAAAAATACTTTCAATAAACTTTATGCATATATTCCAACAGAAGATGAATTAATTAATAAAATTCTAAATAATAAAGTATATATAGCAAAGTCTTATTCAGGTAAAATACTAGGTCTTTTAAATTGTTGTTCTACCAAATCATATGCTATAATTAACCATATATTAGTTAACCAAGATGCTCGTGGTATGGGTGTTGCAAATTCACTTATAAATAAATATCATTACGATTACTATGATAGAGTTAAAGGTTTTATTCACTGGGTTGACATAGATAATATACCTGCTTTATCAATGTATAATAAGTTTGGATATAATTTATCCAACAAAAGGGCATATGAATATATTAAATAAATGGAGGACAATATGAACGAAAGAGTAATTGAAATTTTAGAAGATATTAGACCTGATGTAGATTTTGAAGCTGAAAATAAGCTTATTGATGATGATATTCTTGATTCTTTTGATATTATAGCGATTGTTCAAGAATTCAATGAGGAATACGATATAAATATCAATCCTGATGATCTTGAAGCTGAAAATTTTAATGATGTTAAATCGATGGTTAAGTTAATACATAAACTTCAGGAAGAAGATTTTTAATTTTTATATTCGCTACCAAAAACTCTTGAACATTTAAATGCATCCAAGAGTTTTTTATATTATTTATAAGATAAAAGCAGTTCTTTGATTAATAAACATAGGAGAAATTATGATTAAAGTGGCAATTAATGGTTTTGGAAGAATAGGAAGATTAGCTTTTCGAAAGATTCATGAAATGAATGATGTAGATATAGTTGCTATAAATGATCTCTCAGATGAAGTACAGTTATCATATCTTCTAAAATATGACAGTACGCAGGGAGCTTATCACGGTCACGATATAAGCCTCAAAGATGGAACTTTGATTGTTGATAATGATAAGATTAAAATATTCAAAGAAAAAGATGCAAACAACCTGCCTTGGAAGGATTTAGAAGTTGATATTGTAATTGAATGTACGGGTTTTTATACGAGCAAAGAAAAGTCTATGGCACATATAAATGCAGGAGCAAAAAAAGTTCTTATTTCTGCACCTGCTGGAGATGACATCAAAACCATAGTCTATGGGGTTAACCATGAAACGCTCACTAAAGATGATATTATAGTCTCTGGTGCATCTTGCACTACAAATTGCCTTGCACCCATGGCAAAGGCTTTAGCATCTTATAGAGAGCTTAGAACTGGATTTATGACTACTATACACGCTTATACAGGCAATCAGAAAATACTCGACGCACCTGCTGATAAAGGAAATTTAAGGCGTTCAAGAGCTGCTGCTATCAATATAGTACCAACAACGACAGGAGCTGCAAGTGCAATTGGTCTTGTTATACCTGAGCTTGATGGTAAGCTTATTGGGTCTGCACAAAGAGTGCCGGTAGCAACAGGTTCTATTACCATACTAGACGCTATGTTAAAAGATAAGACGGACTCAGTAACAGCTCTTGGCATCAATGAATGTATGAAATCATTTGCTAATGAAAGCTACGGATATACTGAAGAAGAAATTGTTTCAAGTGATATTATTGGAACTTCTTATGGTTCTCTATTTGATGCTACCCAGACCTTGGTTCAGAAATCAGGCACTCATATTTACGAAGTAAGAGTTGTTTCATGGTATGATAATGAAATGGGATACACCGCTCAGCTTATAAGAACTTTTAGACATATGGCAAATTTAATTTAAAAAATGAACTACTTTAAGGAGTATCCTTTGGACACTAAGAATCTTTCACCGATGATGCAGCAATATCTTGCTGTAAAAAATGAATACCCAGACTGCTTGCTAATGTTCAGATTAGGTGATTTTTATGAGCTATTTTTTGATGATGCAATAACAGTATCTAGAGAACTTGAGCTTACATTAACTGGTAGAGCCTGCGGTCTTAAAGAAAAAGCACCAATGTGTGGTGTTCCATATCATTCAGTGGCACCATATTTAAAATTACTTGCCGACAAGGGATATAAGATAGCCATATGTGAGCAGGTAGAAGATCCTAAATTATCAAAAGGAATAGTAAAAAGAGAAGTAGTCAGAATAGTAACTCCCGGAACAGTTGATTTAAATAGCGAAATAGATGGAAATGATAATGTTTTTATTGGATCTATTTCCTTTGCTTTAAATAAATATTCTTTTACATATTCTGATATTTCAACTGGTGAATTAATATCCACGAGCTTTGATAAAAGTGATTATGCAAATTTGATTTCGTTAATATCACTTATAAATCCTAGAGAGCTCATTATGAGTAAGGATACAGAGGGCAAACTATTAGATTATCTAAATAACAATTTAATTTCGCCATATATCAATATAATTGACGATTCCTATTATAAAATTTCAAATTGTAAGGATATTATTTTAAGGCAGTTTAAAGTAAATACGCTTATTCCTATCGGACTTGATGGTCGTGATGAGATAATAAGCTCTTGCGGTTCTTTGCTTTTATACATATTAGAAACAGAGATGCAAGATTTAACAAATATAAAACAGCTTGAAATTAGAAATAATAAAGATTATATGATTCTAGATAAATCTACTGTAAGAAATTTGGAATTGCTTGAGACGATATATGAAGGTAAGGCAAAGGGTTCTCTTATTGGAGTATTAAATAAGACTAAGACCTCTATGGGGGAGAGACTTTTAAAGAGATATATTAGAGAGCCTTTGATTAATAAGGATGAAATAATCAAAAGACAGAATTCATTAGAGTCTCTTATAAATAATAATATAGCAAAGAAAGAATTAAATAATCAGTTAAAAAAGATTTATGATTTTCAAAGACTAACATCAAAAATTGCAAAGGGAAGGGCAAATGCGAGAGATCTAATTTCTTTAAAACAAACCATTTCAGCCCTACCAGAAATTAAAAAAATTCTACAGCCAATTGATTCAGTGCTTATAAAAGAGATATATGAAAATCTGGATGATTTTGATGATTTATATGAGCTTATTCATAATTCAATAGTTGAAGAACCACCTGTAACTATAAGAGAGGGGAATATAATTAATGAAGGATATTCTACAGAATTAGACTCTCTAAAAGAATCCATTAAGTCTGCAAAGTCTTGGATTTTAAACCTAGAAAACAGCGAAAAGGAGAGGACTGGAATAAAGACATTAAAGGTGGGATATAATAAGATTTTCGGATATTATATTGATGTCAGCAAGTCACAGATTGATAATGTTCCTGATGAATATATAAGAAAACAAACTCTTGTAAATAATGAAAGATATGTTACCCCAGAATTAAAAGAAAAAGAATCTTTGGTTATAACAGCAGAGGCTAAAATAAATAAGCTTGAATATGAGATTTTCCAAGAAATTAGAGAAAAAATCATTCCATATACCATTAGATTACAAAAAGCATCCAAGGCTGTTGCAGAAATTGATGTACTCCTCTCACTATCTGAAGTCGCAATTAGAAATAATTATATAAAACCAATTATTGATGATAGTGGCATCATTGATATAAAAGAAGGAAGACATCCGTCAATTGAAGAAATACTAGGAGATAATATTTTTGTTCCAAATGATACCTTAATTTCTCTCGATGATAAGCCACCATATGATAAGAGTATGCTTATTATAACCGGTCCAAATATGTCAGGTAAATCAACATATATGAGGCAGACAGCTCTGATAGTTTTAATGGCTCAAATTGGCTCCTATGTCCCTGCTAGTTATGCAAGAATTGGAATTGTAGACAGAGTATTTACGAGAATAGGGGCTTCAGATAATCTAAGCTATGGACAATCAACTTTTTTTGTTGAAATGAGCGAACTGGCAAACATACTTAGAAATGCAACTAGAAAAAGCCTTATTATTTTAGACGAAGTTGGGAGAGGCACCAGCACCTTTGATGGATTATCAATAGCGTGGGCAGTAGCAGATTATCTTTCAACGAACGAAGATGCTATAAGGACGATGTTTGCAACGCATTATCATGAACTAACGCTTCTTGAGTCTCAGAATAAAAAAGTTAAAAACCTATCTGTTGCAGTATCAGATAATGGGAAAGATGTTGTATTTTTACATAAGATTGTTGATGGACCAGCTAATAAGAGCTATGGTATTCATGTCGCTAAAATTGCGGGCGTTCCTTCAAAAATTAGAATATCGGCTGAAAAGAAGTTAAAAGAGCTTGAAAAATCAAGTCTTTCAATTGGTATAAATAATAACATGGGGCAGATTAAATTTTTTGATGAAATAGATGATGCGACGAGTAATAATGACAAATTAATTGATGCACTTTACGATATTGAAATAGATAATATAACTCCAATTGATGCACTTAACAAGCTAAATGAGTTAAAACAGATGATATAAATCATATGAAAAATATGGGGGAAATATAATATAGCGAAAATGACCATTAATATTTTAGATAAGAATATTGCAGATAAGATTGCTGCAGGAGAAGTAATAGAAAGACCTGTTTCAATAGTAAAAGAGCTAGTAGAAAATTCAATAGATGCAAATGCGAGTCAAATTACAATAGAGATAAAAAATGGCGGTAAATCATTTATAAGAATAACCGACAATGGCGATGGAATTCCCCAAGATGAGGTCAGTATAGCTTTTTATAGACACGCAACGGGAAAGATAAGTTCTTTAGATGATCTAAATAATATCCACACCTTAGGTTTTAGGGGGGAAGCTTTAACCAGTATTGCTGCAATTTCAAGGCTGACAATTTTAACTAAAACAAATGATGAAATTTTGGGCACAAAACTAATACTCCATGCTGGTAAAGAAATATATCATGACTCAATAGGTATTAATAAAGGTACAAGTATAATCGTTCAAGATATTTTCTATAATACGCCAGCAAGAAGAAAGTTTATGAAATCAGATGGTGCTGAAGCAGCTGCGATAATTGATTTTTTAGAAAAAATAGCACTATATTATTCAAATATAAAATTTAGACTGATAAATAATGGAAGGGATATTTTTAATACAGCTGGTGATTCGAATTTAAAAAATACAATTGAAAATATATATCCATTTAAAGATTATAAAGATATGATTAAAGTGGATTTTCATGATTACTTATCAAATATCAGTATTAATGGGTATATTAGTGACCCAATGAGCACAAAAAAAACAAGGAAATCTCAAATAACCTTTGTCAATGGAAGAATCGTATCAAGTAAAATAATAGATAAGGGAATAGATAATGGATATGGAGATAGGGTTTTTAAAGGCTTTCCTGTAACAATATTATTTATAAATATTTCGGCAGGCTTGATCGATATAAATATTCACCCAAGTAAAAAAGAAATTAAATTTATAAATGAAAATGATATTATATATGTACTTTCTAAGGCTATTTCTAGCTCAATGAAAGCTGAAAAATCAATTCCAAAAATTTCTATATATGATAAAAAAGTAAATGAAAAAGAAGAAGGTAAGACCTTAGATTATCAGCTTGATATTAAAAATTATCTGAAAGAAAAAAGGAAGGTATCACTAAGGGAAGAAGGAAGGAAAGATTTAGAAGAATTAAAAGAAGATATAAATATATTCTATAAGCAAGAAGAAGTTATAGATAATATAAATAATATTGATAATATTAATGATGATAATAACAACATTGATAATATTATCCAAATAAAAAAAGACTTAAATAATTCGTTCAATTCTCTTGATTTTAATGATTTGAAGATTGCAGGATATATATTTAAAACATATATAATAACTAACGCAGGTGATAATCTATATATTATAGACCAACACGCAGCTCATGAACGAATTAATTATGAGAGATTGGTAGAAGCATATAATAAAAAAACACAATCACCTCAGAGCATTTTAACTCCTTTTTCAATTGAAGTATCTAGTTCAATATATGAAAGAGAAGACATTTGGTCTAAAATTCTAAAAAAACTTGGCTTTGATTTTGATGACTTTGGAGATAGAACATTTATATTTAGAGGCATACCTAAATATATGAATATAGAAGAAGCAAGACTATTTGTTCAAACTTTTATAGATGAGCTTGACGAAGAATTTCTAAATAGGTATGAAAACCTTAATTTTTTAAACAGCAGGGTTATTGATAAGCTTATTATGAAATCTTGCAAAAAATCGGTTAAAGGCGGAGATAAACTAAGTATAATGGAAATGCAGGAACTAATTGATGATATGAGTAAATGCGACAATCCATTTAGCTGTCCACATGGCAGACCGACGATGATAAAAATTAACAAAAATGATGTAGAAAAGATATTTAAGAGAAAGTAGAGGACAGAAATGAGCAAAGATAACAATTATTTATCAAAAGAAGAACTTCTACAGCGTATTCAAGAAATAAAAAATAAAAGGGATAGCCTTAAAGAGAAACAAAATGCTCTTAAAAATGTTGCAATAGCTGAATTAAAACTAAGAAAAGATATAGAGGCAAATAATCTAGATGATGAAATTATAAAGCATAGAGATGAACTTGAAAATAAATTAAATGAAAAGGAAGAAATTGCTGAGAAAATAGAGGCAAAAATACAATTAAAAGAAGATATAGAAGACTTAAAGAGGCAAAAGGATATAGCTTTTAAAGAAAAGCAACATGAGCTTGAAATGCAAAGAATTAAGAGAAAAAAGGAGCAAAATGAAAGGCTTGAACTTATTCGTAAGGCTCTAATTCAGAAAAAGAGGGAAAAGGCCCTTAAGAATTTAGAAGAAAAAAAGAAAGAAAATGCTGAAAAACTTAATATAGAAATTAAAGAAGATTCTTCAGATGCCATAGATGCGATAAATTCAAATTCACCAAAGGTTAAGCCAGTAGTATATATTATATCTGGACCAACAGCAGTAGGGAAGAGTTCAATAGGAGCTATGCTTGCTAGACAAATAGATGGCGAGATAGTTAACTGTGATTCGGTTCAAATATATAAATATCTTGATATAGGTAGTGCAAAGCCAACAAAAGAAGAAATGAATAAGGTTCCACATCACCTATATGATTTTCAAGACCCAAGAATTCCACTTACTGTAGCCGAATATCAAAGAATGGCACTTGATACCATAGATGAAATTATAAATAGAGGAAAGACTCCAATTATATGTGGTGGCACAGGTTTATATCTTAATTCTATTTTATATGATATGGATTTTGCAGTAGTATCTCCTGATAAAAAGAGGAGGGAAGAACTTGAAAAATTAGCGAGCGAAAATGGTTCAAAATATCTACATGAGTATTTGTCATCTGTTGATAAAAAGACAGCAGAAAGGATACATCCTAATAATACTCGTAAAATAATCAGAGCGATTGAGGCTTATGAATTAGGAAGTAATATTGAACCGATAAACAAGTGCAAGCCAAATAATAAGTACGATTTTAAGCTCTTTGGACTTACAATGGATAGAGATTGGCTATATGAGAGAATTAATAAAAGGACGCTAAAACTCGCAAAAAATGGTCTTATTGATGAGGTTAAAAAATTAAAAGAAATGGGTATTCCTGAGAATTCATCAGCGATGAAAGCGATTGGATATAAAGAGATTTATTCGTATCTTGAAAAAGAAATTACATTAAAGGAAGCTATTACGGATGTGATGAAAAATACTAGGCATTATGCTAAAAGACAGTTAACTTGGCTTAAAAGATATGATGACATTAAGTGGATAGAGATAAATAAAGGCGATAGATTAAGCGGTATTGTGCTATCAATAATTGAAAAAGCAAATAATTAAAATCGAGTAATAAATGGGTAAAACTAAGATAACAAAAAAAGAATATAGGATTCATAATAAAAGCGATAAGCCTGACAATATAGTTGAGAAAGAGAATCAAATTTATCTTGAATGTGAGAAGATAGAAGAAGAACTTCCAAGATTTCTTCGTCAGTATTTCGTTTATTTAAAGGGAAATATTCTTCCTATGAGTAGACTTGCTTATTTAAGAGATGTAAGATTTTTCTTTAATTATCTTATAAGTGAAACTGATTTGACAAAAGCACAAAGTGCAAAGGATATAACGGTTTCTGAAATTGATAATATTAGAGCTTCAGACATCAATCTCTTTATTGATTACTGCAGAAAATATACAGTTGATGAGGGTGATAGCATAGTTGTTTATGAAAACTCAAATAAAACACTTGCAAGGAAAAAAAGCTCCATAAGTGTTTTATTTAAACAGCTCTATAGGGACGGTTTAATTAAGGAAAATATAACTGATGGATTTGACCCGATAAGAGTTCCAAAACCAGGCGAAAAAGAAATAAAAGCACTTCAAGACGATGAAGTGATGATAATGCTAGATGCTGTTACTACCGGTTCTCATCTGACTGAACATGAAAAAAAATATTGGGAAAAAACAAAACTTCGTGATAAGGCAATTCTTGTTCTTTTTTTAACATATGGTCTTAGATTGTCGGAACTTGAGCAACTGAATATTAGCAGTTTTAATTTTTCAAGAGGTGACTTTAAGATATATAGAAAAAGAGGAAAAGAGTCAACGATGCCAATAAATAGAAGCGTTGAAATTGTTGTAAAGGACTATATTGACAACGAAAGAAATCCTGAAGCTAGCGATGAAGAAGCACTTTTCTTGTCATTACAGGGAAAAAGAATTACTTCAAGAGCGATAAGAGATCTTGTAAAAAAATATACATCGATTGCACTTAGTACTAGTCGTAAAGATGGATATAGCCCACATAAATTAAGAGCAACTGCAGCTACAAGTCTTATCGGCAGGGGTAATTCTATTTATGATGTTCAAGCACTTCTTGACCACGAGCAGGTTACTACTACCCAGCTCTATGCTTCGCACAAGATAAATGTTAAGAGGGACCTTGTAAATGATATGGAATGGGAGCTTGAAAGAAAGGAAGATAATTGATTTATAAAGATTTTTTATTAGATAAATTTGAAATAAATCCAAAAGTATATGATTTTATTCAAAATAGTGAAAATGAGCTCTCAGAAGAATTTAATTATCTAGATGAAATATGTTCTATAAACCAGCTTAAAGTTTTATCTGCTTTTCAGGAAAATCATATTAATGACTCTCATTTTTCTTGGAATACAGGATATGGTTATGATGATTCAGGAAGAGATGCAGTAGAGAGAGTATATGCCTCTATTTTTAATACAGATACTGCCCTAGTTAGAACTGGAATTGTAAATGGCACCCATGCAATTTCAACAGTATTATTTGGACTTTTAAGAGCAGGTGATGAGTTAATATATGCGACAGGGGAGCCTTATGACACATTAAAGACGGTTATAGGAACTATGTCAGGAAGCATTAGTTCAACAGCAAGCAGTAAACACTTATCAGGTAAAAAACAGGTAAATAATTCTTCAAATTTTGAATATAAAGATGCCAAAAACAATGAAGATAAAATTTATAACAAGGGAACTCTTCTAGACTATGGTATTAAATTTAAGTCCGTTCCATTAAAAAAAGATGGACACATAGACTTAGATTTATTAAAAGAAATGATAAGCGATAAAACAAAGGTTATAGCATTACAGAGGTCAACTGGGTATGCTTGGCGTTCAGCTATAAGCATATCTGAGGTAAAAGAAGCATCAACCTTAATTAAATCAATCAATCCCAATATAATTATTTTTGTAGATAATTGCTATGGAGAATTTATTGATTCTATAGAGCCTACAGATATAGGGGTAGATATAATTGCAGGGTCACTTATTAAAAATCCGGGCGGTGGTTTTGCACTTAGCGGAGGATATATTGCAGGAAGAGAAGAACTGGTAAAACTAGCATCTTACAGGCTTACCTGCCCTGGGATAGGCGATGAGTGTGGATTAACCTTTGGTCAAAATAGAACTATATTGCAAGGCCTTTTTATAGCTCCAAAGGTTGTTAATTCAGCTGCTAAAGGTGCCTTATTATGTGGCCTTGTTTATGATAAGCTTGGATTTATGGTATGTCCACCTGTAAAAGCAAAGCGAAATGATATTGTGCAAGCTATCAAATTTAATGATCCCGAAAAAATGGTAACTTTTTGTCAGTCAATACAAGCTGCATCACCGATTGATTCTTATGTAACACCGATACCATGGGAAATGCCAGGGTATGATGATAAGGTAGTCATGGCAGCAGGTAATTTCGTACAGGGATCATCAATTGAACTAAGTGCAGATGCACCTATGCGAGAGCCTTATATCGCTTATTTTCAAGGCGGTTTAACATATGAACATTCAAAATATGGAGTTATAAAAAGTCTGGATTTACTTGTAAAAAAAGGCTTAATTGACGATACATCATTATCGTAAACTAATTAAAAATTATTAATAATATCAAAAAATTTTTATTTAAAAATTACTGAAATATAATTTATAGATAAAATTACTGGGATAGGATTTATAGATGCTTAAAAATAAAAAAAAGCGATTTAATATAATTAATAATATCAAGACTAATACAGCTGATTTAACAAGAAAAGAAAAGTTTATCATTATTGCTAAGCTAATGGCTTTTCTTTTTATTATAATTGGTTTGCCACTTATAATTATTATTTTTTATAGGGATATTTTCTTTAATACCAAGTCTTTAAGGCATCTTTTGACATCATTTTCAAATAATAAATTTGAAGCTTTTATAGTCCTTATCTTAACGCAGATAACCCAGATAATCATATCTATTATACCAGGTCAACCTATACAAATAGCTGCAAGTTATACTTTTGGATTCTGGGGAGGACTTTTAATAACTCTCACAGGTGCTATTTTAGGAACTATAATAACATATATGCTAGCATCATTTCTTGGAAGAAGTGCCATGCGAATTATTTTTGGTAAAGATAAGATTAATGAATATTCCAAAAAATTAAATAATCGAAAATCTTATCTAATTATATTTATTTTATATCTTATACCAGGTATACCAAAGGATAGTGTGAGCTATATAGCAGGTATATCAGAGATAAAATTAAGACCATTTATATATTTATCTACACTTGGAAGAATCCCAGGTGTAGCAGGAAGTCTTTTGCTAGGATATTTTTCTAAGACACATAATTATGAAGGGTTAGCAATAGTATCCGTAATAGCTATTTTAATATTTGGAGTTTCAATTTATAGAAGAAAAGAAATTGCAGAATGGATTGATAGCGTTGAAGAAAAAGGCGATCGAATGGAAGAACTAGATCGTGAATATAGACTTAAGATTAAAAATATAAATAAGGAACGCAGAGAGAAAAAGAGAAAGATAGAAATTGATATAGAGAATAAAAATAGGAAAATTGATATGAATGATAAAAAGGAATAATAACTATTCCCAAAATTGTGATTTTAGGAATAGTTATGTCTCTCTTCTACCATTATATTCTCTATATTCCCTTTATTTTATTTTAAATTACTTATTTTAAATCACACCTTAATAAGCTTGCTTTAATTCCTATAAATGTTTTTAAAAGCTGTAGCCATCATCATCTTTATCCTATTAAGCTGGTTTACATTAGATGCACCAGGGTCATAATCTATAGCTACTATATTAGAATCCTTATCATAATTTCTTATAGCCTTAATCATGCCTTTTCCTACGACATGGTTTGGTAAACACGCAAATGGCTGAAGGCAGAGAATATTTTTGACTCCTTCATCTATAAGGTCAACCATTTCTCCAGTTAAAAGCCAGCCTTCTCCGCATTGATTGCCTATGCTAAGTATTTTTGATGCATTTTTAGCTGTTTTTTCAATTGTTGTATCAGGTGTAAATCGAGATGAATTTCGCAAAACTTCTCTAACCATATCCCTATAATGCTCAATTATACTAAGTGCAGTATTATTTATCATCATATCATTCATCTTTCCAGATAGATGTTTATAATTAAATTTTTTACTATACATTCCATACTCAAAAAAGTCTATAAGGCTTGGTACTACTGCCTCACCGCCTTCTTCCTCTATTAATTCTACAAGGTTATTATTAGCATTTGGATGATACTTAACTAGAATTTCTCCAACTATTCCAACCTTAGGTTTAACCATGTTTTCATCAATTGGAAGTTTATCAAAGTCCTTGACAATCTCACTAATATTCTTCTTAAACTGATTTGTTTTCAAATTGATACAGTTTGATATAATTTTATCAAACCATTTATCCATTATCTTATTACTTGAACCTTTTATTTTTTCATATGGTCTTACATGATATAAGCATTTCATCATTAAATCTCCATACATAGTAGCAATTACAAAGGATAAAAGCATTTTCATAGAAATGCGGAATCCCTTATTTGATTCAAGTCCAGCCATATTAAAAGATATTACAGGTATTTGAGGCATATTAAGATCTATCAAAGCTTTTCTTAATAGAGCAACATAATTAGAAGCCCTGCATCCTCCACCCGTTTGCGACATAAAGACACCTACCTTATTCAAATCATATTTGCCCGATTTTAATGACGATATAATCTGACCTAGGGTTACAATTGTAGGATAACAAGCATCATTATTAATATATTTAAGCCCCTCTTCTTCTGAATTCTTTGTCACTGGCGGTAGCATTACAGCGTTATAACCAAGGTGATTTAAAATAGGCTCTAAATATTGAAAGTGTATGGGTGACATCTGTGGAATTAACAAAGTATAACCGTCTAGTTTCATTTTTTTAGTGAACTTAATTCTTTCATATGGCTTATTGACACCAAGAGGCTTAATTTCAGTTTTGCTTCTCTCATCAAGGGCTGCTTTTAACGATCTAAGCCTAATTTTTATAGCTCCTAGGTTAGAACCCTCATCAATTTTTAATACTGTATATAATTTGTTGTTATACTCTAATAATTCTTCAATTTCATCAGTTGTTACCGCATCAACACCGCAGCCAAAAGAATTTAATTGTACAATATCAAGATCTTGTCTTTGCCCTGCAAACAAGGCAGCCTTATATAGCCTTGAATGATATACCCATTGATCGAGCACCCTGAGGGGCCTTTCTTCGATTATTCTATCGCTTACTCCATCTTCAGTTAAAACAACCATATCTAGCTGTGTAATAATATTATTTATTCCATGGTTTACATGGGGATCTATATGATAAGGTCTTCCTGAAAGTATAATACCTTTTTTATTATGCTTTTTCATATAATCAAGGGCGAAATCCGTTTCCTTGATAAGAGAACGCTTAAATTTTTTATATTCTATTCTACCTTCATCTATTGCTTCTGCTATATCTCTTCTATTTATGCCTAATTTAAATAAGGAATAATTAATATTTTTATTATCAAAATTATATAAATTATTTATATTAGCCCTTGCTTCAATATCGACATCTCTTTTACCATTAAAAAACTTATATAATTCCTCATTTAATCTGGAATCACTATCATATGGTAGAAATGGATGATAAAATTCAACATCGTTATCATTGAAAAAATCAGCCATATTTTTATCTATAACTTCCGGATAAGTCGCTACTATTGGACAATTATAGTGGTTAGGAGCCGAAGGATCTTCATTTATTTCGTGATTTATACATGGATAAAAAATCCTTTTTATATTGTGCATTACTAGCCATTTAATATGACCATGGACAAGCTTAGCTGGATAACAAGCCGTATCAGAAGATATTGAGTCCATTCCGAGCTCATAAATATCCTTAGAGCTTACCTGGCTTAAAACAACTTTAAACCCTAGCCTACTGAAAAATGTATGCCAAAATGGATAATCTTCATACATATTTAATACTCTTGGAATACCAATAATTCCTCTATAAGCTGCATCATCTTCCAGGCTAGGTCTATTAAATAACAATTTAAATTTGGTTTTATAGAGATCGGGATTATCATTTTGTTTAGCAATTTCGCCGGCTCCCCTTTCGCACCTATTTCCTGTTACATATCTTGAGCCATCACCAAATTCTGTTATGGTTAAAAGACAGTTGTTTCCGCATTTACCGCATCTTTTGTTTGATGTAGTAATTTTGAAATTATCAATTTTGTCTTTAGGCAGTAAACTTGAGCTAAGATTTGCATCTTCTTTTATTTTTTCTTCGTATTGCTCATGAGCAATTATAGCTGCACCATAGGCTCCCATAAGTCCTGAAACATCGGGTCTAATAACCTCTTTTCCTAGTATTATTTCAATAGATCTTAGAACTGCTTCATTTAAAAATGTACCGCCTTGAACTACTACCTTATCCCCTGTTTCATCTGGATTTCTTAACTTTATAACCTTATATAGAGCATTTTTAATTACTGATAAAGAAAGTCCTGCGGATATATCCCCTATTTTTGCACCTTCTTTTTGTGCCTGTTTAACCTTGGAATTCATAAAAACAGTACATCTGGTCCCAAGGTCAACGGGATTCTCAGCTGTTAAAGCTAAGTTTGCGAATTCAGGGACACTCATATTTACACTCTTAGCATAGGTTTCAATAAAAGAACCGCAACCTGAAGAACATGCTTCATTTAACATTATTGAAGATACAGCACCATTCTTAATTTTCATGCACTTCATATCTTGACCGCCAATATCGAGTATGAAGCTTACGCCTGGCAAAAATTCTTCAGCTGCCTTATAATGTGCCATTGTTTCAATAATACCATCATCCATCTTTATAGCAGCTTTAATAAGATTTTCGCCATATCCGGTTACTACAGATCTTGCTATAAAAGCATCATTTGGAATTTTTTTATAAATATCAAGTAATATTTTTTTTACAACTTCTAAAGGTTCTCCATTATTATTTTCATAATATTCATAAAGTAGCTCATTTTCACTATTAATTAAACCTGCCTTGGTTGTAGTTGAACCTGCATCAATACCTAAGAATAAAGGCCCTTTTGCCATAGATAGGTCGTTTCTTTTTACCTTGTATTTGTCATGTCTTTTCCTAAAACTTTCAAGGTGATTTTCATCATCAAATAGAGGATCTATGTATTTTGTAGATGATATATCTTTAGAATCAGAATTATCGATTTTAGAAATAAGATCTGAGATATTAGTATTATCTTCATTTTCAGAAAGCAAAGCGGCACCTATAGCCACAAAATATTTTGAATTTTCGGGAAAAATAACATTTTCCTCTGGAAGCTTTAGCGTTTCAATAAATCTTTTTCTAAGCTCACTTAAATATGTCAAAGGGCCACCTAGGAAAGCAACATTACCTTTAATTGGGTGACCGCATGCAAGTCCTGATATTAGTTGATTTACAACAGCTTGAAATATTGAAATAGCAATATCTGATGTTTTTGCACCATCATTTATTAATGGCTGAATATCAGTTTTTGCAAAAACTCCACACCTTGATGCAATAGGATAGATGATATTATATGATTTAGCAGCTTCATTTAAACCGCTTGCATCGGTATTTAAAAGGACTGCCATTTGATCTATAAAAGCTCCTGTACCTCCTGCACAAGAACCATTCATTCTCTGTTCAATAGATGGATTATAATATGTAATCTTTGCATCCTCACCGCCAAGCTCAATAGATACATCAGTTTCCGGTATAATTTTACTAACAGCTTCAGTGCATGAGATAACCTCCTGCTCAAATTTCAAATTTAATATTTTAGCAAGGGAAAGACCTCCTGAACCTGTTATAATAGCTTTTATTGAAAGATCTCCCATTTCTTTAATTAATTCAAATAGAAGTTCTCTAACCTTCTGAAAAACATCAGAATTATGTCTTTCATATCTCGAATATATTATTTCGTCATTACTACCAAGCAATATTAGCTTTACTGTTGTAGAGCCTACATCTATACCAAGTTTCATTTCATTCCTCTTTTAAATAGTTAAAAATTGAACAAAAAATAAAAAATGCCCCTAATAAAAAAAGGGCAAACCTATAAGCCGGGTTCTGTATTTGACGATCATCCATCTAGATCATCTATTGCTAAATGATTCAAGCGACCTACCTATGGGCAGTGACGGGCAGCCACAAATAATGCCCTGCTTGGTCTTGCTCCGAATGGGGTTTACACGGCCGTCATGTCTCCATGACGCCGGTGAGCTCTTACCTCACCATTTCAACCTTACCACGGCCTAACCGTTTCGGCGGAATGTTTCTGTTGCACTTTCCCTACAGTTACCTGCGCCTGATGTTATCAGGCATTCTTGCCCTTTGGAGCCCGGACTTTCCTCATGTC
The DNA here is from genome assembly GCF_900104645.1 of Alterileibacterium massiliense. Classification (GTDB taxonomy): domain Bacteria; phylum Bacillota; class Clostridia; order Peptostreptococcales; family Anaerovoracaceae; genus Alterileibacterium; species Alterileibacterium massiliense. The sequence goes on along the minus strand of NZ_FNWE01000002.1, from coordinate 926,509 downwards.
TAAAGACACGCGATCGTCTGGTTTACCCTGGAAGTATTATACCATATTATATATTTTATATTAATAAAGTCTTTAGATATTCTAAATCTATTTCAAGCTTTTTTATTAAGTAAGTTTTATCATCTTTGCTTTTTTTTAAATTATTAATCTCATTATTTATACTTTCAATTTTCCAATTGATTTTTTCTTTTAAAAGCTCTTTTTCAGAGTATTTAAACGACTTAGGAAATTCCCATTTAATACTATCTTTATCTATATTTTCATATATTTTATTGATATTAAAATCTGTTTTTGCAACTATTATTTCACATACAAACTTTCCTTCTTTTGCAAGTACATTTTTTTCTATATTAAAATTATTTTTATATAACCAATGTCTTAGCCTGCCACTATTATTCCTAGGTTGTAAAATTAATTTTTTAAAAGAATGTGTCTTATCAATATCCTTTTCTAAAATATCTATAATAAGCTGTCCTCCCATACCTGCAATAATAATATCATCGACTTCTCCATATGAAATCTCAATTAAGCCATCTGACACTCTAAATGATGTTAATGTGCTTGTTTTTATATCTTTTAAATTATTAATAGCCTTATCTAGGGATTTTGAACTAATATCACTCATAATAATTGCTGGCGATATTTTATTTTTTATTAGAAGAATCGGAACGAATCCATGATCCGTTCCGACATCAGCAACAGTTTCACCTGTTGCTACTTCTTCATATATTTTATAAAGACGATTGCTAATTTTCATTTATATTATTTCTAAAAATTCTATCAACTATATTGTTAAAACTACAATTAAATTCAACTTAGTTATACCAGTAATAATATTAAAATTAGTTATACCAGTAATTGCAGTCAACATTTCCATTTACTCCTGTAATTCTGCCTGTGCTTGTGTACTGCCATACATTATATGAGCCTCCATATGTTACCTTGTCATAGTACTGTGCAACCCATACTCTATAACCATTTAACTGGTTCATATCAAGCTTATTATTTAACCACCATGTGCTTGCATAAAGCATTGGAGTGTATCCAGCATTAGACACTTCATCACAGAATGCTTTAATAACTTCAGTCCTTGAAGCTGTGCTAATTGCTGAATGTCTTCCGCCACCGCTTACATTTTCTGAATCGATTACTATTGGAAGGTCAACTCCATAAGGCTTAATCTTTTCTATTGTATATCTTGCTTCTTCAATTGCTTCATCAGCATTAACAGCCTGTGTAAAGAAGTAAACACCAACCTTTATACCATTTGCCTTAGCTTGAGCAATATTATAATCAAATCTTGCATCATCATATATACTAGCACTAACGCTAAATCTACCCGCAACTCTAATGTAAGCAAATTTTACACCTGAGTTTGCAACTGCTTGCCAATCAATATATCCATTAAATTCTGATACATCTATTCCAAGGCTACCAGCTGGAATTATTGAACTGTCAAAACTAGGATTATTCTGAGGTTTATTATCAGTTGAGCTATCTGTATTATTAGTATTGTTATCAGTAGCACTATCATTATTATTATCAGATGAAGAATTATCTATTGAAGAATCCGGAGTAGTTAACTCACTGCTATCAAATTCTTTTGCTTTAGCCTGTGGCTTTACATTTTGCTGAGCATTAGATGAAGAATTTGCTTCTAAAGCATTTTTGTGCTCTGCAGCAGCCTTACCAGATGCCTCATCAGCTTCTCTTATAGCGACACTCTTCTTTGATTCATCCATTTTAATATTAATTTCACTTTTTTCAGCATTATCAGAAATCTGCTTTTTTATTAAAGCATCCGTTACAGCTTCTAAAGTCTTACTTTGTAAGGATTTAAAAGCAGATGAAGCAGGCTTATTTATTATTCCTCTAATACCACTTTTGCTTGCAAAACTTGGAATGGAAAAGCATATCATTATCAATGTAATTATTCCAATCTTTAATATCTGTTTTTTCATTTCTAAATACCTCGTCTTTAAAATTCGTAGCAAAATCTATAAAAATGTTAACGAGATTTTAGCATCTACTTATAAATAAAAAAGAAAAAATAAAAAAATAAAGCAAAAATAAAAGTAATGTGATTTTATTATACATATTTATATCACATAAAGACTATATTTTATTGTAAACCAATCTATATTTTGTAAATTATTAAAAAAAAGATAACAATATGTCCAATCAATCTATTTTTAGATTTTTAACCCTTTTTACTCTTTCTTTTTTGATTATTGTTTTAATTTTTTTATATTTCATAAATATTTTAAAAAATAAGTATTTGTTTTTTTGTTTATTAGCTCCAATATAAAATATAAAAAGAGGTAGGATTTCTCACCTCTACCTCTTACAATCAATTAATATTTCTTAATATTATTGAGCTAATTTAAATAGTTTAAATTATTTAGAATGCTTAAATTATTTAAACTATTTGGTACTTTTATAAGTAATTTATTAAGAATTACTCTAAATACTCTTTTAATTTTTTCCTTCTTGATGGGTGCCTAAGCTTTCTTAATGCCTTTGCTTCAATCTGCCTTATCCTTTCTCTTGTTACATTAAATTCTTTTCCCACTTCTTCAAGAGTTCTTGGTCTGTCATCTTCAACACCAAATCTCAGTAATAATACTTTCTTTTCTCTTTCACTAAGTGTGTCCAAAACTTCCATTAATTGTTCTGTTAACATTGAGTTAGCCGCTGCATCTACTGGTTCAAGAGCATCCTCATCAGGAATAAAATCACCTAGGTGGCTATCTTCTTCTTCTCCAATTGGTGTTTCAAAGCTGACGGGGTCTTGGGATATTTTCTTTATTTCTCTTACCTTGTCAACAGTTATTCCCATTTCTTCGGCAATTTCTTCAGATGTTGGTTCTCTACCATATTCTTGAAGTAGCTGTCTACTAACCCTTATTAACTTATTTATAGTTTCTACCATGTGAACAGGAATCCTTATCGTTCTTGCTTGATCAGCTATAGACCTTGTTATAGCTTGCCTTATCCACCAAGTAGCATATGTGCTGAACTTGTATCCCTTAGTATAGTCGAATTTATCTACAGCTTTTATAAGACCAAGGTTACCTTCCTGTATTAGATCAAGGAGAGATAAGCCCCTATTTAAATATCTCTTTGCTATGCTTACTACAAGTCTTAGATTACATTCGCATAACCTCTTCTTAGCCCATTCATCTCCTTCTTCCATACGCTTTGCAAGCTCTTTTTCTTCATCTGCTGTTAGCAAGCTAACTTTACCTATTTCTTTAAGATACATTCTTACAGGGTCATCAGTAGGAACAGACTTAGGGACTGTAGCTTCGACATCTATCTCTCCATTTTTATTTATTACAACTCCATCGTCCGCATCTTCATCATTTTTTAATTCTGAATCAGCAGGTTCTCTAAATTCAACAACCTTTATTCCCTTATCTTCGAGCATTTTATAGGTCATTTCTATATCATTTTTATCAAGCTCTAAATCATATAGATAGTTGCTAACTTCTCCAATTGTGATTTCATTATTTGTTTTCTTTGCAATTTGTTCTAGGTCCATGACATATTGATCTCTCATGGCTAGAGTTTTTTCTTTTTTTATTGCATTTTCTTTCTCTTCAGGAGTTAGCTCGATATTATGCTCAATAGCCTTTACCTTGCCTTCAATACTGTTAGGATCGATTCTTTTTTTTGCCATTCTAATCCCCTTTCAACCTTCTAATTTCTGATTCGTAAAATAGTAATTCTTTCGCAATATCTTCGCTTGAACTATTATCATTTATTTTTTCAGATACTTCGAGTTCATTTTGTAATTGATTTTTTCTTTCAATACAAATCTCAAGTTTGTATTTTTTTAAGCATTTATTGTAAAACTCTTCAATATCTCCCCCGATAAAAAGTCCCTTAGTAGCCTTGCGAAAAGCCATATCTTCATCTTTATCAAGATTCTTACTTATCTCATCAATTATATTTAAATTAATATCTTTAATATTATAGCTATCGTTTTTTAAATCCTTGCTACAAATTTCTATCAAAATTTTATGAATTTTTTTTGCAAGATATGTTGTAAATATTACATTATCTTTCTCTAATTCTTTTAAATAATATGAATCTACTGAACTTATATATAGCAAATAAAGTTCAGTCTTTAATATTGCCGTTATTTCATTATTTATATTATCCTTGTAGATTCCCCTCTCATTCGTATATCTTTTAACCTCTTCTCTTCCTCTCGTGCTCACTTCAGTCCTAATAGCTTGTTCAGAAATATCAAGTTCTCTTGATATTTTTTTAATATAAAAATCTTGCTCTACTGGTGATAAGGTGTTTAATACCCTAATACATTCTTTAATATAATTTAATTTATCTTCATCTCTTTTTAGATCGAAATTTCTTTTTAAGGTAATCAGTATAAAGTCTGTAGAAGGAAGGGCATTTGTTACTAAATTTTTAAATTTATCCTTACCATATTTTTTTATGTATTCATCAGGGTCTTTTCCACCTTCGACTTGTATTACTTTTACATTTAAATTGTTTTTTCTTAATACATCTATCGCTCTTAAATTCGCCTTTATCCCTGCTTCATCAGAATCATATGAGAGGATAATATTCTTTGTATACCTAGAGATAAGCCTTGCCTGCTCATCTGTGAGTGCTGTTCCTAGAGAAGCTATAACATTCCTTATACCTGATTGATATAAGCTTATTACATCCATATAACCTTCTACAATGATTATATTCCCCTCTTTCTTTATATATTCAGAGGCAATATTTAGCCCATATAAATTATTTTTTTTGTGAAAAATATCGCTTTCATCAGAATTTAGATACTTAGGCTTATCTTCATTTGATACGCTCCTTCCACCAAAACCTATGACTCTAGAGCGAGTGTCAATAATAGGGAACATAATTCTATTTCTAAATTTATCATAGAGCTTATTATTCTTTCCCTTTTTAACAAGACCTAGATTAATCATTTCTTCATCTTTAATATTTTGTGAATGAAGATATTTATATAAACCATCCCAGGAATTATTAGAAAAACCAATTCCAAATTTATTTAAAGCCTGATTATCTATCTTTCTATTTGATATATATTTATAACCCAAATTTGGTAATTTCCTTAGGCTTTTAAAATAGTATGTAGCTGTCAGACGATTAATCTCATAAAATCTCTTGTAATCAACATTTGACCTATGTACCATTTTGGGTAGTTCTATTCCATTATCAGCACATATTTTTGTAATTGCTTCATTAAAATCCAATTTATAAAAATCTTGGACAAATTTTATGACATCACCACCTACTCCGCACCCAAAGCAATGATAAAACTGTTTTTCTTCATTCACAGAAAAACTCGGGGTCTTTTCATTGTGAAATGGGCAATTACCCCAGTAATTTGCACCTTTCTTTTTTAGCCTAACATCCTTGCCAATGATATTTACTATATCTATTCTATTTTTTAAGTCTTCAATAAATCTATTATCAAATGACATTATATTACCTTTTGTTAAGTATCATTATTTATAACTTATTTATTACTAAATTTAGTTTATTTATTCTTTATAATAGAATCAAAGATTTTATTCGCATATCTATCTGTCATGCCTGCAATATAATCCTTTACAGCAATATTTAAACCATCTTCTTTTATTATAGAAACATACATATCAGGTAATTCCGACGGATTTTTTATAAAAAAGTCGTATAATCCCTCAATCTGCTCTTTAATTCTCTGAAGTTCTTCCTCTTTTTTCACCTTTTCACTATTGTATACATTTTTAAACATAAAAGCTCTTAAATGCATTAGAGCGTAGTTAAAATTTTCGCTTAAAGATATTTGCCTTTTATTTTCGCTATTATTTACGAGATCTTCTATGAGGTTATTAATTCTATCACCATGTGTGTATCCTAAAATATTAAGGTCTTCCTCCGGCAAATCTTTTTCAGTAATTACACCGCTTCTTATAGCATCATCAATATCGTGATTTATATATGCTATTTTATCGGAAATTCTTACAATCTGCCCTTCTAGTGTTGATGGCATATTCCTGCTTCTATGATTTAAAATTCCATCTCTAACTTCCCATGTTAGATTTAAGCCATAATTATCCTTTTTTTTCTCAAGACGATCAACAACTCTAAGGCTTTGCTCATTATGATGAAATCCGCCCGGATGTATTTCATTAAGAAAAATTTCTCCATTGTGCCCAAATGGTGTGTGTCCAAGGTCGTGACCGAGAGAAATTGCCTCTGTAAGGTCTTCGTTATATCCTAAAATTCTTGATATAGTCCTCGATATTTGAGCTACTTCCAAGGTATGCGTTAGTCTTGTCCTGTAATGGTCACCCTCAGGAGATATAAAAACCTGAGTTTTATGAACAAGCCGCCTAAATGCCTTTGAATGAATTATTCTATCGCGGTCCCTTTGGAAATCTGTTCGATAGAGGCACTTTTCTTCATAATTCAATCTGCCCTTTGAATCTGCCGACTTTGTAGCTAGGGGGCTTAGCATTTTATATTCGCTTTTCTCTAAATCTTCTCTATGTTTAATCATTATTTAATTACTTTTTATTCCTGAGTGTCCAAATCCACCCGTTCCTCTTTCAGTATCACACAGCTTTGGAACTACTTCTATGCTTACTTTTTCATATTTAGTAATAATAAGCTGGGCAATTCTATCACCATCATTTATAGTAAAATTTTCGTTTGAAAAATTAATAAGTGGGATTTTAAGTTCTCCTCTGTAGTCGCTATCTATCGTTCCTATGCTATTAACAAGCCCAATTCCATGCTTTATGGCAAGCCCACTTCTTGCCCTTATTTGACCCTCATATCCACTAGGAATCTCAACAAATATTCCTGTAGGTATAAGAAGTCTTTCCATTGGTTTTAAAATTATAGGTTCTGATATAAAAGCTGTAATATCAAGACCTGAAGAACCAGCTGTCGCATATGAAGGTATTCTGCCTGATTTGCTTACTATATTTAATTTCATATTAGTTTCTCCTTTAGCTACAAACATTTATTATGGAATAATTATCATAATCATCTATTATATATTTTACCCTCTCAATATCTTCACTTTTAATTGAGTCGATCTCACGAAGCATTTCATCTTGGGTTAATATCCTTTCTTCATTTAAAATAGTTAACCCATTTAATATCATTCTTGACTGTACATTTTCTGATGAAAATATATATGTGCTTTTTATCTGCTCTTTTGCACTATTTATTTCAGAATCAGAGATTTTATATTTGTGAATATTATCTAGTTCTTCTTTAATGCTCATCAGTGTTTTTTCTACATTTTCATTAGAAACTCCTGCTTCAATAAGAAATAATCCACTTTTTTTATTAAAGCCTAGAGATGAATGAATGGAATATGCAAGGCCTTTCTTCTCCCTTATATTCTGAAATAATCTAGATGACATTCCACCGCCTAGAATTGTATTTAAAATCCTAAGAGGTGTTTTTTTATCATCATTTGCTCCTATTCCTTTGATTCCTAAGGCTAAATGCGACTGTTCTATATCTTTATGAATTTCATTATATCCGCTAACTTCTTTTGAGCTAGGGAGCTTATATTCTTTTTTAGGAAGTGATTTGCTACCTAATTTATCAAAAGCATTTTCAAAATAATCTATTATCTCATCTTCGTTAAAAGAACCTGCAACCGAAATTACTATATTATCTTTTGTATAATGACTTTTATAATAATCTAATACTGATTCCCTAGTAAAAGACATTACACTTTCCCTGCTTCCTAAAACAGGATGTGCCATAGGCGTATTTTTGTAGACTATATTTTCTAAATTATCAATAGCTACATCATCAGGATCGTCAGCATTCATTTTAATCTCTTCGCAGATAACTAATTTTTCTCTCTCCATTTCTGTCAAGTCAAAGAGAGGATTGCATATCATATCCACTAATACATCGGCTGCTATTTTAAAATGTTCATCCAAGACCTTTATAAAATAACAGGTCTTTTCTTTACCAGTAAAAGCATTTTGCTGACCACCTATCATATCTATCTCATTAACTATTTCAAAAGGTGTCCTATTATAAGTACCCTTAAATAGCATATGTTCGATATAATGAGAAATACCAAAATCCCTAGATTCCTCTTGAGATGAACCGGTATTAACCCAGATTCCTAAAGATAGAGAGCGTGAACCCTCAATTTTTTCCATGATTAATCTTATACCGGATTTATAATTTAAAGTCTTTAACATATTCCCCCGCTTATATCAGCTTTGAAATCTTTATTTCAAAAGCATCAATTTTATAATCATTAATATTTGAAAAATCGTATTTACAATCATTATTTAAAAGTTTTGAAGCATATATATCATATATGGCATCATAAATGCTGGTATTTTTATTATCATTATATTTAACTAATTTATCTTCTATAAACCATTTTTTAAAGGATTCTATCTCAGAAACAAGAATCTTAACATTTTCCCTATCCTTTTCTCTTTCAAGAATACCTAAAAACTTCCTTTTAATTACATCAAATTTTATATAAAGGTCATCTTCATTATCAGGTAATATTCTAATTACCTCATCAAAATATGATTTAAATAAATCAATTAATTGTTCCCAATTTAAAGAATAGAATAATTCTTCTAATAAATATGAATCTATATTTTTATCATTTTCAAGTAGCAGTTCAAGATTTTCATAGTATTTAAAATCACTTGGAGTCTCAATATCTATTAACGAATAGAGTTCATCTCTCTTCATGCGTTCACCTTTAATACTTAATATGATATAATTACAAACATAGCAAATTATATCATAATATCAATAATAATTATAGGTTAACGAGGTGACTATGCCAATTTTAAATAGGAATGAAATCAAAGATAAATATAAATGGGATATTGAAAGAATGTATCCTGATGAGAATAAATGGGAGTTAGATTTAAATAAATGTATTGAATTGTCTAATGACTTTTTAAAATATCAAGGTAGTGTTGGAAAAAATCCTTCTGCCCTTCTCGTGCAGCTTGAACAAAGTTCAAATATCTCAAGATTATTTGAAAATGTTATAGTTTATGCAAGGCAGAGGAGAGATGAGGATAATGCTAATCCCAAATATATAGAAATGATGGGTAAGGCAATTGATGCAGCGTCTATAATATCTTCTAATACAGCTTTTTTTACACCTGAATTAATATCAAAAGATGAAGATGAAATTATGAGCTTTTTTAAAATAGAACCAAGGCTTAAAATATACGAGTTCATGTTAGCTTCAATTTTTAAAGAGAAAAAACATATCCTTTCATCTAAAGAAGAATCCTTGCTTGCAAACTTGGCGGATATTAGAGATGCCTCAAGTGAAATTTTTACCATGTTAAATAATGTTGATTTAGATTTTGGAATAGTTAAAGATAAAAAAGGTGAAGAATTTAATTTAACTCATGGTAATTATACTAAGCTTATGGAGTCTGATGATAGAGATTTGAGAGAACAAGTATATAAGCAGATGTATTCAAAGTATAAATCTCTCAATAATACCCTTTCTGTTATATATTCATACAATGTAAAAAACTATGTTACTGGTTCTAAGATAAGAAATTATGATGATGTTCTAAGTTATGCACTTGATTCCGAAAATATATCCCCTGAAATATATAGAAATCTAATTGATGTAGTTCATGATCACTTGCCGTCAATGTATAAATATATTAAAATTAAAAAAAGAGTTCTTGGCATAGATGACCTTGGTATGCACGATATATATCTTCCTATTACTTCCCTTGAAGATAAAAAATGCTCCTTTGAAGAAGCTGTGAATCTTTGTTCTATAGCATTATCTCCACTTGGTGATGATTATGTAAAAAGATTTAAAAAAGGCGTCTTAAATGAAAGATGGGTTGACATATATGAGAATAAAGGGAAGACTTCTGGAGCTTATAGCTTTGGATCTTATGACAGTTATCCTTATATATTGATGAATTATAATAATGAGATAGATGACGCTTTTACTTTAATTCACGAAGGCGGACACTCAATGCACTCTATTTATACGAGAGAAAAACAGCCTTTCATCTATGGAAGTCACTCTATATTTACTGCAGAGACCGCAAGCACGGTTAATGAAACACTTTTAATTAATTATTTAATAGATAATGCAAAAAATAAAAAAGAAAAAATTTATTGGGTAAATAAGTATATTGACGCTTTTAGAGCAACATTATTTAGACAGACTATGTTTGCTGAATTTGAATTACTTACTCATACATATGTTGAAAAAGGCGGTCAGTTAACAGCACAGTGGCTTAATAAAAAATATGATGAGCTTAATAAGCTATACTATGGACCTAATGTTAAAGAAGATGAATTTATAAGATACGAATGGTCGAGAATACCCCATTTTTACAGGCCTTTTTATGTATATCAATATGCAACAGGTTATTCTGCAGCAAATGCAATAGCAAAATCTATAGTGGGCACTTCCTCTAAATTTTCAAATGACAATGGGAATTATGGCGTTCGAGCAAAAGATGATTATATCGATTTTTTGAAAAGTGGAAATTCAAATTATCCTATAGACCTTTTGAAGATTGCAGGAGTCGATATGAACTCAAAGAATTCTATTGAAAGAGCAATGGAAGTTTTTGATATTATGGTTGATGAATTAGATAGCCTTATATAAATATATCCTGATATAAGTTTAATTTATTAAAGATAGGGAAAAATTATGCAAGATACAAAGCTGAGAAAAATTTATATTTATACAAATGGAACAGATATGTCCATTGAAGCTAGAAATAAATTTATAAATTCTCTAAAAAATTCTAATTTTGATGTTCTATATAATGAGAAAAGTAGAAAAGAGCTGGCATTAGATGCAGATTTAATAGCTTGCATTGGTGGTGACGGAACATTTCTTCATTTTGCCCATGATTGTGACTTCCCATCAAAACCAATAATAGGAATAAATACTGGTCATCTCGGTTTTTTTCAAGAATTAAATGCTAACAATAGAGATATTGAAAGATTTTCCAAGGCTTATTTTAATAATGAATATATTTTACAGGTTATACCGGTGTTAGAAACAGATATAGTATTTAAAAATGGTATAAAAGAAAGAATTTATGCAATAAATGAGATGATGGTTAGAGGCCCATTAACAAATCTAACTCATTTTGAGGTAAAAATAAATGATACTGTAATCCAAAATTTTAGCGGTGACGGAATACTTGTTTCTTCAGAAGTTGGATCGACAGCATATAACTATTCACTAGGTGGCTCAATAGTTGCTCCAGGACTAGGTGTATTGCAATTAACGCCTGTAGCTCCTGCAAGTACAAATGCGTATAGGTCCTATCATTCAAGCATAATACTCCCTATTGACGGCGTTATTAGGCTTACTACAGCAAGACGAACTGCAGATGAACCAATCTACATAACCTATGATGGATTTGAATCAATATTTGATGATGTTTCATATATTGAAATTAAAAAATCATCACGCTTAATTAATTTAATAAGATTTAAAGAATATGACTACTGGACAAAGTTAAGGGATAAGCTGATTTAAATTTATGGGTAAATACGAACACATTGTAAATAGAGATGAACTTGGAATGACAATTAATCAGATACTTCGTGCAAATTTTACATTTTCAAGAAGATTTAAAACTAAGATTAAATTTCAGGAATTAATTGACTTAAATGGTGTTAAATCCAAAGGTTTTATAAAACCAAATTTAGGTGATTTGATAAGTGTTAGACTTCCAATCGAAGAGAACAATTTTCCGCCTGAGGATATTCCGATAGATATAGTATATGAAGATTCTGACCTATTAATAATAAATAAGCAGGCAGGAATTACAGTTCATCCTACAAAAGGTCATCCAAATAACACTCTTGCAAATGGAATAACTTCATATATAGAAAAGACCAATCAAAATTTTAAAATTAGATTTTGTAATCGTCTAGATATGGATACGAGTGGTCTTATTATAGTTGCAAAGAACTCTAATATACAAAATGAAATTTCAAAACAAATGCAAAAAGATCTAGTCTTAAAAAAGTACATTGCCCTTGTTTATGGGATAATTGAAAAAGACAATTTTATAATTGATTTACCTGTAGGAAGACCTGACCCTTCCTCGCCAAAACGCTCGGTTCTATCAATTGATAAGGGCGGAAAAAATGCTGTTACAGGTGTCAAAGTCATCAAAAGATTTTATAATAAAAAATTGCCTGAACCATTTGATGGTGCGACGCTAGCTGAACTCACCTTGTATACTGGTAGAACTCACCAAATTAGAATTCATCTATCCCATATAAATCACCCTATAATTGGCGATGGTTTATATTCTAATATCAAGGATGAAAAAATGACAAGGCAGGCACTTCACTCAAAATATATTAAATTTAAACATCCTACAAGTGGTGAAGAAATGGAACTTAATGCAGAAATTCCATCAGATATTAACCTGCTAATAAAGAGACTTTCATCTCTAATTTGATCCCCTATTTAATTCATTATTTATTAGCATTACCAGCTCTTCTACAGTATAATTTTCATCAAATTCTATACCAAGAGTCCCAGCAACATTCCTTAAGTCTTCTATCTTCATCTTTGTATTTGCATATACTCTATCTTCTTTAATAATTTCTGAATTATCAGAATTGATAAAATTTTCCCCTTTGCTATAGGAAATATCATCGCCTGCATAAAACTCTTTGGCAGATGGCTCTATTAATAATCTAAAAAACTCAGCCTGCCCAAGGTATGCTGAAGCATAAGCAATATATTGAGGGATTGAAAATATTAAAAATGTCATCAAACCATAAAGGGTCTTTGTATCTACAAAATTTAATATAATTGTTGCCGGTAGTGAAAGAATTATAATCAAGAGTAAATAGCTTAAATCCAGCTTAAACAGATTAAATTTATTTCCATTCATTATAAATTTGCTCTCCTTAATACATTGGAATGGCGACTTCTCAGGATTTGAGGCTAGGATATAAAAAGCCTGTCTATAATTGTAAAAAGCAATTATGCCAGGAACAATTAATAGCATAGACCATAATGCAACAAAGAATCCCATTAAAATATTAAGAATAACCGCCTTAATAAAGAATTTAAACCCGCTTAAAATCAAAGGATATTCGCTTTTTAAACTATTAAGATAATGAAGTGTATATATACATCTCCCGAATATAAATATTCCTCCAATTATAGTCATATAAAGTGCGGAAGATGCTGCTGGACTAGGTAAAATTTCTGCTAATCTTGAAAGGTTAGCAGTGTCAACATTTAAATTCTTATAAAAATTAATTATAAGATCTATATTCTTCATAGGATAATAATGCCCTAAGAGCGATGAAGCCCAGTCAGTAAAAACAAAAAAAATAATAATTCCCCATACATATTGCATTAAAGTGCCATTTGTTTTTTGAGCTAGACCCATCTTAATTTCCAATGGTGATTTTGTAACTATATTATATTTCATAAAAACAATTCCTTTATATTTAAATATTGGAATATATTCTATAATAAGATAAAATATAATTCAAGTTAAGGAATTGATACTTTAATCATACTTTAATAATAAAGGATGTAAATATGAATATTTTAATAATACTCTCCTATATTGAAAATTTTAATAGTTCTTTTGTTAAGGAACTTGTAAAAAAATCAGAATATATTATCTGTGCTGATGGTGGGCAAATTTTTGCAAAAAATCACAATATCTCCCCTGACCTTTGCGTAGGAGATTTTGATTCTACTTCCGAACTTAATATTGATAATAAAGATACAAATAATATTAAAAATTATAGATTGTTTAACTCTGAATATGTGACCTATCCATCTGAAAAGAATTTAACAGATGCAGAGGCATCAATAAAAGAGGCAATAGATCGTTTTAACAATAAAAAATTAGATATAACTCTTCTGGGCGGAATTGGCGGAAGGCTTGATCATACTCTCGGTGCTATTAATACAATTAGGAAATATTCGAGCAAAAATATAAAAATAAGGTTGGTTGATATGAAAAATACGGCAGAATTTATATCATCGAAGGCTAATAATACCATCTTACTTCCCTATTCTAAAAATTACAAGTATTTTAGTATAATACCTTATGATGAAGTAGCTAGAGGTGTGACAATAAAAGGAGCTAAATATAATCTTGATAATTATGATCTTACTAGAGCAGGAACGCTTGGTATCAGCAATGAAGTTCTTGATAAAAATGATAAGATAGCAACTGTCACTATAAGTGATGGAGACCTATTAATAATAAGATCAAATGACTAAGTAAAATTAGCAAGGAAATAGAAGTACATAAAAAAGGCGGAGCATAGCTCCGTCTTTACAATTTTACTTTCCTCTAGGAATCAATCCCTTAATTACAGTATAATCATAGAAAACTTTCAGCTCTCTATCTGTCTCAATTGGGCCATGAATTTTTTCAAATTCAGCAAGAGTATCTTTGTATAATTTCTTCTCTTCCTCATCTTTAAATGGAAGCATCGTAAACTCCCAACACATACCCATGCCCGGGACATACTTCTCTTGTGGCTTAGTTACTTTGTTATTTGCCTTATAATAAAAAATCATTCTTTAACCTCCCGTGCATTGAAATTTACATAATTAGCTCGGTTTTTGTAATTGAATTATACCATTTAACTGATAAAATACAAGAATTTTATTTGTGCATTTTAATAAACAAAATATTAAAATTATTCATATTATTATAATTAATTTAAAATTATTTGCTTAAAATGTCAATAGAGTTATACATAGCTTCATTAAATGTTCTCTTTGCTTCGAGAGCCTTGCTTAGACTTATATCTGTAACCTTACCATTTATAATTCCTACAGCTCTATTATATTCTCCTGCCTTAATCAAATTAATCGCTACATCAGCACATTCTGTGGCTATTAGTCTATCCCTAAGTGACGGTGAGCCACCTCTTTGTAGGTAAGATAGAACAACAGGTTTTACTGAGCGACCTGTTCTCTTGGCAACTTCTTTGACAATATCATCAGTGCTAACAGGATAACCCTCGGCTTTTACTATTATACTATGCTGTTTACCACTATTTACACCCTGCATAACCTTCATGCAGACATAATCCATATCAGCAACTAGCTCCGGCACCAAGGCTACCTCTGCTCCGCCGGCTAAGCCTGAATATAGTGCAAGATCTCCACACTCTCTACCCATTACCTCTATAACAGTTGTTCTTTCATGGGCTGATGATGTATCCCTAATTCTCGTTATGGCTTCAAGAACGGTATTAATTGCGGTATCAAATCCTATTGTTTGCTCTGTATAAGCTAGATCATTATCTATTGTGCATGGAATACATATCACAGGCATACCCATATCGCTTATTGCCTTTGCTCCTCTAAAAGAACCATTTCCGCCTATTACAACAATTAGATCAAGGTTAAATATCCTTGCCCTATCAATGCCTTTCTTAACACCTTCTTCTGTTTTAAATTCTTCACTTCTTGCGGTTTTTAATATAGTGCCACCTCTTTGCAATATATCAGAGACAGACCTTCTATTCATTTCTTTGATAAGTCCATTAATAAGACCCTCATAACCTTTATATATGCCATAGACCTCTAGCTCTGCCTCAATACCATATCTAACGATGGCCCTAACCGCTGCATTCATACCTGGAGCATCTCCACCACTGGTTAATACCCCAATTCGTGAAATATCCATATTATACCTTTCAAAACTTAATCTGTTATTATAATGCCAATAAAATATAGTCTAATTAGCTTCTTAACTCAGCTCCACATAGTTTTTTTAAAGTTTCAATAATAGATCTCATCTTCTTATCTATCTGCTTAGAGTTTAGAGTTCCTTTATCAGAACCAATTGAAATTGTAAACATTATGGACTTTTTACCTTCAGGAATTTGCTTTCCTCTGTAAACTTCTTTAAATTTCACCTCATTGCATTTATTTATAATTGCATAATGAATATCCTTCCATTTAATTTGCTCATCAACAACAATCGATAAATCTTCTTCAACTTGAGGGAAAACTGGTAAACTTATATATTTATTTGTCCTAGATGTAAATGGTTTAAGCTTTGACATCTCTATTTCAAAGACTGCTACAGCAGGATTATTTATCCCCGATTCATGCAGTGATTTTAGTGATACAAGTCCAAAACTTCCTATGATATTTTCGTTTGATAATATATTTAAATAGGCATTTTCATCTGCCCATGATGGCTTATCAATCTTTTTAAAAGTAAAATCTTCCATATGACAATATCTGCTCATAGACTCCAGAACTCCCTTTATATCAAAGAAAGCTTTTTCATTTGAATTTGATACAGAAATTCCGGAAATCATCATCTTTTGAATCGGTAAAATTTCTTCATCAGTACTAGGACTATATTTACCTTTTTCAAAGACTTCAGCTATTTCATGTAAATTAAATTCGTTGAAATATCTTAGATTTTTTTCTGCAGACTCTAGTAAGCCTGTGATTAAAGTAGATCTTAGATATGCTTGCTCCGGTGAAGGTGGAGTTGCGAGTTTAACCATTTTTTCTATATCAGAATTAATAGCATTAATATATTTATCACTTACCCATGGGTAGGTAAAAATCTCATAGAAATTACATCTAAATGAAAGATATTCTCGTATCCTTCTCTCAAGTTCTTCTTTTGGTTGCTTAATAGCTTTGTTAAATTCAACAGGCAAAGGTTTTCTTTTAAAATTCTCATATCCTATCATTCTCGCGAGATCTCCAAGAATATCATCTCGAATTGAAACATCTCCCGTTGACCTCCATGTAGGAGCTAATATATGATAGTATTTATCTTCAATCGGATTACCGTTAGAATCCTTTCTTATAGATTTATCAATCTTATAAGCTCCCTTATCTCTAACCTCTATCTGATAACCTAGGATTGAAAGTGTATCAATTATATCTTTCTCACTTAATTTTGTACCTATTCTTCTATCCAAGAAATCTTGAGAAATATCAATTTCAGAAGATGCTGTATGTTCATTAGTGACTTCTCCATATGCTGTGATTTTATTTTCAGGATAAATCTTATTAAATAAATCAAGTGACAGATCTAAAGCAATATCAATTCTTTCTGTGTCAATGCCTTTTTCATATCGAATCCCAGAATCTGTTTTTTCTCCAAATCTTTGCTCGGTTTTTCTTATAGTATTAGGTGAAAAATTTGCAATCTCTAAAACTATACTTTCTGTACTATCTAGGACAGAATCCTTTTTGCCACCTCTAATGCCGGCAAGACACATAGGTTCTTCTATATCTGCAATTACAAGGTCATCTGTTGATAGCTCAAGGTCGTTATCATCGAGTAGTACTATCTTCTCCCCCTTTGTTGCATTTCTTATAACTATTTCTTCACCCTCTACCTGATTTGAATCAAAGGCATGATTTGGCTGTCCTGTAGCAAGCATTACATAATTTGTTATATCAACTATTGCATTTTTGGGATTAATTCCTACGCTTTTTAAAGCAATTTTTAGCCAAGCTGGTGACTCTTTGACATATAAATTTTCAATTTTTAAAGCAAGATACCTTTTGCATTTTTCTTTTTCTAGAATATTAATTTTATATTTAGGTAGTGATTTATAATCTTGTATATTTATTTGCTCATCTAATAAATCCTTTAATTTAAGCTTATAAATTGCTGCAATTTCTCTAGCAACGCCATAATGTCCCCATAGGTCAGGTCTATTGGTCAAACTCTTATTATCAATATCTAAAATAAAATCATTTAGATTTAAAACATCAGAAATAGAAGCACCTGCTACTAGTTCATCTTGTTTAATATCCTCAATTTTTCCTAAATCCATTATGTTCTCTGGTTCATCCTTATAAATATCACCGAGGTATATTTCTTCAGAGGCAGAAATCATTCCATAGCTCTTAACACCTCTAAGCTTGTTTTCTTTAATCTTTACAGGCTCTCCTTCACCATGCCATACAACGCTCGAACCTGGTAGAGCTACTGCGACATATTGTCCTTCATAAAGATTAAGACCTCCGCAAACTATCTCTTTTAATTCATCAAGTCCGCAGTCTACAGTGCAAACTTTTAATTTATCTGCATTGGGATGCTGGTTAACATTTATAATTTTACCGACTACTATATTATGATATTTTAAAGATGTATCTATAAGATCTTCTACTTCAACCGTCCTCATTGTAAGGTCATAAGCTATCTGCTTTTCGCTTAAATCTTCAGGCAAATCAACATATTTTCTTATCCAATTTAATGATATTTTCATTTTTAATCCTCCTATTACCTGAATTGCTTAAGAAATCTTAAATCAGCACTGTGAAATAGTCTTACATCATCAACACCATATCTCATCATTACAAGTCTATCAAGACCGATATTTGTATAAAAACCGCTCCAAACATCAGGATCTAAATTGGCTGATTTTAATACATTAGGATGTATAACTCCCCCCGGCATAACTTCAATCCATCCATTGCCATTGCAAACCTTACATCCTTTACCATTACAAACAAGGCACTCCATATCTATCTCGTAACCCGGTTCAGTAAATGGAAAAAATCCCTCTCTCATTCTTGTATTAACCTTTCTTCCGAATACCTTTTCCATAATCGTATCAATCATGAGTTTTCCACTTGAAAAACTAATATCCTTATCAACGACAAGGGCTTCATATTGAAAAAATGCTCTTTCATGTCTGGCATCAGTTGCTTCATTTCTATATACTCTTCCAGGATATACAAATCTAGCAGGAGCACCATTTTTTAGAAGATAGCGTACGCTTGCACCTGTTAAATGAGGTCTTAAACAAAGTCTTTTTGTACCCCTCTTATTTTCAGTTCCATCTATCCAATATGTGTCCATAGTAGCTCTTGCAGGATGATCTGGGGGAAAATTTAAATTATCGAAGGCAAATTTCTCACTTGATATATCATCTTCTTT
The DNA here is from genome assembly GCF_900104645.1 of Alterileibacterium massiliense. GTDB lineage: Bacteria > Bacillota > Clostridia > Peptostreptococcales > Anaerovoracaceae > Alterileibacterium > Alterileibacterium massiliense. The sequence goes on along the minus strand of NZ_FNWE01000002.1, from coordinate 907,568 downwards.
AAATATTTCAAAGCCTAGTGATCTAAAGGCATCATTAAGATCATATTGCATTTGAGTAATTGGATGAAGCGTCCCCTGCTTAATTAAATTACCTGGCAAGCTTATATCAAAATCTGAACTAACTGACGAAGAATTGTTAATTAGCTCATTCTTCTTTTCTTCTATTTTCTCAAAGAAAAGCATCTTTAAATCATTTGTTTTCTTTCCAAAAGATTTTCGCTCTTCAGGAGATAAGTCCTTTAGTTTTTTTAGCATATCGCTGATAACGCTCTTCTTACCCGTAAGCTCTCTTCTAATATCTTGAAGAATATCTACATCTTTTGCTTCATCAATTTTTTTTAAACCATCTTCTCTAATTTTTTCAAAACTTATTGACATAACTTATTCCCCCTTGGAATATTTTTTCAATTCATACTAAAAAATAATATCATGATATGTAATAAAACTCAATAAAAAAAGGATGCCATATTTTATGGCATCCCATGATATTTCAATTTAATAACTTAGAATAGAACTCCGCCAATTGCAGCAAATACAGGTGCAAATACGAGAGATACTATAGTCATAAGTTTGATTAAGATATTGATAGATGGACCTGATGTATCTTTGAATGGGTCACCAACTGTATCACCAACTACAGCTGCCTTATGAGCTTCGCTTCCCTTTCCACCATGAGTTCCACTTTCAATATATTTCTTAGCATTATCCCAAGCACCTCCGGCATTTGACATCATAATTGCTAAGAGAACGCCAGAACCTAGAGAACCAGCAAGCATACCACCAAGTGCCTCAACGCCGAATAAAATTCCAACTAGGATTGGAGCAATTATAGCGAGGAGTCCAGGTGCAACCATCTCCTTAAGAGCAGCATCCGTTGATATTCCAACGCAAGTTGCATAATCAGGCTTCTCAGTACCCTCGAGGATTCCCGGCTTTTCATGGAACTGCCTTCTTACCTCTTGAATCATCTGATTAGCAGCTTTTCCAACTGAGCTCATTGTTAGAGCAGAGAAAAGGAATGGAAGCATTGCACCAATAAATAGTCCGACAATTACTATAGGATCAAGCAAGCTAATGTCTGTCAATTCTGCAGTTGTTGCAAATGATGCAAATAATGCAAGTGCTGTAAGAGCCGCAGAACCAATAGCAAATCCTTTACCAATTGCAGCAGTCGTATTACCTACTGAGTCAAGAGTATCTGTAATATCTCTAACTTCTTCAGGCAATTCGCTCATCTCAGCAATTCCACCAGCATTATCAGATACAGGGCCATAAGCATCAACTGCTACTGTCATTCCTGTATTTGAAAGCATACCTACTGCCGCAAGGGCGATACCATACAATCCTGCAAACTTATATGAAATTACAATTCCAACACAGATTAGTAGTATTGGCCATACTGTTGACTTCATACCAACTGATAGACCGCTGATTATAGTTGTTGCAGCTCCTGTCTCAGATTCATCTGCAATTGTTTTAACCGGCTTATATGAATCTGAGGTATAAACTTCTGTGAGTGTACCAATTAAAATTCCTACAGCAAGTCCTGCTATAATAGCATATGAGTAACGATATGAACCTAGCATACTCTTGCTTAAGAATATTGAGCAAATAATAACTATAATTCCACCAATATATGTTCCTGCATTTAAAGATTTTGAAGGATTCATATTATCAGAACCCCTAACGCAGAGAATACCAATTATAGATGCTATGATACCAATTGCTGCAATTAGGAGAGGAAATAGTGCTGCAGTGCCTTTTGTGAAAGTAGATGATACTCCTGATTCGTTAACTGCGACAGCAGCAAGAGTTATAGCAGATATTATTGATCCTACATAAGATTCAAATAAGTCTGAACCCATTCCTGCAACATCTCCCACATTATCACCTACATTGTCAGCAATTACAGCAGGGTTTCTTGGATCGTCTTCTGGAATTCCTGCCTCAACCTTACCTACAAGGTCAGCACCAACATCAGCAGCCTTTGTATAGATACCTCCACCTACTCTTCCGAAAAGAGCCATTGATGATGCACCTAGACCAAAGCTTGTTATACACTGCGTTATTGTAGCGAGATCAAGTATAACAAAAACTATACCGAGACCGAGCAATCCAAGACTTGCTACGCAAAGACCCATTACCGCACCGCTTCTAAATGCAACTTTTAAAGCAAGAGGCATTCCTGATTCAAGTGCCGCATTTGCTGTTCTAACATTTCCCTTTGTAGCTACGCTCATTCCGAAGAAACCTGCGAGCACAGAGAGAAGTGCACCAAATACATATAAAATTGCTGAAATCCAGTTAATTGCAAATCCAATAATTAAGAAAAGTGCTACGATTACGATAACCATAACCCTATATTCTCTCTTTAAGAAAGCAAAAGCACCTTCTCTGATATAACCTGCAATTTCTTTCATTCTGTCATTACCCTGATTTTGCTTATTAACAAATGATGCTAATGCAAATGCAACAAGCAATCCAACAAGGGCAACAATAGGAATAATGAAACTGTTCATTACCTGTAACCTCCTTGATAATAAATAACTATATTATTACAGAGAAAAAATAATCTCTGTTATAAACTTATTAAGTTAAATCTAAATAAGATCTATTGTTTAATTCTACAATTTTTCTAGCTAAAAAAAGCAAGAGTGACAAGTGATACTAGGAAAAATAATATAGAAGTGATAATTGTTATTCTTGCTAATATTCCATCATAACCTGTGCTTTTTTTCTTTCCAAATAATTGCTCCGCTCCTCCTGCAATAGAACCGCTAAGTCCGTCGCTTTTGCTTGATTGAAGCAATACGCTGAGAATTAGTATAATACTATCGACAAGCAATAATACCATCAAAAATGTGTGCATTTATAACCTCCCAACAAAAAGTCGGAACTTTAATTCCGACGATACAATCTTCTTTTTAGCCTATTTAGATTACCATGCAAGCCATATAAAGTCAACGAATTTTATGCCTAAAGGCCTCAAATAATAGAATTTATTTCTTTAGATCAGCAGAAATTTTAACAAGTTCATATAACGATTTAGGATCAAGGCTTGCTCCGCCTACTAATGCACCATTAATATCCCTCTGCCTTAGTATATCTCTTGCATTTTCAGGCTTTACACTACCGCCATATAAAATCATCATACATTCACCGATTGCTTCACTGAAAAGACCGCTCATAAAACCCCTTATAAATGCAGACATTTCCTGTGCTTGCTCTGGTGTTGCTGTCTTTCCTGTTCCAATTGCCCAAATCGGTTCATAAGCAATTATTACTTTTGGAACATCAGCTTGTTTTATTCCTATAAAGGCTTCCCCAAGCTGTTTGCTTATAAGTGATTGTTCTGCCCCTGCTTCTCTTATATCTTCTTTTTCTCCAACGCATAAAATAGGAGTTATTCCCTTTTCTAATAATTTAATTATCTTCTTATTGCATGATTTATCTGTTTCGCCAAAATATTCTCTTCTCTCAGAATGTCCAACAATGCAAAATTCTACTCCAATTTCCTTTAGCATTTCTGAAGATATTTCGCCTGTATATGCTCCATTATCTTCAAAATGACAATTCTGTGCACCTATCTTTATATTAGTTCCATCCAGCTCATCTTTTAAAATTTTTAAATCAGTAAATGGAGGGATTAAGCATACTTCATCACCTTCATTAAAAGAATACTTCTTAATTTTTTTTGCAAAATCAATTGTTCCTTTGGCATCTTTATTCATCTTCCAGTTGCCCGCAATTAATATTCTATCCATCGTATCTCCTAATTATTTATCTTCAATACATGAAATTCCAGGTAAACTCTTACCTTCTATAAATTCAAGGCTTGCACCGCCACCTGTAGAAATATGAGTCATCTTGTCCGAAAGTCCAAATTGTGCAACAGCAGCAGCACTATCCCCTCCTCCGATTATTGTTTTGGCATCTTTAAGATCAGCTAGACATTTTGCTATTTCTTCTGTACCTCTTGCAAAATTAGGCATTTCAAAGACTCCCATAGGTCCATTCCATATAACTGTTTTTGCATTTTTTAGTTCATCTTTATAAAGTTTTATTGTCTTTTCTCCTATGTCCATTCCCATTCTATCTTCTGGTATTTTATCCATGTCATATGTTTCACTTGGAGAATCATTGTCAAATTCAAACGAAGCTAATGTATCAACAGGAATTAGGAATTTAACATTTTTTTCATCAGCTGCTGCCATAATATCTCTTGCCAATTCAAGTCCTTCATCATCACATATTGATTTACCAATTTCAAAACCTCTTGCTTTAAAAAATGTATATGACATTCCTCCGCCGATAATTACCGTATCAACCTTTTCTAGCAAGCTTGTTATCACAGGTATTTTATCCTTTACCTTTGCTCCTCCCATAATGGCAACAAAAGGTCTCTCAGGAGAGTCAAGCGTTTTACCTAGAAAATTTAATTCTTTTTCAATCAAAAATCCTGCAACTGCTGGGAGAAATGATGCAATTCCAGCTGTTGAAGCGTGTGCTCTATGTGCAGTTCCAAAAGCATCTTGTACAAAAATATCTCCTAGTGAGGCTAGTTCTTTTGCAAAATCAGTATCGTTTTCTTCTTCTTCTTTTCTAAATCTTGTATTTTCTAAAATTGCAACTTCTCCAGCCTTTAGTTTTTTAATTTCATTTTTTACACCGTCATCGACTACATTATCACTTTTCAAAAAGTTAACATCAATGCCAAGATGCTCTGATAGTTTTGAAGCAACAGGTTTTAAAGAGCAATCTTCATTTGGCTTTCCCTTTGGCCGTCCTAAATGTGATAAAAGAACAATCTTTGCTCCATTATCAATCAGATATTTAATTGTTGGCAAGGCTGCAATTATTCTTGTTTCATCTGTTATTTTGCCATCTTTTAGCGGTACATTAAAATCACATCTTTCTATAGCTGTTAAATTATGCCAATTAATATCTTTTACAGTTTTTTTCATTTGAAATAGCCTCCGACAGTCATCTCTACTAAAATAAAAATTCAAAGGTTGCCTTTTAAATCGGCAACCTCTCTATTAACTCTTATATATTTTTTAAAATTATTATTTTTCATCTACAGATGCCATATGTCTAATCATTCTTAATATCTGTACGCTATATCCCCATTCATTATCATAGAAGGATACAAATTTAAATGTTCTATCATTAAGCTGAATTGCCTGACGAACATCAAATATTGAAGCTATAGAATCACCAATAAAGTCACAAGATACAACTTCATCATCAACATATTCAACAACATCTTTTAAATAGGATTCAGAAGCTTTTTTAACTTCTTCTAAAATTTCTTCTTTCTTAGCAGGCTTACTCAATACAACATTAAGGTCAACAACGGAAACATCTTGTGTTGGTACTCTATAGGAAATTCCGGTCATCTTTCCCTTTAATTCAGGTATAACTAGCCCAACTGCCTTTGCTGCTCCTGTTGATGTTGGAATAATATTGTTGAATACACTTCTTCCAACTCTCCAGTCCTTCATTGACCTTGCATCTACGGTTTTTTGCTTTGAAGTAGCACTGTGTATCGTCGCCATAAGTCCGCCTTCTATTCCCCAATTATCTTGAAGAATTTTACATAATGGTGCAAGGCAGTTCGTTGTACATGAGGCGTTAGAAATAATATTCATATCCTTTTTATATTCCTCATGATTAACTCCATATACAAAGGTAGGTGTAATATCATCTTTAGCTGGAGCTGATATTATTACTTTTTTTGCTCCCGCATCAATATGTGCTTTGGCTTTTTCAGTTGTATTATAAGCACCTGTTCCATCTATAACATATATCACGCCACACTCATTCCAAGGTATTTCTGAAGCAACTTCCTTGCTATAAACTGGGACTTTTTTGCCATTAATTATCAATCCTTTGTCGTCCCATCTTTCAACGGTACCATTAAATCTTCCAAAAGTAGAATCATATTTAATCATATATGCAAGATAATCTAAATCTGCATTTCTGATATTTATACCAGCTATCTCTATATCATTCATATCTTGGACAGCTCTTATCACTACTCTTGAAATTCTTCCAAATCCATTTATACCTATCTTAATCATTAAGATAATCCTCCTATCGAGCGGTAAAAAAATTAAATAATTTGCTTTAATATTCTATCAGTTTATAAAATCTATTTCAATCATTCTTTTTATTAGCAAATAAACAGAATCTCCTTATTGAGCATAAATGACATTCAGGCTTCCTCGCTTTACAGCAATTCCTTCCATGCCAAATTAATAGATGATGTGCCTCTGTCCACCTATTTTCAGGAATAGTATTCATTAGGTCTAATTCTGTCTTATAAGGATCATCATTATCAGCAAGTCCTATTCTATTGGAAACTCTTAGAACATGTGTGTCTACCGCTATTTTTTGAAATCCGAAAGCTTCTGCTAGGACTACATTTGCAGTTTTCCTGCCCACTCCCGGTAGTTTTATAAGTTCAGAAAATTTATCAGGAACCCCATCTTTATTATCAATAGAATTTTGATATTTCTTTCTTTCAATTTCATCGAGATTATTCAACCTCTTTTGTAAAGACTTAGAGATTCCTATTATATTTTTGCTCTTATTTTTATACAACCCTATGCTCTTGATTATTTCTTCGACATCATTTTGATTTGCCTCTGACAATGCTTTTGAATCAGGATAACTATTCCATAGAATCGGTGTGATTTTATTTACGCTCACATCTGTTGTTTGTGCTGATAATGCAACAGCAATTAAAAGATGAAATTTTGTATCATAATTTAAAGCACAACCTGCTTTTGGATAATCTTTTTTTAATAAGTCTAAAACGATATTTGCATTTTTTCTTGAATAAATACTTTTCATACTCAGATTATAACACATATTCTATTGACAGAGTTTTTATATGGGGATATATTATTGTATGCAAAAGGCTTTTATATATACAATTTAAAATCGATGAAAAATAATACAAGGGGTATCCAAAATGAATAAGAATGTTGAAAATAATATTAATAAAAATATTGATAATAAGACAGGATCAAAATCTTTAGCTTATGACCTATTTAATTCGCTAAGAATTGACATACTTTCAGGCAAGATACCTTCTGATACAAAGATAACTGAGAAATCCGTATGCGAAAGATATAATGTCAGTAGAACCCCTGTAAGAGAGGCATTCAAACAACTTGAAGCTGATGGTTTAATCGACAACATTCCTAACAGAGGAGCTTATATAAATGCTTTAACTGTAAGAGATATTAGCGACTTATTTGATTTAAGATGCACTTTTGAAGTGCAAGCAGTTGAATGGGCAATAGAAAGAATGAGCGATGATGAAATTGATAAGCTGAGAGAAACAATCGAATTTATGGAATTTTATACCATAAAAAATGATGCAGAAAAGGTGATGCAGTTTAATTCAATTTTTCATAATACGATTTATGATGGGACAAAAAATAGAATGCTGTGCCAAGCTCTTTCAACTTATGAAATATATTTAAAATATAGCACTCCCCCACGCATAATCTTTGAAGATTACTTAAATACGATATTAAATGAACATAAGGCTATATTTGATGCTTTTGAAAATCACAATGTTCATGCAGGTAAAAAAGCTATGGAATATCATATGAACCAGTCAAAGCTCAGGAGAATGTCTAGATATTTCTAAATTTTATTATTTCTAAGCTCTTTACAAAAGTTTAAAAATATTAGTACCAATATTACTATTCCAAGATAACCTTGAATTGGATATAAGTATAAAACAATTTTTTTAAACCCAGTCAAACCAACTACATATCCAGCTAAGATTCCAAATATCAATATAGGTTTTTTTAGCTTAGACTCAGGTATACTTTTACCAAAAGCGTAATATGTGCCTGAACCCGTTGAATAAACACCAAGACAAAGTATAGTAGCATATAATATATTTAAAATTTTATTAATTTTCATTGAGAATCCTAACATTGGCATATCTAAAGAATCTGAAAATGTCATATCTTTTTGAAGTGCAAATAAAAGAATTATTGTTAATAAACCTAGCAATATGCTTGAAATACCAGCTCCCCAAAAAGCATTTTTCTTATCTTTTGCATTTAAAGCTGCGTCTGAAGCTATAGTTATCATTCCAAGACTGTTAAAACTCACAAATAGCATACTGCTAATAATCCAATTAGGAGTCATTTTACTTATTTCAAATCCTGATATATTACCACTTTGCGATATATCTTTATTAAATATTATAGAAATTATTGTTATTAATGCTATTGTAATCATAACTGGTTCAATATATTTAAAAATCATTGAAATTCTTTCAAAATCACCAAGAATTGTTATCAAAACAGCTACTCCAATTATAGCTCCGCCTACTGCCTTATTTATTCCAAATTGTTGATTTAAGAGTGAACCTCCTGCCGCTGTCATTGCAATAATCATAGAATAATATGTAATTGCTAATATTATCTTGATAATTCTCTTAATGAATGAATTGTCTACAGGTGATATTAATTCTCCTAAATCATTTGTGTTCTTTTTTAAGCTAATAAAGGTAAGCATAAAGCTTATAATAAAAAAAGCTATCGTTACATATAAGGTGCCATAAAACCCATGTTTGCCAAAAACTCCGAAAAATTGCCAGCATTCACGGCCAGAAGCAAAACCAGCACCCATTATAACTCCAATATAGACTGCCGATACCCCTATCCACGATAACTTATTATTCGATTGTAACTTAGACTTATTTGGCTTCATTATCTATATCATTATCCATATCTAAACCTATGTCATTAATCCAATTTATAATGTCTTTGATTACTGAATTTTTACGACTGTCATGAAGCAAGTCATGACGGCAACTTGAATATATATTAATAGAAACCAAATCATGATATGAATCCCATAAATTATTCGCCATATCTCTTGCTGATTTGCCATAATTTCCCATCATATCATCTGCACCTGCTAAAAATAGTACTGGTAAATTTGGAAATTTCGATATCCATTTTGCCTTATTGGTTAGTTTTTCACCAGAAAAAATCTCGAGATATGCCGAAGCAGTGAGTGGAATACCACAGTTTTCATCTTCAATAAACTTATATATCTCTTCCTCAAGGCTACTTATCCAGTAGTATTTATTAAGTTCACCTCTCCCCTGTGAAGCTGGGGCCTCAGTCATGTTTATAAGTGCATTTGATACCGAATGATAACCGCTCATCATAACAAAACTCTTAGCAGCGGCGAGCATTGCTGAGCTAACATTAAAATGCTGCATATATCCCATAAGAATTAGTGCATCAACAGATTTATAATTCATTGTAAATAGAGATGATATTATATTTGTTTTACCATCTGATATAAGAATATGTGGCAATATCCCCTTTTCATTATCATAAATGTTAAATAATCTCTTTATATCTCTTTGAACAAATTCTAATCCACCATTTTTCATTGCAAAAGCTCCTGAATGACCTTGTTTGCTCATCCCAAACCCTGTTATGTCAGGAAGCAAAACATCAATTTTTTCTTTATTTAGAGCCTCTGCTAATTCTTCATATCTTTTGCCATGAGATATTAAATCATGCAAAATAACAGCGACTGCCTTAGGCTCATCTACAAAATAAGTCTTTAAATAGAATTTACCTTCGCCATTCGCTGCTTTGCAATATCTTTCATTTGTTTCATTAAATAATTTATCCATGATGAAATTATAAACTACTTGACGATGAATTTCAATTTTGATTCCTCATCTTCATCTATTCTAATTGTCTGACCTTCGTGTACATCAGAGCGTACTATCATTCCTGCAATTTCATTTTCGATATTCGTTTGAATATATCTCTTTACAGGTCTAGCACCATATACTTCATCATATGATTCTTTTGCCATATGTTCCATAGCTTTATCGCTTATTTCAATACTAATCTTCTTATTTTTCAATCTGTAAGCAAGCCCATCAATTGTTAATCCAACAATTTTTTTAATGTCATCAATATGAAGATGATGAAATAATATAATATCATCTACCCTATTTAAAAATTCTGGTCTAAAAAATGTGTTTAGCTTTTCATGTGGTAAATTAGATGTCATTATTACTATTGTATTCTTAAAATCAATTGTTTTACCTTGGTTATCTGTTAACCTACCATCATCTAACAATTGTAATAGTATATTAAATACATCTGGATGTGCTTTTTCTATTTCATCAAAGAGAATAACGCTATATGGCTTTCTCCTTACCGCTTCAGTTAATTGACCACCTTCCTCATATCCTACATATCCTGGAGGAGCTCCAATAAGTCTTGAGACGCTATGCTTTTCCATGTATTCAGACATATCAATTCTTATTAAGTTTTTTTCAGTATCAAATAATGTCCTGCAAAGTGTTTTTGCAAGTTCCGTCTTTCCCACTCCAGTTGGTCCTAGGAAAACAAAAGATCCAATTGGCTTATTTTCTTCTTTTAATCCTGCTCTTGCACGGAGAATTGCCTTTGATATTGCGTCAACTGCCTCATCTTGACCAATTACTCTTTTATGTAAAATTTCAGGAAGATTGAGAAGTTTAGTCCTCTCTGATTCTGCTAATTTTGAAGCAGGAATACCGGTCCAATCAGATATGACATCTCTAATTTCGTTTTCTCCAACTTCCTCTTTTATAATAGAGGTACCATTCTTATTAATTTCTTCTATTTTTTCCTTTAGGCTTTCAAGCTCTTTTTCTGCCTTTGGAAGTTCACCATATTGAAGTCTAGCAAGCATCTCAAGGTCATAATTTCTTTCAGCCTCTTCCATCTTATGTCTAATAGATTCAATTTCTTTTTTCTTATCCTTTAATGCCTGAATATTGGTTTTTTCATTATTCCACTGAGCCATAAGAGAATCGTTTTCACTGATAAGTTCAGCAAGTTCTTTTTCAATCAAATTCATTCTCATCTTGCTATCATCATCTTCTTCTTTTGAAAGAGCTTCTTTTTCTATCTTAAGTTGCATTATCTTTCTTGAAACTTCGTCTAGTTCTGAAGGCATACTGTCAATATCGGTCCTTACTCTTGAAGCCGCTTCGTCCATAAGGTCTATAGCCTTATCTGGTAAAAATCTATCTGAAATATACCTGTTGCTTAGAACTGAGCAAGCAATCAAGGCATTATCCGTTATTCTAACTCCGTGATGAATTTCGAATTTTTCTTTTAATCCTCTTAGAATTGATATTGTATCTAAAACGCTAGGTTCATCAACCAATATCTTTTGAAATCTTCTTTCCAAAGCCGCATCTTTTTCTATATATTTTCTATATTCGTCGAGTGTTGTAGCACCAATGCAGTGAAGCTCTCCTCTTGCTAGCTTAGGCTTTAGAAGATTACCAGCATCCATAGACCCTTCGGTTGCTCCAGCTCCTACTATATTATGTATTTCATCTATAAATAAAATAATACGGCCATTGCTTTTATCTATTTCATTAAGAACCGCTTTTAGTCTTTCTTCAAATTCGCCTCTATATTTTGCTCCTGCAATTAATGCACCCATGTCAAGGCTAAAAATAGTTTTATCTTTTAAATTTTCTGGGACATCACCATTTACAATTCTCTGTGCTAGTCCTTCAACAACAGCAGTCTTTCCTACGCCCGGCTCACCTATGAGAACAGGGTTGTTTTTCGTTCTTCTTGACAATATTTCAATTGCCCTTCTGATCTCTTTATCTCTACCTATAACAGGATCAATTTTCCCAGCTTTAGCTGAATCAACAAGGTCTATTCCGTATTTTTTTAAAGCATCATAGGTGTCCTCTGGGTTTTGATTATTTATTTTTTGATTCCCTCTCACCATTTTTAAAGCCTTGATAAAGTTATCTTTAGATATACCGAATTTTTTTATTAAATTTGCAGATTCTAATTTTTCATTATTTAAAATTGAAAGATAAGCGTGCTCCACACTTACATAAGAATCTTCGAATTCTTTTGCTATTTTTTCAGAATTAGTTAAAACATTACTTAAATCCTGTGACATATAAATTTGTGCCGAAGTACCACTGACTGAGGGTCTCTTCTCGATTATATTCTTTAGTTCTATTTTATATTCATTGGTATCAACATTCATCGATACAAGAAGTTTTGGAATAAGACCACTTACATCATCAATTATTACATAATGCAAATGATCTGCCGTTATCTCTTGCTGACCGAGTGACGATACTAAGTTCTGAGCATCTAATAGAGCTTTTTGCATTTTTTCTGTATATTTATCAATATTCATATGCTTACCTCCATAAATTCTTTCTAATTTAAATTTCTGATTTTAAATTTTAATTTTTATTTCAAAATATTATTTTTAAATTTTATTCAAAAGATTTTATTTATATTTTATTAATTATAATTCAGTATCTGTATTTTAGCACTCAATTATGTAGAGTGCTAACAAATATTGTGATGTTTATGTGTTATATTTTTTTATTTGCTTTTAAACTATGTAAAATAACAAAATTTTTTTATATTTATTGTATTGATATATTAATAATCTTGATGTAAAATATCTCCCATGTGATAGGTATGCGATGATAATGTGATAACATATGTAATTATTATTGCAACCTATATTATTTATTAATTAGAACATTTTGGAGGAAAACATGAAATCACTTTTTAACGCGTGGAATAAGTTAAGCCTTATTTTACAAATAGCTATTGGGCTTTTAATCGGTATTATTTGTGCTATCGCTCTACCCAAACAGCTATCTTTTTTATCAATATTTGGAAATCTATTTGTAGGTGCATTAAAAGCTATTGCACCACTAATGGTATTTATACTTGTTATGGCTGCTATTGCGAGGCATAAATCAGGTGTAAAAACAAATATGAAAACTGTAATTGTTTTATATGTTGTCGGTACTATTTCAGCAGGTTTTGTAGCTGTTGTCGGTAGTTTCTTATTCCCTCAGACCTTACTTTTAGCAAATAGTGCAGAGCAAGTTACACCACCTGATGGAATAGTTTCTGTTCTTACTACTGTTTTATTTAATATGGTAGATAATCCTATTACTGCAATTAGTAATGCTAACTTCCTCGGCGTTCTGGTATGGGCATTAATAATAGGTGTTGCACTTAGACCAGCTTCAGAATCGACAAAGAATATTATTGTAGAATTTTCAGATGCAATTACTATGTGTGTAAGATGGGTAATAAGATTTGCACCTCTTGGAGTTATGGGTCTTGTCTTTAACTCTATATCAACTAGTGGCTTAGGAGCATTAAAGAAATATGCTTCTCTTATTCTATTATTGGTAGTAACAATGCTTGTTGTAGCTCTAATAGTAAACCCTTTAATAGTATTTATAACAGCTAGAATTAACCCATACCCGCTTGTATTTAAAACTCTAGGAAGAAGCGGAGTTACTGCTTTCTTTACAAGAAGTTCAGCAGCTAATATCCCTGTAAACCTAGAATTGTGTAAAGACCTTGGTCTTGATAACGATACCTACCCTATCTCAATTCCTCTTGGTGCAACAATTAATATGGCTGGAGCAGCGATTACTATAGCTATAATGGCTCTTGCTGCTTGTAACACCATGGGCGTAAAGGTAGATATTCCATCGGCAGTACTTTTAATATTTTTAACTGCTCTAAGTGCTGCTGGAGCATCTGGAGTAGCTGGCGGTTCATTGCTTCTTATACCTCTAGCTTGTTCATTATTTGGACTTCCTGCAGATATTTCAATGCAGGTTGTCGGAGTTGGCTTTATATGTGGAGTAATTCAAGACTCATGCGAAACAGCACTTAACTCCTCCTCTGATGTTTTATTTACTGCAACTGCAGAATTATATAATAATCGTAAGAATGCTATTAAAAAACAGATAAATATATAAAAAAACAATTATTAATTATTTTTAATATAAATTACTAATTAATAATATTAAATGAATATATTTAATAAATATAAAAAATAGCTTGAAGAATTCTTCAAGCTATTTTTTAGAAAAATTATAAGGATAATATTTAAAGATTCGTTAAGTTTGAAGGTAAATATTACATATTTATCTCGTTAAGTTTTTTACTACCTAACGCTTTTTAAGTATACATTGGTTTAATTCTTTTGTCAACCTTTATTAATAAAAATTTTTTATCTAAAAATCCTGCAAAATCTGCAGGATTTTATTAATTATATTCTAATAATATTATCAATTAATTATTTTTTATTTTTTAACTGATTTCTTTTTTAATATTATGGATAGTGATACGCAAATAAGTAATAGGAATTGATAATAGAGATATGGAATTATATTCAGGGATGATATTGCACCTTTTGTAAGCCCTGCAGCTATTAAGAGCTGTGCTCCATAAGGTATAATGCCCTGTGCTATACAAGAAAATGTATCGAGCAAAGATGCTGTCTCTTTTGGATCTATATCATACTCATCTCTAATCTCACTAGCAATTGGAGCGGCTAGAACGATAGCTACTGTATTATTTGCAGTTGCTATATCCATCAGCATTGTGAGTATACCTATTCCAAATTTTCCACCCTTTTCTCCATGAAAATATTTTTTTATAAAATTTAGAATAGATGCAAAACCACCATTTTCTCTCATCAGAGCACCTATTGATGCAACAAGTATCGTTACTATCATAGTCTCAAACATTCCTGATGTTCCATCACCCATTGCCATAAATGCACTGTGTATACTTAAAGAGCCAGTTGCGAGACCTACTATAAAGAATAATACTGTACCAGAGCATAGGACAGTAAATACATTAATTCCAATAATAGCTGCTATCAAGACAATAAAATATGGAATTGCCTGCCATATATTAAAATCATAATGTTCAAGTGATACAGAATCTTTTCCAAGCGAAATAAAAATTAGGATAATCAAGGTTAGAATAGCTGCAGGAAGTGCCACTTTAAAATTTGTGCGAAATTTATCTTTCATCTCAACTCCCTGAGTATTTGTTGCAGCAATTGTTGTATCAGAAACAAAGCTTAGATTGTCTCCAAACATCGCACCACCTACAACAGTTGCAACGCACATTGACATATTAAGACCTGTAGCCATAGCAACATTTACTGCTATTGGAACTATAACCGTAATAGTACCAACGCTTGTACCCATTGCCATTGAGATTAAACAAGCAATAATAAATAAACCTGGCATAGCAAACTGCGGTGGTATTATATTTAAAAGCATATTGGCTGTACTTGACGCTCCACCCGCAGCACTTGCTATACCACTAAACGCCCCTGCTACCAAAAAGATTAGCAACATTATTGTAATATTATAATCCCCTATTCCTTTTGCACATATATTGATCTTTTCTTCAAAACTAAGCTTTCTATTTTGAAGAAGTGCAACAACTAAAGCAATTACAAAAGCTACTACAACCGACATTATATAAAAACCCATCTGACCTTCAATCGGCTTAATATATTCAAAGTAAATTCCATTGCCTAGGTACATCAGAAGAAAAACTAATATCGGAAGCAACGCTTTAGCATTTGGTTTTTTTTCGTTCATATTTCCTCCTAAAAAAAATAAATTATAGTCCAGCTGCTATTTTATATATAAATAAATAATTTAATGAACTAGAAATCGGAGATATTATAAAATTTACTACGCCTGTTACAAGCAGAAGCAGAAGTATTATAAACCCATTGTTATATATCTTATAATACCAATCGTATTTTTCTAAATTAAATAAATTATTCAATATTGAAAAACCATCTAAAGGCGGAATTGGGAGCAGATTAAAAATTGCCAAAATAATATTAATTGATATAATTCCCATAAGAATAGTTGAGATAATTCCTATTAGTGAATCAGGCTTCATAATTAAACTTCCATTAAATTTAAACCAAATTTTTAAAATAATAGAAAATAGAAAAGCCAAAAATAGATTCATAGCAACACCTGCTATCGAAACAACTAACTCATCTCTCCTCTTAGACTTATAATATCTATTATTAATCTGTACAGGTTTTCCCCAGCCAAAACCGCAGAATATCAAAGATATTAACCCATATAAATCAAAATGTGCGGCAGGATTTAAAGTAAGCCTTCCCTGCATATTGGGAGTAGGATCTCCAAGCTTTGAAGAAGCAAAAGCATGAGCAAATTCGTGAAAAGTAACACCGACTACTATGCCTGGTAGGATTAATATCATATTAATTATATATCCCTTAGGATTGCTTAAAATCCCATGATTTAAATTGCTTATTAATAAAATGGCTAATATTATTAGAGGTAAAAAATTTATTGATTTTTTCATGTATTTCTCCATATTTTAGGAAATATCTTCTCTGCCATCAAGGCTAAATGTCTTAGCTTCATCTATCAAGACCGGTACTATTTCCCCTGTTAAATTTTCTCTTTTACTGAAAAAATTAATTAGCTTAAAATCTTCACTTCTTCCAGTCCACATTTTATTATTTCTCTTGCTTTTACCATCAACTAAGACTGGAACAATTTTATTTTCGAGCATCTTATTTTTTCTTAGTGAAGATTCATTGACAATTTCTGTAAGCCTGTCGAATCTTTCATGTTTAATTTTATCAGGAATTTGATTATCAAAATCTGCTGCTGGTGTACCCGGTCTTGGCGAATATATAAATGTGAATGCACTATCGAACTGAACTTCTTTTATGAGATCCAATGTATCTTTAAATTCATCATCGCTTTCTCCAGGGAATCCAACAATTATATCTGTAGATATTGCAATATCAGGGCATACTTTTCTAAGTTTAAGAATTATCTCCTTATATCTATCTACATCATAATGCCTATTCATTCTTCTTAAAATTTCATTATTTCCTGATTGAACCGGAAGGTGAATGTGTTTACATAGTTTTTCACAGTCCCTATAACATTCTATCAAATTATCTGATATATCCTTTGGATGTGAAGTCATAAATCTAATTCTTTTTATTCTATCTATCTTATTAACTTCCCTAATCAGATCTGAAAAATCATTTCCATTTATATCCTTAAATGAATTGACATTCTGTCCGAGCAAAGTTACTTCTATTACTCCATCTTCGCTAAGAGATTTTATCTCTCTTACTACATCATCAAGGGATCTGCTTTTTTCCCTTCCCCTTGTATATGGAACAATACAATAGGTGCAAAAATTATTGCAACCATAGGTTATATTAACCAAAGCCTTGTGTTTAAAAAGCCTTCTTGTGTTTTCAAAAGTGCATATTTTGCTACTATCACCCACGATTGAGATTTGCTTTTTTCCTGTTTCTAATCTTTTTTTTAATAGATTTGGAAATTCACCTATTGTGTGAGTTCCGAATATTATGTCTACCCATGAAAAGCTATTTTTTATCTCTTCAACAATTCTATCCTGTTGAGGCATACAACCACATATGCAAAGTATAAAATCTCTATTATTTTTCTTTATATTTTTAAACTGCCCAAGCATACCAAAAAACCTCTTGTCGGCGTGTTCCCTTATACTACAGGTGTTCATAACAACAAGGTCTGCTTCAAGAGGATTATCGGTATATATATAATTCATTGAATCAAGCATTCCTGCAATATTTTCTGAATCGTGCTCATTCATCTGGCAGCCGTAGGTGATTATATTATATTTTTTCATTTTGCATATTCCTTCAAAAATTCCTTAGTTCTTAGAGCCTACTTCCTTAGATATAATATTAATCTTTTGGCTTCCAAGTGATTTAATGACCTCATTGATGTTTTCACCATCATCTTCAATTACGAATAAATCAGCCTTTTTATTCATAATTAAGTCCTTGCAGTCACCTTTATAAGATAGCTCTAAATAAGGGTTATCTTTCATAATCTTTTTAACTTCTTCTTCAGTAATATTTTTACAATCGTTATTATCTATTAAATTAATTATAAGAGTATTTTTATCTGCTTTCTTTGAGAGTTTATTAAGTAAATCTTTCAATTTTTCATAGCTTCCATTTATGACTATGATATGCCTTTTATTTGCAGCGGTCATAATGTGATAAGTATATTGTATCCTTGAAGAAAGCTTTATGTCTGGAAATTCATTCTCTAGCATATTAGTATCCCTAAGGTTTGAAATAAGCTCTCTATCTTCTCCAAAGACCATAACATTATGTCCATTATATGCCATTATATTTGCAAGTGATAATAGATATTTATTAATTCCGATAAAGGCAATTTTTCTCTTATCTTTAGGTTTAAGATTTGGAACTGCTTTTTCATCAAAATAATTCTTAGGTATATCTTCGTCATTTGCTTTGTTACTGCTTTCATCAGTAACTTTTGCAATGCTATCTTCTTTATTATTTTTATTAACTTCTTTATTTAGCTCTGAATCTTCTTTTAATTCTTTTATATTATTGCTATCTTTTATATCTTTAATATCCTTTGTTTCTTCTGGATTTGCTACAGATATAGCCTTTTCTTCTTTTTTTATTAATCTCTTGATATTTGATATGTGTGTTAAAACTAAAGTCAGTGCAAGAATGCTTCCAAATATAAAAAATCTTGGAAAATAAAATAATATTAGTAATGGATATGATATAGCACCAATAAGAGAACCAAGCGACATCTTCTTTGAAATGCCAACAGTTAGAATTACCAATATAAGTGCTGCAAGTGCTGATGGCCAGTTAATCATAAGTACGGCTCCAAAAGCAGTTGCAACGCCTTTTCCTCCCTTAAATTTGTAAAAGATAGGAAATATATGCCCTAATACAACAGCAATTGAGCAGAGGGCTGCAGTATTAAAGTCTACTAATCCCATTCCTACTTTAACAGCAATCATGCCTTTTATAATATCGATACCGAGAGTTATAACTGCCGCCTTAATACCCAAAAGCCTAAGTACATTTGTTGTCCCTGCATTACCACTTCCTGAATTCTTTATATCAATACCCTTATATTTAGAAATTATTGTAGAAGGTGAAATAGATCCTATCAAATAAGATATTAGCAATGATAAGATAAGCAACAAATATTGATCCTTATTATAGCTCGCAATATTGTTAAAAATTACAATTATTTCTTTAGACATATCTATCTACCCTCGCGTTTTTCATTAAATATGAATTTTAATGATGTTCCTTCAAAATCAAAAGCTTCTCTTATCTTGTTTTCCAAATATCTCATATATGAGAAATGGGCTAAATCTCTAGAATTAATATTAAAAGAAAAAAGTGGTGGCATTGTGCCTATCTGACTTGTGTAATATATCTTAAGTCGCTTTCCTTTATCAGACGGAGGTTGTTTCATCATAATTGCATCTTCAATTACATTATTAAGCCGTCCTGTCGAAATGCGACGCGTTCTATTGTCTTGAATTTTTTTTGCGATTTCTATTACATCATATATCTTTCTTCTTTTCAATACTGAGATAAATAGCACAGGAGCATATGATGCGAATAGCAGTTCACTTCTTATAATTTTTTCATAATCTCTCATGGTATTTGTTTCTTTTTGAATCAAGTCCCACTTATTAACTACTATCAGAAGTCCTTTACCAGCTTCGTGTGCAACGCCTGCAATTTTCTTATCCTGCTCAGTTATCCCTGACTCTGCATCTATCATAAGGACACATATATCACATCTTTCAATTGCTGATATTGCCCTTATAACGCTATACTTCTCTATGTTTTCACTTACCTTGCTCTTTCTTCTTATACCTGCTGTATCTATTAGGGTATATCTAGAATCTTTGTATTCAAAAGGCATATCTATTGAATCCCTTGTAGTACCCGCTATATTAGAGACAATGACCCTCGTTTTATTTGTTAGTTCATTTACAAGTGATGATTTTCCAACATTTGGTTTTCCTATAATAGCAATTTTTATCTCGCTCTCATTATCATCATATTCATCATCTGGAAATGAAGCTACAATATCATCCAAGAGATCACCAAAATTAAGCATGTTTACAGAACTTATTGGCACTGGATTGCCGAGCCCGAGTTCATAAAAATCATATAAATTGTCGGAACCCTTTTTCATGTTGTCAACCTTATTTACAACAAGGATTACCGGCTTTCCGGTTCTTCTAAGCATTGAGGCAACCTCAGAATCAGCAGTTGTAATTCCATCTTTACCATCAACCATAAATAAAATGACATCTGACATTTCCATAGCCATAACAGCTTGTTCTCTCATTTGAGAAAGAATTGGATCTTCTGAGTTTGGTTCTATTCCTCCTGTGTCAATTATGGCGAATGGTTTTCCATTCCATTCAGTTTCAGCATAAATTCTATCTCTTGTTACACCGGGAGTATCTTCAACGATAGCTCGTCTCTCGCCTATAATTTTATTAAAAAATGTAGACTTACCCACATTTGGTCTACCTATAATCGCAAGTACAGGTTTACTCATCAAAAATTCCTCCTGCAAAGTCCTTGGGAATAAATTCGATTAGATCGTCCATTCCTTCTCCAATTCCAACATATTTTATTGGTATATCATATTGGTCGGTAATTGTTATAGCTATCCCTCCTCGTGCTGTTCCATCTAATTTTGTAATTATCATGCCTGTTAACTCGGCAACATCATTAAATTCTTCAGCTTGATTTATTGCATTTTTACCTGTAGTCGCGTCTATGACAAGTAAGGTTTCTCTTTTTGCTTCCTGATATTCTCTATCAATTACGCGGTTCATCTTCTCAAGTTCTTTCATCAGATTTGTCTTATTTTGAAGTCTACCCGCAGTATCACATATTAAGACATCCGTCTTATTAGCCTTAGACGCTTGAATTGCATCATAAATTACAGCTGAGGGGTCAGTTCCTTCCTTATGTTTAATTACTCTTGCACCAACTTTTTTGCCCCATTCTTCAAGTTGTTTAGATGCTGCAGCCCTATAAGTGTCTGCAGCTGCAAGTATAACGCTTCTTCCTTCATCTTTAAATTTCTTTGCTAATTTTGCAATTGAAGTTGTCTTGCCACCGCCATTTATACCAATAACTAAAATAATCAGAGGATATTCATCTATAAGTTTTTGTCTTTCGCCCTTATCAATAAGCTTTGATATTATCTCAATTAAGGCTTTTTTAACATCTTCAGAATCTTTTATATATTTAACTTTAATGTCATGCCTTAGCATTTCCATTATCTTTTCAGTAGTATCGAGGTTAATATCAGACATAACCAAGGCTTCTTCAATATCATCCATAAGATTCTCATCTATCTTTGGATTGTTGACAAGAATATCTGTTAGCCTTTCCCCTATCTTTCTAAGTGTTCCTTTTTCATTAAATATACTCATTTTATTTATCTATTCAGTCCTCTCTGATAATTTAAGTGATAGCAATTTGGATATTCCCTGCTCAGGCATTGTTACTCCATATAAAACATCTCCATGCTCCATAGTTTTCTTTTGATGTGTTATAATCGCAAATTGTATATCTTTGAAACTTTTTAAACAATTGCCGAATTTCTCAATATTTGATTCGTCAAGTGCAGCCTCAACCTCATCCAAAATACAAAATGGTGTTGGTTTTGCCTTTAGGACTGCGAACATCAAGGCAACACCAATAAGCGTCTTTTCTCCTCCTGACATCAGATTGATATTCTTTAATTTTTTCCCAGGTGGCTGTGCAATAATATCAATGCCTGATTCTAGCGGATTTGTTTCATCTTCAAGTCGTAACTCAGCAGTTCCTCCCCCAAAGAGTTTTTTGAACATCTCTTCAAAATTGAGGACAACCTTGTCAAAATTATACTTAAATCTAATTTTGATTGTCTTTTCAATTCCACTTATTATTTGATTTAACTCTTTTATAGCTTCAAGAGTATCTATTTCCTGAGCTGTCATAAATTCATATCTTTTGCTTACCTTCTCATATTCTGATATTGAACCTATATTCACATCTCCCAAGGCTTCCAGTCTTGTTTTAACATCTTTTGCTTCTTTGCTTGCAGTAGTAATCTTTATATTTTCATCTTTTAAGTCGGAAGCTTCTGCATATGAAGTTTCAAATTCATCCCATAGCTTTGTCTTAAGACTGTCTTTAATTGTTTCATTTTTTGCTAGCTTAATATCCGCCTTGTGGATTTCATCTTGCAATTTGTTTACTTCAAGATTAATATCTTCCTGCTTTTTTAAATAAGTTTTATAACTATCCTTATTTTCTTCAAGCTGAGCAGTTGCTAAAGATATTTTATCTTCCAAATTAATTTTTAACAATTTTAATTCATTTATCTTGTCATCTGAATTTTCACTATTTCCGCTTAATATCTCTTTTTCTCTTGTAAATGAGCTTAGTTCTTCATTTGAAGAATCTATTATATCTTCATAATCAGTCATTTTATCTCTTATCTGTTCAATCAGCTCGTTGTTTGCAAGCTTTTTATTCTGATTATTATTTAATGATAGGTGAATATCAAGCACTTCCTCATTTTCTTTTTCTATAATCTCTTTGTATTTCTCTGATTCTATTAAAAGAAAGTCTGTTTCAGTGCTTATATCCTGTGCTTTATTTTCAAATTCTTTAATTTCTTCCTGATATTTATTAATTAGATTATTGGTATTATTTATATCTCCTTCGATATTTCTAATATTTCTATCAAATTTATCATCAGACTCTTTCTTATTTTTCAAAAGTTTATTGATATGTTCAAATTCATTTGATAGCACATTCTTATCTATCTCCATTTTTTTAAGAATTTCATATATATTAACTCTATTTTCTTTTAATTTTTTTACATCTTCCCTATTAGAAGACAGCATTTCTATAAAATTCTTTTCTTCTATTTTTAATTTTTTAATTTCTAGAGATAGAGATTCTATTTCTTTTTTTCTCGCCAAAAAATTTACGGTTTTATGTTTATATCTTCCGCCTGTTATGGCACCGCTCATATTTATAACTTCACCTTCAAGTGTGACTATTCTGCTCGCTTTAATATTCTTTTTGGATAATTTAATTGCATCTTCTAATTTTTCAGTTATGATAATTCGTCCTAAAAGATAATCCATTATATTCTTATATTTTTTGTCATATGATATGATATTAGATGCTATTCCTAAATATCCTGATGAACTTATTATCTCATCATTGGCATTAAATTGCTGTCCATATATGGATTTAACAGGCAAAAATGTTGCTCTGCCATTTCTTGAACTTTTTAACCATTTAACCGCATTTTTTGCTGAATCGTCATCATCACATATGATGCTCTGCATTTGATTTCCAAGTGCCGTCTCTATTGCAAGTTCATATCCATCAGGTACAGAAATTAAATCTGATACTGTTCCTATTATGCCAGTTGATGTATTATTCATGAGAGCTTTAACAGCATTATTATATCCTTCGTATCTATCCTCAAGCTCATTAAGCGTATTTTTTCTTGATTCCTTGATATTTTTACTCTCAATATTTAATTTGATTTTTTCTTCCAAATCCTTATTGATTTCAGAAGTTCTAACTATTTCATCATTGATCCTATTTAATTTTTCTTCATTATCTTTTATTTCATCTATCTTAGATTTTAATTCATTATCAATTCTTTCAAATTCAATCCTAGTTGAATTTAAATTATCATCTTTTGACTTATAATCATTTATTGTTTCATTTTTTCTACTTTCAAGGGTTGTTAAATAGTTAGATAAGACGCCAATCTCTGCTTTTTTCTTTATTGACTCATTGTTTAAATCAATTATTTCGTTGTTATTGAAATCAATTTGTCTATTTATATCTTCGAATTTTGTCTTATGTTCCTCATTTAAATTTAAAGCTTCTTCTATTCTATTTTTATCTTTTTTTAAATCATCATCTATCTTAATTTCATTTTTTTGAAGTTCATTAAATTTTTCTTGCTCTAGTTTAAGCTTTTCATTATTTTCTTTTATTAAATTTTTTAATCTATCAATATCTTTATCCAGCTGAACAAGTCTCGCACTATCGAGTTCACCTCTATTACATAATCTATTTAATTCATTAATATTTTTTATTAGTAAGGCATTTGATTCTTCAAGATCATCATTTATTTCATCTTCTCTATTTCTAATTCTATCTAATTCGATGCCAATATCGCTTAATTCACTTGTATTCTTTAAAAGTGTCTCCCTCATCTCTTCTAAATAAGCCACGGATGATGAAAGATTTTTATCAATTCCCTCGATATTGTGAATGATAATATTTATTTCAAGATATTTATACCTATCTCGAAGCTTGATATATTCTTTTGCCTTTTCTGAATCCTGTCTTAATCCGTCAATCCTACCTTCAATTTCTGAGATAATATCTCTAACTCTTTCTAAATTGTTTCCGGCATCTTTGAGTTTTCGCTCCGCCTCAGCTCTTCTTGATTTATACATAACAATGCCGGCAGCTTCTTCAAAAACTTCACGCCTATTTTCAGGTTTTGTGCTAATTAGATCTGCAATCTTTCCCTGTCCTATTATTGAATATCCCTCAACTCCAATACCTGTATCCATGAATAATTCACGAATATCTCTAAGTCTGCACTGATTTCCATTGATTATATATTCATTTTCTCCAGAGCGGTACATTCTTCTGGTAACTGCAACCTCGTTATATTCAATAGGAAGAGATTTATCAGAATTATCTATTGTTAAAGTTACCTCTGCCATTCCCTTGGGTTTTCTAGTCCTAGTTCCAGCGAAGATGACTTCTTCCATCTTCCCACCTCTTAGCTGTTTTGGGCTTTGCTCCCCAAGTACCCATCTAAGTGCATCAGAAATATTACTTTTTCCTGTACCATTTGGACCGACAACGCAAGTTATGCCATCATTTAATTCTATTGTTACAGGGTCAGCAAATGATTTAAACCCATTCATGTATATTTTTTTAAATAGCACTATAATACCCTCTCTTATACATTCTTATGATTAATGCTTTTAATTACATTGCCTGCAGCATTTTGCTCAGCCTCTTTTTTGCTCGAACCTTTTCCCCTGCCGAGCTCTTTATCATTTGCAATAAGAGCAACGACAAATTCCTTTGCATGATCCGGCCCTTTTTCTGATACTTCTTTATATTCAATCCTTATATTTTTATATCTCTCTTGCAAAATTTCCTGAAGCATGGATTTATAATCTTGATTGAGTCTTCCCTGAACTGATAATAAAATATACTGATTAAAGAGGTCAAGAACTACTCTCTCAGCTTCAGTGACTCCTCCATCTATTACAATAGCCCCTATAATTGCCTCAACTGTGTCTGCTAGAATAGATGATTTATTTCTTCCTCCACCCTGATCTTCGCCCTTTCCAAGAAGAATAAACTCACCAAGTCCAATTTCTTTTGCTACCTGAGATAAAGACTTTTCACAGACTATATCAGCCCTTCGTTTTGAAAGAACTCCCTCTTTAACCTTTGGCATGAGCTCAAACAGTGCTATACCTATAAAAGCATCTAAATACGCATCTCCTATGAACTCAAGTCTTTCATTATTTTTATTAAAAGGCAGGCCTGCCTCATTTGCGTAAGAACTGTGAGTCAGAGCGTTTTTCAAAATTTCTAGGTCATTAAACTTATATCCAATTCTCTGCTGAAGCGTTGAATAACTTCTACTCTCCATCAACTGCCTCCTTACCAGAGAAATTTTCTATCGCTTTTTCTATTTCATGGCTTACATCAGCTTTTACATAATCTGCTGCTTTTAATAAGGCATTATATATGGCAAAATCGTCAGAGCTTCCATGAATCTTTAAGACGGGTCCTTTGAGTCCTAATATAGGAGCTCCTCCTGCCTCTTTATAGTCGAAATCTTTTTTAAGCCCTTTTAATTTTTTATAAACCATTAGTGCTCCCAGCTTAGAAGTCTTAGTTTCAGTAAGCTTATCTTTTATAGCTTTTAAAAGTGCAAGTGCTGTGCCTTCAGATGTCTTGAGGAAAATATTTCCAGAAAATCCATCAGTTGCAACTACATCAATGCTACCAAAAATTACATCACGACCTTCAATATTACCTTTAAAATTAATATTTGATTTGCTCAATAATTGAAATGCCTCTTTATGTAAATCATCGCCCTTCTCATCTTCAGCACCTACATTTAATAAGGCTACACTTGGATTTTTTATACCCAGTACTTTTTCTATAAATATACTTCCCATAATACCATTTTGCTGTATATACTCGGGTTTGCTTTCAACATTTGCACCGCAGTCAATTAGAAGGAGCGGTAAATCATTGTCGAGTCTTGGGAAAAAGCTGGCTATAGCGGGTCTTTTAACTCCTTTAATTCTTCCTAAGGTAAATAAACCGGCTGAAAGGAGTGCTCCAGTGCTTCCACCTGAAATAAAGCAGTCAGCAGCACCTTCTTTAAGAAGTTTCATTCCCTTAGATATACTTGAATCCTTCTTTTTTCTTACTGCCATAGCAGGCGATTCATCATTATTTATTACCTCAGTTGCATTGATAACTTCTATATTTTCTCCCGTCCAGTTTTCTTTATTTAGACAGTCTAATATTTCATCTTCTCTACCTATTATTAAAATTTTATCTTCAATTTCTTTTGCCGCTCTAACCGCACCTTTTACAATATCGAAAGGTGCATTATCTCCGCCCATTCCATCAATTAAAAGTTTCATTAATTCGCTATCTCCTTTGAAATATTAAATATAATAATATTTTCTTATTTATGACATTTAATTATAACATAAAAATAAGATATATTATTTAATCGCTTAAAAAATCCGAAGCATTAAGCAACGGATTTAAAAAAATAAGAAATTATTTAAATTACAAGATTAAAGCTGTCTATCTAGGTTAACCATCTCTATAGCGGATAGTGCACAGTCATATCCCTTATTTCCTGCCTTTGTTCCTGCACGAGAGATCGCCTGCTCGATATTTTCTGTTGTAACTACACCAAATAGAGTTGGTATTCCTGTACCAAGCGATACCTGTGCTATTCCCTTTGCTACTTCATTACATACCAAATCATAGTGACTTGTCTGACCTCTTATTACCGTGCCCAAACATATTACAGCATCATATTTCCCTGATTTAGCCATTTTGTTTGCAATTGTAGGTATTTCAAAAGCACCTGGAACCCAAACAACAGTTACATTATCTTCATCCACGCCATGCCTTACAAGACCGTCTAACGCTCCATCTAATAATTTTGATACGATAAACTCATTAAATCTCGTTGCTATAACTCCTACCTTCATACCTTCGGGTGCAACCAATTTTCCTTCTAGCAAATTAATTTTTTTCATCTTTATCTCCTTTTATATTAAATAATATTATACCAAATCCAGTAAATGTCCCATTCTA
This sequence comes from Alterileibacterium massiliense, assembly GCF_900104645.1. Classification (GTDB taxonomy): domain Bacteria; phylum Bacillota; class Clostridia; order Peptostreptococcales; family Anaerovoracaceae; genus Alterileibacterium; species Alterileibacterium massiliense. The sequence goes on along the minus strand of NZ_FNWE01000002.1, from coordinate 880,379 downwards.
GTTTTTTTAGTGCTTAGATATTTTTCATCATACCTCTGAGGTTTTACTTCAATTGGCACTCTTTCAATTATTTCTAAGCCAAAATCACTTATGCCATATATTTTATCCGGATTATTTGTCAAAAGTCTTAATGATTTAGCTCCCAAATCTTTTAAAATCTGAGCTCCTACCCAGTATTCTCTTAAGTCAGGTTCAAATCCAAGGGCAATATTTGCTTCAACTGTATCCATTCCCTTTTCCTGAAGTGCATATGCTTTTAATTTGTTTATAAGTCCGATACCTCTGCCTTCTTGTCTCATATATAAGACTATACCTCTCTCCTCAGCATTGACAATTTCCATGGATTTTTGCAATTGGTGTCCGCAGTCGCACCTTAGAGAACCGAAGGTGTCTCCTGTAAGACATTCTGAATGAACCCTGCATAGGATATTTTCGCCATCCCCTATTTCGCCTTTCACAAGTGCAACATGGTGCTCTCCTGTAATATTATTAACATAACCATATGCCTTAAAATTACCATGCTCTGTTGGTAAATCACATTCTGCTTCGCAAATAACATGGGATTCATGAATACGGCAGTAGTCCTGAAGTTCTTTTATTGTAATAAATTTTAAATTGTATTTCTTAGCCATTTCCCAAAGCTTTGGTGTTCTCATCATAGTGCCGTCATCGTCCATGATTTCACAACAAACTCCGCATTGCTCAAGACCTGCCAGCCTTAGAAGATCTACCGTTGCCTCTGTATGTCCATTTCTTACTAGCACACCTCCATATCTTGCAATAAGTGGGAATGTATGGCCTGGCCTCCTTAAGTCAGTCGGTTTTGTATTTCTATCAGCACATTTCATTATAGTAAATGATCTTTCAAGTGCCGAAATACCTGTTGTTGTTTCAATATGGTCGACAGAGACTGTAAATGCTGTTTCGTGATTATCTGTGTTTTCAGACACCATCGGTGGAAGCCCCAATCTTGCTGCAACTTCAGCACTCATAGGGGTGCATATAAGTCCCTTGCCATGGGTTGCCATAAAATTCATATTTTCTTGAGTTGCAAACTCACCAGCACAAATTAAATCACCTTCATTCTCTCTATCAGGATCATCAGTAACCAGAATCATTCGACCTGCTTTCAATTCCTCTAGAGCTTCTTCTATTGTATTATAATTATATTTTTCCTTTGTCATCATCTTCTCCATTTCTTAAAATCCCATTTCTTTAAGGTATTCTATAGTCAATTTACCTTCTTCATCTTCTTTCTTTTCAGTGCTCATTAAAAGCAATTTTTGAACATATTTACCTAAAATATCAGTTTCTAAATTAACATAATCTCCAATATTTCTCTTAGTCAAGGTAGTTTCCTCTCCTGTATGAGGTATGATCGACACTTGAAAGCTATTCTCATCTGCCGAAGCAACAGTCAAGCTTATGCCATCGATTGTAATTGAACCCTTTTCAACTATTAAATTACATATGCTCTTCTTTGCTTTTATATTTATTCTTATGGCATTTTCGTCTCTATATATTTCGTCTATCATTCCAGTCCCATCAATATGTCCTGATACAATATGCCCTCCAAATCTGCCGTCCGCAGGCATCGCACGCTCTAGATTTACAAATGAACCCGATTCTAAAAAATGAAGATTGCTTCTATTAATAGTTTCCGGCATAACATCTGCTTTAAACCCATCTGTCTTTAATTTTGTAACTGTAAGACATACTCCATTAACTGCAATGCTATCTCCTATCCTTGTCTTTTCAAGAACTTTTTTCGCTTTTATATCTATTACCCCTGAATTTCCATTCAATGATAAAGAATTGATTTTGCCAATTTCTTCGATAATTCCTGTGAACATTATTTCTCCTTTCTGCCCACATAATAGCAGGTAAGAATGTCATCTCCTATCATTTTAATATCTTTTATACTTAATTTTATTGCGTCACTCACTTCATCTATACCATTCCCAGATACCGGGCTCTTGCCTCCTCCCCCAAAAATTTTGGGTGAAATAAAAGACATTATCTCATTTACTATTCCTGATTCTAATGCACTTTCATTAAGTATTCCTCCACCTTCAAGAAGAATGCTATCCATTCCTCCCTCACCTAAATATTTCATAAGGGAATTTAGGTCAATCCTAGTGTTATTTTTATCAAAAATATTTAGTATCTTAATTTTTTTATCTAAGAGGAAATTAAGTTTTTCTCCTTTTTCAGTTGTGCTTAATTTAATATCCTCTGCCACAACCTCGCCCATATTTAAATTTTTATCTGCAATAACAAGAATTGTTTCATATCTTGAAGCTGTCTTTACTATATTTGAATCGATAGGAATTCTAAGATTGCTATCACATATTATTCTGATAGGGTGCCTTGGATTTGAGATATTTTTTGCTCTACAATTTAATAATGGATCATCAGCTAAAACCGTTCCTATTCCAACCATTATCCCCATATATTTATGTCTTATCTCCTGAACATACTCTCTTGCCAAAGCAGATGTAATCCATTTTGATTTGCCAGTTGATGTGGCTATTTTTCCATCTGCTGTCATCGCATATTTCATTAGGACATAAGGTCTTTTATTTTTTAAATAATGGAAAAAAATATCATTAAGTGCATCACATTCTTCCTTCAAAAAATCCGTTATTACTTCAATTCCTGCTTCTCTTAATATCCTGACACCTTTGCCTGAAACCTTGGGATTTGGGTCTCTTGAGCCTATGACAACCCTTTTAATCTTATTATCAATAATCGCCTCTGTGCATGGTGGCGTCTTGCCATAATGACAGCATGGTTCCAAGGTAACATAGATAGTTGAACCCTCTATAGAATCTATATTATCATCTTTCTCTAAATTATCTTTTGCTGATAATATGGCATTTCTTTCTGCATGAAGTGAGCCATATTTAAGATGAGCCCCTTCACCGATTATCTTGTCATTTTTTACTATAACAGCACCAACAAGAGGATTGGGATTAGCCCATCCAATTCCTTTTTTGGCAATTTCTATAGCCCGCCTCATATATTTTTCATCATTTTTATTTTTTGATTCATTGTCTATATTCATTGATTCGTTATCTATATTCATACTAATTACCTAAAATATTAATTATAATTTTCTTATATATCTCATATATTTTTATCTAATTAATCTAAGATAATATTAATAGATTTAATATAAATTATTATAAAAATTACTAAATAAAAATGCCCAGAGATAATCTCAGGGCATAACAATAATAATATTATTATCTTCTTCCATCCAGACTATACTGTCGGTACCGGAATCTAACCGGTTCATGCTAATCGCTAGCGGACTTTACCGCCGATCGGGAATTTCACCCTGCCCTGAAGACGCTTAATTTCTATATTTGATTTTCTTTTGTTATGATAACTTAATTAAATATTTAAATCAAGTATTATTTTATACTCCTTTTCTCGCTCTAAGCTGTCCGCAGGCTGCATCAATATCTGAGCCGAGCTTTCTTCTAATAGTGACAGGTATCGAATTATTATCTAAAACTTTTTTAAAATTATAAATACTAACCTCTTTGGAAGCATTTAAATTGGTATTATCGACATCATTAAGTGGTATTAGATTCACATGACATAAGATTCCAGATAATAGCTTTGATAATTCTCTAGCATCTTCAATGCTATCATTAATTCCTCTTATCAATGCGTATTCAAATGTAACTCTTCTATGAGTCTTTAGCGTATACTTTTTACATTCATCAATAAGATCTGTAATCATATATTTATTAGCTATGGGCATTATAGTTTTTCTTATTTCATCATTAGGTGCATGAAGTGAAATTGCGAGATTTGCTTGAGGAAAATCATGAGCAAATCTATCTATATAAGGAATTATTCCACATGACGAAATTGTAATATTTCTCATCCCTAAATTATATCCTTTAGGATTATTTATAAGTCTTATAAATTTTGATAATTCCTCGTAATTATCAAAGGGTTCACCGATTCCCATAACAACTATATGGTTGATTTTTTCCCCTGTTAAATTATTTATTGAAAGGACTTGCCCATACATCTCGCCACTGCTCAAACCTCTAATTAAGCCATTCTTGGTTGATGCACAAAATTTACATCCCATCTTACAACCAAGCTCTGAAGAAATACATATTGTGTTTCCATAGGAATATTTCATATAAACTGATTCTATATTTTCTTCACTCAATCTATTTTCATTATTCAAAAGCTGAAATAATACCTTAATCGTTCCATCAATTGCTGACTTTTGAATTAAAATTGGAGCTGGTAATCCGATATAAAAATCGGACTCCAGCTTTTTTGAAAGTTCTTTGCTAATATTGGTCATTTTATCCCAAGAGTCAATTCCGTTAGAGATCCATTTAAATACTTGGCTTGCACGAAATTTTTTCTCACCAACTTTGGTCATATATTTTTCTAAATCTTGAATATTATAATTTAAGATATTTTCCATATGACTACGCCTTAATGACCTTTATTCCTGTCTTATGTGTGTTAAGATCGAAGATTTCTAAATCCTTTGATTCTTCAATTGAGTTAGCCAAAGTTTCTTTCATAATAAAATCCTTATTATTTAAAATAGCTTTTGTAACTTCGTCATCAGCACTATATTCAATCTCAATCTTATCCATCATCTCAAAGTCATTTTGTTTTCTTAGTTGCTGTATCTTTGAAATAAACTCTCTAACCAACCCTTCTTCAACCAGTTCAGGCGTTAGTTTTGTATCTAAAATTGTGAATAAGTTATTATCCATACCGACAACAAATCCCTCTTTTGCTGTAATTCTTATGTCTAGGAAATTTTCAGGAATGTCAAGAAGCTCATCGTCTAGCTTTATTTTTAGCTTCCCTTCTTTCGCATGATTTATAACCTCAAGAGGATCGACCTTTGTTAGAACTGAACCAAATTTTTTTACATTTTTGCCAAGTACAGGTCCTGCTTCTTTAAAATTAGGTTTAACACTGAAATTCATATACTTATCCAGATTTTTCTCAAAGATGACATTTTTTACATTGAGTTCTTCTTCAATCAGTGGAACCAAATCATATATTTTATCCTCATAAGCACCGTCAACAAGAACACTGTTTAGAGGCTGACGAACTTTTAAATTCTCATTTTCTCTAGTGCTTCTTCCGAGGTTAACCAAGCTTTTTACAAGGCTCATTCTCTCTTCTTCTTTATCTGAAATCAGAGAATCCTGCACCTCAGGGAATTTTGATAAGTGGACAGTTTCTTCGCCAGTCAGTTTGATATATATCTCATCTGAAATGAAAGGAGCAAATGGTGCAATCATCTTGACAATTCCAAGAAGTATCTCATATGTCGTAATATAAACACTCTTTTTATCTTCTGTCATTTCGTCAACATAGAACCTACGCCTTGCTCTCCTTATATACCAATTAGAAAAGTCATCAATGACAAAGTCGCTTATAGTCCTAACTGATTTCATATGGTCATACGAATCCATATTTTCTATAACTTTTTTTAGAATCTTATTATATCTTGATATTATCCATCTATCTAACAATGCTCTATTTTCATATGGAACATCGAGTGATTTGACATCAATATTATCCATGTTTGAATATAGAACGAAGAAATTATAAGTATTTTTAAGCGTGCCAAAGAATTTGCTTATTACATCCTTAACTCCTTCTTCATCAAATTTGGTAGGAGACCATGCAGGAGAACCTGAGAGCAAATACCACCTGAGAGCATCTGCTCCATATTTATCTAGCATTTCAAATGGATTAACGGTATTTCCAACATGCTTTGACATCTTCTTACCCTCTTTATCGAGGATTAAATCGTTAACAAGTACATTTTTGTATGGCGGTCTTCCCATTATAAATGTCGATATTGCCATAAGACTATAAAACCAGCCTCTTGTCTGATCTATTCCTTCACATATGAAATCTGCAGGGAAAAGTTTATCAAAACTATCTTTATTCTCAAATGGGTAATGCCACTGTGCAAAAGGCATTGAGCCTGAATCAAACCAGCAGTCAATGACTTCGCTTGTTCTCTTCATTTCCTTACCACATTCAGGACATTTTAATCTTACTTCATCAACAAATGGTCTGTGCATATCAAAGCTATCTATGTCAATATCTTCTATAGAAAGATCTTTTAATTCTTCCCTGCTACCTATACAAATTTCATTACCGCAGTCGCATTTCCATATAGGAAGAGGTGTACCCCAGTACCTCGTCCTTGATATAGCCCAGTCCTTTACCTCGCTTAACCAGTTACCAAATCTTCTATCACCAACGAAAGGCGGATACCAATTAACCTGATTGTTGTTTTCTATAAGCTGATCTCTTAATTTTGTCATCTCAATGTACCAGCCTGGATTTGCATAATATACTAGCGGTGTACCACATCTCCAGCAGTGAGGATAATTATGCTTAATTCTCTGCTTCATAAATATTTTATCATCGCCAAGATATTTAACAATTTCAACATCAAGTCCATCTTCCATTACAAATCTGCCGTCCCAAGGAGTTCCGTCTTTGAACATTCCTCTTTCATCGACATCTTGTATCATAAATGCGTCATATTTCCTTGCGACATTGTAGTCATCCTCACCAAAGGCAGGAGAAGTATGTACTATTCCTGTTCCGTCTGATGTTTCTACATGATCACCAAGAGCTATAAAAAATGCTTTTGCATCGTTAGGAACAGAGTGAAATGGCATTAGCTGTTCATATTTTTCATATTCAAATTCTCTGCCTTTTTTTACTTCAAGAATTTCATATTTTCCTTCTCCAAGAATTGTGTCTGCTAAATTCTTTGCTAATATAAATATCTTGCCTTCGTCCTTACCTTCAAGCATCTTAGCTCTAACATAATCTATTTCCGGTCCCATAACTAATAGAGTATCAGAAGGAAGGGTCCATGGAGTTGTTGTCCAAGCTAGAAAATATTCGTTATCATAACCTACTCTTTTAAATTTTATGGTAAGTGTTAGTACTGTAATCTCTTTATATCCCTGAGCTACCTCATGTGAAGCAAGCCCCGTCCCACATCTAGGGCAGTATGGCAAAATTTTATGTCCCTCATATATAAGACCTTTATCATGAAACTGTTTTAATATCCACCAAACGCTTTCGATATAATTATTGTCATAGGTAATATATGGGTCATCGAGATCTACAAGGTATCCCATCTTCTCTGTCATCTCTCTCCACATACCTGTATATTTGAAAACGCTTTCTTTGCACTTTTCATTAAATTCTTTTATTCCATATTTTTCTATATCTTTTTTGCCATTTATTCCGAGTTCTTTTTCAACTTCAATTTCAACAGGTAGTCCATGTGTGTCCCAGCCTGCCTTACGCTTAACCTGATAACCTCTCATCGTCTTATAACGGCATACGCTATCCTTGAGAGTTCTAGCCATTATATGGTGAATACCCGGCTTTCCATTGGCAGTAGGTGGTCCCTCAAAAAATATAAAGCTCGGATCATTTTCTCTTTCGGTAATGCACTTATCAAGCAAGTCGATGTTATTCCATCTTTTTATTTGCTCATCTTGTAATTCGGCTATTTTTTTATCTGATAATTTATCAAACATACCCTATGTCCCTTCAAATTATTTATTTCAAATTATTTCAAATATTTATAAAAATTTATCGTGTAATTATATAAAAATTACTATATTATTTCAAGGATTTGTGTTAAAATCCCTTAATATTAAGACAATTTAAAGACAGTTCGTAACCATCCTGTCTATAAACAAAACTAAGGGGGATTTCATGTCAAACGAATTATTATTAATTTTCACTCTTCTTGTCGAGTTCACTCTCGTGATAATCTGTCACAAATTTCTAGGTAAATATGGGCTTTATATGTGGATTGCGGTTGCAACTATTGCTCAAAATATAGAAGTCCTTATTCTGGTGAAAGCTTTCGGAATAGAGATGACTCTAGGTAATATCCTATTTGCTTCAACCTTTCTCGCAACTGATATAATAAGCGAAATATATGGAAAATCAGAATCATATAAGGCTGTAAAAATAGGAATTGTTACCTCAATTATTTTTATAATGATTTCATCATCTTGGTTAGCATACGCGCCGTCTCCTAATGACTTCGCCTTTGGATCTATAAAAAGCATTTTTTCATATACTCCAAGGCTTATGCTTGCAAGCATCTCGGTATATATTGTTGTTCAATTTCTTGATGTTTGGCTATATCACAGATGGTGGCAATTTACCACAAATAGATTTGGCGATAAGAAAAAATACCTATGGATAAGAAATAATGGTTCGACGCTTTTTTCACAGCTTCTAAATACGATCTTATTTAATATCTTTGCCTTCATTGGAACTTATCCGGCTAAAACGCTCGTTTCAATAATTATTTCGTCATATCTGGTTTTTGTTATAACAAGCTTAGCTGATACTCCTTTCATCTACCTATGCAGGAAATGGGCAACCTCACCAGATAAGACTGATTAATAATATTATCTAGAACCTAATTTAGCATAGACAGTATCAATATTATATTTATAATACAAATTTAAAATATGTTTAACCTTATTAATGGCTATTTTGTCTTTTAATCTTATGGCAAGCTCATAATTCTTGATGCTGTCAAAATTAAAATCAGCTGAAGAAATATATAATCTCTCATCTTCTTTTTGCCCGAATAAATATATATTCATTTCATCGTCAAATTGTCCTATAATTTCTTTGAAATGGATATTTTTATATTCTTTTATATTTAATTCATTAAGAAGGTTCGCTCCGCTCGTAATAATTTTGATCTGTACACCAGCATCAGCAGCCATAATTAGATATTTAATTATTTCAATATTTGTAAGATTTTTTACCTTAATAAATATCCTGCCCTTGCTTCCCTTCCTTTTTTCATTATCTATAAGCTTAATGATACTATCGAAAAAATCATCTCCTGATAATATGACGGAATATTCATCATTTTTTTTATGATTATTAAAATTTAGATCTACTCCGCTAAGATAATCAAAATAAGATGCAAGCTCTTTAGATAATTTTCTATCACCACTTAAAAATGATAGGTTTACCTTATTATTATCTTCATTATTTAAAAATATACTCCCCGTTGAAAAGTATGTAATTGTCCTTAGCTCCTCCGATTTATCGTCTGTATAAAGGAGTTGATGATAATTAAAATTAATATTACTTTTAGTAGATGAATAATAAATATTCGCTCCTAAATTTTCCATCTTAATAATTTCAGGAATTATTTTTTCAACGCATATTCCCTCTTTTAATTCAGCCATGAGATTAACTCTGACGCCTATTTTTAAGGCATTTTCTACTGCAAACACAAAATTATCATCTATATCATTAGTAGTTCCTCTTATCTCTATTAAATTATGATTCTCTGCTATATCTATCAAAAGCTTCGATGAAATATCTGAGGGTTCAAATGGAATCAAGGATATAATCTCATTATTTTTTAATATCTCTTCTATCTTCAAGAATGGAATATGCGATGATTTTTTAATAATTTTAGGATAGGTTAATTCATGAGTTTGCTCATCATTTAAAATGTTTTCTAGTTTATTAACATATTTAAATGATACTCCACTTAGCGATTCAAAAATTTGCACCTTATCGATAGTAAGTTTTTTAGACAAAAATGATTTAAAATTATTTGAAATCCTCCCACTTATTTCTAGCTTTATTGGTAAATTTTTATCTAAGCTTTTAGTTAGAGAAAATATTATAGCCTCTTCTGCATCATAAGGAATTGCAAGCGTGTTAATGTGAGAGAGCAGAATATCTTCAATCATTATATATTTTATTCCCTCGCTTCTGGTATATATAATGTCCTGATCCATTGGAATTTCTGCAATTAAATATTTATGCGAATCTTCATTATTAGCTCTTAATATTGCAGTTATATAACTAACTTCGCTTTTTATAAATGGTAGGTCATCATTTTCATCAAGTATAAAAATATTTAGCTCAGGAAGTATTTTCCCATAAAATAAATTATGAATATATGATTTTAAACCATCTTCAATATCCCTTATTCGCTGATGAATGATGTTTTTATCCCTAAGTGCTTCTGTAATTTTTTGAAAATATCTATCCCTCTTTATATTTAATTTTCTTAAATACTCTAATTGTATTGAAAAAGTATCTGAATTTTTTGCATATATAAATATCTGCTCCTGAGAAGAAAGAAAATTATTAAGTTTATCTGTAAAAATTGCTATATATTTAAGGCGTTCAAAAATAGGTACTTCATCTTGATTTGCTTTTTCAAGATATTTTTCAATATATCTAAGTCTAGCCATAAAAACCTTGTTATTGTTCATACTAACCATATCTGCCTCATCAATTGAATTTATAAGCATTTTGTGCTAGAATACAGCGTATATTTTCTTATATTATAATATCAAATTAATATATTTATTTAAAGCTAAAAAGAGGTATGAACTAATATGAATAAGACATATAAAATATCATCAACAATCCTATCTTTGGCAACTGTAGCCGTAGGAGCAGTACTTTTGATAGACCCTGAAATTTCATTAAAACTCATATGTTATGCTGTTGCTATTGCAGTTTTAGCATATTCATCATCTAAATTTGTAGAGTATTTTACAACTAAAAATGAACGAGGAGGTAGATCAACTCTTACCCTTATATCTGCTGTCTTTTCATCTCTACTTGGTCTATTCCTAATGCTAAGACCAACGACAATTTCTCAAATCATACCTATAATTCTTGGATTGTTCATCATTGCTAATGGTTTATTAATTCTTGGGCTTGGTGTTGTATATAGATTATTCCTTCCTAAGCATGGAATGGTCTCAATTATCTTCGGCCTAATCTGTATAATACTCGGCTTATTATGCACTTTATACAGCTTTGAAACACAATTCATACTAATTCAGTTCATAGGCATTTCACTAGTTGTGAGCGGTGTTACAGGTTCAATTAATAATATCTTTGTAATAAAGGCAGCTAATGAAAAATCTAAGGCAACTGATGTGGAATTTACAACAGAAAAGGTATCCCCATCAGAAGTAAATGAAGATACCAATTTGATAGAAGAAAATGAAGATGTTATTGATGTAGAAGATGTTGAGACTAATTAGTTTCAACATCTTTTTTAATATTTATATTAATATTTTTCTATTTTTTTTATCTCTATATATTTGATTTTTTCTTTTTATATTTAATTATAATAATACTTTTTCTTACTTTTTCTAAAATATACAAAGAGCATTATAGCTCCCGTTATTATCCAAGTTATTGGATATATGTTCATCAGTACTTCAAAGCTTTGTACTTTGCTAAAGACTAGATATACCCAAGCCACTCTGGTAACACAGGTACCGAAAATTGTGACAAGTGCGGGCGTCATAGAATATCCAAATCCCCTCATGCTTGCAGCACTTATCTCATATGAAGATGCTAACCACTGAAAAATTAACACATGGAACATTCTTATGCTAGCATATCTAATTACCTCTTCCTCGGTAGTAAAGAGAAGTAATAGATTATTTCTAAATAATAATATAAGAATATTTAATGTTGCACAAAGTATTACAGATGAAATCATCGTATAAAGAAAAACTTTTTTACATCTATCATATCTTCCTGCACCATAATTTTGACCGATAAATGTCGTTGCAGTCTGTGCAAAAGCATTTATTGCGAAAAAGCAGATAAATTCAAATATAGTACCAGCAGATGAACCTGCAATTACATCTTTTCCTAGCGTATTTATTCCGCTTTGAAGTATGGTATTAGATAGTGAAAATACCATTCCCTGAATGCCGGCGGGTATTCCTATCCTTATAATATTGATTAGAATATTTTTGTCTATTGAAAGTTTTTTAAAATTTAATTTAATACTACCCTTTTCATTAATTAAAATCTTAATTATTATAATCGCACTTATTACATTAGCTGTGATTGTTGCAATGGCAACTCCATCAACGCTTCTATTAAATCCGAGTACTAAGGTAATATTAAGTATAACATTTAAAATGCCGGTGAATATTAAAATATAAAGAGGTCTTTTGCTATCTCCCTTACTTCTTAATATTGATGCAGCAAAATTATATAAGAGCATAAAAGGAGATCCTAATAATAAAAGTCTTAAATATAGCAAAGCTTCCGGCATAACTGTGCTTGGGACATTAACCATTTTCAAGAGAGGTCCTGCAAGTATTTCACCGATTCCCATCATGCAAAAACCCGCTATTATAGAAAATAAAATCGCTGTGTGAACGGATTTTTCTATTCGCTCATCATCGCCAGCTCCAATTGCATTAGCAATAACAACATTTGCTCCTAATGCAGTGCCCATAAATAAAGAGCCTATCAAGTGAACTATAGGAGCATTGCTACCAACTGCAGCAAGTGCCGTGCTATTAGCAAATTTACCAACAACAGCAGTATCTGCAGCATTAAAAAGCTGCTGCAGGATTCCTGTAGCAGCAAGCGGTAATGCGAAGACAATTATCTTGCTCAATAATGGCCCGCTGAGCATATCTATATCATTTTTTTTATAAAGATCTTTATTCAATAAATATACGCTTTCTTATTATTAATTAAGCCTTTTATGCATTACTGGCTTAATGAACCAAAGTCAACCTTAACATTCTGACGCTCTGCCTCATCTGTAACTTCAAACATAGGCTTCTTTGTAAAACCGAAAATATTTGCAACTATGTTAGATGGGAATGTTTCTACGCAGATATTATATTTTTTAACAACAGCATTATAATATTTTCTAGAATTTGCAATATCTGCTTCAATGACCTGCAACTGACCCATTAGTTCCTGAAAATTTGTATTAGCTTTAAGATCTGGATAAGCCTCTGCTACTGCAAATAAGGTTTTAAGTGTAGATGAGATTTGATTTTCTCCATTTACTCTTTCCTCTGTATCACTTGCATTGCTTACTGCACTTCTTGCCTTAACAATATTTTCTAATACTTCTTTTTCGTGGATAGCATATCCTTTGACTGTTTCAACCAGATTTGGCAAAAGATCAAATCTCTTTTTGAGATATACATCCATAGTTGCAAATGCTTCTTCAACATCATTTCTTAAGCGAACAAATTTGTTGTAAATTGAAAGAAACATAAGTCCGATAATGATAACGACAGCAATTATAATTACTAAAATCATTTTCGTGTCCTCCTTTTAATTAATTATATTGATAAATTAAAATTTAATAAAGCTCTAAATTACCATGCTCCGCCGCCTCCGCCGCCGAAGCCTCCGCCTGTAAATCCACCTCCAGAGAAGCCTCCGCCACCGGAGAAGAATCCACCTCCACTATCGCTGTCAGTGACATTCATAGAACCTATCATGTCATGCGAAATACTATCAACCATAGAGGTTAAAACAGCTGTATTATATAAGTTCTGAGCAGCTAGGCCGTCTGCAGTCTCATACCATTCAGGATTTTCATCCTTTATAATATCATCAAACTTGCTTGCCCATTTTTTAGTAAGCCCAAATATATATGCGTAAGGAAGTATATTATAAAAATAATTAGGATCATCATCTATTAACTCTTCAAGCTTTGAAATCTCAGCATTGGCAATAAAGTTCTTAAATCCTAGAATCCTGCCGAGCAGTCTTGCATTTTCGTCAGTTCTGCTTCTCATTCCACATATAAAAATCGGAGCAATTAATAAGAATATTATATAAACAAGCCATACCTTAGGATCATTTATTGAATAGTTGCGAGCACAGGTATAATAACTTAGCCACAAGGCAACTAATATATATGGAATTGTAAAAATAAAAATCTTAAATAAGGCAGAACTCTTTTTGCCTGAATATTTATGATAATAAGCATTTATAAGTACATATAAAGGAATTGTTGCAACTGAAGCATAGACGAGAGCAAATATAATATCAAATATTATTACTGATAAGCTCGTGCTATCCAGTCCCATATAAAATCTGAATGTCAAAAATACAATCATATTTCCAATGAAAAATATTGTCTTTGAAAAGCTGTCTGCTTTTTTCGATTTCTTTGAGAAAATTTTATTTTGTCCTGTAAATTCCGCCTCTACAGCACCTTCAATATCAGTTAATTTTTCTCCTATGCCAGTTCCTATATTATCTTTCGTCACTGTCTTATCTTTGTTAACTTCTCCCTTTGATGCCTTATCTCCAAAAATTCCGTCAAAGAAAAGCTGTGCTGATTTTTTTTCATTTTTAGGATAGTCTTTAAGTATAAATTTAAAATTATCCTTTCCTGTTTGTTTAATATTAATAAATCCTTTATTTGCAAGATAGAATAAAGTTGATGAAATATCATTCTTATCTACTATTCCATCGATCACATATCCCAGCTCCATCGGCGGAAGGCCTTCTGGCGGATTAAATTCTACAACATTTGTTACCCTTGGATTTCTACCCCATGTCAACCTTAATATTATTATAAGTATTGAAAAAATTGATAATAATGATATGGTTATAAGTCCCTTTGATTTAGCTCCTTGCCAGTATCCGCTCGGCAATTCACTCCCAATTGAAACTCCTACATTGCTCGGTAAATTTTCAGCATAAAAGTGAATGGTATGATTTTCCTCATCTATTTGAACTTCTCCATATTGAAGCTCTTTATTTCCGCTTGATTTATATTTCCCTGAGTAGACCTTGATTTTATCCATAGGCATATCTTCTGGAAGTTTTATATTAGCAGTCACGCTTCCAATTGATGTTGACCATCCAGTTGGCAAAATATCAAGATAAAGATAATCTTTTTTACCTTGAGAATAACCAGCTATCTTATATTTTATAATATAACTCTCTTTTCCCTCTACAAGCTTATCAGGATCTCCTATCCTTATTACCTTATTATTTTCTTTATTTAATATAGTAAAATAATGATGATTCCCAACAATTATATTCTTAATGTCATATTTGCTACTAATTGGAATATTCCTATAAATCCCATGGCTAGGAGAGGTAAAATCTACATCTATCATTTCCTTAAAATTAAAGGAATTATCCTTGTTTATTTCTACATCAACATTAAATCTATCAGTGTTATATGTAGGTGCATCAGCATTAATACATGCCGAATTTAAAGTGATTAAAAGAAATGAAAATATCAAAATAATCAAAAATGGTTTTATCTTGTTTTTATAATTTTTAAAAATAATCATTTTCATTTCTTTCCTCCTTTTACTTCTACTTGTGCAATTTTATTTTGGATAATCTTCAGCTATTTGTATTTATTATTCTTTGATTAAATCTTTTCTTGTCAAATTAATTCTATTTTGATTATCTATCTCTGTAACCTTTACTTCGATTTTATCTCCAATGTTTAATACATCTTCAACCTTATCTATCCTATGATTTGAAATCTTTGATATATGCAAAAGCCCTTCTTTGTCAGGCAGAATTTCTATAAAGGCACCAAAGTTCATTATCCTCTTAACTTCACCTTCATATACCTTTCCTACTTCAACATCGGCAGTTAGGTAATCTATCATATGCCTTGCTTTTTCAGCACCTTCCTGATTCTCGCTGTAAATCATTATCAAGCCTACATCATCATCTGAAATATCAACCTTGCATCCGGTCTCTTCAACGATTTTATTGACATTTTTACCGCCAGGTCCAATTACAAGTCTTACCTTATCAGGGTGAACCCTCATTGAAATACATCTTGGTGCATACCTCGACAATTCTTTCCTTGGTTCAGGTATCTCCTCAAGCATATTTTCTAAAATATGAGATCTTCCTTCCTTGGCTTGAATTAAAGCCTTTTCCAAGATTTCTCTAGAAAGACCATGAACTTTAATATCCATTTGCATTGCAGTTACACCGTCTGGTGTACCAGTCACCTTGAAGTCCATATCCCCAAGGAAATCCTCCATGCCTTGAATATCGCTAAGAATTGCATAATCGCTACTGCCATCTTCATTTACTCTTTCGATGAGACCCATCGCGATTCCAGAAACCGGTTTTTTGATAGGAATACCGGCGTCCATAAGTGCGAGCGTTGAACCACAGGTCGAAGCCATTGAAGATGAGCCATTTGATGAAAGTACCTCAGAAACAACTCTTATAGCGTAAGGGAATTCTTCTTCCGTTGGTATTACAGGTAACAATGCTCTTTCTGCAAGTGCTCCATGTCCTATCTCCCTTCTTCCAGGCGAACGAGGAGATTTTGGCTCTCCAGTTGAATACCCTGGGAAATTATACTGATGCATATACCTCTTTGTAGGTCTATCAACATCAATGCTATCAAGGTATTGTTTCTCACTTAATGGTGCAATCGTTGCAACGGTGAGTGCCTGTGTCTGTCCTCTTTTAAATAAACCTGATCCATGAGCCCTTGGAAGCAGTCCTGTTTCTGACCAAAGAGGTCTGATTTCCTTTAACTCTCTATCATCAGGTCTCTTTCCCTCATCTAAAATCATCCTGCGAACTTCTTCTTTTTTTATCGCATAGATAACATCCTTAACCTCAGCTTCTCTATCAGGAAACTCTGCTTCAAAATGATTAACCGCATCTTCAGATACCTTATCCATGTTTAGAAGTCTTTCCTGTTTATCAAAGGTTTTTATTGCTGAAATCATCTTTTCTGTAGAATATTCTCTTACCGCTTTTTCTATATCATCTCCTGGCTTAAATACTTTGAATTCAGCTTTTTCTTTTCCTACCTCTTTCGTCACATCTTTGATAAATTTACATATGCCTTTTATCTCTTCATGTGCAAACATAATGGCATCGAGCATCTCCATCTCTGGAACCTCTTTCGCTCCTGCTTCTACCATCATTATCGCTTCTTCTGTTCCTGCAACCGTAAGATCTATGTCTGATTCAGCTCTTTGTTCTGTCGCAGGATTTATGATAAATTCTCCATTAATTCTTCCTACCTTAACTGAGCCGGTAGGTCCATCCCAAGGAATGTCAGAAATGGATAATGCTACAGAAGACCCTATCATTGCAGCCATCTCAGGTGAACAATCGTGGTCTACGCTCATAACTGTAGCTATTACTGATACATCATTTCTATATCCCTTTGGGAAAAGAGGTCTTAAAGGTCTATCCATCAATCTTGATGTTAGCGTTCCATGCTCTCCAGGTCTTCCCTCTCTTCTTATATATCCGCCCGGTATCTTTCCAACTGCATACATTTTTTCCTCATAATTACAACTTAGAGGGAAAAAATCTACATCCTGTTTTGCTTCTTTTGACGCTACAGCTGTGCAAAGAACCGCAGTATCTCCATACTTAACCATAACAGCACCATTTGCTTGCTCAGCATATTTACCAATTTCAAGCTGAAGCAGTCTTCCTGCAAGTGGATACTTAAATACCTTATAATCTGTAAATCTTCCCATTGAATTAACAACTCCTTCCTGTTAATTGTATTACCTTATAAAAATATAAAACGAGCGGGAAAAATCCCGCTCAAAATTTCGATTATTATTTTCTGAGTCCGAGGCGAGCTATCAGTGTTCTATATCTCTCGATGTCAGTGTCTTTCAAATATCTAAGCATATTTCTTCTCTGTCCAACCATCTTGAGCAAGCCTCTTCTTGAGTGATTGTCCTTAGGGTGTGACTTGAAGTGCTCATTCAAATCATTAATCCTATATGTAAGAATTGCAATCTGTACTTCAGGAGAACCTGTATCGCCTTCCTTAATAGCATATTCTTTCATAATTTCTGCTTTTTTTTCTTTAGTTAACATTTTAAACCTCCTATAAATCATCTTACACTCTATGTGTATTTAATTCACCAAAACATCGCAATAGCTGGAGTAGCAAGTTGCTGAAGTCAAGGTATGTAATTTTTGTCTTTGTAAGTCTACCATAAAAAAAAGGGCTTGTCTATACTTTTAAGCCTTGACAAGCCCTCATTTATAGTATTATTTTAATGTTCTATGAGTGCACTAGTAGTGAATAAAGCCATATATGTAACTGCTATTTATATTATATGTATTCCTCTTTACCTCTCCATGATACGAAGTACCTGTATTTCCCTCTACAGTCGTTATAGTATTACCTCTAACAGATTCAACGAAACCTATATGAGAGCCTGTAGAACCAGCAGAATAACGGAATATTATTATATCTCCAGGGGATGGATTCTTTGTCCATAGATTATTTCTGTTACCCCATGCTGTATATGAAGGTACATAAGCCTTATTAGAAACTCCCTTTAGTCTCTCAGCTTGACCTGCTCTATCAAAACACCATTTTACAAAGCAAGCACACCAAGGAGTGCTATCTCCATTGCTATAAGCATATGAACTTCCAAACACGCTCTCCCAATACTTCTTCCCAATCTTAGTTCCAATTTCATTTTTTGCAATTTCGAGAATGTTGCTTTGACTATTAACTGTTTCATAATATTCTTCTTTTGATATATTTTCACAGCTATTGTTAAAATAATAAATTGTACCACTGATGTTCAATGATTCATTTTTTGCAAAAGCTCCACTATTTTTTGCGTAATACCATTTACTATTTTCCTTATACCATCTGCTGCATATCAGTTTACCTTGATCATCCGCAAAATACCAATTGTTATTTACACTCTTCCAGCCATTTTTTAGTATATGACCATCTTCATCTGTTACATATTTACTATCATTATATGAAAACTCGCCTATATACATCCTGCCATTTTTATTAAATGCAAATTCTGAACCGTCAATTTTATAAAAGCCATCGGCATATAGGGTTCTATCTGATTTTACACAATACCATGCCTCGTTTACTTTATTCCAACCATTTTTTAGTATATGACCATCTTCGTCCGTTGCATATTTACTATTATTATATATAAATTCTCCTATATGCATCCTTCCGTTTTTATCAAATGCAAATTCTGCACCGTCAATTTTGTGAAAACCGTCAGCATATAATGCACCATCATTTTTTGCACAGTACCATGTTTTGTTTATCTTTTTCCAGCCGTTCTTTTGTATATATCCATATTCATTTGTTACATATTTATTACCATTATATGTAAATTCTCCTAAAAACATTCTGCCATTTTTATCAAACGCAAACTCAGCAACATCAATTTTATAAAAGCCGTCAGCATATAATGAACCATCTTTTTTTGCATAGTACCATGTTTTATTTATCTTATTCCAGCCGTTCTTCCATATATCTCCTCTTTCATTCGTTATATATTTATTATCATTATATGTAAACTCTCCTAAAAACATTTTGCCATTCTTATCAAATGCAAATTCTTCCGATCCTATTTTATGAAAACCATTCGAATATAATTTTCCATCTTTTTGTGCAAAATACCATGCCTTATTTATATAATTCCAACCATTATTTGCAATTTCACCATCTTTTTTTGCTATATAATTATTCCCATTTTGATAAAATATTCCTCTTTGTATTGCACCATAACTATCAAATCCATATATTTTATCCCCAATTTTTTTTACAGTATTAGAGTATAAGACACCATTGTTTTGAGCATAATATCTTTTTCCGCTAATATTTTTCCAACCAGATTTAAATATTGAGCCGCTTTTATTTGCGAAATAATAATCACCATTAATATTGAAAAGTCCAGTGCACATACTTCCTGATTTATTAAATCCATAGTGATTTCCATCTATTAGAGCAACACTATTGGCATATAATCTACCATCTGTTTTTGCAAAATACCATTTATTATTTATATATTTCCATCCATTATTTTGAATATATCCTTTTTCATTTGTTACATATCTATAATCATTATATGCAAATTCTCCTAAGTACATCTTGCCATTTTTATCAAATGCAAATTTTTCGTTTCCTATTTTATATAAACCATCTGAATACAATTCACCATTTGATTTAGCATAATACCAATAATTATCTATGTATTTCCAACAATTACTTAATATTTCTCCATCTTTATTTGCTATATAATTATTTCCATTATTAGAAAACTTCCCTGTATACATAACACCATAATAATCAAACCCGTACATTTTATTATTAATCTTAATTATGGAATCGGTGTAAAGTTCACCATTTGATTTTGCATAATACCAATTTTTATTAAAATATTTCCATCTTGACTTAATTATATGTCCATATTCATCAGTAATATAATAATTACCATTAAAGTTGAACATATCCATATACATAATTCCTGATTTATCAAACGCATAATCATTTCCGTCAATCGTAACTATAGTATTTGTATAAAGGGTTCCATCAGCTTTAGCATAATACCAATTGCTTCCATCTAGAATCCAACAGCTATATTGTTTATTTCCTGAGGAATAAAAATATAAATTATTATTTTCATACTTAATGCCATTATTTGATGTAGAAGCATAATTAGTATCAATATTTTGGTTAGATTCAGAGTGGATATATCCGAAAGAAAAAATATTTTTATACATAGAAAATGTAAAAATATGTAAACTTGCAACTAAAAGCACTATAAATAAAATATTTACTAACTTTATATTGATAGATTTAAATAAGCTAAGCATTTTCATAAAAATAACCCCCAAATGACTTATTGCTTTTCTTTAAAATATTAAATTAATTTTGATAATTCTATCATTTAAAGGAGAAAAATCATTTTTTTACAGATATTTTTATATAAAAAATGAAGAATATGTATTTTTATTACATAAATTCTTCATCTTTTACACATTTTTTATTGTAAACATACCAATATTTAGTTTTTTTACTCTGAGCGTTCATTCCACCATATTTCAGCCTCATGAGCATCAATATTAATCTGTTCTATCAGTTCGTTTATATCGTCAAATTTTCTTTCTGCTCTTTTCCAGTGATAAAATTCAACCTTTATTCTTTTATCATAAATATTTTTATCTAATCCAAACATATTTGTTTCTATAGATTTTGCATAATTACCTATTGTAGGCTTCACACCTATATTGCTTATGCTATTATATACTTCTCCATCAACTTCTGTTTTAGTATAATATACGCCATTTGGAGGAACAATTCTTTCTGCTTCGAGTTTTATATTGGCAGTTGGCATATCAAAAGTTCTTCCCAGACTATTTCCATGCGTTACTATTCCGCTAATCCTATATGGGTGACCGAGGAGTTTCGCTGATTTCTTCATATTCCCCGACTCAATATTTTTTCTTATTAAGCTAGAGCTAACGACTTCTCCATCAATCGTAACGGGATTATGAATATATGTATTAAATCCAAGCTCTTTACCCTTGCCTATCAAAGTCCTCGTATTCCCGCTTCCCTTTGCTCCAAATGTATAATTAAATCCACAGACCACACCTTTAGCATTTAATTTTTCTATAAGAGTTTTATTGATAAAATCATCGGCTGATGTGTTCATAACCTTTTCATCAAATGGAATAGATATAATATAATCTATGCCTAGTGATTCTATATATTCATACTTCTCCTGATTGCTACTTATGAATCTAACAGGCGGAAATACTCCAATCTTATTATTTATTCTTGCCAAGACATTCTTGGGGTGATTTGAAAATGTATAGCATAGCGATTTTATGCCCATTTCTTTAGCAACTTTTACGGATGTTTTTATAAGCTCTTGGTGACCTATGTGCACACCGTCGAAATTTCCAAGTGCAACTACTGCCTGCTCTCCTATGTTAAATTCATCTATTGAATTAAATATCATCATATCCTATAATCACCTTTTTAGCCTTTAATGCAGAATTATCATCTATTTTACCTATGCCGAGAAAAGTATCATCATTAAATATTTTATAAGAAAACATATTATCACCTACTTCATAATAATATTCTCTTTTAGGCTCTTTTATAATTTCATATTTATCTTTATCAATAAAATTCCCATTTATAAATTTTATTATTTCTTCTTCATCAATCAAAACACTACCTAGATTAACCAAGGCCTTATCTGGCGAATCTAAAATAGATTTGAATTCATCAATGCTTAGAGAGCTTATCTCATCAATTTTCATCGCATCTTTAAGCGAAAAAATACCATTTGAAATGCGTCTTAAATCTTTCATTACCGCCCCTGTACCAAGTTCTCTTCCAATGTCGTCACATATTGTTCTTATATAAGTTCCCTTGGAACATGATACTTCAAATTCTATCTCTCCATGATTTAAATCTATATTAGTAATAATAATATCCTTTATATATATTCTTCTTTTTTTAATAGATGAATCTATTTCAATTCCCCTTCTTGCATATTCATATAAAGGTTTTCCATTATATTTTAATGCTGAATACCTCGGTGGTATCTGCTCTATTACTCCCTTATATCTATCAAAAGCATTTCTTATATCTAAAATTTTGATATTTGAATAATCAGTCTGAGATAATATTTCCCCTGTTATATCAAGGGTGTCGCTCGTTTTGCCAAGCTCCATTGTGCATTGATAAGTTTTTATATCTCCATCAAAATATTCAATAATCCTTGTAGCTTTACCAATGCAAATAGTCAAAAGTCCTGTTGCCATCGGATCTAGCGTTCCCGTGTGACCAATCTTTTCTCTTATCCCATGTTTTTTTAGAGTGTTTTTTAACTTGCTAAGCACATCTTGTGATGTCCAGCCCTTTTCCTTGTCAATATTAATAATTCCATTCATATTTTTATATGTTTATAGCCTTTTTTAAATCATCTACAAAAATATATGGGGCATCATAAGGAAGGACATCTAAATTGAATCCTGAAGCTCTCTCATGACCTCCGCCGCCGTATTTTTTAGCTATTTTAGATACATCAGTATAATTCTTAGATCTAAGGCTGACCTTGGTTTTATCACCCATGTCTTGCTTGCATACTGCAGCAATTTCAACTCCTTCTATTGTCATAAGTTTATTTATAAATCTGTCTGTCTCGCTCATATCCGTATTTGTTTCTATTAACATCTTATTTGTAATAAAAGCTATAACAATCTTTCCATCTTCATATGTCATCATGCTGTCTATTACTAATTTTTCTAATTGAATAGAGTTTAAAGACTCTCTATTATAAATTAAATTGCTAACCGGCTTGGAATTAAAACCACTGACATCATATAATTCCATTGCTATCTTATGCGTGAGTGCCGTAGTATTGGAGTGCTGAAAATTCCCCGTATCAGTCGTTATAGCGGTGAATATTGAATCAGCAATAAATTTATTCATACTAACCCCTAGTTCTTTAATGAGGTTATAAACAAGTTCGCCAGTCGCCGCTGCTTTAGGTTCAATTACTTCATAATCTGTTTTAAAATTAAGATTATCCGTTAGATGATGATCTATTACTATTTTTATATTGCCTCTTTCAAATGATGAATAACGATTTATTATTCTATTCTTATCACTGCAATCAAGCATAATTGATATATAATCTTTACCTTTAAAAATATCTTTGTCAGTTGTCGACATATTTTTGTCTAAAAAGTCAAGATTATGAGGAAAAGCTTCTTCTACCAATACCCAAGCTTCTTTATTCATTAATCTAAGCGCTTCTGCCAACGCTACTGACGAACCAAGTGCGTCGCCATCTGGGTGAAGATGAGGAAAGATGAGAAAACAGTCTTGTTCACTCATCTTTTTTGATATTTCTGAAAATAAATTTATATTTTCCATTAATTAAATTCTTCCTTTCTCTCGGGATTATTTATGCCCTCAAGTAGCTCATCTATATGTCTTCCATAGTCTTCAGATTTATCGATTTTAAATATAAGTTCAGGTGCATGATGCAATCTATAATCTTTAGAAATTTTATTTCTGAAAATTCCATTTGCTCTATTAAACCCATCTAAAACTTCTTCATAAACTTTTTCCCTGTCTTCTCCATCTAAAACGAAAGGAACGACATATATATATGCGTAACTATTGTCATTTGTTACATCTACTCCGGAAACAGTTATTATGCGATTTTTTAGCCTTGGTTCTTTAATACCATTAACTAATAGCTCGCTTATGGTTATTTTTATTTCTTCGGAAAGTCTCCCTTGTCTGTAGTTTTTAGCCATTTACCTACCTTTTTATTTTTTCTTATTTTATTATTATTTTTTTTATTTTCAAACTTCTTTTTACTTATCTATTATTTTTTTAAAATTTTAATTTCTTTCAACCTCGACCATGTGGAAACATTCCATTACATCGCCAATTTTTATATCATTATAATCTTCAATGCCAATACCACATTCATATCCTTGCATTACTTCCTTGACATTGTCTTTAAATCTTCTAAGCGAAGAAATTGTACCCTCGTGAATAACAATTCCATCTCTTACAAGCCTTATCTCTGCACTTCTTCTAATCTTGCCCTCAGTAACATATCCTCCAGCAACTGTTCCAAGATTAGGTACCTTAAATGTATCTCTAACTTCAACCTTGCCAAGTACCTCTTCCTTAAATTCAGGATCAAGCAAGCCTTTCATAGCAGCCTCAACATCATCTATGATGTCATAAATTACCCTATATGTTCTAATTTCAATATCCGCCTTAGCTGCCTCTGTTGTTACTGTTGTCGTAGGTCTTACATTAAATCCGATAATAACTGCATTAGAAGTTTCTGCAAGCATAACATCAGATTCTGTTATTGTTCCTACTCCGCTATGTATAACATTAACCTTAACATCATCAGTATTTAATTTTTCAAGAGAGCTGATTATAGCTCCTACTGAACCCTGTACATCTCCCTTTATTACAAGATTTAGTTCCTTTGTTTCTCCCTCTTTTATCTGATTGAAAAGCTTTTCTAAAGTTGTGCTTGAATTCTTTGCAAGAACTTCTTCTCTCATCTTTTGAGCTCTATTTTCTGCAATGTCCCTAGCCGTCTTATCATCTTTTACTGCATTAAAGGCATCTCCAGCCATAGGAACATCATTTAATCCTAGAATTTCTACAGGTGTAGCAGGTAAAGCTTTCTTTATCTGCCTACCCTTGAAATCAGTCATCTTTCTAATTCTTCCGTAAGTTGTTCCTGCAACTATGCTTTGACCAGTATTTAATGTACCATTCATTACTAGAAGTGTTGCAACCGGACCTTTTGATTTATCAAGTCTTGCTTCAATTACATTTCCAAGTGCAAGTCTATTAGGGTTAGCCTTTAGCTCAAGTATTTCAGCTTGAAGAAGGATCATCTCAAGCAATTCCTTGATACCTTTACCAGTTTTTGCAGAAACATTCGCACTGATTACATCTCCGCCCCAGTCCTCTACTAAAATTCCATTGTCTGCAAGATCTTTTTTAACCTTATCAGGATTTGCTCCCGGTTTGTCTATCTTATTAATCGCAACAATGATAGGAACATTAGCTGCCCTAGCATGACTTATTGATTCGATAGTCTGAGGTTTAACACTGTCATCTGCTGCAACGACAAGAATTGCAATATCTGTAATTTGAGCACCTCTTGCACGCATTGTTGTAAACGCCTCGTGACCTGGTGTGTCAAGACATACAACTTTCTTGCCATCTATTTCTATTTCAGATGCACCAATATGCTGGGTAATACCACCTGATTCTTCCGCTGTGACATTCGTATTTCTAATTGCATCTAAAAGCGATGTCTTACCATGGTCTACATGACCCATTACTGTTATTACAGGTGCTCTATACTCGAGTTCACTCTCTCTATCATCATGTAAATCAAGACCATCTTCTTCTATCTCTGGTTCTTCCTCTGTAACAACAATATTAACACCGATTTCTTCTGCCAAAAGCTCGACTATATCTTTATCAAGAGTTTGGTTAATCGTCGCCATAATTCCAAGTTTCATAAGTTCCATAATAATCTTAGAAGTAGAAATTTCAGCTTGTTCAGATAAGCCTGCGACAGTTATAGGAACAGTTATTGCTATGCTTCCCTCAGGTAGTAACTCTTCTATTGGTGTTTCTATTACTTCTTCAACCTTAGGCTTGTTTTTCTTCTTCCTTGTTTTCTTTTCTAAAGACCTCTCATCGAAGTAGTTGTTATTATTCCTTCTATCATTATCCTTTTTGATGCGTTTTTTTCTTTCTCTTTCTCCATCATTATCATTTTTGAAAAATTTCTTGCTCTTTCCCCTTGATGGTCTAGAATCAGAAGAAATCCTTCCTATATCTGGACTATCAGAGCGGTGTTTTTCATTACTTGATTTGCTTTTTCTCTTGCGTCCATCATCTTTAAAATCTTTTTGTTTTTTATCTAGATTCTTTTCAGGCTGATTTTCATTCCTTGCTTTAACTTTTTTAATATTCTGTTTTTTATCAGTCTTTTTATCCTTCTTTTCTTCTACGCTTTTATCTTTTTGTGTAAGATTTTGAGAATTATTTCGAGATGCGTCAAATACCTTTTTAAAACGCATAGGTTTATTAGGAGCGTTGACATAATCTTCTTTAGGATTTTCTTTTTTATTCTCTTTTTCTATAGGCTTTTCTTCTTTTCCTAAATCTTCTTTACTTGAATCTTCCTCGCTTGTTTTTTCACTATCTATTTTTGCATGAGATTTTTTAAGCTCAGATGTTTCCTCTGGCTTAACCTCTTTTTTCTCTATTTTATCTACTTTCTTTACTTTTTCTACTTTCTCTACTTTTTCTTTTTCCTCTGCCTTTTCTGTCTTTTTAACTGGTTTTTCGAGTTTTTCCAGAGGTTTATCATTCTTTTCTATAGCTTTTTCATCTTTTACCTGAGTTTCTTCAAGTTTATCTATAGGCTTTTCAGGAGTCTCTACTTTTTTCTTAGGTTTTGGTTTTGAATTAGGTGCCGCCTTTAATGGTACTGCCTTAATCTTCGGTTTATTATCTTTTTCAGATTTTAAGGAAGGTTTTCCATGCAAAAGATTCATTGTGCTGATTAGTCTTTTCGCATCTTCATCAGACACACTGCTCCTGCTTGTTTTAATTTCAATCCCAAGTCTCTCCGATTGAATTTTTATTTCTTCAATTGACATTTCAAGCTCTTTTGCCAGCTCTGAAACCTTTCTTGCCATTAAATACCTCCCCTTATGCCTTTATTTAACTTTATAACAAGTTCATCTATATCACTATCCATAAATCCTTGCTTGAAAGTTCTATTAAATGATTTTCTCTTTCTTGCCTCTTTTATACAGGAATCATTCTTACAAAGATATGCTCCTCTGCCGTCTTTTTCTCCATCAATATCAAGATTGAGTGATTTACCATCAAATGATATTCTTATCAATGTGTTCTGAGGATATGATTTCATGCAACCTATGCATCTCCTCATTGGAATGTGCTTATCATTCATATAAAATATCGTTCCTTATATATTAGATTATTTCTTGATTATCTTGAACTTCTATCTTTTCATCAGATGAAAGATCACTTTGGTTATTATCTGCATCTTCATCCTTATTATCTACATCTTCATACTCATCAAAATTAAAACCGCTGTCAAGTAGCTGTGCCTTGCTCTTTATATCAATCTTCCATTTGCTTACTCTTGCAGCAAGTCTGACATTTTGACCCTCTCTACCTATTGCAAGTGAAAGCTGATTTTCTGGAACCAGTGCTGTTGCTATCTTTTCTTCGTCATTTATAAATACTGCTTCAACGACTGCAGGTTTTAATACATTACTTATTAGAACTGCAGGATCTTCGTCCCATACGATAATATCTATTTTTTCGCCAAATAGTTCATCAACGATATTTTGAACTCTATTTCCTCTGGTTCCTACGCAAGCACCAACGGGATCGACATTTTCATCATTGGTTTTTACTGCTATTTTTGTCCTAGAGCCTGCTTCTCTGGCAATGCCTTTGATTTCAATAGTACCATCAGATATTTCAGGTATTTCCATTTCAAATAATTTTCTGACAAGATCCGGATGTGAACGGGAAAGAAATATTTGAGTTCCTCTTTTTCTATCCTTTTTAACATCGGTAACATATGCCATAATTCTGTCGCCTACCTGTAAATTTTCGCTCTTTACCTGTTCTGACCTAGGCAAAATTCCCTCTACGCTGCCAGCATTCAGGAAAATAGTTCCATTATTTATTCTCTCAATTTTGGCACTTATTAAATTATTCTTCTTACCCTTATTATCCTCATAGGTGTGCTCACGCTCTGCTTCTCTGACCTTCTGAATGACAACCTGCTTAGCTGATTGAGTTGCAATTCTTCCAAAGTCCTGAGGGTCAATGCTATATTCCATAATATCCCCTACTTCGTATCCATATTGAGATGCTTCATCAATAGATACCTCTGTAGCTTCATTCACAACCTCATCAACAACCTCTTTACTCAGAATAACGCTAACATCTCCTGTATTTTTATCAACTGTTGCTTTTACATTTGGTGTATATGCCTCACCGCTTTTACGATATATCTTTTTATAAGCATTCTCTATAGCTGACTCAATTGCTACTATTATCTCATCTTTAGATATATTTCTTTCTTGCTCAAGTGCGTCCAGTGCTTCTAAAAAATCTTTATTCATTATTCCTCCTAAAAAACTACCGCAAGATTTATCTTTGCAATTTTATTTTTCGGTATTTTTATCAATTCATCTTTATTATTTTTAAGTATTTTTATTAAAACAATTCCATCTTCAAGCCCTAAGAGAGTTCCTTCGAATTGCTTGAGTCTATCAATATTTTCATATAATTTAACTTCAACTGCTCTATCCTTGTAACGAATAAAATCATTTTCATTGATCAGCTCCCTGTCCAAGCCGGGAGAATTAACTGAGAGTGTATATTGATGCGGAATTATATCCTCTTTATCGAGCTTATCACTTAAAAATTTACTGACCTTTTCACATTCCTCAATGCTTACGAAGTCATCTTCATTTTCTGAATTCTTATCGATATAAATATCAAGATTCCAGCCTTTGCCAAGCTTTTTATAATCAATCTTATAAATACAAAGGTCGTTTGCATCTAAAAAATCTTTAAGCATTTCTGAAACCCTTGTAGCAACATCGTTTTTTGCCATAGCATATTCCTTATAAGTGTTTTAACATGAATGAAAGAGTGGGATACCCCACTCTTTCACAGAAATAACTATCGAGAGAATATTATCACATATTCTTTGAAAAATCAAGCTTTTTGATAACTTGGTTATTCTTGAGCATTCTCATTGAGTTTAATATACATATTATGGCAACACCTACATCTGCAAAAACTGCCCACCACATTCCGATTATGCCAAAAGCTCCAAGTATTAAAAAGATAACCTTTATAGAAAGTGCAAATATTATATTTTGCCAAGAGATAAATGTAGTTCTCTTTGAAATTCTTATTGCCTGCTCAATTCTATTTAGTTCATCGTCCATTATGACAATATCTGCTGCCTCTATTGCTGCATCTGAACCCGCTCCTCCCATTGCAATTCCTACATCTACTCTTGATAATACAGGTGCATCATTTATACCATCTCCTATATAAGCATATAGATTGTTTTTATCATCTTTATTTTCTTCCATCAGATCTTCGACGATTTTGACCTTGTCCTGCGGTAATAGTTCTGAATAATATTCACTTATTCCTAGATTGTTTGCAATTTTTTCTGCTACAACCTTCTTATCACCTGTTAGCATTACTATCCTTTCTATTCCATCGCTTTTTAGCATTCTTAAAGTGTCTTTTGCACCTAACTTTTCCTTATCACTAATTGAAATGATTCCTATTAATTTATTATCTTTTGTAACATATACTAAAGTATCTTCAAATGAATATTCATTACTATTTATATCAGCTTTAATATCAACTTTGTATTCATTCATAAGTCTATAATTCCCGGCAGCAATTATTTTCCCATCTAAATTGCCGGTAATACCTAGCCCTGATATATTTTTCACCTCATTAATTTCTAATAAATTATTTTTCTTTTCTTTGTTAAATTTATTATTTCGAGATTCACCATAAAGCTCATCATAGGCATCGCAAATTGATTTAGCTATTGGATGGGTTGAATACGATTCCAGCGATGCTGCTATTTTAAGTACATATTCTTCTGAATAAGAGCTGGTTAGATAAACATTTGAAACCTTAAATTCCCCTGTAGTCAGAGTCCCTGTCTTGTCTGTAATTATTGTCTTTACCTTTGACAATGCTTCCAAATAATTAGAACCTTTAACTAAAATTCCAGCTCTTGACGCAGCACCTACTCCTCCAAAAAATGCAAGTGGTACAGATATAACAAGTGCACATGGACACGAAATTACAAGAAAAGTGCAAGCTCTAACAAGCCATTCTCTCCAGTTCATTGTTAAGATAGATGGAATTATAAATAGTAAAATAGCTGATATAACAACTACTGGAGTATAATATCTTGAAAATTTTGTTATGAATTTTTCTGATTTTGATTTTTTATCAAGAGATTCTTCGACAAGTTCAAGAATAATAGCTACAGTGGAATCATCATATAGCTTATTAGCCTTTATTTTAAGTAATTTTTCTCCATTTACATATCCTGATAATATCTCATCGCCCTCTTTTAAATACTTAGGTATAGATTCACCCGTGAGTGCAGAGGTGTTAACTTCTCCCTCTCCATTTATTATTACACCGTCGACAGGTACCTTTTCTCCCGGTTTAATTATTAGAATGTCATCTATCTTAACATCGCTAGGATCTATTACTTCATATTTTCCATCTTTTCCTTCCCTTACTGCAGAAGCGGGAGCAATCTCCATGAGTTCTTTGATTGACCTTCTTGATTTATTTACTGCATAATCCTGAAATAGCTCTCCAATCTGATATAGGAGCATGACTGCAACCGCTTCGGTATATTCTCCAACCACAAATGCTCCTATGCTTGCTATAGTCATCAAAAAATTTTCATCAAAAATCTTTCCCTTTGATAGATTTGATATTGATGATAATATAACCTGATGTCCAACTATTATATATGGAATAAGGTAAATTAATAATCTTAGGTAGGTGGGTTGCTCATCTATATTTAATCTAGAATAAATTTTAAATAATATAATCAAGCATATGATAAGACCTGAAATAAGTATACATATGAAATTCTTCTTTTGTTCTTTGTCAAAGACTGCCATTTTTAAACTTTCTCCACTAGAATTCTTTTATCAATTAATTTTTATTTAAATCTAATATATTTATCTTATTATTCTCGCTCCCGAATCAACCTTATCCATCTCAGCTTCGGCTAATTTAATTATCTGATCAAATTTCATATCATCTGCTTCTATGGTAAGTTTTTCTGTCAAAAAATTTATTTTTGCACTCTTTACTCCATCTATTTTCTTAATTCCTTCTTCCATCTTCGCTGCACAATCAGCACAGTCTACACCTTCTACTCTAAATTTCTTTTTCATCTTAATTCTCCTTTTGCTAATTATTAATTAGTTTATAATTTAAATTTTAAATACAATTACTCATCTATATGTTCAACACCCATCTCTATAATTGTCTTTACATGCTCATCATCAAGTGAGTAGTATATCGCCTGACCTACCCTCCTAGATTTAACCAATTTATAATTTTTTAACTGCTTTAGCTGATGTGATATAGCACTTTGATTCATCTCGAGGTCACAGGTAATCTCTGTGACATTTTTTTCTTCATTAAAAAGGTCGTATAAGATTCTTATCCTAGTGGAATCTGCGAATGCTTTAAAAAGTTCTGCAAGGTCATATAATTCCTCAATTGAAAGCTCTCTATTTACCATTCCTTTTTTCATTAAGTTAACCCCTTATAAATAAGTAAAGATTTATATATGTATATATTATCATTTATTCATATATTGTCAACACTTTTTACTATTTAATTTTTTTATACATCCTCATTGTTTTAACACTATAAAGTTCTAAGACATAAGTTCCATTATTGATATTTGAGCTGAGTTAGGAATATCTCCGAATACTCCTTTAGATGCTAGCATTTCAATATTTTTTTCGGCAAGCTTAGTTCTTGCTCTAACATCATCGAGCGAGAAAAATCTTTCTTTTTTATATTCCTCATCAATGCTTATGGCTGCTGTATCTCCTATTCCATTAAAGGCTCTATATGGTATATTTATTTTCCCATCTATTGCATTAAATTTTAGGGGATCGCTTTTCCCTAATATAGGCATACTAAATTCAAATCCTCTAGCAAAAATCTCATAGACTACCTCAAGTACTGTTAGCTGGTTTTTTTCAGTCTGAGACGCACTATTAGACAAATTTTCAAGCTCACCAATTTTTCTTAAAACAGAGGAAATACCACCGCTAACGGTTTCCACATCAAAATCGTCTGCCTTTGTTGTCAAGTAGGCTGCGTAAAATTCAACAGGATAATTTACCTTAAACCAAGCAAACCTAAGTGCGTGCATAACATAGGCAGCTGCATGAGCCCTAGGAAATAAGTATTGCAATGTTTTGCATGATTCTATATACCATTCGGGAACATCATGATTTCTCATTATATCAATCTCTTCGGTCGTTAGATCTTTATTTTTTCTAACATGTTCCATTATGCTAAAAGCTTTGCTATCTTCAACGCCTTTTACAATTAAATAATTCATTATATCGTCACGACATGATATAACCTCGTCAATTCCTGCTATATTATTTTTAATTAGGTCTTCGGCATTGCCCTGCCACACCTTTGTTCCATGCGAAAATCCTGACATCTTAACAAGTTCTGAATAAGTTGTAGGCTTAATAGTATCAAGCATTCCTCTTGTAAAATGTGTTCCAAATTCGGGTATTGCATATGTTCCATGCTTAAATTTATAATCTTTAATCTTTATTTTAAGAGCATCTAGGCTTGTAAATATACTCATCGTCTCCTCATCATCAAGAGGAACGGCTTTAGGCTCTACTCCGGTCATATCTTGGAGATGCCTTAAAATAGATGGCGCATCGTGTCCGAGGATATCTAGTTTTAGCAAATTATTATCTATCTTATGATAATCATAATGGGTAGTTATAATGTCTGAGTCCCTCTTATTAGCAGGTTTTTGTATCGGAGTAAATTCATATATTTCATGCCCTTCAGGAAGCACAATAATTCCACCTGGGTGCTGACCTGTAGTTCTTTTAACTCCACTGCAACCTTTTACAAGTAAATCAATATCTGATTGGGAAGCATTAAGTCCTGTTTCATCAATATATTTCTTTACAAAGCCAAAGGCCGTTCTTTCTTTTATCTTTGAAACAGTCCCCGCTTTAAAGATATTTTTTTCACCAAATATCTTTCCTACATATTTATGTGCTCTAGCTTGATATTCACCAGCAAAATTTAAGTCAATATCAGGCTCCTTATCTCCTTTAAATCCCAAAAAAGTTGCAAATGGAATATTGAATCCATCTTTTATAAGAAGCTCTCCACATTCTGGACATTTTTTATCAGGCATATCAAAGCCAACATCGTACTTCAATATATCTTCTGCGAACTCAAAATGCTTGCATTTGGGGCATCTATAGTGTGGTGCGATTGGATTTATCTCTGTTATTCCTGCCATAGTTGCTGCAAAGGACGAACCTACAGAACCTCTGCTACCTACAACATAACCATCTTCTTCAGACTTTTTAATCAGCATCTGGGCTGCTATATAGAGTGCGGCATATCCATTTCCTATTATGGATTCAAGCTCTTTTTCGAGCCTTTCCTTTATTTCAGGCGGAAGTGGATCTCCATAGAGCTCGCCTGCCCTGTCATAACAACTCTTATATAATTTTTCCTTTGCATCAGGTATTTCAGGATAGTATTTTTCAGCAGGAATAGGTCTTATCACTTCTATCATATCTGCGATTTTATTTGTATTTGTTACAACTACCTCATGAGCCCTCTCTCCAAGATAATCAAATTCTTCAATCATCTCATCCGTGGTTTTAAGATATAGGTTGTTTGAATTAGTTTCACTGAATCCCATTCCATACATTATTATATTTCTATAAATAGCTGATTCAGCAGTAGGATAATGAGCATCTGTGGTAGCAACAGTCAGCTTACCAAGTTTATCTCCTAGTTCTACCACTCTTTTATTTAGGTTAAGAATATCTTCTTCCGAGGACAAGATTCCCTTTTCAACCAGAAAGCGATTATTTCCTCTAGGCTGAATTTCCAGATAATCATAAAAAGAAGCAATTTTTAAAAGCTCATCTTCTGTTTTTCCATCTAGCAAGGCTCTATACACTTCTCCTGCCTCACAGGCACTACCAATTATTATTCCCTCTCTATATTTTTCTATTATAGTTCTAGGTAAACGAGGCTTTTTATAAAAATAATCTATGTGAGAAATCGAAACAAGCTTATATAAATTCTTGAGACCAATCATGTTTTTAGCAAGCAAAATAATATGATTCGTACCTTTTTTCTTTATATCAATACTTCCGTCGTCGTTAATGCATCCCTCGTCGTCGTATATATATCCCTCCATTCCATAGATTATCTTTATATCAATTCCCTTTTTTGCTAATTTATCAGCAGCCATGCACGCATCAGGAAATGACTGAACAACTCCATGGTCAGTTATGGCAACTGCTTTTTGATTCCATTTAGCAGCCTGATTTACCAAATACTCAGCTTCTGTAAATCCGTCATTATCACTCATAACTGTGTGTGCGTGTAGCTCCACTCTTTTCCCATTTTCATATCTATCAATAATTTCCGGCTTATCTATTATATTTATCGAACGAGCTTTAATAAGATGTCTCTTATCATACTTATCTATCTCAGAATCTCCAAAGACCTTAACATATCCTCCAGTGACTAGCTGTTTAAATTTTTCATCAAAATTTTTGCTTTTCATAAAAAATTTAATTCTAAGCGTATCATTTGACTTTGATATTACAAATTCAACAAGGTGCGTTTCTTTATTTATTTTTTTAGGTTCATTTATCTTAAAAATCTCTCCTTCAACTACTACGCCATTTTTATCACCAATTAGATCAATAGCTTCTCTATATTCTATTGAATCATCTTTAATCCTTTTTCCGTATATTATCCTATCTTGTTTAATTTCTGATTTATCTCTTGATTTGTCATTATTATTTGAGCTATATTCATTATCATATATTTCAATAAATTCTATATTTTTAATGCCATCAATCCTAGTTCTAAGCCACTCTTTATATTTTTTCTTAATAAATTGTGACATAACAAAATTCAGCTTGCCCGAAATAATCAGTTTCAAGCTTTTTTTGTCAAATTCAATCTTTCCGACTTCAAAATGAAGTTCTTCTTCTCTTTTATTTGCA
This sequence comes from Alterileibacterium massiliense, assembly GCF_900104645.1. GTDB lineage: Bacteria > Bacillota > Clostridia > Peptostreptococcales > Anaerovoracaceae > Alterileibacterium > Alterileibacterium massiliense. The sequence continues at coordinate 845,300 of NZ_FNWE01000002.1, read as the reverse complement.
ATTTTCGCAAGTTCTTCCCTCGTAATAATTTCCTCGGGAAATTCATATTTAAATCTTTTATTCATAATCGCTCTTAATAATTCTTATTAATTCTTCTACTAGATCTTCTTCCGGAACTTTTTTTATAATAACTCCCTTTGCAAATATGATGCCCTCTCCTCTTCCCCCTGCAATTCCATAATCAGCTTCACGAGATTCACCTGGTCCATTAACTACGCAGCCCATCACAGCGACTTTTATAGGTTTTAAATTTAATAATTTCCTTTCTTTTTCAACTTGCTCTAGCACTTTTTCTACCTTATCTACAAGTGAAATTAAATCTATTTTTGTTCTTCCGCAGGTTGGACATGAGACTATCTCTATCTGCTTTTTTCTTATATCAAGTGTTTCTAAAATTTTCTTTGCAAATTTGACTTCTTCAATTGGATTGTCAGTAAGTGAAACTCTTATCGTATCACCTATGCCTGCAAGAAGTAGCCCTCCAATTCCAATTGCCGACTTGATTTTTCCATTATTTGAAGATCCTGATTCAGTTATTCCAATATGAAGGGGATGATTTATCTTATCTTTTGCCAAGAGGTGTGCCTTGTAATTCATTGTAACATTAGAAGATTTTATAGAAAGAACAAGATTGTCATAACCCATATCTTCTATTACTTTTAGGGTGTTAATTGCACTTTCTGCAAGTCCTTCTGGTGTAACTCCTCCATGTTTTGAAATAATATCACGGCTTAATGAACCTGAATTTACACCCACCCTAATTGGTATATTTTTCTTTTTTGCAAAATCAACGACCTTTTTTAATCTATCTCGCCCGCCAATATTACCTGGGTTAATTCTTATCTTGTCAGCACCATTTTCCATAGCTAAGATTGCAAGTCTATAATCAAAATGAATATCTGCAACAAGTGGCATATCCGTCATCTTCCTTATTTTCCCTAAGGTTTTTGCTGATTCTTCATCAGGAATTGCTATCCTTACTATGTCGCAGCCTGCTTCTTCAAGTTCATTGATCTGGTTAATCAATAAATTCTCATCTCTTGAATCAACATTAGTCATTGATTGTATTGAAATAGGTGCATTTCCTCCTATGAGAACTCTTCCGCATCTCACCTGATTGCTCATTTCTTCTCCTAACTTATAAGCCTTAAAATATCATTCCATGTCACGAATATAAGTAAAGCAATTAGAATTGCAAATCCTGCAAGGTGAATCTTGCCTTCCATTTCATCTGAAATGGCATTGCCTGTAATTTTTCTTATGAGCGTAAATATTATTCGCCCTCCGTCAAGAGCAGGAAATGGCAACATATTTATTACAGCTAAATTTATTGAAATGATGACTGCAAGATAGATAAATGAAATAAATCCTTCCTTGCTAGTTTTACCAACCAAGCTTATTATACCGATAGGACCTGCAACATTTTTCTTAAAATTAACCTTTCCTGTTACCATTTTATAAAGACCTGAATACATTGCTGAATTAATTTGCCATGTCGACTTGGAACCATAAATTACCGATTTAAAGACATCATGACCTGGCTTTGATGTAACCCCTATTACTTCTCTCCCATCTTTATATATTGGATTTATAATAAATTCTTTATAATTTCCTTTTCTTTCTACTCCAATTTCTATTTGTTCGGACTCCTTTGTTCTCATTTCCTGAACAAAATCTTCCCATGAATTTATCTCTTTATTATCTAATTCAACTATTCTATCCCCTGCTCTAAGCCCTGCTATCTCTGCAGGTGAATTTTTTTCAATAGACCCAATAACATTGGTAGGTGTTCCAATTATCTGTACGGTTATTATCATAAGAAGTAATGCAACGAGGATATTCATTATAGCACCTGATGATAGTACAAAAATTTTCTTTAGAGTTGATACATTATTAAATGCCCTTGGGTTATCGCTTTCCTCATCTTCACCTTCCATAGCACAAAATCCGCCAATTGGGAATATTCTAATTGAATATTTTGTTTCATTTCCTTGCTTTTGAAAAATCTTAGGACCCATTCCTACAGAAAATTCATTGACCTTGATTCCCGATAGCTTAGCTGCCGCAAAATGTCCAAATTCATGCGGTATTACCATCACGCTAAATAATAATATTGTCAATAAAAATGTTAACATTAATTTTTACCTATAATCTCTCTAACTATAGCTCTTGCTTCTTTATCAATCATCATAATATCATCTATTGATTTTGGTGATTCAAAGGATTCTCTTTCCATCAATATCTCGAGATTTTCTTGTATATCTATAAATTGAATTTTTTTATTTAAAAATAGATTTACTAGCTCTTCATTAGCACCATTCATGGCAATCGTAGCTCCGCTTCCTTCTTTAAGTGCATTGTATGCAATATCAAGACACCTAAAAACCTGTCTATTAGGTCTTTCAAAGCTAAGTTTTCCAATTTCAAATAAATCAAGCTTTTCACTTTCAAGTTTTAATCTATCGGGATAATTTAATGCGAGACTTATCGGAATTCGCATATCTGGAGTTCCCATCTGAGCTATAATTGAATTGTCCTCAAATTCAACTGCTGAGTGAATTATGCTTTCTGGATGAATGTGGACTTCAATATTATCTTCCTTAATATCGAATAACCATCTTGCCTCAATAACTTCAAGTCCTTTATTCATCATAGTAGCAGAGTCAATAGAAATCTTTTTACCCATCTTCCATTTAGGATGATTTAATGCTTCGTCAAGCTTAACCTTTTTTAAATCTTCTAGTGAGTATCCTCTAAAAGGTCCTCCTGATGCAGTTAAAATTATTCTTTTAACCTTGCTATTTAAAGATGATTTTAAACATTGAAATATTGCACTGTGTTCACTATCTATTGGAAATAAATTTACTCTATTTTCTTTGATAGCATCGACTATAATCTGACCGCCTGTAACAAGTGTTTCTTTATTTGCAAGTGCAATATCTTTGCCTGATATAATTGCTTCATATGTCGGTTTTAAACCACTTATTCCCATGAGAGCATTTAAGACGATGTCTGCTGGATATTTTACAAGCTCACATAAGCCCCTGCTAGTTGAAAGAACATCTAAATTATCGAACTCTGATTTGATAATTCTAGCACTATTTTCTTCTGCAATAGCAACTACCTTAGGCTTAAATTCTTCAATCTGCTCTCTAAGTAGTTCAATATTGCTATTACAAGACATTCCTACAAGATTAAATTTATCTGGATTATTTCTTATAATATCAAGGGTCTGTCTTCCAATTGAACCTGTGCTTCCAAGTAAAATTAAATCTTTCATATTAATTATAATCCTATTCAATATTAATTTATCTGTATGATAACAAACAAAACATAATAATAAATTGCTGGAGCGACGAAGATTACGCTGTCGAACCTGTCCATTATCCCTCCGTGTCCAGGAATTAGATTACCATAATCTTTTATTCCCATATATCTCTTAAATGATGAGGCAACTAGGTCGCCAAATTCAGAAACAATTCCCCCTGTAATTCCAATTATAAGGCAGTGATACCATATCTCATGCATAAAGATTAAACCAAATATCATGCCTAGGAGACCTGCTCCCATAACTCCTCCGATTGCTCCCTCTATGCTTTTTTTAGGGCTTAAATTAGGTGCCATCTTATGTTTTCCAAAAAATGAGCCAACAAAATATGCAAATATGTCAGAACCAAATGCAGAAATTACAATCATCCAAACTAGGTTTCTATAAATAGTTCCATCAAGCATTACTATATGATAGGTGAAAAGGACAATATACATAACCCCAGTAAGCGTTATAATCGCATCATATGGACCTCTATTAGAAATATTAAGTCCATATAGAAGTGATATTGCTATGGATATTACAATCCAAAATACCAAAAAATAAAAATTAAATCCTGCAAAGAGGTGGTATCCGTATAAGAGAGCTGTAAGTAAATAAGCTATTATCTTTGACGGAAAAATACCATTTTTCTCATACATGGTAAAAAATTCTTTTATTCCTATAATAGCAATCACCATGCTAGCTAAGAGAAGTGGAATTTTACCAAAATAAATTATAATAAGAAGTGGAACCATTAAAAGACCTGATATAATTCTCGTCTTCATTTTATTTCCTCCTTAATCCCACCATACCTTCTATCTCTATTAGAATATGCTTCTATTAAGCTTCTATACTCTTCTTCATCAAAATCCGGCCATAGAGTTTTTGTGAAGATAAGTTCACTATATGAAGATTGCCATATCAAAAAATTGGACAGTCTTTGCTCACCACTTGTTCTAATAAGGAGGTCGGGGTCAGGAATATCAAAGTTCATCTTTCCCGTATATAAATGCTTTGAAATATCATCTTCGGTAACCTCGGTTTTACCTGTTTTAAATGAAAGATTATTAATTTCTCTTTCTCTTATTATTTGATTTACTGCCCTTGTTATGTCATCTCTTCCGCCGTAATTGATGGCTATATTAAATTTAAGACCATCATTATATTTTGTCTTATCTATCATTTTATCTAGTGCTTTTACCGAGGCGTCAGGAAGTTTTTTATAATCACCTATTACATTGATATGAACATTTGCATCGATTAGCTCATTTAACTCTGAAGCGACATATTGAATTATTAATTTGAATAAGCCAGATACTTCTTCCGTACTTCTTTTCCAATTTTCAGTTGAAAATGCGTATACAGTTAAGTATTCAATTCCCATTTTTGCAGTTGCAATCACAATTTTTTTCATCGATGTTGCTCCTGCCCTATGTCCGAACAATCTAGGCTTACCTCTATGTTTTGCCCACCTTCCATTGCCGTCCATTATAATGGCAATATGCCTTGGGAGATTATTAGTCTTTAAATCATTCATAAATTATCCTATTTTTTATATAAGTAAGCGTGGCATAAGCCACGCAAAGGAAATAAATATTGTGTTCTATATCTATACCGACATCAATTCCTTATTCTTTTCCTCTACCATATTATCAATTTCCTTGATTGCCTTATCTACCTTTTTCTGGAGATCATCCATCTCTTTTTTGCAATCATCTTCTGATATTTCTCCACTCTTTTGATCTTTTTTTAATTGGTCATTTAAATCTCTTCTGACATTTCTTATTGCTATTTTTGATTCTTCACCAAATCTCTTAATAACCTTCGTAAGTTCCTTTCTTCTCTCTTCAGTCAGCTGAGGTATAACCAATCTAATTACTTTTCCATCATTTGCAGGATTAATTCCTATGTCCGCCTCGTTTATTCCTCTTTCAATATCTTGAATTGCCTTTACATCAAAAGGTGTAATCATAAGTGTCCTTGGGTCAGGAGTCGAAATATTGGCTAGACTTTTTAAAGGTGTTGGTGCTCCATAGTATGAAACCATTACCTTGTCAAGCAGTGCCGGATTTGCCCTTCCTGCCCTTACAGTATTTAAGTTCTCTTTTAGATTATCCTTTGTTGATAAAATTCTCTCTTCAATATTTTTAAAAGACATTTTTTCCTCCTTAATGTATTAAAGTACCTACATTTTCACCATTGATAACTTTCATTAAATTTCCATCACCGGAAAGTGCAAAAACATATATATTGATTTTATTATCCCTGCATAGAGTAGCTGCTGTTAAGTCCATAACTTTTAAGTCCTTTTCCAAAATATCCATAAAGCTTAGCTCTCTATATCTAACTGCATGAGGATTTATTTTTGGATCGTCTGAGTATACAGCATCTATGTTCTTTGCTAGCAAAATAACTTCTGCATCTATTTCTGCCGCCCTTAATGCAGCTGCCGTATCTGTTGAAAAGAAGGGGCTTCCTATTCCACCTCCGAATATAACTACCTTCCCGTCCTGAAGATAATCAAGTGCCTTTCTCCTTGAATATCCTTCTGCAAGATCTCTCATCTCAATCGCTGTAAGCGTTTTAGCATCACATCCAATTGATAATAAGGAGTCTTGTAATGCAAGTGCATTCATAACTGTTGCAAGCATTCCCATATAATCAGCTGTTGCTCTATCGATATTACCGCCATTTCTACCTCTAAAGAAATTTCCTCCACCAACAACTATGGATACTTCGACACCATTATCGACAATTTCTTTAATTTGGCCTGCAACCTTAAGTGTCATCTCATCATTGACACCAAATTTATCCTCTCCCGCAATTGCTTCACCACTTAATTTTATAAGAACTCTTTTGTATTTTATTGCCATTATTATACCTTTCTTCTCCTAATAACTATTTTCTAATATTGGATATATACGATATGCTAATGAAATTTCCTCCTTTTGCAAGCTCTATTAAGTCATTATATTTATTTAATTCCTTACTAATTTTATAATTTTTATCTTTTTTAATATATGAATCTACAAATCCCAGTCTATCAAAAATAGATGGCTTTGGTGGAGAAAATAAAACATATTTGATATTACCAAACTTATTCTCCTTTATAATATCTGATGTCGCTTCATCTTCGGTACATACCCTGTCTACAAGATTTAAGTCCTTTGCCTGAGATGCTGTATAAATCCTGCCATCTGCTATCTCTTTAACTTTTTCAATCTTTATATTTCTACCCTTTGCTACTATTTCAACAAATCTCTCATATGATTCGTCAATAAGGGCCTGCATTATAGCTTTTTGTTCTTCTGTCATCTCTTCAGTTGAACTTCCCATGGATTTATTTTTGCCAGAAGTAATTGCCTCCGCCTTAATTCCTAACTTGTCTAGCAATCCTTTCACATTTATCATAGTTCCCGTAGTGACGCCAATTGAACCAGTCCAGCAATTTCTATTGGCATATATTTTGTCAGCAACTGCAGAAATATAATATCCTCCTGATGCTGCCATGTCCTCCATATAAATATATACTGGTCTCTTAGTTCTCTTTTTATACTCCATAAGTTTATTATACAATTCATCTGAATAATAAACGCTTCCACCCGGCGTATTTACCCTAATCAGAATTCCCCTATTCTTCGGATTCGTGCCTATCTTATCAATTGTATTCATAAGCCAGAAATGGTCATATGATGAATCGCTTGAATCACTCATTTCCCCATCAATATCAAGCACGGCAATATGTCTTGACATACTATCAATAGATGTGCTCACCTTATTAAAATTAAATGACTTCATAAATATAGCGAGAATAATAAATAATAAAAAGATTGCAAAGATAATGGCAATAATTATCGCCTTATTTCTTCTCTTTCTATATTTTCTAAGTGAAATCTCATTTGATTTATTATATCCAGTCATCTAATGTATTATCTCCTTATAAATTATAACATCATTTAATATAAAAGTAATTATTCATTTATCATATATATCTTACTTTAAACCTATTTTAATTAGCTCAGCACTTTCCGCCGCAGAATTTATGAGCTCCTGAACCTTTAGAGCAGACTCTGAATTTTCGATATAATTTAATTTAGGCTTTGTCACTGGATGCTTTGGAAGAAATACAGTGCAACAGTCTTCATATGGTTCAATCGATATTTCATAAGTGCCAATTTCTTTAGCTAAATCCATAATATCAACCTTATCCATTGCTATTAAAGGTCTCATCACAGGTATATTAACCGATGAGTCAGTTACTACCAAAGCTTCTGCTGTCTGGCTTGCTACCTGTCCAAGGCTTTCTCCCGTTATTAACATCATATCCTCATTCTTCTTAGCAATGATTTCAGCAATTCTCATCATAAATCTTCTGACTAGAATCGTCACCTCCGAAGCCGGGCAGTTTTTTACTATCTCCTCTTGAATAGGAAGTAAGTTGACAATATGTAAATTTATGTCTCCCATATATGAAGATAACTGTTTTACAAGCATTTTCACCTTGTCAAGTGCTCTTTGGCTTGTATATGGATATGAATGAAAATGTATCGCATCAATAGTCATTCCTCTCTTTGCCATCATAAAGGCAGCAACCGGACTGTCAATTCCTCCTGACATCAATAAAAGCCCTCTGCCATTAGTACCTAGAGGCAATCCGCCAAACGCCTTAACCTTATTCCTATAAATATATGTTCCCTCTCTTCTCACATCAATATGTAGCTCGCAGTCAGGATTATGAATGTCTACGCTTAGAGAATTTATACCCTTTAAAATTGCTCCTCCAATTAGTCGAGCAATCTCAGGTGACTGTATAGGATAAGTCTTATCAGCTCTTTTAGCCTTTACCTTAAAAGTCTTAATATCCTCTTTAAGCATGATATTCTTCATAAAGATTATCGCATCATTTGATATTTCTTCTATTTCTTTTCCTGTCTTGATCGCATAGCTTACAGAAGCAACACCGAAAACCTTTGAGGCTGCCCTTATAATTTCCTCCCTATCATAAATGCTTGGCACTTCTGCAATAATAAGTCCATCTATCCATCTAATATCAGCATCATTAAAATTATTGAACTTAAATGCTTTTTTCAGCCTTTCTAGGAGAATTCTTTCAAAATATGGCTTATTCATTCCCTTTAATGATACTTCACCACATCTAATGATATATATATTTTTATTTATCACTTCATTATTCATTACAATTATCCTCTAAATTTATCCCTTACTATCTAAATGATCCAAGCTTTCTAAACCTATTTATTGCTAATTTTAATCTGTCAATTACTATGTTCATATCATCTATCGTATTAAATTCTGAAAAACTGAATCTAAGCGTCCCCTCTATTTCTTTATGGTTCTTATTCATAGCTTTCAAAACATGGCTGTCGCTATTGCTATGCGACGAGCAGGCTGAGCCTGTTGATACATAGATTTCATCTTGCTCCAATATGTGAAGAATAACTTCTCCCCTTGTCCCATGAAAAGATATAGATAAAATATTTGGTAACCTAAGCCCGCTATCATCAAGGGAAAATCCCAAATCAGAAACCCCATTAATGCTATAATCGCATATTTCTTCTGATAATCCTCTAATAAAATACTCATTCAGTTTTGATAACTTGGCTTGATTGTTTGAAAGATTTTCATGTGTTAGCTTTGAAGCTAATGCAAATCCTGCTATAGCTGGAATATTTTCAGTTCCGGATCTAAATCCGCTCTCCTGACCACCGCCATTAAGTAAAGGCATCAGTCTTAACTTTTTATCCATATATAAGGCACCTATGCCCTTTGGAGCATGAATTTTATGTCCGCTCACCGATGCTAAATCAAACAAAGACTTATCAAGTTTAATCTTTCCAAAAGCCTGAACTGCATCTGTGTGAAAGATAATATCAGTTCCATTCTCCTTATTAAAATTTCTAATTATTTCAGAAATTTCTGAGATTGGCTCTATAGTTCCTACCTCGTTATTTACTGTCATAAGTGTAACAAGGCATACATCCTTATCTAAATTATCTTTTAATGATTCTAATGAAAAAATACCCCTATCATCATTTTCAATTTTTATGAGCTCAAAACCATAATTTTCGAGGTTTTTACAGGTATTTAGTACTGCCGGATGCTCAATATGTGAAGTTATAATTTTATTGGCTCTTTTTCTCATTTTCATACATGAAGAAAAAATTGCCATATTATCACTTTCAGTGCCACCGGAGGTGAATATAATATCTCCATCTTCAGAAAAATATTTGCCAATCTCTTTTCTCGCATTTTCAAGTTCATTATGTGCTTTAAACCCAAGACTGTGAAGAGACGACGCATTTCCGAAAGAATTTCCGCTCATATTATATATAAGCGACCTGACCTCGTCATATTCTTTAGTTGTTGAACTATTATCAAGATAAATCAATGCTATCCTATCCTTATCATATTTTTATTAATTGTTCCCTTAGCATAAATTTAGCCATCGCAATGAATAATACCAAAGCGACAGCTATTATAATTATTATTTATTTTGCATAATCAACTGCATGTGTTTCTCTAATTACATTGACCTTGATATTGCCAGGATACTCAAGCTGAGATTCTATCTTCTTTGCTACATCTCGAGCGAGTATAGCGACTTCATCATCTTTAACCTGTGAAGGTTTTACAACAATTCTAATCTCTCTACCTGCCTGAATAGCATAAGATTTATCAACACCCTTTGTTTCATTAGCAATTTTTTCAAGGCTTTCAAGTCTTTTAATATATGCTTCAAGCGTTTCTCTTCTTGCACCAGGTCTTGCAGCAGACAAGGCATCAGCAGCAGCAACCAAAACCGCCTCCATAGTGCTTGGTTCTACATCGCCATGATGTGCTTCAACTGCATTTAGTACCTTCCATGATTCCTTATATTTTTTGCATATATTAAGTCCTATTTCTACATGAGTACCTTCAACTTCATGATCTATTGATTTACCAATATCATGTAATAATCCAGCCCTCTTCGCCAGCTTTGAATCATATCCAAGCTCGTCAGCCATTATACCTGCTAAAATAGCTACTTCTATGGAGTGTTTTAATACATTCTGTCCATAAGAGGTTCTATATTTTAGGCGGCCCAGTAATTTAATTAATTCTGGATGTAGATTGTGAACGCCTGTATCAAAGCAAGCCTGTTCGCCTTCTTCTTTGATAATATTATTGACTTCCTTGGTTGCCCTCTGAACCATTTCCTCAATTCTTGCAGGATGTATTCTTCCATCAATAATAAGTTTTTCCAAAGCAATTCTTGCAATTTCTCTCCTGACAGGATCAAATCCGGATAGAAGAACTGCTTCAGGTGTATCATCTATAATAAGGTCAACACCGGTAAGAGTTTCTATCGTTCTAATATTTCTTCCCTCTCTACCGATTATTCTTCCTTTCATATCATCACTAGGAAGTGGCACAACTGATACAGTAGTTTCCGCGACTGTCTCAGAAGCACATTTTTGTATCGCCATTGTAATAACTTCTTTAGCGTGCTTTTCAGCCTCTTCTTTTGCCTCTGATTCTATCTTTGTTATAAGCATAGAAGCGTCTTTTCTGACATCGGCTTCAATCTCCTGAAGAAGCATATGCTTGGCCTCTTCTTTTGAATAACCGGAGATCTTTTCAAGCTCATCTATTTGCTTTTGAACAAATTTGTCTAACTCATTGTGCTTATCTTCGAGAGAACGCTCTCTCTTTGTAATATTCTCCTCTCGTCTTTCAATCTTGTCTAATTTTCTATCGATGTTTTCTTCTTTCTGATTGATTCGTCTTTCAGCTTTTTGAATTTCGTTTCTTCTTTCCTTTAATTCTCTTTCAAGATCAGACTTTATCCTATATGCTTCTTCCTTTGCTTCAACTATTTTTTCTTTTTTTAAATTATCAGCATTATTTTCCGCATCAAGTATAATATTTTTTGCTTTAGCTTCGGCACTACCTATCTCTTTTTCACCGATATTTTTGCGTAAAGCATAACCAACCAGAAGTCCAACAACTAGACACAAAATGCCAACTAATATGGCAGTAACTAACGGTGCCATAGCTAAACCTCCCAATTTAATATTAAATTTGTATAATATCCGTATCACATAAAAAATGTGCTTACGCTATAAAACTAACAAGTATTTTTAATTACACTTGTATATTATAGCCTTTGCACAGTTTTTAGTCAATAATATATAGTATCTACAAAAGCAATCTATCTAGCAGACGGAGCGTCCATTATCTTGGTTTTTATCTCCATATCTTCTTCGTATGGCTTATTATTATGAACACATTCATAAATTGTATTTATTACATCTATCTCAGGTCTCCCTTCAAAATCAATCAAAGGAAAATCTCTTCCAAATATATCCTTATATTGCATTAAAAGAACTTCTAACATCGCATTACCTCAATTAACAATTCCTCTTACATCAGTTATATCTTCTACAAATAAAATCCCATTTCCGGCATTTTGCATCTCTAGTTTTTCATATAAATTGCTTACCACTCTTTCCTCAATTTCAATAGGTATTACAATAAGCACGAGTTCTTTTTCAGGCTCAACTTCTATGCCAAATAATTTTGTGGCCTTTTCTGACCCAGTTCCCCTACCATGAAGAACTGTACCACCTTTTGCTCCTGACTCTCTTGCAATGTCCATGACATCATCTGCCATTCCCCTATTTACAATCACAGTTAATTTTTTAAACATTTTCTTTGCTCCCATATCTTTCAATATTTTGCCTTCAGCCTGCCTATGCCCTGCGAGCTTTGGAGAGGTTAAATAAGCGATGCCGTGGTCTTTTTCATTAAGTTTTAATTTTTCACTCGTATAATCAATTATTTCCTTGGACTTATCTTTTGGGATCAAAACATCTATTATTGTCATATTTTGATTTTTTAATCCAATTAGATTTAAAAAGGAATTTTTAACAGTACCTTTTGCTAAAAGCATAATTCCATCATATAGATTTTTTTCTTTTATAATGTGCATAAAAAGTTTTGTCTGATGCTCGTTAAGTATAAGCGTCATAACATTAAATTCATTCCTTACCAGCAATCCTTTTTTATTGTCCATTTTATTATCCTTTAATTTATTATGCTTTTTAATTATTTTTATTGTTTTATGCTATTTGAATTATTTGAAGATTTTTTCACGCTCAATTGATATAAGGCTCCTAGAATTTCTATAGATATAATTGGAACCATTGCTACAATTGCTATCATACCAAATCCATCTTTAATTAAATCTGCATTTGGTATTCCTGCAGATATTCCCTGAATAAAGGCAAGCGAAAAAGTCGCTGTCATTGGCCCTGATGCTACTCCTCCGGCATCTATCGCCATTCCTGTAAAGAGCTCAGGTACAAAATATGATAGTATTATGGCAAGAGCAAATCCAGGTATTAGATACATCCAAAGCTCTATTTCTTCTATCATAATTCTAATTGAGGAAAGCAAAATTGCAAGGCCTACAGCCGAAGACAAAAATATTAGAACCCATTCTCTTCTGACAGAGCCACCTGTAACATCCTCAACTTGATGAGTTAAAACATGAACCGCAGGTTCTGCTAAAACAGTCGTAATTCCTAGTAAGAGTGAAATTATAATTATTGGAATTTTTGAATCTAGACTCGATAATTTTATGCCTAGCTGAAGACCTACCTCCATAAATCCACCGTTTATACCTACAAGAAAAATAACAAGCCCTATAAAAGTCATAACAATTCCACTAATTACGCCTATTACCCTGTTCTTTTTCTGCTTCAAAAAGAATATCTGAAGAATTGCATATGTCAAAATAATCGGAAGCAAGGTTAATATTGTTTCATATGTAATATGTATTAGATTATCTCCAAATAAGCTTGTAATGTCTCTGCTCTTTACCACCGTCTTCGGTAAACTCCCTTTTATCGCATCATTTCTAAAAAAAATCCCTGCTATTATTATTCCAAGTATTGCACCTGTCGATGATATTCCAATAACTCCAAAACTTGTATTTTCATTAACCTTACTATCTTTTTTCATTGAAGATATGCCTGATGCAAGTGCCAACATAAATGGTACTGTTATAGCACCAGTTGTTGCCCCTGAAGCGTCAAATGCAATAGCTATAAAATTATAATTTGAAAAAAAGGATAATATTAAAATTAATAAATATGAAATTGTAAATATGTATTTAATCTTTATATTCTTTAAAGAGCGTAACATACCTACAGTCATCATTATCCCGATTCCAACCGATACAACAGTAACCATAAGCAGATTATTAAAACTGCCAGAAGTTATTCCGTCGACCTGTTTTGCTAGAATATGAAGATCTGGCTCCGCATAAGAAATAAAAAAGCCTAAAACTAAGCTAGCCGTAATGGCTATAGCATAATTATTAGACTTCGTTATCGTATTACCTATACCCCTTCCTATTTCCTCAATTCCTTGATCTATTCCTATCAAAAAAAATGTTAGACCAATAATGACCATAAGAGAGGCAATTAGAAATGGGTATATCAAATTTGAATTTAATGGAGTAATTGTAAAATGCAATATGAGTACAATCGCAGTTATTGGTAAGACAGAAAATAAAACTTCTTTTAATTTTTCTTTTAATTCAGTCAATATAATACCCCTATGCTATTTCTTTTCAATTCCTATTTTGGGAATACCATTCTCATCAGCATCTTTAATAATATTTTCAAGTGTATGCCATCCAAGAACAGCACATTTTACCCTTGCAGGCATATGAGAAATATCTTGTAGGATTGAAGCTTCATCAAGTTCATCTAATTCTTCATCTGTTATATTTCCCTTTATCATTCTAAAGAATATATCCGCAAGTCTTATGGCTTCTTCCTTAGGCTTACCTATCACAAGATCGAGCATCATATCAGCTGATGCCTGAGATATTGCACATCCATCTCCAGTATATCCACCATTTACTATTTTCCCTTGCTCGTCAATCTTTAGTTTTAAAATTATATCGTCTCCGCAAGATGGATTAACACCCTCAAGTTCAAAATTCGCATCATCAATATCGTGTTTATGAATTGGATTCATATTGTGATATGTGAGAACTTCATTATAAAAAGTATTATTTGCCATAACCCATAGCCTCCCTTATGCCTTTAAGACAATCTATGAATGCTTCAATGTCAGCTTCATTATTATAAAATGTTATGCTCGCTCTAGTAGTTGACATAAGTCCCATATGCTGATGTAATGGCTGAGTGCAGTGATGACCAGCTCTGACTGCGATATTCTTGCTATCAAAAATTGCTGCAATATCGTGAGGGTGAACGCCATCTATTTTAAATGTTATTATACCGGAATGATTTTCTGCTTTGTCAGAACCGATAATTGATACATTTGGAATCTTTGCCATCTCTTCCATAGCGATCTTAGTAAGATGCAATTCTCTTCCAATTAGCGTATCCCAGCCGATATTATTCATATAATCAATCGCAGCATGAAGCCCGACAGCACCTCCGTCATTAACTGTTCCTGCTTCAAATTTATGTGGCAACTCTGCATATGTTGCACTATCCTTTGTAACATATTCAATCATCTCACCCCCATACAAAAATGGTGGCATTTTTTCTAGTATCTCTTTTTTAGCATATAAGACGCCAATTCCCATTGGGGCATACATTTTATGCCCTGAAAATGCAAGAAAATCTACATCTAAATCCTGAACATCAACAGGAATATGAGGAACGCTCTGAGCACCGTCACATACTATATATGCACCATATTTATGGACTCTCTTTGAAATTTCTTTAATATCCTGAGTATACCCAAAAACATTAGATACTTGAGCAATTGCAACAATCTTTGTGCGTTCATTCATCATCTCATCAAGCTTATCAGGATCGACTCTTCCATCTGAATCACATTCATAATATTTGATAATTGCTCCAGTTTTTTTAGCTACCTCTCTCCACGGTAGCATATTGCTATGATGCTCTGAAATATTTATTATTATCTCATCACCCTCATTTATGAAGTTCATACCATAGCTATATGCTACAAGATTTAAACTCTCCGTAGCATTTCTTGTAAAAATTATCTCACTTACATCTCTTGCATTTATGAACTTTGATACTGCCTCTCTTGCATCTTCATATGCCTCGGTTGCAGCAATAGAAAGATCGTATAAACCACGCATAGGATTGGCATTTTTCTTATCATAATATTCTCTTACAGCTTCAAGAACGCAGTTAGGTTTCTGCGTCGTTGCTGCATTGTCCAGATAATGAATATTTTGTTGTTTCAAAAGCGTAAAATCTTCAATATTAAATTTATCCATTTTTAACCTTAATTAGCCCCCATATCATTTAAATAAAGATCTATGAATTGAACTGTCTTTTCATCTTCTATTAAATTCTTTATTCCGTCAATTCTAGCCTTTGCCATCATCTCAAGTACATCTTCTTCTGGAATTCCGCGAGAAGTCAGATAGAACATGGTATTTTCATCTAGTTTTCCAATAGAAGCACCATGATTTCCCTCTACATCTTCTTCTGTGCAAAGAATAACAGGTATAGTTCTATTTATTACATTTTCATCAAGGAGCAATATGTCTTCATTCTCATTGCCAAGTGAGCCGGCACACCCTCTTTTAAAATCAATTGTTCCTCTAAACATCTTGTGGGAATTATCTCTCATAACTCCATTTGCCTTTATGTCACAATATGTATTCTTACCATGGTGATTCGATATATAATTCATATCCAAAAATTCTTCTGAGGCAGTTTTATATGCTATCTTTGTTTCAAGATTGGATTTATCTCCATACAATTCCGTCCTACTTCCGATATATGTTTCCTTACCGCCTAATACCAATTGAATTAGCTTAAACTCACCATTCTCATCGCACTCTCCGCCAATATCATTCAAAAATCTGAAATCATTTCCAAGCGTCTGAACTTGCACAAGTGTTATCTTAGCATTTTTACCAACCTTATACTTAGTCTGAACTGCTCCCGTTCCCTTTCCACTTCCGCCTGTAAATTTCATTATTACATATATTTCAGAATTATCTTTAGCATCAATCATAAAAGAATTAGCTGAATTATCGTTATTAAGATAATCTATATCAATTCTTACAGGTCCCATGATTTTGTCTGAACTTGCAATTAGATCAGCTTGGTCTATTGCTTCATCAATAATCATGTCCATATCGCTTCCTAATGCTGTTTTTATCTTTGATATTTCATTCCTTTTGATTTTACTTTTTTGAACATCTTTAGGAATATAAAAATCAACTTCTTTTTCTTTTAATGATTCAACATTTTTTAACAATGCTTCATTCATTTTGAGCCATCTCCAGGTTGGTGAAGGAAGCTCATTTACCTTTATAATATCTCTCATCTATCTCTCCTTACTAACCCATAGCTCCAACCATCTCGACGCGAATCAAATTATTCATTTCAACTGCGTACTCAAGTGGCAATTCTTTTCCTACATTATCGGCAAAACCGCTAACAATTAATGCCTTTGCCTCTTCTTCGGACATTCCTCTTGACATAAGATAGAAAACCGCTTCATCGCTAATTCTTCCTATCTTTGCTTCGTGCCCAATATCAGCATCATCTGTTCTAATATCCATAGCTGGAATTGTGTCTGATCTGCTTTCTTTATCAAGCATTAAGCTTTGACAGCTTACCGCAGACTTGCTTCCCTTTGCATTGCTATTTACAACGACCGCACTTCTAAATGTGCTTATACCATTGCCTTTAGAAATTGACCTTGTATTTATATATGATGTAGTTCTCGGAGCATTGTGTACAACTTTACAGCCTGTATCTAGGTTTTGACCATTTCCTGCAAAAGTTACACTTGTAAATTCAGACCTCGCCCCGTCACCATTTAAGATGCTCATTGGATATAGATATGATATATGCGATCCGAATGACCCAGAAATCCATTCAATCTTTCCACCCTCTTCGCAAATAGCTCTTTTGGTGTTCAGATTGTACATATTCTTAGACCAGTTCTCTATAGTTGAATACCTAAGTGTTGCATTTTTCCCAACATAAAGCTCAACACAGCCTGCGTGCAAATTAGCCACATTATATTTTGGAGCTGAGCAACCCTCAATAAAGTGTAGATATGCACCTTCTTCAACTATAATAAGCGTATGCTCAAATTGACCAGCTCCTGGAGCGTTAAGTCTAAAATATGATTGCAGCGGAATGGTTACCGATACTCCCTTTGGTACATATACAAAGGAACCACCTGACCAGACCGCTCCATGGAGTGCGGCAAATTTATGATCAGTTGGAGGAACAAGCTTCATAAAGTGTTCCTTAATCATATCGCTATATTCTTCCTTGTGCATTGCACTTTCCAAATCGGAATATACTACGCCAAGGTCCGCTACGCCTTTTTGAACATTGTGATATACGAGCTCACTGTCATACTGAGCACCTACACCTGCTAATGATTCACGCTCAGCCTCCGGAATACCCAGTCTATCAAAGGTGTCCTTAATTTCTTCAGGAACATCATCCCAGTCCGCGTGCATTTTGTTATCTTTAGGTTTTACATATGTCGCAATATGTTCTATATCAAGACCATCGATGGAAGGTCCCCAATTAGGAACATCTATTTCATTATAAATTTTAAGTGACTTTTGCCTGAACTCTCTCATCCAATCAGGATCGTTTTTCTCTTTGGAAATCTGCTCAACAATTTGAGGAGTCAATCCTTCGTCAAGTCTATATGTGTTTGATTCATTTTCTTCATTACGAAAATCGTAGAGAGTTCTATCTATATCGGCTATCTTTGCTTTTTCCTGAGCCATTATAAATCCTTGCCTTTCTCCATATTTAGGTAAGTTTCAAAACCCTGACTATTGACTTTCTCAACAAGGCTGGCATCACCATTGTCGACTATATTTCCATCGACAATAACATGGGCTGCATCAACCTCAAGAGCACTTAATATCTTAGTATTGTGTGTAATTACGATAATTGCTCCATTAACTTTGTTTCTATATTCTCTTATTCCCTTTGATACGACTTGAACAGCATCTACATCAAGACCTGAATCAGTTTCATCTAAGATTGCAAGCTTTGGCTCTAGCATAAGAAGTTGTAATATCTCAGCCTTCTTTTTTTCACCACCTGAAAAGCCTACATTTAAATCTCTATCGAGATATGCTTCGTCAATTCCCAAAACTTCCATTGGTTCCTTTAACATCTTCATGAGTTTGAATGGTGTTACCCTCTTTCCGGTAACAGCCTCCATGGTGCCTCTTATGAAATTTCTAAGTGTTACACCGGGAACTTCGATAGGATTTTGGAATGAATAAAACAACCCCTTCTTAGCTATCTTATCTGTGCTTAGACTAGTAATATCTTCTCCCTCAAAGTAAATCTTACCGGATGTAATCTCAAACCTAGGATCACCCATGATTGTTGTAGCTAATGTAGACTTGCCTGAACCATTTGGTCCCATAAGGACATGGACCTCTCCAGCTCCAATATTAAGATCAACTCCACGCAAGATTTCCTTATTTTCAACTCCTGCATGTAGGCCTTCTACTTTCAATAAATTTCCTGTCATCTATCCCTCCATATTTATATCAACATTATTATCTATTTCTTCATTTTGGTTTTTATTCCTAGTAATATGATAGGAATAAGTATCGTCTTGATTATCGCATAGATTATTATTTAAATCAAGTATTTAAGGAATATAAATTGTACTCAATCTTTATCTTTTTTTAATATTTAATTAATCTTTTATTAAAAAAATATGGCAATTGGTTCTATATCCAATTGCCATATTCTGTTAGCTTGGTTGCGGGGAGAGGACTTGAACCTCCGACCTCCGGGTTATGAGCCCGACGAGCTACCAACTGCTCTACCCCGCGATATTAATGGTGCCGGAAACCGGGGTCGAACCGGTACGAGAATTACTTCTCACGGGATTTTAAGTCCCGGGCGTCTGCCAATTCCGCCATTCCGGCATTTATATAAAGTATTGGCTCCGAGGGTGGGGCTCGAACCCACAACCTACCGGTTAACAGCCGGTTGCTCTGCCATTGAGCTACCTCGGAACATCTACCCCGCTTTTTGCGACTTATTAATTATACTTTTAAAAAGAATAATTGTCAACTTAAATCTTATCAATTATATCCTTTTTTAGATCTTTTTTATTATCTTTTACATCTTCTATCCTATTTTTTTCAATTATATCTATCTTTTTTCTATATTTCTTAGCACCATCTTCATCAGAAATAGCCTCATATATTTCTACTAATTCCTTCATAATGTCAAGATTGCTAGGTGAAAAATTTAGTGCTTTTTTATAATATTGAATGGCAAGCTCATAATTTGCTAGAGCTGACTCAGAAGCACCCAAATAATACCAAAGAGGCCACCACTCTGCATATGATGAGTTAATATATTTAGCAAGCTCATTTTTGCCATATGAGTAATTACCTCTTAGAATTTCATTGATTGCTTGTTCTATTAAAACAGGGTCTTTAAGATGGAAAAGCCTTTCATTAATTTCTTCTCTTTGCTTAATTGTGTCTTTATTAATTGTTCCTTCCGTCAAATCGATAAATTCTTCCCAAGTGAGTTTTGCTTTAAGATATAAACCTAGATTGGCATATGCATACCCCAGGTAGTAAAATCCAAGTTCAAAGTCAGGATGTATCATAGTTAAAAGTTCAAACATTTCAAGGCTTTCAGCTTTAAATAGGCCTATATATTCTTCTGTATTTTCTCCACTTTGATACGCATCTAAGCAAGCTCTTGCATATAGATATAAGGCATCCTTAGACTTCGGCTCAATTAACAAGGCAGCCCTCTCATAAGCACATGAAAGTTCATAATTTGCTAACTCTCCGCTCTTTGCTCCCTCTGAAATAAGAGCTTTGTCTGCATTGCCATCAAATATTATATTTAGGAATTTAATATATTCTTTTTGATATGGAAAATGTGGATCGCAGCCTATCACCTTAGCCATATTATGGGCTATTTTAAGCGTATCAACCTCACTTACATTAGAATTTCCAACAGGAATAGGAACCCCGAGCATAAAATCTGAGGTTCCTGTTCTTTTTAAATAATCATTTGCGAGCTCGTCAAATATCATTTCATCTAACAAATGAGTCAAATATCTCGATATTCTATCGCCATTATTAGAATCTAAAATATTCTCTTTAATTTCTATAACTCCCACCCTTTTTCTTCAAATGATAAAATTTCATCTTCACTCATGACTTTTTTCATATCACTTTTTATCACCTGTTTTAAAACCGGAATTTGAATTGTATCTCCTGAGGCATCATAAACATTTAGAGCGTAAGCATTTATTAGCCTATAGTAATCATCATTTGTATTTAATTTATCTTTTAAATTGCCTGATATAATATGTTCTACTATACTAGTAAACAAGTGATAAGGTTTCATATGAAGATCTGAGCGTAATTTTTCTATTGTATCTTCAAATCCTATCTGGATATTATCCAAAAGCTCCGAAATCATCCTAATCTTGATAATATCTGTTGGCTTCATATAATCATTTTTTAAAACTTCATAGGGAGGGTTTTTTGAAAATTCATATCCATATTTTGAAGCATTTTCACGAATTAGCGACCCTGTCTTTAACCTTAGAATTTCAATATTGATTCTATCCGCACCAAGTCCATATACCTTGTCAAATGCTCTAGCAAATAGTTTTGGCGTTTCATATGGAAGTCCTGCCTTAATATTTACATTGATAAATACGCTCCCCTCAGTTATTAGCTTGCTAACATTATATAGCGATTGATAAATATTAGCCTTTCTGCCAACAGCATCTAAAACTTCCGGATTGGTGCTCTCAATATCTATGTTAAATTCAAATAATCCCTTTCTAGCCTTCTTTAAAAGTTCGCAGGATTCTTCGTCTAGCAAGTCGCCATCGACATCAAAATAGAATTTAATCTGACCGTTGTCATTATTTATTATATACTCCCATATTTTATATGCTTTCTGAGGATTGTAATTAAAATACCTATCTGTGAAATGTACCTCGCCCGCTCCTCTCAATATAAAATATTTTATTTCTGAACAAATCCTGTCAACAGGCAAGGTTCTAAGTCTAATATCAGGTAAATTCTGAGAGTAGGCACACCTATCGATTGCTCCTCTCATCGATTCATATCCAACAATATCACCCTGCTTAACTTCAAACTTTTCATAAGGAAAAGGAAGGTCCTCAAATCTTATTGAAGCTTCTAATGGATTTACATAAATTCTCCCATCTTCTCTATATGCAAGTCCTGCAATTGAGGCAAAATCAAAGTCGTATTGGATAAGGCTCTTTATAAAATTATAGAAAACGAGCTCACCCTCTCCTCTAATAACAAAATCTATACTTGGATTTTGTTGCAGAAAATCCTTGGTATCAAATGTAGTCTCAATGCCACCAGTTACTATGACTGATGTTGGCATAGATTTTTTTACATTATCAGCGATAAATTCAAGCCTTTCCTTATTCATGACATTATTATGAAAATATATAATATTATACTTTCCAAGAATTATGTCATTATAGATTGATTGATCGCTTATTGACTCATCGAACTCTCTAAAGTCAATATCAATAGGAGCATCTGCAATTACATTATACAAATACTTGAGTGCTAAATCTGTCTTAATACATCCACAGTCTAGGGTAGTTAGTAGTAGTCTCATAATATCTCCTACATTCTTTCTGGTGCTTCAATACCGATTAATTTAAGGCAATTTGCTATTGCAATCCTTGAAGTTTCTACCAATGCCAGTTTTGCACACCTCTCATACTCATCATCTACAAGTATGTGTTCATCGTGATAAAATTTGTTAAATGCTTGTGCAACATCTATTGTATGTCTTGTTAATATAGATGGTTCATCTTTATATGCCGAATCAATTATAACCTCAGGAATCCTATATATCAACTTAATAAGATTTTTTGCAGAATCTGAATTTATATATTTACATTCAATATTGCAATTTTTCACCTTATCCATGTCATCTTCACTAGCATTTCTAATTACGCTTGATGCTCTTGCATAAGTATATTGAACATATGGACCTGTTTCTCCCTCAAAATTTAGAACATGATCCCAAGAGAAAGTATAATCCTTAATTCTATTATTTGATAATTCATTAAATACAACAGCTCCAACTCCAACCTGCTTTGAAATTTCTTCTACATTTGGAGCATCCGGATTTTTCTCATCAATTATTTCTTTTGTCTTACTTATAGCTTGATTTAAAACATCTTCAAGGAATACTACACGGCCCTCTCTTGTTGACATAGCTCCATCTTCAAGCATTACAAGTCCAAAAGGTACATGAATGCAGTCTTTTTGCCATTCATATCCCATAAGTTCAAGAACTTTCTTCCACTGCTTAAAGTGCAGATTCTGCTGTGAGGCAACCACATAAATACATTTATCAAAATCATAATGATTTTTCCTATATATCGCTGCAGCAATATCCCTTGTAGCATATAAGCTTGTTCCATCTGATTTCTCAATCATGCAGGCACCCAAATCATATTCTTCTAGGTCTACTATCTCTGCACCCTGTGATTTTATAAGAAGCCCCTTATCCTTTAACTCCTCAATAATTTGAGGCATCTTATCAGTATAAAAACTTTCTCCTGCATATGAATCAAATTTTATACCTAAAAGCTTGTAAACTCTTTCAAATTCTTCAAGGCTATACTTTCTAAATATTTCCCAGAGCCTTTTTTCTTCTAGAGAACCATGTTCAAGATTTGCAAAAGCTTTTCTAGCTTCATCATTTAATTCTGGATTTTTTTCAGCTTCTTCATGGAATTTCGTATACCAACCAAGGAGAGATTTTATCGGCTCTTTTATAAGCTCATCTTCACTGCCCCACCTTCTATATGCAACAATAAGCTTACCAAATTGTGTTCCATAATCGCCTAGGTGATTAATCCTAACCACCTTATAACCTATTTTTTCATATAATTTATATATGGAATTACCTATAACTGTGCTTCTTATATGTCCTATGTGAAATGGCTTTGCAATATTGGGTGATGAAAACTCAACGATAATTGTTTTATTGTTCCCTATATTGGATTCTCCATATTTATCACCGGATTTTATAACCGAGCCTATTGTTTCTTCTGCAATTCGTTCAAAATTTATAAACATATTTACATAGGCATTAACCTGCTCTACCTTGCTAAATATATCATCATCTGATAGTTTTTCTGCAATATCCTCTGCTATAAGCTGTGGAGATTTTCTAAAAACCTTTGCAAGCTTAAAACAAGGGAAAGCATAATCGCCCATCTTTGAATCTGTTGGTATTTCAATCGCCCTTTTAACTTCTTCCCTTTGAAGCCCCTCGCATTTTTCTGAAATTTGCTTTGCTATTTCTTCTTTAAAATCAATCATATTTTAATTTTTCTCCATATAATTCTTGTTTTTATTTATATATTATTATTTATATATTTTTATTTATCAATGATAAAATTTTTAAAATTCTTTTCTGTATATACTGGTATTGATTTATCAATTAGTAAATCTGCAAAAACTCCATTTCCTTCTATAAGCGTCCCCGTAAAAGTCCCATCATATATCATTCCTACTCCGCACGAGGGACTTTTGGATTTTAAAATAGCACCTTCAATCCTTTGATTAACTTCTCTTGCTGATTTTAATGCCTTATCATATGAAATCTTGCTACCTAGAGTAAATTCCTTTGTAAGATCTTTACCCTCTCTATTTACTATCCTCTTTTTTTTATCGGCGGGCAAAGCCAAAGAAATTTCTGATGGTATTCTTGGGGTTCCTAGTCCAGCATCACATTCGGGACATACTCCAACAAACGCCTTGTTCTCGCAAAATTTTATAACATCATCATTCTTATTATTTCCCCCATTATATTTGCAATTTATTCCGATTAGACATTTAGAAATAATGTACATTCCTACTCCTTTAATATTACAACGGTAGCACCATCTCCTCCATTATCATAAGAGGCTTTGGTAAATGATTTAACCTGTCCATTAGTGCCTAAAAATTTTCTGATGCCATCTCTCAATATTCCCTCTCCTCTGCCATGAATTATTGTAATTTTGCTAAGACCAGCCATAGTTGAGTCATCGAGGTGTTTTTCAACAATTTGAATCGCGTCATCTAAATTTTTACCGATTACATTGATTTCAGGACTTATGCTCTTTGTCTTATCTTTATAAATCTTTCTTGCAGACACATATCCGCTTCTATTTTTATCTTTTTTCTTTGATTTATTATCCTCAATTGAGATTAAGTCGCTAAGGTCTATATCCATATTTAACGAGCCTATTTTAATTTTGGCTTTTCTTCCATCATCGCTTATTGACTCGATAAGACCATTCTGATTTATATTGAGGGCTTTTACACGCATACCTATCTGTGCAGTATCTCTTGTAAGTCTTTTTATGCTTGAAATACCTGGTGTTTGTTCTTCAATTTTATTCTTTTTCTCTAATTTTTTAAATTCATCTCTTGCATTATTTGATATTTTTATAATATCTGCTGAAGAATTGTTGGAATAATTATTTTTTTCTTTCTTAAGCTCTCTTATAATTTCATCTCCACTTTTCTTTGCATCTCTGATTATTTCAAGAGCCTCAATTTTAGCTTTATCAATTATCTTCTTCCTTTTTTCTTCTATTTTCTTTATCTCTATATCAGCACTTCTCAGCCTTACCTCAGCTTTATATCTTAATTCTTCCGCCTCCTTAAGTTCGTGCTCAGAATTGATTTTATTTTTTTCGATTAGATTAACTGCATTTTCAAAATCAAGTTCATTTGCATCTAGGATTTTCTTAGCATTTTCTATGACTAAGGGATTTATTCCAAGCCTTTTTGAAATCTCAAAGGCATTTGATTTGCCCGGCAAGCCAAGTCTAAGCTTATATGTAGGTGAAAGGGTTTCTATATCAAATTCCATAGAAGCATTTTCTACAAAGTCAGTTTCTATTGCATATTTTTTTAATTCTGTATAATGCGTTGTCGCTACTATCTTCGCCCCTTTGTCTTTAAGTGCTTCAAGTATCGAAATTCCTAGGGCGGCACCCTCAGCCGGATCAGTTCCCGCTCCAAGTTCATCTAATAAGACTAGTGAGTCGCTACTTGCATGATTTAATATATTAACAATTTTCTTCATATGAGATGAAAAAGTGCTCAGGCTCTGCTCAATGCTCTGTTCATCGCCAATGTCTGCAAATATATCTTTAAATATCGCAATTTCGCTTCCCTCACTACATGGAATATGTAATCCGCATTTTATCATCAGAGAAAATAGACCGATGGTTTTTAATGTTACTGTCTTTCCTCCTGTATTTGGTCCGGTTATTAACAAGCTTGTAAATTTATCGCCAAGGCTTAAATCAATAGGAACAACCTCATCACTTTTAATAAGCGGATGTCTTCCTGAAATAATATTAATTCTTCCATCTGTGTTTACATCAGGACAAATGGCTTCCATGCTTATGGCAAGCCTGCTCTTAGCATTTATAAGATCCAGCTTTTCAACTAAGTCCTGATTGTTTAATATTGAATAGTAATTCCTCGCAACTTCATCTGTATATTTTGAAAGAATCCTATTGATCTCTATTTCTTCATCTATCTTTAACTGCCTTAAATCGTTATTTAAATCTACTATAGCTTGCGGTTCTATGAAAATAGTTGCTCCGCTACTGCTTCTATCCTGAATTATACCCCTAACCTGAGAGGCATATTCTTTTTTTACAGGAATAACATATCTTCCATTTCTAACTGTAACAAGTCCTTCCTGCATATACTTAGAATCAGCAACCGCATATCCTGCTAATTTTAATCTAATCTTTTCATTTTTTTCTCTTATGCCTCTTCTTATTTCAGCAAGCTCATGAGAAGCAAAATCTGATATTTCATTCTCAGATATAATATTTTTATATAAAGAATTTTCTAGTTCCAAAAGTACCTCTATTAAATCACTTATTTCTTTAATATGATTTATGTTGGTAATATCAGATGATAAAAAGGTTTTCAGCTCTCTTGCATTTTTTAAGCCACTTCTTATATAAATAAGATCCTTTATGGATAAAATCCTGCCTTTTCTAGCCATCTCAAGAACTTCTCTTATATCCTTGATTGAGCTTATTGGCATTACTCCTTTACATAGAATAACGGAAACTCCCTCGGCAGTTTCCGTTAAAGCTTCTCTAATCATGCGTTCATCTTCAAAAGGCACTAATTCTAATGCTTTTTTATGCACCATTTCGGTGCCGGTATATTCAGCCAGCATTGACAATATCTTATTTAATTCAATGGAAGTAGATATACCAGTTTTCATATAATCATTTCCGTAATTTTTTAATATTCTATCTTAGCCTCTCTTAGCCTCTCATTTTTTTGAGACTTCTCATCTCATTTTTGAGATTTACATTTTCCATCTGTAAATCGAAATAAGCATTTTCCATCTCTGTGCATTTTTCTTCAAGTTCCTTATATTTCTCATCATCCTGAACTTGTTTATCATTTTCATCACCGATCTTTGCTTGAAGCTCAGTTACCTGTCTTTTTGCACTTTCCCAAAGGTTGACATAGTGTTTTACATCATTATCAAGTTGATGTTTTTCTGCTTGAACCTTAAGAAGAAGATCGCTATTATCCATTAATTTCTCAGCCATATTAACGCAGGTAAGTACTGCTGACTTGAAATTAGGATTTGTGCCGAGCATTTCACTTGTTCTAGTAAGCTCTTCATCTACATAATTTGCAATTTCTTTGATTTTTTCTTCAGTTTTTTCACCAGAAAGCGTATATTTTGCTCCGGCAATAGTAACATCTGCTATGTTCTTCGTAACTTCCATTTTTTTGCTCCTTATTATTTTAATCTCTATTACGAACGCTCTCATACATAAGAATTGCAGCTGCAATCCCTGCGTTTAAAGACTCAATTCCCTCATTCATTGGTATGCTTACTCTGGTATCAGAACTATTTATAAGTTCATTAGAAATTCCCTTGCCCTCATTTCCAATTACAAGTGCTATCCCCTTGGAAATCTCTGTCTTATAATATGGAACTCCTCCGCTCGGAACTGTAACAACGACATTTCTTGATTTTATTTCGTCAAGTTCAAGTAGCGTCTTTACATCATCAATAAGTAAAATGTTGATATTAAATATCGCACCTACGCTTGCTCTAAGTACCTTTGGCGAATATATATCGGCAGATCCTTTTAATATATAGACCCTTTTATATCCTGCTGCATATGCAGTCCTTAAAACTGTTCCCATATTACCGGGGTCCTGTAGTCTGTCCAAAATTAAGATATTATCATCCGTTAATAAAGGAGGATATAAGCTTTCATCAAAAACTTTTTTCGAAATTATACCAATAACCTGAACTCCATGTTCAGCCTCAGTCAATCTTTCAAATGCTCTGTCCTCAAGGGTAAATATCTCACAATCTGCACTGTCCAATAAGGCAATTATTTCTTTATCATTATTATTCTTGATTGTTGATTCAGAAATAATCAGAAAATCGAGGGAAATCTGATGTCTAATTGCTTCTGACACCAGATTAATGCCCTCGATCGTAAATTTTCCAATGGAATCTCTAAACTTCTTACTACGAAGCTTTCTAATAAGCTTAATTTTGTTGTTGTCTTCTGACTCTATCCTCGAGTGCATTTCTTAGATTATTATACTATTTGAGGAAATCCGGAACATCAAATACTGATGATTGACCATTTCCAGTTGACATCTTCTCCGTTGACATAATGTCACTCATATCCATCTCATATCCTTCAAGACCATCTGGAGTCTGAACGGCTTTACCATGTGAAGAAGATACATTTTCTATATCTTCATCGGTAATTAGGTCTCCCTGAGATGCGAAATCTGTTGCAATGAGAGTTACTGTAATCTTGTCGGTCGAGTCTTCATCTACTGTAGCACCAAAGATGATATTTGCATCAGGATCTGCTTCATCTTGAATCTTAGAAGCTATCTTGCTGATGTCTAACATTCCCATATCATATCCACCTGCAACATATAGGAGAATTGATTTTGCACCGCTTATTGATGTCTCAAGAAGCGGACTGTTTACAGCCATCTTAACTGCCTGATCAATCTTATCTTCACCAGAACCACGGCCGACACCCATGTGTGCAATTCCTCTGCCTTCCATAATAGCTTTGACATCTGCAAAGTCAACATTTACAAGTCCATATTCAGAAATTAAATCTGAAATTCCTTGCACGCCCTGTCTTAGTACATCATCAGCCATTGAGAATGCTTCAAGCATAGATGTATTACTTTCACTTGAATCAATCAACTTGTCATTAGGAATAACTACCAGTGAATCAACAAAATTCTTTATGTAATTAATTCCTTTATTTGCTCTATTCCAACGCTTCTTACCCTCAAATGAGAAAGGTTTTGTTACAACTGCAACAGTTAAAGCTCCAGCGTCCATCGATGCTTTTGCAATAACAGGAGCTGCACCTGTTCCTGTTCCTCCTCCCATTCCAGCTGTGATGAATACCATATCGGCATCTTGAAGATATGTATTTATCTCTTCTAAGGTTTCTTCGGCAGCCTTTTGACCAACTTCTGGATTAGCCCCAGCTCCTCTTCCGCCTGTTATCTTTTCTCCAATTTGAATTTTTATCTCAGCCTTGCACTTTGACAACGCCTGTTTATCTGTATTAACTGCAATAAATGTTACCCCACGCATTTCAGCATCGACCATTCTATTGATAGCGTTGCAACCGCCTCCGCCTACGCCTACAACTTTAATAATCGCTGCAGCTGTCTGATCTGATACCAAATCCGAAACAAATTCCATCATAATGCTCCTTCCTCCATTTAGTTATATTTGAATAATAACATAATAATGTATTAAATGCACCAAAAATATGGCTGTAAATCAATGTTTTTGTCAATTTTTTTGATTTTTTTACAACATATATATGTTTATCGTAAATAAAACCACCATATCTACGCTTTTATTGTCTAGTTGAATGTAGGTATATATGTGGCGTATCCATTCTCGCTTACGACAATTCTGCCACGCTTAACCCCTTTATCTATCAATGTTTTTAATATTTCCTGCATCCTATTTTTTTCAATCATAGTTTTTATATCAGATGTCATTCCTGTGCATATTAAATTATCGTAAATATATATGGTTGTCTTATCCCCATCTACTATGATTTTTTTAAAAAATAGTTTATGGTCCTTCATTAAATTCAAAATCTCATATGAATCATTTAGATGTTTGCTATTTTCACCCTCTAGCTCTTTGGCTAGCTTCATTTTTTTAATTTTTACACCCTCAATTACTGTTAGATGTGGCATATCCGTCGTCTTTCTAAGGACAATTCTATCACTATCGGTGACTATATATTTACCATCATAAGGAATGGCTGCCATCTGCTCTCTTTCCTTTACTTTTATAACTAGGGTGCTCGGAAGCCTTCTATGAACCTTTACCTTTTCTATGTATGGATTTTGAAGTAAATAAGATTTAATCCTTATCTTCCCCGGCTTATATATTAAATTATTACCCATCTTTACATGAGCCATACTTATTATCTCGCTATCTAAGAAGTAATTATTGCCTTTTACAACGACTCTATCAACATTCACTAATTTGGTAAAGGAGAGTATAAATAAGCCAATAATTATTCCTGCTATTATAAATAAATTCCTTCTTTTTCTATTTTTTTCTTTTCTTTCCTCTTTTCTTTTTTTTATTCTATCTAATATCTCTTCAAGTTCTTTGTCTATTTCTTTATTTTGCTCATTTTCTCCAATTTCTTGCTCTTTTATATCCTTCTCTGATTCTTTTTTTAATTCTTCATTTGATTCCTTATTATCTTTTAGATTCATTCCCTCGTTTAGAGCTTTTCTA
Source organism: Alterileibacterium massiliense (assembly GCF_900104645.1). Taxonomy (GTDB): domain Bacteria; phylum Bacillota; class Clostridia; order Peptostreptococcales; family Anaerovoracaceae; genus Alterileibacterium; species Alterileibacterium massiliense. The sequence goes on along the minus strand of NZ_FNWE01000002.1, from coordinate 815,075 downwards.
TTATCTTTTTGATTTTCTTCTCCCTCTAAAAAAGGGCTTTCTTCATATGAATTTTCTTCATAGAAAAAATCATCGGGTTCAGTTCTGGCAAATTCTTCATAATCATCATCAAGATTAACGATATTCTCATCATCTCGCAAATATTCTTCTTCGCCTTCGATTAGACTGCTTCCCTCTGTAAGTATTTCCTTTATTTCTTCTGCATTTACTTCTTCATCAAATAAGCCTGTAGTATTATCTTTCATTTTTAAGTTCCTTGGTAATGGATTTATAAATCAGTTCAGTCGCATCTTGGTTTGAACAATGTTTGCTATCTTCTCTCATATCAATAAGCTCATATGGATTTTTATATAAATATTCAATCTTCTCAATTACTCTATGAGCAGTCATCTCATCTTCTTCCACAAGATATGCTCCACCATTATCAGACACGGATTTTGCATTGTAATACTGGTGATTTTCTGTAACATTTGGGGACGGGATAAATATCGCAGGTCTTCCGCTAGCTGTTATCTCAGCAACAGATAGAGCTCCCGCTCTACATATCACTATATCTGCAGATGAAATTGCATTTGGTATATAATTTATATATGCAGATATATTAATATTTTTACCTAAATTCCCAACTTCTTTTCTTAAGGTCCTAATTACTTCGTCGTACATATCATTTCCGGTGCCAAGCATAATATGAATATTTTCATTTTGTGAAAATTTTTTAATTATTTCAATCCCTATACTATTAATTACTTTAGAGCCAAGGCTTCCTCCGAATATAAATATGTTAAATATGCCTTCATCTATTCCAAGTGCTTTTCTTGCTGAATTTTTATCTATTTTATAAAAATCATCCCTCACAGGATTTCCTGTATATATGAGCTTATCTTTATTTTTAAATCTTTCCCTTGCATCATTAAATCCCAGAAAAATTTTATCAGCATATTTTTCAAGAAATTTATTAGCCATACCGGGGAAGGCATTTTGTTCGTGAATAAATATTGGAATTGACATAGAAGATGCTGATATAACAACCGGAATGCTGATATATCCTCCCGTGCTAATTACCAAGTCTGGTTTATATTTTTTTAGTAATTTCTTAGCCTGTCTAATCCCACGCATATTAGAAACGGCTGTCTTTACAAGTTTTAGAGGATTATCTCTATCTAGGTACATAGTATCGACAGATTCAAACTTATATCCATGCTTTGGTACAATATCCCTCTCAAGCCTGTCTTCGCTACCTATATATATAATTTCTGTTTCAGGATGTTTTTGAACAAATTTATCTGCAATTGCAAGAGCCGGATAAATATGTCCGCCCGTTCCTCCACCAGTCATAACTATCTTCATAATTACACTCTCTTAATGCCCTTTTTTCTTGATATATTAAGTAAAATTCCCATTGACATCATAAATACCCATATTGATGTTCCGCCATAACTGATAAATGGAAGCGTTATTCCTGTTGTCGGCATTGAAGCTGTAACAACCGCAACATTGATTATTACCTGAAGGGCAAGCATTATTGTAATTCCTGACGCCATATACATTCCTAACTTATCGCCTGCACCGGCAGCCACCTTAAATCCCTCATATATGAGGAGGAGATATATTATAAGCAGGATAGCTACTCCCACAAATCCAAGCTCCTCTGCGATAATTGCAAGTATAAAATCATTTTGTGGCTCTGGCAAATAAAGATTTTTTGCGACGCTTCTTCCAAGCCCCTTTCCAAATAATCCGCCCGTCCCTACAGCAAGAACTGATTGTGAGAGCTGATAACCTGCACCATGAAAATCTTTAAATGGATCAATCCAATTTGTCAATCTTGAATACCAGTGAGAATCAGGAAGCTTTAGCAATATAAAGGCTGTTCCTGCTGCTCCTAAAGCACCACCCGCAACAAAATACCATGGATTTAAACCTGCAACAAACATTATTCCGACCATAATAGCCACTATAACAATAGCTGTTGATAGGTTAGGCTGTTTTACTATAAGACCGAAATGAATTAATGCCACTGACAAAATTGGCAAGACACCATGCGTGAAGCTCCTTATCTTAGCTGGGTTTTCTGCAATAAATGCGGATGTGAAAACTATCATAAAGAGTTTTGAAAATTCACTAGGTGTAATTCTAAATGAGCCATATCCTATCCATCTTGTAGCAAAGTTTACAGTTATTCCAAGCGGTGTAAATACTAGGCAAAGACTTATAATACTTACAATAACAGCCCAGAGCGAAAACTTCTTATAATTATGATAATCATATTCAGCTAGTAAAAACATCCATATAAAGCCGGTTATAACATAGGCACCATGTCTTTTTAGAAAATAAAAAGGTGTTGGATTATTCAGATTAACAGTCGAATAATATCCGGCACTTAGTACCATTACCAAGCCAAAAATTACAAGAATAATTATATATGCGAGTATTCTAAAATTGTATTCTGTTACGAGCTTAGAGATAAATCCCCCATTATGAACTGTTCTTCTATTTTCATTTTTTATTTTTCTATTCTTTTTATTCTTATTAAACATTTTTAAATATATTTATTTTAAAAGTGAATTAACACATTCTTTAAAATGATTTCCTCTTTGAATATAACTGTCGTACATATCCCAGCTTGCACAAGCAGGTGATAATAGAATCTTATCTCCTTTCTCAGATATTTCAAAGGCTTTAGCAACGCTGCTAGGAAGGTCTTTTTCTAAATATACTTCACTAAAATTTTGTTCATTTATATCCTTCTCTATAAGTCCCGCATCTCTTCCATATAATATAACAGCTTTTACCCTGCCAGCTAAGTTTTTTGCAAGTTCTTTGAAGTCCTGACCTTTTCCATCTCCACCTGCAATCAGTATTATTTTGTTTTTCAACGCTTTTAAAGCTATTATGCTCGCATCGACATTTGTACCTTTTGAATCATTATAAAATTTAACTCCATCTACTTCTCCTGAATATTCAATTCTGTGCTCAACTCCGGAAAAGTTCTTAATAGTTTCTCTTATTATTTCAGGCTTTATTCCTGCAAAAAATGAGATTGCTGATGCTGCTAATATATTTTCTATATTATGGTTCCCTGGAATTTTAATATCATCAACCTTACATATTTTATATTCATTTTTATTTTCATCTTTTATGACGATAAATCCATCATCAAGATAAGCCCCCTTGTCAAGCTTTTCCTTTCTGCTAAATGGAATAATATTTGCTTTTGCATTAAGAGAGAGTTTGTAGCAAGCGGTATCATCTTTATTTATTATAAGATAATCACCAAAATTTTGATTAGCAAATATGCGAGCCTTTGCCATACCATAAGCTTGCATGGTATGGTGTCTATTAAGATGATCCGGCGTAAAATTTAATATAGCTGATATAGATGGTTTAAATCTGTCAACTGTTTCGAGCTGAAAACTGCTAACTTCAGAGATAAAACAGTCGCTATCCTCTGATATAAGAGCATCTGTTATCGCTGGATTACCAATGTTACCAACCACATATGCTCTCTTATTTGCTTCTTTAAAAATTTCTCCTACCAGAGTAGTTGTAGTAGTTTTTCCATTAGTACCTGTGATTGCAATATATCTTCCTTTCGAAAGTCTATATGCTAGTTCAAGTTCACCAATGACCTCTACGCCTTTTCTAATCGCTTCTTTGACAATTTCGAGTTCTAATGAAACGCCAGGGCTTAAAACCATCATGTCAAAATCTTCTATGTTTTTTGGAAATGATCCGAAATAAGCAGGAATCTCAGCTTTTTCAATGTAAGAAATGATAGCAGGCTTCATATTTTCTCTCGGATTGCTATCTTGAATGCTAATATCGCTTCCAATCTCTTTAAGTGCTTTAACTACCGCCTGACCTGATTTACCCATTCCAACTACAATTATTTTTTTATCTTTAATTCTTTGTATATTTACATCTCTATTTTCCATCATAAACTCCCTATTTTCTCAAAATTTTCTATGAAAATATAAATGCTATAATTCCAAATATAAGCGTTACAAAGCTGAATAAAAATGATATTTTTTTCTCGCTCATTCCGCCTAATTCAAAATGATGATGAAGAGGAGACATTCTAAAAAGTCTTTTCCCGCCTGTTTTCTTAAAATAAGTGACCTGAAGAATAACTGATAATGCTTCCAAAACATAGATTATTCCAATGATTGGAAGAAGTAGCTCCATCTTCGTTACAATAGCAACCGCAGATAGCAGTCCACCGAGAGCCATAGAACCCGTATCCCCCATAAATATCTTTGCTGGACTCCAGTTAAAATATAAGAATCCTACAAGTGCTCCAGCCGTTGAAGCCCCTGTTACAACCAAGATTTTGTCCTGCTTAGATATACCAATAGCTATCAAAATGATTGAAAAAACAAGTGTAACACTAGATGCAAGCCCATCAAGCCCGTCTGTAAGATTAACCGCGTTAGACATAGCAAGTTCAACAAAAATAACAAATGGTATGAATAATATGCCGAAATCAATATATTTTTTTATAAATGGAACAAAAATCAAAGTACCATCATCTTTAAAAATCATCATGTAAAGAGCAATAAGCAAGCTAAAAAGCAATTGAAGAGCGATCTTTTGTTTTGGAGTCATGCCCAAATTATTCTTTTTTGCAATTTTTTCATAATCGTCAATAAATCCAATAAGCCCAAACAAAAACATCGTAATTATTATCATCAAGGTATCTAAGGTAAAAATTTTGCCTATTAGAAGTCCAGTCGTAACGCCGGCGATAATGGCAATTCCACCCATTGTCGGTGTTCCTTTTTTGCTCAAATGAGCCTTTGGTCCCTCTTCTCTTATATATTGTCCTAACTGTTTATGACGAAAAATTGGTATCAATTTTTTTGTTATATACCACGAAACAATCATAGAAATAATTAGGCACATTTTCGCATTATTTATATACATTTTAACTCCTCTGCAATATTTTCTAGCATCATTCCCCTAGATGCCTTTATTAAAATCAAATCGCCTTTACAAATATTCCGTCTTATATTATCTTTGGCTTCATCTAAATCCTTATATTCAATGATATTTCTAATGCCATTTTCCCTTGCACCTCTGGCTATATCCCTTGCCCTTTCTCCTACTGTTATCAATAGATCTACGCCTTTACAAGCAAGATACTTCCCTACAATCATATGCCCTTCTTCTGAATTTTGTCCAAGCTCGAGCATGTCACCTAGAATTGATACATATCTCGACGCCTTGCTATTTATCAAAACATCAATTCCAGCTATCATCGATTCTGGGCTTGCATTATATGTATCATTTATTATTGTCCAGTCTTTGGCTCTTATTATATCAAGCCTTTTTTCATTTATATTAATATCTGTCTTATTAATACCTTCTATTGCATCACAGAGAGGCACGCCTATACCAACTGCAAGTGCAAGAGCCTCTGTAGCATTCAAAAGGTTGTGCCTTCCTATTGCTCTAAGGTTTAGGTCTGCTACTTCACTCGATTTATTGCTTGTTTTACCTGCTTTTTTCATCTTCTCAATTATATCATCAGAAAAACGCAGTTTACATTTTATGCCGTCAATTCCTAAATCTTTAATATCATAAATCTTATATGATGAATTATTCTTTGTGCCGACCTTGATTACATATGGATCACCCTTTATTAAATTCAGAAGTTTTTCGCTCCCAAGTATGTCATTATCTGAATTGACCACAAGTGGATTTTTTTTATCGAATCCCTCTGCAATCTTTAATTTTTCTATAGCTAAATTTTCTCTTGTTTTAAATGTTTCAAGATGAGAGGTGCCAATATTTGTAATTATCGCCCCATCTGGGTCTACAATATTTCTTAAATCCCCCATGCGAGTGGTATCTCCAACTCCCATCTCTATTACCGCTACCTCAATATCATCTTCAAAATCAAAAATAGTAAGTGCCACGCCATATTCGCTATTAAAGTTGCCCTTTGTTTTACCTACCCTATATTTTGAAGAAAGAGCTGAATAAAGAAATTCCTTTGTGCTCGTCTTTCCGTCGCTTCCTGTCACTCCAATTTTGATGATATTTTTCCAATCGGCAAAATATTTAGTAGCAAGATCCATTAATGCCCTCGTTGTATCTTCAACTAAATAAATATTTGTCCCTCCCTCATCTATTAATTTATTAGCCCAATTAATATCTGAAAGTACAATATTCTTACAACCAGTTTTTTGAACATCTGGTATGAATTTATGTGCGTCATTAACATTTCCAATTATACAGAAGAATATACCTCCATCAGTAACCTTTCTTGAATCAATAAAAACGCCACTAACTAGCTCATCAGAGTTTTTGAAAAACTTGCATCTTAATGCAGATGAGATATATTCAGGTGATATTTTTTTCATCAATTACTCCTTATAATTAACTACTCTTTATATATGTATACCGTGCTTCCCTTTGGAAGCTCAGTTCCAGCTTTAGGATATTGGTCGATAACATTAAATGACGAATCATCCCCATTATCCGGAGTTATTATATAATTAAATCCATTAGACTTAATTATTGCCTTTGCCCTATTGCTATTGATATTTGTTACATCTGGAACCTTTATCTTTTTATCGCTAATCTTTGACTTCTCTTCTTCTGAATACTTTCTTTCAACACCTTTATATTCTAAGGTTTTTTCGAGTATCTCTCTCATAATAGGACCTGCTGCAGTAGCACCGAAATTAGCTTTCTTTGATCTATTTACTATTACTATAATTGAAACCTCGGGATCATCCATAGGTGCCATTCCCACAAATGATGCGATAGTATCCGAAGAATACTTTCCATCTTCAGCAATATATGCGGTACCCGTTTTTCCACCTACCCTATATCCTGGAATATATGCAATTGTTCCTCCAGCTTCTCTTACATAATATTCCATAATATCTCTCATCTCATCTGCTGTCTTTTTCGATATTACCTGTCTTACTTTTTTCTTTTTAAATTCCTTTATAGTTTTGCCATTCTTATCTTCTATCTTGCTGACTATTCTTGGTTTCATTAACCAGCCGTCATTACCTAGTGAGTTAACCGCTGTTAGAATTTGAATAGGTGTTATAGCAAGACCATGGCCATATCCGGTTGTAGCGAGATCAACCGATGTTAGATCTGTTTTTTTCTTTATTATTGATGATGTTTCTCCCGGCAAATCAATATTTGTCCTATCATTTAACCCGAATAAGTTCATATATCTATATAGCTTTTCAGAGCCCATGTCAAGGGCAACCGTTGCCATTGCGGGGTTACATGAGTTCCCTACAGCTTCTTTAAGGTTTTGCTTTCCATGTGCTGCACCCCAGCAATGCAAGGTTACTCCATCAACATTCTTAGTTCCATTGCAGTAGTATTCGGTTTTCTCTGTTGCAGCACCAGAGTCAATTGCTGCCGCAGCTACCAAAAGCTTAAATGTAGACCCTGGTTCATAATCACTGCTTACAGCAGGTATCGACCACATATTAGAAAGGTATTCATTCTTATCTTTAAGACTTAATTTCTGGAATTTTTTATTTTCTTCATTATCAATGGGCTTGTTTGGTGAGTTTGGGTCATATCCTGGAGTTCTCGCAACAGCTAAAACATCTCCTGTCTTTGGGTTCATAACTATACAGTTTATTGATTCAGCCTTAGTTTTTTTCATTCCCTCTTCCAAAGCTTCCTCTGTATAATTTTGTATAACTTCATCAATTGTAGTAATTACATTATAACCGTCTCTCGGTTTATATAACTTAGATCTGCTTCCTGAGAGCGTATTGCCTTGACTATCTGCCGTCTTGATCGCTCTACCCTTTGTGCCTGTTAATTCTTCATTATATTTGCTTTCAATTCCACTCCTTCCGACCATATTTCCGTCTACATTACCTATAATCTGAGAAGCCATCTGTTTGTTTGGATATATACGCCTTGATTCTGTTTTTACAACAATCTGTGCACCGAATTTTTTCTCGAGCTTATCGACCTGTTTCTGATCCAGTCCGCTTGCAAGCACTGCCAAATTATCAACTCCGGTGAACTTTTTCTTCATTTCTTTTTCAGGCACCTTAGTAATCTTGCACATTTCCTTTAGATTGCTATTTTTTTCTGCTTCTTTTAGCTCTGATGACTTATATAAATTGTTTGTATATCCATATAATTTATAAATTTTAACTGTTTCTGCAATAGGCTTCCTATTAGCATCGTAAATTTGACCTCTAGTTGGCAATATTGCACTATCTATTTTTTGCATCGAATCAGCCATCTCTGCTAACTTATCACCTTTTACAACCTGTAGATAGGCAACTCTGAAAAGCAAGGTAGTAAAAAGTAGTACTATAATAATAAAGCCAATCATCAATCTTTTTTTATTATATGCACTTACCCTATTTCCGCCGATTTTATTTTTTATTTCGCTTTTTTTCATATATGCGTTTCACCATTCCAAAATTTTATGTTTTTATTATCGCAAAATTATTTAAAAAAAGCCACTAATTCATAAAAAGAATTAGCGGCTTCGTTATTGATTTTGTTCTTATTTAAAGGCATCTTGTTTGATTTTATCCGCTAAATCAATATTGCCTGATTTATCCCCATCAATTTTTTTAATGTTTGATTTGCTCTGATGTATCATTCCATATTCATTTATGGCTTTATCCTCAATAATACTTATATTGTTAGCATCACTCATACTACCATTAAGTGCGTCAATTTCTGCCTCGATATTGGCATTAAGCCCCTCCAGCCTGTTGTTTTCAAGCTTTATATTGGCTGATGCTGCTGAAAGCATTACTGCAATTAATAATAATGTTCCAATACATATTATTGTTAATACAATCTGTTTTCTCGCTAATGCTGTTCTCTCTCTAACCTTCTTTGCTTTAATTCTCTTAGCAGCAAGTTCACCTGCATATCCATTTCCTACAGCTATTGATGCCATGTCCATCTCCTTTTTTATCTATTCCGCATCAATGATTACAACTTTTCTATAATTCTTAACTTTGCACTTCTCGCTCTTGGATTAGAATCTATTTCCTCGCTTGATGGCAAAATTGGTTTCTTTGACACTTTCTTTATATCTGTCTTTTTTCCACACACACATATTGGAAAATCCGGTGGGCAGGTGCATGGATTGAGTTTATCGTTAATTGCCTCTTTTACTATTCGATCTTCTAATGAATGAAAGGATATTATTGCCATTCTCCCTCCGGAATTTAAGTGGTTTGGCAAAATTTCCATAGCCTTTTTTAAATGAGATAATTCACCATTTACTTCAATCCTTATGGCTTGAAAAGTTCTTTTTGCAGGGTGTGGACCCTTTCTTCTGGCTGCTGCAGGAATCGCTTTTTTTATTATTTCAGCTAGTTCTACTGTCCTTATTATCGGCTCTTTTTCTCTCTCATTAACTATGAAATTAGCTATCCTTGATGCCCATCTTTCTTCACCATAATCTCTTATAATTTCGGTGAGCTTTTCCTCTGAATACCCATTTACAACATCATATGCTGTAAATTCATCTTCTTCATTCATTCTCATATCCATGGGTGCATCGTTCATATATGAAAAACCACGATTCGCATTGTCTAGCTGAAATGATGACACACCTAGATCTAAAAGTATTCCGTCTACCTTATTAAATTCTTCAAATATAAGCTCTTCATTGCTATAACTAGAGTGAATAAATTGAATATTGCACTTGAAGTCGTTCAATCTTTTTCTCGATGCCTCTAAGGCATCAACATCTCTATCTACGGCAAGAAGGACGCCTTGTCTATTAAGCTTCTTGCATATTCCCTCTGAATGTCCTCCTCCTCCAAGGGTTCCATCCATGTATATACCATCAGGTTTTATCCTTAGTTCTCTTATTACTTCCTCAAAGAGTACCGGTGTATGCTTAAATTCCACCTAAATCCCCCTATAAGTCGTACATATCGAGTTTTGCAAGAAATTCTTCATTGTCCATCATATTTTCTCCCTCAGGATCAACATATTCTTCCTTGCTCCAAATTTCTATCTTGTCCATGGCTCCCTTAGTTACGAGATCCTTGTTGATATTTGCATATTTTCTTAGATTTAATGGAATTAATATTCTTCCTTGACTATCAAGTTGGCATTCTTCTGTATTTGAAAAAAATTCTCTTATGAATTTACGAACATCTCTATCGGACTGCTTTAATTTTTTAAATTTTTCAACCTGTACTTCCCAATCTTCCATAGCATAAATATAGAGGCATTTATCAAACCCTCTGCTGAGCATACATCTTCCGCCAAGCTTCTCACGATGCTTAGATGGAATAATCATTCTATTTTTGCCATCAATGGAATTTTCGTATGTACCGGTGAACATCTATATCCTCAGTTTTTAACTTTATATTTTTTATCTATCTTAGTTTTTATCTGCCTTGCTCCTTTGCAACACGCATTAGGTCGCTTGAGAGCAAGGCTTATCTTTAATTTCCACCATTTTACAACACTTTACTACATTATGCAATAATTTTACTTGTATTTCCCTCCATTTTTTTATTTTTTTTGTTTTTTTATACAAAAAATAGAATATATGTTCTTTTTAGCTTTATTTATTTTTTGCATAAAAAAAGTAATCAGGTCTACCCTGATTACTTTTTTATATTAATTATATCTATTATTTTTTTATCGTTTTTTTAATCCGAAGCTTGCTTCGACATTTTTCTTCCCACCTATTTTAGAGTGAATATATATTATTTTTTCTGCTTTTGGATCAACCACGCTAGGTGGCATGAAATCGCTTTCATATATGCTTAGTACATCTCCAAGCCTTGCTTCATGAACAAATCTGAAATTCATAGATGTCAAATTATATTCCTCAATCTGCGGTATAAAATCATATAGAAGATCTGCATACATAGTATTATTTATGTGTTTATTTATATCTATTTTAGAATATCTAACTTCTATATCGGCTATTTGTTTATACTCTATATCCCTAGGCTGCCTTACCCTATCAGGTATACCCAGTTTTATTTCATCGTCTATTGGATAAGCACTAATATCATATTCTCCGTCAAGCAGAATATTTTTTTTATCTACTCCGACGAGTCCCCATTTACTAGATGCCCTAACGCAGACATCATTACCTCTTAATATTTCATAATACCTAGGATATATTGCACCCTTGCACATTCCGCACCATGTATTCACCCTGAGCTTATCATTTTGCTTTATCGTTTTAAAGATTTCGATGCTCATTCTGCTGACTATAAAAGCAAGCCTTTTTATATCAAATAGCTCCTTATATCCCATGTCGGACTTTTGCATTTGCTTTTCCATAGCTTCCTGCATATATTGAAGAATTACAGACGGCCTAATAACCGATCTAGAATCCACCTCATATGACTTGACATCTAAATCTATGCTAAATTTCATTATTTCTCCTCAAAATTTCTCCTCGAAGATCAACTATTAAGCAAACTAATCGCTCTTTCGGTTATTGCAATTGATAAATTTGTAGCATCTTTTTCAAATTCTTCAAACGAAGCAGGTCCGTCACCATTGGCAAGGTCTGATATAACCCTTATGACAACAAAAGGAATACCTGCACGGGAAGCACAATGTGCAATCGCAGCTCCTTCCATCTCTGCAGCAATAGCATCAAATTCCTCATGCAAAGATTTTTTCTTTGATAAATCCGCTATAAATTGATCGCCTGACACTATAGTGCCCTTTAAAACTCTTTCGCTATAACTGATTTCATCAGAAGCCTTCTCAACAATATCAACAAGCCTTTTATCTGATTCAAATTCCGTTGGCTTATCTCCACCAGAACCATTTGGTATATATCCCTTAACATATCCGAATGGAGTTAAATCATAATCATGCTGAATCATCTTATTACCGATACATATATCACCTATATGAAGCGAAGGCTCAAGTCCTCCCGCTATTCCAGTGTTGATTAAGGCTGTAATTTCAAATCTATCTATCATAATCTGGGTACAAATTCCTGAGTTAACCTTACCTATTCCTGATTTAGCAATAACCACATCAGTATCATCTATCTTTCCTAAGTAAAAATCATTTCCATATATTGACTTTTTATCCAAGAAATCAATTTTAGATATTAGGCCAGCAACCTCTGTATCCATAGCACCTATGATTCCTATAACTTCCCTATTTTTCATATATCATCTTTTCCTCATTCCAATTTTTTAAAATATCAAGCATATCTTCTGCTACCAATTTAGCACCCTCTAAATCGTGTTCTATATAATTCCCGCACTCCATCTCTTTTGCTCCTGGAATTTCTCCTTCAAATTCGCAAATAAATTTAAATGAATTATATGCTAGATCTATTGCTTTTTTATAACTTATATCATCCCTTAAGAGCATATAAAATCCGGTTCTACAGCCCATTGGTCCTATGTAAATTACGCTACCCTTAAATTTGGAATTTCTTGCATAAGTAGCAAACAGATGTTCAAAGGTATGTAAGGCTCCATTTGAAACATAATCACCCTTATTAGGCTCTTTCATTCTTATATCATAGGTTATAATATCTCCATCAATTCTTGAGATGTACATTCCCTTTTTTAATTTATTATGGTCTACTTGAAAGCTTGCAATTTTTTTCATTAATGTCTCCCCTTATACGCTCTGAACCTTATGCTCTACGCCCACAACACCTTATTATGCTCTACGCTTTTCTAACCATCAGTTCTTTCATTGCCAATTCAAGTCCATCAGCAGTCAGTTGATACATACTTATAAGCTCAGATATTATAACCTGCGTTTCCGTCCAAAAGCTAACATATTCAGGCGTAGGCTCAGGATTTATCCAAACAAGATGAGGAAAATGTCTTTTGAAAATCTCAAGCCAAGAATATCCACTTATAGAAGTATACTCTCCAGTGAGCCAATTATAATTTCTGCCGAGAAGCTCAGCTCTATTCATCGCTGCGTCACCAACTATTAAAACTCTGTACTCCCCATCAAAATTATCTAATAACCAGTTCGTATCAATCTCGCTATCTTTCATAAGCTTTGGATCCTTCCAGAGTTTATCGTAGATACAATTATGAAAGAAAAAAGTGTGTAGCTCCTTAAAATGATTGCTCTTAACTGCCGCTTGAAAAAGCGTGCTACATAGAAGGGAATAATAGTCCATAGATCCCCCCGAATCCATCAGTAAAATGAGCTTTACTGCATTTTTTCTTGGATGCTTATATTTTATTTTAAGATTTCCGCCATTATCGCAGGTTGCTCTTATCGTGCCATCAATATCAAATTCCTTTTCAGATGTAATTACCTGATTTGAAAGTTGCCTTAATGTTTTAAATGCAAGCTGAAATTGCCTCGAATCAATTACACTATCTTTTCTAAAATCCCTAAATTTTCTTTCTCCAGCAACCGACATAGCAGTACGATGCCTGCTTTCTCCACCTATTCTAATACCATTTGGATGCCAGCCACTATTTCCAAATGGCGAAGTTCCCCTCGTTCCTACCCAGTATCCTCCACCATTATGTTCTTCATCTTGCTCTTTAATTCGCTCTTTAAGCTCATTCAAAAGATTTTCAATGTCCTCCTCAGGAAATCCCATAGCCAATAAATCATCCATAAGTGAGGGAATATCATCGAGTGGCTTGTTTAGCCAGCTCATCACTTCATCTGGGATCTCTTCTCCAAATGGAATATCTTTAAAAAACTCCAAAAAAGCCTGATCATACTTGTCAAAATCAGCTTCGTCATGAACTAGAATAGATCTGCATAGATAATAAAAGTCGCTTAAACTGGAATTGTGAAGTCCAAGCTGTAAAGCTTCTAGCAAGGTCATCCATTCGTTAAGCGATATATTTAATCCTCTCTTTCTAAGCAAAAAGAAAAATTGAACGAACATATATATCTCCTAAATAAAATCATCTGAGGCTTTTTCCTAAATTTTCTATATCCTTATCTTTCTTTAAAAGTGCTCCAGCAAAAGGAATCCTAGATATAATATCTGCTGAACTAATTCCACCTGAATTAAGAGCCCTTATCCAGTCTATAAGCTCTGATGTGCTTGGTTTCTTTTCTAAAGCATCAAGCGACCTTATCCAGTAAAAGGATTTTAATGCTTGATTTAGCAAGCTTTCCTCAAGATTTTCAAAATGTACATTGAGTATGCTCCTCATCTCTTCTTCACTAGGGAAATTTATATAGTGAAAAATACATCTGCGAAGAAAAGCATCTGGCAATTCTTTTTCTGCATTTGAAGTTATTATTACAATCGGTCTATTCTTCGCCTTAACAGTTTTCTTAATCTCTGGAATGTAAAATTCCATCTGGTCAAGCTCATAAAGTAAATCGTTAGGAAATTCCAAGTCTGCCTTATCAATTTCATCTATCAGCAGTACCACCTGCTCATCTGATTCAAAAGCTTCACCAAGCTTACCCATGGTAATATAATGAGCTATATCATCAACTCCCTGATTGCCAAATTGACTATCGTATAACCTTTGTACGACATCATAGACATATAATCCCTCTTGAGCCTTTGTTGTGGACTTAATATTCCAAGTAATAAGCTCCTTTCCCAGTGATTCCGAGATAGCCTTTGCAAGCATGGTCTTACCTGTCCCCGGCTCACCTTTTATCAAAAGCGGTTTTTCAAGCGTAATAGCAACATTTACAGAGCTCATCAAATCTGCTGATGCAACATATTCTTCGCTTCCACTGAATTTATTTAGCATAATATTATTTTAATATTCCTTTCTAATTATTTTGCAAATATTATTTTGCCATATCTAGCCACTATTCTTGTTATTTTAACATAAATAAAAATCAAGGAATGAACTTATTGTGAAAATTCACCCCTTGAAATTTAATAAGGTAATATAATAAGGAAATATGTTTAAATCATTTTTTTGAAATAAATGTTTTATAATATTTGTTTTGAACTAAGTGCTTTATATGATTCTAACCCTTATAACTCCATTTACCTTAACAAGTTTGTCAAAAATATCATCGCCAATCTTTGAATCTGCATCAAGAACCGTATAAGCGTATTCGCCTCTTGATTTATTTGTCATGGCAGAAATATTTATACCTGCTTCACCAATTATGCTCGTAAAATTGTTTAGCATATTATTGGCATTCATATGAAATAGGGTCACTCTCTTTCCCTCTTCCCAAGGTCCAACCAGGCAACTTGGATAGTTTACGCTGTTTACGACTGAGCCAGTTTCAATATATGCCTTGAGCTGTTCAACTGCCATAACAGCACAATTCGCTTCAGATTCCTTAGTAGACGCCCCAAGATGAGGAGTGGTTATGCAATTCTTATGCCCTGCAACAATTGTATTTGGGAAATCAGATACATATTTTTTTACCCTGCCATCATCAAGAGCTTCAATCATAGCCTCTTCATCAACAAGAATATCCCTTGCCATGTTTATTACTATTACATCACGCTTCATCATCTCTATAGCTTTTCGATTTATATAATGCCTAGTGGATTCCATCGCCGGCACATGGATGGTTATAAAATCACATTTTTTATATATCTTATTTATATCCGTAACATAGGTAACCCTGCTTGACATATGCCATGCACTGTCTACTCCAACATAAGGGTCATATCCATACACATCCATCCCAAGATGAACAGCAGCATTAGCAACTCTTACGCCTATTGCACCAAGACCAATTATTCCTATTTTCTTTCCATATAACTCAGTTCCCGCAAATTTCTTTTTTTCTTTTTCAGTCAAAGCTGAAATCTCTTCGTTAAAAGCATTGTCTCCTACCCATTTTATGCCTCCGAAAACATCTCTTGAAGCGAGCAACATTCCAGCTATAACAAGCTCTTTAACTCCATTCGCATTTGCACCCGGTGTATTAAATACAACTATGCCCTCCTCCGTGCAACGAGATAGTGGAATATTGTTCACACCTGCACCCGCTCTTGCAATTGATAATAAATTCTTGGAGAAATCCATATCGTGCATATTCGCACTTCTTACTACGATGCCATGAGCATCTGAGGTAAGATCAGTTTTTTCAAAATTGTCATCAAACTTCGACAATCCCAATGAAGATATATTGTTGAGCGTTGCATATTTGTACATAATTATTCCTCCATCTGTTTTGCATCTTTATCTTATAAATAAAATCTTTATAAATAAAAATCTCATAAATAAAAACCACCTTGTGTAGATTTTTTCTTCACAAGATGGATTGTATTATAGCACATACAAAGATGTATTTTAAAGCATTTTAACAACTATTTTTTAATTTTTTTGTATTTTTTTATAATCATTCGGTGCGAAGTTAACTAATGCTCCTTCCCATTTCATAAGCTTCTTTTCTGGCAGGATGCGAATTTATCTCCCCAGCTTCATTTAGTCCACCTGCAAATATAGTGCCTTTAAGCTCAGCACCTTCAAAACATTTTATCCAGCCTAAAAACCCCTCTTTAGTAGCATTAAATACCTCATCGCCTTCCTCTATCGCTGTTGCGAGAAGATATACTTCTTTAAACTTATAATTTTTTTCATATATAGGAAGGGTTCTATCCAAAAGCGTTTTCATCTGACCGCTCATTTCAAAATAATAAATTGGAGTTGCAAAGACAAGGACATCTGCTGTAGCCATTCTCTTTACAATTCTGCTCGCATCATCTTCAAATACGCATTCTTCTGTACTTTGACAGGTAAAGCAGCCAGTGCAAAACTTGATTTCTTGACCGGCAAGTGAAATATATTCAACTGTATTATTGTTTTCTCTAGCTCCTTGAATAAATTCCTGAGCAAGCCCATCCGAATTACTAAATTCCCTAAAACTCGACGATATTACAAGAACACGCTTCATAACACTACCTCCTTAGCCAAAACACATATCTTTATTTATATATTTTATATACAAGCTCATATTTTTGGAAAAAATTTTTAAAATAAAAACTAATATTAAATTACATAATATTTTCTTTACAATAAATAAGCAAAATATAAAAATTACCTAATCTTTTACTAATTGTAACATATTTATCTTGCTTTTATTTTAATTGAATAATAATTTTTTATGTGCTATATTTTCCTTGTTATATAAGATTTATAAATAACTAATTTCCAATATTAAATATATTTCATCTTAATGATTTTATATATCATGTTTTAGTATGTTTTATATACCGTGTCTCTTACCGTATCTCTTTTAAGGAGGAATTATAAATGGATAATTTTAAATCTATCTTAACGCCAAATGAAATCACAGATTTTACAAGTGACATAGGTGTCTCAAAGGCGAATTTTTCTCCTTGGAGAACAAGGCTCCTTTCAATTATGGCAGGGTTATTTATTGCAATCGGTGGAGCTACAAGCACGAAGGCCAATATAGTGCTTGCGGGCTCTAAATATGCCTCTCTAACCTCGTCAATATTATTTACAATTGGACTTATTCTCGTCCTAGTTGCAGGAGCAGAACTTTTTACAGGCAATATCCTCTTGATAGTTGCATTTTGTGATAAAAAACTTAGTGCAAAAGAGCTCATAGTAAATTGGGCAAGGGTTTATCTTTGGAATTTTATTGGTGCTTTCTTCTTTGCGATTCTCATCTTCCTTGCTTTTGGAAAAGATGACCCCGTAATTAAAGCAGCCGCCAATATGCTTGAAACAAAAACATCATATTCTTTTATTCAGTGCATTTCATTAGCCTTCCTCTGCAACCTGCTTGTCTGCCTTGCAGTATGGATGAGCTTTGGAGCAAAGCAGGTTTCGAGCAAAATCATTGCATCAGCTTTTCCAATACTCGTCTTTGTATTTATGAAATTTGAGCATATAGTTGCAAATTTTTATTATTATACTGAAGGTATTCTAGGTGGAACCAAGGCCCCTATTTCAAGCATTATCCTTAACTCTCTAATTCCTGTTACTATAGGAAATATGCTTGGAGGACTTTTCGTCGGACTTATGTATTATTTAAGTTATCACAAAAATTAAGCATTAAATAACAACACTTATAATAAATAAAAAATCGAAAAATATTAAAAATAGTATTGCGGTTTTTTCATTATTATGTATAATATTTTTGTTTTTAATAAACCTTGTAGGTTAAGTATAATAGTATGTATTAAGTATTAAGCACAAGCTTCGATCCACGATGCGAGGGAAAACCCCTTTCTTCGTGGTTTTTTTACCATAATTTAATCCTTAATTTAACCCATAATTTAATCTATATTACTTATAACGAAAGGGATTTTTAAATGTCTAGACTAATTAAAAGCAATATAAAAATACTTCTTGGTAATTTAATATATGCCCTAGGCATAGTTTTATTCATCATTCCGGGAGGACTCATAACTGGTGGAACTACAGGAATTGGCCTAGCACTCAAGAACGCTTTTGGGCTTGATGTTTCCATTGTCATAGGAATTTTTAATGTCTTGATGTTTATTCTTGGATATATATTTTTCGGGAAAAAATTTGCCCTTGGAACTACTGTGAGCACGGTATCATATCCAATCTTCTTATTTATACTTGAAAAAATTATAGGAGATTTTGAGCTAACCAATGATATTTTACTATGCACTATTTTCGGTGGGCTTCTACTTGGAATATCTATAGCATTGATTATAAGGACTGGAGGAAGCACTGGAGGAATAGACATTCCACTTCTAATACTTCAAAATAAAACCGGACTACCTCTTTCAAAAAGCCTTTATGTGGTTGATAGCATAATTCTCCTTCTCCAATCTTTCTTTACCTCAAGGATTGGCGTTCTTTATGGAATTTTGCTAGTCATCATCTATACATATACTATAGACAAATTCCTCTCATCTGGTGAGATAAGAAATGAGCTTGAGATTGTAAGCGAAAAGCACAAAGAGATTAAAGAAAAAATCATGTCTGATCTAGATAGAGGCGTAACAATCTATCATGGCGAGACAGGAAAGCTTAGTAAAAAGATTAATATTCTCATTGTCGTCGTATCACCTAGGGAAGTTTTTTTCGCAGAAAAACTCATCTTAGATATAGATCCTGAGGCTTTTATAATTAACCACAGGATAACCCATGTTCATGGTCGTGGTTTTAGCAAAGAAAAGGTTTATATTTCAGATGCTTTTGATGAAGTAATATAATAGTTTTGCAGTAAGACCCCATATGATTTCAGGCTCACTTCTATAGAAATAGAGTTTAGAATTTAGCGATTTCCAGTCATAACCCTTTCCATTAGGAATTAGTTCATATGGCAGGTCATCGCTTTCATCCCTTATTAGATGTGCATCATATACCTCAGGTTCATTTTCTATAAACCAGCTAATTGGTATTGAAAATACTGACTCAACCTCCAATTTTGAAAATGTCCAATTATAGTCTTTTATTATAACAAGATTTGAAAAAATTTGTGTTCCATACTCCGTACTCATAAGATGGAGCTTTGTTATAAAATCAATTTGTTCATCATTAATCAATAATTCTTCTTTTAACTCTCTTACTGCGGTTATGTCTGGAGTTTCGCCATCTTCAATAACCCCGCCCGGAAAGCATATTTCTCCTCCTTGAGGTATCTTACTATTTCTTTTCTCAAATAAAATCTCAATGCCGTCTTTACAGGCTATTAGCGGAATTACCACCGAGGCTTTTTTGTTAATGATTGGCTCAATGCTTTTATATTCTTCATTAACATTTTTTAATTTTTCAATCTTATCTATCATTACTGGTATTTCTGACATATTTCTTCATCTCTTACTGTATTATTGCTTAGTCTGATTAAAAAAGATATTCCAGCAAGGGCTAAGGCAGAGCCAAGGCCTGTATAAAAATAGGCGATAAATTTCTCAGGCAAAACATGGGCTGCTCTAAGCCCTATTCCCCCAGACATCATGAAAATCATTATCATATAAGCCTTTAAATCAAAAAAAGTCCAAAAAGGTTTATACTCATTTTTATCATTCCTAATTCTTTTTACATGCTTGCTACTCATTTTTAAAAACATCGTTCCAAATGCTAAAAATATGATAATTGAAGATATGATGTGTATAATTGTAAAAGTCTCTAAATTCTTATATGAAATTATTCCAAGCCTTGCAACATTAAAGCCCGCAATACACCAAACTATCCCCGCTATTAATATCAATGAATTTTTACTTACCATCCAAAATTTTTTATTATCCAATTTCCCCTCGCATAAATTAAATCTAACTCGATATAAATTAATATATAATAAAATATAAAAATAAATTAATTTAATCTGTATTAGTCTATTTTTATATGTTATAAGCTGTTTTAAAAATTTAGTCTATTTTAAAAATCGATCCCTCGCTTCTCCTAATCGGCCTACTGTCAAGCTTATCCTCAAGCCTTATTTTTTGAGCTTTAATTTCTCTTAGAAGTGCATTTTTATCATCAGGAAGCCTGCCATATAAACGAAGAATATTTGACGGATGCAAGCCGAAAAAGAGTGTATCACTTAGGTCTAAATTTTTCAATAAAATTTCCTCTTCTTCAATATATTCGCCTATTGTACTTTCTATGAATTTCCCGCTTTTCATATCCTCATAAATCGGAGATACCGGCTCAGCGTGAAGCGTGGTCGTAAAAACAAGGTATGGTGTCGTTTCATTTATAAGCCTGGCGGTAGCGATTGCATTTTCTCTTAAAAGCTTAGGGCCTGCACTTCCAAGAATTACATTTGCTGCATAATCAATTCCAGCATTTCTAAGTCTGCTCAATTCGTAAAACGCTTCTTTCGCATTATACCCCTTATTCATCAATTTAAGAGCTTCATCCAGTCCGCTCTCAACTCCAATATTAAACTGGTTAAATCCAAGTTCTCTTAGCTGGGCAAGTTCTTCATCAGATTTACCCTTTATATTTCTTATCGATGCGTACATAGAAATATTTTCTACCTTTGGAAGATATTCATGAATAGCCTGACCTATTTCGATAAGTCTTCTCGCACTCAAAGAGAATGGATCCCCATTTTCAAGAAAAACACGCCTTGTATCAGGATAGTATTCTCTCGCTTCAGCAAGATCTTTTTTTACCTGCTCAATCGGTTCAACCGAAAAAGGCACATCTTTATACATATAACAAAATGAACACTTATTATGCGAGCAACCACTCGTGACTTGAAGAAGTAGTGAGCCAGCTTCAAATGGAGGTCTATATGTGATTCCTGTATATTTCATCTTATTATCCTTTTATCCTTTTTTCTTTGTTTTCTTTGTTTTTTCTTTATTTTTTTATTTCTACTTTATTTTTTTATTTTTCTTTTTTTAGAACATTATTAACTTTCTTTTATTAAATCGTCTGAGGCAATAATCTTTTTTCTTATGTCAATTAGAATTAAAAATAGGCTCACACCGATTAAAATATGTCCAATACCTGCAACTGCGGAAATACCCGCATCAAAACCCTTAGGAATATTCATCTCTAAAGTCTGACATATGCCCCTCATCAAAAATGCCAAAACTGTGATATTTAAGCCAATTTGGTAAAATACAGTTTTCTTGATTAGTTTGTCGTCTGAAATATGGAAGTTCTTTTCAAACAAAAGAAGAATTAAGAACATAAACATACCCAAGATAAAATAATGTGTATGTACAATAGATAGGGTCGTTTTTCCATTAAATCCGTTAAACTTCGTAAATTCACGATAAAATACCCCACCTACCATAGCAAGAATTGCATATAGAAATGATACTTTTAAATATTTTTCAATATAATTTTTCATTGCCATAACCTCCGTTATTAAAAGCTTATTATTGTGTGATTATATAGCAAATAGGTAAAATTATGTGAAGAATCAATATGTTTAATATAACATATTTAAAATTTTCGCGATAATATTTAATGATTTTTTCAAAACTATTTAAAGAAAAATATTTATATAATTTTATGGAAATTGATAAAAAAATGCTTAATTATTAGTAAGAAATAATTAGCATTTATAGATAAGAATTTATGAAAAATAATTTAGTTTTCTCTTTTATGCATTACCTAATAAAGTATATACAACAAACATAGTAATTGGAAAAGAAAATACTAGTATTAAATTTAATATTGAAAATAATATAGATTTACTTTTTATCGAAAAAATCAAGCCAATAATTCCAAGTATAGGACATATAAAAATTGTGCTCATTCCTATTGGTTTAATTTGAGTAAAATCATTAAATATATTTGTTGGCACTAAATATGAAATTATATAAATAATTAGTCCTATAGCAAATGTGTAAATACCTATATTACTTTTTTTATTCGCTCTATTATTCAATATAGTTCACCTCCCAATTATAAATTTTAATTTATTATGCAATGTAAATGATAGATTGGATTTTTAAGATTTTGAAATTTCTAATTTTTGATTTTGTTTTGATGTATCATATTAAAGTGATAATTTGCTGATTTGATAGTTTGATAAAATGTTAGCCTGTTGTTTCGTTTCCTCATTACAATATTAATCCTTTAATGTGATAGTATGACAATTTGATATATTTAATATATTGCTAAATTTATACCAGTTTAGCTCTTTAATTCATTAACTTACAAATATACTATCCCTTTATTTTCTAATCCATAATCAGCGTATTAGAGATTTTATAATCTTATAAATAATTTATCTTCTAAATTTATTAACTACTCAAAAGAGAAGCTCTCTTACTTTTTATTATATAGATTATAATATTAGAATTTAGATTTGGCAAACAAAAATTCTTTGTACAAAATGCTGATTTATTGATGGTGACCAGTTGCTATATCCTTTATTGTTTTTAAGTTATTAGACACCTTTCTTTATATACTATCATGGGAGTCTACTATTTTTATAATCTCTAATAACTTCCCCTGTTAAAGTATTGATATTAACTAGTGCAATAAAATCTAAAGGAGTTTCATCACCTATATTAAACTTTGAGTTTGGATTAAGTGCTACACCACCACCAACGCTAAATAATTCTTCGCTTGTATCTATAGAGTGCCACCACCCTACTAATACTGATGGATTTGAAATTAAATCCTGTCCTAACATATCTATTATATGTTCTTTGCCTATATTAATTAATCTTTTTTTATCTAATTTTTTCATCATTTAACTGTTATTATGTTCATCATGATATATCAATTGCATAGCCTTAGTTTTTACATATTCTTTCAGGGCTAATGGCTTGAATATCGACTTTTTCTCCTTGCTTTAGGCTTTCGTATAGCTCGGATAATATGATATAAACTATTTTAAAATAATCATCTTTTGACATTATTCTTCCTCGTCATATTTCTCGCTCATTTCTTCAATTCGCTTTTTCAATATCAAATATTCTTCTTCTGTTTCGCATTTAAGTGCTGCCCAGTGAGGATTTTCTTTATCAAATATCTCTTTTTCTTCTTTAGTCAAATTCTGAGGATAGTCTTCCCAAAAATTATATATCTTCTTTTTGTCAAATGTGAATTTAAGTATGCCTCTATATGGACTCCCATCATAAGCATCCCACATTTTATCGCCATCATTTCTGTAAAATTCGTATTCATCATCATACTTAACATACTTCATAATAAACTCCTTAATTAGCAGTATTGATATATCTATAATTTCATACTTGCTCCGCCCCTATAATCTTTTACATCATAGCCGGCTATATTTCCTATATATGCTAATGCTTGTGATGTGCAAGAACCACCTGTCTTGTCCTCGCCCGCGATATATCTAATGATTTCTTGGTGCTCTCTTGGTGTATCAAGTTTGTTTACTGGCTTACGCTCTATATCTTTACTTGATAACCATTGCAGATACTCGCTTTCTTTTACTATTATATCATTTTCATCACTATTATTCAAATTCTTATAGTGCTTAACGCTTGTATTTGCAAGGCTTTCATCGCTTTTATTATCTGCATTTCTTCTTGTTATGTTATCTTCATCTATTACAATCGTATAAATGCTTCTACATTTAGGGGGCATTGCATATTTAATATTTTCAATCTAGTCTTTAATATTCATTAATACTCAAAAACAAAAACAGCCACACGGCTGTTTTAAATTAATTATATTATTATTATTTCATATCCTTAATTACATAATCAAAATGTATACCTTGAATGATTAAATTTACTTATTCATTTTTACAAGTTCTACAAGCAATACTATAGGAAATGCTAATATACAAGCAAGTATAAACATATTATTTCTCCTTTATTTTCAATTATTGTTCTTCAATAATATATGAAATATCTTTATAGAAATTAGCATTTTTACTTAATTTTTTACTTTTTCATTAGACATTCATGATAAAAGAATATTTCTTGCCATTTTATATTTTGCTAATCTTTTTTCATCATTATTTGATATTTTCTTTAACTTTTTAAGTTCATATTGTCTTTTAAATCCATTAGCTTTACTTCTCGTGAAATCTTATTTTGCTTAATTCTTTTTATATATTCAAAATATTCATAGCTATCATTATGCGTAAGAAGTAATAACGCTTCCTCTTGTTCTTCGTCTAAGAAATTAAAATCATTAATTTCATGCTTATTACTATCTTCTAAAACATCATGAAGGAGTGCAACAACCTTAGTTCTTTTGCTTTTTGTTGCCATTGACACCCTTAATGGATGAAGAAAATATGGATGTCCACCCTTATCCTTTTGCCCCTTATGTGCATTTAACATTATAAATAAAGCTTTAATATAATTGCTCATTATATTGTTCCTCAGTTATATCTTCAGTGTAAATATCACCAATATCAATCTTTGAATAAAAATCATTAAATACTTCTTTACCATTATTTATGCAGTAATACATTCCGCCCTCTCGCTTTACATATTTATTATAATCTGGGCAGAAATAGTAAATGGTTGGTGTTAAATGTTCTTTCATAATATCCTCTCAACATTAATTGGATTGTTTATTTTGCTTCTTATAACCTTAGTTGATAATTTGAAATTTCTTTATTTTTTATTTTCTACATTTAAATCGGAAGTATGTGATCTCTAAAGGTTTCTTTAACAGTAATAACCCTATTAATAACTTCATTTATTAATTTATCATAGTTATCATGATTATCAAAATCTAATCCTTCAATATAATAAATAATTCTGGAAGCTTTTTTATTATCTAACCTTTGCCAATCCATACTAAATCCTAATTTGCTCTCTATTTCCTCAGATTCTAAAAACAGCTTGTCAAAGAGTTTTTTATTATCATTAATATAAACTTCAATTCCTATGCTATTAGTTTTATTTACCAATGTAATGCTTATATGTGCTTCACTTGTGCCAAGTGCCACATCATACCAGTGGTCTGTTGTAGCTTTTCTTACATTGAACGGTTTATTCCTTGAAATTAGAGTTTCATTAAAAATATTCCAAAAATTCAACCTTTCAGATTGAGCTTTGCTTAATTCTCCGCTATCAGTGCTAAGATTTGCAGTTTTTACAAAATCATTAGGTTTTTCAATAATTACGAATTTAGGTGCAGGCAAAGAATCTCCTATCTTATATGCACGAATTTCAACTAAAAAAAATGAAATATCCTTAATTGTCTTATTATTCAACCACTCTATCGCACTTTTATGTTCCTCTCTCGCTTCTTTAACTATCCAAATTACAATATTCGCATCCAATCCTGATGCGTATGTTATTATTTTGCCTAAATGATCATGATTGGTAACTTCCATTTGATTTTCAATAATTGCTTTAATTCCTGTGGTTTCATCTTTTGCTACTAAATCACAATGATAAGAACCAACAAAGACTTCATTACTTATATCCGTCAATGTTAATCCAATTTCATCGCTTAACATTTCAATATTTTTTCTTTTGATAACCATTCTGAAAAATCATATTGTTCATGTTTCCATAGTTCTCTAATGTCAACTTCTTCTAATTTACCTAATTTCAATTTGTATCACCACCATTTCTTTTTATATATAAATTTTTTTCTTATAAAGCATTATATGATTCGTGAATCTGCTGAATAAATTATGTGACAAGTTAAAAATGCAAAAATTGTTTTTTTATTATATTATATCAAAATAAAACTAATTCATGACATTTTTATTATACTATCTTTTCTAACATTTAAGTCTATGTTCATCATGCACATATATTAATGAAATTTTGCTATAGCAGCTAAACTTTTCATCTTATTATGGTTATTTACTAATTTTTTACCATTTTTAAATAAGTGCATATTTATATATTTGTTAAAAATATTTTTTCTCCAAAAATTTTGAATTAATTCCCTATAATTAATTTAGTAAAAAAATCCTTATTCATATAGTTAAATAAAAAATGTCTATATAATAATTATGATGTTTTGATATAATTTTAGTAAGCTCAAAATTATAGTTTTAGATTAATAAATAAAATGCTTCATGATAACAATGAGGCAAATTCGCCTATATTAAATTAAAAGATATACATATAAATGGATTTATATTGGCTCTGAATAAATGGGTAAATTTTTTTATATTACGAGGAGATTATGCTAAATGATAGAGATACAAGAAAAGTTAGTAAATGAGAATAGAAATAATTACTCTAAATTATTTCAAGATTATAAGAAAATAGATAGTTATAATAATATAAAAGAAAGAATTAAAAAGAATAGATATAAAAAATATAGGACTACTATTTATTGATTTTACAATTTATATAATTAGTTATATGTGTTTTTTTAATGCTTTTAGTAAAGGTGTTACTATCTGCTGGATTATATTAATTGCTATTACTATATTTATTATATGGAGTAACAAAGACAAATTGGAAAAATACAATGATGAAATGAATCAAATTAGGTGTGATGAATTATGCGAACTCCTTGATAAATATAATATAAACTTACAAAATATTAATAATGTTATTGAATATTTCACATTAAAATTAGAAGCTTTAAATGAGGTGTATAAAGAATATCCAATATTAAAGTCACTATCATCCTTTGGCTCAAATTTATTTTTTTTTAGTATTTGGAATTATTGCTCGTAGTATAATAGACAAAATTAATAGTTATAATAAATTACTATTATATATAGTAGAAATTGCAATATTTATTTTAATTATAGTTTTAATAATAAATTTATATATTTACATTAATAGAAAAGATAAATATGCATATAAAATCAGAAACTTTATTATAGATTTAAAACAAATAGAGCTGTTAAATAGAAATATATAAAGACAATAACCTAATAAGAGCATTAAAGCAAGGTTGGATGGTTGGCTAATTTCAACAAAATTTGAAAAGAGATTATGTTGCTTTTAAAAAAGCTGTGTAAAGTTGTTTAAATGTGACATATGAGCAAAAATTTCAATGGATATAAAATAAGCACAGAAAAGCACATAGCAGAAAGATTAATAATCCTAAAGATATGTACTTTGTTTTTGTACTATTCAATAATTTTATAAAAATCAAGTTAATTGCTTTTGAGATAGTTGTCAATACTGTTCTTTCTTAAATTCCAAAATTTAATTGCTAAATTCATATATTGAATTGCAGAATCTTCATTTTCTATTTTTTTGTTTGCAAATGGCAAAAATTCTTTATCTATAAAATTTCTATTTTCAATCAAATAAATCCAGCTACAATATTTATAAATGTTTTTTTCAAAAATAGACAAGTACCATTCAAGAGCTTCTTTATTATTTCTAGCACTACTTAATATTATATTTTCTTCAGAATTAAAAAATTTTTTAAGCTCAAAAATATGAATATCTGGTCTATCAAATGCTTGTCTTCCTTTTTGATTATTCATTCCACCAGTAATCGGCATAAATGCAAAGTTTTCGAAGCTATGATGTTTTTCTGCACATTTTTTTAACAATATTTTTCCTTTTACTGATTTATTAATCCATTTATTAAACCTTTCTACTTTTTTGTCATTAAAATTAAAAATGCAATCTCCTGCCATTTTAAATTTTGGAAACTTATTGCTAATGTCTATATCTCTCCTCAACTTAATATACCATCGTTTACATTTCGAATTTGTCTCCACATCTTTAATAATGGAAAAATCAAAATATGTATCAAAAAATTGTGGATATATCTTCTTGTATAATCCTTCCCAAACATCCATACAAGAATCTATATCATGTTTTATATCCTTAAAATATTCCATTAGTCATACCATTCTGTAATTAAATTTATTTATCTTCTATTTTATCTTTTAATGTATTTATATTAATAACTTTCTCCCTAAATTTCTTTGATTTCAATCATTAAATTCTTCTGTTATTCATCCAACATCAGCTTTCCTTTTTTAGCTTTATCCTTTAAACGCTTCATCTGTTCTTTTTCTATCTCTGAATGCTTTTCTCCGGAACAGGCAAATCTTCCGGCATAGTGCCACCAATTTTTTCAATAGCACTTCTAACTTCTTTTCCTACTGAGTAGTGAACTTTTGTTGCTGCTTCTGCACCTTCAACTCTGTCTTTTCTTAGCTTTTCTTCTGTCTGTGAGATTCTAAATAAATTAGCAATCAGTTTAGTGCTTCCCATATAATCCAAAATCTTTTGTCTTGCGGTTAAGCCTTTTCTATCATGTATATCTTCTACATCTAGCCCACCATACAATCCCATATACCCTGCATTCTGGAATATGGCAAATTCTTCCTTTGTGATAACTCCGGCATCATGTGCTGTTTCTACCAGAAGTTGATTCCATTGTTTAATGTCACCACGAACGACAAGTCTTCTTTTATCTTCATCAAGCTGATTAAAATGATCTGCTATTTCTTGACGATAAGTTTGTATAGCAAAATAGGTTTGTCCAAGTGCAATAACCTCTTTCCTCGGATCTCCGTTTTGCACAATCAAATAGCAAGCATATCTTGTAAGCTCATAATCTTTTATAGACTTGCTTGTAGCACCTGCTTCCACGATTTTGCTGACCTCAGCAAAATCGTAGGCTACTTCATGTCCGCTATTTTCACAAGCAATCATCGATCTATCAATTACCTTTTGAAAATTTCTTCATTGAGAATAATCAAGTACATCAGCAAGCTCTCTTGCACTCCAATATTTGCTTCCATCTTCTCTAACATACTTGATATCTTCAAATTTTTTATATTCTTTTGCTTTTAAATTTGGCATAAACTTCCCTTTCGTTATATTTTATAATAGTTAACTTTTCTATAACTACTCTTCGTTATCTCTATATTTTTCAATAGAATTCCCATTTGAGTCTTTCCATTCTCTCCATCCATTATTAGATTTACCAATAACTATCCATCCGGCACTTGATGGATTCATGCAAACAATATTTTCTTGTAATATATTATCTTCTATCTTTGCATTTTTTCTAATAGATGGAATATATCCTTTACCGGTATTACCACAAACACTTCCTCTCAATACTGTGAATACTCTATCTTTAGCTATAGCTTTCCCATTTACTTTTCCGAAACCTTTTATGTTGCGATTTAATACATACTCTCCATCCGGAACAAATCCACCCTCAGTTTTAAGCTTTATCTCTTCTGTAGATTCTTTGAATACTTCTTTTTTACTTTTATCTTTAGGATAAATTTGTTTACCATCTAAAGAAGATAATAATGATTTTGCCACCTCTATATCTAACGCAAATAGTTCAGTGCCTACAATTCTACTTTTACTAAAAATATCATGAATAAGTTTTTCTTTTTCATCATATCCATCTACTTCTATAGCAAACTCCCTTTTTAAACCTGTGATATTCGCATATCCATTGCTTTCTAAAAATCTCATTCTTTTTTCAAATTGCTCATTTCCTGTCTTGCCAATCTTGATAAGACCAGAAACTACTGTAGTCATTACATATATTATACCTTTTGCCATAACTGACTCCTATTACTTAAATTATATCTTAGTAACTATTTACTAAAAAACAGCACTTCATCTAATCTACAAATAGCTTTTCTAAAGCAAGAAGCTACATTTCCACGCTTATTTTTTAAAAGCTTTTCATATAACTCCAATAATATAGATTTATAGTATGCTTCGTTTTCAATTATTTTCATATCATCTAAATACATAAAAGACTGTAGCAACCATATTTGATGTTTTTCTTCTAATAATTCACTCAAATCATTTTTTAGTTTTTTATCTTTAAAGTAATTAAAATATCTCCTTTTAAAATAATTAGCTTCAGACTCGTTTAATTTTAATTCTTGTTTTTTCTCTAATCTTCCATTTAATCTACTAATCAATAGTTTTATAGTTTGGGTATCTTTACCACTATCATTAATAAAATTTTTTATCCAGTCTATATCTCGTCCACTTTGCTTTATATAATAATAAATTGGTTGAAATCCACTACTACAATTCATAATAACCTTTATAAATTCAATAGGTGAATCTACGACTGAACTTCTTAAAAATTCGATGATTATATCTGAAGGCTCTATTGCCTTTAACTTTGGAGTTGTTACTACAATACCTTCAAAAGTCCGAATATCTTTTATACAACCCATTAACTTCAAAGCTGGAGTTCCACCGTTTTCAACAAAGCTACCTTCTTTTAAAAAATTTATACTATCAACTAGTGCCTTATCCATAACAATTGTAGAATTATCCAATTGAAATTCTCCATTACTTAGATTTAACAAGGAGGCATTAGATATACCTATTTTAGCTGTATTTTCTATCAACTTAATCCATTTTTTTGCTTCTTTTTCTTTATTTTCATCAAAAATCGTTTGTAATTCTGCATATTTGATTTTTTGACTTCTTCCCCTATATCTATAGTATATATCACCTTCTTCTAAGCTATATTTTTTCCCTCTATCATCATACATTTTCGAACATATGCAAGGTTTATTATCCAAAGGATAGGTATATATTATTCCATAGGTTTTATCTCTATATTCAAAAATCACATTAGCCCATTTTATACTTGGTTGAAAATACTCATTTAAGTTGTTTGTAAATTCTTCAATTTTGATATTTTCAAACTGAAATTTACCTTTATCTGATAACCCTTTGAATGTCCTCGGACTGTCAGTTATCCCAAAAATAATATAACCGCCATCTGTGTTGGCAAAAGCCGCCATAGTTTTAAAGTACTGAGCCATTGAACCATGATTATATGATTCTTTATATTCGATGGTCGTACTTTCCCTTGCTTTTATGTAGTTCACATTATTTTTACTTGGAGTAAATAGTTTTGTAATTTTAAATTCAGATAAAGGGTTCTCTACTTCCATAATCAATTTCCTCAATATATTTCTTTAAATTTTCTTCCTGTACCTTTTGCTTTATTGAAATATCATTATTTAATTAATATTGATATTTCTTTACAACAAATGATATATAGTTTTTCAAATTCACAAACACAAATTTATCCCAAAGAATAATATCGTACTCAATATGAATAGACGATTTCTAAGTTAATATTTAATACCTAATACTTATCCATTTTCTTTCCATTGCAATCTCTACACAGCATTTGACAGTTATCTGGAGTTGTATGACCACCTTTGCTCCAAGGCTTAATATGATCACCCTCCATTTCTTCAAACTCAAAATGTTGCTTGCAAATAGGGCAAATGCCATCTTGTTTGCTATAAGCAGCCATTTTATCTCTCTTGTCAAATGCTCGTAAATTAAGCAATCTTCCGGCAAAAGGGTCTTTGTCTTTGCACAAAAGATATTCATAAATCCCTTTTGGTTTTTGAATATCTTCATCTTCGTGAAGCCTTTTAATTTCAGCATTCATCGTTGATGAGTTGTAGGAGTTTGAATGGTATTCATTGTAAAAATGACACCAATCCAATCCTTTCATATCTGAATAGTATTTAGGAAATATCTTTTGCACCCAACTGATGACATCTTGAAAATATTGCCATAATTCATCTGCATCATTATCCGATTTATGTGCAGCCATATATTCCGTGATATCTCTTATTCCTTGAAATTCGCTGATGCCTTTCAAAGCCTTTTCAAGAAGCTCCTGTCTGTTTGGATCTCCTGTAAAATATTTATCTGACAAGCCTTTAGCTGCACAATTTCGCTTGGAGAAATACTTCTTTGCATCGGATAGCCATTCACCTGTATAAACAGAATTTCGTAGTTCTTGTTCTGTTAACTTTTCACCGGCGATATTTACAACCTTGAACCAATCTAATTTTTCCGACTCGTTGCCCTCGCAAATATAAATCATAAACTCATAATTCATAATCGAATTGTATTTATCATCCGGCAATGCATCCCAGTAATACTTTTTGCCGTCAATTGTAATCGGAAATTGATGTTTAAGATATTGCATTACAGAAATCGTCCTTTGTTGACCGTCCAATACTTCATATTTTTCATTTCCAATCTTTACCCAGTACATAACATTTAGCGGAAAGCCTTTTAATATTGTATGCATAACCGCTTCAGCTTGTTCTGTGCTATAAACAAACTCTCGCTGATATTCTGGTCTTATCGCTAATTTACCACCATAAGCAAAAACCCCGTCATCTCCGTTATCCGAATAGCTTTCGAATATATCTCTAACTTTTATTGATTTAGGCTCTATTTTCATTGCCGTTTTCTCCTTCTAATTAAAATTCTATTATAAATTTTCTTACCATCAATTATTGTATAACATGGATAATTACCTAAATATCTTGCACTATTTGCTAACCCAAGTATTTCAAATTGTTCCGGATTATATTTATCAAGAAAGGTAATGGGTACGCCCATAACTCCACTACACTTTTCTCTTGATAAGTATTCTTGCATAGGTTTCTCGTCCACCAACCTTGAATCTGTGTCCATACTTCGGATTATCTGGGACATATCTGTCAAGCCCAACGATGATGAATTGGTCTGGGTTGTACTTATCAAGGAATGTGATTGGCACTCCCATAACTCCGTTACATCTTGCGTCTGATGACAATTCTCGCATAGGTAATGCGTCTGTCTGTCTGTCTGTCTGTCTGTCTGTCTGTCTGTCTGTCTGTCTGTCTGTTAGAGCGTAATTTTCTTCATCTTTTGTTGTCAAGGCTTTTTTTGTGGTAATTACCGCATCTTTATCCTTTATCAAACCATGCCCCTTTTGCGGAGTATCAGGATTAGTTCTAATATCATTAGCATTAACTATTTCAAACTGATCCGGATTATGTTTATCAACATATGTGATAGGGACTGCCATACTCTTAAAATAATCTTTCGGAATGTCTGCAACTTTATTTACATTGATTGCATCATAATTATCATATTTAGGATAGTCCTCTTCATTCCCATAATAATTCTTATACAATATCAATTCTTCGTGTCTCTTTTCATGGTCTAAGTTTGTATACCAACAAATAGTTCCAAAACTACGCCATTTCTGTCCAGATTCGTCTATCCAAAATCTTGTAGCTCGCGGTTCATAATGGTCTGGAACTCTAAAAGCCATATCTCCATACTTGCAACCCAACCATATTTTATTTTCCTGTATCAATGGAAATATTTCTTTATATGTTATATTGTTTTGATTTCCTATAATCAGAAATTTCTTGTCATATTCCATCAGCAGTGCTACATATTCTCTAAAAAGACTAAAAGGCGGATTTGTTACAACAATATCTGCTTGTTTCATATATTCAATACATTCATCTGAACGAAAATCACCATCTCCTTTTAGCTTTTTTACTCCACGCTTTTTTGATTTTAGTAAATTATCAATATCTTCATCGGAAACACCTCTACCGTTTGCCATTGGAACTTCCGTTATGTCCATGACATAACCATTTCCAGTAACAACCGGCTCATTCATATAATCAAATAATGTCATTTGTTGCCCTACAACAGTTGAAGTGCTATAAGAAGTACATATCAATCTTTTCAAACCAAGATAGTTAAAATTACGCAAGAAAAACTTGCAAAAATTACTTTCAAACGGATCATCACAATTACATAAAACCGTTTTTCCTTTGAAGTGTTTTTCATAGTGATTTAATTCATTCTGTATATCTTTATACTGAGTATAAAACTCATCCTGCTTTGCTATACTCGCAGCATTAAGACTCGAATTTTTTGCCATTCTTTATTCACCATCCTCTTCAAATTCCATAATATCGTCTAATGTACAATTCAAAGCTTTGCAAATTTTACCTAAAACTTCCACCGTTACATTATCGTTCTTGTTAAGTTTATTTATAGTATATGTGCTGACTCCAGCTATTTGAGCTAACTCTTTCTTTTTCATGTCCCTATCCAATAAAATATGCCATAGCTTTTTATAATTAGCTTTCATTAAATTTCCTCACTTTCTATGAGTCTCTAAATCTAACTTAAAATATTATATCATATTCCAAGACAAAAATATAGCGTTCTCTCTATTTTTATTTTATATTTTACAAATTTCTATATTTTCTCAATATAAATATGTGAAGTCATAAAATATAAGAAGTCGTCGTCGTCATAAGACCACACCGACCATAAATTTATCTCTCAGCTTCTTTGCTTGCTTCTTTCTTTTCTTTTAGTTTTTCCTTATCTTCAGCTTGATGCTTCTTAATTTCTCCAACAATGGATTTCTTTTTCTCCTCCGTTATATCCCTTACAAGATATTCATTCATATTAAATTTTAGATATTTTAATTCTGCTGTTAACGAATTATATTTCTTAGCAATCTCCTCTTGTTTAACCTGTAATTCTTTAGAATGCTCATTTAATTTCCTGAAAAGATTTTTACTTAATTTTGTCTTTAACTCTCCTACTACAATATGTGTTGTCTGTTGAATAGGAACACAATTTATTAACCTCGTTGCTTGACTGAGAATACAATTTATCGCCATCATTTTCCTCAACAACCTTTGCATTTTTTCTTCTGCTCTTGAATAATCGTCCGTTTTGAGAATCCTTTTTCCCTGTCTTATATATGATAGTAATCATTGCAGGATCAATATCACCATCATCATTTGTCCCACCGATTACGATTTTGTCTACTATACTTTCAAATACTGTCCTATCAAACTCTTCAAGATATTTATTAGACTCCAGTAACTTCTTAAACCCCTCAAGCCTTTTCTTCAATGCTTTTTCATCAGTCAGTGTTACCTCTAAAGTCCTCTTTTCTTCGAGCAATTTTTCCTTGCTTATGGCTATTTCATTATATTTCTCTTGATATATCTCCATACTGATTGCTTCATTAAGTCTTAATTCTACAAGGTCTTTTTCTTTCTTCAGTATTTTATCAAGTTGATTGCTTATTTTCTTCAAGTCCTTTGCTAAGCTATTATCTTTTAGCTCTTCTTCCACAGTTTTCAAGAACTCATTTGTAATTTCTACATTATTGTGGCATACCTGACGATAGCTTTCCATAAATGCTTTTTCTATGGCTTCTTCCTCAATGCCTTTGCTATGTGGACAATATTTCTTTCCGTTTTTTGTTGCATTAACACATTGCCAAATTACCTTTGTATATTCAGAGCTTGAATGCCAATTTCTTCTTGAAAGCATGTGTCCACAAAAACCACATTCAAGCATACTGCTAAAGGCGTATTTTCTTGAATACTTTTCTCTTTTGCCACCATTGTTAGCAACAGTATTTCTATTTTTTGCTCTTCTTAATCTAATCCCCTGCGCCTTTTCAAAATCTTCTTCAGAAATAATAGGTTCGTGATGATTCTCAATATAGAATTTATCTTGTTCTCCGAAGTTATCCAATCTTCTTTTTGAAATAGGATCAACAGTAAATGTTTTGCCCATAAGAAGATCGCCCTTGTATTTTTCATTCTTAATGATTCCTAAAACAGTGGTTTCAGTCCACCTCTTATGCCCTCTTGGTGATAAATAACCTTGTTCTTCAAGCTCTCTGGAAATAACCATCCCACCAACACCTTCAAGGTATCTCCTGAAAATATATCGTACAATCTCAGCTTCTTTTTCATTGACGGAAATACTCTTGGTCTCCGGATCATAGTCATAACCTAAGCAGCCTTGAAACCCGACCATTTCTCCTCTTTCCATCTTCATTCTCAAGCCTTTTTTAACATTGGCTGAAATATTTTCCACTTCCTGTTGAGCGACTGAACTTAAAATAGTCAAAAGCAATTCGCCATCCATCGTTAATGTATTGATATTTTCTTCTTCAAAAAATACTGCAACATTGTATTCCTTCAGCTTTCTAACATATTTCAAGGTGTCTAAAGTATTTCTTGCAAATCTTGATATAGATTTTGTAATTACCATATCTATATCTCCGTTCATACAATCATTGATTAATCTTTGAAAATCAATTCTTCTGTCAACCTGTGTGCCGGTTATCGCTTCATCAGCATATATCCCCGCAAGTGTCCACTCATTATTTTGCTTTATAAAATCTGTGTAGTGTTCTACTTGAGAATTATAGCTGTTAATTTGATCTTCGGTATCCGTGCTGACTCTGCAATAAGCTGCTACCCTCTTTATTGAGCGCTCTACACAGCCTGATGCAGTTCTTTTCAGTGTGGTATCACCTTTAATAACTTTTACATCTCTTTTCACTGCACCCGCCTCCTTTTTTTTTGTATCTTTCTATGCAGTTTTATTATACCACACTTCCAAGACATTATAAATATAATTCTGTGGGAATGTTATACTTTTTCATCAATTTAATTTTTATCTTTTTATATTCAATATCGCTGAGTAAGTGCTTAGAAAGTAACATAGACAGCATAGATAATTGGAGGCTGTATTTTAATAATTCATTATTCATTTCAACTCCTCCTCATTCAAATTTATTTTTAAGTTTAATGACATTGGTAGGTGCTTGGCAGCAACATAGGAATCTCACCTCCGCCTCTTATTCCAGACGAGCCGGCTTAAACTATTGAAGTATCATTATCACTACTTGTTTCAACGAACAGATTGCCACATCTGTTTTTATGTATTCTTATTTATCGCTCGCTTTCTTGTTTCCTTGATTTATCAGTATTCATAAAACCAAAATTTCTTTCAGCAGAAAGGTCATGGCGTAAGTCATAATTCTCCACAAGTAGATAAAGTCCTACCTTGGTCTATTCAGTTGTCAAGGAACAAGTGCCTATTGGCTTTTAGAGAGATTTTCTTTTAAGCAATTCTTGAAAATAATTCTTCAATTAGATTAAGAGGACAGATCTCCCTTCACTTTATACAAGGAAAATCTGCCCTCATGCACAAGGCGATTACTTCATAAATTCTTCCAATAGCACACTTAGTTTTTTAAGAATGCTATTTTTTCGCCATTGTATAGCTTGATAGCTCACTTTCTTACCTCTCGCTATGCTTGATAGCGTTTCATCATTGAAATACAAACGCTCTATGATGTCCCTTTCCTCATCGTTTAGTTTTGATATAGCATTTCTGACTGCCTCAATCATCATCTGTGTTTCAACAATCTTTGCTACATCAACGCTTTCATCAGCGATGTTATCTACAAAATTCCCATCATGATCCAAAGAGGAAAAGAAAAGCAGGTGGTTTTTTCTGTCCACCTGCTCTAAATACTTCTCGTGTTCTTTTTCTCGCCAGTAGACTTTATAAATATCTTCACTGACTTTTACCTTTTGCCCTCTGACATAAAGGTAATACTCTTTTGCCATAAAGTTTCCTCCATTTCTTTTTTGTCTATTTGTTTTTCAGACAAAAAAGGAGGACTCCTGCACATAAGCATAAAAAGTCCTCGAAAACGGAAGAAACCTGTTCTTCCAAAATGTTTTAAATTTAATTGTTTATAATAATTACTGACATCAAAAAGGTCTATTATTATTTTCTATATAAATAACAGACCCTACATAACACATAGCAATTACCTCCACTATTTAATCAAATTTTCCTTACTCGAAAAATATATATTAGAGCATTCTTTTAAAAGATCCTCTATACAACAGTTAAAAACCCAAGATAATATGCCGAAAAAATCTGAGCTATAAATATTAGTAGTAATCCACTGTTTTTGATACTTCTTTCTTTGAAAATTGCATATCCTCCACATAAAATCCCTATAATACTAAAACACCATCCAGCAATAATAATAATCATAAGTTCATGAGCAAGAATTTCATATATTGAAAACCAATGAGCCATTCCTGTAATTCCAGAAATCCCAAGCATAGCTCCACAAATATATAGATATATATGATGTCGCATACATCTCTTCCACCTTTGTATCGTTGAAATGATGCATATAATCAGTAATGTTAAAAATAATAATGTGGTTGATATATAAGTTCCCAAGCTGAACAAAAATGCTATTTTCCCTTGTGTGTTAGTGGCAGGGATATAATCATGAGCTAATCTAAAGCTCATAGAATGTACTTTGCCGTCATTTATATTAAAAGCAAGTATTTTTTCTTCAGGACTCGCATCCTTGCAAAAGAAAATGTTAGAATCTATTTGTTCGTAATATTGCTTTTTATCTTCAAATGGCATGGTAAGACAAAGACGATTTCCATCTGTCACTCTAATGGAAATCATTTGCTTTTTCCCTTGTATTTTTCCAACATTTTTCAATGCAGAGCGGGCAGGAAGATAATCTCCGCTTAACATCTTGAGATCTAAATTTTCTTTTATCTTTTTTTCATCAGCTTCTGTATATGCAATTTTTTCCATAATCTCCGAGCAAAACTCCGTCTCCATTACATTTGTCAATATTAAAATTGCTCTCTCATTTTTCGGTTCTACCCATATTTGTGTTTTGAATCCGTATGTTCCACCTTCATGTCCATGCATTTCCGGATTATTCGCATATTGCCAGAAGCCGTGAGATAAACCTGAATTTGCACCATAGGAGCGATAGGTTTCTGTAAACATTTCTTTTTTAGTATGAGGATTATTAAACAATAGATTATCTTTATCATTATTTTTAGCCAGCTCTTGTGCATAATTCAACAAATCCCCAGCTGAGCCATTCATTCCACCAGCAGGGTACATTCTTAAATACATATTCGGTTCTTTGCGGAATCTCTTTTCAAAAAAAGAATAACCGACTGCCTTTCTTGCCAAAATCGTAGGATTATCATTTTGAAATGGACCTATCGATGTATTGTTCATATCTAAAGGTTTCAAAATGTGTTCATTTACATATTCTTTGTAATTTTGACCACTCACTCTTTCTACAATAAATGCAGCTAATGCAGCGCCCCAGTTAGAATATGCGCTTACCTTGCCCGGTGAAAATACCTGTTCGGGTTGATGTGAGGACAAGACTTCGGCTAATGTAAATTCCTTATCACTTTCAAAATAGCGAAGGTTAATAAGCTGCTCCTCGAAGCCCGCCGTATGATTCATGAGATGACGCATTGTAATAGGTGTATCATAGTGTAAATTTTTCAAAAAACCTTTTGGTAGATAGTTGCGAATATCCGCATCCAAATCAATTTTTCCTTCTTCATTTAATTGCATCACACCTACCCATATAAAGGTTTTTGATATTGATCCCCATTCAAAAACTGTGTTTTCAGGATCCATAGGTATATTTTTTTCTAAATCAGCGTATCCGTAGGCTTTTGAAAACACAATTTCTCCGTGTTCAGATACAATGACACATGCACCTGGAACGCTTTTACCTATATACGCATCCGCAACTTTATCAATAACAGTTTCGTAATGTTCAGTTTCTTCCGCAGCAAAAATAAAGGAACGCGGAAATAAAACGACAAAGGCAAAAGCAATGAAACAACTCAAAATGACGATTTTTTTCATGATATCTCACCAACATTAACCTTGTTTATTTCCTGTGCAAGCTTAGTAATGCGCTTGTATTCACTAATTAGCAATATAATGGCAATCAAAATTATAACGACATCATTCAAAGGCAACGCCAGCCATACTCCGAGAACATTTTCGTTCAGAAAACGAGGTAATATCAATACTAAAGGGATTACAAGCGCAAGTTGCCTTAGTATAACCAATACTCCTGCCTGCTTTGCTTTACCGATAGCCTGAAAATAAGTGACTGTCATTATGAGCATGCCATAAGTAGGAAATATGCAGTACATAAGCCTAAAATTAGATAATCCTGAACTTACAATAACTGAATCGGTAATAAATGCAGATAATATCTGCACTGAAAAAATTTCAATTATGGCAAAGAAAAATCCGGCAAGACAAGTAGAACCTATAATAAATACATTCGTAAGTTTTTTAACCCTTATATATTCTTTTGCTCCGAAATTTGTTCCGACAGCGGGCTGCATCCCTTGACTCATTCCCCATATCGGAACAAATGCAAGCTGCATAACTCTTTGAGCGGCTCCCATAAGAGCTATTTGCTTTTCTCCGCCAAAATGCACTGCCGTATTATATACAACTGTCATTTGAACCAACATCATAATTTGCATGAGCATAGCGCTCATTCCCACGGAAAAAATTTCAGGTAATAAATCTTTTGCAGGTTTTATCCCATGAAAACGAACCACCGGACTTTTTTTCAAGAAGTATATTAAGGTGACCAAAGCTTGACTGATTTGAGAAATCACAGTTGCGATTGCAACAGCTTGCGGTCCTCGAGATGGCATAAACAGAATGAATATAGGATCTAATATAATATTTAAAATAGCACCAGCCGCCATGATTCCCATTGCAATTCCCATGCGACCCTCTGCCCTTATTACCATATTTGCACCCTGCATAAAATTTACGAATATGGAGCCGAGATATACTGTTCTTAAATAAGAAACACCCATCTCCATCACTTCACCGCCGGCACCAGATAAGCGTAAAAATTCAGGAGCAAATATGATACCGATAATCATAACTACTGATGATAAAACGATTACCAAGAAAGTTAGATTTCCTATAATCTTATCCACGGTTTCTTTATCTTTTTTTCCGATTGCCCGAGAAAGTACAGAGCCCGAACCTATCCCAAGAAGAACAGCAATCGCATTATTGATTAATACAAACGGAGATGCCGCCGAAACTGCACTCATGGCATCGGTTCCCACCATTTGCCCGACATAAATTGAATCGACAAAGGCATATAATCCTACTATCAGTTGACCCAAAATTGCCGGCAAACTAAGATGAATCATCAATTTCCAAGGATTTTCCATAAGTAATTTATCACGAACATCCATTATAAAAACCCTCCTTGTCCTTTATTTTTGCGTTTTATCGATACTTATTCTGTATTCACAGCAAGCATCCATAAATTCCTCATCATGAGTGATTACCAAAATAGTTTTTTCTTTTTCTGCAGCTTTCTTTAGTTCCCTTGCAATCAAAAACATATTTTCGGCATCCAAGCCACTGGTCGGTTCGTCAAGTATCAAAATATCTTTACCTGACAACAACGCACAGCATACTGCAAGTCTTTGTTTTTGACCTCCCGACAAGGAAGCAGGATGAGAATCTTTATATTCGTATAAACACATATCCTTAAGCAATTTTTTTGCATTTTCTAAATTCTCTGCATCATATTTTGTTCCAAGCAAAAGTTCTTTTGAAATGCTTTCTGTAAAAAATTGTGTCCCTGTGTCATTTGAACAGTAATAGGTATGTTTGCAAAGTTCTCTGTACCCTGCCTTCTCACCATGAATATAAACATTACCTTCTGTTAATTTTTCAAGTCCGCTTAAAATTAAAGCTAAACTGGTTTTTCCCGCACCATTGTTGCCTGTGATTGCAGTAACACTTTTCTCATTAGCAAAAATATCCACATTTTTTAATATTTGTTTTTTATTTTTCTTGAGAGAGAGCCTTTCTCCTTGTATTGCAATATTGTCCGTTCGGGGTGGGGCAATCTGTTTTGTAAAAGGTTTATTTATAATACGGCGAAGTCCCTTTGAAATGCGTTCCAAGTCATTCATTGTACTAAATTCTAAAGAAGAATATTCATGCTGTATCTGTCCGTCTTTCATATATAAATACCTGTCGGCAAGTTCTTCTGTCCAACTGAGACGATGCTCGGCAATCAGCAATGTGTATCCTGCTTTCTTTAACTGCATAAGGATGTTTTTCATTTGAATGATGCCGTCTTTGTCCAGATTTGCAGTCGGCTCATCAAACACAAAAACCTCCGGATGCATTGCATATACAGAAGCTACTGCTGCTCGTTGTTTTTCACCACTTGAAAGCAAATCTAAGGAAATCTTTCCTATGTTTTCCAATCTCATCTTATGAATAGCATCCTTTGTTCTTTTTTGAATTTCAAACTTTGAGAAACCGTAATTTTCACATCCAAATGCTATTTCACCCTCAAGCTCTGATGAAAAGAATTGTCTTTGAGGATCTTGAAATATGCTGCCAACAATTTTACCGATATCATAGGACGGCATCATTTCAATATCTTTTCCTGCAATTCGTATACTGCCTTTTTTTGTTCCTTTGTAATATTTTGGAGCAAGACCGTTGATAAGTCTTGTAATGGTCGTTTTTCCACATCCTGATTTTCCTGTCAAAACCACACATTCACCGGCTTTTATCACTAAATTTATATTCGTCACACCATAATTGCTATCCGCATACTGAAAGGAAACATTCTGTAAGTCGATCATATTCTCATGCCTCCTATCCATAAATAACCCGATATCAAAGCGAACCATAAAATCATGGCAAATATATCCGTTATTTCAATCTTGCTCTCATAGTAGCTGCTTCTTTTCCCCGGTGATTCCCCACCTCTTGCAATAGCTGAAACGGAAAGCTGATCTGCTATCATCAAGATTCTGACGAGTAGGGGAATCAGCACATATTCACATGTCTTTGCGGGTGCTTTCAATATCTGTTTAAGACCTGTCAAATTTCTGTTTTTCATAGATAGATACACACTCCTTAACTCCGATTTCATGGTAGGGAAGAATCTAAATACTACAAGGACACCCAAAATAACGGATGTAGGAAGGTGAATGGAACTTAGGAATGCCGAAATTTTTCCAGGCGGTGTTGTAATCAAATCCCATGATACCAAGAAAGCAGGAGAAAGATTCCAAAGCATCAGCACATAAAACTCCGAAAAAATCAGCATATGGAGTCCGAAACGTTGTATGGCGTAGAGTAAAATTCCCAATAAGATATAGAATATGCCGTAATCAAATACGATTTTCCATTTCCCTTGTATACCTAAATATAAAAAAGTGGCAATTGTAAGGATGCAGCTGAAAACGACATCTTTTCCCATATAAATGGCTATTAGTACACAAATGAATCCCCATATTTTAGTTATGACAGCAAAAGAAATTTTTCTCATTATAGAAGTCCCGTTTTTTTGAAATGTTTTCCCATAATTTTTTTGCCTGCCAGACCACCCGCAAGCCCACATATCGCCGTAAAGATAACAATGAATATAATCCATCCGGGAGTCTTATAGTAGCTGATATATGAGTCTATATAGCTTTGATCCATGCCACCGCTTTTTGCAAAGCTGTAATAGGTTTCCCAAAAGAACCAAATCGGCAGTAAATTGACACCGTTATATAAAAGACTGGCAACAGTCCACGATGCTATAATTTGTTTTGAATTCCTTTCAGAACAATCTTTCCACAAGATTGCTTCGCATATCATACCAATTGCAACAAAGTACGGTAAAAGATACCAGTTCCCCATCAACAGATAAATCATACCGACGATACTCATATAAACAAGGCTGACAAAGTGCTTCCTTACCCGACACAAAAGCAGATAATAGACAGGTGCACATAAGAACATGGTAAAACCAACTGATAAAACCATACTGACAAAATGATTGGTCATGCATACCATATTTACAATAAACTGGATGAGAATGAGAAAGAGACTCAACAGAGCAGCCGCAATGACATCTTTAATTTCCCATTTTAATGCTTTATTTTTTTTCATTTATTTTCCTCCGTAAATATTACTTTTGAGCTTTGATGATAAAGGTCGGCATCGTGCGATACCTGCGTGCCATAAAAGGATTCCAATACTTTTCCTGTAACAGTGTCTCTGTTTCAATGTTCTTAAAACCTGTTTCTCTGCATGTTTCCAAATCCCATTCCGGGCGTTTTATATAACTTAAAGGGAGTTTTTTCAATTCGTCCATCATATCTGTATCATGATAATAATCCTGAAATTTGCCGTAGCGTTTTGTTAAAATGTTTTCATCTGACTGAAAGAGCTTTGCCTGTTCCTCTCCCCAAAAAGGGAAAAGCCAATTTGCATCTAAATTCAGCATACAACCGCCGGATTTCAAAATTCTGTACCACTGCGCATAAACTTTTTTCGGATTATTAAATAGCCAAAAGGCATGTCTTGAGACCACTGCATTAAAGGTATTATCGGGAAAATCCACTAACTCTGTGTCTT
Organism: Alterileibacterium massiliense; assembly: GCF_900104645.1. GTDB lineage: Bacteria > Bacillota > Clostridia > Peptostreptococcales > Anaerovoracaceae > Alterileibacterium > Alterileibacterium massiliense. Next base: position 770,974 of record NZ_FNWE01000002.1, on the reverse strand, counting down.
TAAGCATAAAAGTGATTTTATTTGAAAATCCTAACTCCTCAGATATTTTTTCAGCTTCCTTGAGCATTGCGACATTATTGTCTATTGCAATGACATCACACCCAATTTGTGCAAGAAGCAGCGAAATAAACCCGGTTCCACATCCGACATCTAAAATTTTGTTTTTTTGACAATCTCCAAGACACCGTTCTAACAAACCTCTCCATTCCAGACCTCTTTCTTCTATTTCTTGAAGAAGAAACATTTTCATTTTTCCGGCATCCCCGGACCATTTTTCCTCAGCCTTATTCATTTAACTTTCCCCTTTCCTATTTATGAAGCAAAAGTCGCATTTTTCACCGTTCATTCCCAGTGTCTGACTTCTTTCAAATACAAATCCCTTTATATTTCCGAATACGATATGATCACACAGACAGAATATCTCACAAAGCTCTGGGCATTCAAAAAAATTGCAGGTATCCGCCCAAAGGCACTTGAGCACATCGACACGGTAGTATTCCCCGTCATCCGACAGGATTCTGCTTTTCCATATTTCATCGCCCGACATCCCTTTTTTCATAAACAAGCGGAACAGCCTGAAAAACCCGGGGATATAAAAAAATGTTTTCAAAAGCTTATGTGCCTTTTGGGCAACATAAAATGAATGCTCCTTTACCAATTCTTTTGCCTCATTTTTTGAAAGCCCTTTATCTATGAAACATCGGTATAGGGCTATATTTGAAATAATGCTTCTTTTTTGCCTTTTTTTCTGTTTTTCCGTCCATGATCCTTGATTGATTTCTTTGATGAGCTGCTTCATTTTTGTTTTATGTTCCGCATCTATTTTTTTTAATATCTGTGCATTTAACTTTCCGAAGTAAAATTTTTTGTATGTCATTCCAGGCCTCCTAATTTCCATCCAATTGCATTTCCCCGAATTTCAACAAATCGTCGATAAAGTCCTTCCTGCTGTATCAGCTCCTGATGTTTTCCTCTTTGCACAATTCGTCCATTTTCAAGAACAAGAATTTGATCTGCTTCTCGAACTGTATTCAACCTGTGAGCAATCATCAGAAGCGTTTTATTTTTTGTCAGCTCTGAAATAGCCTGCTGCAATTCCCGTTCGTTTTCAGGATCGACACTTGCCGTAGCCTCATCTAAAATGACAACAGGTGCATCTTTCAAAATCGCTCGTGCGATAGAGATTCGCTGCTTCTCACCGCCGGAAAGGGTTGCACCTCCTTCTCCAATCTTTGTTTGGTATCCATCCGGAAGTGCGGATATGAAATCATGGCAGCATGCTTTCTTTGCCGCGGACACTATTTCTTCTTTTGTTGACTGCGGTTTTCCAAAAAGAATGTTATTTTCAATGGTATCTTCAAAAAGGTAAACCCTTTGAAACACAATGGAAAAATTCTTAAGAAGGCTATCGCAAGTATAGTCTTTTACATTAACGCCACCTAAAAGAATCTCACCATCTTTTACGTCCCAAAAGCGTGCAATTAAACTGCAAAGGGTCGTCTTTCCTGAGCCTGATGGTCCTACAATGGCACAGCTCGTACCTTGAGGAACAGAAAAGCTTACATCGTGCAGAATTTCCTTTTCCTCATATGCAAAGGAAATGTTTGAAACGGTTATGTCGTATGCTTTCGGGATAAGGTCTGTTCCCTTTTCATCAAGAAGGGGAATATTGGATATTGTTTCCAATCTGTCTAAAGAAGCATCCACAACTCTTGCAACGGCAGCCGTACTTCCTGCAAGCTCCACAGTCGTATAAATCATAAAGCTTGCGACAATAAGGAGCAGGCACTTTTCAGGAGTTATTTCTCCGTTCATAAGCAGGTATGGTGCAACAACAAGGATTGCGAATCTGGCAAATTTGAATATCATTTGAAAGACGGCAGCTAAGCCGGAGAAAACTTTTTCTAAAGCAATGTTTGCCTCTGCGCTTTCATTGATTGCAGCGTCTACGGATTTGTCCGAACGGTCGGCAAGTCCGAATGCCTTTATCACGGACATCCCCTGTATATATTCTAAAATGCCTGTAACAAGTCCGGCCTGTGCAGCTTGCCTGCGCGGAGAATATTTCATACCAGCTTTTTGTGTTTTTGCGTACACACAAAGGGAAAGAAAAAGCCCTATGAACATCAAAACTCCAATTTTCCATTCATAAAACAAAAGCCATATCCCTATCACTGCAGCGTGGATAAATCCTCCGGCTACCGCTTCCATGACGGTAACTGCATTGGTTTCCAGATCTCCAAGTGTTGTAGTAACTGCCGCTGTAATATCTCCAAGGCGATGCTCATTAAAATATCCCATAGGTACGCGTTTTAATTTTTCGCCAAGCTCCATGCGCCATTTGGAACACATGGAAAAGCTTCCAAGGGTTCTTTTTACAGCGGAAAGATTCGTAAATAGAATGCGTCCTGAAATACTTAAAAGCATAATCCCCAAGGCTGCCCATATTGTTTTAATCGACATGAAGCCACTTGAAAGTGATAATAGTATTCCGTTCAAAACTGCAAGCACAGCCATAATGGGAAGCATCTCAAACACGGAATTGCACATATGAAAAATAAACGATAAAATCAATCTTTTTCTTTCCATTCCGGAAAAATCCAAAAGTCGTCTGAACATCTGAATCATGCTGATACCTCCTTCATATCAAGCGTGCTGATATGTGTATTCCAAAGTTCTCTGTAAAGAACACAATTTTGGGTAAGCTCCTCATGTTTTCCTTCCGCTTCTATATTTCCTGCATTCATGACGATAATCTTATCGGCTGATGTGATAGTAGATAATCGATGTGCAATGACAATCAGCGTTTTTCCCGCTACAAGCTCGCTGATGGAGTGCTGAATTATCGACTCATTTTCAGGGTCTGTAAAGGCGGTAGCTTCATCTAAAATAACTACGGGGCTGTCTTTTAATATGGCTCTTGCAATGGCAATGCGCTGATTTTCTCCGCCGGAAAGATTGCTTCCGCTGTCTCCGACAACGGTATCGTAGCCATTGGGAAGTGATGTAATAAAATCATGGCATGCCGCTTTTTTTGCTGCATTTTCGATTTCGCTGTTTGTAGCATCCGGCTTACCGATTCGTATATTTTCTCGTATAGAAAGATGAAACAAATAATTATCCTGTGAAACATACGCAATATGTTCCATTATCTGCGAAAGCGGTATGTTCTGCACATCGACACCGCCTATTTTCACGGTTCCGCTTCCCGCATTCCAAAAAGACGCAATGAGTCTGGCGACAGTGGATTTGCCCGATCCCGACGGTCCGACCAAAGCCGTCATTTCATTTTCATTCGCTTCAAAGGAAATGCTGTGTAAAACCTCTGTATCCTTGTAAGAGAAAGAGACGTTGGAAAATTCTATTTTTTCTCCTTTAAGCTGTACTCGTTTTTCCGGGCGTTCCATTTCTTCCGTATCCAAAAGGCTTCCGATTTCTTTTACGGTGGCATCTACCATAGCAAGGCTGTCTGTATATCGCAATGCCTGAATAAGCGGAGCAATCAAGCCCAATGATAAAATAATGCAGGATATAAAACTGCCTGCGCTTATGCTTCCGCCTATATAAAACAAACTTCCGACAGGAAGAACTCCGATTAGACTTGAGGGTGCTATTGCAATACCTGCCGCATAGTACGGATTCGTCTTTTTGAACCATTCCGATTTAGAATTTTCATTCTCCTTTACCGCCTCTGCATATTTGCGATAAGAATCGCTACTTTGATTAAAAGCCTTAACCACTTCGATTCCGCCTATATATTCAACCGTAGCGGCATCCATAGCTTTTGCGGCTTTAATAACTCTGTCATAACGCTTCTCATAATCTTTCATCATTCCCATATAACAGAGCATCCCGACAGGAAAGGTTGAAAGAGCAATAAGTGCCAGCCTCCAATCAAGGAACATGAAATAAATCAACATTAAGACAGGAATCATAATATTTGCTGTTAATTCCGGTATCATGTGAGCAAGGGGTAACTCCAGTTTTTCAACCGTATCTACAAGCATCGTTTTGAATTTTCCTGACGGGGTATCCAAGACAAATCCCATGGGCACTCGTGACAACTTTTTCGTAAGTGCAGTACGAATATTTTTTAGTATAGTAAATGCGGCTTTGTGAGACCGCACCGTAGATACAGTTGATAGACCAAGCTGCAAAAGGTACCCCAAAAGAGCAATTACTGCCATCGGCATGATTGATTTCAAGCTGTAATCACCGGCGCATATTTGAATAATAATGCGTGAAACTGCAATATACGGGACGATTCCAAACCCTGCACCAAGAACGGCAAAAACAACCGAACTTAAAAGCAAGCCTTTACATGATCCGGCAAACTCAAATAAGCGATGCAATGTGTTTTTGTTCTTCTTATTCTTCATTTCGATCTCCTTCTGCTAAAATATATTTTTCGATATTTTTCTTTTCTTCACCTCTCAAATCGGCAATTATTTTACCGCCTGACAAAAGCAAAACTCTGGAACATATTGTTTTTATAAATTCAATGTCGTGTGTAATAATGAGCAGGATTTTTTCCTGTTCAGAAAGTCTCTCTACCATCGTTCCTACTTCCCGCATGCTTTTTAAGTCAAGCCCACTGGTCGGTTCATCGAAAATAAGAATTTCTTTATCACAAAGCAAGCTGATTGCCACTGCCAACCTCTGTTTTTGTCCTCCTGAAAGTGAAAGGGGATGTCTGTTTTTTAATTCGGAAAGAGATAAGGCCGATAAAGTTTCGTCAATAACAGACTCATCTGTTGTTTTTGTTCCGAGTGTGCATTCTGTTTCCACACAATCCGTAAAAAGTTGATGTCCGACATCCTGCATCACCATGTAAGATTTTTTAATACGCGCTTTTGCAGACAAACTCCTGCCGTCTACAAAAATATTTCCCGATTTTTGTTTTATCAGTCCGCATATCGTGCGTGCCAGTGTCGTTTTTCCTGTTCCGTTTGCGCCGGTAATTGCGACGATCTCTCCACCATTTGCGGTAAAAGAGATGTTTTGCAAGATAATCTTTTCACCATATTTGACATGAATATCTTTCAGCTCTAAGGTGTGTTGGGAAAATTTTTTATCATTGGTATTTGTTTTGATTTCAGAAAGATTTCGACACCTGAGCCCCATATTTTGTATTTGTTCAAGCGGGAGCTCGCAAAAATCCTGTATACTCATATCCTTAAAAATCTGACCCTCCTGCATTAAGATGACCCTGTCTGCAACATCTGTTAAATACCACAAGCGATGTTCTGCAATGATAATCGTTTTCCCTTGTTGTTTTATTTTTTCTATCAGTTTTTTCAGTTCAAGCACGGAATGAAAATCCAGATTTGAGGACGGTTCATCCAATACAAAAATATCCGGATTCGTGGCATACACAGACGCAAATGCAATTTTTTGTTTTTCCCCTCCGGAAAGTTCAAAAATGCTGCATCCTTTTAATTTTTCTATATGCAAATCTTTAGTAATCCTTTCAAGCTGCTGTTTTAATTCTTTCATCTCCAGCATTCTGTTTTCCAGTCCGAAAACAATTTCACTATCTGTATCTGTGTTGAAAAATTGTGTTCTCGGATTTTGAAAAACCGTGCCGACACTATCGGAAAGAGTTGAAATTTCGGTCTCGGCAACATTCATTCCTTTTACAGTTACTTTGCCTGAAAGTTTTCCTTCAAAAAAATGAGGAATCAGCCCGTTTACCAATCTGGTAAGAGTCGTTTTTCCGCATCCTGATGCACCGCACAAGAGAACACATTGTCCTTTTGGAATATTTAAGTGTAATTCCCGTAAAGAAGCTTTTTCCATATCCTTGTAGGAAAAAGAAAGTTTTATAAATTCAATCAAGGGAATACACCTCCTCGTAAAAAATCAAAAAATATCATGCAAATAATCCCTATATAGATTGTTACAATCAGAGCATCATGGATTGAAAAACAAACTTTTTCCATACAGCTGCGCCTTCCGACATGATCTATTCCTCTTGTAATTGCGGCTTGTGTGATTTCATCAGAGATTTTAGAAGCAGATACCAGCATGGGTACATATACATACTCCATTATTTTGACCGGATGGCGTAAAAATTCTGTAAAAGAAGCGGTTATCCCTCGAAGAGCCATGGCGTCCTTAATATAGTTCCATTCCTCAGCCATTGTCGGAAAGTATCGCAATGTAACAGAAAGTGCAATAGTGAAACCTTTAGGCAAATGCAATCGACTGAATGCAGCTAAAAAAGCACTGACCTTTGTAGTTTGTATTAAAAATGTGCCGAGCATAAAACAAGGAATAAGTTTTCTTATATAGACATCAAACATATATATGATGCCTCCGATCGTAACAGGTAATTTTGATATAACAAAAAGCTGTACCATCAATAACACAATAAAGAGAATTCCGTATTTTGAAGCAGTACGGAACTCTTTCGCCTGTAAGAGCAATAATATAGGGATTGCTGTAAAAAGGCATTCTATAACGATACTTTCATTCAGAAACACGGAAATACTTGTTATTGATAAAATCAGCAGCTTTGTTCTGGGATCTAAAGCCATTTATATAATCCCCACTTTTTCAAAATGTTTTTTCAATAATTTTTTACCTATAAGGCCTCCGATTATGGCACAAATAATTGTCCCCAAAATCATTAAGGGGATAACCCACCAATTTATTCTAATAGCATTGATGATTCCTTCAAAAGAAGAAACATCTCCTTTTCTACGCATGAATTCATCAAACTGTGCAGGCATGATAGCCATGGGAATATAGGCTCCCATTGGAGACAGCGCAAACACGCAATAGGCAAGTAAATTTCTTCTGAATGATTTGAAATTTCCTGATTGGCAAATAAAGTCCGCAATAAATCCAAATACGATGAAAAATACCGACATCATCCAAAACATACCGGTAACAAATAACAAGATTCCGGCAAGTATACCAAGTATGGAAAGTGATCCGCGCTTCGGTATTTTAGCGGTGTATAACATAAAAACACTGCCCGCAAATAAAGCTACTATCATCGGCATAAACGGAAAAGTGACAGGTGTCATTTGTGCGATACCGCCTATAACAAATGCAATAACAAAATAAATAAGTGAAAAAACGCCTATGGAAATATAATCTCTTGTTAGTAATATATTTTCTCTATTTTTCATAATAATCTATATCCTTTCTAAATATAGTTGTTAGCCTTTGCTAACCTTGCGTGAAAATTTTACGCTTTATTTAAACCTTAAAAGTCCATCCCATCCCGAATTAAAAAAAACTGCAAGCTCTTTAACATATTTAATGGCTTGTTCTCTTGTCATATCATGCACAATCGTTTCAAAAACAGCTGTAAAATATGCACTGGTAATCATGTGATGTAAATCATGACTGACGTTTCCTGCCATTTTGCCTTTTTCTTTAAGAATAGCGTAATATTTTTCCGTACGGGATACTTCCAATTCTACAAGTTCATGAATATAATCTTCGTATTTTGTGCCTTCAGAACAGCAAATTACAAGCTTGAATTCTTCAAAATAATCATAAATATAATTCACAAAATGCAAAAGATATTTTGTAGACAGCTCTCTGCTTTCTAAAGTTTTATTTTCTGGAATTAAATCAAAATGTGCATCTTGTGCAGCTTTGAACTGTTCTATTAACCCATCAGCTACATCAGAAACAATAGCTTCAAATAAGGCCGCTTTATTAGGATAGTAACCATAAAAAGCACCTTTCGTAAATCCTGCTTCCTCGACAATTATTCTAAGTGAAGCATCCTTAAATCCTTTTTTTAAAAATTCTTTCTTGCCGACTGCCAATATTTTCTTTTGAGTCTCAGAAATAGTCATTTAAACACCTCCATCAACAATATACCATCGGTATATACCACCAGTATATACCGATGGTATATTGTTGTCAATAGTTTTTTTACATTCATAATAATATTCACATTTTTTCAATTTCCTGTTTGAAATTTACTCTAAAAATTAAATCATACGAGAACAAATTAAACTTATAATGCTAATGTTATCTTTAATCCAAAACTTTTTGAGCCTTAAAACAAAGAAATGTTTATTATGAATGTAAACTATTGCAAAATAATAAAGAATTACAAAAGTCCTTCGATTGGAATTATTCACCATATAAATCAACAAATCTGCGTTCTTCTATGGAGAGAAATATTTTAAAATTAATACAAAACCTATGATATAAATACAGCTAAAGGAATTGATTTATGGTATAATACAAATGTAATACTTAATAAAAGCTTAACGCTTGCTACCCTAATCATTCTTTTGTAGACCAACTAAGGAAGTCAATAGTTATTTTAAAAATTTTTTTAAAAATTTTTAAGTCACAAAACTTAAAAATGTGCATAGCAAACAAGCCTCATACACTTTCATTTTTTGAGGCAACACTTTTAATAGTTTATGCGACTAACTTACTCTTTTCTCGAATTAGTTTTTGATGCTCTTCGGGTGTTCTTAACTCAAATGATTTTTGATTTCTGAGGACAGCAAAAATAATTTGAACCATCTTTCGCATAATTGCACACATTACAACTTTGTATGGTTTTTCAGCTATCTTCTTTTCAAAATAAGCTCGCATAACAGGATTTAAATACTCTCTGTTGCGATTTGGATACACATTAGATTTAGCCAGCATATGGAGAATTGAGCGAACATGAGGTGATCCTCTTTTAGAGATTTTATTGTTTTTCCTATTGTATGTTCCACTTTGGGTTACTCCTGGATCCAAGCCAAAGAAGGCAACTAATTCTTTCGGTTTCGAGAAATTGGATATATCTCCAAGCTCTGATAAAACAACACATGCTGTATACTCTCCAACTCCTGGAATACTTTGTAAAAGCACTATTTCTTTATGAAACTTTTCATCTAAAAGTGATAGCCTTTTGATTTCATTATCGATTGCTTTCAAAGCTTCCTGTAAACTAAAAATAACCCTCACAGTTGTTTGAATAAGTACTGCTGAACTAAGGCTTACTATACAAACTTCAATAGATTTTTCAGCAGCTTTCAATAGTTTTTCATATTTTACTTCGGCATAGGAGCTGCTTTTATGTGAATTTTCTTTTATCAGTTGAATAATATCTTGCTTATTTTCAGGAGATAAGACTTCCTGTATAGTAGGATATTTTTCAAGCAAAGACAAAGGTGTTTTCCCTTGCAAATCCGCAAATACTTTCTTGAAATCTGGAAAGGAAATATCTAAAAAAGCGATTAATCGGTTGATGTGTTCCACAATTTCATCCGTCAATTCTTTATGCTGTCTGCAAAGCTTTTTGATACTGTTAACGGTATCTGAATGTGTAATTGTTTCGTTGTAATTCTTAATACGATATAGCAACGCTATATTATATGCATCTGTTCTATCTGATTTAATTTTTCGGATATTGATATTTTTCAATGCTCCACTTTGAATCGGATTAATTACAATGACTTCGTAATTATGCTTACGGAAAAAATTAGCTAAAATTTGATGATAGTGTGCAGTAGCTTCCATGATAATTACTGCTCTGTCCTCGTACTCATCTTCTACCTTTTCAAGTACATAGATGAGCGACTTCATACCATTAATATCATTAGAAATTTTAAGTCTTTTGATGATGTCATTATTAGGTGATAGAATACAGATATCACTGAAAGCTTTACTCACATCAATTCCTACAACAATTTTTTCTGACATAATATACCTCCTATAATTTGGGATGCCCTGTTAATCCAAAACCACAACAGGCTCACGAGTTATACAGGTAATCAATGAATGAACCTAACCAACCGAAAAGATGAAAGGCAATGGAATGAGGGTGGAGTCTACCAAATGAGTAATTCCTAAGTTGGAAACCCAGCAAGCACATAAAACAATCCCATTTCATCCCTAATATCTATAATTTTATCATAGATGATTAGGTTCATTTTTAAGAACTATGCTTAAAGCTGTTCTTATACTATTAGTATATGAGCAAGCACAGTAAGTGTACGGACACTTACGAAAAAATTGATGAAGCAGCCCTCTGGGATCTGCTTCTTTTTTTATCAATTTTTAACTTGTTAGGGTGTACCCTAAGACCCCGAAATACATTCAAAGGAGGATTTACCTATGGCAAATAGAATACGAAATGAAAGACTTGAAATTAAATTAACCGAAGAAGAAAAGGCTCTTTTTGAAGAGAAAAGAAAACTTGCTAAGTGTAGAAATATGAGCCTTTTCATTCGCAAGTGCGTTTTAGAAAAGGAAATATATCAAGTGGATTTAGAGCCATTTAGAGATTTACAAGGCTTACTTTCCAACGCTACAAACAACATAAATCAGATTGCAAAGCGTGTAAATTCGACCGGCATAATCTACAAAGATGATATAAACGATATGAAAAAGCAGATTGAACATTTCTCAAAAGAGTTGTGGCAAATACATTCACTGCTTCTTAACAGAACTTCTGGAGGTGATTAAATTTTATGGCTATTACAAAAATACATCCTATAAAATCAACCCTTAATCTTGCCATTTCATATATTGTTAATGGAGAAAAAACAGATGAACAAATCTTAGTAAGCACTCATAAATGTCATCAAGAAACTGCTCATACCCAGTTTTTAAAGACACGAAATGATGCCGGAACAAACGGAACTGTCCTTGCAAGACACCTTATCCAATCCTTTTTACCCGGAGAAGCAAGTCCTGAAATTGCACATCAAATCGGTCTTGAACTATGTAAAAAGATATTAAAGGATGAGTACGAATTTGTCTTATCTACCCACATAGATAAAGGACATATCCATAACCATATTATTTTTAATAATGTAAATATGGTAACGGGCAAGTGCTATCAATCCAACAAGAAAAGCTACCACCAAATCAGGTATCAAAGCGATAAGCTATGCAAAGAAAACAACCTATCTGTGATTGATGAGTTCTACGAGATCTATAAGAGAAAGTACAAAACAAATGGTAAGTCATGGTATGAGAATGAGCAATCTAAAAAAGGTACTTCTTGGAAAAGCAGGCTTCAATTTGACATTGATCGTTTGATAAAACAGTCTAAAGATTGGGAAGAATTTCTAAAGAAAATGGCGGGACTTGGTTATGAAATAAAGCATGGAAAACATATATCCTTTAAGCCAAAAGATAAGCAGAGATTTACAAGGGCTAAGACGATTGGTGAGGATTATACCGAAGAAAGATTAAAAGATCGTATTACAGAAAATCAATCTATTAAATCCCCATTTGTAAAAAAACGAATCGGAAATGTTATCAATATGAATACCAATGCCAAAGTAAAAGAGAGCAAAGGCTATGAATACTGGGCAACAAAACATAACTTAAATACAATGGCTGAGTCAGTTATTTTTATCAGAGAACATGGCATTAAATCCGTTAAACAGCTTGATGAATACATCAAGAAAAGTGCTGAAGAAAGACTGAGCTTACAAGATAAAATCAAAGAAATTGACAAGGATATGCAGCTACTTTCTAATACGATGGAACAAATTCATACTGTTAAAAAATATCGAGCCTACTACAAGGAATATAAAGCAAATCCTTCTGATAAGGCATTTTTTGAGGAGCATAAGTCTGAAATCACACGCTACGAAACAGATCTTGCAAAACTCAAAAAGTCCTATTCAAAGCTACCTGATTCTAAGGATATTTTAGATAAACTTGATAAATTGCAAGAAAAAAAGAATACCCTAATGCAAGAGTATTCTTCTACAAAATCTACTATGGACGAGCTTTATCAAATACGAAAGAACTATGGAATTTACATGAGTAAGGAGATGGAGAGATAGTGTTCTCTCCTCTTTTTTCTACCAATAAAAAATAGCCGGTGCAGTCCTAAGACCACACCGACCGTAAATTTATCTCTCAGTTTCTTTGCTTGCTTCTTTCTTTTCTTTCGGCTTTTCCTTATCTTCAGCTTGATATTTCTTTATAGCTCCAAGTACAGATTCTTTCTTTTCATCTCGACCTCTCATCTGCTCCTTTGCCTTTAGTAGTTTGGAAGAAAGTATCCTGATATTGCTATGCTCTTTACCGTTATCATCAATGGAGGTTCTGATTTGTCCAAAGAGCTTAACAAAATCTCCCTGCTTAAAGTCCTTTGGAATATCACTCTTTTCTCCATAAGCGGAGCAATTATGATATACTTTGTTACCCTCATCGTCTTTGGATACAACGGAAAAGTTCGCTACCTTAAAAGCTTCTCCGTTCTTATTTTCCCTTTCTACTACATCAACCTCTCCAACGATATTTCCAACAATATTGATAAGATTATCCTTTTCTTCCTGAGCATAAGGCAGGTCTTTTATCTGTCCCTGTTCTCTTAAATCCTCAATCATATAGTCAAATTCTTCATGTAGCAAATTAAGGCTGTCATTGTCCATATAAGCGTCATAGAGCTTATCTAAAGCACTTTCATCATTGATACCTTTTTCCATGCTTATAATCGCTTTTACAAAGTCCTTGTGGTTATCATTTACCATATCTTCTATTTGATTTCTCATTGTTTTGTAATCCATGTTTTTATCTCCTTTCATGGCAAAAGGGAGGTTACCCTCCCTATCTTAAAAATTCCTGTTCTTTTGTTTTTTGCTTTTCTTCTGTTTTACTTTCATTTTGATATGCTCTTATCTGCCCTAAAATAGATGGCTTATCATCTGATTTTTGTGTGGTTTCTTCTTTGCTATGAAGATTATCCTCCACATCATAAGTTGACTCAAAATAATCACTGTCCTTAAAGTCATTGTCATATCTATCAGGAATACCGTCATTATCGAGGTCTTTAGAAAGTGGATCATAGAAGTTGCCCTCATCGTCAATATCAAGACCCGTTGCTGCTCTTAAATCTTCTGAATCAACATAAACCAAATCGCTAAAAGAGGACATTTCTATTTCATTTTTGATGTTTCTTAGAGCTTCATTTTCTCCTTTATTCTCATAATCAAAGCTCTCTGTTTTGATAGGCATATCATCAATATACTGTGTCCAAGTTTTTTCCTCTAAATCAAGCTCATACTGAATACCATGTCTTTCATCCGGCGTATTGGTATAGGCGATACCGATATGTTTTAAATCAGGATACAGGGTATTAAATTCATCATAGCTATGATTTTCTTCATATTCCCTGTTACAGAAATCAATGATTGCCCTTTTTACATCTTCTATAAGCGGATTATCATTTCTCTTTTCTTCCACTTCTCCCATATCGAGTAGCTTATTCAATTCTGCAAGTCTTAATACCTTAGTTTTCAGCTCATCAGCTTTTTCAAAAGGCTTTTTTAATTCCTCTTTGGCATTTTCCAGTTGTTCTTTTGTACTGATAAGTTTTTCTTCAAGCCTGTTTAATTTCTCAGGCATTTTCTCAAGAGCATTATCCAGTCTTGTAAGGTTACCGTCCGCACTTGTTCCAAGCTCTCCTGAATGCTTTGCAGCACCATTTAGGCTAAAGTTATGTTCATTGGTAAAGAAGTTATAACTTACTTCTAAATCCATATTTCTATACTTTCCTATAACCTTGCTTTCATTGATTTTAACCTTTGAAATAGCTTCAAGAAGTCTTTCTCCGGCTAATTTCTTATCGGTAATTTTTTCTCCTGCAATGGTAATGGAAGTAAACTTTTCCTCGCCTTCCGCTTTAGGCTCTACATCGGATATATCTTTTCTGACAGCTTCAATGAGTTTTTCCGTTCTTGCGATTTCTTCAGGATAGTTTTTCACCACCTTATCCTCTAATCTGTAACGGTTGGACTTATAGTTTGCTTCAAGCATTTTAAGTTTTGTAACCTCGTTGTCCAAATCCATCTTCTCTTTAATCTTTGGATCACCCGTTGCAAGAGCTTTAATCTCTGCATAGTTAAGAGAGCTTTCGTCCACATCTTCCGCAACACGAACAGGAGTCTTTGAAGTCATAATCTGAGAAATGAATTTCTGCTTATTCTCTATCGTCTGCCATAAGTAGCTGTCAAATGTATTCTCTGTAACATAACGATAGATATTTACTTTCTCATTTTCGTTCCCCTGTCTTACAATTCTCCCTGCTCTTTGCTCTAAGTCAGCGGGACGCCAAGGCACATCGAGGTCATGCAAAGCAATCAACTTATTTTGCACATTCGTTCCTGCTCCCATCTTCTGCGTTGAACCCATTAAGATACGAACTTCGCCTTTTCTTACTTTCGCAAAGAGTTCATCTTTCTGTTTGTCTGAGTTTGCTTCATGGATAAAGGCGATTTCTTCTTTTGGTATTCCCATAGCTACGAGTTTTTCTCTAATATCATCATAGATGTTAAATTCTCCATCTCCTTTTGGAGTGGACATATCAGAAAAAAGTAGCTGTGTTGACCTGTTTTCTTTTGTCTTATCCCAAATGGCAAAGACATTCTTTACGCATACATTGACCTTGCTATCAGGATTATCAGGAAGCAGAGGATTGATTAAACGCTGATCTAAGGCAAGTTTCTTACCGTCATTGGTAATCTTAAGCATATTATCAACCTCTGGCTCTACAACTCTATTTCTAACATCATCTGCTCTTTCAGAAAGGCTCTTTAGAATTTCTTTTTGTTCTTCAGAAGGCTCTGTTTTAATAACCTCATAGTTAGCTTCAGGTGTAGGAAGGTTAAGCATATCCGCAGTCTGAATATCTGCAACTTCCTTAAACATACTCATTAGTTCAGGTAAGTTATAGAACTTTGAAAATCTCGTCTTTACCCTATACCCTGTACCTTCAGGAGATAGTTCAAAGGAGCTTTGCGTTTCTCCAAAAGTGGAAGCCCAAGAATCAAAATGCTCCAGTCCATTCTTTTTAAGGCTCTCATACTGAAGATACCTTTGCATGGTATAAAGCTCTGTCATAGAGTTACTTACAGGCGTTCCTGTGGCAAAGACCACGCCTTTGCCGCCTGTCATTTCGTCCATATATCTGCATTTCATAAACATATCGGAGGACTTAAAGGCTTCTGACTGCCCGATACCTGCAACATTACGCATTTTGGTATAGAGATAAAGGTTCTTAAAGCCATGTGCCTCGTCAACAAAGAGCTTATCAACTCCTAATTCCTCAAAGGTAATCACATCGTCTTTCTTAAAATCATCATTTAATTTTTCAAGCCTTGTTTCCAGTTTTTTCTTTGTCTTTTCGAGCTGTTTCACAGTAAAGTTCTGATTTCTGTCATGCTTGTATTCTTCTACATAGTTTACGATTTCATCAATCTGATCTTGAATATGCTTTTCCTGATATTCCTTACTCATAGGAATTTTTTCAAACTGCGTATGTCCGATAACAACCGCATCGTATTCCCCTGTAGCAATCTTGCCTATAAATCTCTTTCTGTTTTTCGGCTCAAAATCTTTCTTATCTGCCACCATAATGTTAGCCGACGGATATAGCTGCATAAACTCACGACCGATTTGTCCTGTTAAGTGATTTGGTACAACAAACAAGGACTTACTGCACATACCAAGCCTTTTACTCTCCATTGCAGAAGCTACCATTTCAAAGGTCTTTCCACTGCCTACTACATGGGCAAGCAAGGTGTTTCCTCCATAAAGACTTCTTGCTATGGCATTTCTTTGATGAGGTCTTAAGTCAATCTCCGTATTCATTCCCTCAAAGGAAAGATTGCTTCCGTCATATTCTCTGTTACGGATAGAGTTAAAACGCTCATTATACAGCTTTACAAGACGACTTCTTCTTTCCTGATCGTTAAATATCCAGTTCTTAAATTCTTCTTTTAATAACTCCTGCTTTTGTCCTGCAAGCATGGTTTCTTTTTTATTTAGGACAGAAGTTTTAGAACCGTCCGGATTTACAATCTGGTCAAATACCTTTGTTTCTTTCAGGTTTAAGGCATCTTCAATCAGCTTATAGGCATTTACCCTTGATGTACCGTAAGTCATCTCCGCAAGGTCATTTCCTCTGTCCCTGCTTTTTCCTTCTACATTCCATTCACTTGTCAGGTTTGAAAACTTAACCTTAATATCCCATCTTGCATATCCCGGAGTTTTCAGCGTTTCAAAGATGAATTTCTCAATATCTTTAATCGGTATCCAAGTTGCCCCAAGACGCACATTGATTTCACTTGCTTCAAGCTCCTTTGGAAGAACTTTTGTAAGCTCTGCTTTTTGATATTCCAAACGGTTCATCTCATAGCTTATCAGCTCTTTTTCTTTTCCATTTTCTTCATAGCCAAGATGAGGAAGTTCTCTTTCCGTTTGTCTGAGCTTTGATAAGTAACTGTCTACTATGGCAATCTTATCCCTGATATTTCCACTTAAATATTCATCCTTTGTTACATAGCCATATTTATAGGAATTACTGCCATTGGCACAGGCAAAAGGTAAATCACCATCTTCTAAGTTAAAGGAAAGCGGTCTGTAAAAGTTTTGTTCTTCTCTAATATTTAGGTAGATTTCCCCTCGAAGCTCCTCAATTAAAGTTGGTCTGTCTTTTCCGGTAAGACTTCCCATATAGTCAAAATCCACATAGCCTTTTTCAGATACCGATAAAACAAGAGCTTCTAAAGAGGTATCCACATGGTCTATGACTTTGGCTTTTGTAATGGTTCTTTTGGAGAAAATATCTCCCTTTGCCTTGAAATTTTCTTCTTCATCAAGGATTTCAATGGATGAAACAAGCGGGAAGTTGCTATCCTCTTTCAAGGCTCTGGTATTACTTAGGTTATTTACAAAGCCATGTTTCTTTGAAAAATTGTCATATACTTCATTTAGTTTTTCCTGTGAAGCCTTAATTTCTTCTTCATTAAAATCTTCTTTCTGCTTGTAAATCACATCTTTTAAGGCAGCATTCAGCTCAAGGTAATCCTTGATTTTTTCTTTTTTCTTGTCTGATACTTCCTTTTTGATAAAGAGTGAGTTTTCTCTATAATAAACTTCATCATCAATTAAGGTGTATGAGAAGTTCTTTACATCATCGGTTGCAGGAATTGATGTTATTTCATCATCAAGTAGCTCTATTTCTTCATACTTTGCATCTTTTGAAATTCTTTCTCCCGCAATCTCGATACGATCCTTTAACGAAGCCATATTGTTCTCTTGCCCTAAAAAGGCTATCGGCTCACAAGTTAGAGTTTTTCCAAATCGACCACTTACCTCACGCATAGAACCAAGCACCTGCTCCGGATGTTCGACAAAGTATTTGTTATATACAAGTCCATTTTCATCTTCCGCAAGGTGTATCCAATCTTCATCTCGCTCAAGTACGCTATCTCTTTTCTTTAGGAAAATAATATCGCTTGTTACCTCAGTTCCTGCAACACCCTTAAAGGTATCGTTTGGAAGTCTGATTGCCCCTAAAAATTCGGATCTTGCTGCAAGATAGCGTCTTACACTTTCGTCTTTTTTATCCATTGTCCCTGAAGATGTAATAAAGGCGATAACCCCGCCGTTTCTTACCTTATCAATGGACTTGGCAAAGAAATAATCGTGAATAAGAAAGTTATTGCGGTTATATTCTCTGTCATTTACCTTGTACTCTCCAAAGGGAACATTTCCGATTGCAACATCAAAGAAGTTGTTGGAAAATCCCGTTTCTTCCAGTCCCTTTACCTGTACTTCACTTTCAGGGTATAAGAGTTTTCCAATACGACCACTTACCGAATCAAGCTCTACACCATAAAACTTGGACTTATTCATTTCATCAGGTAGATTACCGATAAAGTTCCCGATCCCCATTGACGGCTCAAGGATATTTCCCTGTTTAAATCCCATACCTGAAAGCGTCTTATATACGCCATCAATAACGGTTTTCGGTGTGTAAAAGCTCGTTAAGGTTGATTCTCTTGCAGCTTCATATTCTGATGACGATAGATTTTCCTTTAAGAAAGCTCTTGCCTCTTTCCACTGTACTTCTTTACTTTCATCAAAGACATCAGATAGTCCGCCCCAACCTACATATTTTGCTAAAACTTCCTGAGCTATAATATCAAGCTCTCGTTCTCCGCTTTCCACCCTGTTAAGCATAGAGATTGCTTCAAGGTTATTGTTTAATCTCTCACTTGGAGATAACTTTTGAGGAAGAGTTTCTTCTGTAATCTTGAAATTATGTGCCTCATTTTTCTTTATTTCTACTTCCTTAAAAGTCTTTTCGGGCTTTGCATTGGTGAGATTTTCAAAGATTTTATCAAGCTCACTTTCTTTGTAATAAGGAATTACATCGGAGCCTGTAATCATACCTCCAAGATACTCTGTATTATCCTTGACCGTTACTGTCTTTAGGTTATTTCCCATATCATCAAATCTTGTGATGGTATAGTCTTTTCCCTTGTACTTCACTTCATCACCGATGATAAATTCAGGTCTTTCAAGATTTACTTGTCTTAATAAATCCTCATCATCTGTAAAGGATATAATCGGTATTTGATGATTACCTTGTCTTGTAGGATCAAGCCACAAATCATTTCTTCCTGTGATTTGATTTTTAGAGATCTCCCTTACTTTGTACTCCTCATGATTAAAATAGACGGTATCGCCTTCTTTAACTACAAACTCATCTGAAGGGCTGTCCTCTTTTTCGTTAAGCTCTACTTCTTCTTTTTCCTTTAGATAATCAAATAAGGTAGCCTGAAGAGGTTCTGCCTGTATGCTTTCTTCTACTTCTTCAGGTGCTTCAAGCTCTGTATTATTCTCCTCAAAGCTAAGTTCTCCATTAAAGACATGGTAAAGCTCCTGCTCATCCATCTGCTTTTTAAGTTCACTGTCTTTAAGTTCTCTAAAGGTCTTTGGAAAATCCTCTAAAACAAGTCTTTGGGCATTTAATTCCTTTAGCTCATCAAGATTAAAATATCCCCATTCCGGTTCTATACCTAAAACAAGTCCAAAAGCGTCTTTGCTTTCTCTATCGTACTCCGTCATATACCAAGTCCAATTAGAACGGAAAGGAATAATATATGCTGCATGAACCTGTTTATCCGCTAAAGCGACATCCTCTTGTGCATAAAGCTCAGGAACTTTCTCAAGCATTTCATCAGTCATCAGATTGTATGGATCGTCTTTAGAGTAATAACTTGGCTCTTTTTGTTCTTCTATCGCTGTCTTGCTTTCAATTTTATTCTCTTCAAGATAAAGATTTTTAGAAAGCAGCTCATCTATATACTTTGCTACATTTGACCATGTAAGAAATACATCGTTACAATGATTCTTCTGTAATTTAAGTCCCTTTGCATCGTGCCATTCTCCACTTCCTCTTTCGCCTGAAACAGCATGAGAGCCTCCGCCAATTCCATACTCGTCTTTTAAGAAATTTGCTTTTTCCTGAAGCGTATGGTTTTCTTTAAAATACTTTGTAATTCTTTCTTTCCCTCTATCTACTCCACTTCCTCTTGAAATCGTAGCAAGGACTTCATCTTCTGTAATAAATCCTTGTACCTTTGGAAGTTCGGTAAGATTAGAGGTATATTCCTTTCTCGGAAGTTCAAGCTCCTGCAATTTTTGATAAAGGCTATCTACCTTGTGATAATGAAATCTTAGTACATCTCTATTTTCTTTGTATCCTGCTAAAAAACGGCTGTACTCGGAAATAACATTTTTTAGATAGTCAGGATTTTTAAGAGCTTCCGATAACTGTCTTGTTTCTTTCGGAAAGCCGCCACCTCTTTCTATAAAGTCAAAATATCCCTGTGCTTTCCCTTCTTCACTTAAATCGTGGTATAGATACCATAAGGATTCTGAAACTCTATCTCTTTCATAGTCCTGTGCTTCTAAAAGCTCTACATTTGTAGCAAACTCTCCTGTTTCTAAAAGCTCACTGATTCTTCTTGCAGCATCACTCCAGCTTAAAATTTGCGTGCTATCTTCTCTTGCCGAAGTTCCATAAGCTAAATGAATGCCTTTATCCGAATACCAGGAAGATACTTCTGCTCCATTAAGAAATAAACCGTTTCCGCCTCTAAAGGTATCTTTAAGGTATTCTCCTAATTCTTCTACTGTTTTTCCTTTGGAAAATTCAGCAATAATAGGAAGTCTACCACCCTCATGATTTCCACCGTTTACAAGAATACTGTCAATATCATTTTGAGTAAGAGGTATTGTAAGTTTAATCTGTCCTGAGTTTTTTTCGGGTAAAGAAAAAGAAGCCTTGTCAGCTTCTTTTATCTCTTTATCCGTATTTTCTTTTAGATTTCCACTACTTCCTTGATTGTCATTTCTTTGAGGGCTGAAATCATCGCTTGGTACTGCGGATGGCTCTCGTCCTCTATCTTCCAAGCTATCATCAGTTTCGGCTTCTCCGCTCTCATAAATTCTATCGCCTGTTTCTGAGTATCCATCAGGTGTCCTATCAGCTTCTTTTCCTTGTATAGATCCACTAACATCTCGAAGTGGCTCTGATCCTCGCTGTTTGAAAGATAATCCAACCTCATCACTGCGTATGTCGGATTCGGATATTCCCTCATAAAGTCCATCTCTTCCTCCAACTGATTCAGTGTATTCTCTTTGATTTTCTCTATTATCTCGTCCGTACTCTCCATTTCGGAAAATTCGCTCGTTTTCACTAATTCTTTCCTGATCATCTCGTCGAAGTACATTTTCTTCTACCTCCTCTAATTCTTCTTTTATTTTATTATATCCTGCTTCTTTGCCTCTTAAAACTTCCTTTTGAAGCTCTAACTCTTTGCTTTTTTGAATGGTTGCATCAATGACTGTTCCGCTAATGTCCGATACCGTTTCTCCAAGGCTCATAAGAGAAATGCTGTCAAACATTGCAAAGTTTTCCTTTAACAGATCCTTATCCATAGGATAGTCTAACTTAAATCTTGAAGCTACTGCATAGCTTACTGAATCCCTAACAAATTTAGTAAAAGATATTCTGTCCTCATCAGATATTCTAAGTTCATTCATCAAGCTATCTATTTTTTCATCTCCGTAGAGCCTACTTAAAGAAAAGATATTTTCTATGGTGTTTTCACTTTCTTCATAGCCTTCAGCTTTTATCATTTCTTTTAATACATCTCTATGAGCTTCTTTATCAAATCTCCAAAGATTTACCTCATTGACATCTCTGTTTTTGGAAACTGTCTGACTAATATCAAAGATATAGTCCACCTTTTTGTATGTGCCGTAGTCCTCTAAAATGGGAATACCCTTTTGACCTCGCATAACGGTTCGGTTAAAGTGTTCTCTCCAGTAGTCAAACTTGGCACAAGCTGTCGCTTCAGTATTTTTATTATAAATACTTAACTGACTTCTAAAATCGTATTTCTGATTGTTCCCGACAACCTTTAAGAGCTTCAGATACTCTGCTTCACTCTGCAGAACATCTTGTTTTATTAGCTCCAAAATGTTATGAAAATCATTTATTCGCATATTTACCTCCTTCTTTTTTTACAAACAAAAAAGGCGATTAGATTTTACTCTAATCACCTTTCAATTCTATGTGCTGCAACTTACTGCTATTCATTCAGTTCCCAATGACCATTATTTCCACTTCCTACATATTGTAGATTATCCATTTCTTTAATGGTTCTTTCTATAGTCTTTACACTAACTCCAGCTTCATCTGCAATTGCTTTTCTTGTAATCTTGTTGTTTCCTCTTATTTTTTCTTTTATAAACTCTGCAAGAGCTATCTTATCGTGAGCGACATCCTGAGCGACACTGTGAGCGACATCCTGAGCGACACCGCTTCCTCCAACTTTTTGAGTCGCTATTTTCTTCAAAGGAATAATCGTTCTAAATATATCTCCCTCCTCAAACAGAGGATCAACACCTGAATATAGCCTTGTATATTTATAGGTGTTTCTCATACCTGAACCAAGCTCATCAGCAAGTCCTATTTCTCTAAATACTTTTGAAATAGCCGGATTTTTAGGAAAAGGTTCAAACTTTTGTAAATCCAATGCTCCCATGCCATGAGCTAAGTTACTGTTTTCAATCATAATCTTCTCATCGTCAATAATCATTTTTGCAGGGAAACCACTTGAATAATCTCTGTGAGCCAATGTATTAGAAACAATTTCTCTAAGTATTCTATCCCTTGCATTGACATTTACAATTCCGTCTAAGACAAATAAGTCATTCAAATGCTTCTGTCCAAACGCAATAAGCCTATCGTAGCTATCAATCAGATTTGTTATGACTACATCTCTATCGTCATATCTATCCTTGTTTTCAACTCTAAATATTGCATCAGTTTTATGCTGTGGAAGAACAGACATAATAGAGTTGTCTTTTCCAAATAACAAAATTGCCGCTAATGTAATGCCCTCATGCTTTGTTTCAGGATCTGTCAGAATGAGATTTGCACTTCGGAGCAGTTCCTCATAACTCATATTTTCCCAGACATGATTTTTATTTCTTGCTACTGCCATTCTCTTGGCTTTATCAATAACATCAGTATCAAGAAATTCTATATCGAGGTTTGGATACACCTTATTCACAAAATAGCTTCCCTGTTTCCTCGAATATAGCTTATAGACAAGTTCTGCATGGTCTGTAATATTGATGTCTCCTTCATAAGACCTGTCCCATATTCTTCCATTATGCCTGCATACCTGATAACCTTCAGGTACTTGGATATAAATCACTTTTTTACCGTCAATCTCAAATACTTCCGGCAATAAGTAAAGTGGTGGGTACATCTTCTACGAATTGTTAATAGATGTTGTAAATTCTTTAATAATCTTATTAACTTTATCTTCGTTGACACCAATAATTTCTCTATTATCATCTACACCAAGTAAGATGTGTCCTCCATTTCTATTGTTAAAAGAGCATACTGTATCAAAGACATCTTTGGTTAAAGCATTCCTCGATTCTTTAAATTCAACATCTATTTTTTCTCCATTTTGAATTAACTTTTTTATTTCATCTATTGTCATCTGTGTTATTTCACCACCTTTATTTATCAATGTTTTCTTCAATAAAAGTCTTGGAGTTTTGAATTTGCACCTTATCTTTATGAACTACAAAAGTAACATAATCTCCATTTTGTAAGTCCAAAAGCTCTCTTATCCTTTTCGGAATAGTAACCTGCCCTTTTGACATAACTTTTGCAGTATCTATAAATGTATCTTTCATACCCGTTTCCTTTCGCCCTACTTTTCCTACAAAAGATTATATCATTTTTAAGGCATTTTTTCCACCTTGAAATTAGTGCCATCTTACTTGATATAAGTTGAAACCACTTCTTTTATCTCATTTTCAATCGCCTCTAAAAATTCTTTCTTTGAAGATTTTCCCTGTGCAATATCCGATAACTCCATTTCCCACTTTGCTGTTGTTTCTGCCGATTTAAATGTATCGGCTACAATAGTTACAAGGCTGATTCCTTTATGTGTAGCAATAAGGTTCTTTTTATCTCTTTCAATAAAACCTTTAAAGATTAAATTTTCAATGATTCCTGCTCTTGTTGCAGGTGTTCCAAGTCCTTTTCGCTCAACTTCTACACCTTTTTCCAATGCGTCATTTCCTGCAAGCTCCATCGCCTTTAGGAGAAGATCTTCCGTAAAATGTTTAGCTGGTTGAGTATATTTTTCTTTTATCTCTTTATCTTTAATATCAAGACTATAACCAATCTTTACATCCGGAAGCACTGTATCTTCATTTTTCTTTTTCGCATATTCGTTTAGGTATTTGGTAAAGCCCTCATCTACAATCACCTTTCCACTACTTGTAAATTCAAATCCATCAAATTCAGCCACAATCTTCGTTGTATTCTCAATTAAAGGATAGCCTACACTTGCATGTAGCTTATTTAAAATAAGTTCATATACCTTCAATTCACTTTCCGGAAGAGAAGTTAAGTTCTCATTCATACTGCTTGCTGTCGGTATAATCGCATGATGGTCTGTAACCTTTTTAGAATTAAATACCGTCTTGATACGCTCTGTGTCAAAATCATTCTTTCCTAAAATGTTATTAACCGTACTTACAATCATATCTTCAGTAAGGCATCTGCTGTCTGTTCTTGGATAGGTAATCAGTTTCTTTTCGTAAAGACTTTGAGCATAATCAAGTGTCTGCTTAGCTGAGTATCCAAAATATTTATTGCACTCTCTTTGAAGCGTTGTCAGATCAAATGGCAGCTCAGGCTTTGTTATCTTTTCCTTTTGAATAACATCGGTAATTTCTATCTTATCGCCTACTAAATTTAAGAGCTGTTCCGCTGTTATTTCATCATCAATTCTATCTGTTGATAGTGTAAAGCCATTCATAGAAAGTTCGACTGTAAAATATTTTTCTTTCTTAAAATTTGCTATCTCATTATCTCTATTTACAATCATGGCAAGGGTAGGTGTTTGAACTCTGCCCACACTGTAATTTTGCTTGTATAGACACGAATACAGTCTGCTTAAATTCATTCCCACAAGCCAATCTGCAATCGCCCTTGCTTGTGATGATTCAAATAGATTATCGTAAAAACTTCCGTCTTTCAGGTTATCAAAGCCCTCCTTTATGGCACTATCTTCCATTGATGAAATCCAAAGGCGTTTCATCTGCTTTTTGCAATTTGCCTGATTGTATACAAGCCTGAAGATTGCTTCTCCCTCACGCCCTGCATCGCAAGCATTTATCACGATGTCTATGTCCTTATCATTCATCAGCTTTTTAAGAATGGTAAATTGTTTCTTTGTGGACTTTGTAATCTCATACTTATATTCTCTTGGGATAATCGGTAAATCCGCCATATTCCACTTTGCATACCTTTCATCATAGCTTTCTGGATTTGCCATCTGAATTAAATGTCCGACACACCAGCTCACCTTGTATCCGTTTCCCTCATAGTATCCGTCTTTCTTTTTTGTTGCTCCAATTACTTTTGCAATAGAGATTGCAACACTTGGCTTTTCGGCAATTACAAGTTTCATCTATATTTTTCCTCCTGTTTTTCAAAATAAGAGGGCGAAAGATTTTACTCTCCCGCCCTGTCTTTTGCACCAAATATGAGATAGTTTTGGGTGCAAATTTATTCCAAATCATCATCTTCCTTATCTTCTGTTTCTGCTTCATCTACTTCATTTTCACTTTCTTCCGCTTCTGAAAAGAAATCATCATCTTCCTCCTCAAAGCTTTCAAGCTCCTTATCTTCCTTTTTCTTAACGACCTTGAAATAATATCCTGCACCTAATGCTCCTGCTACTACAAGAATTAGAATTAAATAGGTTCCTGTATTACTGCTTTCTTCTTTTTTCACAGGTTTAGGTTCTTCTTTTTGTGGTTCTTCCTTTGTAATTTCCTGTTTCGGAGCTTCTTTTTTCTCAACCATATTAAGAAGATCGTCTTCGGATACTTCTGTTAGGAGCATAACATTCTCGCTATCCTCATCGTGATTGATGATTAGATGGAAAGTCTTGCCATTCTTAGTAGTAAAGGTAACAAACTGTCTTGCATCCGCTGAATACATATCCGTTTCTCCCTTATCACTGCTATCTCCATGATGAATTGGATAATCATTGTTCGCATTATCCTTATTTTCCGTAACAGTTCCTCTTGCCTTTGATGGTGCTGACGCAACTCCTTTATTGGTATTTACTGTCTTACTTGAACCATCCATAGAGAAATCCTGACTGCTGTTATTGGCAGGCTGTTTCGGTGTCAGCTTATTGGGATAACGAACTTCTTTTTCTTTTCCATCGGTCTTGTCAACATTTGTGTCCTTTGTAATCTTTCCTGTATTATCCTGTGATGATGAGCCTTTTCCCATATCACTTACCGATGTTTGAGGGAAGTTTCCTGTTCCTGTTTTCATTCCGGAGATAGGGCTGATTGGTGTTACAGTAGGATTATGCGTAACTGTAGCCTTGCCAACCTCATTCGTCTTTTTCTCAAGCTCCTTAATTTTCTCAGTTAGCTTCTCAATCTCCTTTTTCATATCCGCCGATAAGTCCTTATCGTCTTTGCCCTTTTCAAGTTTTTCCTTCAGCTTATCTATTTTTTCCTCAAGGTCTTTGATTTTCTCCTTTTGCTTGTCGCTTAATTTATCCTTGTCCTTAATCTCTTGATTTAGCTTATCAAGTTTTTCCTGAAGTTCCTTAGATTCCTTTTCCATTTTGGAAATATCATCTTTGCTAAGCTCTGTTTGAGTTCCCTTATCTTCTGTTTTTTGCTTTTCCGTCTGCGTCTGAGCATTACTTTCTAACTTTTTTACAATTCGGATAATACTATCGCTTCCATCACATTTTACTTTGTAGCTTACAAAATTGTCATTAAAGCTCATGTTATCAGGAAGCATTTCAAGATCAGAAGCGTCAATCACCTGATTTTTATCAAAATAAGCTGAATACTCCTTATATACCTTTCCATCCTGATATTGATATTTGACCTTTACTTCACTTTTTGTCTGACTTTCCTGATCCTTTGTATCCTTATTGTCTGTTTGAGCTGACGCATTCGCTACTCTCTTATATAAATCCTCTAAAGGTAATTCAAGGTATGGGACACCTGTATGAAATCTGTTCCATGTTTCAATAATCAGCTTGTTCTTAACAATCTTAATTTCTTTTACATTGTTGATATTGGGATTTACTTCTTTTACTCTGTCAATAATAGCGTTCTTTGTTTCCTCTTTAAGCTCTCCCTCATAGTCAACTGTTACTTTCTCAATATTTCTATTTAACTGTAGAACAGGGCAGGTATAGACAATGACATTTGCTTTCTTTCCTTTTATGGTTCGTTCTTCTGCTTTTTCTGTAATATCTCCAATATAGTAATTATCTTTATCTCTTGGAGAAACGATACTTGTAAAAGCACCTGTCCCTACATTATGAATTCGATAATATGGATAGGGTTTCTTTGTCATGTATCTTAGATCATCTAACTCATTTTCCTTGTCCATGTTCTCATTGGTAAAGGTTTCATTATACTTATCGACAACCACACCGCCCTTTTCTTCAAAGGATTTTGATAAGGAAAATTTAAAGTTCAATGGCTGACCTTCTTTATTTTCTTTTCCGACATAATAAAATCCTCTAAAGGTGTCATCTGAAGTATGATCCTCAAATTTCAGTTCATAATATGTTTCATATTTTTCAGGCGGTTCATTTGACGCAAACACTGTCTTTGCACCAACTTTTAACACCCCTAAAACTCCACCCATTAACAGGGTAAAAGCTACAACAATGGCTGTAATTCTTTTATTTTTCAAACTGGTTTTCATTTGTTTTCTCCTTTTTCACTTCTGCTTTTTCTCTGTTTACTTTTGCCATTAAATCACTGATTGCAATGTTGTTCTTTCTGCAAATGGCAATAATTTCTTCGTTTTCAAGTTCTTCCTCACGAATGAACAAAGGCTCCAATTCTTCATCAATTAGAGCCTTTTTATCCTTTAACTTCTTTATTCTATTTTTTACTGCTGTCAGTTCTTTTTTCAAATTGTGTCCTCCTTATCTGTTTACATTTGGCGGAAAGCCGAAGCCTACGGGATGATGCTGACAAAAAGATGCTATCCAATCATCTAAGGTAGTTACTCTGATTCTCCCGATATTATCTATCACCTTGCCATCGCCTATATAAATTCCTACATGACCATAGGTAAGTCCTGCTGTACTTCCGCTACTACTACTTTCAACTGCAACAAGCATTCCTACCTTGAGTTTTGATTTATCTGATGTAAAGGTATAGTTTCGGTACATATCACAGGCATTTCCTCCGATATATCCAAGTCCTGCATT
Organism: Alterileibacterium massiliense; assembly: GCF_900104645.1. GTDB lineage: Bacteria > Bacillota > Clostridia > Peptostreptococcales > Anaerovoracaceae > Alterileibacterium > Alterileibacterium massiliense. The sequence goes on along the minus strand of NZ_FNWE01000002.1, from coordinate 743,363 downwards.
TTGATAGACCTGCGATACCCACATAGCACACCAGCCTGCACCCGGAGATGGCGTAATGTATGCAGCATTTACAATCTTCTTTTGAACTTCCGTAGATGCCTCATACTCTTTTCCACCTCCGATACCTCCATTTGAAGCAATCAGATCGCTATTGCCAAAGGCTTCTCCCATATTGCCTTGAGCAAGGAATAAGGCTTCATAGTGTTTTAGATTGTCAGGATAGTTTGCAAAGACTTCCTTTATGATGCTGTCCATTTCCCTTTTATGAAGGGTTACAATCAGTTTCTTGTACTCGTAAGGTTCTTCATGGCTTTCGGTATATTCATTTCCATCTTCATCGGTATAGGTTTCTGTAACTGTCCTGTATCTGATTTCTACTTCTTCCTTATACTCAAGGTCATACATGGACTTAAAAAGCTCATTTAATACGGAGCTTACTTCCGATACATTCTTTACTTCTCCGCACCTTGATGTAATGTAGGATAAAAGCTCATGGACATTATGACCGATGTACTCTGTATTATTTAGGATGTACTCGTCATATCCGGGATAATTTTCTTCGACATTGTCAACCTCACTTTGAAGCTCACTTTCCATAGCGGAAAAGTTCTGATTGATTTCATTTAGGACATTTGGCTTTGACAAATAGCTTGTTGTAAGAACAGAACTTGTGGAGTTCATAAAGCCTGTCATTCCCGTTCCTGCAAAGTTGATAAAGAAAGTTCCCAAAATAATAAGACCTATGAAAATAACCATAAGTCTCTTTGCTTTTCTTAATATGACTTCCTTTGAACTTTTAAGACTTCCTATAAGCCCTTCCTTAATGCGATCTCTAAGCCTTGACTTATTCTGCCTTTTAATGGAATCTTTCATCTGCTTTCGCTTTTGAAATCGCTTAAAGTTATTTGCTTTTTGATACTCCTGTGTCTTTTTTAGCTCCTCTTTGGCATCTCGAAACTCCAATTTGGATTTTCGCTTTCTGATTTTATAGTCCTTATTCGTAAGGTCATATCCTTTTTTGGCTCTTTTCTTATCTGAATAGTTTTTAATTCCATGAATGAGTTTTGAGCTTGTATCGGCTGTTTTTTCTCCTGCCTCTACCCCTTGATTTTCATCGCTTCCATGAGATAGGTAATCTCTTACGGTTTCACTTCCTTTAGCAAGTCCTGATAAAGCGGACACCTTAGAAGCCTTATCCCTAAAAGTTCTTTCCTGTTCTTTAGAAAGCCTGTTTTTCTTTTCTCTATCAAGAATGGCTTCTTTTCTGCTTTTTTTATTGTCAGCCTTTTCCTCTTTGGCTTCTTTGTCCTTTTTTCTGGTATAGAGCTTATCGGAATAGTTTTTTCTCTTATAATTTTTCTTTTGAGCCTTTTGGCTTTTTGAAAAGCCTTTTGTATCTTCTACTTTATGATGAAGGTTGTCCTCTACATCATAGGTTGACTCAAAATAGTCGCTGTCCCTAAAGTCATTGTCATATCTGTCTATAATCCCGTCATTGTCGAGATCTTTTCCTAAAGGATCATAGATTTTTCCATCCTTAACCTCAGTATCATAATCCGCTTTCCCGATTTCTTCCTGACTTATGCTTCCTGTTTCAGGACTTCTATACCTTGCATTTCTTTTAGAAGTTTTTCCGTTTAATTCAGTTTCTGCACTTCTCTTACTGACCTTTTCATGAACCTTATCTTGAAATCTGTCTTTGTCATGGACGATTTTCCCTCTGTAATCATCATTATGCTTTAGTTTATTTTCTTCAGGCTCTATGCTGCCATTACTTTGCAGCCTTTCCTTTTCAATCCTTGCCCTTTGCCTTTCCTTAAAGTCCTTTTTCAGTTTCTTTCCCATAAGCCTACCTCACTTCTTCAGGCTTAGTTGTCATCTTCTGATAAAGGATTGTGTCTTTCGGGAACTTATCAAGGAAAGGAACAATGGTATTTCCAAAAAACAAAAGTCCTTCTCCTGCATTGGAATTGGTTACATATCTTAGCTGTGGCTGTGAGATTTTAAGTTTCCTTGCTAAAATTTCTCTATCGCCTGAAGCCTGATTAAGCATTAAGACAAAGTCCGTATTATCAAAGATATTTTCTATCTCCTTACTCATCAGTAGGTCTTTGACATTCTGTGTAATGCCTGTCGGGATTCCTCCCCACTTACGAAATCTTTTCCAAATCTCGACGGAATAGGAAGCTGTCTGCTCGTCTTTTAACAATAAGTGAAACTCGTCGATATAGTACCTTGTAGCCTTATTCCCTCTGTTTTGCGATACCTTGTTCCACACCTGATCCTGAATAACAAGCATTCCGATTTTTTTAAGCTGCGAGCCTAACTCCTTAATGTCAAAACAAAGTAGCTGCTTATTTAAGTCCACATTGGACTGATGGTTAAATACATTAAGAGAGCCTGTTACATAAATCTCCATTTCCGTTGCCAGCTTTTTACCAACTTTTTCTTCCTGTCCTTTTAACATATCGTATAGGTCTTGAAGTATAGGCATATTACAAGGTTCTGGATTTTCAAAATACTTTTCGTAAATCTTAGGTAGGCATCTATCTATAACCGACTTTTCTTCTGCCGTAAGTCCACTACCACCAACTACAAGCTCAAGCATAGACATAATGAAGTTTGCCTTATCTTTCAGTGGTGCGTCCCCATCGCCATAGTTCATATTGATGTCAAGGGGATTTAGATAGTCTTTTGACTTACTGCTAACCTTTATGACTTCTCCTTTAAACTGACGCACAAGGTTTCCGTACTCGCCTTCCGGATCGCAGATAATTACATCGTCATCGGTTGTAAGAATGGCATTTGCCATTTCTCTTTTTGCACTAAAGGATTTACCGCTTCCCGGAGTTCCGAGAATTAGACCGTTTGGATTTTTCAGTTTCTTTCTGTCTGCCATAATCAGGTTATGACTTAGGGCATTTAGTCCATAGTACAAACTGTTTGCCGAATTTATAAAAAGCTCCTCTGTGGTAAATGGCATAAATACAGCCGTAGATGATGAGGTTAGTCCTCTGTCAATTTCAATCTTATTTACCCCAAGTGGAAGTACACTGATTAAGCCCTGTTCCTGTGAGTGATCAAGTCTTTTTAACTTGCAATTATGCTTATTGGCAATGGAGCTGATTTGAGAAATGGTATTATCCAGCTTTTGAATCGTCTTTGCAAAGTTCATAAAGATAATGGTTACGACAAACATACGCTCATCTCTTGTCTGGAGGTCTTTTAAAAGACTTTTTACATCTTCTCCATAGGTAATTAAATCACTTGGAAGAATGTCCATATCATATCCCGACCTTACAGCCTTTTTGTTTTCCTCAATCTTCATCTTGTCAATATCGGTATTTTTTCTTTTTACCATCTTGATGGCTTCCGACTGTTCGATTGCCTTGATATGAAAAGAGATATTGATGTTATCGTCTATATCCAAAAACTCTGCAAGCATACGGTCTGAAAGCTCACTTGCAAGGATTTGAAAATGACTTGCCGCTCCGATAAATTTTCCAAACTTAAAATACCTTGACGGTGTAAAGTTAAATTCATCAGGAGCAATGTATGTCTTTGTGCTTTCTTTCTTCATTAAGTCCTTATATGAAAATTCAAAGGTCTTATTGGGATTTAAAACATCATGAAGTATCTTTAGCCTTTCCTCTCCGTTCAGGCTTTCCGCTCTTACTCCCATACTTTTAAGACTTGATAATATATCTATCTCCAGTCTTTCCAGTTTTGAAGTAGCCTGCTCTAAATTATCCGCTTCCACCGTAAAGGTTACATACTTTGATTTTTTCAGTCCGTTATTTCCCTTTACAATCTGACTTTTCAGCATTTCTCGAAACTCAAGGCGTATATCGTCAAACCCGTCCTTTTTATCCGGTATTTGAATGGCTGATTTCATTTCTTCGTTTCTACCAAGCTGATTGATATATGAAAACTCTATGCTGACACTTGGATCAAAGGAATTAAGAAAGTTTGCAAACTGATTAAAAATCAAATCCCTATCTTCTTCTAAAGCAAGCTGATAGTTTATATCCTCAAAAGCGATACTCTTATTAAAATGCTTTTCATCAATCTGACATATCCCGCTTTTTAATAATCTAAGATAGGGAATGGTATCTTCAACTGTGTATCTTTTCGGTTCTTTCCTAAAGATAAGGTCAAGTAATCCGCCCCTATCTTTTTTAGACTTCCCCTTATTTTGCTTTAAGTCCTGCTTTTGACTTCTTAATTTCTTTTGGTTTTGTTCTAACTTTAGCTGCTGAATCTTTCTTTTGTCTTTCAAGATAAACCTCCTTTCTCACTCTTTTTTGTGGCTGATAAAATTTGTGAAGGTAAATACACTTAAAGTATTTCTCAAAGCTAAGTCCGTCCTTTTCAAAAAGAGTGATGAAAAATATTGGAAGAGTGGACACAATGAGAAAGATAACTGCTATATCATTTGGAACGACCTTTCGCATAAATAAATAGATTGGTATTCCAATCAGTCCTGCAATCGTAAAACCGATAAGCTGTCTTTTCGTCAGGTTAAATGCAACCTTTGTTTTTACCTTCTTTAAGTCTTTTGGGATAGGTACATACGCCATAACTTACCTCCCATCTTCTTTACCCTTTGAAAGCTCCTCTATATGTTCATATACGGAGCCGATTTCTTCCTGAATACTTGCAATCTGTTCATCTGTGCTTCTGTTATATCTTTCCTGAATTAGACAAAAATCATTATGGCAGCGACCGATATCCTTTGTTCTTGCTTCCAAGTCATTCACCTTGCTATGAAGCCTGATTCTATCCATAACTGCCATAATACTTGTTCCAACTGCTACTGCTATCAATACTGTTTTTCTTTTATTCATCATATATTTCCTTTCTTTTAGTGTGCATTTAATACGCTTTTGGCCAGTGTTCCGCTCTTTAGCATCATTAACCCCAGCAAAACCGCATATCCAAGTATCGTAAAGGTACTTGTGTGTATATCTGTTATCTGTATTGTCTTAACTAATACTGCGTATATTCCAAGACAAACCATTAAAAAGAGTCCTTGTAGCCCAAGTGCAAATAAGCCTTTGATATAGTTTGTTCCGATTTGTCCCCACTCTTTGTTTCCCATTGTGGCAAAAGGAATGGCTGAAACGGATGAGTAAACATAAATCTCAAACATTCTGCCGTATACCACAAGCATAATCACAATGGAAATGACCTGTATTGCCACCTTTATGAGCGAGGTTTCAAAGAGTATCATGACAAGCTCTCCAAGACCTTTATCTTTTAAGCCTTCTACCATCGTTACAATCTGATCTCCGGAGATAACGGCAGAGGTGTTAATTACCCCTGCCGCTTTATTTACCATGTGCTGTGCCACATCAAAGACTGCCATAGAAAACTGAAAAGCGTGAGACACTAACCATACGGCAATCCACATCTTAATGATGTACTTAAAAAATTCAAAGGTGTCCGTATCATGCATATTGTTCTTTTGCATTACCATATTGATAAGCTCAATACAAAGGACTGCTGTGATGATTAGTCCCGCTATGGGAATAATGACGGAATCGTTAATGCTTTTGATAAAACTAAAAACCTGTCCGTTCCACCCCATCGGTGTCTTTCCCACATCCGTTGCAATCGCACCAACTTTATCGTTGATGTCAAGAAACATGGACTCTAAGTTTGCTTGGATACCGCCCAGTAGAAGATCTTTGAAAAACTCCTCTATCTTGTCGAATATCCCAAACATTTAATTTCTCCTTTTCTTCTTACTTGAGTACATTTGCAAGAAGCGGAATCAGCTTTAATCCGATAAGGACAATGCCGCCTCCTGCCATAAGCTGCTTAATGCCCTGAGATTTTGCACCCGATAGTGATAGGTAATCCTTTGATGTTATCTCCGGATTTTCCCCCACTTCACACCGTGCATGCGACTTTCACCGCACACGGCGTTCCATCACAAGAAAGATTTTCACGTTTTAACTAAGACTTACACACTTCGTAACAAATTATTTTTTTCTAAATTAGTGGCAATCCTGCCATTTTTCTAAGCTTATTACATTTCTCGATCTGCTTGACCGTTAAGCCAAGCTCTTTTATATACTTTTGGATTGTATCTTCTTTTGTTGCATGGATAAGTATATGAACTGCTTCTGTAACAAGAATTAAGTTGCTATAACTGTCTGTACCGCCTTGTTCAAACGGTATCTTGTGATGGCAATGTATATCGTTTGGTGTAAGTTTTACACCTGTTACCCCACATCTGCCATATTGAGCTGCAAAGAGCGAGATTCTGTTGTCTGCAAACTCTATACTCTTATCAAGTACAGGATGTCTCATCAACCAAACAAGTGTATCTACATCAATTTGCAGATTTTTATGAATAAAAGCTCTGCCCTTTACAGTGTATTTATTTACAACCTTTTTCTTGTGTTTTGCGTCCTTTGTCCTAATATATCCAACTGGAATTAGCGGATGTCCATTAAGGAAGCGAAGCTGTTTACTTTTTCCATATTTTTCTTTGATAAATCCTTTGTTTAGCGTTCCACTGGTTTTAATATCAAGTCTGTTGTTCATCTGCTTTTTAATGTGAAAGGCTATTTTAGCAAAGTCCAAACTTACATTTGTTGCTATTTGGTAGTAATTATGCAAGCCTGAAACAGTGGCATTATACTTGGCTATTGCTTTGTACTGTTCCTTTTCGTTTGCAGGTCTTTTTATATCCGCAACACATTTAGAAATATTTTCTTTTGCATTTTTCAGTGCCTTATCACTTATATGCGACTGTACAACAAACTTTTTGCCTTTTGGTTTAACCTTAAGCTTAAATCCTAAGAACTCCGAATACCTTTGTTTTAGATTTGTTATTTTAGATTTTTCTTCACTCACATTTAGTTTTAATCGGTCTTGCAACCATTTTGTAACTGCCTGATAGGTTCTTTTTGCATCGTAGTAATTACGGCAAAATATCTTAAAATCATCAGCATACCTTACAATGTATATTTCTTTTAGGTTGCTTGTTCTTAAAGCTCTGTAAGTATGGCTTTTTATCTCTGTTCCTTGACTGTTCGTTCTCTGTTTATATGGATAATGCGTAGGCATTGTCAGCCATTGAGATGAAACCCACCAATCTAATTCGTTCAAGACTACATTAGATAGTAGCGGTGATAATATTCCGCCTTGTGGTGTTCCCTTTGTTGGTGTAATTACCTTTTTATCGGGCATAACTATGTCTGCTTTAAGCATTTCCTTAATGATACAAAGTAACTTTTTGTCTTGGATTCCTAAATTCCAAAGCTGCCTTATGAGCTTTGCATGATATACGTTATCGAAAAATCCTTGTATATCAATATCGACTACATAGTGTAAGTGCTGTATCTGCATTAGTCTTGCACATTCTGCAATAGCGTGTTCCGTACTCCTGTTAGGTCGAAACCCATAGGAACTGTCATGAAACTTGGCTTCACATATCGGCTCTAATATTTGCAAGATACATTGTTGTACAATTCTATCTACAATAGTTGGTATTCCTAAAGGTCTAATTTTCCCATTAGGCTTTCGCATTTCCACTCTCTTTACAGGGCGTGGCTTATACCAATGAAACTGTTTTTGTATGAGAGAAATGTATTCTTCTTCATTTAGCCTTGATAGATGTTTTATTGTTCTGCCATCTACCCCAGCCGTATGACTTCCTTTGTTCCCTTTTATACTACGATAGGCAAGTTTAATATTTTCTCTTGAAGTTATCAACTCCATTAAATTTGAAAATACTTTATTATTACCGCTATCTTCATATAAATCATCAAGGACTTTTTGCAAGTCATAGTATTCCGTATAACGGATTTTGCTTTGTTTCAGTGTTTGTTTCGAAGTGGACACAGTCACCATCTCCTTTCGGATTTGATTTTCTTTGTCATACTCGAAGCTGTGTTTGTCTTAATTTCAGTTCTTGTACTTTCATGTGACTGGTGGCTATCCCTCCACGAACTTATTATTTTCGCTTCATAGGTACTGTGCCACCACTTTCACCGAGATAAAGAATGGTTATATGCTGTTTTTTTTTTTTTTTCAGTCATTTTCCCATTCAACACTTCATTAGCATTAGACTGCTTCCATGCTCTTGGCTTACCACGTTCCGACAATCTTATCTTTGAATACGTTTAGGTTCTTCCTCTAAGCCTGTGTTTAGTTTTCACCATATCGCCTGTAACGATATATGGATTTTCATAACAACCATTCTTACTCATCCACAAACACCCCATCTTTGATGGGAATTGCCGTTAGGCAAATTCAAACGTTTAGACCCTTACATTCGGAAGTACGTCAGTGCTTTGGTATACACATTCTCACCATGCGTATTCGACACCCGACATATAGGTAGCACCGTCCACCTCTGAACAGCTTTCGTGTCTGATGTTAATATCAGTCTTACGGCTACTCTCTGCCGACTTCACCGAGCTTTTGACAATGAAATAGTCTAATATTCATTGCCAATCGGAGTATCAGTGTAGGCATTTCAGGGCGTTACCCCGTCATTCTACCTATCAGATTGCCAGTTCTCCTAAGTTTTGAACTTTCAGTCCTTCGACTTAGTGCATAAGCTTTTCACTTATGAACGTGTCGCACGATTGTCATTACCATATCCTTCCATCAGGTTGATAACACCCCATGCTCCAAGTCCTGCACCTACTGCCATTACCAAAATCTTTAATACATTAACTGCCTGTGTAAAAAATTCCATAATTTATTCCTCCTCGCTTTCTTCTTTCTTTTCAATCTTGTTATATGACTTCACTACAAAGTTTTTGTAAGTCTTTCCCTCTTTTTCACGCTTCTTAAAGTAACCAAAGATATGAATCAAATCGCCTTTTTCAAAGTCCTTTGCTTTCTCCGATTTTTCTCCATAGGCTGCACAGTTGATATACTCCTTGCCTTTCCCGTACTTTTTTACAAGCGTGAAGTTTGCAACCTCAACAGTTTCTCCCTCTTTGTCAAAACTTGAAAAAGTTGGTTCCGCCAATAAATTGGCATTGATGTTAATCATTTCTTGCTTCATTAAAAATTTCTCCTTTTCGTTTAAATAAAAAAAGCGATCGGAGTTTTTCTTTTCCAATCGCTGATACTCTTGCTATTTAGTTTTCCTTAGTGGGACTTCTTATCCTTACCATCTTTCCTCCTGATTTTGAGTAATAAAAAAGCAGCAAATCTATGTTCTTTAGACTTACTGCACTCTTGTAATAACCGTTTCTCTATTTAATTTTGCTTTCCCTTTTCTCTTGATATATTCCTCAATATCAAAGGCATTTTTCTTATTAAAATCTTCAAGTAACTTGTAATTCTTATGCTTTGTAATATCAAATTTATCTGATAAAAACGGTCTTACACCTCTAAGCTGAAAGATACATTTACTGCCATCCATAACCGTTATCTCATCTTGACTCATAAGCTCTTTTCCTGTCTTTTGGTAATTGAGTCCATAACTATTAGCATTTGATCTTGTTTCCGATGTATTATATAAATCTATCGTTTCTTTTCCCAGTGTTTCGGAAAGTTCCTTTAATGTGGTCTTTTCCTTGCCACCAAGAAACAAGGTACTATCACAGTTGCCCACAATTGTGTCCGCATTATCTTTATAGATTGCCTTTAACTGAGATTGTGCTTGAAGAATTATACTCGCTGATATTTCTCTGGAACGGATTGTCGCTATCAGTTTTTCAAACTTTGGAATTAAGCCGATGTTTGCAAACTCATCAAGTAGGCATCTTACATGAACAGGTAATCTTCCTCCATACACATCATCTGCCTTATCACATAGCAAGTTAAATAGCTGAGAATACATAATAGATACCACAAAGTTAAAAGTATCATCTGTATCGGAGATAATGACAAAGAGTGCTGTCTTTCTATCTCCCAGTGTATCAAGCTCAAGTTCATCTTCACTCATTAGTTCTCTAAGCTCTCTTATGTCAAAAGGAGCAAGTCTTGCTCCACAAGATATTAGAATAGACTTGGCAGTTTTCCCTGTAACAACTTGTCAAGGACTTTCTAATCATTTTTATGAGGTTTTTTATCTTTTTCTCGCTCCATTTCTCTAAGCATTATCCTTTTCAATTTATCTTGCATAGTTTCAGTCGCATTTTCATTAAAATGGACAATAACCTCATAAGTTGCTTTTCCAATCTTTTTTATAGTCTTTGTTCCTGTATTATGTTCATTTTTATTTTCGTGCATATTATTTTCCCTCCTGTTAGTTGCAATCAAAAAAAGACGATAGAGTTTTATTTCTACCGCCTTTCACAAGTCTTATAGCTATTCATTTAATAACGCTTTACCATTTACATATTAAATTTTCAAATCCTTATTGTTCAGCATTCCGCCAAACATCGTATGATACATATCCTTGGAAGATTCCTCTATCTTTGTAATACTTGATATTTTATTTCCTGCGTCCTTTGATGACGCTCCGCAAAGATAAAAGGCTTCACTGTCTGTTCCGTAGTCAATGGCAATATATCTATCGTGATACTTTTTACCTGCAATTTTCATCTTCAGATTGATATTAGGGTAATCTTTTCTAAAATCGTTTAGGATATTTTTTGTCAGCATATCCTTGTTTTTCACATTGTCGCTAAAGACTATAATTTCAACATTGTCTTTTGCAGCCCTTAATAATTCTAAGGTTTTCAAGCCTATATAGTTGTCTATCACATAAATACTTTTCTTTGCAGACTTATATATTTTTGTATAGGCAACATCTGCTTCAATCTTATCTCCGTTCATTAAAAGGAAATGCTTGTATGTGTCCGGATCTATAAAATTATCCATAACCTTTTTCAAATCTTCTTTTGTAGCCATTTGCGACTTTATTTCAGCTATATCCTTTGTATTTTGATTTGTCTGTACTGCTATTTGAACTAATTCTTTTGAACCGATAAAATCTTGGTTTTCTATGATAAAATCTTTCATTTGCTTAAATGTTCTAACTAAAGCTCTACTTTGCCTAACAGCAAGTTCACCTCTTAGTACAGTCATAAGCATATAGATTCCTTGTTCTGTAAAGGCATAAGGATTGTATTTAATATTACTTCCTCTACCAGTCCCTCTGTTCAAGGTGAAATTTTTGCACCTTGAAAGTTCTACCATTTCTTCGTCCGTTAATTGGAACATGAAGTCTTCACCTTCAAATTTTTCTGCGTTGTTTTTCACCTGTCTATTAAAGTTTTTTGTTTCATAACCATATATTTCAGCTAAATCTGCATCAAGCATTACTTTTTGCCCACGAATAAGATATATTTTTTCTTGTATAGTTTTATCATCTACAATAACTATCTCTTTATTTTCTTCTGCCATGAAATGCACCTCCAACATTATCTAAATTCTTTTATATTTTTCTACTCCGCCTTCAGCTTTTCCGATGTGTTCCACATTTTTTACAAGTCTCTTATTTACATTTTCATAAAACCATCTGCCAATCAATGCCGGCGGTGTTGCGATTAACTCTCTCAAAACAAATTCTTTGCCTTTCGGTAAAGAGCTAATTTTGTTTAATAAGGTAGTATATAGGTCAGCATAGCTTGTATTTTCTTGTAAACTGCTACACTTACAATATTCAGTAACGCTTGGGAAACCTCCCTCTATTGCTTTTTTAGTTAAAATTTCAAGTTCTTCATCGGTTACAGTAAATTGAATTCGCATTTATATATCCTCTCCTTATAACTGAGTTTATTACCATATCATTATCATTTTATCATAAATACGATATTTTTTCCATACTGCAATTTTAAGCCCTATTTTACACTTAGCTATAGTCTGATACCTATTTTATCATTAACGCTCTAAAAACACCTTTCCACCGTCTTATACGAGGTCTACAGGTGTTCCCCCTTGTCATAATCTTCAAAGGTATATACTTTTGATTTACTGTTTTCCTTTAATTTCCCTTTGTCTTGTTCATACCAATGAACTAAGGTCGCATAATGGTCTTTGTAGTTTCTTCCTGTGCTTTGCATATAGGTTGACAGCTTCTCTATCATTTTATCCCTATGACCTTGCATTTTATCCTTTAATTTTCCATATTCTTCATCAGTTAAGGAAACATTTTTATATTCTCCATAAAGGGAGGGGGATATTTTTTCTTTCTCCCCCTCTTTTTCTAACTCTATATCTATATCTATATCTATCTCTTTCTCTTTCTCTATCTCTCCGTTGCAGTTTTGTTGCAAAAGGTTGCAAGATGTTGCACCAGTGTTGCATTGCAACGCTTTTTGTCCTCTTGATTTCCTCGAACGCCTTGTAGACGCTGTTTCTGAACCTATAAGACTTGGGATTTCTGTTAAAAAATACTCGTCATTTTCTGTGATTATCTCCATCAATCCTTGTCCTACAAGATAATTTACTGTAACCATTACATCATCTTCCGTTTCATCAATCGTTAATGCAAGCTCCTTGATAAAGTCTGTTTCTACTCCGTCATAATACAGCTTCCCACTATCTTTTAAGCTAAGTAAAAGCAATTTAAGATAGATGATTGTATAGGTATCTCCTCCTGATATTTTTCTTAGCCTTTTGATTCTCTTACCTGTAAAAAAATCTTCTTTCAATTTTAACCAATAGTATCTTCTGTTGTCTGCCATTTTTATCTTTCCTCCCCTTTATTTTTATAATTTTCTTTAGCCTTTTCTTTTGCTTTTTGTTTGTACTGACCCTTTCTTTCCTCTTGCTCTTGAAATTTTTTCAGTTGTGCAATTACACTTGGTTTATCTCCCCTCTTAATTGCCTTGTCTATCTCTATAGATAAATCTATTCCATACTCATCATTGACAATCTTTACTGCATATTTGATATGATCTATCTGCTTAAATTCGTCTTGAACTTTAGCTTTATCTTCAGTTAAGTCTTGTATCTCTTTTTCAAGGCTTGATATTTCTTTCTGCCAATCACTCGACTTTATAGCTGATGTTCCAGTAAATTTTTCTATAGTCTTTCTTGCTTTTTTGTAGTTTTCAATTTCATCTTTATGTGAATTGTAAAATTTATCTTTAAGAAAAGTTTTATCTTTATATTCCTGATATACCGCCTTATTTTCTTTGATGATGTCTGCACAAATAAAGCAACGATTTAACTCCTTTATTCTTTGGGTTTTGCTTTGAATATCTTCACTTATCTTTTTACTTTGCTTTGCCAGTTCAAAGACTTTTTCTTGTAGGTCTGCTATGGTTTGAAGATGATTATCTTTTAGATAGTAGATTGCTTTTACAAATCTCTTTAGGTCTGCATTTCCCTTTTTTATCTGTCCATAGTAGGATAGATTTTTTGTTTTTTCTCCCTGTATCTCGTTATAGATAGAAATATATTCATAGAGGTTAAAGAGTTCTGCTTTATTCTCCAGTTCATCTTTTTTAGTCTGTTTATACTCATCGTATTTTGCTTGCAGGTTTCCAAGTAACTCATCTATCCAAGAGGTAATTTCTTTTATCTTGTTCTTGATGGCTTTTACTAAGAAATTATGCTTTTTGATTTCTCTATTGATGTTTCCTTTGTCGGTTTCGATTCCTTTTTTCTCTAAGGCACTTGCACTTGCTCCCATGTGAATGGTTGGGATTTCTTCTATCCCTTGTCTTTTGTAGGAACGATGATCTACTCTCTTTTCCTGATGATTTTTTTCTAAATACTGATTACAAAGACTTGCAAAATTCTCTCTCCATTTCTCTGCATTGCCTTTATCGTTCCAATCTGTCAGCTCTACTTTTCTTGTTTTGTAATTACCACTTTTTAGTTTTATCTTTTCTCCCTTTTCATCAAGAACATATTCTTTTTTGCTTTTTGCCAGCCACTCTCCTTTTTCATTGATCGGTCTAAGAGTAGTCATAATATGAGCGTGGATATTGTTATTTTCTTCAGCACTTTCATCATGAATTGCAAGGTCTGCTATCATTCCTTTTGATACAAAATTTTCTTGTATGAAGTCGGTAATGAGTTTCTTGTTTTCTTCAAAGGATAATTCTTTTGGTAGAGCAATGATAAAATTTCTTGCAAGCTGTGCATTGCTTGCTTTCTCATTTAGTTCAACGCTGTTCCATAATGTAGTTCTATCTTTTAATGCTATAGGGACATTCTCCGGCAAGAAGATTTCTGAATGTAAAAGTCCTTTTTTATTATGATAGTCATGAACTTCTCCGTCCCATTCATTTTTGATTTTCTCACAAGAGATATATGCTGCACTTGCAACTGCCGATTTACTTTTTCCTCTGCTTATCATAGAAATATTAAAGTGAAATGTTTCTGCCACTTTTAAGCTCCTTTCATTTTTTGTTTGTTTTCAGGTAAAGGAAAAAGCAGACAGGTTATTTTTTGTATCTTTTCCTATCTGCTTTATCCGTATGTTTTTATTAAGTTTTGGATTTTCAAAGACTTGCCAAAATCCCTTAGTTTACTAAGGGCGCAATTATACACCCTAAAGGGTGCTTTGCGTCCTGCGGAGCTTTTTGCCCTTGCAGGGAGCTTCTGAAAAAACTAAGGTCTTTTATTTTATCTACTCTATGTCCGTTTCATCTTCCATATCTTTCCCATTTATCATTTCTTCATAGGCTTGTCTGTATTCTTCTGTGTGAGTAGAGATATTTAACAGTTTTTCTATCTCCTCATTGGTAAATATTAGAGGATTTTTAATGACCCTTTCTACTATCAATCCCCTTTGTATGAGCCTGTGATTTCTTCTTTTTCGTTCCTTTTCATTTGCCAGTTTTTCTAATTTTTTGCCTTGATTTTGTAATTGTTTCAGCTTTACATCGCACTTTTCTCTTTCTTCCTGAAGTTCAGAAATTTGTTCCTGTACTTCCTGTAATGTTTTTTCTTTCTTCATTTTTAATTCCTCCGTTTTGGTATCTGCTTGTTTCCATAAAGAAAGGTTAAGCACCTTTTTTGACACTTAACCTTTCCAAGTTTTTAGATTTTATCTTCTAAAATCTTTCTCAGTTTTTCTAAAATCCTATCCCTCCTCCCACTGATTGCTTGATGTGTAACTTTCTCTCTTCTGCTGATTGACCTTAGACTTTCTTCTTTGTAGAAGATGGCTTCCATTAGTTCTCGTTCTTCTTTTGTAAGAGTATTTAATGCTCTATGAAGTTCTTCAATTCGCATTTTTACTTCTACAATTTTTTCTAAGTCTATCTTTTCATCTATGATGTTATCTACAAAGTGTCCATCATGATCCAGTGCCGAAAATGGTATTACATTATGCTTCCAATCTTTTCTTTGGAGATACTTTTCATGCTCTGTTATCTTCCAATAGGCTTTGTAGACTTCTTCACTTACAGGTACGGCTTTGCCTTTTACATAAAGGTAATATTCTTTCTTTGCCACTTAGTCATCCTCCTTTTTAAGTTCTCTGTTTTGGTTTTGAGAATAAAAAAAGGAGGACTTCTACACTTTGGTGTAAATAGTCCTCCGAAAAGAAATGAATCTATCTTTTCTTTAGATATATTTAGTTGCTTGAGATAATAAGAAACTATAAGGCAAGAAGAATTTTTTGTTATTTCTTTCTTCTATATGAAAAGTCTTTTTCATCTTACTCCCCCGTTTCTTACATCTATCTAATATTCATATATCAAACCTTTCTAAACTACCCATTCTTCAGATTGTTTTCTGATTTCAATAAAATCCTTATATATTCCATGTTTAGATACAAGTTCACTATGTGTTCCTACTTGTTTTATAACACCGTCTTTTAAAACAACTATCTGATCTGCATTTTTTACAGTAGAAAGCTTGTGTGCAATTACAATAACAGTTTTGCCTTTTAATAAGTTTTTCAAAGCAATCAATAATTGTTTTTCATTTTCTGGATCTACGCTTGAAGTTGCCTCATCAAGAATTACAAATTTACTTGGCTTTAACATAGCTCTCGCAATAGATATTCTCTGGCGTTCACCTCCCGATAGGTTTGAACCCCCTTCTTGCAAAACAGTATCATAAGCTTTTGGCAATTTCATAATAAAATCATGGCACTGAGCTTTTTTGGCAATATCTATCATTTCTTCATCTGTTGCATTTGGATTACCAAACTTAATATTGTTTTTTATGGTATCATCAAAAAGATACACGTCTTGAAAAACAAAGCTAAAATTTGAAAGCAATTCATCATACTTGTACTGTTTAATATTTAGATTTCCAACTTTTACTTCGCCAGAATTTACATCCCAAAACCTCGCCATTAAATTGCAAAGTGTTGTTTTACCACTTCCTGAAAATCCAACAAGAGCAGTTGTTTTTCCATCTGGAACAAGCATACTTAGATTATTGAAAAGATTTTCTTTTCCATAAGAAAATGAAATATTGTTCATTGATATTTCTGCTTTATCTACTTCTGTCATTTCACCTTCTTCAATTACAGGTAAATTTCTTAAATTTATAACAGTATTAAGATTTCGTACAGCAACACCCTTAATACTCTGCATACTTCCTGCTAATTCAAATCCAGAAAAAACAACAAAACTCATAACAATTAATATAATAGCTTTAGTAACTTCAATATCCCCTGATAAATATCTTATGATAGAACTAAAAATTATCACACAAATACCAAGTTTAAATACTAACAAGAATAAAAACTGTGTTGGAACTAAAATTTTTTCTACAGCAAGGAAGCCTTTGCGACTTTTTGTAATACTTTCGTTTAGTTCCTTAACTGTATTTTGATCTTTTCCAAATGCTTTAGTTATTCCTATCCCATTTACATACTCAAGCATTTTTTCACTTAAATCCAATTTAAGTCCTAACAATCTCTCTGTTAGTTGATCTGTGCTTTTTTGTGTAAATAAGTTTACTAAGGTTCCAACAATCAAAGTCAACAATATAATTATAGCTGTTGCAAAATCATAAGGTAGTATGAAAATAACCATAATTAATGTCTGTATTGTACCTACAAGCATTTGCTCAATAATAAAAACTCCTATTGTTTCAAGTTCACCTATAACAGTTGACAATGCTCCTGCTATATTCCCTAAAGAATTTGTGCTGAAATATCCCATGTTTACATTTTTTAAACGATCACCAATATATAATCTATTTTCTGCTCCTAAATTGTACGAAGCAATATATTTGTTTTTATCAGCCAGATATCCAAATATAATTTTTCCCACCACACTTATAGCTGCAATAATAAAAACAATATACACATCTTTCATTAAAATGCTTTGGTTCGTGAATATATTTTCACAAATTTTGGTCAAACATAATAGAATTGCACCTAAAGAAACTCCTTCAAATACTCCCTTAAATATATCAAAAATAAGCATTTTTGTTATTTTATTTGAATATGACCCTGACACCTCATATAAAGTTTTTATCAATTCTCTCACTTTATATCACCTCGATTTCTTTAGATTCTGTATATACATCCCACATTTTTTTGTATCTCCCATTTAACTCTAGTAATTGTTTATGAGTGCCTTCTTCAATTACTTCTCCATTATCCACCACAATTATTTTATTTGCATTTACAATTGTAGATAACCTGTGAGCTACCATAATCACTGTTTTATCTTTAATTAACTTATCAATAGACTGTTGAATAACTGATTCATTGTCAGGATCAGAATATGCTGTTGCTTCATCAAGTAGTACAATAGGACTATTCTTTAAAAAACACCTAGCTATTGCAATTCTTTGCTTTTCTCCTCCAGAAAGATTTGCTCCTCCCTTTCCTACAATAGTTTCATATCCATTTGGTAGGCTCTTTATAAAATTATAGCAACTCGCTTTTTCACAAGCCTCTTTAATTTCATCCATACTCGCATCTTCCTTCGCCATCTTTAAATTTTCTAATATTGTTTTATTAAAAAGAAAGTTTTCTTGTGACACATAGCTAACAAGCTCCATATTCTGTTTTAAAGGCAATTCGTTCAAATTTGTTTTTCCAATTAAAATTTCTCCATTAGAAACATTCCAAAATCCTGCGATTAGTTTTGTAATAGTAGACTTTCCACTACCTGAATTTCCAACGATTGCAGTTAACTCATTTTCATTTGCTCTAAACGAAATATTATTTAATACATTCTTTGACTCTTCATATGCAAATGTAACATCTTTAAACTCTACATCATAAGATTTTATGTCTCTTACTTCTTCTCCTCTTTTTAAGTTAGGAATTTCCATTATCTTTTTTATTTCTTCAAATACAACTTTTATATTTGCTATTGTTTCCATATGACTCATAGCTTTTATTAATGGTTTATATGAAGCATATGATAGCAATATACACATGATAAGAGTCCCTACTTCAACACTACCCTTCATAAAGAAATACAAGGAAGCTGGTAAAACGAATACCATAGTTGACGGGATAGTTTCCATAGTTGCTGTCATTGAAAAACAAACACTCAAGTACCAATCAAGCATTGCGTTCTTATTTTCTTCAACAGTCTTTCTAAATTTCCCAAATGATGATGCTGATTTATTAAATGCTTTTATAACTTTAATACCATTTACATATTCAACCATTGTCGTATTCATAGCTTTAGCTGCTTCTTGGTATCTTTTAGATTTTTCTTCATAACCTCGCATCATTAACATTGAGAACAATAATCCCAATGGAATTGTAAGTAAATTTGCAATTCCTATTCTCCAGTCCATTATAAAAATTGTTATGATCAATACTATAGGAATAAATATATTAGCAATAACTTCTGGAATCACATGAGCAATCGGTTTTTCCATTTTATCAAGTGTTTCCACCATAAATTGAGACCACTGTCCGCTGCTTTTTCTTTCAACTTCTCCCATAGAAATTTTACTTAATTTGTCAGCTAATAACTTTCTTTTATCTTCAATAATCCTGTAGGCAAGATTATGAGAAATAATAGTAGATATTTCATGAAATAATATACTTGCTAAAAATCCCAAAAATACAGCAAAAATATATGGATAATAATTATTTAAATTTGTATTTTTTGCAACCAAGTTATTAATAATGGCTGCTACAGAAAAATAAGGTATTACACCAAATCCTACTCCTATTATCGCAATGAATACAGCTGCGAAAATCTTGCTTTTATGTCCCTTTAAGATATCCATCTTTTACCTTCTTTCATAAAATCTTTTTATTCTGCCATCGCAAATTTCCAATAATTTATTACATGTACTATCAATCAATTCATTATCATGCGTAACAATAAATATAATTTTATTATTTGAAAATTCTTTAATGACTTTGCTTATTTCGAGCATATTTGTATAATCAAGTCCACTCGTTGGTTCGTCCAAAATAATAATTTCTCTATTCATTAACATCCCCAATGCTACAGAAAGTCTCTGCATTTGACCTCCTGATAAGCACATAGGATGACGATGATCTAATTTTTTAAGATCTAATTTTTCTAGAATATTATCTATTTGCTTTTCATCTATTTTAGAATCAAATAAACTAAATTCATCTCTTACAGATTCCGAAAAAAACTGATGAATTACATCTTGCATAACCATATAACAAAGTTTTCTTCGTTTTTTATATTTTATGGGACTTCCTTTATAGCTTATTTTTCCTTCGTTTTCTTTCAACAGTCCACACAAAATTCTCATTAATGTTGTTTTTCCTTGACCATTTTTACCTGTTATTGCAATAATATCTCCCTTGTTTCCGGAAATATTTATCTTATCTAAAATTTTTTGTTTCTTATTTTCATATTCTAAATTTGAAACTACAAAGTCATCAGATTCACAAAATGTGACAGGATTTGCAAAATCATCATTTTTCTTTCTTACAAAAGTTCTAAGTCCTAGTTTCTTTCGTGAGTCATCACTAATTGAAGAAAATTCCACATTTGAAAAAACATATTTTATTTTTCCGTCTTGTAAATAAATAGCTCTATCAATTAAATCCATTAAATAATAGAGTCTATGTTCAGAAATAATAATTGTCTTGCCCTGAGTTTTAAGATTTATAAGCATCTCTCTTATTCTTTCAATGCCATACTCATCAATATTTGCAGAAGGTTCATCAAACACATATACATCTGGATTGGTAGCATAAATAGATGCAATAGCAAGTAATTGCTTTTCTCCACCTGACATCATAAAAACATTTCTGTTTTTTAATCTTTCAATTCCCAAATCACGTACCACTTTAAAAACTTGTCTTTTTATTTTATCAGGGTTTTCACCTAAATTTTCTAATCCAAATGTTAGTTCACTATCTGAATCTAAATTAAAAAACTGTGTTTTGGGGTTTTGAAAAATTGTTCCCACTTTTTCAGAAATTTCATATATCTTCATTTGTTTTGTGTTTATCCCATTTATAAAAATATTTCCTAATAAATTTCCCTCTAAAAAATGAGGAATCAATCCATTGATTAATTTTGTTATAGTTGTTTTCCCAGAACCAGATTTTCCGCATAATAAGATAACTTCTCCTTGATTAATCTTTATTGAAATTTTCTTTAACTGTTCTTCTAAGCTTCTCTTATAGGAATATGAAGCTTCATTTATATTAATCATGTTTCGTACCTCTTATAAAAATAACTTGAACTTTAAATTAAAGAACATCAGAATGCATAATAGAATAATTATTAGATCCCAAATGTTAAATCCTGCATCATCCATAAAAGTCTTTCTTGCAGGATTTTCTATTCCTCTTACTGTAATAGCCTGAGCTAATTCATCTGCGGTATTAGAAGCTGTAACTATTAATGATATTAGTCCTAATTGTATCTTTTTAAATCCAGTCACGCCTCTTATTTTTATTGCATCTGAGATTAATATTTTTTCTTCTCTTAAAGATGGAAAATATCTGATGCCTATTGCTAGAGAAATAATTAGGCTTTTTGGAAAATGCATCATTTTTAAGGCATACATAATATTTCGTATAGGATTAGTTTTTACAAGAATTTGACCAACTAAAAAAATCGGTATTAACTTAGGAGCATGAATCACCAATAATCCAAAATGTGCTGATATGACATCTGGTAGAATCGGCAAAACAAAATATTTCAATCCCTGTAATAATACAAACATAGATAATGCCTTTAAAGATATTTTAACAAGTCCCATAAATAACGCTATAATAGCAACAATTAAAAGAATAAAAAAATCTAATTTTAAGCTATTATTTGCAAAGCTAATAATACTAACTGAAATCAAAAAAATGATTTCAGTTAGTGGATTTAGCTTTATAATGCCTCTTACAATACCCTCCATTTACATAATTCCAGCTTTCTCAAAACGTTTTTTGAACATTGCTTTACCTATATATGCACCAATGACTCCTCCAATAAATGCAGTAATGATCATCCCGATAAGTGTTGGAATTGAAATTAAAGTTTGTAATTTATTTACATATTCTGGACTCATTCCCATTTTAATAATAGACTTCATATAAGATTCTTGGAACAACCACATAGGCAATGGTGAGCCAATCAACCCAATGCAAATCAATCCTGAAGATACTATTACGCTTTTTTGACTTTTATATCCCAAAATTTTTCTAGTAATTTCTGCTAAAACCCCTGCAATAACGCAAGTTATGACAATTGTAAAAGTGCATTCTCCTATAGCAAAATATATAATCCCTGTAATTGCTATCAAAAGTAAAGCCGTTCCTGGTTTTGGCACCTTAGAGACCAACAACATGTAAATAAAATTACATATTATGCCTGTCATTGCTGGCCATAATAACCAAAGTATCGGAGAAAACACAGGAATAAACATTACCGCCATGGATAACGCCATATAAATCACTGAAAAAATGCCGATGTTAACTAAATCTTTTGTTTTTAATTTTGATTCATTCATTTGAATACCTCCATTTAAATTTTTATATTTATTCACCAGTTGCAATATGATTGATTCAAAATAATCTTTACTGGTAAATTTTTCTTATTTTTGTTTACTTTCCATAAAACGCAGAAAATCGGGATTAACCCGATTTCAAAATTTATTATTTTTAATTTTATATTATGTTTTCATTTAATAATCCTCCTCCAACCAAAATTCATTGCTGCCTCCATCATATCGATAAAATTCAAGGCTTCATTATATGAATACCTATGTGTGATTACCTCAAATAAAGGTGTACATGCCATTGTATAAAGAACATGAAGTTCATCATCATTCAAATCATTTACTTCAATCTTTTTTTCTTTAAGAACCTCGATCAATTTCTTAGCACCCTGCACTTCAAGATTCACTAAATCATGACGAATTGATTCAAATTCCGTACCCTGAGAACAGTTAAACAAAAGATTAACTATAGGATCGTTTTGGTAAATAAATTCCAATAATTCCCTATTACTATCATCAGATTTTTCTCCAAAAGCTTGTAAACCATTTACTTTAATTTCTTCAATCGCTTGATTTGTCAATTCTTTACTTCTTCTGTATAAGTGATTAAGTATAGGACTTACAAGTACCTTAAAAATATCTTCTTTAGATTTAAAATGCTTATATATTGCACCAGGTGTAATTCCTGCATTTTTAGCAATAGTGCGAATAGAAGCCTCTTCGAATCCATGCTCTGTAAACTCGCTTTTTGCACTTTTTAATATTTTCTTTATTGTAACATCTTTGTCTCTCAGTAAGTTTCACCTCCCAAATTAAGATAACACCGTTTACTTTATTTTAGCATAATCTAACCTCAAAGTCAATCCACAATATTCTACTGAAAATCTCTTGCCTTTACTGAAAATCTCTTGCCGGTATCCCCTCTCTTTTCAAAACCTTTAATTTCTCTTGTTTCTTCTGCTCCCTTCTTGCCTTATATTTATCCTCATACTCTTTCTGTTTTCCGCTTGCTTTTCGTTTCAGGTAATTTTGATGTAGCTTGTCTTTTCTTTCTTCGATTTTTCTTTCTTCTTCCTCAAGTTTTTGTTTTTCTTCATCACTTAACTCCGCCTGTGGTAGTTCGTAATTACCTATGAAATTAAAGTAAATTTCTATCTTTTGCTTTGATGTCTGACTTCCTTTTCTATCTCTTTCATGTACGATAATCTTTTCTACAAACTCATTTATCATTGTAGTTGTAAGTTCATCAAAGTTTTCATAACGACTGATAAGAGATATAAATTTTCTTGCTCTGTCTGTTTCTTTTTCATATCTTGATACCTGCTGCTCTAAATCTTTGATCTCTTTGCTTAAAGTTATCTGCTCTGTTTCATATTGATTGTTTAGTATCTCATATCTGCTATTTGGTATTTTGTTAAGGATCATATCTTCGTAAATTCTGCACATAAGTCGTTCGAGTTCCCTAAGTCTGTTTTGGCTTTCCGTTAATCTTACCTTTTTCTTTTCTATCTCTATTTTTTCTTTTTCTTCCATTTCATTTTGAATGGAACAGATAAAGGCTTCATTATCTTCATCAAGGTATTTTTTAATATCTTTTAGTGTGTCTTGTATTAAATTTAAGACTACTTCCGCTTTTATTCTGTGTGCTGATGGACAAAGCATGCCACAAGGTGTTTTAGTATAGGCACTGCAAGTGTAATAGGGTATATTTTTGTAATTGCTTGTTCTATGAACATACATTTTACTTCCACAATCTGCACAATACATCAGTCCTGTGAGTGGGTGATATTCTCCCCAACCGTCAGGATACCTTTTTACATTTCCTCTTATCCTTTGCACATTGTCAAAGGTTTCTTGATCTATAATTGGCTCGTGTGTATTTTCAAAAATAAGCCAGTTATCCTCGGATACATATTTGCTTTTCTTGTCCTTGAAGTGTTTTCTTGTTTTGAAATTGACTGTATGTCCCAAGTATTCCTGTTTCTTTAAAATGCTTGCTATGGTT
Source organism: Alterileibacterium massiliense (assembly GCF_900104645.1). GTDB lineage: Bacteria > Bacillota > Clostridia > Peptostreptococcales > Anaerovoracaceae > Alterileibacterium > Alterileibacterium massiliense. Next base: position 719,608 of record NZ_FNWE01000002.1, on the reverse strand, counting down.
GAGCTGCACCAACGATAGGGATGTTCAAAGTTTTTGCTTTGATATAGTCCATAGCCTAATTTCTGTTGATGATAGGCTGGTATATCTACTTTTTCACTCTCCAATATCTTTGCTATTCGATACGGACCATTTCCTTGCATGGTCAGGTTAAATATTCGCCTTACTATCTCTGCTGCTTTTTCATCTACTATCCACTTGTTTTTATCTTTTTCATCTTTGATATAGCCATAAGGCGGTGTACTTGCAGTATGTTTCCCACTTTCGCCTTTTGACCTGAAAGTCGATTGGATTTTTCTTGATGTATCTCTTGCATACCATTCGTTCATGATATTTCTAAAAGGGGTAAAATCATCTTCTCTGTAAAAACTATCTACATTGTCATTGATAGCGATTAGTCTTACGCCATTTTGTCTTAGTATCTCCATACATTGACCGACTTTGAGATAATCTCTGCCGAGTCTACTCATATCCTTTACGATGATACAACCGATATTTCCAGTATTTACTCCATTCATCATTTCCATAAAGCCTGGTCTATCAAACTGTGTCCCGCTTATTCCGTCATCTGTAAAATGGATGATGTTGGTTAAATTATTCTTACTTGCATATTCTTCAAGGATTTTCTTTTGATTAACGATTGAGTTACTTTCTCCTTCAAGTTCATCATCTCGACTTAATCTCTCATAGAGTGCTGTTATCTTTTCAAAATTCCTCACTTTTTCCTCCTTTCTCTTAATTTCTTAAATAAAAAAGAATTAAGAAGTACATGTTTCACTAAAACAGTGATTAAGTGTTCTCCTTAATTCTATTACTCCTGCTGCAAGCTTATATTTCTTATATTGCTTGACTGCAAAGTGCGTAGGCTCTTTCTTTTCCAATGCTTCAAACAGTCTATCAATGGGATTCATATAGGTTTCATCATCTTCTCTGACTTCTGAAGCGTCTATCATATCCAGTAGTGTCGCAAAGTTCTTTTCTTCTCTTGGAGCTTCATAGAAGATATATCCGATAAGAGCTGTATAATAGAGCTTTTCGGCTTTCACCCAAAAATCTTCTCCTGCTTTTTCTCCCTCTCCCTTAGTGTTCGCAATAATTGTCTGCACCAGTTTCAGTATGTCTTTTTCACTTCTGATGTAAGCGAATGGATTGTACTTCATGCTCTTTTTGAAGTTGATGGTATTTAAGATTTTTATCTCATAGCCATTATCTTCAAGCATCTTGCCACACTCAATGACTATTGTTCCTTTTGGATCTGTTACGCAATATGACGAGTGCATTTGCATTAGGTTTGGCTTTACATAAAATCTCGTCTTTCCGGAGCCAGAACCACCAATAACAAGTACATTCTTATTTCTTGCATACTTTGGATTTGCCGGTCTGCCATTCATGGTTAATCGCTCTGTTTGAGTAAGCAAGATATTGTTTTGGAACTTTTCATCCACATACGGCTCTATATCTTTTCTCGTTCCCCATCTTGCTGAACCATACTCTTTCCCCTGCCTAAACTTTTTTGCATTTTTCCCTTTGGTATAGACAATAAATTTAATTAGAGCTGCCACTCCCACGCCCATTAAAATGTCAGAAGGATGAATACTTGGAATAAAGCTCATGGTATTAAGTTCTAATATTCCTTGAAAGATTTTGTCTATCACATCTCCACCAGTATAGGCTCTTACATGATGAGAAAAGATATTGCCAACATAGAAAAATGCAAGATAGGGAATATTCTGCTTTAGCAACTTTGCCTTATCTTGCACCTTAAATAAGCCTTTGATGTCTTTTAGTATCTTATCTATCATAGGCTCTGCTCCTTTTGTTTATTCTTAACTTTATCTTTAGAAACAGTGTTCTTTGCCATCTCCTTGAACTTCTCAATATTCTTGTGGATAGATTCTTTTCTTTCCGTTTTCTTTTCTGATTCTGCAAGAGCGTGTTTGAAGGCTTTATCCATGACTTTCATGTCTTTTGCCTGAAAGAATACGGAGTATTTACCGCTTTCTTTATCTTTCATCACCGAAAACTTTACCCCATACCGATTAAGTTCCTTTTTCAGTTCCTTCAGCTCTGCTTCTTCTACCGGAATTTCTTCAAGCTGTCCCTTTTTAACCATATCTTTGAGCTTTACTTCATTTCCGTTAGCATTAACCAGCTTTTCCAGTCCTCCAAGTTTTTCAGCCTCTTTCATCAGTTTCTTTAATAAGTTCAGAATTAGCTTTCCTGTTACTTTAGCAGCTTTCACTTCCATGTTAAGCGTTTTTCTTGCGATTTCTTCATTGATCAAGTTCTCTCACCTCCAGTCAGTAATCTTTCTTTATTCCTCTTTAATTTTTCTTCCTGAATAACTTTTCTGTAATCTTCTCCAAGTACCATCACAGGAATACACATCTCGATAATTCTTGAGTAAATTCTTTGGTATTCCACACTCTCCGTACAGTTTTCAATTTGGCTGTATGAAAGATTTGTGGTAAAGATTGTTGGCTTGTGCTTTAGGTATCTGTTATTCACAATGTTATATACCTGCTCTTTGGCATAGCTTGTATCTCTTTCAATTCCTAAATCATCTAAGATGAGAACGGAAGTGTTTACAAGGGATTCGATATATGCGTTTTTATCAAGGTCAAATCCGCCTTTTTGCAGTTCGTTGATTATCTGTGAAAAGTTTCTAATCTTAACGCTTATCTGATACTGTTCAATCAGTGCATTGGCAATAGAGCAGGCAAGATAGGTCTTTCCGCTACCCACCGAACCATAAAACAAGAGTCCGATGTTTTCTTTTTTCATCAGTTCGTAATCTTTTACAAAATTCTTTGCGATGATAAGACTCTGATTTTCTTTTCCCTGATAGTTTTCAAATGTATATGCCCATTGAATCATGGATGTGAAGCAGATACTTTTTAATCTCTCGATTTCAAGCTGCTTTTGTCTTTCTTTTTCTTTTGCTTCTCTATCTCTATCGCATTTACAAGCTGTCTTAAATATCATCTGCTTTCCGAAAAAGTCTAATGCTTTTCCATCTTTTCTTTCATGGCACACTTTACAGTAGGCGTGTCCGTCTTTGATGTATTCTTTTTCAGGATTGAAGCTGTATTCCACATCTTCTATCATCACTTTCTCTAATTCTTTAATCATAAATGTACTCCCTTGTTATATTCCTCCCATGTAGGGATATTGGTTTTTTTCTTACTTCCCTGATCTTTATAAAACCAAGAAAGAATTGTTGCTTTATGGTCTTTATATGTCTTTCCAGTACTTTGAAGATAGGTTGATAATCTCTCAATGTAGTTATCAAGCTCTCCTGCCATTTTTATTTGTAATTCGCCTATATCCTCATTCTTTAAAAAAACATTTTGAAATGTTCCAAGTCCGTTTTCGCAAAAACTATATTCTCTCTTACTATACTTACTCTTATTATTCTCTATATAGTTAGAGTCAACATTTTTAACTTCCTGAAGTTCATTTTCTTTACTTCTGAGGTCAACATCTTTTACTTCTGAAGTAAAGTTTTTTGACTTCTGAAAGTCATTTCCCTTTCCTTGAAATACACTCATAAAATCTTTTACATAAATGATATTAGGTTTTCCAAGTCCAAGCCTTACTCTTTCAATCAGTCCGATTCCTTTTTTACTGTCTAACTCATCCAATGTTTTTATGGCTGTCGGCTTTGAGATATTTCTTCTTCTCATAATTTCTTCAACGGTAAAATAGATAAATACTCTATTTTCTTTGTCTATCCAGTTATTCTTAAAAGATATTCCCGTTCGTTTTAGAAGCATGGAATAAAGGATAATTGCCTCTGCTGACAACCCCTTAAATTCTTCTCCATCTACTAATATTTCAGGCACTTTCAAAAAGTTAAATCGCTCTGCTTCTCTGTTATAGAAATAGTCAAAGTCCATGCAGGATCACCTCCCTCCTTAAAAATTTACAAAGAAAAAGACGATAGTTTTTTCTTCTATCGCCTTTGGTAACCATTTGTATTAAATTTTTTAGATTGATTTTATTGCTTCATTGATACCTTGTAAAAAAGCTATAACAGTTGCACCAACCATCGGTATTCCGTATGGACTAACTAAGAATCCAATAATCAATGCTTCTATTCCGATGGTAACTTCTTTTTGCAGAAAAGATGCAATTGCTCCAAATATGCAAAACATCATCAGCAAATATAGCAGTGCCGTTCCTATTCCGAGTAAGAATGTCAGAAACGCAGTGAGAATACTAAGCAGGAAGCTGATTGGGAAAAAGATTATTTTTATTATCCATCTCATCATTTCTTATTCCTCACTTCCCAATTCACCCTTTGTATCTCCACACACCATATCAATGCAAACATAAACATCAATATAATTTTTTAGGACTTTTTTTCTTCCTCCATCGCCATCTCCATTAAAGACATAATGCTTGTAAAACTGCTTAAAATGCAGGATTTTCACGATTTCACTCTTTGTATCAACGCTATGCACTCCACATGTCTCAAATGTGGAAATTTCTTAAGAAAAATATCTATTTCTACATAAGACTTCTTATAAGCTTCTACATCTTCTCGATTCATCATCATATAAATTTTATCGTTCGGATTTTTACGATATCCTTCATAATGTTCTCTTTTGCTCATACAGATTTGAATTTGCTTTACCACTTCCTTTATCCTTTTTTGCTCCCATGACAGCCTATCAAACTATCGCTTCAACTCATTCTTTCCGATTGATATTCGATTAATACCACGCTCCAATTCTTTCATTGAATTAAATCCTTTGTTTCTGATTTAAACAAGGGTAGATGCTGCTGTTTTAAGATTGTGTCTTGTTGCCCACTGCTCGTAGCCTTTGCTTGATCTTGCTTTTTCGCTTTTCTTAATATCAATGATATTTCCAATTTCTTTGTCTTTATTTCGGATTCTATTTTGGGTTTTTTCTTCAGTATAATTCGCTCCAATGGTCTTTGCTCTGGTAAATTTCTGCTGTACTGCATGTAAACAAAGAGTATTTGAAAGAACCTGATTATCCATATACAGGACATGATTTAATGCGATTTTTATTTAAGCTGGATGATAGTATTGAAGTAAATATACGACCTGTTATCCTAAATGATGAAGATCCTTAATACACTACCACAGGTATATATTTCGGCAGTGAAGCTATTCTTAGAATCCGTAATATGCTTGAACAGTGGCAGAAAATGAAAGATAAATATGAAAATAACGAAATTACCAAAGAAGCCTTGCAGGATTGGAGGCAAACTATCCAGACAGCCTGAAAAAAGATTATGTTCCTTTTGAGGAAAGCAATGCAAAGTTCTATAAAGGTGGCATTGGAGCCAAAATTCCACCAAATATAAAATAGGCACAAAAAAAACATAGCTGAAAGATTTTTAGGTCTTAAAATTATGTGCTTTTTAATAATTTATGAGTATTAGTTTTAATGATTATGCGAACAATTAATACAAAATCCATTTCCAGCATCATTAGAAATAGTTAATCCACATCCACAATCTGGGCAGTAATTCTCCCAAACTAATTGTGGCAAATTTAAAATTTCTTTACCTTTTTCATTTAATGTTCTTTGTGTAAATTTTTGATAAGTATCTATTTCAACACTATCAACTGTAAACTCTGGATAGCTATCTGAATCATCAGTATCATATTCATAGAACAAACTCACTTTTACCTCAATTTCCTTAGTGTGATTTTCCCTTATATTTCCATATTCTTTATAGCAATATTCTTTATTCTCAGAATCCCATGTAGAATTATTTTCATCAAAAAATTTACAATCAAAAATAAATTCCACTATATATTGCATAGTAATAATAACATTTTGATCTTTAGAATCATAATCTATTACTTCAGGTTTTGTATAGCTTATTGGAGTAACACTTTTAAGATAAAATTCTTCATATTCATATCCCCCCTCAATTCCCTTACGATCGTACTCATAACCGTCTATCTCTATACTATCTTCATTATTAAAAAATGCTTCTTTAATATCTTCTTCGAATCCATGTTCATATTTCTCAGCAATATACTTTAATGCTTGCTGAGCAATAACTTTTTCTATGTTAATAATATTCAATAACTCATCAATAGTCTTAAAGACATAAATTCCTTCTATATCTTGAAAATCACTATCACCGCTTAAAACATATATTGGAGTATCACCTTGTTTATATTCTTTTACCATTGAAATATTAAAAGCATCTGGAAACTCACTTTTTTTATTTTTGCTCCCGAATGGCTTACTACCACTAAAATAGTCATCCAATACCTCGCTTATTGCAACGGTATTAATGTCAAGAGAAACAGCTTTAGTGTCCGATAGATAACCTTCAAATCTATCCAACGCTTCTTTAACTAATTCTTGGCTATCAAGTTCCTTAAAGTAGTTTTCATATCTACTATTTCTAAAAATAGCTAATTCCCGACTATTATATTTTTTATTTATTTCATCTACTTTCTTTTCAACATTATCCTTTATGTGTTTTCTAACTTCTTGCACAACAATTGCACTTGTTAGTAAGTTTATCACTCCTCTTTTTACTTGTTTTTTTAAAAGCTCTAATCTGCCTCTTTCACTAAAATCAAAACTTTGATTTTCATAAATTTGTGTATCTACAAAAACATCAATAGGAAATTCCATTCTATTATTTTCCAATTTTACCTCCTACAAAAATTAATAAAGTAATTTTTCTACATAAATCACTATATAGACAAAAGCCTCCCACCACACAAAATGATAGAAGGCTTTATAAATAATTCACCTAAATTCAACAACTCCCTTTCAGACCTATTTTTTCCTATTTTTAGTATCAAAACAGTATCACTGAGGAGATTTTTGCTCCTGCAAAACGCTGAAATACTGTATTCCCAAGCGTTTTGTAACAGTAACATATTTGATTCTGTTATTCAAACTCTATCGTCCCTGGTGGCTTTGAAGTTATATCATAGACTACCCTATTCACATGGTCAACTTCATTCACTATTCTATTCATTATCCTCTGGAGCACTTCCCATGGGATGTCATATGCTTCTGCCGTCATAAAGTCTGAGGTCTTTACAGCTCTCAAGGCAATGGCATAGTCGTATGTTCTAAAATCTCCCATTACTCCGACAGATCTCATGTTAGTAAGTGCTGCAAAGTATTGGCTGATTTCTTTATCAAGTCCTGCTTTTCCTATTTCTTCTCTATAAATTGCATCTGCGTCCTGAACAATCTTTACCTTGTCAGCATTCACCTCTCCTATAATTCTTATTGCAAGTCCAGGGCCTGGGAACGGCTGCCTGCTTACGATGTATTCCGGTAAATCTAGCTCTCTACCTAGATTTCTAACCTCATCTTTAAAAAGCATTCTAAGCGGTTCAACAATCTCTTTAAAATCTACATAATCTGGTAGACCGCCCACATTGTGATGTGACTTTATAACTGCAGATTTTCCAAGTCCGCTCTCTATAACATCTGGATAAATTGTTCCTTGAACAAGATAATCCACCGCTCCTATCTTCTTAGCCTCTTCTTCAAATATTCTTATAAATTCCTCGCCTATTATTTTTCTCTTTTCTTCCGGCTCAGTAACCCCTTTGAGTTTTTCATAATATCTATCCTTGGCATCAACCATTATAAAGTTAAGCTCATATTTACCATTAGGTCCAAAGACCTGAGATACCTCTTCTGCTTCATTTTTGCGAAGAAGTCCATGATCAACAAATACGCAGGTAAGCTGTTTACCCACTGCTTTTGAGAGTAGCGTTGCTGCAACACTTGAGTCTACACCGCCTGATAATGCACATAGCACCTTGCCACTTCCAATTTTCTCCCTAAGGATTTTGATTTGGTCATCTGCATAAATCCCCATTTGCCAGCTACCACTGCAGCCACAAATATCAATGACAAAATTCTCTAATATCTTTCTTCCTTGAATGGTATGATTTACCTCGGGATGAAATTGAACAGCATAAAGCTTCTTATTTCGATTTTCCATGGCTGCAACAGGGCAGTTTTCTGTACATGCTGTAATTTCAAAGCCCTGTGGAACTTTGCTTATACAATCGGTATGACTCATCCATACTACTGTATTATCATCAAGTCCATTTAGAATAGAATTTTTGTCCTTTATAAATGTCTTTGTATGTCCATATTCGCTAGTTGGTGCTGTATCAATTTTACCACCAAGTATATGAGCCATTAATTGTGCTCCATAGCATATTCCGAGTATTGGAACTCCAATCTCAAAAATCTTCTCATCTATACTTGGAGCATCTTTTCCATATGCACTTTGCGGTCCTCCCGTAAATATGATTCCTGTTGGCTCAAATTCAAGGACTTCCTTTAGGCTTATATTTTCAAAACCTTTTACCTCACTATACACATTGAGTTCACGGACTCTTCTAGCAATAAGCTGGTTATATTGCCCTCCAAAATCTATTATGAGAATTTTTTCTTTGATATTAGAATTATTCATAAATTACCTCTATTGCTCTTTTAATATTTTTTATTTAGCAAAATATAATCTTTATCAGTTATCAAGTTATCAATGTTTTTAAATGCATATTTATTAATTCAATATTTGTAAATAATTTCCTCATTATATTCTTTATATTCTTTTATATAATTATATGCTTTTATATATGTTTTTATATATTTTATTATCACTTACCTTCTGACCTGTGGCTGGCTATTATCCTTTAATACGACATCGTGGGCACCGCCCTCTACAATGCTTGTAGATGATACAAGAGTTAATTTTCCCTCATCTTGTAGCTGTTTTATCGTCAAAACACCGCAATTACACATTGTTGATTTAATCTTATTTAGGGAAAGTAAAACATTGTCGTGGAGTGGCCCTGCGTAAGGCACATATGAGTCAACGCCTTCCTCAAATTTCATCTTCCCGCCTTCACCGCCAAGGTCGTATCTCTGCCAATTCCTTGCTCTGGTTGAGCCTTCTCCCCAATATTCTTTCATATAACTTCCATTTACCATAACTCTTGCAGATGGTGACTCATCAAATCTAGCAAAATATCTTCCCAGCATTATAAAGTCTGCTCCCATTGCTAATGCAAGTGTCATATGATAGTCATATACTATTCCACCATCAGAACAAATAGGTACATAGATTCCTGTTTTTTCAAAATATTCATTTCTAGCCTTTGCAACATCAATTATTGAAGATGCCTGACCTCTGCCTATTCCTTTTTGCTCTCTTGTAATGCAGATAGAGCCTCCTCCAATTCCAACTTTTACAAAATCGGCTCCTGACTTAACGAGGAAATCAAAACCCTCCTTGTCTACTACATTACCTGCTCCAACCTTAACTCTATCACCATAGTTGTCCCTTATCCACTTCAAAGTAATCGCTTGCCATTCTGAATAACCTTCTGATGAATCAATTGTTAGGACATCTACTCCCGCATCTATAAGTGCTGGAACTCTTTCTTTAAAGTCTCTTGAGTTGATTCCTGCACCAACGATATAGCTTTTATTATCATCAAGAAGCTCGTTAGGAAATTCTTTATGACTATTATAATCTTTTCTAAATACAAAGGCTGTAAGCCTGCGATTTTCATCTATTACCGGAAGTTGATTTACCTTATTATCCCATATCAAATCATTTGCTTCTGAAAGCGTTATTCCACTTTTTCCATATACTAACTTATCAAAAGGTGTCATAAATTCTGATATTGGCGTATCTAGATCCATACGGCTAACGCGGTAATCTTTGCTCGTTACTATGCCGACAAGTTTTCCCTCTGAAGTTCCGTCCTCTGTTACTGCTACAGTTGAGTGGCCTGTTTCTCTCTTCTTATCAAGTATATCTTTAAGTGTCTGATCCGGTCTTAAGTTTGAATCGCTTTTTACAAAACCTGCCTTATAATCCTTTACACGCTTTACCATTGCCGCTTGACTTTCAATTGACTGTGAACCAAATATAAAAGAAATTCCTCCTTCTTTTGCTAGGGCAACAGCCATATTATCATCAGATACAGCCTGCATTACTGCAGAAGCAAGGGGAATATTCATGCTGATTTCAGGTTTTTCACCTTTTTTGAATTTTGTTACTGGCGTTCTAAGTGATACATTTTCAGGTATTGTATCTACGCTCGTATATCCTGGTATTAACAAATATTCTGCAAATGTTCTTGAAGGTTCTGTAAGTATTCTTGCCATCACACACCTCTTTCTATATATATAAAAGTCTCGATTTAATTTAAATTAAATCGAGTATAACACAATAAATCGTTCAAATAAAGATAAAAGGCAGATATAAAATCTGCCTTTTATAATTAATTAATTTTATATTCTAATTATGAATCTTTTCTAAGATTTCTTGCCATAAATAGCCCTGCAATTCCTATGATTGATAGCGAAATTAAATCTATAAAGGAATTAGTATCTCCTGTCTTAGGATTTTCTTTTACTACAGGTTTTACAGGCTCTTTCATCATCTTATATGTGTTTTCAAATGTCGCATTAGCCGATGCATCTGTACCAACTTCATATATCCTTGTAAATGTTGAATTTTCTTCAGGATAGTAAGAGATAACTAAATCATATTGTTCGTTGCTATACTCCCAGCCCTTTTTCATATTATTCTTTTCTTGAAGCCTATATGCTATCAAGTAATTTTGTTTATTTTTACCGAAAGCAGTCCAGCCATTTGCCTCTCCCGCCTTATTTCCATCTAATGTAAAAGTAAATTCACTCTCAAACTCTCCAGCTCCATTAGTCTGAACCTTATTACTCGTTACTTTTATTCCTGTGTCATTTTGCATAGCTAATTTATTTAAAGGAATAATATCAAATTCAAAAGTTTCCTTACCAGGTGCAATATCTCCGCCCTGCTTAACAATTTTCTTAATTTTAAATGAATCAGAAATCATTGTACCATTGAAGGTATTAGTGAATGTGTTTCCAAATGTATCATTTCCTACCTCGTATAATCTTGGCCAAATCGTTTTATTCTGCGGATCGTAAGAAATAACTAGGTCATACTCATCATTTCCATATTGCCACCCGAGCTTTGTTTCTTTAACTTCTTTTATCCTATAAGCGATAATAAAAGTCGTGCGTCGCTGATTTGGCTTCCATCCATTTTCTTCCTTAATCTTATCAGGATCTACAGATACTTTAAGATTTGTTTCAAATTCATTAGCTCCATTTGTCTCGATTGTGTTCGTATCTAAAAACACTCCCGCTTCAGATGGTGATTTTTGACCATCTTGAGGGAAAAGCCCGAATTTAAATTCTTCTTTTCCAGGTGCCTCTTGTCCATTCTGCTTTACAATCTTTTTTACAGTTACTTCATCAGTTAGGAAATTAGGATTGTCAGCAAATATGCCCATTGGCATAACTAGCATAAAGATTGATACAAGCGAAATCAAAATGCTTATTCTTAGTTTTTTATTCACCTATGTACTTATGTGGTAATCTAATTCCAAAACTACATAAGACCTCATAATTTATCGTTCCTTCAAGATTTGCAATTTCACAAGATGTTATCCTATTTCCTGACACATCTTCACCCATTATTATAACTTCATCACCTATTTCAACGCCATAAATGTCGGTTACATCAATCATACATTGATCCATGCAAATAGCACCGACGACCTTCGCACGCTTCCCTTTTACAAGAACCTCAGCTTTTCCTGTCAATAGTCTAGAATAGCCATCCGCATATCCAATAGGAATTGTAGCAATCTTTGTATTTCTTTTTGCCTTAAATAACCTGCCATAACCCACAAAATCACCAATTTCAATTGTCTTTATGTGTACGATTTCTGCCTTAACTGACATCACAGGCTTTAAATTGAGCTTCTCCCTATCTACCTCGCTAGATGGATAACATCCATACATTATTATTCCCGGTCTTACTACATCAAGAAAACTCTCAGGATATTCTAAAATGGCACCTGAGTTCGCAATACTCTTCCACTTGTTTTTTACTCCTGCTTCTTCGATTTCTTCACATATTTTAAGAAAATTCTTGAGCTGCCAATTTGTATATTCCATCGATGCGCCGTCTACAGATGAAAAATGTGACAAGAATCCTGTTATTTCTATAGATTTCAAATCATCTATTTCCTTAATTTCATTTATCGCTTTTAATCTGTCTGCTCTTTTAAAATCCGAGCCATCAAAAGCTCTCCAACCTATTCTGCCCATTCCAGTATCTATCGCAATTACACATTTTATTATCTTTCCTTTTTTCTCCGCGACAAAATTAAGTGCAAGGGCTTCTTTTTTTGAGCTGATAATAGGGCAAAGATTGTATTCTAATATATCCTCTAGCGTATTTTCGGGGATTATTCCAAGCAAAATAATATCTCCCTTAATTCCACCTTGTCTAAGTTCAATCGCCTCTTTAACTGTTGCAACAGCGAACATTTCACAGCCTAGCTTCTCAAGTGTTTTTGCACATTTGATAGCTCCACAGCCATAGGCATTTGCTTTTATGATACTAGCGATTTTAGGGATATTATAAAGCTTATTTGAATTATATTTATTTTCTTTACTTCCCTTTGTAACAAGTTTTTTTATCTCTTGATAATTATATTTCAAATTATTTAAATTAATTTCAATCCATGCTTGTCTATTCATACTTTTGCCTATTTTTTAAAAAAGCAAGAGCTGACGATCCATTATATAAGGATAAGCGTCAGCCCCATGTTACTAAATTTGTATCTTAAAATTATTCGTTAATTTGAGCAGCTACTTCGGCAGCAAAATCCTCATTCTTCTTTTCGATTCCTTCTCCTACCTCATATCTGAGCATTTCAACAACTTCCATGCTCTTTCCTATTTCCTTTGCTGCACCTGCTATATACTGTCCAACGCTCATATCTCCATCTTTAACAAATGGCTGATCTAGTAGACATACTTCCTTTAACTCTTTCTTAATCTTACCTGCAACAATTTTGTCAACTATCTCAGGCTTCTTACCTTCATTGAGAACTTCCTGTGTCAAAATTCTCTTTTCATTCTCAAGATATTCAGGATCTACATCTTTATCGCTTATGAACTTAGGATCCATGGAAGCAATCTGCATGGCTACATCTTTTCCGACTCTTGAAATCTCATCAGCGGATGCATCTGTCTTTATTCCTACAATAACACCAATTCTTCCGCCGCCGTGAGTATATCCTGTATAAACAACGCCATCAGTTGCAAGCTTCTTATATCTTCTGATATTCATATTCTCACCAATCTTTGCAATCTTATCTGTGAGAACACCAGATATAGGCTTACCATTAAAGTCAACGGACATAAATTCGTCCATATCCTTTTCTCCATGTAAAAGAGCCATGTTTGCGATGTCTTCAACGAATGTAATAAATTCATCATTCTTTGCTACAAAATCTGTCTCAGAGTTAATTTCTACAATTGCAGATTCTGAATTATCATCGTTATATGCAATTCTAACAAGTCCTTCTGCTGCAATTCTTCCTGACTTCTTAGCTGCCTTAGAAAGTCCTTTTTCTCTAAGAACTTCGATAGCCTTATCAATATTTCCATCAGTCTCTACAAGTGCTTTCTTGCAGTCCATCATTCCAGCACCTGTACGCTCACGCAGTTCTTTAACCAATGCTGCTGTTACAGCCATATCTCTATCCTCCTCATTATCATTAATATGATAGGTCTATTCTTCTACCTTTTCTTCTTCTAAATCTACTGTCTCTGTTTCTTCGCTAACATCCTGAGATTCGCCTTCCTTAGCTTCAATAATAGCATCTGACATTAGCGAGGTTATAAGCTTAACCGCTCTAATCGCATCGTCATTAGCTGGGATCGCATAATCTACATCGTCAGGATCACAGTTTGTATCTATCATTCCGACTACTGGTATTCCTAAAATTCTAGCTTCCTTTACCGCAATCTTTTCCTTCTTAGGGTCTACTACAAATACTGCTCCAGGCATACCCTTCATATCCTTGATACCACCAAGAGATTTTTCAAGCTTATCTCTCTCTGCCTTAAGCTTTATTACTTCCTTTTTAACTAATTTCTGGAAAGTTCCATCTTCTTCCATTTCATTAATCTGATTAAGGCGATCAATTCTTGCACTGATGGTCTTGTAATTTGTTAGCATTCCTCCAAGCCATCTCTCATTTACATAAAATTCTCCGCAACGCTTTGCTTCGTCTACGATTGCATTCTGAGCCTGCTTCTTCGTTCCTACAAAAAGAATTGGACGCCCTTCTGCTGCAACTTCTTTAACGAAATTATACGCATCATTGACCATTCTTATTGTCTTCTGAAGATCTATGATGTAGATTCCATTTCTCTCTGTAAAAATGTATGGTGCCATCTTAGGGTTCCATCTCCTTGTCTGATGACCAAAATGAACACCTGCTTCTAATAATTGTTTCATCGAAACTACTGACATAATTTAACCTCCGGTTTCTCTCTTCCACCAAAACGTAAATGCTTTAAACCCTCATTTTCGCTCGGGCACCGTAGCATAAGCTTTGATGTGCTAATTTCCCTGTATTTATCTACTTAAATACAAGCTTAAGTATTATATATAATTAAGTTGTTAATATCAAGCTTTTTATATTTTTTTAATGAGCTCATCCCAGCTTATTTCCTCTATGTTAAGGCTTCCCTCTCCGTATATGCTGAAGACAATCCCTTGATTATGTACTGAGTATAGATTTTTTTCGTCCTCTAACTTAATTATTCTTAGATTTTTATTGCAATCTTTTTTTAATACATCTATAAAAGGCTTGTTTTTGTAATCGTATCTGAGACCGACTCCTAGCCACTTTCCATATGCCTCTTTTGCTGTCCATAATCTGAGAAGGTCCACCTTAGAACCGTTTTCATCATTTAATGCTTCCCATTCTTCCGATGTTGCTACAGATTTTACAGCCAAGCTAAGTGTTTCGATATCTATATCAAGTCCTTCAATATCAGCTCCAACATTTTTTTTACTTATGGCACAGATGCTTGCCGCCTTGCAATGAGAATAATTGAATGATAATGATTCCTTATCAAACTTAGGCTTTCGAAACTCTCCAAATGAATAATCAGGTAATGAATCTATGCTTATTTTGTAATCACTGTTTATTAATGCATAAGCCAGTAGAAGTCTTGCGATTATAGCTGTCTTCTGATCCTTTTCATACCTGAGCCTTTTGACGTTTCCACTCCAGGAGCTTGGAAGTTTTGAGAACCTATCCATTAGAACTTCTATCGATATGCCATCGAAATCTTTAAACACGTATACATCCAATGTATCTAGATAACTACTACTTCGCACAGGTCTTCCTCTATGTCTGATATGTCTGCCATATCTTCCATATCAGCCTTCTTATAATTTATAAAGCTCATGAGGCTTTTTACATCGGCGTTTTCTACAAATTCCATAGGACTTATCTTGACCTTGAACATATTTAAAACGTGTTTCAAGAGCATCGGAACCAGAACGGAGGTCCCCCCAATTTCAAAAAAATTTGCACTATGGTTAAGCCCTTCCTCTTTTATATTTAACACTTCTGAAAAGATCAGTCCAAGCAGTCTTTCCTCCTCTGAAATCTCTCCAGGCTCTCTATGTTTATCTGCTTTTGATTCTATATCTTTTGAATTTTCTTCGTAGAATCCTTCTCTAAACCTTCTATGTAAATCCTTCTTCTTTATCTTCCCTATTGATGTTCTTGGAATTTCTCCATTTGGAACAAATACTATTTCTTTACACATAATATTTGAAAAGGATTTAAATCCCTCTCTTATTAATCCATAAAGATCTTTTTTTATCTCTTTATTTTCATTTTCTACTTCTATGAAAATTATAAGTTCGTCTCGCCTTGAGTCCTCGTTAATTGAAGCTATTGCACATATAGTATTGCTGTAACCTCGTTCATTGCAGTATTCTTCAATCTTCTGATTAATTGCTGGAACTGAATAGTTTACACCGTTTACAATAAGGCGGTCAAAGCTACGACCCGTTAACACAAGCTCTCCTGAAATCCATGACCCTATATCTCCTGTTATAAACCATCCGTCCTGAAATTCCCCGTTGATATCATCGTTGATATAGTCATCGAATATAGGTTCTCCCTTTACCTGAACTTCTCCTTCCACACCCTCTTCGTTTATGACCTCCCCTTGATCATCCACTATACGAAGCTGGAATCCATCTATTGCTTTACCGACAGATATTATATTCCCCTTGCTTATCTTTCCCATTGCCCTGGTTATTGTAATACCCGCTACCGCTTCAGTCATTCCCCAAAAAGGCAGCATAAGAACCTCTTTACAGCCCTTGTTTTTAATAATTTCTAGGAACTCCTTGCAATTTCTGTAATTTATCATTTCACCGGCATTTATTATTTCCCTTAGCGATGAAAGATCAATGTCCATATTATCTATCTCTTCTCTCTGCCTTATAAGTACAGAGAATATCGAATCGGGTGCCCATGTAACAGAGGGTTTAAATTTATCAAGGAATTTAAGCCAAGCTTTCGGATCTTGTAGGACCTCCTCCGATTTTATATGAACCTGTTCAGCACGAAGAAGAAGTGGCAAGATATGAAATAAATTGAGAGGTGCAACATGTTCCATTGGAAACCAGTTGAAAAATCTCGTTTTATCTGTATATTCTAAAGCACTCTGGTCTATCAGTATTCCCTTAAGCAGTTTGCCATGTGTAAAAGGAACTCCCTTGGGATCACCTGTGCTGCCTGACGTAAATAGTATCATGGCAAGATCGCTGACCTTTGGAATATATCTCGGCTCTTTTTCATAATCAGCATCGTCCCTGTTTACAGATGATAAAATCTCATCAGTGCTTTTTATTTCTATATTTGGAATTATCTCTTCAATTGTGTCTATCTTATCTTCCGTTACAATTATGCTATTCGCCTTGCTTATCCTCGTTATTATCTTTAGTTTATTTGCATCTGCATCGTTTTTCATCGATAGGCTTTCAACTGAACAAAAAAACGGAACTACAGTTCCACCCGAAATAAGTATTGCCCAGAAGAAAGGTATATATAATGATGGCTCTGTTACTGATAGGATAACCCTGTCATGTGGATCTATAAAGCTTGAAATCTCCTTAGCTATAGAAACAGCCTTATGTCTTAACTCCTCATAACTCATCCCAATAACTTCACCATTATGTCCAAGAAACTTCAATTGATTTTTTTCTTTCTCATCCGATTCTTTCGCCATAAATGATTCACATATTGTATTATATTGAAATTCCATCCAAGAATGCTCCTTTCCTTAAATGCATCAAAACTGTTTTGGTGATCTCCCTTTCGTCATCACGAATGAAGAAATGCGAACCGCGCATTGTTATTAGGCTGAATTCATCTGTTAAAAACTTTAATAGACTTATATTTTGAAAAGGTACAGCGCAGTCTTCTTTTGATGCAAAACTGCATATTCTACATGGTGCAGGTGTGAAATTAAAGTGATAGCTCTCAATCATCCTGTAGTCATTCCTTATCACAGGAAAAAATTCTTCCTGAAAGCTGGGATTGTTCAGTTCCGATAGTTCAGCTCCGCCTATAAAGTTCAAGTATTTCTTTAGTTCATTTTCCTTCATCCCGCTTACATTATCTAAGTCCATAAAAACCGTCGATGCTCCCATAAAGATCACGAACGGAGACCTCTTATATTTCTCCTTTATCTTTAGAGCTAACTCATACGCTATTACTCCTCCCATGCTGTATCCGAATATTCCAAAAGGTTTGTCTAGAAAGCTTGCAATTCCTTCAGCCATTTCGTCGACCAAAAGTCTTAGATTGCAACATAAGTCTTCTTTTCTCCTGTTCTCCCTTCCTGGTAATTGAATTGGGCAAAGCTCAACCTCCTCAGGAAAGTATTTTTTCCACGATATATACATGGATGAGCCGCACCCTGCATAAGGAAGGCAGAACAATCTAACCTTTGATAACGGTTTGTTATCAGCTCCATATATCCATTTGCTGTCAATCATATTCATTATCAATTGTTTCCATCGTATATCTTTTTCAATGCCTTATAATCTTTTTTCTTCATATAATTTCTAGGTATTTCCTCTATTCGAATGTATTCTCTGGGCATAAGCATGTTTCCAATTTTCTTGACAAAAACTCCCTTTGCCGCCTCTTCATCGATTTCCACGCTACCTGTATAGTAGAGAACAGGAATATGTCCTAGAAGCCCGCTTTTATCTTCAATTCCTATGCATGCACAGTCTTCAATTCCAGGGATGAGCGATGCAATATCTTCCAGCTCCCTCTGAGCAACCTTTTCTCCACCTACATTTATAATGTCATCAGCACGACCTAGGATGTAGTAAAAGTTCTCATCATCTCGCCACACGAGATCTGCAGTTTTCATCCAACCCTTGTCAACGGATTCCTTATACTTATTGTCCTCGTGCAGATAGCCGCTGAAGATCATATTACCCTTTATGGCAAGTCTACCAATTTTCTCTTTCCCGCATCCCTTCAGAAAATCGTTTTTTTCGTCCGACCAAATGCCTAGTCTAATACCATTTATCGGCACACCTAAGGCATTTATCTTATCAGATCTCTTGCTGAACTCCATAAAGACGCAACCTCCGCTCTCCGATGAACCCCAAGTATTAAAGAGTCTTGTATTTGGAAGAAGCTTTAGCAATTTTTTTCTAAGAGGAACGGAAACAGCACCTGCACTGAACTCTATGTATCTTAGTGAGGAGAATTCTTTACTTACCATTTCCTCTCCAATCTCCCTTATTACAGACTCCATTGTCGCAGAAACTGAAGCCATAGCAGTACAGTTAAATTTTCTGATATTTTCTATAATTGCACTAGAGAAAACAGCTCCACTCTGAAGGACTACCGCCCCTCCCACTGAGAACACAGCTCTAAGGACTCTCATACCAAATGAGTGGTTTAGTGGAAGAGGAATTAGAACTATATCAGAACTGTTTATTCCTATTCCCTTTACCGTGTTTACAGTATTTGTCTCAATATTTAGAGTTGAATGAAGTGTAGCTTTTGATTTTCCCGTTGTTCCCGTTGTAAAAATCACTTCTCTTATATCGCTAAGAAGTGGTCTCTCATACTCAAGTGGCAAATTCCAGTCATTTGCCTCAGCTAAAAGCTCATCATAGTGCATAGTAGGTGCAGATTTTATTCTGTTGTCATTTCTTGAAAAATAATATACGGCACCGACAAGACTTATCTCATATTCGAGCTTTTCAAGCTGGACTCCGCGTTCAACAGGTGAGCTTATAGCCCCTACTATCTGAATTGCAAGGTATGTGAGCACATATGAAATATCAGATACTGCTTCAAGTATCACGAAGTCACCTTTCTTTATTCCAATGGTTTTCATATATCCGGCAATAATCGAAGCTCTTTCAATCAGTTCTCTGTAATTAATAGAGTCTTTTTTCGTATATACTGCAATTTCGTCCCCATTTTCTTCTGCCTGAATTTTTACCATATCGATTATGCTCTCGCATAAAGAATCTCGTAAAATAGAACTGGTCTTCATAAATCCTCCTTATGCTGCAAGTATTGTCGCTGCAAGCTTTTCAATCGTTTCATTATCATAGATTTCAAATATGTCGAATTTTTTTGAGAAATGCTCGTTTATCTTGTCTGACATTGACTGCATCACAAGTGAATTACCTCCAAGTGCGAAGAAATCATCTTCTTTTTTTATCTCCTCATTTATGTTTAATGCCGATGACCAAAGGTTCATCAGAAACTCTTCAGCCTTTAACTGTTCTTCGTTTTTTTCAATTACAGCATCCCTCTTTTCATTCAATGAATCCACATCTATGTTTTCATCAATCCCTGAAATGCCCAATGCATGGGTGCCTCTATCCTCTATTGCAGCGCGTCTTTCCCTTTCTTCAAAAAGATTTAGAACTATTATGTTTTCACCTGTATCGAGTTCTTTGAATAATCCGCTTTTGGAAAAATCGAGCACTAATATAGGGCCTTCTTTTGACATGTCTAAGATTTTTTCCTTAGCATTATGAACTTCACTCTCTCTATCTGAATCCATATTTAATATAGCGTCTCTGAGTGATTCGTCATTTATCCACCCTCTCCAGTACTTATAAATAGCAAGTCCTAGCCTGTCCGATATAAATACATCCGGTCTAATATTGTGTTTTTCTATATACCTGAGCATTGCCAATTTGTAGTCAGCATCTATCGCTCCTGTTACTGGGTAAAACCCTTCCCTGAACAATCTGTTGTTGTAAGGTGCCTTGTGTAAGTTGACACTCTCTACATTCTCACCAAACGAGGCAAAAACAACGCGTAGTTTTACTGTGTTAAGAAGCCTTGATTCAACAAGCGAGAGGGAATAATCTTCTTTATCCTCAATTGCGAGGTCCGTATCCTTAAGCCATATCTTCTTTTTTGAAAATGGATATGATGGGATTGAAATTCTCCTCCCACCCTCAATTACGAGGTTATTCCATTTAATGTCCATACCTGCCTTATAGCATTCATTCAAAACCTCTATATTGCTCTCATCTTTAGATGAAAATACTATCTTTATAGATTCATCGCTAGAGTTTTTCCAAGATAGCCTGTCTGGCGAAAGATCAAACACTAACGTCTTAACACCGCTCTTTTGCCGGCTTGCAATCTGCTTTTCAAACCCTTCAGAATTAAGATCAGGTGTCATTGATGACATTTCATTTAAGAAGACATCCTTGCTCTTTTTACCCTTCATATATTCGAGAGCTGACTTAATTCCCTTATCTATAAGAAGTAAATCTATTCTTATGCCTGATTTTTTTAATTCCTCATATTTTCTACAAGCATTCAAAATCGAATTAACATCATCCGTTGTTGTCTTGATTGCACACACTGTAAGGATTTTTTCTCCACCGTCAATCAACTCATACGGCTCTACACTTGCTAATTTATCCGAAAGCTCTTCGCATGAACCTGCTTCTATCAAAGCTCTATATTCATAATCATCTCTTCCCACGTTCATTGTAAGTGTAATATCATCAAATCTAGGGTTTTCTTCTCTGATATAATCGGTAATTGATTTAGCTTGAGCTTTAAAGGCTTCCTTTGTCCTGGCAGATATCTTTACAGGAACCTTTGCTTTACTCTTTACCTCTTCATCTCTTTCTTCTAAATAATTCTCAACGACAAGATGTGTATTGCATCCGGAAAGCCCAAAGCAGCTCACGCCCGTCATCCTCTTGGAATCTTTTGGCCATTTATATGTTTTGTGTACAAGTTCTAATCCACTTTCGTCAAAGTTGACCATATCGTTGAGGCATTCAAAGTTTGCGATCGGATAGGTTTCATCGTTTTCATATCCTATTAGTATCTTTATAAAAGAAGAAATACCTGATGCAACAAAGAGATGGCCTATATTCGGTTTTAAAGTGCTCATCAGAAGTCTCTTATCTGATAGTCCATATTTTTTCACAGCCCTGTTAAGGCTCTCTGCTTCTACGGCATCGCCAACCATAGCGCCTATTCCGTGTGTCTCTACTTCTGTTAGATTTTCGATTTCTGCATCTTTCCAAGCATCTATAACAACATCTCTTTGAGCTTCCATACTAGGCATAGAAACATTGGAACACCGTCCTCCGTCACCGTTAACTGCTCCACTTACAATTACCCCATAGATATGATCATTTGCCTTTATTGCTTCATCTAGAGGCTTTAGTAAAACATATGCTCCACCTTCTCCCATCACTGTTCCGTCTGATCTTTGATCGAAGGAATTGAGCGTATAGTCATCAGATATTATCCCCATAGCATCGTAAATATTTTCTTTAGCTCTTGGAACATTTATGAATAATGTAATTCCTCCTACTACTGCGCTTTCAATCTCTCCAAGGGTCAATTTCTCACACGCCATATTAAGTGCTGTCATTGAAGATGAACAAGCACTGTTAATTGTGTAGTTCGAACCCCTCAAATCAAATTGGTATCCGATTCTTCCACTCAGCATATAGGCTTCGCTACCTATAATTGATGTTGAGCTTTGTTTCTTAATCATTTGATTGTATTCGCTGTTTATGCAGGCAATATATACTCCACAAAGTGACCCTCGGAATTCAGAAAGCGAATATCCTGCATCAAGAATAGCTTCTGCAACAAGTTCCAAACTCATTCTATGTTCTGGGCTCATGAGCCTTGCCTCTCTTGCAGGTACTCCAAAGAAGTCGTTATCGAATCTTTCTATGTCCTCTATATAGGCACATTTCATATATTCTGCTTCAGCGTTTAATTTTACCAATTCCAGCCTATGTTTCGGCGGATCAGATATTTGTACCTTTTTATCGTTCAAAATCTTTCGAAATTCTCTTTTATTCTCCGCTCCGGAGAAACGTCCGCTAAGCCCTATTACTGCTATTTTTTTATACTTCATTTTTCCCTCTTTTATAACAAATAGCTGTTTTAATACGACAGCACCATTATTCCCAAATCATCCTGTTCAATATCCACATTGTCCATTTCAAGATCCGATCTAAAAAATTCCCTCAACGGACGATTGCTGTAATGCGACATAAAGTGTATGGCAAGTTCAAGGTTATCCCTTATCGCTATAAGCTGATCTCCGTATTTCCTGTTATCTCCTATGAGCTTTACACTAAGTCCATCCACTTCCGGTAAAACCATTACCATAAAGGTTCCTGACGGGAACATTCCCTCCCATGTTTCTATATTTATCCTTGCATGTACGTTAATCGGTTCGTCGTTGAACTTTGGTGCACCTGTTATTTCTCCTATGTTTTCATCTAGTATGAACATTGAACTTTTTAGCCCGCATTCAGGTGCTGCCCTTCTATGTGAATATCCTTCTCCAATACTCTTTCTGATCATAGCTTGAGCATCTTTAAAAGTGTCATCACGGTTGAATACCGTACGGCAATACATTAGTCGTGCCAGAAGTCCTGGAGTATCACGAAACTCCTTATCTGCTCGGTTTGATATTATGTACGAAGAAACCACATCATTAACATCTAAAAGCTTTGCAAGCGAGAGATGAAACCCCAGCATTAACATATTGAAGGTGCTTGTCTTTTCTCTACGAGAAACCTCTTCGATGGCCTTTTTATCAAGGTAAAGGCTGACATCCTTATTCCGCTCAGTATTTCTTTTTGACCGCTCCTTACTGAGTGTGTTTCTCTTATATCCCTTAAGTAAATCCTTCCAATACTGTTTTTCTTCCCTGCTCTTTGGGCTTTCTAAGAATTCGTATTCTCTTTTGATAAACTCATCAAAACCCTTACAGAATAATTTCTCAGCACTTTCATCGTTATAGTACCTGAAAATTCTGTTTATTATCGAAGTTACCCCACCGTAGTCAATAACTATGTGCGAAATCATAAACATCAGAAAATGAAGTGAATCATCGATTTTTATTAGCCTGAACCTCACCTGTTCTCCATCAGGATCAAATAGGTCAAGTGGGGTCCTTGCTTGTTCATCTAGATATCTCTCACAGCTATCTATTCTTTCATCCCTATCTTCTCCAGGGAGATCAACCTCTATAAGATTAAATTCCTGAGGTTCTTTTTCCTGTACATAGAACTTCCCAAATTTACCTATTAAATATGACCTCAGTATGCCTTCCTCATTCCTAACCCTAGCAATACTTCTTTCAAGACGTGCTGTATCAAGGTCTCCTTCCAATGGAAGTTGAAATGTCAGGTTTGCTAGTATCTTAGCGTTATTGCTTCCTAGTCCCCCTACTGTTTTATAAAGGAGGGAAAAAGATTGCGGAATAAATGAAAGCTCAACTTTTCGAAACAATCTGGGAATCAATTTTCTCCTTGGATATGTCATTAATGAGTATCTTTTTGTTTTAATATCCATATATCTCCTTTCCATTTATTCGTTCGCCTTCATGGATTCAACCATATCTATCTTCTTCATCTTTTTAGTAAATATATAATTTACAATGAGAGAAACGATTAATACGGCAATAAAGCTTATAAAATAAGATTTTAAATATATCTTAGTCAAGAAGTCCTGCCCTCCGCCATTTGAAACGAACATCTGATTTAGAACCGGTTTGCCAAGGGGTATTCCCAGCAGTCCACCAACGACTGTCATCCATATATTTTGTGAAATCATTATCTTCCTAAGGCCCCTCTTTTTTATTCCAAGAACCTTAAGGGTCGCAAATTCTTTGTTTCGCTCGTTAAATGCAAGTACTGCCGAATTATAGATAACGATGAGCATTATTATCAGTGCCATTACTATGAAACTGAGTATTATGAGTTCATAAATTTCCACCCCGTTATCCCAAGCGTCAAGTCTGCTATTTCGACTTATGACAGCTGATACGTTATCATTCTTATAATTTTTTAGGTTCTTATCACTAAGACAAACATTCCCGTGATATACTCCTCCTCCATCTATATAGGTTGGCTTTAGTATCGTAAGCCCCTGGTTACTCATGTTCCAGTTAATAAGACTTATCTTGCTCTTTATCCATTTATCGCTTCCGATTCCCTTCCAGTATATTGTGTCTCCATTTTTGAATCCATGTTGATCAGCAAAACGCCTGCTCACTGCAATATCGCCTTCTTTTAATGAATACTCCTTTAAGTTGACATCTATAAGGCGGTATTTATCTTTATTATTTAATACAGTTACATTTGTGTTCTTTGAAACTCCATCTTCTTTTTTCTTAACCTGAATTTTATCTAGCATAAGCAGATCACCTGAAACATCTTTCGCAATTTTTTCTGCCTCTTCTTCATCAATACCATTTGACAATCTAATCTCGTACTTAAAATTCTGTATATGGGAAAAATTGCATTCCTTCATATACGCCAAAGTATCCATGCAGCCCACCGAAGCGAGAACCAGAACCATGCTTCCTGCAATTCCTATTGCAACCATTAAATTTCTTCCCTTGTTCCTCGAGAAATTCCTAAGATTATATCTTGTTGCAAAGCTGAATTTGTTCCAAAAAGGCAGGTATTCAAATACACATTTTCTTACCGTCTTAGGTGCTCTCGGATAAAGAATGTCTCTTGTGTTCAGTTTTATAATTTTCTTTGTAGATAGATACGCTGTTGCTGTACATGTCCCTATAATCAAAATAGCTACAAAAGCAAAACTAATTGAGTATCCGGTAATCCATGAAGGCAAGGTATACTGCATGCTCAATATCAATCCTAGGAATTTCTCGCCTATGATCTTAGGTCCCAAAAGGGCTCCAATAACAGTACCTATTGCAGAAAGGAAGAATCCGAAGAACATGTAGTGACGAATGATTTTCTTCCGCTTTACCCCAAGTGCCTTCATTGTACCTATCTGAACCCTCTGTTCCATTACGACACGAGACATTGTTGTAACCATTACCATTATTGCCGTTAGCAAAAATATCATTGGAAATAGGACTGCAAATACTTTATGCTGTTCTATCTCATCAGTAAAATTTTGAATCCCCCCCTGGTCTTTTTGCTCTAGAATTGCCATGTAATCACTGCCAATTGCATCTATTACTGATTTTTCAATATTTCTCCTGCTTTCGTTAGATTTAATCAGTATCTGGGAGTTTGGCAAAAAAGTTTCAACCTGTTCCTCTGTCAGAAAGTTTTGATCCATCCCATAAGGTAATATAGTTCTAAGAAATGCTTTTTTACCTATATATGCATATCCTATGTCCTTGAAGTCCGGATCTGAGTCCTTGTTTGCCTTATAGTACTCAAATTCAGGCATCATCATCAGGCCTTTTACCTTCTCACGAATTTTAAATCCGTTATATCTGAGTGTTACTTCATCGCCTATCTTTATTTTATTAGCTTCTGCATATCTTGAATTAATCCATATGCCATCTTCTGACTTGGGATCAAATTTAGCGCCTTTAATGTTCAGAGGTTTACTAACCTTGTTTTCATCTTCGATGAAGAGTGTAATAGGATAGTCTTTATCTGTAGAGAGCGTTTCAACCTGAGTTCTGAACTGTGCTTTCTCTACTCCCTTACTGTTTGTAAGTTTTTCTAACTGCTCTTTATTAAAGCTCTTACCGTAGACCCAGTAATCAGCAAGGACTGTGTCCTTATGATATTTTGCACGAACTTTCTCCATTCCGATGTTTGAGCTGCTTAGTCCGGTGAAGCCGGCCATGGCAACCATCGCAAGTATCATGAGCGATACAAAAGGAATCAAGTTCTTTCTCATATCACGCAACATCTTTTTTATGAACATCACAGATCAAGCCTTTCTACCGGAAGTGGATTCTCGTTAATCTTTATTTCTTTTATCTTTGCATTGCGCATATGTATTACCTTATCTGCGCATTCTGCTATTGCTGCATTATGTGTTACTATTATGAGTGTCTTGTTATTTTCTTTACAAATATTAATAACAAGTTTCAGAACATCCTTTCCCGTATTTGCATCAAGTGCACCTGTAAGTTCATCGCCAAGAATAATCTCAGGGTCTTTTGCAAGAGCTCTTGCAATCGATACGCGTTGCTGTTCTCCGCCGGAAAGCTGTGCTGGGAACTTCCCTTTTTTCTTAGAAAGCCCTACTGCTTGAAGCATCTCATCTGCGTTAAAAGGTAGATGTACTATTTCATTAGCTATAGCTACATTCTCGTATGCACTTAGACCCGTAAGTAGGTTGTAAAATTGGAAAATAAATCCTATCTTTCTTCCCCTGTAGTCCTCCATTTGATCCTCGTTATAACCTGAGATATCATCGCCATCTATTATGAGAGAACCCTTTGTTGGCTGATCAATTCCACCTAGCATATTGAGTACCGTTGACTTTCCGGCACCAGATTGACCTAGGATTACGACAAATTCGCCGCGATTAATAGTAAAATTAATGTTTTCTACTGCATAGAACTCTGTCTCTCCTTGTCCGTAAGAACGGTAAACGTCACGAAATTCAATTAACGGCGTATTCATATTTCTCCTTTATTTAAGATATAAGCTTTAATTTAATTATTTGATTAGTTAAATTGAACTAACTCATATACTAAACCATCACTTAATACAAATCAATCCTATATTTATAATATTTATAACCAAATTATCTCTTTTTTCCTTGATTAATTTTGCTTTCAAACATATAATTGATACGTATTTTTGATATTAAATATTTCATCAAGGAGAGAAAAATGGAAAAATTTTTTAAGCTAAATGAACATGGAACAGATGTTAGAACGGAGATTGTCGCAGGCGTGACCACCTTTCTTTCCATGGTCTACATTCTTGCTGTAAACCCTAGCTTGCTCGCCGCTTCAGGTTTAGATAGTGCTGCTGTCTTTACAGCTACCGCAGTATCTGCAGCCTTTGCAACACTGATTATGGCATTCTACGCTAACTACCCTGTAGCACTTGCTTCAGGAATGGGTCTTAATGCGTACTTTTCATTCTCAGTATGTATTCCAATGGCGGAAGCTGGTATTCAAGATCCTTGGAAAATCGCATTAACTGCTGTTTTTGTAGAAGGTATAATCTTTGTCCTCTTGAGTTTTACTAATTTCCGTGAAAAACTTGTTAATGATGTTCCTCAGAATTTAAAATATGGAATAACTGCCGGCATAGGTTTGTTCATTGTAATCATAGGTCTAAAAGGTGCAGGAATTGTAACAGCTGACCCAGCTACTCTTGTCACCATGGGTACTGTTAAATCTCCTCAGTTTATTCTAGCACTAATCGGTTTTGTAATAATTGCACTTCTTGTACATTACAATGTAAAAGGAGCAGTTCTAATAGGTATCTTATCAACATGGATTCTAGGAATGATTGCACAAGCTACGGGTTGGTATCAAGTAAATATTGAAGCTGAGGCTTTCTCGTTATATCCTGTATTTTCTGCTAAAAATTTAATTCCTCACGCTCCTACACTATTTGCTTTTAATTTTAAGTGGATTGGAGAAAACTTAATCGAAT
Organism: Alterileibacterium massiliense; assembly: GCF_900104645.1. Taxonomy (GTDB): domain Bacteria; phylum Bacillota; class Clostridia; order Peptostreptococcales; family Anaerovoracaceae; genus Alterileibacterium; species Alterileibacterium massiliense. The sequence continues at coordinate 691,771 of NZ_FNWE01000002.1, read as the reverse complement.
TTATTGTTATAACATTTTCATTCCTATTTGTAGATTTATTTGATACAGTTGGAACATTGATAGGAGTTGCAAGCAAGGGAAATCTCTTAGATGAGAATGGAAACTTACCTAGAGCTAAGCAGGCTCTGATGTCTGATGCTCTTGGAACAATCGCTGGTGCTTGCCTAGGTACATCAACTGTTACTAGTTTCGTTGAATCCAGTGCAGGTGTTGCTTCTGGAGGTAGAACAGGTCTAACTTCGCTTACTACAGCTGTACTATTTATTCTAGCCCTATTCTTCTCGCCTATATTCCTTGCTATTCCTGCATTTGCAACAACTCCAGCTCTTGTATATGTTGGTCTTTTGATGTTAAGTGCAATCAAAAATGTAAACTTTGAAGATAATATTGCAGATACAGTCAGCGGATTTCTTGCAATAGTTATGATGCCATTCACATACTCTATTGCTAACGGAATAATGTTCGGAATGTTGAGCTGGGTAATCTTAAAAATTCTAACAAAGAAAGCTAATGAAATTGCTCCTGTAATGTGGGTCTCAGCAATTCTATTTGTTATTAGATTGATTACTCTAGGTCTTGGAATAGGATTTCATTAATAGATAATTTTAATAAAAAAATTCTGATGAAAGTCTGATAAAAGAATATAAAGAAAAAGAGGGATGCACTTCAAAATGAATGCCTCCCTCTTTTATTTGTCCATTTGTATATTTTGTATGTTTTGTATATTCTCTATGTTTTGTATGTTTTTCTATTTTTCTATTATCTCCATTGCACCCTTGATTACCTGCCTTGCATATTTTTCATCTTTTAAATCTGCACCTTCTTCTATAATCTTCTTCATTCTCATTCCCGCATCAGATTCTTCTTTAATTGTTCCTTTGATTAAAATTTTCTTTGCAATCCACATCATCAGCCTATCGATGCCTTTTACCTTATTAGGGTCATAAGCTCCGATGCAGTAATACAATTTTACATCGCTCATATCAATCTTGTCATTGAAATTTATCTCCATAATCTGTGCGTAATTTGCGGGATTATATTCTGATATTCCGCAGCAGTATATTATAGTCCTTTTCTGAAGTCCATCAATATATGGCTTCACCGAGTTAAGACCAACAATACCGCTTCCCCTAAGCCAGCTTCCAAAAATTATTACATCATATTCTTTTAATTCTTCGAGATTTGTTTCTGCAAAATTTGACTTCTCACAAACAACCTCTATTCCCTTTTCATCGCATGAAGATATTATACCTTTTTCAATCCAGTCAGCGTAGGTTTTTGTACTTCCTCTTTTTGAATTGTAAAAAATCAATACAGATTTTTTCATACTTAAATTACTCCTTTATATTTTTTTCACCAAACCATTTAACCAGTTTATCTTTGAGTTCCTCCGTTAAATTTATCCTGTGCTTAGTGCCTAGCTTTGTAGCTTTTCTCATCGGTAGATAAATTAAAACATCTCTATTGCCCGGATAATTAGATAATAGCTCAAATATCTTCTCAAGTATAGCTCTATCTCCACCAGCATCATCTCGAATATCTGTGCTTATCTTTATCTTAAGAGGGCCTACTTTTTTATCTTGTCTTAACTCTGAAATATTCTCCACTAAGTCAATTTTTTCTACCAAAATATCAGCTTCACCCTCTGATTGGTAATTGATTTTTCCCTTAATTGCAACAATTGAATCCTCCTTGATAAGATTTCTATTCCTTTGAAATGTTTCTGGAAAAAATATAAGATTAATTGTTCCATAATAATCTTCGATTAGAGACCTAGCCATCTCTTGCCCTTTTTTAGTCATCATCTTCTTAACTCCGGTGAGCATACCTGCAATGATAACTTTATCTCCATCCCTAAACTTCTTTTCCTGCTGATATTCTATACCGTCCTGTCCTTGGTTTTCTATGTTTTCATCACCCTTTTTTATCGTTAAATCACTGCTATAGCAATTAACATTCCTATTTAATAATTCCTTGTAGTCATCAAGTGGGTGCCCGCTAATATATACTCCAAGTTCTTCTTTTTCCATTGCTAAAAGAGCATTTTTATCAAAATTCTTTACTTTCGGAAGATCTCTTGCAAGTGATACTTCTTCTTTTGCCTTGTCATCTAATTGAAAAATTGATATTTGATCCTTTGTACTATTTCTTGCCGAAAGCTGTGCTGAAGATACTGCATTTTCATAAACCATCATCATGGAGGCTCTATTATCATTCAAGCAATCCATCGCACCCGATTTTATCAGGCTCTCAATAGCCCTCTTATTTAGCTCTTTTACATCGAGGTTGGCGACAAATTCATAAATATCATTTGGACTGCCATATTTTTCACGAGATTTTATTATTGAATTGACAATGCCTGAGCCAACATGCTTTATACCAAGAAGTCCAAATCTTACTCCATTTGTTTTTTTGCCTTCTTTATTAAAATCATATTCTGCAGTAAACTCTCCATAACTTTCTTTAATTGAAGGTGGAAAAATTTCAATTCCCATTTCTTTACAATTCCTTATATACGAACTGATGTGAGCTTCATCACCTATCATGCTCGTCATAAGTGCCGCCATATATTCTACAGGATAATAGCACTTAATATATGCTGTTTGATATGAGATTGCAGCATAGGCAACTGCGTGCGATTTGTTAAAAGCATATTCAGCAAAGCTTGCCATGTCATCAAAAATGGTATTTGCCGCCTTTTCAGATATACCCCTAGAAATGCAACCCTCTATTTCAACAGAACCATCTTCATTTTTCTTGCCATGAACGAAATTTTCTCTTTCCGCATTCATCGCCTCTTTGTTTTTCTTTGACATCGTTCTTCTCACAAGGTCTGAGCGACCATATGAGAAACCACCTAGTTCACGAACAATCTGCATTACCTGCTCTTGATAAATTATGCAACCGTAGGTAACATCTAAAATATGTGCGAGCGAGTCATCAACATAATTAATGTCCTTGGGATATTTTTTATTATGTATATATTTTGGAATAGAATCCATTGGACCAGGTCTATATAATGCTATTCCCGCAACAATATCTTCAAAGCAGGTCGGCTTAAGTTCTTTCATAAAAGCTGTCATTCCTACGCTTTCAAGCTGAAAAACCCCCTGCGTATTACCCTCAGAAATCATCTTAAACACCTTTGGGTCATCAAATTCCATTTCATTAAAATCTATAGCTTTTCCTGTTTTTTTCTTAATTAAATCAATCGCATTTCTTATTACAGTTAGATTTCTAAGGCCGAGAAAGTCCATTTTCAAAAGTCCAAGCTCCTCAACCGTTTCCTTTGTAAATTGAGTTGAAATTCCCTTGCTTTCGGAATAATACAAGGGCAGATACTCATCTAAAGGATTTTGACATATTACAACGCCAGCAGCGTGCGTTGATGCGTGCCTTGGTAAATCCTCAAGTGCCATCGACATATCGAGAATTTTTCTTACCTCAGGGTCTTCTTGATATTGAACTTGAAGCTCATTATTTATCTTTAAGGCATCAGAAATTGTTATATTCAAGACATTAGGTATGCTCTTGGCTATTGCATCTCCCTCGGCATAGCTTGCCCCAAGAGCTCTTGCAACATCTCTAATTGCCATCTTCGCCTTTAATTTTCCAAAGGTTATTATCTGCCCTACATTTTCTTTCCCATATTTTTTTATTACATAGTCTATAACCTCTTGCCTCATTTCAATATCGAAATCAATATCAATATCAGGCATACTAATTCTTTCCGGATTTAAAAATCTCTCAAAGATTAAATTATATTTTATCGGGTCTACTTCGGTTATTCTTAAAGCATATGACACAACGCTACCTGCGGCAGAGCCTCTTCCCGGCCCAACTGGAATGCCTTTAGTTTTAGCATAATTAATAAAATCCCATACAATCAGGAAATATTCAACATATCCCATAAGTTCTATAACGGACAGCTCTTTTTCAAGCCTCTTTCTTGGAACGCTTTCAAGATTAAGAGCTTCTTTCTCGCCATACCTATTTTTCAGCCCATCTAAGCAGAGTTTCCTAAGATATTCTTTTGTGGTAAAACCCTCTGGCGGTTCATAATTAGGTATATGATATTCACCAAATTTAATATCTACATTGCATCTTTTGGCAATTTCCTCACTTCTATCTATTGCGTCCTGAGCCTCAGGGAAAAGCTCCCTCATCTCTTCTTCGCTTTTTAAATAAAATTCTTCTGTAGCAAAGGTAAGCCTGTCATCAGCATCGACATCAGCATTTGTCGCTATAGCAAGCAAAACATCGTGTGCCTTTGCATCTTCTTTTCTCGTATAGTGAGAGTCATTAGTTGCTACAAGAGGAATTCCGGTATCTTTGGATAGTTTTAGCAAGCCCTCTATTACATTTCTATCTTCAGGCAGACCGTGATTTTGAATTTCTAGGAAAAAATTGTTTTCTCCAAATATGTCAAGAAGCTCAAGTGCCTCTTTTTTTGCTCCATCATAATCACCAATCAAAAGTTTATATTGAACCTTACCTGCAAGGCAGGCTGAAAGGCATATTATTCCCTTGTGGTATTTTCTTAAAAGTTCCTTATCAACTCTAGGCTTGTAATAAAGCCCTTTGATATATGCTTCAGAGTCTATCTTCATCAAATTGTGGTAACCTTCATTTGTTTCAGCTAGAAGAATCAGGTGCCCGCTGTGTCTATCATAATTCGAGTCTTTATCTGTCATTCTTCTTGCTGCGGTGTATACCTCACAACCGATTACCGGATGAACGCCCTCATTTTTGCAAGCCTTATAGAAATCAATAATTCCAAACATCGCACCGTGATCTGTGAGTGCAACGGAATCCATTCCTAGGCTCTTAATGTGCTTTGGTATCTCTTTTACTCTAGACATTCCGTCGAGAAGGCTATACTCGCTATGTGTATGTAAATGTGCAAATGCCATATAAATTTCCTCAATTTCCAGTTAAATTAATCTGCGATTTGTTCAACTTGATTATATCATACTAAATTTTATTATAGTCATAAAAACTACTAAATTAGATAATCAATAGATAATCATTAGATATTCATTGGGTATTCTTTAACCCATTTAAAGATTTGACACATTAGTATCAATTTTGTATAATTATAAAGCTGTAAAAATCTGCACCCGTAGCTCAATTGGATAGAGTGTCTGACTACGAATCAGAAGGTTTAGGGTTCGAGCCCCTACGGGTGCACCAAATTTTTTAAGCCTTGAAAACACTCTAATTTCAGTAGTTCAAGGCTTTTTTAATATCTTGATTTTATAAAAAAATACCCTTTGAAAACTTCCCAAATGTGCCTTTTTTGACCCCTAATGGCATGACCCTTGGCAGGACCCTTTTGCAAAGTTAACGCTAGATTTTTTATTCTTTTGTATTAATAAAAAGGAGTTTTAGATAAAATCTAAAACTCCTTTGTGAGATTGTTATCTGCTATACTTTCTTTTCTTTCCTCAATCAATCTTATCAGTTCGTCTAAATCTTCTAATGTTGCCTTATTTCTTATAAATGACCTTGCTGCCCCTCTGCCACTTAAATAATTCCTGCGTTCCCTATTCGCATCTTTCCATTTTTTATCAGCTTCAGGACTATATGTTGCTTTTCTTTCTTTGCTAGCCATATCTACACCCCCCCTTTCTTTAATTAAATAAATTATCAGTCCAATAAATAACCCCCAGCCAATTTAACCAGTAATTTTTTCTTTGCCTGTTGTTCTTATTACTTCTTTTGTTACTTTGTATTTTTTATTCTTATTCATTATTTATTATGGTTCATTCCTTATTTTAGTAATAAATAAATTTTTATTAATTTACAATCTGTTTTACTTATATACTTTTTAATTTTCTCAATGTAAAGTCCAAAATGCGAGATTTTCTTTCCGATAATATTGTATAGTAAAACTTTTTTTGTAAATCATTTATATATGGTGTGCTAAATACAATCGATTTAATATCCTCCATATTAATTTTAGGAGTTATTCTCCTTATTGCTCTATTACAATTCTCATCTTGTATAGACACAATAAAATCAAAGTATTTTATCTTTTTCCCATTAAGCATAATTGCGGAAGTCGGGATCTCAAAAACCCTATACATTAATTCATTATCATTTGTAAGTATTTCCTTCATTATTAATTCATCAGCTTGTGGAAATAAACTGCTACCGCAATCATAGACTGGTGCAATTTCCATACTATCAGTTCTACTATCATATAAAAATCCCCAGTTACCATTATGGCGATCCCAATTACCAATAAAAGCATCTACAACAAACATATCCCAAAATCTGTCTAAAAGTTCTTCTCTATTAACTACATTTTGTTCATCAATTGTATTAAGAATATCAAAAAGCTCCGTCCCATATCCGTTTCTTTCTGAATCAATCATTTGATTTTTTAACGAAGCAAAATCTTGTAAAACTACCCCATGTTTTGTAAAATCTTTGCACGCTACGACTATTTTATTTTTACCTTTTACTTTATAAGTACCAAGAATTGTTTTTTGAACAGGAATTTTTAAACTTTCATAAATTTTGCAACCGATATATTCAGAAAAGCAACTATTACTATAATTCATGTTTTTATTTATTTTTGCAGTTGGTGGAAATTTCAACATATATTGTTCATTATTATATATGATAGAAATTTTATTTCCATTTGCTCCATCATACAATTTTTTACGCTTATCTAAATCAGTAAAATCTATTTCCTTCATAAATTACATCCTTTCTATTCTTAAATATTTTTCTCTAAGATACCATGCTTGTTCTTCGCTGATAATTTGATTTACTTCTGCATTATTAATATCGGTTTGCAAATTACAATAATCTCCATCCCAATGAGTATATTTTTCTCCGGAATCAATTTTCTCCCATGTATTTTTCATTGTTTTAATCGATTTTTTTAAAAATTCAGGCAAACCATATTCTAAATAGGTTTTATCCTTTGGCATCCCTGTTATTAAATCAAAATTTGACTCTAATGACATAATATACTCCATAGTGCATCCTAGAGCTAAAGAAAGTTTGTAAACAGTTATTGCTGAGCAACGCTTAATTTCACTTTTCCCTGTGCAAATATCATTAATTGTTGATTTCGGCACTCCGCTAATTTTTGAAAGATGATATTTTGTTATATGTTCTTGTTCTAAAAATTCTTGAAAAGTCATTTTCTCAACCTCTACATTTCCAGTAATTATCTTTTATATTTTCTTACATTATATCGGTGTACCGACCTAATGTCAATTTTGCTTTCTTATTACTTATAATATAATAAAAGCACCGCTAATATAGCGATGCTACAGTATAAAAAAATCTCAAATTTAATCTTCACAAATTTATAAAACCTGCGAAATTATAGCAAAATCAAATTATCTAATCTCTCGGTCTTCTTGCAATTTTATACATCGCATAAAGGCTAACAAAAAGTAATATCCCTCCGAGTATTTGTCTAAGTGTCATATCCTTGCCTCCTTATAATTTATAATTATTTAACATATTGAATTTTATATTTCATCTCTGTCAGAGGATAAGTTTCCTTGATGTCACCCTCTTTAAATGCACTATTTAGGTCGGTCAGCTCATCTACCTGTTTTTGCAATTCTTTTCCTATATCTGTCTCGCGAATTATTATCCTTCTTCCCATATCTTTAACTACTTGTACTTTTGGGCTGTGAAATACCTGCGTTCCATCACTTTTAAGCTTTTCATATGGCATATGCTCTGCTAGTGCCATAAATCTAGAGTTATATATGAATGTGTAACCTGCTATGCCTGTTGTCTTTTGATACGCTTTGCTTATTCCACCATCTATGACATATAATTTGCCATTACCCTTGATTGGACTCTCTCCGTCCTTTATTTTCACAGGAACATGACCATTTAAAATAACGCCTTTATCAGAATCAATTCCAAAATCTTCAAGAATTTTTTCGCATATATCCTGCCTCTCAATCAAGCTATAATATGGCATGGTATTTTCTTTTTTAGCTTCTTTGCTACTTGTAAAACATCTTTCAAATGTTGTCATCTTGTCTTTCCCAAATAACGGTGAATCCTTGTCAAGCCATAGACGCCACATAAGCTCTCCAGCTTCTGCTCGCTCTTCATCATCCTTTGAATTGTAATAAGCATTTCTCATAGCCTTATCAAGGTATCTAAATAGTTTTGCACCAGAAAGCTCTTTGCCATCAACCTTAACCTTTTTAAACTCTCCATCTTCCGTCATTGGAATACAGCCATGGAATAATAAATTGTTATTTGATATATGGTATAAAGAGCCGTGGCTAAACATGAAGTGCATATGCTCCTTAAGCTTTTGAGAGTTAAGTATGGATGCTTCAAGAGCAGACATAACCTCTTCTTCCTCTGCATTCAATTCGTATGGATTTTCAGGATCGACAGTAGGAAGATGAACATCTTTCAATTCATATGTTTTGCCATATAAATTAACCGTTCCCTTGTCATAATCTATCTTGTCAAGTAAAAGTCTGTGGTCCAGTTCATATTCAGGATGTCTTAATATAGACTGCCCCTCTACCTTGAACTGAATTACCGCAATCATTTTGTGCATCTTTGCTGCGAGTTTTTCAGGTATAGGATCAAACCTATTTTTTTCTAAAACATGGGGCATAAAGCTCTTGCATGGATCATTTCCATATATCTCCTGTGCAAATGTAGCAAGTGGTCTTAGGTTAAAACCGTATCCATACTCGAGCATATCGAAATTATTATAGCTGACATTCATCCTTATAATATTTGCAATGCAAGGTCTGTTACCACAGGCTGCTCCCATCCATACCACATCGTGATTTCCCCATTGTACATCAACAGCTCTTCTTGACATAAGAAAATCCATTACGAGATGTGGCTTTGGTCCTCTATCATATATATCGCCAATTATATGAAGCTGGTCAACTGCAAGCTTTGATATTACTGTCGCAAGCTCCTTGATAAATGTCCTTGAAGCATTTACATCGATAATAGTTTCTACAATAGAATTATAATATGCTATTCTATTATCGGCATCATCTGAGAAAAGTAGCTCGCTCATCGCATATCCGCTGTCAACAGGAAGAAGCCTTCTAACCTTTGCCCTTGTGTACTTCGTTGAAACACTCCTGCAGATTACAAGTAGCTCTTGAAGAATTTTTTTCGTCCAACCGTCAAAATCCTTCTCAGATTTTTCCCTTCTCTTTATCTCATTTTCGGGGTCATAGATAAGTGCTGCAAGCTGTTCCTTCTCACATTCAGAAAGGTCTTTAAGATTCTCATCTATCTTCATTCTGATAGTTCCTGAAGCACTTCTAACAAAGTATTGAAAAGCATCATATTCTCCATGAATATCACTCAAAAAATACTCTGTTCCCTTTGGAAGTGCCATTATCGCATTTAAATTAATAATCTCAGTATTTACCGCTCTATGATTTGGAAATTCTTTTGCAAGCATTTTGAGAAATTCCATATTAGCCATCTTAGTCCCCCGAATTTATCATTTTTATTAAAAAATCTGCAAAAATCAAAATGAATCCATGAGGTTAAATACCTACATGGCGTTCAACTTTGTCTCCCTCTTCAACTACACGCTCAATCTTAGCTCCAAGATTTTTCATCTTTTTTGTAAAATTTTCATATCCACGCTCAATATGATAAATCTCACTAATTTCGGTAACTCCTTCTGCAACAAGTCCCGCAAGAACCATTGCTGCCCCTGCTCTTAGGTCAGTAGCTCTTACTTTTGCACCGACGAGCTTTGTATTACCGTGGACGAAAGCTTCTCTATCCCTTGTGCTAATCTTTGCTCCCATTCTATTTAATTCATTTACATGCATAAATCTATTTTCAAAAACGGTTTCTTTAACCTTGCTCTCGCCATCAACTGTGGTCAAAAATGCCATAAATGGACTTTGTATATCAGTTGGAAAACCCGGATATGGTAGGGTTTTTATATCAGTTGCGACTAGCTCCTTATTCGCTCCATTCACATAGATTCCTTCATCAACAATTTCTACATCTACATTGCATTCTTTAAGCTTGGCAATTATTGGTCTGACATGACCTGGTATGGCATTTTTTATTAAAATCTTACCCCTTGTTATGGCAGCAGCAAGCATGAAGGTGGCTGTTTCTATTCTATCAGGTATTACGGTATGAACAGCTCCATGAAGTTTGTCCACTCCTGTAATTCTAATAGTATCTGTTCCAGCACCCTTTATCTTTGCTCCCATCTTATTTAAAAGATTCGCAAGATCAACTATCTCCGGCTCTTTTGCAGCATTTTCTATAACAGTCGTTCCCTTTGCAAGAGTCGCTGCCATAAGAATATTTTCTGTAGCTCCAACGCTTGGAAAATCAAGATATATTATATCTCCCTTTAGTCCCTCAGCATATGTAACCAAGCTTATAACCGACTCATCGCTATTTTCAATTACTGTTACTCCAAGTGCCTTAAATCCTTTGAGATGAAGATCTATTGGTCTTGAGCCAATCGCACATCCACCAGGGAGTGGCATAACACATCTACCGCACTTAGCAAGCAATGGACCCATTACCATTGTAGATGCTCGCATTTCTGACACGAGCTCCTTGCTTCCTCTTATATTTGTTATATCATCAGCTTGAACATCTATTCTCGATATTCCATTATCATCTTTTTCTGCTTTAACCTTTGCACCAAAGCTTGTGAGCATATCTTTCATAACGAACACATCAGTTAAATCAGGAATCCCATTTATACTACATTTTTCATCGGTAAGTAAAGTTGCAGCCATTAGAGGAAGAACTGCATTTTTTGCACCGCTTATTTCAACTATTCCATGTAGTGGACCATTATTTTCTACAATTAACTTTGCCAACTGTTATTGCTCCTATCTTAAGAAAATTGATATTTATTAGAACCTAAGTAATATGTCCTATAAGTTATTTTGTATAATCTGTCAATCTTTCTTTGTCAGGTCTATTTTTTCTTCTTATTCTTCTTCTGTTCATCTTATCCATCTTAGCAGAATTTCTATTTAGCTTTCTATTGTAAAGCCTGTTAATTGAGCTTCCCTCTGACTTAACCTTGCCTACAAAATTAGAAACTTTATCCGCATATTTGTCCAACTTATTATTTACGCTCTCGGTCTTATCAGCAGCAATTGTTGACATTCTTTGAACATCATCAATAACCAAATTAGCCTTTTTTAATGTCTTAATTAAATTTGCAACCATAACTATTAAATATATGATTAGCACTAGCAGTGCAACTAACAAAACAAGAAATACTGCGTCTTTAATACTGATCGTGATCATAGAATTCTCCTTGTCTATTCTTAATAAAAAAACTTATACTTATATGTAAATATTATACACTGTATTAATGAGGCGTTCAATCTCAGCTATTCTTCAGCCATCTTAAGTTTTTCCAGCTCCGACTTTTCTTCCTCGCTTAAACCAGCATATTCATCTTTGCTATGGCTATTTTTATGCTTTTTCTTTTCTATCTTCTTAATCTCTTTTTTAAAATATATATTTACTTCAGGATTTATCGTGTCTTCACCACTTTCTTCGTCTTTAGAAATAAGTCTAGCCATTATTTTCCCAGAAAAGAGATCAATCTTGCATACCTTTGCTAGCCCGTCAGGCGTCATTATTCTCTCACCCTCACTAGGCATACCTTTGGAAAGCTCCTTATATGTATCATTTTCATAATTAAGACAACACATTAGCCTACCACATGAGCCAGATATTTTTGCAGGATTAAGGCTAATATTTTGCTGTTTTGCCATTTTTATCGATACCGGCTCAAAGTCATGTAGCCATTTATGACAACAGAAAGGTCTTCCACAAATTCCTATGCCGCCCATTATCCTTGCTTCATCTCTGACACCTATCTGCCTAAGCTCAATTCTGGTATGAAAATATGAAGCTAAATCCTTAACAAGTTCTCTAAAATCAACCCTTCCATCAGACGAAAAGTAAAAAATCAGCTTTGAACCATTAATAGTATATTCTGCATCTATTAATTTCATATTAAGCTTATGCTTTAGAATTTTTTCTTGACAAATTCTAATCGCTTCAGGTTTTTTCGCCTGATTTTCTTTATATTTACTAATATCCTGCTCAGTGGATTTTCTTATTATCGGTTTAAGCGGTGCTTTGAGCTCAGATTCATCTACTTCCATATTCTTAATTAGAACATGACCTAATTCGAGTCCTCTTGCAGTTTCAACTATTACAAGCTCTCCCAGCTCAAATATCTCTCCTTCTGGGTCAAAATAATATGATTTCCCACCGTTCATAAAACCAATCCCAACTATTTCAACCATTCTTCCTCCTTAGTTTAAATAAGTATCTAGTATATATCAGATTTCTCTTTTAAATATTTATCTGTTTATATGTTTGTGTATATTTTTTGATTAATTATTTTTATCGCCTGTTTAAAAAACATATATTAAATCCAATCTAATGAATTTAATGAAAGAGCAAAAATAATCTCTTTAATGCCTGTTTGAAGCCCATCCCATTCATTATATCTATTCTCGTATCCTCGCACTTACCTATTAAATATGGATAATTTGTATCACTTGCATCTTCCAAATAATATTCAAATAAATTCTTTTCTATCTCATCTATAAATCTTAAGGCAAAGTCCTTATCCTCAACTTCCTTATCAAGCGAGTTTCTAAATTGATAAAAATATTTTAATTCAAAAAATGACTTGCTCAAATAATTTAATTTTTTATCTTTTTCTACTGCATCATCTACTAAATCTGGTTCTTTATTTTCATCTCGATAATTTTCATAAGATCCATATATCTTGACCTTGCACCTAGACCTTATTGTGCTTAAAAGCCTTTGTCTATTTGATACAACAAGAAAAATTACAGCCATATCAGGCGGTTCTTCTATCGTTTTAAGAAGCTTATTTTGAGCAATCTCACTCATTAAATCCGCATCATCTATCACTCCGACAGAAATATTGCCATGAGGCATCATTTTGAGAGATTTTATAAATTGGTCAACATCAACTACCTTATATCCAAGCTTTCCTGTAGATGTCATATAATGAACATCTTCATGCTGATATGGCCCTACATTTCTATCTGTCTTAAGAAGATTCTTAATTTCCCTTGTTAAAAGCTCATCTCTTCTGTCTCCCTTTGGATATTCAATTATATATGAATGAGAATAGTTCATATAATTTTCCTCAATATTAGCTCTATCTCTTCCCATACATCATCAGCTTTTAATGATGCATCTATCCTATGCACCCTCTCAGGATTTTTCCTCGCTATCTCCTTGTATCCCTCTCTTACTCTATTATGAAAATCATTTTTTTCAAGTTCAATCCTATCAAATGTTACATCCTTATCTTGAATAATTGACCTAGAAAGTATCCTCTTCCTGCCAAGCTCGGGATCTAGGTCAAGCCAAAAAGTGAGGTCAGGAATAAGCCCAAAGCTTGCATACTCATTTACGATTTTAACAACATCTTCTCCTAGCCTTCTGCCATATCCCTGATAAGCTATACTAGAATCGATATATCTATCTGATATTACTATTTTGCCTTTTTTTAGTGACGGCTCTATAAGCTCTTTGATATGTTGTGCTCTAGAAGCGGCATATATGAGCATCTCCGTCATCTCATTCATCTCATCATTTGACACATCAAGAAGAATGTCTCTAAGCTTATCTCCTATACTAGTGCCTCCCGGCTCTCTTGTAAGCTGAACTTCATATCCTAATTTCAAAAAATAATTTTCTATATTATGAATCTGAGTGCTTTTGCCTACCCCGTCAGATCCTTCAACTGTTATAAAATAACCTCTAGTTATAGACTTGTTCATCGGTCGCTCCTCCTCTTATTTTTAGAAGAACCCGCACCTATTTCCTTAGCAAATAAGCCAATCAAAAATCTGCCAAATATGAGTATTGGCAAGCTTAGCATTATTGCAAAAATAATCTTGATTATGCTCATCAATCTATCTCCATATTACTTTTCATAATCATAGTATTATACCATAAATACATGGTTTTATGTCTCCAATAATTTTATCGCTTTAACCGCAAAAATTTTTATAGATTTCGTCATTTATATATTTATCTTTAATATGCTTTTCTATATGCTCCTTTAATATGTTTCCTTATATAGTTAAAATATGCGTGATATTTTTAAAATATGTTTAATTTTATATGCTTGAGTTTTCCGTCATTAGCTCCAGTTTACAACCCTGATAATGGAGAAAAACTTAAAGAAAAGCTTAAAATTGAAAAGATTTATTATTTTTTGTATAATAGCAAAGAATTTGATGATTTAGTTTGTATGGAGAAATAGATGAATAACAAAGAGTTAAGCGAACTTATTTTTTCTGATATTAGAAAATCACCGTCAGATTATGAAAAAATATATCCAAAGAGAAAACTACCTGATAATGCTATGGTAACAAGGCTTGGTCCAAGCCCAACAGGTTTCATACATCTTGGTAATTTGTATGGGGCATTTGTTGACGAAAGACTTGCACACCAAAGCGATGGGGTTTTTTACCTGAGAATCGAAGATACAGATGACAAGCGTTATGTGGATAATGCAGTCGACACGATTATATCGAGCTTGGATTTCTTTGGCATAAATTTTGATGAAGGAGTTACTGCCTACGGTGAGAACGGAGAATATGGACCATATATTCAGAGCGAGCGTGGAGAAATATATCGCTCCTTTGCAAAAAAGCTGATTGCAGATGGCAATGCTTATCCATGTTTTTTGAGCGAAAATGAAATATCAGATATTCGCACCTCACAAGAGGAAAAAAAGATAAGCCCTGGTATTTACATGGGTTATTCAAAATATAGAGATTGGGATAAGTCGCCTGAAATAGAAAAAGAAATTATTTCACGGATAAAAAAGGGTGACAGCTTTGTAATTCGTCTGAAGTCAACTGGTACTCCAAATGCTGAGGGTGAAAATATAAAGAGGACTGAGATTTTCGATGAGATAAGAGGCGTACTTAATCTCCCTGAAAACTTTCAAGATGTAGTCATAATAAAGGCAACAGGTATTCCGACATACCATTTTGCTCATGTGGTTGATGATCACCTTATGAGAACAACCCATGTTATTCGTGGCGAGGAGTGGCTACCATCTCTTCCTATACATATTGAACTCTTTGAAAAACTTGGTTTCGAGCCTCCGATTTATTGCCATACAGCTCAGCTAATGAAACTAGACGAGAATGGCAACAAGAGGAAGCTCAGCAAGAGAAAGGACCCTGAATTAAGCCTTTCATTTTATAGAGACATGGGCTATCATCCAGAAGCGGTCAGAGAATACCTGCTCACAATTCTCAATTCAAATTATGAGGAATGGCGTAGAGATAATCCTGATCTAGATTCTGATAAATTTAAATTCACAACTTCAAAGATGAATACCTCAGGTGCCCTATTTGATTTAAATAAGCTAAATGATGTGAGCAAGGATACCCTCCTAAGAATACCTGCAAGCGAGCTTGCTATATGGCTTAGGTCTTGGTCTACAGATTTTGCACCTGAATATTCTTATTTATTTGACGATATAGAATATCTTGAGAAAATTCTTGATATAGGCAGAAATGATAAAAAACCAAGAAAAGATCTCGCTTATGCTAGGCAGATAATTGATTTTATAAGCTATTTCTGGGATAACTCTTTTAAAATTGAAGACGAGTTCCCTCTGGAAATAGTTAAAAATGATGATGTTAATAATATTTTAAGGCTCTATCTTGATACTTATGATCATAATGATGATAATAGTGCCTGGTTTGATAAAATTAGAAATATCGCAACAGACCTTGGGTATGCAGGGAAGCCTAAGGATTATAAGAAAAATCCTGATGATTTCAAAGGTCATGTCGGTCATGTAAGTACGGTTATAAGAATAGCTATAATGGGCAGATCAAATTCTCCTGATATTTGGACAATTCAGCAGATATTGGGAGAAGACAAGGTAAAAAATAGATTATTAAAGGCTATATCAAATTCTAAATAGTTTACTAATTATAAAGCAATTTGATTAACATAGATTTTTATTAATTTAATATTTTTAATTATTGACTAATATAAGATTTAAAATAATTAATATGATTTAAATAGTGAGGTAATTATGGAACCTATTCTAGTTGTAATGGCTGCTGGACTTGGAAGCAGATATGGTGGTAATAAGCAAATAGATACAATAAGCAATGAGGGAGATATTATCATGGACTTCTCTCTCTTTGATGCAAGGAGAGCGGGTTTTAAAAAGGTAATCTTCGTAATCAATGAGACTCTTAAACCTATTCTTGAAGATCATCTTAAATCTACTATCGGTGACATGATGGATTATCATTTTGTTTTTCAAAAATTATCTGATATTCCTGATGAATTTGAAGTTCCAGATGGCAGGGTAAAACCTTGGGGCACCGGTCACGCAATATATTCTGCGAGAGATTATATCGACGCACCATTTGCAGTAATAAATGCAGATGACTACTATGGAAACGAGGCTTTCCAGCTCATATATAATTTTTTAAGCAGCAAAGCTGATAAAACTCATCACTGCATGGTCGGTTTTAATATTGAAAATACTCTGTCAGAGAATGGCTCCGTTTCTCGCGGAATATGTAAAGAAAAAAATAACTACCTGACTTATATAGAAGAACATACCGATGTGCATAGGGAGAAAGATGGGACATTTAAGGATGTAATAACTGGAAAAAATATGAAAGGTGAGTGTGACATAATCCCTGATGGAACCTCAGTCTCTATGAACCTTTGGGGATTTGGGAAGGAATATATCGATATAATAAAAGAGGACCTAAGCGAGGCCCTTCGTGATATTTTGGATAATAATCCTCTAAAAGGAGAATTCTATCTACCTACTTCAATTGGAAATCAAGTCGCTGAAAACAAGGCGAGCGTAGAAATTCTTCATTCTCCCGACAGATGGTTCGGCGTAACATATAAAGAGGATAAGCCTCTTGTAGTTGCAACAATTGAAGAGATGAAGCAAGCAAGAATATATCCTAGGATTCTATGGGAAAAGAGTCAATAACCCTATTCACATCCATAAGAACCATTCCTGAAATTTTGGCAAGTCTAATTCTTGCCTCATTTTTTTTGCCATAACAGCCGAAGTATATCTTAAGCTTAGGCTCAGTCCCACTAGGTCTCATGGTAATAAAGTCATACTCTCCAATCTCAAACATCAAAACATTTGACTTTGGAAGAAAATCTCTATACCTAGTAACTGGTATTTCACCTAATCTACTACCTTCTTCTCCGAGTTTTCCATCATTATTTTCAGCAATATTTCTATAATATTCCATTGCTTTTTTAATTTGCTTTTGCCCATTTTCTCCAGTGCAAATCATAGAATAACTCTCGTCAGCTGCATAACCATATAGAGCATATATAGAATCAAGCTGATCCAGCAATGTCATATTGCTGAACTTGCTAAATGCTGCAATCTCAGAAATTATAGCAGCTGATGAAATCGCATCTTTATCCCTTATATTAGCATCTACCATATAACCGTGGCTTTCTTCAAAGCCAAATATGAATTTTTCATCTCCATGCTCGTCTAACTCATTAATTCTATCTGCGATATGCTTCGTACCTGTAAATACTTGATAGAGTTTTATACCATATCTTTTACATATTTTTTTTGTTAGCTTTGTTGATACTATTGATGTGACGCAAAAACCGTTTGATGGTATTTCATTCCTTGAGTTTTTCATAGTGAGAATATATTCCATAAGAATAATTCCTATCTCATTGCCCTTTAAAACTCTATAGTTTCCATCGCTATCTCTTACAGCAATTCCAAGCCTGTCAGAATCAGGGTCTGTTGCTATTATTATATCTGCAAAAACTGCTGTGGCAGTTTTAATTGCTAAATCAAAGGTGTCAGGAAGCTCAGGATTTGGAACTTTCATAGTAGAAAAATTTCCATCGGGCTTTTCTTGCTCATTAACAACGAATACCTGCTCAAATCCTAATTTTGATAAAATTCTTCTTACCGGAATATTTCCCGCTCCATTAAGCGGTGTATAAACAATCTTTAATTTATTTCTATAAGACCTATCTTTCGCTTCATCTTTAAAAAATGAAAGTATTTCTTTATCGTATGCTTCGTCTAACTCATCGCCTATATAATTAATAATTCCCTTGCTTATTAATTCGTCTAGAGGAAGAGCATTATCAACCGCTTCAAAAATATCTTCGTTGCAATCTATATTGGTCTTTACACAAGATGCCTCATCTGGCATAAGCTGACCACCGCTCTCCCCATATGCCTTAAATCCATTGTATTCCGGTGGATTATGCGATGCGGTAATCATTATCCCGCCTGCACATTTATAATATCTTATTCCATATGAGAGCATTGGAACCGGTCTAATTTGGTCTGACAGATGTACATTGATACCCATGCTTCCAAGTATTCTTGCACTTATTAAGGCAAATTCATGAGAGTTGTTTCTTGAATCATAGGAGATTATAATACCTTGCTTTTCCTTATTTTTGTCTAATATCCACTCGCCAAATCCCCTTGCAGCAGCACCTACGGTATAAATATTCATTCTATTTGTTCCAGCACCCATGACTCCCCTGATTCCTGCTGTTCCAAAATCTAGGGTTCTATAAAATCTATCTTCTATTTCATCACGCATTCCGACTATTTTCATCAGTTCTCTCTTGAGCGATGAATTTAGGTGTCTATTGCTTAGCCATTTTTGATAAATATCCATTATGTCCATTATAAACTCCTCTATATATCGTATATATCATAGGTGCTGAAGTATGTTTATGCTTTGTTAAATTTAAGTTCAATTGATGTGGCAAGCCCTACTGCAAGTTCCTCAAGCATTTTGATGTCCTCACCTTCAAGCATAACTCTTACAAGTGGCTCGGTTCCACTCGGTCTAATTAGAACTCTTCCGGTATTTCCGATTTTTTCTTCGATTATTTTAATTTGCTCGCTAATTTCCTTATCAGATGTAACAATATCTTTATTCTTATTATCTACCTTAGCATTAATAAGTACCTGCGGATAAATTATAACCTCGTCCCTCTGTTCGCTTACTTTTTTTCCACTTGCTATATTGGCCTTTAGAAATTGCAAAGCACTCATAACACCGTCCCCTGCTGTTGCATAATTTAGGAAAATCATATGACCACTTTGCTCACCTCCGAGTACAGAGCCTGTTTTGAGCATGGATTCTAGGATATATTTATCTCCAACCTTTGTTGTGTCAACCTTTATGTCATATTCTTCCATTTTCTTATGCAATCCTATATTGCTCATAACCGATGCTGTAATTCTATTTTCATTTAATTCTCCATCATCTTTGAGCTTTTTTGCACAAATTGATAAGATATAATCTCCATCAACGATCCTTCCCTTATCATCAATTACTATGAGTCTGTCAGCATCTCCATCAAAAGAAAGTCCTATGTCTGCCGATACCTCAACAACCTTTTTTTGAATATTCTTTGTATGAGTTGAACCGCAGTTTTCATTTATATTAACACCATTTGGCTCATCAGATAAAATAGTGAGGTTTGCACCAAGGCTTTCAAATACTATTTTTGCAGTTCTATATGAAGCACCATTAGCACAGTCTAAGACAACATTAAGTCCGTCAAGCCTTATATCTATTGTGCTTAATAAGAAATCTGTATAGATTTTAATTGCGTCCTCCTCTGCATCTAGGCATCTACCTATATCTCCTCCTATAAGGACTTTTTCCTCTCTTATTCCATTAAAAATAACATCTTCAATTTCACCCTCGATGTTATCGTCAAGCTTGAACCCATCGCTATTAAAAAATTTGATTCCATTGTATTCAAATGGATTATGCGAAGCTGATATAACAACTCCCGCATCGGCTTTAAAATATTTAACTAAATAAGCAACTGCAGGTGTCGGAATGACCCCTAGCTTCAAAACATTTCCACCAATCGAAAGAATACCCGCAGTTAGAGCATTTTCAAGCATATCTCCAGATATTCTCGTATCCATGCCTATTACAAAAACAGGTCTTTTTGACCTTTTGCCGAGAACATATGCTGCAGACCTCCCTATATCAAAGGCAACCTGTGCAGTAAGCTCGGTATTTGCTATTCCTCTAACTCCGTCAGTACCAAACATCTTTCCCATATATTAATTTTCCCCTTTCATAAATCAATATTTCAAATATATTAAAAAGCTAATATTCATATTTATATACTTTTACAAATTATAATTTAATATCTTCAATATAATTTAATGCTAATCTCCCCTGTAACCACTGACCTTCTAGCACTGCCTGCACTCGTTATTTCAGGTGTTAGCGAATATGTGCCAGCATTAAATGATGACAAATCAATAGAAAGGATAATATCGCTATCCTGAATCCTATTTAATTCTTCATTATTTCCATAAATTGTAACTTCAACACTTCCACTGGTTGAAGTGCTTAGACCATCTCTAATATTTTTTAGTCTAACAGATTCTGAATCTATATTAAAAGTCTTTGTCTTTAAAGGGGTGCATTCAACATGAAGCATCATCTTCTTGCTCTTATTTGATATTGCGATTCCATTTGGCAAATTATATTCCATTTCAATATCCGTCGTCTTATTTATATTGCTTATATCAATTGTTTTAGTATCTATGCTAGCTATATTCTGAAGCGATTTCTTGTCACCTTTTATATAAATATCGTCCGGAGCTGAATATGTTCTCTCGACTAAATCGCTATCAGGATTGTTAACTATTGCATTTAATTTGACCTTCTTATTATTGCTTTTTACAACTTTGATTTTAAGCTTTGACGGACTGCATCTAACATATTTTAAAGCCTTATTGCTTGCATTTTTTACTACTAGCTTTGCACTTATTGTCTTTTCACTCTTATCCACTTTACTTACATCGACAGTAGCCTCTGCATATGAAGCTGTATCGACTAAGCTTTTAGCACCTTTTACCTCGACTGTTTTTTCTTCTATATCAGTTAAATCAAGTTCTTCATCACTAGGTAATTTGCCTGACACCGATGTTTTTATTTTTAAATTTCTTTTTTTTAGGCTGTCCACCTTAACTGTTACGCTTTTTGCACTTTGCTTCGATA
Organism: Alterileibacterium massiliense; assembly: GCF_900104645.1. Taxonomy (GTDB): domain Bacteria; phylum Bacillota; class Clostridia; order Peptostreptococcales; family Anaerovoracaceae; genus Alterileibacterium; species Alterileibacterium massiliense. The sequence continues at coordinate 670,673 of NZ_FNWE01000002.1, read as the reverse complement.
AAACTGTTCCAGACGGAGGTATTATCGATATTGCAATCTTATTATCTCCTTTTCCTGCTTCTGAAACATCAACACTTACTGCGATTGAATTATTCTCTATTTTATCTAATATATTTCTCTTTGCCCTTAATTTAATATCAATATAATCATTGTCGAGAGATGCAACTGCAAGATTATTCTCCTCAAGCACATCTTCTCCCAAGATGGTAACTGGAATATCTCTATAAGTTCTGCTCATAGTTGGATTGATATTATATACAACATAAAACCAAGCGATAATCGAGATTAGAATTGAGATTACTAGGCTCAGCTTATTAATGCTTTTTATCTTATTATTCATCTTCATTGCCCTTGTCCCCCTTAAAATTAAATACTCCGGAGAATTTGTTCAGAACCTTCTTTGGCTCTTCTGGCAAGTATATATTCAATAAAATCTTTTCTAGCGTGCTTGAGTCGAGAAATCTCTTTAGCTCTCCATTTTCTGCAATAGTAATTACACCTGTTTCCTCCGATACAATGATTACAAGTGCATCGCTTACCTCACTAAGTCCAACCCCCGCCTTATGCCTAGTACCAAGGTTTACTCCAATCTCATTTTTTGTTAGAGGGAAAACGCAACTTGCAGCATTAAGCCTAATTCCCCTTATGATAAGTCCACCGTCGTGGAGAGGCGAACCCTCATAAAAAATATTTTCAATCAATCTAAAAGTAGCCTTGGAATCAATAACAGTTCCAGTTTCTATTATATCATTGAGCATCGTATTTCTTTCGATAGCTATAAGTGCTCCAGTCCTTGTACGACTCATATCGTCAAGAGCTCTTACGATATTATTAACAAACTCTATCGCCTGTTCTTTCTCAATACTCTTGAACTGCGATCTAACCAAATTTTTTCTACCCATCTGCTCAAGTCCACGCCTTAGCTCAGGCTGGAATAGTACAACTAGAGCAAATATTCCTAAGGTAAAAAGACTTTTCATCAAATAATTGAGAAGGTATAAGTCGAGCAAATCAGAAAGGAAAAAAATCGTAACAAAAACGAGTATTCCTCTGACCAGTTGCATAGCCCTTGTTTCTCTTATAAAACCAAGGATTTTATATATGATAAATGCAACTATTAGAATATCTAAAACATCAAGTAACCTAAAATTTTTAATTATTCCATTTAAAACTTCAAGCATTTATGTAAATATACCTACCTTCACATTATTTGTTATATAAATATCGGTTAATTATACATTTTTTTGCTCTTTTTTTCAATCAAAAACAAAATGGATGCCACCTAGGAAATATAGGTTAGCATCCACTCAAGCTAATTAATTAATACTGTGCCCTGTCTTAATTTAACTTATCTATCCTTTTTTGCATTTATTCCAATCTCGTAACCTTTTTGAAATGCTTCATCATTTAATTTTATTGCATCAGGCTTATTCTTGAATTTATGGTGCAAGCCCTCAAGAACTACCTCCGTTGGCACAACATCTGTATAACCAATATATGCACCTAGCATAATAACATTTAGCACTCTTGGATCTCCCATATCGAGAGCCATCTCTGTAACAGGAACTTCTACTAGATTTACATCTTTCCTATCTATTTTCTTCTTAACTATTGTACTGTTAATGAATAGAACGCCATTTTCCTTGAGATTGCCTAGGAAGGCATCAAGTGAAGGCTCATTCATTACAATCAGGTCATCAACTGATGTGCTTGAAGGTGCTCCTATGCTTTCATCAGAAATAACAACATAGCAATTTGCAGTACCTCCCCTCATGGCAGCACCATATGAAGGGAAAAATGTTACATTTAAATCGGTTGAATCACAGGTAGCCTGTGCGAGCAATTTGCCCATCGTCATTACACCTTGTCCACCAAATCCTGCAATCATTAAATTTCTTTCCATTTATAAGACCCTCCTTAACCATTATCCCTGATAAGACCTAGAGGATATTCCGCAAACATCTTATCTCTTAGAAAATCAAGTGAATCAAGGGTATTCATTCCCCAGTTTGTTGGGCATGAGGTAACGATTTCTACCATTGAGAAACCTTTTCCCTCAAGCTGATATTTAAAAGCCTTCTTGATTGCATTTCTTGTAGCAATAACATGCTGAGGTGTATCGCACGATGTTCTCTCAAGATAAACTGGAGCTGTTAAAGTATCCAAAATTTCACACATATGCATTGGGTAGCCGTGTTCTTCCGCAACCCTTCCTCCCGGACTTGTTGTAGACTTCATTCCAAGTAGGGTTGTAGGTGCCATCTGTCCACCTGTCATTCCATAAATACCATTATTTACAAATATTACAGTGAAATTTTCTCCTCTATTAGCTGCAGACATTGTTTCTGCAAGACCGATAGCTGCAAGATCTCCATCTCCCTGATATGTATATATAAGTGACTCCGGACTTGATCTCTTTATTCCTGTTGCAACAGCACAAGCTCTTCCGTGAGCTGCAATAGTTTCATCGTGAGAAACATAGAATTGTCCAAGTCCGCAGCAACCTACGCCCTCGACACGAACTAGGTGATCAAGCTGTCCAAGCTCCTCTGCAGCCTCTCCTATAAGCTTATGTACTGTACCATGCATACAGCCCGGGCAGAATCCAGACACTGCACCTGGCAATAAACCATTGGTCCTAGAATATACCTTTTTTTCCATTAAAGCACCTCCTTAATCAAATCACGAACTGCATTCTCAACTTGATTGTTTGTCATTAGCTGTCCACCTGATCTCAGACATTCTCTTACTGGAATATCCTTGTTAAGAACATGCTTTACATCCCAAATCATCTGTGCAGGAATTGACATCTCAACATCGAGAAGCCCTTTTATCTTCTTTGGATCAAGCTTAGCAAATGTATCATATGGGAATGGAGATATTCTCTCAGGTCTTATCATTCCAATCTTTATTCCCTCTTTGCGAAGTTTGTTTATTACGGCCTTACAAATTCTTGCTGATATTCCATATGATGCAATAACTAGTTCAGCATCGTCCATCATGTATTCCTCAACTCTAATCTCGCAATCCCAGTCATCATACATAGCAGCAGCTTTAATATTTACATTTTCTTGACCTGAGCCCATCAGTCCTGCTCTGCAAACTGCCTGTTTGCCAACAGGGTGACCTATTATAGCTCTGTGTTCAAATTTCTTTCTTAGCGAGGCGAGCTCTTCATCTGTTTTCATCTCAGGTAGTATAACAGGCTCCATCATTGTACCTACCACGCCGTCAGTCAGTACAAGCACAGGATTCTCATATTTAGCTGCGAGATCAAATGCTTCATATACCATATCTACGCACTCCTGAACAGAAGAAGGTGCGAGAACTATCATTCTAAATCCACCATTTCCGCTCGCCTTTGTAGCCTGATTATAATCCTGCTGTGCTGGCTGAATTGCTCCAATTCCTGGACCTCCTCTTCCTACATTTACATATACGATTGGAACTCTAGCTGAAGCACTAAATGATACTCCCTCAGAATAAAGACTTATTCCCGTAGATGATGATGAACTCATTGCTCTTATACCTGTAGATGCTGCTCCAAATAGCATATTAACCGAAGCAACTTCACTTTCTCCTTGTACAAATTGTCCGCCAACTTCCGGTAGTCTTCTAGACATATATTCAGGAATTTCATTCTGCGGAGTAATAGGATAACCGGCAAAGAAACGACATCCTGCTCTTACAGCTGCCTCAGCTATTGCCTCGGTACCTTTCATAAAAACTCTTTCTGCCATTTTTTACCTCCTTATCCTCTCCATACCTCAATTGCTGATTCCGGACATATATTCCCGCACATTGCACAACCTATGCAATCATCAGGATTCTTAGCCACAACGAAAGGATACCCCTTTGAATTAACCTCATCGCCAATGGCAAGCACTTTTTTTGGGCATGACATCACACAATAACTGCATGACTTACATGACTCCGGACTAATTTCAACTCTACCTTTAGCCATCAACCTTACCTCCTTATATATTAAAAAATTTAATTATCCACCCATTCATAAGTCAGATATAGATCCTCGAGAGGAAATAATGTTTTATCCGTCTTTTCCCTTACTTCATCATAAATACCTGCTCTAACGCAAGCACTGTTCACAGCAGTAAACTCACCAATTAACTCATCTATTTTATGAACTCCCTTGATAAATTCATCTGCAGTAGTCCTATATCCTAGGTTTGGATTGCCAAGAATGTATATTCTCTTCAGCCTAATTGACCTCAAAATATGTGACATAGTACCATCTATGTTTTCCACTGTTCTAGTCCACGGTCTATAAGAATTTACAATATAAATAGGCGCTGCACTATCCTCTCTAAGAATATGCGAAAAAACGCCTGCTACCCTTGCGGCAGATTCACCGCCACCTATATCAAGTATTGTATATTCGTCCCTCATAAGAGAAGCCTGAACTCCCCCTACAACTGCCGGTGCATCTAAGTATTGCTCTTGAAAATGTATATGAACACCAGCCTTTTCAAATTTATCAGCCATATCTCTTGATCTGAAAAGAGGTTTGCTCTGATCCATATCATAAACATGAACCGGTTTGTCTTTGTGATTTGCAAGCCAGATTGCAGTATTTAAAACTATCTCACTTTTACCACTACCAGCCTCTCCAACAAATAGAAAATTTTTCTTTTCATTTAAAAGATCATAAAATGTCTTATCCGGCTCATAAAAAATGTCCATAACAAAAGCTACCTCTTATCCTTAATCAAATTATATTTTTACTATATATTAATGACCCTTAACAGTCAATGTATTTAACATCTCTAACTTAAACATTCTCTTATATTATATTTTTATTTAAATTTTTTATATAATTTTTACATAGATGATTGTATTTTATGATAAAATTTTAAAATAATTAAATTGATGATTTTTAGAAAGGCATACATATGAACCGAGAAGATGGTATTAAGCTAATACTTGATAGCAAGTCTAAATTTAATAATAGATATAACAAACCTTTTGGACAGATAATCCTTCGCCTAGATTACTCATCTTACCTTATGAGTGATGAAAATCTACAGCTTGATTCTATTTTAGAAAATAATATTAAGGAATATAAGGCGAAAACGGGAGTCTTTGGCAAGGTTTTTCGCAATAGAAGCGATGTTAATGCAATTGTATTTTTATATACTGAAACGAGCATTGCTTTTTCAAAAACAAATAAGTTTTTAAAACCAGCTCTTATGGATTTAGCTGAAATTGTTGGACCTAAGGTTAAGGTAATTGAAAAAGGAAGTGCAGGCTCAATACTTCGTGCTATAAAAAGCACAAATGCTTGCATTGTAAAAAATTCTGGAATACTTGCAATTGGTAAAGATTTACCTTCTGCAATTTCTACTGCCTTGGTAGTAGACAAGTCGATTCAAGCTGAGATATATGGAGAAAAGCTCGGCGGAATAAAATATATTAGTGCAGGGGATTCAAAATCTTTTAACAAGTATTATAGCAGTGACTATTCTATGAAAAATATTGGAACTGCAACACCTTTTATTCCTTATGACGAGGAAGAAACAAAGCTTAGAAATAAAATAGTGGAAACAGCTATAAAGCTTTCAGATAATTATCTAGTTCAAGGTACTTGGGGAAATGTATCTATAAAACTTAATGAAAATGAAATGCTCATTACACCATCGGCAATAGATTATTATGAAATGAAGCCTGAAGATATTGTTAAGGTTAATCTTAAATCTCTAAATTATTCAAGCAATGGCAGAATCCCTAGCTCTGAAACAAAATTACATAAGTCAATATATGATGCCAAGGCAGATTGCAATGCTATAATCCATACCCATTCTATCGCTTTAAGTATATTTGCAGCAGCAAACGCAGGCTTTAGAATAACCAATAAGCAAATGAACGACCTGATTGGAAATGTAAATATTTCTGAATTTGCTTTACCAAGCACAGATCGTCAGTGCGAATCGGTTAATGAAAATTTAGAAAATAGCAATGCAGTTATCATGGCAAATCATGGAGCTATTTTTACTGCAAAAGATTTAGATACCGCTTTTATAATAGCAGACGCTACTGAAACAAAGGCAGGAGTTTTGCTTGATATTTAAGTTGCTATAAGCTATATTTAATTTGCATTTTATATGTAATATTATTTGCTCTACCATATGTGAAGAAGCTTTTGCATTAATAAGCTAACAAGAGTAATTCCTACCCAGCAAGAAGCTCCTAACAATATAGGCTTTCCACCGGTTTTAATCAGTTTTATCATATTGCTATTTAAACCAATCGCAGCCATTGCCATTACTATTAGAAATTTAGATAATGACTTTAGAGGAGTAAAAATTGAATCGCTTACTCCAAGGCTTACAGAAATCGTAGTTATTATCGCTGCGATTATAAAATATAATATGAACATCGGAAATGAATTCTTTAATTTGAATTCATTTTTATTTTCTCTCACTTCCCTATTTATACTTCCCTCGCTATCTTCTTTATTATTTTTTCTTTGCCTTATTATTGCAAGCCCGAGTGTGATAGGAATAATCGCAAGTGTCCTAGTGAGTTTAACCAAAACTGCTTCATCTAGCGTCTCGCTTCCAAGATTCCACATACTGTCCCAAGTGGAAGCAGCAGCTGTTACAGATGATGTGTCATTAACGGCTGTTCCAGCAAAAATTCCAAAAGCGTGACCACTTGTAGTATCAAAACCTATTAAGTTGCCAATAAGTGGGAAAATTATGGCTGCAATTACATTAAAGAAGAATATAACTGAAATAGCTTGTGCAACCTCGCTATCATCGGCATCAATTACCGGTGCTGTAGCAGCTATAGCTGAGCCACCGCAGATAGATGAACCTACTCCAACAAGCGTCGCAATATTTCCATCTATTTTCATCGCCTTATGCAAAAAATATGCTATAAGTAGAGATGTCGTTATCGTTGTAATTATGATTGGAAGAGATTCTCCGCCAATCTTGATTATTACACCGAGGTTCATGCCAAATCCAAGTATGACAACAGCAGATTGGAGAATTACCTTTGAAGTCCACTTAATTCCGGAATCAAAGGCCTGCCTATTTTTCCATGGTATGGCAATTAGCATTCCGGCAATAATTGCAAATATGGGTCCTCCGATCACCGGAAAATACTTGCCAAAAAACCATGCAGGTATTGATATGATAAAACAAATTAAAATTCCAAGTCCATTCTTCTTAATAAAACTCATTTAAAACTCCAAACATCATGCAAAACTACAAATATCAAATAAAACTCAAAGTGCTAAGTAAAACTACAAAGTGCCAAGTAAAACTACAAATATAAATATTACTTTACATATTATTTCACATACTTTTTATATTCTGAATAACCCTCTTCATCCATTTTTTCATATGGAATAAATAGAAGAGAAGCTCCATTTATGCAGTAGCGAAGCCCTCCCATCTCAAGCGGTCCATCGTCGAACTTATGCCCTAGGTGAATCCCTGAGCTTGAGCTCTTTACCTCAGTCCTTATCATTCCATAGCTTGTATCAATTTTTTCATCAATCTCATTACTTCCTATTGACTTTGAAAAGCTGGGCCATCCGCAGCCTGCATTAAATTTGTCAGATGAAGAAAAAAGCGGAGTTCCATCCTCCTTATCTACATAAATACCCTTTCTAAATTCGTCATTAAGCTCGCTTGAAAAAGGTCGCTCAGTAGCTCCATTGTGCATTACATCATGTGATAATTTATCTATTTTTTTATCCATTTCTTTATTCTTTTTAAACATTTATTCTCCCTTATAACTTAGCTTATCCCATCTGACCATGTATATAAAAGCAACGATGTAACAGGTTATAGGAAAAAATATCGCAATATTTTCAAATATTTTTGATATAAGACCTCCTGCCATAGCTCCGATTATAAAAAATAATATTATACCATAGTATCCTGCCATCTTCCTTAAATCTCGCCCTTCCTTATCCTTTATGAATCTACAAAGGGCATCTGTTCCGCTTCTCAAATTACCTGTGCACATAGTCGAGGCAAAATTATTTCCATGTATCTTTCTAAATGTCTGAGTCTGAAGTGAGCATACAAAGGAAATTAGAATATTAACAATATAATCAAGGTTACCTCTCGGTATCAAAAAGACGAGAAAAAGAATCAAAATTTCGATGAGAAGTATCTCATGCCTCCAGTGCAGAGCTTTAAGCTCATCTTTTTTGAAAATACCCTTAATAATTTCTGTAACAATTACTCCCAGGACAAAGGCTATAATTGGAGCAAAGGCTAGTCTTGCAGAATAAAAATCTCCCTTAGAAAGATTGATTCCGAGCAAAACGATATTTCCTGTCTGGGCATTAGCAAAGACTCCCCCGCGACATAAAAATGTGTATGCGTCAAGGAAGCCTCCTGCAATAGCCAATATCAATGCTATTATGTAATTGTCTGATAATTGATTCTTTTCCACTGGGTTCATGCGTTAATATTAACATATCATAGCATATAAAAAAATAATGCTTTACAATTTTTCGATTATCTTGATTAACTCCTCTACATCTTCTTTTCTTGTAGCCCAGCTTGTGGCAACTCTTATAACGGTATGATTGTCATCATATATTTCGCCATAGGCATATTCAACTTCCTTGCCAAATTCTTCTAGCTTATCATTTTCTATGACGAAGAACACCTGATTAGTTGGTGAGTCAAAATAAATTTCATATCCATTTTCTTTAAGAGAATTCTGTATCATCTTTGCATAAGCTACGGCTGAGTCACCTATCCTCAAATATATATCATCCTTGAAAAGCTCATCAAATTGTATTCCTAGTATTCTCCCCTTTGCAAGGCAGGCACCATTCTGCTTTATTGTGTTAAAAAAATGTGGTACAAGACTTGAATCCGGTATAACAACAGCTTCACCAAATAAGGCTCCGCATTTCGTCCCGCCAATGTAAAACACATCGCTAAGCTCTGCTAAGTCCTCTAGACTTATATCGTTGACTTCACTTGAAAGTGCATATGCAAGCCTTGCTCCATCTACATATAAAATCATATCATACTTATGACATATATCTGAAATTTCCTTCATCTCATCATATGAATATATTGTTCCATATTCTGTTGGTTGAGATATATATACCATTCCAGGTACTACAAAATGCTCACAGTTACCATCTTTCAAATAATCGCTTACATATTTGTCAATTTGATTTGCACTTATCTTTCCCTTTTTTGAATCAAGAGCGAGAACCTTATGCCCACCATGTTCAATTGCCCCCGCTTCGTGCGTAGCTATATGTCCCGTTACAGCTGAAATTACCCCTTGATATGGCCTTAGCATAGATCCAATAACAACTGCATTAGTCTGTGTTCCTCCGACTAATAGCCAAACAGCAGCATCATCTTTGCCGCAAGCCTTTCTTATTCTATTTCTAGCTGAGTTGCTATATTCATCATATCCATATCCTATAGTGCTATTAAGATTTGTTTCGACAAGTTTATCAATTATATTTTTGTGTGCACCCTCCATATAATCAGATGCAAAGAATAATTTTTTATTATTCATATTCTCTCCTAGACCTCGTTATAGGTAAAATAGACAAAGGGCGATGAGTAATAACCACCGCCCTAAATATAGATTTATAAAATATTATTTAACCTCAGGCGTTTTATATGGCTCAACACCCTTGCATAATCTAATTCTATCCTTAGCAGTCTTTTTTATTTCACCGAAGTTCTGCAATTTTTCTTCTCCTCTAAGAACTCTAAGTGCTCCAGCAGCCAAGGCTTCCATCTCATATTCTCCTGCCATAATTTCAACAGGTGCAATCCACGAAACGAGATTTGATATATAATCTGTTAACATCTTTGAATGAGATATTCCTCCCGTGAGGATAATTCTATCGACTTTTCCTGCAACCGGAATAGACATCGTACCAATATCCTTTGCAATTCTATAGCACATTCCTTCATATATTATCTTCGCATATTCATCGCCATCTTCTATCATCTTTTCTACTGTTACAGCATCCTTTGTTCCTAGATGTGCAGCAAGTCCCGCATTACCATGGAGCTTATCCATAACCTCGCCATAGCTTAGACCTGATGTAAAACAGAATTTTGCAAGTTCCTTTACACTAACGCCTCCGCATCTCTCTGGTGAGAAGTTGCCTTCGTCATCATTTACGCAGTCTATATTAATTCCATTCTTATATAATCTAATTGAAATTCCGCCTCCTAGATGTGCAACTATGAATGTGCATTCCTCAAATGGCTTGTGCAAGATTTCGTCTGCACATTTTATCGCCATAGCTCTTGTGTTTAAAGTATGTCCAACTGTAAATCTTGGAATTTCAGGTATTCCTGTTACCCTAGCAACTGGCTGCATCTCATCAGTTCCTATTGCATCATAGATACAAATTGGAATTCCATATTCCTTGTGCAAATCGAAAGCTATCATGCTTCCGAGGAGTGATGCGTGCTTTGCCATGTCGTCGGGTCTTGTCAAATAATCTATCATATCCTGATCTATCTCAATTGCACCATGAGGGCAGGCGATTATATTTCCCCCTCTTGAGCAGGCTGCCGTGAGAGAGCTTACCGGAATATTGTTTTTTTCAAGTGCCTTATATATTACTTCTTTTCTAAAATCGAATTGTTCAAGGACATCATTAAACTTAGACATCTCATCTCTTGAATGTCTTAAAGTTTCACTGAACACTTCCTTATCATCTTCATAAACTGCAATTTTACTTGATGTCGATCCGAGATTTAATATCAAAATTTTCTCTTTTTTCATATTAATATAAATTCCTTTCTATCAATTGGTAAATCATTTCGTAAATTATTGGCATATCAAATATCTAAGACTGCCATTTTTAATTATTCTATCATCTTTATTTTATTTTTTCTATAAATTAATTTGATCCGAATGAAACAAATTGATTTCATACGGATTTACTATAATAGTATGTATTTCTAGTATGTCTTTTTTAGTATGATTGATTCTTAAATGCTTATTATTTTATAAGTTCAAGATATTATTTCACTCAAGCTTTTTATAGGAATCAATCCTATATCGGAAGTCAATTTCATCTTGTCTATATTATGAGTGTAGCAATAAATAATATAATTATCATTTAATTTTTTCGAGTATTCATCATATGTCAGATTAAATATATCATCTATCCTTTTAAACTCTATATTTTTTAATATACCTTTTGACAGATAATTTGATATATCTTTTTCCATATGAATTTTCGCTTCGTCATCATAAAATATAGCAACCTTTTTCTGCAAAATATTTTTAAAAGAAAATTCTTGCAAAACTATATCTAAATCTCTTAAATCAGTATCATCAAGGTCAATAAATTCTATATCCTTATCTTTTTTTGACAAATCTATCAAGTTATTATTAAATGGTAGATTTTCTTTTTTTAATGAAATAATAGATTTAATATCTGAATTTACAAGAGAACGAACAGCTGTCAAATATTCTTCATCATTTCTTTCAAAGCGTCCTATCTCATCTATGAATATAAGGTTTTTATTCTGAATATTATTTAAAAATTCCGTAGCGGGTTTGAAATTAGGATTTATAAGCATCTTTTCACCCTTAATCCTTGCAATTTCCCACCTTTTTATCGTCTTATAATCCTCAATTATTGATAGGTCATATCCTATAAATTTGTGATTTTCAAAATGCCTTACGCTTCTAATTCCAGTAAGTGGTATCCCCTGCGACATAAAAATCTTATTTATGAATGAGCTTTTCCCTGAGCCCATATTTCCTGTTATTAGTAAAGTCTTCATTATAGCTTGCTTCTCGCAATACAGGTTTTTTTGTCAGAATTTTCTATCTTTGATACCAAAATCTCTGTTTGATAAATTTCGCTAAGAAGTTCATTTGTCATTACTTCGTCAGGCTTACCCTGTGCCTTAATTTTTTTATTACTCAAAACAACAACTTCATCTGCATATCTCAGTGCAAAATCAGGATTGTGCATGGAAATAAAAATTGTATAACCATCTGACGCAAGTTTTTTAAGCAATGTCATAAGATATGTTTGATTCCTAAAATCCAGATTCGATGTCGGCTCATCCATTACCAAAATCTTAGCATCTTGAGCGAGGGCTCTTGCTACAAGGACGAGCTGTCTTTCACCACCAGATAGCTCCAAATATCCACGGTATCTTAGCTCGCTTATCTTTATCTGCTCTAATACCCTTTCAACCCTCTTTAGCTCTTTTTTACCGGGAACTCTAAACATGGAATCGGTAGTTGTGCTCATCAATATTACCTGCTCAACGGTATAATTAAATACGCCCCTGTGTTCCTGAGGGATATATGATAGAAGTTTTGCAATTTCAGCTCGCTTCATATGCCTTAAATCAGCAGAATCAACCGAAATTTCTCCCTTGTAATTTTCAAGTATTTGCAAAATACACTTAAATAAGGTGCTTTTCCCAGCTCCATTTTCACCGAGAAGACATATTAGTTTGCCATATTCCAAGCTGAAATTAATATCATCAAGGACATTTTTTTTGCCATATGAAAAATTTAATTTGTTTACTTCAAGCATCAATAACCCCTTCCCTCTCTTCTAAGCAGGAATAAAAATAGCGGTGCTCCTATAAGAGATGTTATTATGCCAAGCGGTATCTCAGAAGAAAATGTTAGCCTTGAAATATTGTCAACGACAAGCAAAAAATTGCTTCCTATTAGCATTGATAAAGGTAATAATCTTCGGTAATCACTTCCTGCAAGCAATCTTGCAAAATGAGGAATTGCCAAGCTAACCCAACCGATAATTCCTGATACAGATATTGATGCCGCAGTGAGAAGCGTAGCACATAAAATTACTGTAAGCCTTAATCTCTTAATATTTAGTCCCATGGTGATTGCTTCCTCATCGCTAAATGTGAGCAGGTTAAGATGCCACCTTGCTGTCCAAAGAACAATTATCGCTACTGCCATTATTATGGCGATTGGAATAATATCCTTTGTCTTTGTTCCGCTAAGAGAGCCCATAAGCCAATATGTTATCTGGGGAAGTTGATCCATTGGATCGGCGACGAGTTTTAAAAATGACAGTCCTGAGTTGAACAAAGCTCCAATCATAATTCCCGAAAGAACAAGACCTAAAATGTGATTAACTTTTAGTGTATTTCCTACCATATATACGACAAATACGGCAATTATGCTCCATACGAAAGAAAGGAGTGAAATGCCTGCTGCTGATAAGCCGAACAATATTGCAAGTGCCGCACCAAAGGCTGCTCCTGACGAAGCTCCTATTACATCAGAGCTGACAAGTGGATTTTTAAATAAACCCTGATAGCAAGCTCCAGCAACAGAAAGAGCTGCCCCAACTAGGATTGAGAACACTATTCTAGGTAGTCTTACATGAAATAGAATGGCTTCAGTTGTCGGATCGTCAATAGGAATATTTCTTGTCTTATTATAAATAGAATCAAAAATTTGTCCAACGGAAATCTCATATCTTCCTGCACCAAAGGAAAATATAACGAGTGCAAATAAAAGGCATATGAGAAATATAACTAATATTCTAAATCTCTTGTTAAGCTTTTCTTCTTTTGTCATGGTTATCGCTTTCAATTATTGTAATTTGAAGTTCTTTCTTATTTTCAAGATATAGCGAGAATTTGCCATCTATCTTCTTTAAATTTTCCTCTGCAAATTTTTCTATGTCATCAGCTAAATCATGCCTTTTGATAAATTCTATAGCCTCATCAAAATCTATAAATGGCTGTCCAAATGATGTTGAAATCCTCTTTGTCTCATATTTGCAATTAAATTTTTTTAAATAAAAATCATCATAATTATTATGATTTTTACTAGGAAAATACTGACTTGAAAGGGTATTTACAAATATTAAATGATCCTTCGGTACGCGAAGTAGCTTTAAATTATTTTCGTCTATTCTTCCAACTGACACGCAGACAAGAACATCGCATGAATTAGATTCAAGGTCGAAAAAATCTCCGACCTTGAATGATAAATTGCCTATGTTTGAATATAGGTCTTTTGCGAATTCAATTGGATAAGACTGGGTGTCAATGCCAATTACCGATTTTGCATATTTTGCTAAGACCCTGCTTATATTGCCCGGTCCGCACCCTGCGTCAATTATCTCCTTACCCTCAATATATTCCCTTATGTTATTTACTATGTCAGAAGCATATGGCTCAAATTGACCTGCTCTCACAAAATCTGTTAATGTCTTTCCTTTCCAGCTAATCAAATTGTCTCCTTTATACTTAAATTATTTGAAAAATGCGTTCTTAGTAATCTCTTTATATTCCTTTGCTGATAGCTTATATCCATAGAAGAGATCGTAATATTCTGTAATTCTCTTCTGAAGGTCATATTTGAACTGATCAGGATAGAATAATTGTGCAACCCACTGTCCTCCCATAAATCTATTTACCGATGGTGGGAAGCCTAGCCAGTTATATGGAAGAGATGGAGCTTCTACATATTTTCCTTCCTTGATTGCTGTTAGCTGTGAGAAAACAGGATCATTTTTTACATCATTATATATGCTTCCTGGTCCAAAGATGATTACATCAGGATTAAGCTTAAGCAACTCTTCTTGTGAAATCTCATTTGCACCACCCTTAGAAGATTTTTCCTGACTTACAAAAGCATTATCTCCTATAGTGTCAAGCATCTGCATATGGAATGAACCCTTAGGATTTGAACCAAGTCCATTGTCACCAGTTAGATAAACAAAGCTTAGCTTTTTGTCTCCAACTTTTTTCATACCTGAATCAAGCTCATCATTTACTCTCTTAACATATTTAGCAAGCTTCTCTGCCTTCTTTTCTTCTCCGACAACCTTACCTAGCTTTTTATATGCCTCGTCAGCATTATCAAAATTCATCTCGATAAATATCGTAGGAGTACCGCTCTTTTCACTTATAGCGTCCATATCCTCTTTTACAGTGTCCTTAGGCTCACCTATATCAATAACGATGTCAGGCTTAGCCGATGCTAGTGACTCTGCATTAAATGGTAGCTTTCCATAGAACTGACCAATCTCAGGTAGATTCATAAATTTCTTTAGAATTTTCTGTTCTTTCTCTCCCATTGGTTTCTTAGATATTGCGACCATCTTGTCAGGTGCAACAGAACCTATTACCTGCTCAGCCAGTGGTCCTGAAGGTGCTATCCTCTTGATATTCTTAGGAATCTCAACATCTCTTCCAGCATCATCTGTAAAGGTAATAGTTTTGTCTTTTGAATCATCATTCTTATCCTTGTCCTTATTGCAAGCAGTCATAGTTAATGCCATCGCAATAATCATAATAGCAACAAGGATACTAAAAATCTTTTTCTTCATCTTAGATAATCCTCCTTAATAAATAATTATATATCGTTCGTTTTTTAAAAAACTAATGGTATTATAATATATTTTGATTATAGTGTAAATATCGCATTAAAAAAGCTTTAAACAACCTTCGTCATTTAAAGCTTTTTCTTAATCTACTTCATTTCGCTTAGAAATGTATGTTTACCATTTATGGAACTATATACCCTAATTTCGCAATTGCTCATCTTAGGCCTCCACCGTAGACCATTTTTCCTGTCCATTAGATAGCCATTCAATGCTCTAAGTATGCCACCATGAGATGCTATCAATATGTTATCATATTCCATTTTCTCTAGCTCGGATAAAAAAGACCTGCTCCTCAGAGTCATGGACTCAGTGTTTTCCACCCCGCTTGGTGCCGAAAAGATCTCCGGAAGAGCCCAGTAAAGTGACATCTTTATCCCTAATCTTGAATATTTATGTAGCTCATACTTGCCAAAATTTACTTCCGTAATTCTTTCGTCAATTTTGACCTTTTCTCTTGGAATATCAGCTACTATCGATGCAGTTTCTATGGCTCTATCAAGCGGGCTTGCATATACCGAATCGAATTTAATATCCTTGACAAGCTCTCTTGCTATCAAGGCTTGCTCAATTCCCTTATCATTAAGAGGTTCATCGGTTCTTCCCTGCATAAGCTTAAATTTGTTAAGATTTGTTTCACCATGTCTTATGAGCCATATCTTCATTTTATAACTTGCCTTTTTTATTTTATATGTTTTATTATATGTGTTATTTTATCCTAAATACTTATTATTTATATAATATTCCGTTTTTACATATATTATTCTGTTTTTATGCTTTCACCTAAAGCCTTTGCTAAAGCCTTAGTGATAATTGTTCCTAAAATACAGCAGACAACTGCTTCAGTTAAGCCCTGAACTCCAACCAATGCAATTACAAATGAGAGTGGATTATGCACTCCTAGATTTGCAACAAGATTCTGAATGTAATCGGTCTTGTAAAACGCAAGCACTATGAATCCCATGAAGAATATGGTGTTAAGAATAGGTGCACTCAGAGATCCGATAACATATGAGGCGGTATTTCCCTTGAGTGATTTATCAAGAGCCTTGAATATAAGACCAACGCAGATACCCATGAGTATTCTCATTATAACGCAGAGTACAAATGTCTTAACCGGTGCAAATTGGAAAAATGTTCCTGTCATTACAGAGGCACCTGTAATTGCATCTTTAAAGCTGACAATTCCAAATACTCCTCCAAGTATTCCTCCTGCAGTAGGTCCCATTAAAATCGCACCGATTGCTATTGGCAAGGTAAGAAAGGACATATAGAGTGGTCCTACCGGTACACTTCCAAGCCCTACTAGCTTCATAACAATCTCAATTGCTATGAGAAGTGCAAGCTGTGCTAAATACTTTGGGTTTGTTAACTTATTTTTCATTTTTAATCCTCCTTCTGCCGTTCCTTTGTCGGATACAGCGATGAGCCACGGGAACCCTGCGATAGATATGGGAATCCCTTATTGAAATAAAATATAGATTTGAACGATCTATATAAAACTATATAAAAGTCCTGTCATGCAAATTGCTATGATGGATAAATATAAATCGTCCACGGTAGTATAACAATTTAATTCTTTTTAGGCAAGTATCCAAGAATAAATCTGTTTGTTTTTAATTTTAGAATGCTTTATATATGTTAGTATTTATGTTTATTAATTTTTAAAATTATGTTACTATACACACATATATAAATATTGGAGAGTGAAGTAAAAAAATGAAAGAAAAAAAATTAATTTATCATGCAAAAGTATTAAAAAATGCAAGTATTAAAAAATTTATTAACTGTATAAATGAAGCTCATAGATTATCTGGTAATAGCAAATTATATTGTTTTACTGATATGGTGAAATCTAAAATTAAATATGATGCTGGATATTATGATTATGTTATTTTTCAATTTTGGAATTTGAATGACAAACAAAGAGATACTTATTTGACAAGATTTCGAAGCAAAAAATTAATATCTCAGGTAAACGATGAATCCTATGCTCATTATTTTGATAATAAGGATGAATTTAATGATATATTCAAAGATTACATAGGAAGAGAATTTATAAGTCTTGAAGTTGCTACAAAAAATCAAGTTGAAGATTTCTTTAATTCTAGGAACCAAATTTTTTGCAAAATGAACGATTTAGAATGTGGAATTGGTTGTGAAAAAATTAAAACTTCTAATTTTAAAAATTTTGAAGATTTTTACAAATATGTCACTGACAAAGGTTTTGGTACACTTGAAGATGTGATAGAAAACCATCCAGATTTAGAAAAGGTATACTCTGGCTCGGTAAATACTATGCGTATGATAACTTTAATAGATGATGATGGAAATCCTAATTTGATATATGCTGTTCAAAAATTTGGAGTAAACGGAAGAGTTGTTGATAATTACGGCGTGCACGGCCCTGTTGATATTAATACTGGTGAATTTTTATATCCTGCACATTCGGGCGACACAAAAGCTGAAGGGCTCTATTCAGAACATCCTAATTCACATGAACCGCTTGTTGGCTTTGTTACTCCTATGTTTAGCGAAGCTAAAAAAATGATACTTAAAGCTTCTTTGGTAATACCTCAAATCAGATATGTTGGTTGGGATGTGGCTATCACGCCTAATGGCCCTGCTATTATTGAAGGTAATACCTACTGTGCACATGATTTTTGGCAGCTTCCAGGTCAGACACCTAACGGAATCGGTATAATGCCTACTATAAAGAAGCTTGTGCCAAGCTTTAAATATAAATAATACCTAATAGTATTGTTTTTATAAATTAAGGAGCACTTTAATGAAAAACCTTAGATACTTCTTTGCCTTGTTTTTAGCAAAGTTATCAAAGCCAATTCTAAAGATAACGGGGCATAATGGAACTGATTTCCCTGGAGCATTAGCACTAAAAATATGTCCGAATTTTCTTCAATATATACCAAAACCCAATTTAATTATTGGTGTTACCGGTACAAATGGTAAAACAACCTGTTCTAATCTTTTGCGTGATGCACTTAATAAGTTGGGCAATAATGTGTTAAATAACAGTGAAGGCTCTAATACAGTAACTGGTATTTCTACATCCTTTATAAATAATATATCAATATTTGGACTACTTAAACACGACACCGCTGTGCTGGAGCTCGATGAGCGGTCGGCAAGATTAATATTTCCACATATTAATCTTGATATTCTTTTGGTTACAAATCTTTCTCGTGATTCAATTATGCGAAATGGTCATCCAGAATTCATTTCTTATATTCTTGAGCGATATATGCCAAAAGAAACGAAATTGATATTAAATGCTGATGACCTAATTTCATCAAATTTATCACCTGTCAACCCTCGAATTTATTATGGAATAGATTCTCTTCCGAAAGATAAGACTAAATGTACAAACCTGATAGATGATATGCAAATTTGTCCAATATGTCATTCAAAGCTAACTTATGAATATAATAGGTATAGCAATATAGGTAAGGCTCACTGCACATCTTGTGATTATAAATCTCCAAAATATGATTACACTGGAAGCAATTATGATTTTGATACAAAAACTTTCAAAGTTTCTTATGGTGATGAAAGTCAAAGTTTTAACATGTTGAATGAGGGTGTTTTTAATCTTTATAATGAATTATCTGTTATTACACTTTTACATGAGCTTGGTTATAATTTCCAAAACATAAGCGACGCATTATCAAGTATAGAAATAGTAAAATCCAGACTTGATAAAATTCTTATAGGCAATATATTTTTTCAATCTATGCTTTGTAAAGACAGAAATGCGTACGCTGTTTCAAGAGTTTTGGAGTATATATCACAACAAGATGGTGATAAAGAGATTCTTATCTACTGCAATAATTTTGCAGATGCTAAAAGCTGGTCTGAAAACACATGTTGGTTATATGATTGTGATTTTGAATTGTTGGCGGATGAACGAATAAAAAAAATTGTTGTATGCCATGACAGAAGATATGATTATAAGTTGAGGCTTTTGGATGCAGGAATTGATGAATCTTGTATAGCCTGTGTTGAAAATCCATTAGACGGAGTTGATGAACTGCAATTTTTTGAAGGTGACAATATATATCTTCTTTATGGCACTGATCCATTGACCCCCGCACCTGCTGTAAGGGAAAAAATATTGTCTATATTAAAAGAAAAGGAAAATAATTTGGAGGTGCGTTAATGAAAATAGAATTATTATATCCTGAGCTTAGTACTCTATATGGTGATATTGCAAATATAAAAATTCTATCCAAATGTTCTGATAATTGTGAGATTATTGAGACCAATATCGGAAGCACCCCTAGGTTTATCAAATCAAATGATGTTAACCTTGTCTACAGGGGAACTATGACAGAAAAAGCACAGTTAATCATGCTGAACGAGCTTTTCAAATATAAAAAAGATATTATTGATGCTATTGAAGCGGGACAGCATATGCTTTTAACTGGTAATTCTCTTGAATTATTCGGATCAAAAATCATAGATTCAGAGGGTGAAATAATAAAATGCCTTGATATTTTTCATCACCATGCAAGGCGAGATTTGCTAAAAAGATACAATTCACTTTATGTCGGAGAATTTTGTGACACAAAAATTGTAGGTTATAAAAGTCAATTTACAAAAAGTTACTATGATAATGAATATGAGCCCTTATTTAATACCATT
Organism: Alterileibacterium massiliense; assembly: GCF_900104645.1. Lineage (GTDB taxonomy): Bacteria > Bacillota > Clostridia > Peptostreptococcales > Anaerovoracaceae > Alterileibacterium > Alterileibacterium massiliense. The sequence continues at coordinate 650,626 of NZ_FNWE01000002.1, read as the reverse complement.
AGAGGTGTAGCATTTAACGATGAAACCAATGCTGAGGGAATTAGATATAAAAACTTTATGTCAACATATTTAATTGGTCCATTGTTAATTCTCAATCCTGATTTTACTATCTGGCTTGCAAATGAAATAGGAATTAAGAATCCAGAATTTCCTAACGAAAAAGTGGCTCGTGAAGCATATGATTTTAGGTTAAATGAATACTTGGATCCCAATACTGGGTTGTCTTATTGATACAACAATGATACACATCATTGACAACTGATTGATTTTGTGCTAGATTGTGCAAATAGATAATTTAATAAAAATGCAAGTGCATGGGGTGCTAAATTTTGCTGAGATAGGATAAATTATATCCTAGACCCACTAACCTGATATGGATAATGCCAGCGTAGGAATTGCCTTGAAATACCGTATATTATGTATTTAAATATTTTGCAAGGTGAGATAATGGCACCTTGCTTTTTTATTGCACTATCTTTAATCTATCTTTTATTTTAAGCGTTTGATTGGGAGCACCACCTTCAATACGCTAAAAAAAATCTATAGCTTTCTCATATAGCTTTATATGGAATCTAAATATTTATGCTAAAAAATGTAAGCTAAAGGACCGTAAGGAGGTACTTATTAATGAAACAAATTTACACAACGCAGATGGACGCTGCTCGCAAGGGAATAGTGACAAAGGAAATGGAGATTGTTGCTTCAAAGGAGCACCTTTCTGCCAGCGAAATTCTTAAACTCGTATCCGAGGGAAAAATTGCAATACCTTGTAACAAATCTCATAAGTGCATAAGTCCAGAGGGTATTGGCAGTATGTTAAGAACCAAGATTAATGTTAATCTAGGCATTTCTCGTGACTGCAAAGATTATGATATTGAAATGCAAAAGGTTATGAAAGCTGTAGACCTTGGAGCAGAAGCAATAATGGACCTTTCAAGTCACGGCGACACAGAGCCTTTTAGAAAAAAGCTAACTAGCGAATGCCCAGCTATGATAGGTACTGTTCCTGTATATGACAGCGTAATACACTATCAGAGAGATTTAGATACGCTGACAGCTCAGGATTTCTTAGATGTAATAAGACTTCATGCAGAAAATGGCGTGGACTTTGTTACGCTTCACTGTGGTTTAACCAGAAAAACAATTGAGCAGATAAAAAAACACAAGCGTAAGATGAACATTGTGAGCAGAGGTGGCTCCTTAGTATTTGCATGGATGAGTATGACAGGTGAAGAAAATCCATTCTATGAATATTATGACGAAATTCTTGACATCTGCGAGGAGCACGATGTTACAATTTCTCTTGGTGATGCTTGCAGGCCGGGCTGCCTTGCGGATGCCTCAGATGTATGCCAAATAGAAGAATTGGTAAGACTTGGAGAACTGACAAAGAGAGCTTGGGATCACAATGTTCAGGTAATGGTAGAGGGGCCTGGTCATGTGCCACTCGATCAAGTTGCAGCAAATATGAAAATACAGCAAGGTATATGTATGGAAGCTCCATTCTATGTCCTTGGACCTATAGTTACTGACATCGCACCTGGTTATGACCATATCACCTCAGCTATAGGCGGAGCTGTTGCCGCTATGAATGGTGCAGCCTTCCTTTGCTATGTAACTCCTGCTGAACATCTGGCACTTCCAAATCTCGAAGATGTAAAAAATGGTATAATTGCATCTAAAATTGCAGCTCATGCTGCTGACATCGCAAAAGGAATACCAAAGGCAAGAGAAATTGATGACAAAATGGCTGATGCAAGAAGAAATCTTGACTGGGATGCTCAATATGCTTGTGCTCTAGACCCTAAGACCGCAAAGAGTATCCGTGATGACAGGTTGCCGGAAGAAGATCATAGCGATACCTGCTCTATGTGCGGTAAGTTCTGTGCAGTTAGGAGCATGAACAAGGCATTAGCAGGAGAACATATAGACATATTATAAAAAATTCAAATTATAAATATGGTATAGAAAAACGATGGCTTTAAACTATGCCATCGTTTATTTTTGACTTTTTAATGATTATATAATGAGTTTAATTTTTTATATTTTAATGAAAACACTAGATTGTCAATGACGGAGCTGTATATACCCTACCGAGCAATTCCTTATTTAGCTCGTAAAGACCTTTTGGATCCTTTCCATATAGCTCATACTTCTTTATCATATCATCTGCATTTTTTTCTTCTTCGCCCTGCTCCTTTACGAACCAGTCAAAGAATTGCATTGTGCGATAATCATCAACTTCAGCAGCAGCCTTATAAATCTTATTGATCAGGCTTGTAACATATTCCTCGTGCTCTAAACTGAATTTTAGTGCATCGCTTGCCTTATTACACTTCTTATCAGGCTTGTCAATTGCGTCAAAAGTTACCCTATAACCATTATTAAAAAGATAAGTCCTCATAAGCATTGCATGGTCAAGCTCCTCATGTGCCTGAATATCATACCAATTAGCAAAGCCATCAAGCCCCTCATCGTGATAGTAATTAGCAAAATCCAGATAGAGATATGCAGAGTAAAGCTCTGCGTTAATCTGTTCATTTATAAGATTAGCAACTTTTTTATCCAACATCATACTCTCCTCTCACTTTAAAATCGAATTATCTAATTTATTATGTCTATATTATATACAATTGTTCTATAAATTGCCATCCTTGTTACTCTACTTATAATTTATATTTGTTTTATTTATTTTAAAATTTTATTTAATCCAGAATGATCGAAAATGTTTCTTGATTTTTCATAAATCCCTTGACTTTTATTGGCTTTTTTTGTAATATAACTATCGCATATTTAATCAGTTTAATATGCCGCATTGGTCAAGAGGTTAAGACGCAGCCCTCTCACGGCTGAATCTCGGGTTCGATTCCCGGATGCGGTACCAAGATATATAACCCTTGTAAGTATTGGATTTTCCAAGGCTTCAAGGGTTTTTTATTTCAAATTTCCTTATGGAATTTTTTGTTTTTATTTTCGCTTTAGGGGATTTTTATTTTAACATTTACTCAAAGGATTTTTTAACTTAAACTTCTGAGATTTTTTAGCTTTTTTAAGCAATCACGAGCTGAAATAGGCAACAAACTATAATATCTTTTAATAACTTTTTCCCTAAAAATATTATTTCATTTTATCTTACTTATCTTTAAGCTCCTCAAATCTCGCCTTCATCGTGGGATTTGATCTCGTCAATTTTTTAATGCTCAATTCTTCAGCTTTGTTATTAGCAAGCCTTAGGTTATTTTCTGAACCAAGCAGATTAGCCTTGGTTTTTTCAAGCATCTTTATCGTCTTATCTATTTCCTCAATCGCCTTATTAAATTTGTCACTTGCGAGCCTGTAATTATAACCGAATTTCTCTTTAAACTCATTTAAATCATTTTCAAAATTTGTTATATCAATATTTTGAGTCTTGAGCAGTTCAAGCTCCCTCTTATAGTCAAGAGCCTTAGCAGAAGCATTTCTTAGAATTGAAATGAGTGGAATAAAAAATTGCGGTCTTATTACATACATCTTCGGATACCTATATGAAACATCTGCAATCCCATCATTGTAAAAATCATTTTCTTCTTCAAGTAGAGAAACCAGAACCGCATATTCGCAATTCTTTTTAATTCTGTCATCATCTAGTTTTTTAAAAAAGTCCTCATTTTTATGTTTTTGAGTAGCTCTCGTCTGCTCCATCTGATTTTTCATCTCAAACATTATCGAAAGAATTTCATTTCCAGCATCGTCAAACTCTTTATAAATATAATCTCCCTTTGTTCCACCTATTACTTCATTATCCTTTTCAAAATATGAATTAGGGAAGGCAGCTGCTCTTATTTTATTAAACTCTATCTCGCAGTGCTGTTCGAGGGTCTCACCTACCATTTTTGTAGACTGCCTTATTTTTAAATCCTTATATCTCTCTACCTCTTCTTCCTTATCCTTTAATCTCCTTTCGTAATCGGATTTCATGGACTGCATTTCATTTTCTGCTTCAATTTCTTTTATTTTGATTTCGCTTTCAAATTTATCGATTTTTGAGCTTAGTGAATTTATTACATCTTCCCTCTTTTTTATTTCATTTAGATTGTCTTCTCTTATCCTGCTGAGCTCCATTTCATTTTTCTTCTCAATATTGGCTTTTGTTAAAGCTATTGCAGACTCCTTTTCCTTATCATACAGTGCGAGCCTTTCATTTATTTCTCTATTAAAAATCTCATCTCTAACCTGCCTAGCTATATCAGCATAGCTATTCTCATCTACTTTAAAAGTGGTTCCGCAATTGGGGCATTTAATTTCATTCATCATGATCACCTCTTGTCATTAGCTTTGCATATTTTAACTATCTTGCTTGTACCAAGCCTAGAAGCTCCTGCTTCCAAAAGCTTTTCAGCGTCCTCTATACTCTTTATCCCACCTGAGGCTTTTATTTTAAGCTCGTCAGAAATATTTTCTTTGATTAATTTTATATCCTCTACCCTTGCCCCGCCTCCAGTAAAACCGGTCGAAGTTTTTATATAGTCAGCACCTGATTTTGAAACAATGTCAGCCATAATCAGCTTTCCTTCATCATTTAGGAGGGAGGTTTCAATTATAACTTTAAGAATATGACCCTCGCTTGCTTTTCTAACCTCTTTTATCTCATCAAGCACATAATCTGTATCCCCTGACTTTAAAGCACCGATATTTATTACCATATCTATCTCATCAGCACCTTCTTCAATCGCTTTTTTAGCTTCATAAACCTTTGTATCTTTTGTCTGATTTCCGTGGGGAAACCCTATTACAGTAGTTATCTTAATTCTATCTGCTACATATTCCTTAGCTTTTCTAACATAGCATGGCGGCAGGCAAATAGATGCGGTATTATAATAAATGCCTTCATCAGCCAGCTCCTTTATATCTTCCCATCTTGCGTCAGGTTTTAGCAAGGTATGATCACATAGGGTAAGTATTTTATGTATATCCATATTTATAAATTAAACATTCCTTTCTCCATTAGAAAATATATTGCAAAAATTATCAAGCCAAAACAAAGTATCATTCTAAAAATAAATTCGCTAATACTTCCTGTCTTAATATTCATAAGATTAAATCTTTTCCTTGATAATGGCCAAATAAGCATGACACCTTTCGGATTTAAGGAGTCAAGAATTATATGTGACAGCATACCAAAAAATAAGCTCATTCCAATAATAGAATTAATATTATTATCTAGATTAAGCGGCAGCAGATTTATAGCTAAGGTAATCAAGATGCTAATCAATCCTGCTCCTACAATTGTATGAGTAAAACCCCTGTGAGAGGTAAATATTCTTAATAAGCTACCGCTAATTCCCGCTACTAAGTTCTTTTCACTTATCTTTGAGCCTTTCTTATCAATATCAGGTAATATTGAGCCTGCTGATGACATAGCTAATACGACAAATGTTTCGTCCAACCTCATATTCATTTTTAAAGATGCTGCCATTGTTATATATCCGGCAGCCAAAATGTGCGTTGATGATTTCATTGCTTTATTTCATATTTTTATTTCGTGGCTTTACTTCATATTTTTACTTAGTTATTATATACTCTTTGTTTTTATTATATTCTTTTGCATATTCTTTTGCTTTATCTTTATGTTTTATGGCATATAAGGAATAATCGAAGCATTAAACTCTTTATCAGCAGTGATAAAAGCTACGCTTCCTTCTGAACCGTCACGAGGTCTGCTTATGCTTCCGGGATTTAGCAAAATTATTTCGTCAATTTCTTTGTACAATGGAACATGAGTATGTCCAAAACATACGCATTTAGCTTCGTAGAGTTTTGCCAATTTGATTAATTCATCGTAATTATCAGGCGATACATTTTCTGTATGACCATGTGTCACAAGAATTAATCCGGCAGGCGTTTTAACCAAATCAATTTCCCCATCCGGCTTTCCATCATTATTCCCTGCTACCGATATGACTTCCTTATTACAGAGTTTAGACATCAATACTGCATCTTTCTTATGATCCCCGCAGTGAATTATCAAATCTATATCAATTCCCTGTCCTAATCTCTCGTACATAGTAACCGCTTTTTGTATCTGCCCATGCGTATCGCTTACAACAAGTATATTCATCTAATTCAACCACCTTTAAAATATATATGGAGTAATATTGATTGGAAAAATTGAAATTTCAGATAATAAAGAGCTTAAAAAATCAAATCTCCGATAGAATCAGCCCCGCCAACCAAAACCATAACTCCTATTGTTATTAAAAAAATCTTTAAATTTTCCATAACCTTACGACTCATTTTACCCATCTCCTCTCAACTAATCAAATCTATTCTTTATTACAGCCCGATATTATCACAAGCTCTATTGGCATTAGTTCAAAATTTTGCACTAAAATGTGTTATAATTAAAAAATATAATGGGATAAATTTATTTTATAGATTAAAATTTTTTTAATTTCAGGAGTGAATAAAGTGGATAAATTGGAAAAGAATTCGGTTCAAAGCAAAGACAGATTATTATTAATATATAAAATTTTAAAAGAAATTGATGAGAATACTGCGATGACAAGAGATGACATCATATTGCTACTTGAAGATAAATACAATATATCTGTCGCAAAAGGTTCTGTTACAGATGATTTGAAAGCTCTTTCTGCTGCGGGCCTAATAATGGCAAAATATCCTAATAAGCAACTTGGTCGTGGTGTCTATGGAAGTTTTGAAAACAACTATTTCAAGGCATGGCAAATAAAAATTTTGATAGATGTAATATCACAGGAGAGCTTCCTTGAATATAGTGACATTAAAAAAATTTCCAGTACTCTAATGAATATGACGAGTAAAAAAGAAAGAGAAATTGCTAGTGCAAACCTCTCTCCGTCAGAAAAGAATTATTCAAAGATAAGTAGTTTTAGAGATAATTTGAGCCTAGTTCTATATTCAATTTATGATAAAAAGAAGATTAGATTTAATTATTCAAAGCTGGACGATTTTAAGAGAATAAAAAAGGATTCAAAGCCTGCAAGATTGATGAGCCCATATAGCATTAAAATTAGTGATAAATTTTTATATCTAATTGGTTATGTTGAAAATTATACAGGTGATTCTAAGCTTAAAACATATAGATTGGACCATATGTATAATATTGATATATTGAAAACCGACAGGATACCGCCATCTAATACCCCATCTGGAGATTTAACGGAGCAAATTAAAAATTTTCATGAAAATAATACCAATAATTTCCACGGCGAAAAGACCGTATTAGTAAAGGTAAGGATAAATAGGAAAAGCGGTGCTGATGCAAATGTATTATATGACAAGATGGGACTTACTAATGTAAATCCGCTTCCTGGAGAAGCTGGAACCTTCACAATAATAAGCCGTGATACAGATGGATTATATTATAATTTGCTCAGCCTCGGTGATACTATAAAAGTTATCGGTGGCTCTCAAGGCGTCCTTGAAAAATATAAAAAGCACCTATTTTCTATGGCATCACAATACGATTTATAAGCAATATGACTAATAAGGCAAGATGACTAATGAAACAATATGACTAATAATATTACTATTTGAAATAATATGGCTTGCGATGATATGGTTTGTGATAATATGGTTTGTAATAATACAGCTTATAATTTGCAATAATTTAGCTCGTAAATTGTGACGAATTATTAAATCATCATTCTATGACTTCTTTGCAAGCCTTATAGTTGCGTCCACCGCATCATGCCAGCCTTTTAATCGTTCGTCCCTATCCTCCATGCTCATATATGGTGAAAAGATTTTATCGATTTCACTATTCTTAATTATCTCTTCCATGCTTTCATAATAACCCGTTGCAAGACCTGCTAAATATGCCGCTCCAAGTGATGTCGATTCCGTCTGTTTATGCCTGATAATATTCATTCTAGATATGTCAGCTTGAAATTGCATAAGAAAATCATTCTCAGATGCTCCTCCATCTACCTTAAGTTCCTCAATAGAAATTCCCAAATCTGCTGACATTGCAGAAATTAAATCTTGATTCTGATATGCAAGGCTCTCTAGGGTTGCCCTTGTAATATGATTTTTTGTAGTTCCCCTTGTAATGCCAAATATTGCTCCTCTTGCATCTGCTTCCCAGTAAGGTGCTCCAAGTCCCGCAAAGGCAGGAACAACATATACTCCGCCACATGAATTAACACTCATTGCCATTTCCTCCGATTCTGGAGAAGCTTTCATAAAATCAAGACCGTCACGAAGCCATTGAACTGCCGCACCGCATACAAAGACAGACCCTTCAAGTGCGTAATATACCTTGTCATTTATACCCCAAGCAATTGTTGTCAAAAGTCCATTCTTAGATATTAGAGGTTTCTCTCCGGTATTAAGAAGAAGAAAATTTCCGGTCCCAAATGTGCTCTTACATTCTCCAATCTTAAAACAGGTTTCTCCAAAAAGTGCGGCCTGCTGATCTCCAGCCATTCCAGCTATTGGAATCTCTCCTCCAAAAATTTCCTTCACACTATTTCCGACAATTCCCGAGCTTGGAACAGGTTTTGGAAGCATTATCCTTGGTATATTTAAAAGCTCAAGGATTTCATCATCCCAGTCTAAAGTGTGAATATTAAACATCATCGTCCTAGCTGCATTTGAATAATCTGTTATGTGAACCTTTCCACCGGTCATCTTCCAAATTAGCCAAGTTTCTACCGTACCAAATAAAAGATCTCCTCTTTCAGCTCTTTGTCTTGCACCTTTGACATTTTCAAGAATCCATTTAAGCTTGGTTGCACTGAAATAAGCATCTATTATCAGTCCGGTTTTTCTTTGAATCATCTCCATATAACCGCCAGAAATTAGCTCATCAGCATATTCTGAAGTTCTCCTGCACTGCCACACAATAGCATTGTAAATAGGTTCACCCGTATTCTTATCCCACACGATAGTCGTTTCACGCTGGTTAGTTATTCCTATCGCCGATATGTTCTTAAAATTTAAATTTGCCCTTAATAGAGCATCACTAGCAACAGCAATCTGCTTAGCCCAGATTTCCATCGCATCTTGCTCAACCCAGCCAGGTTTTGGGAAAATTTGTTCAAATTCAGACTGTGCAACGCTTAAAGGCTTACCTACCTTGTCATAAATTATGCACCTTACGCTTGTTGTTCCCTCGTCTAGTGCCATGATATATTTATTTTCATTATCAATCATATTTTCAACCTCTTAATTATACAAAAATCGACATTATCTTATTGCTTATATCAATCCCTCTCTCTGTTAGTTTCAAGCCCTCATCATTCATCTCTATATATCCTAATGACTCAAATTTTAACAATTCATCCCTTGACTCTTTAAAAATATCTTCAAATTCTTCTCTTGATAGCACACCTATTTCATCATATTTTATGCCATCTATTCTCCTCAGCCCAGTAAAAATAGCCTCGCTCAAATCATCATCATATGTATTTGCATTTTTAACTGAGAATGGCCTTATTCCGCTTTTTATCGCTTCCGAATATTTTTTCATATCCGAGTAATTCTCTACCCTTAAATTTCCAGAAAATTCTTCATTTTTTTCTTCTTTTGAATAAAAATAGGAGCTTGCACCAAGCCCAAATCCTGAAAAAGGGCTCATGTTCCAATATTTTGAATTGTGCCTTGAATGATAATTAATTCCTATATCTGAATTTGCTTTTGAAAAATTTGAAATCTCATATTGCTCATAACCATGCGATTTTAAAATCTCAATTCCGCTATGATAAATTTTTCGATCTATCTCATCAGGAATCTCATCAAGCTCCCCCTTTTCAAACTCCTCAAAGAACTTAGTCCCCTCTTCAAGTTGCAAGCTATAAAATGATATGTGTTCAGGGTCTAGATTGACAGCTTTTTTCAAATCTTCCCTCGCATCATTAATTCCCGTATTTGGTAAAGAGAACATTAGGTCAATGCTTATATTTTTAAAACCTGCTTCCCTTGCATTGTTATATTCACTTATCGCTTTTTCCGCTGTGTGTATTCTGCCTATCCTTTTTAAAACCTTATTATCAAAGCTCTGAATGCCCATAGAAAGGCGGTTAATTCCTGTAGATTTAATTTCTTTGAGCTTGCTCTTATTCAATGTTTCGGGATTTGCTTCCAAGGTAATCTCAATATCTTCATCAAATTTATAATTTGAATAAAGTATATCGAGCACTTTTTCTATCTGCTTCGTTTTGAGTAATGACGGCGTTCCACCTCCAAAATAAATCGTATCAAAAATGCTACCATTTGTGTCATTTTTTCTAATCTTTATTTCCTTTAGAAGATTATTTATGTAAAAATCTATTTCTCCTATATCGTCATCTTTTCTTATCTCTTTTGACAGAAAACCGCAATAGCTACATTTTTTCAAGCAAAAAGGTATATGTATGTAAATCCCTGATTTTTTATTCATCATCGCCAAATTTAAGAACCTCTGTAAAAGCTTCCTGAGGTACATCGACTGTTCCAAACTGACGCATTCTTTTCTTTCCCTCTTTTTGTTTTTCAAGCAATTTTTTCTTTCTTGAAATATCTCCTCCGTAACATTTTGCAATTACATCTTTTCGATATGCTCTAACCGTCTCCCTTGCGATAACCTTATTTCCAATTGCAGCCTGTATTGGCACTTCAAACTGGTGCATTGGAATTAATTTCTTTAACTTAGCACACATATTCCTGCCTTTTGCATATGCACTTTCTTCAGGAACAATCGTACTGAAGGCATCGACCAGCTGTTTATTGAGTAGTATGTCGAGTTTAACGAGTTTGGCTTTCTTATATTTTAAAAATTCATAATCAAGCGAGGCATAACCTTTGGTATTAGATTTTAGCACATCAAAGAAATCGTAAATAACCTCGTTTAAAGGCATTTCGTAGTGAATTTGAACCCTTGTTTCCGTAAGATATTCCATCTTCGTCATAAGCCCACGCCTCTTTTGGCATATCGTCATGACAGAACCGACATATTCCTTCGGAGTCATTATATCTGCAAGAACTATCGGTTCCTCAATACTTTCAATTTCCGCAGGATCAGGTAAATTGGACGGATTTTGAACCATAATTTCCTTGCCATTTTTCATTATCACCTTATATATTACGCTCGGCAGTGTGGTTATTATGTCTAAATCAAATTCCCTTTCAAGTCTTTCAACTATGACATCCATGTGGAGCAATCCCAAGAATCCGCACCTGTATCCAAATCCCAAGGCTGTCGAATTTTCTGGTTCAAAATTAAAAGCAGCATCATTTACCTGAAGCTTTTCAAGAGCTTCTTTAACATTTTCATATTTTTCACCTTCTGCAGGATATATTCCGCAAAATACCATAGAATTAGCTTTTTTATATCCCTTTAAAGGTTGGTCTGCTCTATCTTTTGCAAGTGTTATAGTATCTCCAACTCTTGCATCTCTAACCTGCTTTATGCTTGCACATATATATCCTACCTCTCCTGCCTTGAGTTCTTTAGCCGGTTTCATTTCCGGTATGCAAAAGCCCACTTCTGTGACCTCATATTGCTTCTTTGTATTCATAAGCTCGATGATGTCATTCTTTTTTACCCTTCCGTCAAATATCCTTGTGTATATTACGACACCTTTATAACTATCATATTTGGAATCAAAAATAAGAGCTTTTAACTTCCCATCGGGATTCCCCTTAGGGGCAGGAATCTTATGTATTAAATCCTCTAGCAAGGTATCTATTCCCATTCCTGTCTTTGCAGATATGCAAGAAGCGTCGCTTGCCTCGATCCCTATTATTTCCTCGATTTCATCTTTACATTCCTCAGGTCTTGCACTTTCCAAATCCATCTTGTTGAGCACAGGCATTATCTCTAAGTCCTCATCTAATGCGAGATAAACATTACCAAGTGTTTGTGCTTCTACTCCCTGAGTTGCATCGACAACAAGAACTGCTCCGTCACAGGCTGCTAGGCTTCTTGACACTTCATAATTAAAATCCACATGACCTGGGGTATCGATGAGATTTAATATGTACTCATCTCCATCTTTAGATTTATAGCTTAATCTAGTCGTCTGAAGCTTTATTGTAATACCTCTCTCCCTTTCAATATCCATATTATCAAGATATTGATTGGTCATAATACGGCTTTCCACAAGCCCGCAGGTTTCAATCAGACGGTCTGCAAGAGTTGATTTTCCGTGGTCTATATGGGCGATAATGCTAAAATTTCTAATTTTATCGAGATAATTCATATTTTTATTTCCTTTTAAATCTTGATATTTCTTTTTTTACTTTTTGGTTCTTAATAATTTATGTTTTTACTTATTTTAGTTCTTCATACTTAATATTTTTTTAATGATTTTTATCTTCTTTTAGTTAGTTGATTTGTTTTTGAAGCTTTTCGTCTCATTATAACATAAGGAATATGAGCTAAAAAAGTGTATTAAGCTTGCTTTATTTAATTTGCTATTGTATAATTGCCGTTGCGAATTAATACATTATTTTAAAGAAAGTGGGGAATAAAATGGCAAATATTAAATCCGCAAAAAAGAGAGTTCTGACTCAGGAAAAGCAGAGAGTACGCAATGCAAAGGCTAAGGCTCATTATAAAAAAGCACTTAAGGACTTTGCTCTAGCTGAAGCTGATAATGATGTAGCAAAAGCTGAAGAATCATTTAAGCTTGCACAGAAAACTCTTATGAAGGCTTCATCAAAGAATGTTATTCACAAGAATTCTGCAGCTAGGAATGTTTCAAGACTCGAAAAACGCTTAAACAATCTAAAGTCAGATAAATAATTCTCACCCGTCCCCACAGCGTAAAAGTTAATTACGCCAAGAACGATGGAAGTGTCTCCCATCGTTCTTTTTTTATTGCCTTTTGCCATAGCTATAATATTTTTTAATAATGTTTAAATTGTATTATTTTTATCTTTGTTTTTTTAATGAAGATATTCCAAGTCCTGATATTATAATTCCAAGTAATATTAAAGAAATAAATGAACTTTCATCGCCAGTTTGAGGTTTACTTGATTTATTTTTATTTGTATCAACCTTATTCTTATCAGAATTATCATTTATTTTTTTATCGTCATTTTGATTACCGCCATTAATATCTTCTGTTTTTTCTTTCAATTCAAATGAAAGTTCAGGATAACCAGCTGACATTATTGTAACTTCTGCTTTTGATAGATCTGGGAAATCTGCTTTTATTCTTGCAACCTTATCAGATTCAAAATCGAGCTCGCCAGTCTTCTTATCTATAATTGGAACTCCGTGTCGACCATTTATTTTATATGATTTAACCTTATTTCCTACCTTGATTTGTACCCTTGTTATATTATTAAGATAGGCATTAAATTCTTCATCTGTAGCATTATCATTTTTTATTATTGCTTTACTTCCGTCGTATTTAGCGGGCATCTTATCAGTTGTAATTGTAAATATAGCATCAATATTAGAAAATTCTTTAAACCTGTCCTTTGCAGTTAACTTATGCGTTCCAATTGAAAGATTCTTAGTCACAATTCTACCATTATCAATTTCTATTTCATTTCCATCGAGATAATAGGTTGCTATGTAGTGTTGAGGTAAATTTACTTTAACCTTTGTACTGCCGGTGCCATAAGGTGCGTCATCGACCTTAAGAGCTTCTCCATTCTTATTATCTACAATCTTAGGAACATTCAATCTTATATTATTAATTTCATAGATTCCGTCAGATGTATAATAGATAATCTTTTCAATTACTCCACCAATAAAGTCTCCAAAATCTTCCTTAGAACCACCTATTTGGTTTTTTGCGAAGATATTATTTAGCTGAGTTAAATTCTTTGTTTTCTTGGAATAACCACTTCCGTATCCCTTAATTTTTACTCCAAATACCTTTGTGCTATCTAGCAAAAATGTTTCCGCATTTTTAAGTTTGATTGCGTAATCTACATGATGATCATCTGTAATGACTTCACCAACATCAGGATTTACTTCTTTCTTTGCGTCTTCAACGCTCTTAGGAATATTAAATTTTAATGCTCCAGCATTGTTTGTTGCTTCAAGATAAAAGCTTGGAACATAATTAATATCGGCATAAGAATAATCCTCGGCTGAGAAAAGCTCTGCTTCAGAATTTACTTTTTTATATTTACTTAAATCAATTCCATCAGATATCTTAACCGGGCAGGTAACTCCCAAAATTTTGCTTCCATCTTGTGTGTGATAAGAACCAGCAACCAATCTTTCATTTTGTGTCTTTTTCTTTGTTGCAGAAGTTACAGCATCAACTTGCTCTCCATAAAAATCACTATATGGAACATTCATCATAACAAATTTTTCACCATTATTATCAATAGGATTTACATCATTTGCATTTGTATCATTAGCAAAAACATTAAATGGTGCTAAAGATAAGACCATGATTACCATAGCTATCAAAGAAAGTAGCTTTGACTTGCAAAAATTTAATTCCATAAATTCCTCCCAAATATTTATTTAAATTGTTATATTTAACTAACCGAATTAAGTATAATATTTTTAGATAATTTTGCAAGTCTTTTTTTAAATTTTTTTAGTCTAAACTAATTATAAATATTTTGTTATCACCAGTGAATTTAATAAAAATCTCAAATTTCTCATAGAGATAAATTTCAAAAGAATACTGATTAACAAAAAACCAGAATCAATCAGAATTAAATCATCATTAGCAAAAATTAATCAGAGATAGCAAGAATTAATCAGAATTAAATAGAATTAATTAGAAAATAAAAAAGAGGCATAGGATTTCCCATACCTCTTTAAAAGCTAAAATTTTCTATTCTAGATAATAATCAGAAACTACTATTTGTAGCTTTCAATCATTGCCTTGAATGCTGGAAGTGAATCTTCGATTGTCTTCTTAGATACGCAGTATGATAGTCTGAAATATCCAGGGCATCCGAATCCATCTCCAGGAACTACGAGCAAGTTGTGCTCAAGCTTAGCCTTTTCGCTATAAGCATTTGCGTCACCATTTGGAGCCTTAACAAACATATAGAATGCACCGTCTGGCTTAGCAACTTCATAACCATATTCAATCAAGCTGTTGTATAGAAGAGTTCTATTAACATCATATGCTTCTAGGTCAGGCATACAACCTACGCAGTCGCCTACAACCTTCTGAATCAATGTTGGAGGGCAAACCTGTCCAAGCTCTCTTGCAGCACCTGCAACAGCAGCATATACCTTTTTGCCATCTGCACATTTTTCAGGAACATAAACATAACCAATTCTCTCTCCAGGAAGAGATAGTGACTTAGACCAGCTATAGCAAACGATTGTGTTGTCATAGATAGTTGGAATAAATGGTACTTCTATGCCACCATATACAAGCTCTCTATATGGCTCATCAGCTAAGATATAGATTGGGTGTCCAAATTCCTCACCCTTCTTCTTGAGGAAGTCACCAATCTTCTGTAGCGTTTCTCTTGTATAAACAACACCTGATGGGTTGTTAGGAGTGTTGATAACAACAGCAACTGTCTTTTCATTAACAGCCTTTGCTAGCTCAGGCATATTAATCTGGAAATGCTCTGTGTCAGGTGGAACTACCTTAACTTTTCCAGCAGCACCAAAGAAGATATTGTACTCTGGGAAATATGGAGCGATAACGATAAATTCGCTATTCTCATCTGCTGCAATACCCTTAGCTGTAGAAATAAGTGCAGGTGCACAACCACAAGTCATGAATAGCTCTGAAGCTTTTGCATTTACATCAAATCTCTCATTTAGGTTGTCAGCAAGCTTCTGACGAACATCTTCATGTCCAGCAGCTACTGAATAGCCATGTAGAGCAATTGAATCTCCATCAGCATATTCTTTAATCTTCTCATTAACCTTTGCAGGAGCAGGAATACTTGGATTACCTAGTGAGTAATCATATACATTTTCCTTGCCTACCTTCTTTGCAGCCTCAAGTCCATAAGCGAATAAATCTCTAATTACAGATGGGGCTGTACCATAGCCATAATACTTTTCATTAACCATTTCGAAAAAATCTCCTTTCAGAAACATTAAATTAGTCTTACGATTCCTAGAATTCTTTCTTTATGCTATTATAACACAAAGAAAAATAGTTTGTAGTTAAATATGTGAAATAATTATTTATTTATCTCAATATATTAAATATAACTCCATATAATGGTATAATTTGCATGAATTTATCTATTATAACTTAATTGTATTATCACGAGTATTTTGAGGTTCATCTTAATGAAAAGCAAAAATAAAACAAGAAATTCCAAAAAAGCACTTATAAAAACTCCTATAGTCATAGGTGGGATTATTTTAATAATAGCAATTATATCCGTACTTATCTTCCTTAATAAGCATAGCGAAGAACTTCCAAAAATAAATACCTCTCAATTTAAGCATAGTGAATCTTTTAAAAAACATATCGTTTTAAATGGCATTGATGTCAGTGCGATTCAGGGGAAAAATATTGATTGGAATAAGGTAAAGTCGTCAGGAATTGATTTCGTAATACTGAGGGCAGGTTATTCCGACTATGATACTGGCAAATTTCACAAAGATATAATGTTTGATAAAAATTCAGAAGATGCGAGAAAAGCAGGGCTTATGATTGGTGCATATATGTTTTCGCAGGCAACTTCTAAAGAGGAGGCAAAGGACGAAGCTGAATTTTTAGTCGATATTGCAAATGAACATGAAATTCAGCTACCCTTGGTTATGGATTATGAACTCGTCACAGGGGGCCGTCTTGAAAAGGCATTAAATGAAGGCACTCTCGATGGAAAAACTTCAAAGATAGTTGATTCATTTTGCAGGGCTGTAGAGGATGCCGGTTACGATTCAATGTTATATGGAAATTATAATTTTCTTACAAAAACCTTAGATATTAATGCTAATAGCAAGAGAACAAATATATGGATTGCTCACTACAGCAGTGAAACCGATTTAGAATATCCATATCTAATATGGCAGTCGTCTGACGAGGGGAAAATCAATGGAATAGATGGTAATACGGACATGAACTTCATGTATTTAAAACCATCAAAACATTTAAGGTCTCATGTCCCAGAAAATTCAAAGAGGAAATCTTTAAAAGATGCAAAGATTGTATTTAATAAAGAAGATCGTATTTTTAGATATTTAAACAAGCCTATTAAGCCTAGAGTGTATGTAAAATATGGCATTAAAAGGCTTCGTGAGGGAAAAGATTATGGTATTTCATATATTAAAAATTCCCATGAGGGAACAGGATATGTTGTCATAACAGGTAAAGGTAAATACAAAGATAGTATCTTTGACGATTTCATAATAAAAAAATGGATATGAAGACTAGGCTTCTATGAAGATTAGGCTTCATTTGAGAGCAAATTAAAAGAGACTGATTCCTGCGTAATGCAGGTTCCAGTCCTTTTTAGTTGTTTGATCAATTTGTTTGATTAAGCTGTCCAAGTTTTGGAATTTTGCTCATTATCATCAAGTTTATTTTTTAGAATTTTAAATTATCAAACCTACTCTTCTTAACATATGAAGAATCTTTTATCGCATCTGCCATCTCTCTTATGGCTTTCTTCTCCTTAGGGCTTAGCTTGGTAGGTACTTCGACTTTTATAGTAACATATAAGTCGCCACGCCTTCCCGTCCTTGGATTTGTAACGCCCTTACCCTTAAGCCTGAAATTCTGACCGCTCTGAGAACCTGCAGGTAGAGTATAAGTATATGTTTCTCCAAATCCCGGTACCGTTAGCTTAGAGCCAAGTGCAGCTTGCTCAAAGCTTATTGGCATTTCAAGATATAAATCATCGCCTTTTCGTTTATATGTGCTATGAGGTCTTACTCCTATTACAACATATAAATCTCCAGATGGTCCTCCATGTGGGCCTGGCTCACCCTGTCCTCTAATTGGAATAACACTATCATTGTCAACACCAGCAGGTATATCAATATTGATTTTTACAGTCTTTCTCTTTATTCCTGTTCCATGGCAATCCTTACAAGGTGTTTCAATGATTTCTCCGCTTCCACCACATTTAGAGCAGACTGATTGTGATTGCATCTGTCCCAAAATTGTCTGTCTGATAGTAGTTATTCTACCAGTTCCATTGCACTGATCACAGGTTTTCTTAGATGTACCTGGAGCATTTCCCTCACCATTACAAGTCTTGCACCTAACATTTTTGGTAATTTGAATTTCTTTTTTGCAACCAAATATTGCTTCTTTAAAATCTATAACTATCTGTTTTTGAAGATCTGCTCCTCTTTGAGGTCCTCTATTCTCAGAGTTTCCTCTTCCAAATCCACCGAACATATCTCCAAAAATATCTCCAAAGTCAAATCCTCCGAAGCCACCAAATCCGCCTCCGCCAAAACCTGCATTAGGATCTACACCCGCATGGCCGAACCTATCATATTTACTTTTTTTATCAGGATCTGACAGGATTGCATAAGCCTCATTTACTTCCTTAAACTTTTCCTCAGCCTCTTTATTGTCTGGATTCCTGTCGGGGTGATATTTCATAGCCATCTTTCTGAAGGCTTTTTTTATCTCCTCATCTGAAGCACCTTTTTTTAAGCCAAGCACCTCATAATAATCTCTTTTGTCAGCCATTATTAAATATCCTTATCCTTCCGTACACTTATCATGGAGGTGGGAATAACCCACCTCCTGTTAAAACTAGTTGTCTTCGTCTACAACCTCGTAATCAGCATCTACAGTATTTGAGTCCTGCGAATTAGGACCGGCATTCTGAGCAGAAGCCGAATCCTGCTGTGCTTGCTGTGCCTGCTGAGCCTCCTGATAAATTCTGCTAGAAACAGGATAGAAAGCGTTTGTCAATTCCTCAGTCTTTTTCTTTATTTCCTCTGTATCTCCAGACTCTACAGCTTTCTTTAATTCTTCTTTTGCATTATTAATGCTCTCTTTTTCACTATCTGTTACCTTATCTCCGAGTTCATCAAGCTGTTTTTCCGTTTCAAATATCATTGTTTCAGCTTGATTTTTAGCCTCTACAGCTTCTTTCTTCTTCTTATCCTCTTCAGCAAATTGCTCTGCTTCCTTTACCTTTTGGTTGATTTCTTCCTCTGTCAGCTTTGTAGATGATGTAATTGTAATCCTTTGCTCCTGACCTGTTCCCATGTCCTTAGCACTTACATTTACTATTCCATTTGCATCTATATCAAAGGTAACTTCAATCTGAGGAATGCCCCTTGGAGCTGGTGCTATACCGGTCAGCTGGAATCTACCAAGTGTTATATTGTCATTTGCCATCTCTCTCTCACCCTGCATAACATGAATGTCTACTGCAGTCTGATTATCAGCAGCTGTTGAGAAAATCTGGCTCTTCTTTGTAGGTATAGTAGTATTTCTCTCAATTAGCTTTGTTGCAACTCCTCCAAGAGTTTCTATTGATAGTGAAAGAGGTGTTACATCTAGTAGAAGAACATCATTAACCTCTCCTGTCAAAACGCCTGCCTGAATAGCAGCACCAACAGCTACGCACTCATCTGGGTTAATTCCCTTGAATGGATCCTTTCCTGTAATCTTCTTTACTGCTTCCTGAACAGCCGGAATCCTTGTTGAACCACCAACCAAGATTACCTTGCTAATATCTGAATTGCTTACACCTGCATCCTTTATAGCCTTCTTAACTGGATCCATTGTTCTTTCTACAAGGCCTGATGTGAGCTGTTCAAATTTTGCTCTTGATAGTGAAATGTCTAGATTCAAAGGTCCATTGTCATTAACAAAGATATATGGCAATGTGATTTGCGTGTTCAATGCACTTGAAAGCTCTTTCTTCGCCTTTTCTGCTGCTTCCTTTAGACGCTGCATAGCCATATTATTTGTTCTAAGATCCACATTGTTTTGCTTCTTAAATTCATCTACCAAGAAATCAATTATCTTATTATCGAAGTCATCTCCTCCGAGCTGTGTGTCTCCATTTGTTGCAAGAACCTCAAATACTCCATCTCCAAGCTCGAGAATTGATACATCAAAGGTGCCGCCACCCAAGTCATAAACCAAGATCTTGTGTGAACCAGTGTCTTTATCTAGTCCATATGCAAGAGATGCTGCAGTCGGCTCATTGATAATTCTCTTTACATCTAGTCCTGCAATCTTTCCGGCATCTTTTGTAGCCTGCTTTTGTGCATCTGAGAAATATGCAGGAACTGTTATTACAGCCTCTGTTACCTTTTCTCCAAGATATGCTTCAGCATCGCTCTTTAGCTTGCCTAAAATCATAGCACTGATGTCCTGTGGAGTATATTTTTTGCCATCAATATCTACGGTAAAATTTTCTCCCATATGTCTTTTGATCGATGCTATCGTTCTTTCTGTATTCGTTACAGCCTGCCTCTTAGCTGTTTCACCTACAAGTCTTTCTCCGTCCTTTGTAAATGCAACCACTGAAGGAGTTGTCCTCGATCCCTCAGCATTTGCTATAACTGTAGGCTCTCCGCCCTCTAATACTGCAACGCAGCTATTTGTTGTTCCTAAGTCAATTCCTATTACCTTGCTCATTTTTATTTCCTACCTTTCTAATTTTCCTTTACTCTTTTTATTAATAATTTTTCGTGTTATATATTTTTTATTTATTCAATATTTATTATAAATTTATTCTGAGACAACGACCATTGCCGGTCTTATCACTCTGTCATTAAGCTTATATCCTTTTTGTAAAACTTTACTAACTTCACCGCTTTTAAATTCATCTGACGGCTCATTTAGGACTGCATGATGAAATTTAGGATCAAATTCTTGCCCAAGTGCTTCTATTTCTTCTAATCCCGCCTTTGTCAAAACTTCTAAAAGCTGGCTTAATATCAGGCTTATTCCTTCTTGCATGGCATTATTTTCATCAGATTTTACATCGGGATTTCCATTTTCCATAAGCGATATTGCTCTTTCAAAATTATCTAGAACATCTAGCAAATCCTTTATTATCTTCTCATTTGCATAAGAATGAATATCCTGCTTTTCCTTAGCAGATCTCTTTTTAAAATTTTGAAATTCAGCCATAAGCCTTGCATATCTGTCGTCAGCTTGCTTTTTAAAATCTTCAACGCTGATTTCTTCGCTAATATCTTCGTCAGCTACCTCTTTATTCTCATTTGATTTAGCTTCTTTGGATATGCTTTCTTCAGCTTTCATATCTTCCTTCAATTCCTTATCTTTCTTAGCTTCCTTAGCATCTACAGCCTCTTTAGATTCTACTTTTTCTTCATTTCCTGATAGTTCTGAATTTTCTTTCATCGCTTCCTTTTTTTCTCCAAGACCTTTGTCATATTTCTTCTCATCAGCCATCCTTATTATCGTCCTTTCCACTAATTAAACTAAATGATTCACTGAGATTATCAGTCAAATATTCTACTATTGAGGTTATCTTGCTATATTTCATCCTAGTCGGACCAATTACACCAATCTTACCGACAAGTCTTCCATCTACATGATAGGTCGCTGTTATTAAAGTGCTGTCTTGCATTGCTTCTTCTGCATTTTCGCTTCCTATCGTGACCATTACTCCATCATCTCTTTGAAGAAGGTCTCTTGCAAATTCCTCTCTCTTGCTTACTAAATCTATAAATGCTTTTGCTCTATCTATATTGCTATATTCAGGTATATTGAATATATTAGAAAGCCCTTCCATATAGAGATTTACATTGAGCATATCCTCAAGGCTCTTGATAAAGTTAGGCATAACGCTGTCAGCCAGCATACTCATAGCATTCAAATCATCTTGTGCATCGATAATTACTCTCGACTTAAGGGCTTCATCTATCGTCGTCCCTTTGTACTGATAAGTCATACTCTTAGACAAAATATCAAGTGATTCATTCGTATAAGGCATATTGATTTTAAGCCTTTGATTTGTAATATTACCACTTTCAGATACTATCATAAGTACAACAGAATCATCATCGAATGGCATTAGTTTAATGAAGTTAAGCTTGTCTTGCGAAGACTGAGGTGTCATTGCAAAAGATGCAAGGTTTGTTATTTCGCTTAAAAGTGCCGCCGCGTGCCTTAATGTCGCATCAAATTCTCCTAAATCCTGCCTAAGTCTTTCATTTATTATCTGCTTCTCAGCGGGGTCTATCGCATCCCTCTCCATTAAATTATTTACATATAATCTATATGCCTTATCAGACGGAACTCTACCGGCAGATGTGTGCGGATGGGTTAAATATCCCATATCCTCAAGGTCAGCCATCTCATTTCTTATCGTAGCCGGACTTATTCCGAGATCGTGATGCTTTGATAAGGTCCTAGAGCCGACAGGTTCAGCATTTAAGACATAGTCATTTATAACCGCTTGAAGAATTTTTAATTTTCTTTCACTTAATGCCATCTTATCGCCTCCTAAGTTCTTGTTTTATTAGCACTCATTGCTAAAGAGTGCTAATCACTATCAATAATATACCCCATCACTTCACCTATGTCAACGAAATAATGGAGTAATTTTATGTTTTTTATGTGATATTCCAGCCTATCTTGCTGATTTTACCTTTTTCCAGTATTCTCCATACATGAGATCAGCTTCTGAACCAAGGGATTTTAATCCATTGCATCTTTCGAGTGTTTCTTCTGTTGGGAAAATTGATTCATTATTAATATACTCGTCATCTATCAACCTCATCGCTCCAAGATTAGGAATCGTATAATAGAGGTAATCGAAATTCTTTTTGGCAACCCTTGCCTCGCAGAGGTAGTTTAACCACTTTTCTGCATTTTCTTTATTCTGTGCAGATTTTGGTATTATCCAAGAATCTATAAAACTCTCGCTTCCCTCTTTTGGAACTACAAATGAGACATCTTTATTAAGTTCATGAGTATAATAGTATTCTCCATTCCATATTATGCCAAGCTTTGCAGAACCGTCCGCTACCAAATCTCTGGCACTGTCATTTGCATATTTATAAACTAGAGGCTTTTGTTTTATAAGCTCTCTCGTAGCTTCTTTAATCTCTTTCTCATTTACACTATTCTCAGAATACCCAAGTCTTTTTAGTGAAATCATAAAAGCATCTCTAACGCTATCAGGCATGATTATTTCATTTTTATATTTTTTATCCCATAGCACATTCCACGAGTCGATGTCTTTTTCATCCACCCTTTTTTTGTCGTAGACAATTCCTGCAACACCTGCAACATGGGGCACGGAAAATTTGTTATCAGGATCAAATTCTTCTGATTTCTTCATATATATTGGATCCATATTTGCAATATTTGGAATATTTGCCTTATTAAGAGGGGATAGCAATTCTTCCTTCCTCAGCTTATCAATCATATAGTCAGATGTACATATAACATCATACCTAGCTGTGCTTTTCTTAACTACATGATACATTTCTTCAGCCGTGTCATATGAGTCCTGAATAACGCTTATTCCCGTCTTAGCTTCAAACTCCTTTATAATCTCAGGGTCATAATAATCACCATAGCTATATACATACACCGAGCCATTTTCCCCTGCGTGCCTGCATGAAGTAAATAGGGACATAAAAATTGAGATAGAAAAAATCAGAAAAAAGTATTTATAAACTTTGCTTCCATCCTTAAAAAATTTCAATTTCTCTTTCTCCTCCTCTTTGAGTTTTGAAATTAATTATAAGAAGAATTATCAGTGCGGTGAGAAAAACTACCGTAGAAAGTGCGAAAAGCGAAGGTCTTATTCCCACCTTTATCTCGCTATATATCCTAGTCGAAATGGTGTTAATTCCTGCTCCCCTTGTAAAATAAGTGATAATAAAATCATCTACAGACATCGTAAATGAAAGGAGAAATCCCGAAGTGATTCCGGGAATAAGCTCCGGCAGGACAACCTTTCTAAAAGCATATGAGTGAGAAGCTCCCAAATCAAGTGCCGCCTCATATAAGCCCTCAGTTTTTTTATTCATTCTAGGTCTAACCGAAAGTATTACATATGGTATTGAAAAAGTTATATGAGATATAAGAATGGTCGTATATCCAAGCGAAATTCCAAATGCAAGAAAGGATAGCATGAGTGAAATTCCGGTAACTATATCCGCATTTAGCAAAGGTATATTATTAAATCCAAGCAGTAAATTTTGAACGCGTTTTGTCATATTTTTCATGCCTATGCAAGCCATCGTTCCAATTATGGTTGCGATCAGAGCTGATATTAATGCAATTGAAAATGTATTTAGTATCGCATTCATCATCAATCTGTCGTGAATCATCTCGCTATACCAGTCAAAAGTAAATCCTGTCCAAACCGACATAGACTTGCTCTTGTTAAAAGAAAGGATTATGAGGGTTGCTATAGGTAAATATAGAAAAATCGCTATAAGTATTACATAGGCTCTGCTTACTACCTTTTTCATATCAGGTTACCTCCCTCAGATTTATCAAAATGCTGAAGAATAACCATGCTTATGATGATAAAAGTCATCATTATCAAGGATAAGCCGGAACCTAGGTACCAATTTGAGCTGGCTATAAATTCCTGCTCTATAATATTTCCTATTAAATTAATCTTTCCTCCTCCAAGCATATTTGATATTGCGAAGGTCGTAAGTGCTGGTATAAAGACCATGGTAATTCCGCTTATTATGCCAGGTATTGCAAGAGGAATTATTATCTTAGAATATATGGTATGTGGCTTTGCACCTAGATCATATGCCGCTTCAATAAAATGTTCATCTATCTTAGTCACAGCATTATAAATTGGCAATATCATAAATGGCAAAAAATCATATACCATGCCGAGCACTATGGCAGCCGGCGTATTCATAAGCCCCTGCCTAGGTAAGCCAATTGCTTCAAAAATTCCATTTATAACACCTTGTTTTTCCAAAAGAACCTGCCATGCCATAGTGCGAAGCAAAAAATTCATCCACATCGGAAGAATAAAGACAAATATTATAAATCCGCCCTTTCCATGCTTTGCATTTCTTAAAATCATAGCCATCGGAAAGGCTAAAAATAAGCAGACAAGAGTACATATCGCAGAGAGTATTAGTGATAAAAGAAGTGCCTTGCTATGTTCAGGACTTCTTATTGCGAAAATATTTTCCATGGTAAAACCGCCATGGCTTGATGTAAAGCCATAGTAGGCAATGGATAATATTGGAATTATAGTGCCTATTACAATCCAAATTATAAAAGGCATTGTCCATCTTCCCTGCTTTTTCAACCTAACCTCCAAGGCAAAATTTGTAAATTTGAAATCAATTTGTTTATATGCTTAAAATTAATATATTTCAATATCGAGAGCTTTCTCATCCTCAGTTTTAGGCTTGTGCATTATCTGTATATTCTCCGGTTTTACATACATTCCGACCTTAGATCCTACCTCATATGAATTGTAATTTTGAATTAGCCATTCAAATCCGGTATTTAACTCGCTCTCAGCGAGCATCTCATAATGCATTCCTATAAAAAGAGAACTTGTGATGACAGCATTTAAATTTCCTTTACCATAAGGTCTTATCTCTATATCTTCAGGTCTTATCATCACATCGACTGGCTCATCCTTGGCAAACCCCGTATCAACACATTCAAATATGGTGCCACCTATCTCTATAACCCTGTCATCTCTCATTATTCCGTCAAGAATATTGCTATCGCCTATGAAATCAGCTACAAAGGCATTGATAGGCTCATTATATATCGACTCCGGACTGCCCATCTGCTGGATAACACCATCGTTCATTACTACTACAGTATCTGACATTGTCAGAGCTTCTTCCTGATCATGAGTTATAAATAGGAAGGTGATTCCAAGTTCATTTTTTATCCTGACAAGTTCATATTGCATCTCCTGCCTTAATTTCAAATCAAGTGCGGCAAGAGGTTCATCAAGTAATAATACCCTTGGTCTGTTTACAATAGCTCTAGCCATAGCAACTCTCTGCTGCTGACCTCCTGATAATTTGTCAATTGTCCTCTTTTCATACCCTGATAATTTCACCATGGAAAGAGCTTCATTCACCCTCTCTCCTATCTCATCTTCGGGAAGTCCTAAAACTCTAAGCCCAAAGGCGACATTATCCAAAACATTCATATGCGGAAAAAGTGCATAGTTTTGAAAAACTGTATTTACATGACGCTCATTTGCAGGAATATTTGTAATATCTTTACCATCAAAAAAAACTCGCCCGCTATCTGGCATCTCAAAGCCTCCTATTATTCTTAGGAGAGTAGTCTTTCCGCAACCAGAGGGACCGAGAATTGTTACAAATTCGTTCTTATTTATGGAAAGCGACAATCCTTCGAGGATATGATTATCCCCAAAGGATTTGCTTATATTATCGAGTCTTATTAACTCATTCATTCTTTTCCATTAGCTCCTTAATCAAATCTGGTATACCCTTCATGGCATCTGTCAGATAAAACTCTATCAAACCCTGATCTGTAAGATGAGCGTAATCAGGGTCAATAGGTATTCTATCTAAAACTACAGTCTTATTCTGATGTGCAACCTCAGAAGCCCTGCTAGGCCCGAATATTTCAATTTTCTCCTGACAGCTTGGACATTCAAGATAGCTCATATTTTCTACAATTCCAAGCACAGGAATATCCATCATCTCTGCCATGTTAATCGCCTTCATTACTATCATAGAAACAAGGTCCTGAGGTGATGTAACAACGATTATACCATCTAGTGGGATTGATTGGAAAACTGTAAGGGCAACATCTCCTGTGCCAGGTGGCATATCTATAAACATAACATCTATGTCGCCCCAGACCACATCTGTCCAAAATTGGCTGACAACTCCACCGATAATCGGTCCTCTCCATATTACAGGATCGGTTTCATTATCAGTAAGCAGATTTAGAGAAATAATCTCTATTCCAGAGTTTGTTACAAGTGGATATATTTCTCCTGTCTTTATCTCAGCTTTTTGATGAACTCCGAACATCTTAGGAATAGATGGACCAGTTATATCGGCGTCCATTATTGCCGTCTTATATCCGGCTCTAGATGCAGATACAGCAGATAGTCCTGTCACGAGAGATTTTCCTACTCCGCCTTTACCGCTAACTATTCCTATAACTTTCTTTACCTTGCTTTTATCATTTAAAGGTTTTATCATAGCCTTTTTCATCTCTTCACGAACTCTTGGATTTTCCATGGGATTAACCATTTTTCACTCTCCTATTTTAACTATTCTATTTTAGCTATTTTTTCCCGTTATCCTATTTTCTTTATTATAAAAATTTTAAACATATTCTCTGCCATTTAGACGGTCAATATATGCAGCCGCACTGCTTCCTGCAACCGAGCCATCAGCAACAGCCGTTGTGAGCTGTCTTATCTTCTTGCTCCTTCCGTCGCCTGCGACAAAGACACCTGCTACAAGCTTAGAAGCACAGGATTCGTCAACCTCATAATATCCTCTTTCATCAACTTTTACTAGGTTTGCAAAATCCGCTCCACTAGGTATCTGTCCGATCGCTAGAAATAGACCATTTATCTTAACTTCCTTAGTTTCGCCTGTATTTTTATCCTTTACTACAACAGATTCAATAAGCTTATCACCCTTTAATTCGACAATTGTAGATTCCATAATATAATTTACATTATCATATTTTTTTAACGCATCAACAAGGGCCTGCTCTCCTCTAAATCTATCTCTTCTATGAATTATAGTGACGGATTTGCAGATTGTCGCAAGATAGGAAGCGTCTTCAAGTGCTGTATTTCCACCACCATAAACTGCAACATCTTTACCTTTGAAAAATGCCCCGTCGCAGGCTGCACAGAAAGAAATACCATGTCCTACAAGTTTATCCTCATTTTCAAGACCGATTTTTCTATTCTCAAGACCGGTTGACAAGATTATTGATAAAGCTTCATATTCATCATTTTTACCATGAATTACAAAATAATCTCCTTCTTTTTTTGGCTCATCTATAGACTTAATCTCATCAAATTGAAAAACTGCATCAAAATCCTGTGCCTGCTTTTGAAGCGTCATCGCATATTTTACACCGCTTATTCCTGGAGTTGCAGGATAATTATCAACTTCAAGCGTGTTTACGATTTGACCGCCGGGGGATTTCTTCTCTATTACCAAAACGCTCTTACCAGCCCTTGCCGAATATATCGCAGCCGTCATGCCAGCAGGTCCCGCTCCTATTATTGCAACATCATATTTTTTAGCACTCATAACATACCTCCACTGCCGATTTATATAAACAAATCAAAGTATTTCTTTTTTAATTTATACTTATTTAATTTATATTTAATTCATGCTCATTTAAACTTAATGTATATAGAGATTTTAGCATAAATAATTGTAAACAACTTGTTTCTAGACAAAAGTATTATGAATTTTATGTGATATTTAAAACTTTTCATTGAAAAAATTTTTTTATGGACTATTATATTATTTAGCAGTCATCTGATAGGAGTGCTAACAGCGACATCAAGCTTGTAAAAATTTTGTGGTCGTAAAAACATTAAGCTCGTAAAAATTTAAGAATATTAAATGAACAAATAAAAATTAGAAAGAAAAGAGGTCTTAGAAATGAGTAGAAAAAAGCAATTTAAGGCAGAATCGAAACGCTTGCTTGATTTGATGATTAATTCCATATATACAAATAAAGAAATTTTTCTCAGAGAGATAATAAGCAATGCAAGCGACGCAATTGACAAGAGATATTATAAATCGGCTTCAGCAGGAAAGAGTGGATTATCTCGCAATGATTACAGCATTAGAATTGAAGCTGATAAAGATAATAGAACCCTAACAATTTCTGATAATGGTATTGGTATGAGTGAAAAGGAGCTCGATGAAAACCTTGGAATAATAGCTAATAGCGGTTCTCTTGACTTTAAGCAGGGCATTGAGCAGGCAGTAAAAACAGATAAAAAGAGCAGTGCTGACCTTTCTAGTGATTTTGTTAATGACGATGCTTCTAATCTACCTGACATAATTGGTCAGTTCGGCGTAGGATTTTATTCCGCTTTCATGGTAAGCAAGAGAATAGAAGTAATTTCACTTGCTGAGGGTGAAGAAAAAGCATATAGCTGGACGAGCGACGGAGCCAGCGGATATAGAATTGAAGAATCAGATAGAGAGGAAGTTGGAACAACAATTATCTTGACGCTAAGAGATGATAATGATGAACCTGATGGAGAAAATTATTCTAAATATCTTGAAGAAATGACGATAAAGAGGCTCATCGCTAAATATTCAGATTATATAAGATACCCTATCGTTATGAGCGTTGAGAAATCTCGTGAAAAGCCAGCTACTGAGGAAGAAAAAAATGCTGATGGTTATAAGCCTACATATGAAACATTTTATGAGGACGAAATCTTAAATAGCATGATTCCTATTTGGAAAAAGAAAAAAAGTGAAATCTCAAAAGATGATTATAACGAATTTTACAAGAGCAAATTCTATGATATGAGCGACCCTCTAAAAGTAATACATACCAAGGTTGAAGGCGTTATATCATATGATGCACTATTATTCATTCCATCAGAGGTTCCTTTTAATTATTATACAAAAGACTATAAGCACGGCCTTCAGCTTTATTCAAGCGGTGTAATGATTATGGATAACTGTGAAGATTTACTTCCTCAGTATTTCGGTTTTGTTAAAGGACTTGTTGACTCTCAGGACCTTTCTCTCAATATTTCCAGAGAGATGCTTCAGCAGGATAGGCAGTTAAAAGCCATCGCACAAAGGATAGAAAAAAAGATTTCTCAATCGTTAAACGAAATGTTAACTAATGATAGAGATAATTATAATAAGTTCTTTAAGGCTTTTGGGATACAGCTAAAATTCGGTGTATATGACTATTTTGGAATGAACAAGGATAAATTGAAAGACCTTATTATGTTCCAAAGTTCTTCAACAAATGAATTAAGCACAATAAAAGAATATATTTCAAGAATGCCTAGCGAGCAAAAATATATATACTATGCTACAGGCGAATCAGTAGCCAAGCTTGAAGCTATGCCTCATATGGATATTTTTAAGGACAAGGGTTATGAGGTATTCTTCTGCACTGATGAGGTCGATGAGTTTGCACTCAAGATTTTAGGAGAGTATGACGGCAAGGAATTTAAGAATATTGGAGATAACGACCTTGGCTTCGATATTTCTGATGAAGAAAAAGAAAAGTCAGATAAGAAAAATGAAGATGCAAAAAAGGTGCTTGATGCGGTAAAAGATGCTCTCGACGAAAAAGTCACATCTGTAATTCTTTCTAACAGATTAAAAGAGCATCCAGTATGCCTATCTACCAGCAATGGTATTTCACTTGAAATGACAAAGATTTTGAAGGCTCAAGCCGAGGTAACAGGAAATAGCGGAATGGCAGATTTTAATGCCGATGTGGTACTAGAAATCAATGGAAATCTTCCATTTTATGGCAATTTAGAAAAGGCTGTTTCAGATGGAGATGAAGAAAGAATTAAAGATTATGCAATGCTATTGTATGACCAAGCTCTCTTGATTGAAGGTCTTCCAATTGAGGATAGCGTCGAATTTAGCAAGAGGATATGTCGCCTCATGTAAATTTGTAAATTGATGTTGTTATGTAGATTGATACTGTTTGTAAATTTATATTGCTATAATGAAGACTAATATATCATTTACTAAAATAAAATCCCACGCAGATGCGTGGGGTTTTATTATAAGCGATATTATTTTTTGATTATATTTTTTATCGTTGTTTATAATAATTTTTATTATAAATTATTACAAAATTGATGTCAGATTAGGAGCTTCCGTCAGCATACCACCTAGTATTGCATCTTGGAAATCTTCGTTATTATATATATCGTCTTCCCAGTCCTTGCTCGCCTTTTTGCAATTTATAATAACTTCCTTTGTATATTTCTTATCTTTAAGCTGAAGTGCCTTGGTTAAGAATTGATCTATGACATAGCTGTCAATATCTGTATCCTTATTGATTTTACCCTCATCAATTCCCTCTTTAATCTCCTGTGCAACTTCTTTATATGTATTACCAAAGTCATATGTGCTTATCTTCACTCTAACAGTAGCCGTCTTGCCGTCCTTGCTAATCTTTTCATCTTGAATCTTATAATCGAATTTTTGAATCATATTAATCCATTTAAGGTATTTATCTTCCAACTCTTTACTATCTGCATTATCCTTATTAACATAAGGTACCTCAACCTCTTTGACTGATTCTGACTGTAGTTCCTTTAAGTCTTTTTCAACCACCTCGCTTGGAGATGTTTTCTTGCAAGCTGTAAAACTGAATATTATAGCAAATGACATTAAAATAATTGCAATTCTCTTGATGCTTTTTTTCATAAAAAATCCTCCTTAAATGTTATCATCTGTCATAATACCATTTAAGGAGTGATTTGTCATCTAAATTCTAATATGCTCTTATAAGCTCTGTTGTTAAGCCCTCTGTCTTATTAGATTTCCTTTTTCCATAATCCATGAAGATTGCAATATTCATAAGCAGCAACAGCTTCATCATCAGCACTTACTTCAAATTCAGCATAAGGCTTATCTCCAGGATTTAATTTCTTAAACTGATAGCCCTTCTTTGTTTCCAAAATGATGAATTCTATATGATGTTCTTCTTCCATTGGGTGAAGAGTAGAACCTACTGTTACTTCAATATGCTTTCCATCTGCTTTGACATCTGGAACATGCTTTTCCTTTGCTGCATCTTCGGTATTTGCAGTTAGCTCCTTAAAAGAGCTCTTGCATACTTCCTTATCCCCATCGGTCAAGAAATTTAATAAGCTTCCACATTCTTCACATTTGTAAATCAACATAAACTCTACCTCCATAAATTTTAAATATCTAAATAATTAACACTTTATTCTATAATTAACGCTTTTTAATTATTGCTCTATAATTTGTGCTTTATAATTTGTAATTTTTAATTAGTAATTTTCCTTGTGTACTTCAAAGAATGACTGTGGATGGTCGCATACTGGGCAAACTTCAGGTGCCTTCTTGCCTACTACGATATGTCCGCAGTTTCTGCACTCCCATACCTTAACTTCGCTCTTCTTGAATACCTCTTGGGCTTCAACATTGTGAAGTAATTTTCTATATCTTTCCTCATGTGTCTTTTCAATTGCAGCTACATTTCTAAATTTGCGAGCTAATTCAGGGAAACCCTCCTCATCAGCCTCATCTGCCATGCGTGAGTACATATCAGTCCACTCATAGTTTTCGCCATCTGCAGCAGAGCCTAGGTTCTCAGCTGTATCTCCGAGCATTCCAAGCTCCTTAAACCATAGCTTTGCGTGCTCTTTCTCATTATTTGCTGTCTCTAGAAAGATTGCCGAAATCTGCTCGTATCCCTCTTTCTTAGCTGTTGAAGCAAAATATGTATATTTATTTCTTGCCTGTGACTCACCTGCAAAAGCTTCCATTAGATTTTTCTCTGTCTTTGTACCTTTATATTTGTTAGCCATATCACATTCTCCTTTGTAATCTTTTCTTTGTAATCAACTTATATTTAAATTGTACACTATTTATTTTTGCTTAGGTGTTTTTAATTGTGAAAAATTATGAGAAATTCTTCATATTAGGACATAAAAATATCACAACTTATTCAACGCCCATTAGCCTAACCTTAAATACGCCATCTTTTTGACTGAGTTTTTCTATAATATCGTCAATGCTCATAATGGAATCAATCAGCTCAATCGTCAAGACTACATTTGCGACATTATCGATTGGTGTACTTTGGTTAATAGTCCAAATACTGCAATTACATTCTTTAAAAAAATTCAGAATCTCTGCTAGAATACCCGACCTATGGTCGAGCATCATGGAAATATTTGCACGCCTGCTTATATTTGCCTCAGCGACAGTCATTATGCTGTCCTTATACTTATAATATGTGCTTCGTGAAATACCTACCCTTGAGCTCGCCTCGCCAACATTTCTTGCTTCTCCCTTTTCAATTAGGCGTTTTGCTTCCATGACTTTTTCATAATAATCTGGGAGTAGCGACCTATCCACAAGTACAAATTTGCTTTCCATAAATCTTAAACCCTCTTTGCTCCCTCATTTGAAGCCTTAAGTTTTACTATTTCTCTTTTAATTTTAGATTTTTCTAATCTTCTATTTATTTTTTCTATAAATTTTTCCTCATCGCTCATCGCAATGCAGGTCGAGCCAGAGCCACTGATATAAAAAGCATATGCACCCTCGGACAAAGCTATAGCTCTAACTTCGTCATAATCATCTATCAAATCCTTCCTATATGGCTCATGGATTTTGTCATGTAATAGCTTGGATAAAAGCTCTTTATCTCCAGATTCAAAAGCATCTTGAAGCATTGAAGCTCTCGAAATGTTAAATACAGCATCTTTTAATGCAATCATATCAGATAGAACAAGCCTTGACTTTTCTGTTTCAACTTTTTGCTCCGTTATTACCGCATAAAAATTTAAATTGTCATTAACCTTTGTATTTTTAACTATATGTTCTTCCCCTGCCGTTACAGCTGATGTAAAACCGCCATAAATTGAAGCGGCTAAATTGTCCGGATGTGGCTCTATCTTTAGGCATATTTCAAGCAATTCCTTCTTACTTAAAGGAGAGTTTAACATTTCATTAGCTCCTATAGCCCCTCCCGCAATCATCGCAGCTGATGAGCCAAGTCCCCTGCAAAATGGAATCTTGCTTTTTTCTGTGAATCTTAGCCCACCTACCTCTTTTCCAATTACATCAAATACAGCCTTATACGCCCTAAATACTAGGTTTTTTTCATTCCTGAACTCATCAGGGCATCCCTCAATCTCAAGTCCACTATCAATTTTTTCAAAGATAATTTCATTATACATATCCAAGGCAAAAGCGAATACATCAAAGCCCGGTCCTACATTCGCTGATGTTGCAGGTGCCTTTATAATAATCTTTTCACTCATATTCATCTCCCATAACATCTTGGAGTTTTTTTCTTATATAATCTTTCATTTCATTTTTATCTATAAGATCATCATTTTTAATCTTTTTTGTGAAAACACCGGATAGCTGTGAAGGCGGTTCAATCATTGTTAATCTGCTAAGATATTTAACGCAGTCCTCATCGGTAAGTTTATTTTCTTTTTTATTATAAGGAGTAAATGCTCCTTCTTCGCCATTAAAGCTACCTTCTTTTTTGTCATAAATGGCTGTAAGGACTGCCTTTGGAAATTTAAATGGTGATGCAGTCGCAAGAATGACATTTGGTATCCTTGGCTCTTTAGCCTCATCTAGCATCTTCTTATATCCTGCGTAAGCAACCGCCGTATGGGTATCAAGTAGATAATTATTTGAATAAAATGAGTCTCTTATCGCATATCTTGCCTCATCATCTTCCGCATAGCAGCCATAAAAAATCTGCTTAATCTTTTCAAGTTCTTCCATGTTAATTCTATACTCGCCCTTGGTTTCAAGCTCCCTCATATATTCTGATGTCTTTTGAGAACCAGCGGTGAAATAGAGAAGTCTCTCAAGGTTGCTGGATACGAGTATGTCCATTGACGGTGACGATGTCTTATAGAACTCTCTTTTTCTATCATAAAGTCCGCTCAAAAGAAAATCGGTAAGCACATTATTTTTGTTAGATGCACATATTAGCCTCCCAATCGGAAGTCCCATTTCTCTTGCAAACCAGCCTGCCATTATATTTCCAAAATTTCCCGTCGGTACTGTAAAAGAAATCTTAGTACCTATCTTAATCTTCCCCATTTCGACTAGCTGTTTATATGCTGAAAAATAATAGACAATCTGTGGAACCAGCCTTCCTATGTTAATTGAATTTGCACTCGATAGGGAAATTCCGCAAGCAATATTCTTCTCTTCAGAAAGAATCTTCTTTACCCCTCTTTGGGCAGCATCAAAATTATCCCTTATAGCACAAGCTCTGACATTACCTGCCTCCTGCGTAATCATCTGAAGTTTTTGAATGTCAGATATTCCCTCTCTCGGGTAAAAAACAATTACTCCCGTTCCTGATACATCTGAAAAACCTTTCATCGCGGCACTTCCCGTATCACCACTTGTTGCTGTTAAAATGAGAATCTTGTCCTTAAAACCTATTTTCTTTGCAGCAGATTTCATTAAATTTGGCAAGGCAGATAGAGCTACATCTTTAAAAGCACAGGTAGGGCCATGAAAGACTTCAAGAAAGAAAATATCATCATTTCCCTTTAAAGGTGTAATTTCTTTAGAAATAAATTTATTGTCATAACTCTTATTTACGATATCAGGAATTTCTATGATGAGGTCAGGAAAAAATTTTGCAAAAATTTCCCTAGCCATACCCTTATATGACTTTTTTATCATCTTCTTATAATCTACCCTGATTTCATCTAAGTCGTCAGGAACAAAAAGACCTCCATCAGGTGCCAATCCCATAATGATCGCTTCCGACGGAGATACACTAATTTTTTCATCTCTTGTGCTTAAATATCTCACCTTATTTACCTCTTTATAATTGAAAACCAGTTTTCGTTATGATACATTATTCATATTATAAAAACAAGTGTCTTTGCTATGCGGACAAATGCTTAGAAGGACATTTCCTTGGGAGGAATAGACAAAATGAATATTGCAATTCTTGGGCTTGGCACAGTAGGAATGGGTGCTTTTGAAGCCGCAAATAATACCGAATCATTAAATGTAAAAAAAGCTCTGATTCGCAATCCAAAACCTGGATTTGAAAAGATAACAACTACGAATTATAAAGAAATCATAAACGATCCTGACATCGACATCGTATGCGAATGTATGGGCGGTCTTCATCCTGCATATGAATATGTAATGGAAGCTCTGCAGAAAGGAAAGCACATCGTAACTCCTAATAAAGAGCTTATCAGCACCTACTACCGTGAGCTCACGCACTGTGCTGATACAAATGGTGTTTTGCTTAGATATACGGCTGCTGCAGGCGGAGGAATCCCGTGG
Source organism: Alterileibacterium massiliense (assembly GCF_900104645.1). GTDB lineage: Bacteria > Bacillota > Clostridia > Peptostreptococcales > Anaerovoracaceae > Alterileibacterium > Alterileibacterium massiliense. The sequence continues at coordinate 614,793 of NZ_FNWE01000002.1, read as the reverse complement.
TTATTTAACCTGCTTAGGACGAAGAGATGTGATGAGATAATCGAAATCTCCGGAATTATAAATGGTACTTCTAATTATATAATTGACAGAATGACGGAAGAAGGAGCTGAGTTTGACGAAGCACTCTCTGACGCTAAGCAGGCAGGATATGCAGAAGCTGATCCATCTTCCGATATTGACGGCTACGATACGCTCCACAAATGCTCAATATCAGCAAATCTGGCTTTTGGGAAACTGTTTAAAGAGTCAAAGATCCCAGTTGCCGGCATAAGAAATATTACATCTTCTGATATTAAAATGTTTGAAGAAAGTGGCTGCGTATGCAAGCTCATGATGCGTGCGGGTAAAATAGATGATAAATTCTTCGCCTTTGTTGAGCCTACCCTGATTCCTAAAGATAGAATAGAAGCTAATGTTCACAAAAATAACAATCTCATCACCTTGCACGGAAAGAATCTAGGTATTCAAAGTTTTTATGGTGAGGGTGCAGGAAAGATGCCGACGGGAACTTCTGTAATTCAGGACGCTCTAGATATTGCAGCAGGAGGAGAAGTTCTGAGAACTGGAGTGCTTTCAGAAGCTGTAATCGATAATGACATGGTTAAGAGATCTTATTATTTCAGAAGTGATAAGGGTTCTTCCGTAACAGAGCCTATGACAGTTGCAGCTGCACACAAGCTATATCAAGTAGCCCTAGAAAAAGAAAGCAGTGTTTTCATGGCTTCTATAAGCGAATAAAGGAGCATTGTAAGATATGTTAAAAGTTGTTAAATTTGGAGGCTCATCTCTAAGCGATGGGACGCAATTTGAAAAAGTTAAAAGGATTATCGAGTCCGACGCAGGTAGGCGTGTCGTTATCGTATCTGCTCCCGGTAGAAGAAATGCGGGTGATAGCAAAATTACAGACCTACTTTACCTTTGCATGGCCCATATTAAATATGATGTTTCGGCAGATGAAATATTTGACAAGGTAAAAGAGCGTTTTATCCAGATAAAAAATGAATGCAATATCAAAATAGATATTGAAAGTGAATTAGCTGATATAAGAAAAGAAATGGACAAGGGCGTTTCCTCTCAATATCTCGTATCAAGGGGAGAATATCTCAACGCAAAATTGATGGCAGATTATCTTGGCTATGATTTCGTCGATGCAAAGGACTGGATTACTTTTAATTATGATGGAACAGTTGATTACAAAGAGTCTTTCTCAAAGCTTCAGGAGAGATTTAGTGTAGACTCTCATATAGTTATCCCCGGGTTTTATGGAATGGCTAAAGATGGAAGCATTGAAGTATTTTCTAGAGGTGGCTCAGATGTTACAGGGGCTATTGCAGCAGCTGCTCTTGATGCTGATGTATATGAGAACTGGACAGATGTTCCGGGAATACTTATGGCAGACCCATCTATAGTCGAAAATCCAAGGGCAATCCCAAAGGTTACTTTTTCAGAGCTTAGAGAGTTATCTCACATGGGTGCTTCAGTTCTCCATGAGGATACGGTTTTCCCTGTAAGAGCAAAAAATATTCTCTTAAATATAAAGGATACAAATAATCCAGAAGCGTCCGGAACCTTTATAAGGGAAGTCTTTGAAGATGATAATGATGATAAAAAAGAGAAGTTTATCACTGGCATAACAGGACGCAGAAATTATACAATAATTAATCTATATAAAAATGGAATGGACAGGGTTAAAATGCTGATGACAGCACTTGAGGTCTGCGGAAGATATGAGGTTACTGTCGAACAGATACCTTGCAGTATAGATAGCTTTTCATTTGTAATTCCATCTGAATCACTTGAAAATAAAAAATTTAAGCTTGTATCTTCTATTGAAGAAGCCTGCAAACCAGATAATATTGATGTCACAGACGGAATAAGCCTGATTGCTATAATAGGTAGACAGATGGCATATCACCTAGGAATATCCGGTAAAATCTTCGGTGCCCTAGGTTCAAGCGGAATAAATATTAGAACAATTGAGCAAGGTTCAGATGAAATCAATATTATGATAGGCGTTGCGACTGAAGATTTTGAAGAAGCGATAAGAATCCTATATGACAGCTTTGCAATAAATAATTAATGATTAATAATTATTGATTAGCTCTTTGAGATTTTAAATTATATGATTTTCTAAATTTTCTAAATTTTCTAAATGTTCTAAATGTTCGTTAGATAATTCGGAGGTAAAGAGGTAAAAATGAACAAGATAAATATTGCTATTCTGGGTGCAACAGGTGCTGTTGGTCAGGAGATGATTAAGGTCTTATATGAAAGAAATTTTCCTATTCAAAATCTTAAACTGCTTGCAAGTGCAAGAAGTGCCGGAAAAGTTCTTGACACGCCTTTTGGCAAGCTAACTGTCGAAGAAGCCTCTAAAGAGTCTTTCAAGGGTTCAGACATTGTTCTAGGTGCATCAGAAAATAATATAGCTGAGAAATTTGCGGATGATATTAAATCGTCAGGTGCAATTTTCATAGATAACTCAAGTGCTTTCAGGCTTGATGACGATGTTCCTCTAATAGTGCCTGAAATAAATCCTGATGATATTAAAAATAACAAAGGCATTATTTCAAATCCAAATTGTTCTACAATAATAACATTGGTTGCCATCAATGGTCTATCTAAATTGTCAAAAATTGAAGGAATTTATGCTTCAACTTACCAAGCTACAAGCGGTGCAGGTGCAAGTGGCCCAGTTGAAATGTACAAGCAGACAGAGGATATAATAAATAATAGAGATTTTGAACCAAGGATATTTTCAAGGCAGATTGCCTATAATCTAATTCCGCAAATTGGAAATTTTGGTGATAATTTATATTCTTCTGAGGAGATGAAACTTCAAAATGAGGGGCGTAAAATTCTCCACCTGCCGGAGCTGAATGTTTCTTGTACCTGCGTTCGCGTTCCTGTCGAAAGATCTCATTCAATTTCAGCCTCAGTAATTCTTTCAGATGAGATAGACCTCGAATCGGCAAAAAAGGCAATTTCTGATGCTAAAGGCTGTAAATTATATCCTGAAGATAATTTCCCTACACCTATTGAAACAAGCGGTCAAGACCTCGTCTATGTAGGCAGATTACGAAAAGACCTTGTAAACCCTAGAGGAATAAACCTCTGGTGCTGCGGAGATCAGGTTAGAAAAGGTGCCGCAACAAATGCAGTCCAGATAGCTGAACTGCTTATATGATATGTAGCAATAATTAAATTGTTTATATTATTTTCTTTTTATATATTTGCTTGATATTATTTATCTTGCAAATTTTTTTCGCTATTTCTCGATGCTTCTTCTTCGAGCATCTTCTCTATTTCGATATGTCTTTTTACCTTGGAAGTCGTTGTCATTACCATAGGCTTATCGGTGATAAAAATCCTCTTTATTCTTTTATAAGAAGGCATTGTATCATTTATTTTTTCAATATCAGCCTTTATAATCTCTCTAATCTCAGGCTCACTTTTTCCTTTGAAAAATTCTCCATCATATTCAATTTTTAAGCTTACAACTAGGTCTAGCTTATCACCGTCGTTTGGAAGTCCAACAATAATATTATTTTTACAATATGGCAGGTCATTTATCTTGACTTCCATTTCTTCAGGAAATACATTCTTTCCATTCTTTAGAACGATTACGCTCTTAGTTCTTCCCGTGATAAATAGGAAGCCATCCTTGTCAAAATATCCTAGATCTCCCGTGCGTAACCAGCCGTCATTTAATACAGCCTTCGTTGCAGAATCATTTTCATAATAGCCTTGCATGACATTAGGACCTCTGACAACAATCTCTCCTATTCCATCTTCGTTAGGATTTTCAATAACAATTTCATTATCTCTGAGAGGAAATCCCACAGAACCGATTTTCCTTTGCTTAGGTCTTTCTCCTGCTATGATTGGCGATGTTTCTGTTAAGCCATAACCCTGAATTACCTGAATACCAAAATCTTGGAATCCTTTGATTACTTCAGGATTGCAAGGTGCTCCTCCAACAAATAAAAATCTAAGCTCTCCACCGAACGCCTCCAAAATTCCCTTAAATATCTTCCTATTAGGTCTAATTCCTGCTAAGTTAAGACCTCTTGTAATTCCTCTTATCGCATTTAATTTTCCTGCCATTCCATTGCTCTCAACGGTTTTCATGACCTTCTTATACATCGCTTCCAAGATAAGTGGAACTGCGAGGAAATTTGTGACCTTATATTCCTTCATATTTTTCTGAAGATATTTAAGTCCATCGCAGAAAACAGTTGTGCCACCCGTAGCAAGCGTTAAATATGTCGCAATTGAACCTAGCATATGATGGTAAGGGAGAAGAGAAAAATTCACATCTTTATGGCTTATATCAGCGATGAGTAAGGTGTTTTCAACATCTTTATAAATATTTCTCTGGCTTAGCATTACTACCTTTGAATTAGAGGTCGTTCCCGATGTAAAAATCAGAAATGATGTTGCTCTTTCAGATATTTCCACCTTTTCAAACTCATTTGCTCCGTGGTCGATGAGATTTTTACCCTCGTTAACGAGATCTCTGATGTCTTCTTTTTCTCCAGTATATAGGTTGAAAATTGACTGAAATTTAACTCTGTCACCTGCCCCAATCTTCCTTATCATTGGCTCAGTTTTTTCGTCGCAGAAAATAATATCGGCCTTGCTTCTTTCAAGACATTCTTCAAGCTCTAAGATTTTTAATTCCTTGTCTAATGGAATCGTTACTCCACCCATAAGCTGAATAGCCATATTAGCCAAAAACCACTCGTAGCTATTTTTGCCTATTATCGCTACCCTCTTGCCTAGATAGCCTCTTGAAGCAAATACCTCAACTAAGCACCTTATCTCCTCATAAAATCTTATATATGATATATGTATATGCTCTCCTTTTTTATTCTTTACTATGAAAGCATCTTTCGCTCCGTGCTTTTCCACCGAATCAGTTATTAAATCCCTAAGATTTTCCATCAATTATCTCCTTATAATATGGGTGTAAATATACTTCGATACCTCTTCAATTCTTGAATACATCTCGCCTATATGATAAGATTTTTCAAAGAAATATGCAAGTTTTACATTTATTAAGATAGTCTATACATAAAATTAAATACTTATGTTTTTTCATAGTTTTAAAATCAATTTTCTTAAAATTAATGTTTTAAAAAGAACAATAGTCAGTTGTATTAATATTTTTTTAAAAGAGATAATAGCAAATTGTGAATATAATTAAAAAAAAGGAATAAAAGTGAATGATATGGATAATTTAAAAAATCGTGCGGAAATCTCGGCAGAATTTATAAGGGACTGGATGGGCGTTAAGCCAGATACCGCTATTATTCTTGGCAGTGGCTTATCCGGTTTTGAGAATAATTTTAAAAACAAAAGGGAGATTAATTACTCAGATATTCCTGAATTTCCTGTTTCTACAGCTCCCGGTCATAAGGGAAAGTTAATCTTATGTGAACGCGAAGATGAAGCCGGCAATTACGACACTAGCAATGATGACGCCGGCAGATATATATTGATAATGTCAGGTAGATTTCACCATTATGAGGGATATTCGCTTCAAGAAATAACAATTCCTATAAGAGTTATGGCAATCCTTGGAATTAAGAGGTTGATAATTACAAATGCCTCAGGTGCGGTAAATGAGAATTATAAAGCGGGCGACCTAATGCTTATTGAGGACCACATTAATTTATCGGGTGATAATCCGCTCATTGGTCCGAATTTTGATGAGCTTGGTCCGAGATTTCCCGATATGACTTATACATATTCCCCTCAACTGATAAAAAAAATCAAAGAAAAGGCTGATAAAAAGGGAATTTTGCTCCGTCAAGGTGTTTATACCTTTATGACGGGTCCGAGCTACGAAACGCCGGCTGAGGTTAGAATGATTAGAACTCTAGGAGCTGACTGCGTGGGTATGTCATCAGTTCCTGAAGCAATAGTTGCGAGACATTCAGGAATGGAAATTGTAGGAATTTCATGTATTACAAATATGGCTTCCGGAATCCTCGATAAACCTCTAAGCGGAGATGAGGTAATCGAAGCCGGCAAGAGGGCTATGCTATCATTTTCTGAAATTATTTTTATTGCAATCAACGCATAAAAGTGTTATAAATATATCAAGTAAGTTGCTTTAAATATTTTTTATATATAGGGGGTATTAACCATGAATAAAAACGGAAAATATTTAACCTCTATCAGTGTAGGTGTTGCAACCGTATGGTTTTCAACTCACTGCGGGGCGGGTTTCGCATCAGGAACTCAAGAACTTCAATATTTTGCCAACCATGGATGGTTTGGCGTCTTTTTACCAATTTTAACATTTATCATCATAGCTGTTACATATTATGTAGCACTTGAGACAGCAAGACAGACTGATAAGTGGGGATATGATGCTTGGTCAAAAGAAGCTTATGGAGGTGCATCTAAGATTTTGACTCCAGCTCTTGATGTAAGTATTATCATCACTACAATAGCAGCTACTGCGGCTACTATCGCAACGGGCGGTCTTTTAGGCAAGCAATATCTTGGACTTCCGGTATTTGTCGGTTCTCTAATGATGTTCGTAATTATCACCTTGCTTGTAATATTCGGAGAGAATGTTGTAAGAAAGAACGCAATGGTTATGACAGCGATTATTCTCATAATAATTTCGATAGTTTTAATCGCAGGTCTTATTAAATTTGCACCTCAGATTTCAAAGCTTATGTCCGAAAGATATGTAAATCCTAATGCGACAAAGTGGAGCATCAAGGGTTCTGCAAGCACTGTTCCAGGTAATTTTGGAAATGCACTTATGTGGGCTCTCACATATGCAGGCTTCCAAGTTGCAGCTATAGGCGGAATAACTTCATCTTTCAAAGGCGGTATATATAAAAATGAAGCAAAGGGTTCTATGATTCTTGGAGCGATAATGAATATATTGATGCTCGTTGGAATCTGCCTACTTATCTTCTCAGGAATGCCTGATATTTACACTGATCAGGTAGCTAGAACTCTTCCAACTATATACATTGTTAATCAGCTACATATCAAATCACTTGCTGTTCTATATCCAATACTTCTATTCCTAGCTCTAATAACAACAGCTGTAGGATTTATATTTGGAATGGTACAGAGAATTGACCCATATGTAATGAAAGATACAAAGAAACCTCTATTAAAGAAAACAATAATCAGCGTTTTATGCCTTGCAGTATGCTATGCTGTATCTAAGCTCGGACTCATGGTTATCGTAGCAACAGCATATAGGTATCTTGGTATTGTCAACTGGTTCATAATCATTCTTCCACTATGGTTCATAGGATTTAAGAAGATTAAAGCAAGAGATAATAAATTAGATAACGAAGCATAATTACTTTAAAATTTTAATAATTAAGAGCTTAGCGTACCCGCTAAGCTCTTTTCTTGTATTCTTATTTTCTTATACAATTTCTCACATATTCTATTTTATTCTATTGCCATCAAGGACAGCCTCTACTAAGTTATCATTTTTATCATATATGAGCTTTAAAGAGAAAAAATCATCTCTTTCATCAAGCAGTTTTAAAAATATCTTATCGCCGTCCCAGAGCTCGAGGTCTAAAAGTTTACTCTTTGGAACCCAAGATAGATTCCCCTCGTCACATTCTATCATCTCTCCGAAAAATTCATCTGCCGTATATAAGTGCATATATTCGGTAATGTCTTTATCATATATAAATGTAATTATCGCCCTAAATTTATATGATGTGAGCTTTAGCCCTGTTTCCTCTAACACCTCTCTAATAAGGCATTCCTCCGGACTTTCGCCATCCTCAAAATGCCCTCCGACTCCTATCCATTTGCCCTTATTTATGTCATTTTTCTTTTTTACCCTGTGGAGCATTAAGATGCTGTCGTCTCTTTTAATATAACAGAGTGTGCTGAGTTTATACATTTTTCTTCCTAACTTTTAATCTATTTGACAGCCTTTTCAAAGACCTTCCTTATATTTTCCTTGCACTCCTCATATTTTTCATAGAGATGTGCCTCATATAATTTTTCTTTTCCAATAAACATAGATGGCGTTGCCTGATAATCATAATTTGCTATTATTTCGGGATGCTCGTGCTCCTCAATCCATTCTATTTCGATTTTGCCATATTCAGGATTTTCTTTTATAAGCTCATCTATAGCCTTTTTACCTTGCTCACAATATGGACAACCCTCGTATTCAAATGCTGTAATCTTTTTCATTTTCTCTCCTTTATTTCATTTAATAATTTAACATCTACTTATAGCTATTTTGTTTTTTATTGAATAACGGGACTATTTTATAAAAATTTTATAGCCTATTTGTATAGCTTTTTTAAAGCCAATTGTATAACCAATCCTATTTTAAAACCAAGCAAACTGGGCAGTGATCGCTACCATAAATATCTGTCAAAATAGAAGCTTCCTCAATTCTATCCTTTAGTCTGTCAGATATGACGAAGTAGTCGATACGCCAGCCGGCATTGTTTGCTCTGGCATTAAAGCGGTATGACCACCAAGAATAGACTCCCTCTTTATCTGGATATAGATGCCTGAACGAATCGGTAAAGCCTGAATCCAGAAGATTAGAAAACTTTCCTCTCTCTTCATCTGAAAATCCCGGATTCCCACGGTTTGACTTAGGATTTTTTAAATCTATCTCATTATGTGCAACATTTAAATCTCCACAGTATATTACAGGCTTTTTTGCATCTAATGAAGTCAGATAATTTCTCAAATCGTCCTCATATTCCATGCGATAATCTATTCTTTTTAAAGCCGGCTGTGCGTTTGGAACATAAGCACATACTAGGTAGAAATCTTCGTATTCAAGAGTTATCACCCTGCCCTCGTCATCATGCTTTCCATCTATCCCATATTTGACATCAAGAGGTTCTTTTTTTGCAAAAATCGCTGTTCCTGAATACCCTTTTTTAATTGCATAGTTATAATATTCAAAATATCCCTCTGGATGAAAGTCCGCCTGACCCTCCTGCATCTTCGTTTCCTGAAGGCAAAAGAAATCAGCATCAATATCTTTAAAAATTTCATCAAAACCTTTTTTCAAAATAGCCCTAAAACCATTAACATTCCACGATATAAATTTCGTCATATATTTTAAGAAAACTCCTTTCCTATCTACTAACTATTATCTATTAAATTTTATATTGTATCTTTTTTCTACTAATATCATACACTTAATTAAATAAGAATACTATATCAATTTATCAAGAAAAAATATGCAAATTGATTAATATTTGTAGTATAATAACGAATGTAGTTAGCTTGGTCTAACATAAGCGACCGATAAAATCATTAATATGGGAGGAATATAATGACTGAGGCTGAATATAAAGCGATTGAATTTGATAATGTTAGCAGAATATATAAAAGCGGTGACCATGAGCTTAAAGCCTTGGATAGCATAAATTTCAAGCTCGACGAAGGTAGCTTTGTGGTTATCTTGGGTCCTTCCGGTGCAGGTAAAAGTACCCTCCTAAATTTGCTTGGAGGCCTTGACAGCCCCACAAACGGTAAGATACGGGTGTTTGGTAAAGATATTTCAACCTTAGATAAAAATGAGCTCGCCGATTATCGTGCAGAAACTGTCGGCTTTATCTTCCAATTTTATAATTTAATACCAACCCTAACCGTATATGAAAACATCGCACTCGTTGATGAAATATCTGATAATTCACTTTCAGCTGACAAAATGCTTGAAGCAGTAGGATTATTAGATCATATAAATAATTTCCCATCTGAGCTATCAGGTGGTGAACAACAGCGTGTTTCTATAGCAAGGGCTCTAGCAAAAAATCCTAAAATTCTGCTTTGCGACGAGCCTACCGGAGCCCTTGATTCTGAAACCGGTGTTCTTATTTTAAAGCATCTTAAGAAACTTTCAAAGGATTATGGTAAAACCATTATTATCGTAACTCATAATCAAAACATTGCAAAAATGGCTGATATAGTTATGAATGTAAAAAATGGTAGGATTCTAAGCATTGATGAGCAGGAAATCCCACTTTCTCCAGATGAAATTGAATGGTAAAGGAGCTAATATGCTGAGAAAAAAAATGTTAAGGACTTTTTGGCTTTATAAAGTCCAATTTATTTCAATGATATTAATGGTTATGCTGGGTATTGGTATGTTTACCTGCTTTAATATTGAATGGAAAAGTATTGAATATAATATGTTTTCTCTTTTTAAAAATAGCAATTATGCTGATTACAGGCTCATAAATAGCAATGGATTTTCAGAAGAAGATTTAAATAATATCCTCGATATTAAAGGCGTTAAAAATGCTTCAAGATTTATAACAATCAATGCAGATGTAAATGAAAAATCAGGAGATACGGTAGCTATCTCGATTACAACCAATTTTGATGTATCATCATTTGTTCTAATCGATGGTGAAAAATATAATAAAAATAGTGATGACGGAATTTGGTTATCCGATCAATATGCAAAAAAGAATAAAATCTCAATTGGTGACAGCCTGTATTTTACATATAATAATATCAAATTAAAAGGTAGGGTCAGAGGTTTAATAAAGGCTGGAGAACAGATGATATGCGTCAGCGATAAAACTCAGATAATGCCAGATTTTAAATCTCACGGTTTTGCATACATATCTCCTGCTTTATATGAGGAAACCTTGGGATTTCCTTACTATCCTAATATAAATGTCCTCTCAAATATTGATGCAAAAACTTTTTCTAAGGAAGCTGATAAGGCTCTTGGTAATACAAATTTAATTATTCCTAAAGAGGATACGCTTTCTTATTCTCAAGCTGAAGGCGAGGTTAGCGAGGGTAAGGCAATGGGAAGTATACTCCCAGCATTATTTCTTTTAATTGCCCTGTTAACAATGATTAGCACCATGCACCGTTTGACTGTAAAAGAAAAATCTCAGATTGGCACACTAAAGGCTCTTGGTTTTCATGACAGTAAAATTGTATTTCACTATACATCATTAGCATTTATCATATCTTCGCTCGGTTCGATTCTAGGAATTGCTCTAGGTTATTTTCTAGCTTGGATTATCATGAATCCAAAAGGAATGATGGGCACATATCTTGATTTGCCTGAATGGAAGTTAGTAAGCCCTTGGTATTGTTATCCACTTATAATTATTATTATATTTACATTAACATTTATTGGATACCTATCAGTAAGAAATATGTTAAAAGGGACTGCCTCAGAAGCACTTTCTCCATATATTCCTAAGAAGGTAAAACCTATGTTAATAGAAAAAACAAAAATTTTTAAACTAATTCCCTTTGGCACTCGCTGGAATTTAAGAGATATTGTAAGGCACAAAACTAGAACTGCTATGAGTCTCGTTGGAATAATTGGTTGTACAATTATAACTATAGCCTCTTTCGGTATAAAGGAAACTATGAATGATTTCCTCGATGTGTATTATGAAAATGGATTGAATTACTCTTCAAAAATTTACCTATCTGAAAATGCGAGCGATGATGAGAGATTTGATATTATCAAACGATATAATGGAGATTATGGAGCTTCAACAAATGTCAAACTCAAAGAAAAAAATGTAAATCTAGATATATACAACTTAGAAAATGGCAAAATTCAAACAATTGACAAAAACTCTAAGCAATTCAAGATTAAAAATGACGGAGCATATATTTGTATGCGTATTTCAGAAAAATTTAATCTTCACGAGGGAGATACATTTTCAATCAGTCCATATGGCGGTAATGAAAAGTTTGATATGGTAGTTAATGGAATATTTAGAAGCACGAGTAAAAATATTATTATTTCAGATAAATATGCTCAAAAATTAAATATTCCATATAAGATTGATTCTGTTTATACAGATGTAAAAAAAGGCGATATAGAATTATCAAATAATATAAAATCCGTTCACTCAAAGAAGATGATAATGGATTCTTTTGAGGTTTTCCTTTCAATAATGAATAATATGCTCTATCTCTATGTGGCAGGAGCATTAGTTTTAGGTATTATAGTCCTTTATAACCTAGGAACAATGAGCTATGTTGAGAGGTACCGTGAAATGGCAACGCTTAAGGTTGTCGGCTTTCGCGACAATAAAATAGGCAAGATTCTATATAACCAAAATCTCCTTATTTCCATTATGGGCATAATAATAGGAATACCTTTGGGGATATTAACACTATCTTCCATGTTAAAATCTCTCGCATCTGAATATGAGATGAAGATGTCTATAGGTATTCCATCTTATTTATTTACTATAATTTTAACCCTGTCTATGTCACTTTTTGTAAGTGGAATGATAGCTCGCAAAAATAGAAAAATCGATATGGTCGAAGCTTTAAAATATCAGGAGTAAAATATTGCTTATTCTTATCCCTTAACTTTAACAACTCCTCCATCTTCTACCATGATTTCCATATCGTCTTTGACATAGCTCAGAAATTCCTCACCAAGTGAATCTATGACCGGCATCGATACATCATCAAGCCAAACATCTGATAAAATTGCCCCTGCTGCTGCAAGCGAATCAATTGGCTCTGAAAAAAGCATGCACGCCGGTTGCCTCTTTAATGAGCAGGCACAGTAAATTACAAGTCCGCCTGTTGTAGAGCCTATCGTCCTCGGTAGGCATAGGGCTTTTCCTGCCATCTTTTTCCCAAATAAATCCTTATTATCCTGATCTCCGCAGGTTGCGTCTTTATCTCCGAATTGCAATGCTTTCTGAAATGATGCTAGCGTGTTAAGACCCTGGTGCGAAACAAGTGCAGGTGCAGTTACCTTACCTTTTGCGACTACTCTTCCCTGAAAAGTTTTCATAACTTACTACCTCCTGTAATCTGTTTCAATATCTCCTCATCTGTATAATACCTTGCTGTTGTATATGTCCTGAGCTTATTGCTTGAAGTTATTACGGGCATTCTAGCACATAGAGGATTATTCATATACATAAGCGGGCAAATATAGGATAAAATCACTCCCGCATTATCCAAAATCTCAAATTCTTCAGTGCCTCTAAATTTATCAAGAACCTGAGGTGCTGCTGTAAATACAGTTGGAATTGTTACCTTTTTTAAATTGTTTTCTTTAAGTGATAAATCTATCTTTTTTGCCCAGTCTTTGAGCTGTGATATGCTCATATGAGGACAGCCCATAAAGCACATCTTAGGTTTTGCATTCGTCTTTTTCCACATTATAGGATAGTTATCATATACCCTTTTTAGCTCAGCATCATCAATTACATATACCTTAGCATCTTTATTTATCAAATCTCTTCCCTGCTTTTTAGCTTCAGGTGTCAGATTTTCTATATGATAAAGTCCTACAGAGCCATTTGATGCAGTTGCCGCACCGAAGTCTTTAAGATAGGTCTTTGCATCATCATCTAATACCTTTAGCCATTTATCAAGTCCAATGATATATGGAACATCTTCCATGACCTTCATTCCTATTGCAGAGCCGAGGAGCTGTGCCTCAGGCTTTTTCTTGGTTTTTATTTCTACAATCCACTTAGCCTTTCTCCCCTCATCAGTGATAAGACCGAACTTAGGAACATATCCAAGTATTGAGCCCATAAGGTCAATTATTCCAGAATTTCGATTGCATCTAGCACCTAAGACCGAGTTCGCATATACGACCGCAGATGACTCTGCCCAAGAAAGGACATCGCCCTCCTTTGGCACATTTCCGACCTCGTCCATATAACAGGTGCAGGTATAGGCATCATCACTCAAAGCTCCAAGTTTTCTCAGCTGCTTTTCGTAACTATCCTGCCTGGTATACATAATCTTCTTAAAGACGAAATCTTGCAGAAAATTAGATGGAACATTTGGGTCAAGAGGTCTTGGATCCATTGAAAACTTTTGCGATGAAGATATGCCTGCTTCAATCAATTTATCCATAAGCTCATAAACGGCTGCAATTCCCTTAAGTCCAAAGGAAGTTACAAGATGATTGTACTTTCCTGTAATTTCAACCATTGAATCCGCACCGAAAAGCTCTCCATATCTCATCATCGTTTCCATAACCTTTGCCATAATCTCGCCTTGGCTTCCATTCAATATTTTTCTTTGCTCATCAGTTAAATTCATAGCTCCTCCTAAATTTTCATTGCCACTTCGTAGGCTTCCCAAATTACCGTCCTTAAATTTCCAACTTTTTTACAATCTCCGACCAACTTTGCTTCCTTTGAATCTTTAACTAAAGGATTTGGAACATATCCTGTTGAGCTTATAACAGAATCGCAGTCGATTGAAAAATCTTTCCCATTTTTATCTTGGCAAATAATTTTATTATCCTGAACTTCTTTAAGCCCTGTCTCAAGGTATACTGGGATTTTGTTTAATTCAAACCATTCACGAAGATATGAGCTGTTTGCAAGGCATACTCCCGTCTGAGAAATTAAGTCATCCTTCATCTCAACGATTATTGGTTTTTTGCCCTGAAGTGCAAGTTCGTAAGCAATTTCACAGCCTGTAAGCCCTCCCCCTATAATTGCAACCTTTTCTCCTACTTCCTTGCCAAGCAGGTATTCACACGCTTCAATCATCTTTTCATGTCCTTTTATCTTGCTTAGGACGCGAGGTTTTGCTCCTGTTGCGATAACTATTTCCATTCCGTCAAACCTTGAAAGGTCTGTAATCTCCTCATTTAGATGAATCTCTATATCCATTTCCTTCATCTGACGCTCATACCATTTAAGCAAATCCCTAAGTTTTCCCTTATAGCTTTCACTGCTTGCAGCAATAAAGGTTCCACCAAGCAAGCCTGTTTTCTCATAAATTACTGGCTCATGACCTCTCAATTTAAGAACTCTCGCCACTTCCATTCCACCGATGCCTGCTCCTATTATAATTACCTTCTTAGGAGTATCCGTCTTTTTAATATAATGCTTGTCAGTCTGCATGGTTTCTGCATTGACAGCACATCTCGCAAGATGCAAGCTATCTTCAAGTGGCTGGTCGTTAGGTACACCTTTATAATGGCACATATTAAAGCAACCATTATGGCATAAAATGCAAGGTCTAATATCTTCCTTCCTATCTTCTTTGAGTTTTGTTATCCATTCCTGATCAGCGAGGAAATTTCTAGCAAAACCTGCTCCGTCAAGTTTTCCAGATTCAATTGACTTAGCTGCCGTGTAAGGGTCCATTCTTCCTGCACATACTACCGGAATATCCACAAATTTACTTATATGTTCTACATCATTAAGATTGCAATTCTCAGGCATATAGATTGGTGGGTGTGCCCAGTACCAAGCGTCATATGTACCATTGTCGCAGTTAAGCATATCATATCCGGCTTCCTCTAAATATTTTACAGCCTTCTCGGATTCCTCCATATCACGACCTGCTTCGATATAATCTTCACCCGGTAGTGCTCCCTGTCTAAATCCTTTTGTCTTTGAAATAACGCTATACCTAAGCGACACAGGGAAATCCTTTCCGCAGACCTTTTTTATCGCTTTTACAATGTCTACAGCAAAACGGTATCGATTTTCAAATGAGCCTCCATACTCGTCATCTCTCTTATTTATATATTTCAGTGTGAATTGGTCAAGTAGGTATCCCTCATGGACCGCATGAATTTCAACACCATCGACTCCAGCTTCTTTTAACTTCTTTGCTGTCTTCGCAAAAGCAAGAACAAACTCATAAATTTCTTCTTTTGTCATCTCTCTTGATGGCACCTTGTCAGACCAGCGGTTAGGAGATGGGCTAGGTGCTGCAGTTATCTTGTCGAGATCCATTACGGGTTTTGATATAAATCTCAAGAATTTATTCGTATAAAGCGTTTCCATCATCTTGCTTATAGTAAAAGAGCGACCAAAGCCGGCAGTTAATTGAATAAATAGCTTTGCTCCTGTCTTATGAAATTCAGGCATCCACTTTGCAAGATCCTTATACATCTGATCATTTTTATAAAGCCACTGCCCAAACATCGGATTATATATCGGTTGGCAGCCTGGCAAAAGAAGCCCTGCATTGTTCTTTGCAACCTCCATAAGAAATTCAGCTCCAGCTTTGTCGAAATGATTTTTTTCCATCCAGCCAAAAATATTGGTTCCACCCATGGATGTTAAAACGAAGCGATTTTTGATTTCACAATTTCCAATCTTCCATGGTGTAAATAAAGGCTCTAATTGCTTATCCATAATGCACTCCTTTTCTAAAAAACACTAACTTTTTCTATATTTTCCTATATCTTAATCTTTGCCCTAATCATATCCAATTTATGTACCTTTTTCAATACAATTTACTCTTTTAAAAAAATAAGAGAGCAAGCTCTCTTATCATTTTTGGGGTTTCGATTCCCCAAACTTTTATTTTTTGCAAGTTTGGGGTATGTACTCCCTAAACTTTTGTTTTTTTCAAATTTGGGGTATTGATTACCTAAACTTTTTAATTAGCTTCTGTTTTATTAGATATTCCCTTGCAACCTCATTCGCAGATTTACCATTTACATCGACTTCATAATTCATCTTAGCCATCTCTTCTGAGCTTATCCTGCCACTTAGTTTTGACAAAACCTCTTTTAATCTCGGATATTTGATGAGCGTATCCTCACGCATTATCGGTGCAACCTGATATGGCGGAAATAGATTTCTGTCATCTATTAATACCTTTAAATCATTTGTTATTATTTGACTATCAGTTGAATAAACATCTGTTAAATCAATTGACCCATTTGATATTGCCCTATATCTAAGAGCTGGTTCCATTGTCTTAACATCTAGATTTAAATCATAGTCTTTTTTTAATCCTAGATTTCCATCTTCTCTATCATTAAATTCTAAAGTAAATCCCGCAATTGCTTTATTTTCTACTTTTTTTAAATCTGTGATTTTTTCAAGATTATTATCTATGGCATAATCTTTTCTCACTGCTAGTGCATATGTGTTTTGAAATTTACTGGGTTTTAGATAGACGAGTTTGTCCTGTTCAAATATCTTATCTCTTGCAATCCTATATACTTCTTTCTCGTCATTTGAATTAAGTTTTGTATTTTCTTTTAAAAGTGAACTTATTACCGTGCCCGTATATTCAGGATATATATCGATGCTCCTTGACTTTAGTGCTTCATATAAAAAACTTGTTTTCCCAAAATTGGGCTTAATTTCAACATCAATATCCATCTCATCTTCTATAAGTTCTTTATACATATTGATAATAATTTCTGGCTCTGCACCAAGCTTTCCTGCTATAACTATTTTATTCTGCCCCATTCTGGCAAAGGGAATAAGGCTTGCCATTGTTAATGATATTACTATGAGAATTGAAATAAAAATTATCCTCGGCTTTTTATTTTGTAATATCCTTATTAGTATTCCAAATATGATTGCAAGCAAGGCTGATGAAATAGCACCGATAAGTATTAATGATGAATTATTTCTATCGATACCCAGTAGAATAAAAGAGCCAAGCCCTCCTGCTCCAACTAGGGCTGCAAGTGTTGCAGTTCCAATAATCATGATTGCTGAGGTTCTCACTCCAGACATGATAACGGGCATGGCAAGGGAGAGCTTATATTTTTTTAATTTCTCCCATTCAGTCATGCCAAATGCTGTTCCTGCTTCTTCAAGCGAAGGGTCAATCTCAGAAAAACCGGTTGAAGTTCCCTGATATATTGGAAATATTGCATAAACTATCAGAGCTATAACTGCAGGAAGCTTGCCTATTCCAACTAATGGTATAAAAAGACCTAGGAGTGCAAGGGAGGGTATGGTCTGAAAAATGCCTGTTATCTGGAGTATAAATTCATTAACCCTTTTCTTATTTGTAAAAAATATTGCCAAAGGTACAGCAATTATAACTGCGATAACTAGGGATAGCATTGAAATTTGAAGATGCTCAAATAGAGCTATAAACCACTCCGATTTTCTCTCTGTAAATGTTCTAATCAAATCATTCATAGCCTATCTCACTTTCATTACCTAAGAACTTGCTAACAAATTTGTTCTCAGGATTTTTAACTATTTCTTCAGGAGTAGCAATCTGAATTACCTTACCCTCTTTCATAAAGCAGATTCTATCTGCCAGCTTTATAGCTTCACTCATGTCATGTGTGACAAATACGGTTGTTATCTTATACTCATCATGAAGTTCTTTTATCAAATCCTGAAGATTAATCCTACTTATTGGATCTAGTGCAGAAAATGGTTCGTCCATAAGTAAAATTTCAGGACCCGAAATTATCGCTCTTAATATTCCAACCCTTTGCTTTTCTCCTCCTGATAATTCTTCTGGAAATCTATCCTTATATTTATTTGGCTCAAGTCCTACTTTATTTAAAAGAAAATCTATTTTTTCATCTATTATTTCTCTATCCATTTTTTTCATTTCAGGTATAAGTGAGATGTTTTCAAAAACAGTAAGATTAGGAAAAAGTGCAATTTCTTGTAAAACATAACCAATTTTAAGCCTAAGTTCCCTCAAATTATAATCTTTCAATTTTTTATTATTAAAAAAAATATCTCCGTCTGTCTGTTCAATCAATCTATTAATGAGTTTTAAACTTGTCGTCTTTCCACTTCCACTAGGTCCAACAATTACAAAAAATTCTCCCTTTTCAATATTAAAATTGAGATTATCAAGAACCTTTCCACTTTCAGGATATTCCATTGACACATTTTTATAAGAAATCATTTTAGCCATCTCCTTTTATATTATGATTATAATATATTTTATGGGCTGTTACATGAATTTATTGTTTTAGATTGTATTTTAAAATTTTTATCTTATTTTTATATAAAAAAACACGGAATTAACCGTGATTTTTCATATCTTAAATTCAATCTGCTCTGATATTATCATATATAATTTTTTATATTTTTTTAACTTTTTAAACTAGCATTTAATAAATATTTCTCCTGTGTCCAATGGATAAGGCAAGTATAATTAACTCCTCATCCCTTATATCGCATATAATTCGATAGTTGCCCACTCTATATCGCCACTCTCCACTTCGATTTGCCGTAAGTCCTTTGCCCTTTATTCTAGGATTATCGCAGTTTTCTAGGTTCTTCCCTAGCCAAGTTAAAATCAACTTCTGTGTGCCTTTATCGAGCTTCTTTAATTGTTTTATTGCCCTTTCACTATATTTTAAAGTGTACATTATTCAATACCTAAGATTCTGCACACTTCTTCGTGAGAGTAGGAAATTGGATTTTTGTCATACTCCTCTAGTGCTTCACGATATACAGCTAGGTCATATTCATCTTCTATTTTTTCAAAAACAGCAGTTCTAAATAGTTCAGATAGCGAAATATTATTTGTCTTTGCATAAGACCTAAACAATTTTTCATCTTGAGGATTTAATCTTACTGAAATAGCCATAATATATTTTCCTCCTTTGTGTATTTCATTGTAATACACACTGTTATAGTTGTCAAATTTTCATCTTCTGTAGAAAATACTAAAATATGTAAAAAGCCTCTTTAATCCATTCGGATAAAGAGGCTTCGCTATGATTAAGTACCTGCCTAAATCACAGTTTTAATAATGGTTTTGATGGCTAAGTTTAATAGCCATGTTGATAGCAAACTTAATAATGGTTTAAATAACGGTTTAAATTATAGCTCTAATTATTGCTATCATTTTTTCTTCTTTTGCCTAGGATAGCGAGGAGCAGAGCTATTCCCAAGGTGCCTAGATATAAGAATCCATTAGAAGTGCTATCGCCTGTAGTTGGTGAATTTTTACCACCATTTGTCGAAGTACTTCCGTCCGGCTTGATAGGCTTAGAAGCTACTGTTACAAATGCCCTTGCTTCTGTTACAGCACCATTCTTATCGGTTAATCTAAAGACAATCTCATATTTTCCAAGTTTGTCTTTATCAAATCCACCTGTGGAAACAATCTCAACCTTATCAATTAGATTTCCGTCCTCTTGGTCGTCAGCCTTAACAATCAGAGTTTTTAAATCTAAGTCGTCTCCCTTTGTGATTGTAATATCCTTAACTTTTAAGTTAGGATCCTTATTCCAAACCGCATAAATTGTAGTATCCTTATCAAATTTATGATTTGCTTTGGTATCAAATGTATCATTATCCACTTTCCAATTTAGGAAGTTCCAGTGTTCAAGTCCCTCAGGATCGTCTATCTGTAGTCCTATTTCAACCTTAGGATTTACATAGAAAATCTTCTTCTTTGAATCCTTAGCATGGTCAGTTGGATCTACTACAACTTTAACATAATTATCAGGTGTATCAGGCGTTCTATTGCCATTTCCATCTGCAGGATAGATATTATCCTTAACGATTACAGGAATGTCTACTGTTGTTCCAGAGCCATCTTTATATATAATTTCTACCGTAGTCTTTGTCTTACCAGGCTTTGTTACATCAGGAACTGTGATAACTTTTATCTTATCTATCTCCTTACCCTTAGGCGGAACAAGTTTTTTGATGTAGTCATTATTTTCAGGCGTCTTTCCTACATATGTTTCGACTTCGCTAATCTTAGGATCAAGATCTTCGATAGGTGTCATCTCTCGTGAGTATCTTGCTGTAACCTTTGTAACCTTTTCTGTGAACTTATTAGGGCTTGTCATATTAATTTTTTCATCGCCCTTGGTCCACTTTTCAAAGGTCCAATTATCTTCAGGCACAGGGTCCTTGTCAAGTATCGTAACTTCCTTATTTGGATTTACCCAGAATGTGCGAACTGACTTTTCTCCGTCCTTTAGCTTTGCCTTATTAGTATAATCTACAATTACCTGAACGAAGTAATCAGGAACATTTGGCTTGTCCTTACCTGTTTGCTCTACTACATCAGGTACGAAGACAGCCTTTATTACATTTTCATTCTCTGTAAATTTATATCTGTCAGGCAAGCTGTATGGCTTCTCATCATTATTCCCTTCCTTAAGTACCCAGCCTGTAAATACCTTATCAGTTGCAGGCGAAGGATCTTTGCCTGGGATTTTTACTAAAGCCTTAGGATTTACATAGTAGAATTTCTTTTGTGAATCTACCGCGTCCTTTGTTGGATCAAGCTCTACCTTAACAAATCCATCAGGAACATAATTAGGTTTATCACCAGAGGTCTTAGCCTCATAAATGTTCTTATTAACATTTATAGGAATTTCAACAATCTTAGAGACTCCATCTATTGTTACCTTTGCTTTTATGCTCTCTTTACGGCTTGGATTATTTCCATCATCCTTCTCCTTGAGCTTTTCGTAGAGTACCTTTTCAAGGTCATCATATTTCTTCCATGTGTCAGTATTACCGTCACCAAATTCGACTTTAGCTCCGTCAGGAATTCCCTCAAGTTTGCCATCTTTGTTCTCAATCTTGATGCCTTTTCTTAAATCATCTTCACTAGGAATAAAATTATTTATCCACTTATCTCCATCCTTGAGTGACTCAGTTACAGTTATTCCGGTAGATTTGATATTAGGTACTGGAGTAATTATTCCCGCATCTATGACCTTCTTATATTTTGCTATAAATACTGTCTCATCCTTGAACTGATGCTTATCTTTCACATCGAATACTTTATCATCAGCTTCAAAGTGCCACTCCTTAAATACATAATCGGTCTTTCTTCCGTCTACTATAACCGCTTTCTTTCCTTTAGGTTCTGTAATAGGTAGCTCTACTTCTTTCTTAGGATTTACCCAGTAGATAACTTCTTTGCTATCTTCTGCCTTATCCGTAGGCTTAAATACTACCTTTACATAATTATCAGGAACATCAGGCTTGTCATTTCCGGTCTGCTCTACATAATCAGGAAGAACTTTAACATCAACATTAATCTTATATGTTGCACCATCTTCATATATAACTTCAATTAACTCTTTGAAATTACCTGATTCCTTTGTTGTTACCCTTTTATCAATAGGATTAACAATCTTTACAGCCTTAATCTTTCTCAGCTCTTTGCCATTTTTGTCCTTAGGCGGAGTTATAGCCTTTTCATAATCATCAACAGTCAGAGTATCTCCGATATTCTTAACTATCTGCTTTGCCTCAGGCTTAAGAGGAATAATCGGCGTAGCAGGAGTTTCATAAGAAGCGATTATCTCTGTGTCCTTAGGAATATTTTGTAACTTAGATAAGTCAACCTCCACTCTTCCTGTAGGATTATCCTCTGTAATCTTTGTCTTATCTATATAATACCAGCCTTTAAAAGTATGCTTATCAATTGGCGTAGGGTCTTTCTCAGGTATTATAACCTTAGCCTTAGGATTTACATAATAAACCTTCTTAGTCTTATCCTTTGCCAAATCTGTAGGATTTACTGTAACTTTTACATAATCCTTTAGCTCCTCATTATTCTTGACAACATCAGGCTTTTCTCCATCATTTAGACTGCGATAAACATTCTTAAATACCTTTATAGGAATATTTACTATAGTCTTTCTACCATCTTCAAAGCTTACCTCAGCCTTGATATTAAATGTCCTTGGCTGGTCGTCAGCTACAGGCTTTCCATCTTCCTTTAGATTATTATAGATCTCATTATCAGAGGTTATTATCTTATATGACTTATAACCATCCTTCTTCATTATATCTTTAAGAGCTTCATCGTACTTATCCTTAGTAGGCACGAAGTTATTAATCCACCCGCCTTGACCGTCCTTAGATGATTCAAATGCAGGAATGGTATTTGCTGTAAGAATAGGATCTATAGGTGTCCCTTTCAAATTGTATTTAGCAACGATTGTTGTGACTTTATCAGTGAACTTATCTTCTATCTTTTCACCCTTAGTCCATACCTTATCCTTGTTTTCAACCTGCCATTCCTTAAACTGCCAACGCTGTTTAATTCCAAAGGCATTTGTAATAGGATTTCCATTCTTATCCTTTATAACTGCACCCTTAGGTTCTTTTACTGGAATTACAACCTGTTTTTCCGGATTGACCTTGAAATGCAATTTCTTATCACCGGTGTATTGGTTATCATTAACATCCGCGTCAGCCCTATCAGTAGTATCGACATAAACATCTACGAAATAATCTTGAACCTTTTCTTTACCAGTCTTTATCTCGATTACATCACTGATAGGCTTAAACTTAGCAGTAAATGTATAATCCTGTCTTATAACTGTATTTTTATCAAGCAGTCTTGAATCATTCCATTCAACAAACTTAGCATTAGGATCTGGTGTAATTACTGGTGCCTTTAGCGTTCCGCCAATATTTTGCTCTGGTGGAACCTCAATATTTTTAAACTCAAGACCGTCAATTACATCATATACTACTTCTTTAATCTTCTTTCCATCAGCATCTACTCCAAATGAGCCATCCCTATCAGCTTTGAATACAACTCTGTGGTATCCGTCAGGAGTTATAGCATCACTTGTTTTACGCTTAATTACACGAACATCTTGATAATAGAAATTAACCTCGTCTGATTTAATTCCATTAATTCCTTCCATTTCATTATCAGCATTAATATCATAGAAAAGCTGTCTTTGTGGCGTGCTTATTATCTTCCAGCCCGGTATCTCTCTATAATTTACTGAATCATAATCCGTGCATCCGCTTGTAACTTCTTCAGTATCTATTATCTTGAAGCTACCAGCTGGCATATTACCTATTGCAGGCAGTTTTTCAGCATCTTTTTCAGTTGTGCTTAAATAATTAACCTTATAATGTCTCTTCGTAAAATCTCTATAGAAGAATTTGAATATATTATTTTCAACATTAGGATTAGCTACTTCCTTGCCAGCTTTCTTAAGGGTCTTTGGTTCAACCTTTAATTCCTGACTATATGTATTATGTCTACCGGTTTTATCTACATATTCTTTGTACTCGCTTGACTTCCTCTCTAATTTCTCCCATTCAGCCTTAGGAATTGTCAGCTTAGTTTGACCCTGATATTTAGCAATAGCTTCAGCATATTCTCCAACTCTTCTATTAGGAACAGTTAAAGGTTTTCTCTCATCTTTCTTCTCTTTGAAATTCTCATCGAGGAAAATATGAATTGCCGGAATATCAACTAGGTCATTCTTAACCCATATAGCCTTTAGATAGCTATCTTCAACCACTTCATTTCCAAAAGCATATAGTTCAGGGACATCATATTTATCAACAAATGATGTGTCTACTGAGCCGTCTTTATTATGCCTTACAAGTTCCCAGCCTAGGAAATCATATCCCTTTCTCTTAGGCTCAGGTGGATATTTAATGCTCATTCTGCTCTTAACACTAAATACCTGTACATCTCCCTCGTTACCAAGCTTCTTAGGAAGTGAATAAGTAAGATTATCTACAGATGTTTTAATCATTTCGCCATCTTTAAATGCAGCAATATCAAGAGGATCTAGGTCCTTGAGTGTTCCGCCATTAGGATCGAATTTCACCTTATAGTTCTTATCAGGCTCACCCCATTTTGCATAAAGAACTATATCATAATTAGGCATATTAGCGTCAGCATCGCCAAGCTTAGCCTTTAATTCTTTTATTTCATTCTGTATTTTGAATTTCTTATCTTTATCCTTAGAATTCTTAGCAAGTTCTTCATACTTATCAGCAATTTCAGCCTCAAGTTTTTCAGCTGGCTCAATGGTATCTTTAATCAATTTGGTGCCCTGAGGGTCCATTGCCCATCCCTTGAATACAAAGTCTTCAGGCACATTGGCAGGTCTATCTGCCTCAGTGAGCTTATATTTTTCATCAAGATTTAGTTTTCTTAGAGGCATATCATAGTATACATCAGAAACAGTTGCATCTTTACCACTTGCAAGCTTTTTCTTTGCAAGCTCAGATTGTTCATTTATATCTGACGAATCCGTATCAAGATATATCTTGTATTTCTCACGCTCATATGTAAATGCAAAGCGGTATTTAGGAATATCTTTGAAAGGAACACCATTTATTCCATTCTGAGCAATAGGATCAAAGAATGACTTCTCATTATTTTTTCTATTTTTTTCATATTCATCTAATTTATTGCCAAGCTCATCAAAAGACTCTTTCGAGAGATCCTCCGTATATCCTGTTTTCATTTCAGGGCGCAGTAACGCATCTTCTACAGGATTAATTCCCTCATACTTAGGCTTAAATCCTACAATACCCGGAGAAGGATATTCGTATGGAACGATTGTGTCAATTTTGGTATATGACATATCAGGATCGTAGTGTAACGCACCATCGATGCCCTCAAACAAATATTCCATATAATATATAGCGAATTGATACTCTGCACTTGAACAAGGGCCAAGAGAAATAGTTCTTTCAGGTAATTTTTCTCCTGTTGAAGTTGAGTGAGTTGCAGGCGTTACAGCTGGGTCTAGTTCAGTAAAATCTCTATCTATAAAATCCTTTGATGTTAGCCAGTACGGCGGAGTGTCAAGATATAGACTTTGGTCGAGATTTCCATTATTTTCTGAATTTAACTGCCAGCCTATAAAACTCATATTTGGATCAAAGTCAATTCCACCTTCCCCTATGAGCCACATATCGTTAGGCCATTTTTTCATTCTCTCGCCAAACTTAGCTTTAAATTTATATGGATTGTTCACGTCCTTAGTAGAATCATATTTTGTTCCATCAGGAAGTACCATCTTTGCTTCTTTAGCTGGGAAACCTGCCTCAGGTTCATCTATACAGAATTTTTCAAATAGCATTGTATATGTCTGGCGATCGTAGTAGATATTATATGTGGTTCTACCGTCAGGCTGAACCTTCTTAGACATAGCAAGATTTGTCCCGTCATCTTGCTTAACCTTCTCTGTATTTTCTTTAATTATCTTGTCTTCATTTCTTACATAGTATTTATTTAACTCTTTTACTTTAGCATCTTCGGTTAAAGACTTATCTATTTCTGGAAATTTAATTCCAGAAGGCATCATAAGTGATAGATCAGGTCTAGTCCCAGTATCAGCATCTTTAACAATCTTAGCTCCTATGTAATCATATCCTACCGAGTCAGCCTTCTCTGTCCAGAATTGAATTGTGTAATTTGCCTTAGGCTCGTCTTTCCATAAAGCCGTAAATTTAATGTCGCGAGCAGGCATAGCATCCTTGATTCCATCTTTGAAATCCTTCATGTCGAACTTTGTATTTTTAGGCAAGGTTTTAATATTGCCACTAGCATCTTTGTAATTTAAGTCCGTATCCGACATCCAGCCTTCAAATATACCGCCGACTTTCTTCGGTTTTACATTCAGATTAGGTATTGTCTGTCCATAGTAAAGCTTCTGTGAAGGAATATCACTTCCACCCTGCATATCATACTTAATTGCAAACGAGTCCCTGTTATACCTATATTCGATAATTATGTCATCTCTATTATCAGGTACTCTGGTCTTGATTACTGTTTTTTCAGGGATATATCCCTTTCTATCTCTTTCATTAAGTGGATGCACAGTAATCTCAGAACCTACAAGCCCTGTTTCCGTTGTATATCTTATTTCAGTTTCTCCATCTTTAAGACCATATTTGTTCTTATCATATAAGTCTTGGAAGATATGTTTTACCCTAACAGTGCTCTCGATAGGTTCATAAATGTATGGTTTGACTCCAATCCATTTGTAGGTCCCTGGCTTCATCTTTCCTATGTCTTGTGCGTATTTCTTTACATAGTCGTAATTAATATCCGTAGATTTCGTAGGGCTGGTATATCCGTCTATCTCAGGGAGATCTACTATCTTCTTTATCTTTTTCTTATCAGCCTCAGTCAAAACATTACGAACATTACCCTTGTAATCCTTATAAGTATATTGATCATCTCCTACAGTTGCCTCATAAGGATTATAAAGATGAACGAGTTCATCATCCTTATTTGCCTTGTATTCAGCCTTAATATTGTAAAGCATAGGCATAGCAGAATTCTTAATTTGAGCATTTGCTTCTTCCTTAGTAGCCGGATCCTTTCCAAAATCAGCGGGATTGTCAGCAGGCTCCTTATTTAAGAACTTTGCCTTCTCATCGGGTATCTTGTCATAATTAAAATCTGAACCCGCAAAAACATTGAGTGGCAAGGAGGTCATAATCATCATAATCGTCAAGATTAAAACCACTGCCCTCCTTAGTTTTACATTTGCAATTCTCACAAAATCCATACCTTCTCCTTATAATTAACCTTATAAATAAATTGACTTTTTACATCATTTGTCATCACTCGACATATAAATCCTAGCCGTAAAATCTACCCAGTATGAGCAGATTAAATCATTACTGTAATAGTATAATTTTTAGAAAGATAATTCAATATATTATTAAAAAAAGAACATGAAAAAATGCTCTTTTTTGCAAAAAATTTTTGATTAAATTCTGAATTAAATTATATCTATTTTATTTTTTTCGCTCCCTCTATATATACTTATATATTTTCTCTACATATCCTCCATATTTCCTTTGTATTTCCTCTGTATTTTTTCTGTGTTTTGTTAGTATTTTGTTTGTAATTATTTCTTTAATCTTTTTAAAAATTCCTTTTGCTCTCTTGTAATTCTCCTGCTTTCACGGGCTTTTTGTATTGTCTTATTTTGGATAAAAGTATCAAGTTTTTTCTCTGTCAAAACTTTGATCGTTTCTTCCCACTGTTTAGACAAAGCCGTTGCAAAAAACCAAGCAATCATCATCTGTAAATAGTATTCATCTGTTTTTATTGACAATGGAATTTCAAGATATTCTTTTTTAAAATCATCGCCTAGAAAATGACTCATGAGCATCTCAAGTCCAAATCTAGCAGTATATGTAGGCTTTGATTTTGACCACCTTCTTATATCGCTTATCAATTCTTTTCTATTTTCTTTTTTCCTAAAAACCTTTGGTGAAATAATATCGCAAACCGCCCAGTTGTCAATGAATGGAAGAAATCTATCAAGCTCCTTTATGGTGGATGTATAGTCCTTAATCTCTGAAATTAACAGCCCGTGCAATATATTTTCGTCATAATAATAGTGAGGTAAGTCAGCCAAAAATTCCTTAGCTTCTTCCTCTCTAATTTCTTTGACGAGTTTTCTTGCCTTAGGTATTCTAACTCCGATAATTCTTTCCCTTGAAATATTTGGCACCAATTTACTCTGAAAATCAGCATATTCTTTGTCCTCGAGTTCTATGAGTTTATCCCTTATTGACATCATAATTTACCTCTTTTGGTTTTTTGTTATGTTTTATATGTAATGGTATTTTGGCTATGCTTACTAAATAAAAATCAAACCGCTGAAAATTCAGCGGTTATTTCTTATGGTGGAGATGATGGGACTCGAACCCATGTCCAAAAATATTTCCGAAGGACTTTCTACGAGCGTATCTGATTCTTTGATATTCGCCTTCCGAGCGTCAATTCAGCAGACTTCCGGTTAGCTATCTCGTTAATACTCCTATGCTACCGAGAAATCACATAAGAGTTTCCTGCATATCCTGTAAGACTCGCTTCCTGCAGGCGAAAAACGGCTTACTCGCTGTGCTGTAATTAAGCAGCTAGTGCGAAATTGTTGTTGTTATTTTTAGCGTTTATATTTAACGGCCGCTTTTAGCGTGGACTCGGCTCCACGACTCGCTTATCCTTGTTCCATACCCCTGTCGAAACCGGTGCATCCCCATATTTAATTGTAAATTACATTTCACTTCAGTTTTTATATTTCGCTGAAATTATATTTTGACTCTATGTGCATTATAATATGCGATTATGCTATTTTCAAGTTGATTTAGTGACGCTTTATCGCTCTATCCATCTTCCTCTTTGCATCTTTCTTCGCAATTGATTCCCTCTTATCATAATTCTTCTTTCCTCTGCAAACTCCAATTTCAAGCTTTGCTCTGCCATTCTCATCTATGTACATTTCAAGAGGTATAATTGTCACACCTTTTAATTTTATTTTACCTTGAAATCTTGCAATTTCTCTCTTGTGCATCAAGAGTTTTCTCTCACGAAGAGGATCGACATTGTGAATATTCCCTTGTTCATATGGCGAAATGTGCATTCCATATACTATGAGCTCACCCTTTTTATCGATTTTTATATAGCTCTCCTTTATGCTGACTTTTCCCATTCTAACTGACTTTATTTCTGTACCTGTAAGCACAATACCGGCTTCAAGTTTTTCATCTACGAAATAATCATGCCAAGCTTTTTTATTTTTTGCTACTGTCTTTTTATATTTACTGCTCATATCCTTAAAAATACTAAAATATTAAAACCTCTTTATCTTATTAAATGGGAATAATCTAAGTACGGCTTTCCCCTTGATTTGACTCTTTTTAATAGTTCCAACCTCAGGTGACCTGCTGTCAAGGCTGACTACCCTATTATCTCCCATCACGAAATATTCTCCGTCAGGAACCTTTAAATCATCGACGAATCCGGGCGTTATTCCGTCATTTAAATAATCTTCACTATACAATTTCCCATTTATATAAAGATTATTATCCCTTACACTAATCACATCTTCCGGAAGCCCTATCACACGCTTTATCAGTAATTTATCCTTGCCCTTTTCGTCCTTTAGCTTGCTCTGAAAGACTATGACATCACCCCTCTTAGGCATTTTTTTCGCATAAGCTCTCTTGTAAAGGATAACATAATCGTTCGGATTAAATGTAGGCTGCATTGAGGTCTGCTTAACTATAGTAGGCCTAATAAAAAATAAGATAATCGTTGCTAAAACAATCGCTATCAATATATCCTTTAACAAACTCTTCATAAATTCACTCATCTATCTAAACTCTCCTAAGATAATCTTCTATTTTTTTAAACTCATCTGGTAGCTTTGCATCAATAGATTTTCCTGCTAAGTAGCCAAGCCTAACAAATTCATTTCTAATTTCCTCTTTAAATTCTATTCTCGTGCTGTGAAGAAGCTGGGTATTTAAATTGAATTTTTTCTGCAAATAAAGTTCCTTGCCACTATATTTTACATCGCCAATTATCGGATGACCTATGCTTGCTAAATGTGCTCTTATCTGATGCGTTCTTCCTGTAACAAGTTCAACTCTGACAAGGGTCTTATCTCTGAATCTTTCGATAGGTTTAACCACCGTTATAACTTCTTTTCCACTGCTAAGGTCTGAATTTTCAAGGTTTTTATCGATTTTCGGCTTTATAAATACCATATTTGATCTTTCATCTTTATAAAGGTAACCACGAAGAACACTTTCCTCTTCTATAATTCCAATTACAATTGTCTTGTAAAACTTCCTTATAAAATCTCCCTTTATCATGCGATTTAATTCTCGCATTGCCACCGCATTTTTCCCGAAAATAACAAGCCCCGTTGTATTTCTATCAAGCCTATTAGCAGGTGCCGGTGTAAAAGTTCTCTCTCTTGGATTGTAATCTCCTTTTTCAATTAAATAGTCAACCACTTGATTTGCAAGATGATTTTTCTTCTCCTTTGAATCACCATGCGTTAGCAATCCAAAAGGTTTGTTAGCAATCAAAATATTATCATCTTCATATTCAATCTTAAAGTTTCTTCTAGCTCTGCTCCTTATCCTATCTCTCGAATTATCTTTTGCAGTATAGGCTGAGAAAAAATCGTCATTAAGGTAAATGCTTATCAAATCGCCATCTTTGAGCAGATATGATTCGCCTACCCTTTTTCCATTAACCTTAATATCTTTTCGGATAATCTTATAAATTGTACCAAGCGAAGCCCTTTTAAATAATTTCTTTAAAAATCTATCAAGCCTCTGGTCTCCATCATTTTCTCTAATTACTAATTCTTTCATCTTTATCTATTTTAAATTGCTATTTCTCTCGTCACCTGCGGTATTATATCACACCTCGCTACCGTTGCAAAATCATAAATAAATGTGTATAATCATTATCAAATTTGAGATATTTAGCCTGCATGAAAGGGGCTTATGATGAAAAACAAATGGCATAGCATTAATGACCTCGTCTTAGCTTTGATAATTATATTAGCAGTAGCTCTTATTATCCTGTGGAGATTTCATATTCTTATGAAATATCCTGATAAGCTTGCAGAGGGCAATGCAAAAAGAGAAATTGCTATGGAAAATAACAAAGAGCAAGATGATTTAGCTAATAATTCTGCCATAAAAATGGGCACTGCTTTTAAAAATGGAAAGCTTAGAGATGATGTAAATATTACAATTCTCGAAGGCACTGATGAGACCGCTTTTAAGGATATTTTCGACAAGAAGTTATTTGATAATTATGACCAATTCTTAGATGCCTTAAATGCACTTAATCTCACTCTTGACAGTGTTCAGACAGGCACAATGGGCTTTAGCAAGGGAACTTCTGTTGAAACCGTTTTGAAAGACCTTACTACGACATAATTTTAAATCTTTAAATTGACTGTTACCGCACCAAAGAATGGGTGCGGTTCTGTGTATAAAAAAGGAGATATATTATGGAAAATGTTATTAATTTTACCCTGCTTACCGACTTCTATGAGCTTACGATGGCTAATGGATATTTTCATTCAGATGTTCGTGATAAAGAGGCGGTATTTGATATGTTCTTTAGAGAGGTTCCTGATGACGGCGGTTTTGCAATTATGGCAGGTCTAGAGCAGCTCATTAATTATATGAACAATCTTAAATTCAAAGAGGCGGATATAGAATATCTCAGGAGCAAGGGCTGTTTTTCAGAGGATTTTCTTGAATACCTTGAAAATTTCAAGTTTACCTGCGATGTATATGCTGTTCCAGAGGGAACTCCAATATTTCCTCACGAGCCTATAGTTACCGTAAAGGGACCAATTATGCAGGTTCAATTTATTGAAAGTTATCTTCTTCTTACAATTAATCACCAGAGCTTGATAGCTACCAAATCAAATAGAATTGTAAGAGCTGCTCAGGGAAGGCCGGTTATGGAATTTGGTACTAGGCGTGCTCAAGGTGCTTCAGGTGCAATCTACGGTGCTCGTGCCTCTTATATTGCTGGTTGCGTCGGTACTGCCTGCACTATCTGCGATAAGGAATATGGCGTCCCTGCACTTGGAACTATGGCACACAGCTGGATTCAGTCCTTCGATACTGAATATGAAGCCTTTAGAAAATATACGGAGCTTTATCCAGATAACGCAACCTTACTAATTGATACCTATAATGTACTAAGCTCAGGTCTACCTAACGCAATCAAGGTATTTAAAGAGTTAAAGCCAAAAAAGATGGGCGTCAGAATAGACAGCGGTGACATCACATATCTGACAAAGAAGGCAAGACAAATACTTGATGAGAACGGCCTTGAGGACTGCAAGATTGTAATATCAAATTCACTTGATGAGTATCTGATAAGAGATGTAATTCTTGAAGGAGCTGTAATTGACTCATTTGGAGTCGGAGAGAGGTTAATCACTGCAAAGTCCGAGCCTGTATTTGGAGGTGTCTACAAGCTTGCTGCAATTGAGGGAAAAGACGGAAAATTGATTCCTAAGATGAAGATTTCTGAAAATGTGGGTAAGATTACTAACCCCGGCTTTAAAAATGTATATAGATTTTTCGACAACGAGACGGGCAAGGCGATTGCAGATTTGATAACATTAAGAGATGAACCCGCACCAAATGGCGATCCTATTACAATATTTGACCCTGATGCCGTATGGAAGAAAAAGCGTCTTTCAAATTATACAGCAAAGGAGCTTCTCGTAAAAATATTCGACAAGGGAAAATGCGTATATAAAACTCCTTCGCTTAAAGAAATACAGGAATATTGCACTATGCAGCTTGATACGCTCTGGGGTACGATGCTTAGATTTGACAATCCTCAGAAATACTATGTCGATTTATCTAATTCCCTTTGGAATTTAAAGCATGAATTGCTTCACAAATATAATGCTGAATAGAGATTTTGTGAATAAATAAAGTATTGAATAACTAAATTTACGAATAACCAAAATGCTGAATAATCTTTAGTGATTATTCAGCATTTTTTTAAGATACTTTCCTGTATAAGATTTTGAAATATTAGCAACCTCTTCAGGCGTTCCTTTCGCTATTATTTCTCCGCCCTCATCTCCGCCTTCAGGGCCAAGGTCTATGATATAGTCTGCCTGCTTTATGACATCGAGGTTATGCTCAATCACGAGTATTGTATTTCCCTGATCGGTTAGCATATTGATTACATCTAATAATTTTTTTACATCTGCGAAATGAAGCCCCGTTGTCGGCTCATCGAGTATATATAAGGTATTTCCCGTACCACGCTTAGATAGCTCTGTTGCAAGTTTTACCCTCTGTGCTTCACCACCTGAAAGCTGGGTTGACGGCTGCCCGAGCTTTATATACCCAAGCCCTACATCGCTTAGCGTTTTTAAGTACCTCTTAATTCCCCTGTGATTATCGAAAAAATTAAGTGCCTCGCTTACGGTCATATCTAAGACCTCGGTAATATTCTTCCCCTTGTATTTTACTTCCAAGGTTTCGTGATTATATCTTGCCCCTCCGCAGACTTCACAAGGCACATATACATCCGGCAAAAAATTCATCTCCACTTTGATAATGCCATCTCCTCGGCAGCTCTCGCACCTTCCTCCCTTGACATTAAAGCTGAACCTGCCAGGCTTATATCCTCTAGCCTTGGCTTCAGGCATCTGAGCAAAGATTTCCCTTATCTGCGTAAACATTCCTGTATATGTAGCAGGGTTAGATCGTGGCGTTCTACCAATTGGGCTTTGGTCGATGTCAATTATCTTATCGAAATTTTCTATGCCCTTAATTTCCTTATACTTGCCTGCCTCCTGCGTGCTCCTATTTAGCTCTTTTTTTACTCCCTTGTAAATAATTTCATTTACGAGGCTACTTTTCCCTGAACCCGATACTCCTGTAATGCACACAAATTTACCAAGCGGAATATCGACATCTATATTTTTTAAATTGTGTTCACTAGCTCCTAAGATTTTTAATATCTTGCCACTTCCCTCTCTCCTCTTATCCGGGATAGGAATAAACTTTTTGCCGGAGAGATACTGCCCTGTAATTGACTCCTCGCAAGCGATAATATCTTCTATACTTCCTTGAGCAACTAGCTTACCACCTGAAATTCCTGCAAGCGGTCCTATGTCAACAATATGATCTGCCATTCTCATGGTGTCCCCGTCGTGTTCAACGATTATAAGGGTGTTACCCATATCCGTCAATTTTCTAAGGCTCATCAGCAATTTGTCATTATCTCTTTGATGTAAACCGATGCTTGGCTCATCTAGAATATATAATACTCCAACCAGCCCTGAGCCTATCTGCGTGGCAAGCCTTATCCTTTGAGATTCTCCTCCGGAAAGCGTTGCACTCTGCCTTGATAAAGTGAGATAACCAAGCCCGACATTTTTTAAAAATTGTAACCTTTGCCTGATTTCCTTTAAAACCATTCCGGATATTTTTTCTTCTGTATCGCTGAGCTTTAAATTGTTAAAAAATTCAAGCTCCTCTTTTACAGACATCTCCGTAACCTCAATAATATTCTTTCCGCCTATTGTAACCGCAAGAACTTCTGGTCTTAATTTTCTTCCCCCGCATTTAGGGCATTTCCTCTGAACCATCATCTCTTCTATTTTATTTTTTACAAAATCTGAATTTGTTTCCCCATATCGCCTCTCAAGGCTAGGAATAATCCCCTCAAAGGTATGATTCATATGCGACTTATGACCAGATGAGCTGGTATATGTGTATTCTATCTTTCTTTTTCCCGTTCCATAGAGAAGGTCCTTCTTAAAAATATCCGGAAGCTCGCTATATGGCACATCGAGATTTGTTCCATCATCTAT
Source organism: Alterileibacterium massiliense (assembly GCF_900104645.1). Taxonomy (GTDB): domain Bacteria; phylum Bacillota; class Clostridia; order Peptostreptococcales; family Anaerovoracaceae; genus Alterileibacterium; species Alterileibacterium massiliense. The sequence goes on along the minus strand of NZ_FNWE01000002.1, from coordinate 580,193 downwards.
CGCAAGCCTGTTAAGCATATGTCTGTACCAGCCCATTGAATCGAGATTTCCAAAAACATTTCCGAGTGCTCCCTCTCTTAGGCTGAGCTTCTCGTCCAAAACGAGTCTTTCTTCTGGAATTCTAAGTGTAAAACCAAGACCAGTGCATTTATCACAGGCTCCAAAAGGGCTGTTGAACGAAAAAGTCCTAGGTTCAAGCTCGGGAATTCCTGCTCCATGCTCGGGGCAAGCGAACTTCGTGCTGAAAACTTCCTCTCTTGAGCTTGGTTCAGAGTTCGTGCTCATGTCTTCCTCAGAAACTTGAATAGACGCCTTATTTATTATCTCGACATATACAAGTCCCTCTCCCTCTCTTATGGCGAGTTCAACTGCTTCCGCCATACGGCTCCTGCTTGAATCCTTGACAACAATTCTGTCTATTACTATTTCAATATTGTGTTTTTTCTGCTTTTCAAGATTTATATCGTCTTCATCGAGCCTCATAATTTCCCCGTCGATTCTGACACGCATATATCCGTCACGCCTTATCCTCGATATTACATTCTTATGCTCGCCCTTTCTGCCTCGCACAACAGGAGCCATTATTATGACCCTTGTTCCGTCTTTTTCACTATTAATTTTTTCCACTATTGTATCTACAGACTGACTGCTAATTTCCCTTCCGCATATTGGACAATGCGGGATTCCAATTCTGGCGTAAATTAGTCTCAGGTAATCATATATCTCTGTAACCGTGCCTACAGTTGACCTTGGATTTTTACTTGTAGTCTTTTGGTCTATTGAAATTGCTGGAGATAAACCCTCAATTGATTCAACATCCGGCTTTTTCATCATTCCGAGGAATTGCCTAGCATATGAAGAAAGGCTTTCCATATATTTTTTCTGTCCCTCTGCATATATCGTATCAAAGGCAAGCGATGATTTGCCCGAGCCTGACAGACCTGTGAAAACGATCATCTTATCCCTTGGAATTGTTAAATCTAAATTCTGTAAATTATTCTCTTTTGCTCCCTTAATTATTATATTTTTTTCCATACTTTCTTTAGTCTATCCTCATTCTTTATTAATTCTGTTTTAATTTAATATTTATGCTCTCATGCTCGCTTTTAGCTCGAACAATATATCTCTAAGCTCTGCTGCCCTTTCAAATTGTAAATCCTTAGCAGCTATCTTCATCTCTTTATCTAGTCTCTTAATTGCTTCTTTTATTTCCTTGCTCGTCATTTCACTAGGATTTTTTAACTCTTCACTCTCATCATATGCTCTCGTAGCCTCAATCACAGACCTTATAGGTTTTATAATAGTCTTAGGAGTTATTTCATTTTCCTTATTATATTCATTTTGTATCGAACGCCTTCTCTTGCTCTCGCCTATTGTATATTTCATTGCCTTGCTTATATAATCCGCATACATTATTACTCTACCATTAGAATTTCGTGCCGCTCTTCCAACAGTCTGCATTAATGATGTGTTATTTCTTAGGAAACCTTCTTTGTCTGCATCGAGAATTACAACAAGCGAAACTTCTGGAAGGTCAAGCCCCTCTCTTAGGAGATTTATTCCAACTAGGACATCAAATTTTCCCATTCTTAAATCTCTTATTATTTCAAGTCTTTCAAAGGTATCTATTTCTGAATGAAGATAGCGTGTCTTTATCCCATCGTTTTTCAAAAATTTTGAAAGATCTTCCGCCATTCTCTTTGTGAGCGTGGTTATGAGAACTCTTTCACGCCTCTCAGTGGTCTTATATATTTCTCCAATTAAGTCATCTATCTGACCCTCAATCGGTCTTACCTCTATAGTCGGATCGAGGAGCCCTGTCGGTCTTATCAGTTGCTCTGCCGTTATCCCTAATGACTTATCTATCTCATATGCCGAAGGGGTTGCACTAACATATAAGGCCTGATTCACGAGTGATTCAAATTCTCTAAATTTAAGAGGTCTATTATCCAAGGCTGACGGGAGCCTGAATCCATATTCTACAAGTGATGTTTTCCTTGCCTTATCTCCATTATACATCGCTCTAAGCTGCGGGAGCATTGCATGGCTTTCATCTATTATGAGGAGAAAATCATCAGGAAAATAGTCTAGCAAGGTGTATGGTCTTTCACCAGGCTTTAAAAAGTTGATATGCCTCGAATAATTCTCAATTCCCTTACAGGTTCCGACCTCTTTCATCATCTCGAGGTCATAATTAGTCCTCTGCTCAAGTCTTTCAGCTTCTAATAATTTACCATTTTCTCTAAAAAATCTCAGCCTTTCCTCAAGTTCCTTTCTTATTGTAAGTTCTGCCTTTTCCATATCTTCTTTTGATGTAACATAGTGAGAAGCGGGAAAAATAGATATATGCGTTCTAACTCCTGTAATCTCTCCAGTCAAAGGATTCATCTCCTTGATAGATTCAATTTCATCTCCAAAGGATTCAACTCTAACAGCTTCTTCTCCCCCTGCAGGATAAATATCAAGAATATCTCCCCTTACTCTGAATGTTCCCCTGTGAAAATCTATGTCATTTCTTTCATATTGCATATCGACGAGCTTACGAATCATCTCGTCTCTACCCATCATTGCTCCCTCTCTTATGGAAAGAATTTGATTTCTATATGAGCTAGGGCTACCTATTCCATATATGCAGGAAACACTGGCAACTACTATAACATCTCTCCTCTCAAGAAGTGCAGCTGTCGCACTATGCCTAAGCTTATCAATCTCGTCATTTATATCCGCATCTTTTTCTATATAGGTATCTGTGGATGGAACATATGCCTCTGGTTGATAGTAATCATAATAGGAGACGAAATATTCAACAGAATTATTTGGAAAAAACTCCTTAAATTCTCCATGAAGCTGGGCTGCCAAGGTCTTATTATGAGAAATTACAAGCGTCGGTTTTTGAACTTGCTCAATAATCTTTGCCATAGTAAAAGTCTTACCTGAACCCGTTACACCCATAAGAGTCTGATGCTTTTTACCATCTTTAATATTTTGTGAAATAAGACGAACCGCCCTTGGCTGATCTCCCATCATTTCAAAATCAGAATGTACTTCAAATTTTGGCAAAGGACTACCTCCTTAAGGAATACCTGTTGAATGCTTTTGACTAATTATAAAGAATTATAAATATAAAAATGTATATTATTTAATTATACCATTCAATATAAATTAAAAGATGACAATTATAAGTAAATATTGATGTTCATATCAAAAATAATATAATAATAAATATATTAATATTAATTTTAACAATTATATTATTAATTAATACATAATAGAAAAATAAATATAAAAATAAGGAGATGATTTTATATGTCAATTGATTTTTCTTCTTTGGGATTAAATATACCTGAGATTTTGCTACCCGCATACGGAACTGATTACTCTAAATGGGCTGTAATTGCCTGCGATCAATTTACTTCTGATGAAGACTACTGGAATGATGTAGAAAAAATTACAGGTGACGCTCCATCAACTCTTAATATGATTCTGCCTGAGGTTTACCTTGGTAGAGATGGAGAAGAAGATAAAATTTCCACGATTCACTCAAAGATGAAAGAATATATAGATAATGGAACACTTGAAAAATTTCCTAGAGGAATAATGCTTGTAAAGAGAATTGCCGAGGGGAGAAGCAGGCTTGGCTTTGTTATATCTGTAGACCTCGAAGAATATGATTACTCGGAAGGCTCTACATCTCTTATCCGTGCTACTGAGGGCACTGTAATTGAAAGGATTCCGCCTAGGTTAAAAGTCCGTCAAGGAGCTGGAATTGAAATACCTCATATCATAGTGCTCATAGATGACCCAAGTCACTCGATTATCGAACCACTTGTTACGCTCGAAAGCACAGAAATATATGATTTTGAACTTATGAAAAATGGCGGTCATATCTACGGCTCTTTTATAGAGGAGAAAGATTTATCTGAGCTTAGAGATGGTATTTCAAACCTATATGAAAATGCCCTCAAAAAATATGGGAAGGACAAGGCGATTCTATATGCTGTCGGCGATGGTAATCATTCTCTTGCAACAGCTAAGGCATACTGGGAGGAGGTTAAAAAAGACCTCTCTATAGAAGAACAAAAATCCCACCCTGCAAGATTTGCTCTATGTGAAATAGAAAATATCCACGATGAGGGAATTATCTTCGAAGCTATACACAGGGTCATCTTTTCTAAAGATGGAAATTCTACTGATTTAATTATTAGCAAGCTACTTAATATCTTAAATGAGCAGAATGGCAAGGCATATATTAAGGACAAAGGATTTATTCCTCAAGATAATACCTTTGCAATACCTTTTATAATGGAAGATGATGAAAAACTTTTGATAATTGAGAATCCGTCACACAATCTTGAAGTTGGTACATTGCAAAATGCACTCGATATTATAGTTAAGGATTTAAAACTTGCTGATATTGATTATATTCACGGTGAGGACATGACACGAAAACTTGGCAATATCAAAGGAAATATCGGTTTTATTCTTCCGCCTATGGATAAGGGAAAGCTTTTCCCTGCAATAGCTGATAGCGGTGCTCTCCCAAGAAAAACATTTTCAATGGGTGAGGCGAATGAAAAGCGTTATTATATAGAGTCGAAGTCTATAATCTGATAAATTATATTTAATACTTCATCAAGATTTTTTATATCAATATTTGAGTAGTTTACGAGGAAGATGTGCATATCTTCCTCTTTTTCTTTATTTTTTATCTTTTCTTTTGAATAATATTCTGAAAGTGCGGAAATGCTTATCCCTTTTTTATTTAATTTTTCTATTAATTCTCTATCTCCCATCTTCGTATAAAGCTTTATAAGGAAATGCAATCCTGAGTCATTTTCTATAATCTCACATTTTTTTGCAATTGGGTTATCATAAATTCTCGATAGCACTTCCTGCCTTTTCTTTGAATAATGAATTCTTCTTCTGCTTATGTGTTTATCAAAATATCCACGCTCTATGAATTTTGCAAGTGTATATTGTTCAAAATTCGAGACTGTGCATGAATAAAATGAAAGCTCTCTATAGAACTCGTCTATAAGATGCCTAGGTAAAACCATATAACTTATTCTCATTGTAGATGCAAGCGATTTGGAAAAAGTATTGATATATATTGATTTCTCGCTATCATCTATTGCAAAAAGCGGAGGGATTGGTTTTCCGCTATAGCGAAATTCGCTATCATAATCATCTTCAATTATATATCTTCCTTCTTTTTCATTTGCCCATGAAATTATCTCATACCGCCTAGAGGCAGGCATTGTAATTCCAGTTGGAAAATGGTGGGCAGTGCTTATATGGACGATATTTGCTTCAGTATTTCTAATTTCCTCTGGAATTATCCCCTTTTCGTCCATATTTGCATATTTATAAACCACCTTATTTTTTTCATAAATCATAGGAATCTTCTTATATACAGGATTTTCTATGCAATATGTTTTATCTCTTCCAAGAAGCTGAATAAGAAGTCCATATAGATATTCCGTTCCAGCACCTATTATAATCTGGCTAGGGTGAACGCTCATTCCACGAAAAGACCTTAGATGCTCAGATATAGCTTCCCTTAATTCAAATATACCTCCTGTCGGTGATGGCTTCATGAGATTTTCTCTATTTCCTGATAGCGTTTCTCTCATCAATTTTGCCCACACTGAAAATGGAAATCCAGATGCAGGCATACTATTATTTGAAAGATTATTTTTATAAAGCAAATTTTTATTGTAAATATTTTCTCTATCATCATTATCAATATTGCCATATTCTATGTTTATGTTCTGATTTTCGGAAGGTCTATTATATGCTCTTATTATTAAATTGTTGGATACATAATATCCTTTTCTTGGAAGCGAATAGATATACCCCTCGCTAATGAGCTGGTTATATGCGTTTTCTACCGTTATACTGCTTATACCATTGTTTTTTGCAAAGGCTCTCTTAGATGGCAGCTTTTCACCTCGTTTTATAATTCCATTCACAATATCTGACTTTATACATTTATAAATATGTTCATATAAGGGCGAGTCTATGTTTTCAAAATTATAGGTAAGCACGAGCTCCTCCTAACTGGCATAAAAATATATGTTATTCTGGGTATTTAAATATATCCAGTTTAAATATATCATCTTATTTATATTAATGTAAATACTCAATTTGTAAGGAGGTATAAATTACAATGAATAGAGATAAGCATAAATTCAATAAGGACATCGGCAAGGCACTTATGGGTGGTGTTATCATGGATGTAACAACTCCTGAGCAGGCTAAAATCGCTGAGGAAGCTGGTGCTAAGGCTGTTATGGCACTAGAGAGAATCCCTGCTGATATAAGGGCGTGCGGTGGTGTATCAAGAATGAGTGATCCTAAGATGATAAAGGGAATACAGGACGCTGTAAGTATTCCTGTTATGGCAAAATGCCGTATCGGTCACTTTGTAGAAGCTCAGATTCTCGAAGCTATAAACATCGACTGCATTGACGAGTCTGAGGTGCTCTCTCCTGCAGATGATGTGCATCATATTGATAAGAGTGCTTTTAAAGCTCCTTTTGTATGCGGTGCAAGAGATCTAGGTGAAGCTCTTAGAAGAATTGCTGAAGGTGCGGCAATGATAAGGACAAAAGGCGAAGCAGGAACAGGTGATGTTGTTCAAGCGGTTAGGCATATGAGAATGATTAACTCTCAGATGAGAAAGGTCACAACTTTAAGAGAAGATGAGCTATTTGAAGCATCAAAAAATTTGCAGGTTCCTTATGAACTCCTTAAATATGTTCATGACAATGGCAAACTTCCAGTAGTTAATTTCTCTGCAGGCGGAGTTGCTACTCCTGCTGACGCTGCTCTAATGGTACAGCTTGGAGCTGAAGGTGTATTCGTAGGTTCAGGTATCTTCAAGTCAGGTGATCCAGCTAAGCGTGCAAATGCTATAGTTAAGGCTGTAGAAAATTATGATAAACCTAAGATTATTGCTGAGCTTTCTGAGGACCTAGGTGAAGCAATGGTAGGCATCAATCCGGAAGAGATTAAGATTATAATGGAAGAGCGTGGAATTTAATTAAATAAGATTAGAATTTAATATAAATGAAAAGATAGTGCCAGTCCTAATTAGTCTGACACTATCTTTTTAATGAATAGTAATACTATTTAATCTATAAAAGTGTTGCAAAATATCCTGCAAATAATACAGAAGTAATTGTTACTGTAACAAATCCTCCAACGACCATCGATGGGAACATCTTGCTCATCAAATATCCTCTTTCATCTGGATCTTCAGTCAGTGCGTTACAAGTGCTTTCAGTTATTATCGCATCACATGGGAATCCATAAAGTGCGGTAAGACCATTTGCAAATGCAAGCGGAAAGCTCATCTTGAGTATTTTAGATATAACAAAAGCTGCTATTCCCATACCAAGAACACCTATAACTATCATTATTATCATAGGAATGATAATTGATAAAAGCATACTAGGGGTACAATTTTTCAATCCTGCGAATACACTTAGCATTGCAGCGAACATAAAAATTGTATATGTATTTGCCCTAGACAATGAACTCGTATCCAATATGCCAATTTTGGTAAGAATTACTGAAATAATTAAGCACCATACTATCGTAGGAACCTGAGGAATAATCTGCCCAACAATCGTTGATAGCCAGACGCTAAAAGCAACTTTAGCAATAATAAATACAGGTGTATTAAATTTTTCTGGTACTGGTGGTAACAATTTCTTTATATCATTATCATTTGCTATTGCAGTTAATCCAACGCTTTTCATCTTATCAATTTCTTCTTGGCTAAGATTTAATTCTCCAGAACGCCATTCTTTAAGTAATTTTCTGCCTTCTTTATGAAGACAAACTGCTGTAATTGGATAACCAGCAAGTCCCTGCACTGAATACATAGCTATTGCGAAGACTGCAGCCGTTTCAAGTCCTGCTTCTTTAGCTGCACTTTGCATTGTTAGAGCTGCGACAACACCACCCGTAAGAGGTGGAAGTCCTGCAATCATCAAGGTTTTATCTATTAACAGAGGACAGATAAACCAGCATAGAGCAACCATTCCAAGAAGTCCAACCAAACAAATTACTACCGTTTTCCATTGTTCAATAAGCTGTTTTAAACTTATTACCGTTCCAATATGTGTTATGAACATAAGTACTGCAATTTTTCCAGCGAAGTCAATTAAGCCAGAATCCTCAGCTATTGAATTAGGAAAAATTGTCCAATAACCTATTAAAAATATTATTGATGTTACAAGTATCGAAGGTACCCATGCGTGTGTAATTTCTGAAATCCATTCACCTATTACATATGCAATAGCAACAACTATTAGTGCCAAAAAAGCATTATACATTACCATTACAAACCTCCCTTAATTTTTTTAAATCTATATTTTAATTCACTTTTCTAAAATAGCTAATGCAGCATTAGTCATTGCTGCCATACCATATTTCATTGCTTCTTCATCGAATGTGCAATTAGGGCTATGGAGTGTTGATACAGGCATACCTTTGACATGACCTGCTGATAAGAACATAAGTACTGCAGGTTTTCCAGTCTTGGTAGAAAAAAAGCTAAAGTCTTCGCTACCGCCAAATGGTTCTTCCATTTTTTTATAAAAATCTCCTCCAAGCTCTTTTTTGTAATAATCTGAAATAATTTCAACAAGCCTTGAGTCATTAATCATCGCATCGTATCCAAGTCTAATATCTTCTTCGACTTTACAACCCGAAATTTTTTCAACTCCTCTGCATATGTCATGAATTTTTTGTATTGCAATCTCTCTTGTTTCTTGCGTATAAGCTCTTATCGTTGCAATTAAATTACAAGTATCTGCAATTACATTGGATTTTATTCCTCCTTCAATAACATTTACTGTTAATATGCAGGTTTCAAGAGGATCTATATTCCTTGACTGTATTTGTCCAAGCAGTACATTTAGCTGACAAGCGGCTAAAATCGCGTCATTCGCCTTGTGTGGAGTTGAACCATGACCGGATTTACCATGTACTTTTATATAAACCTCATCAGCTGATGTCGCGGTAGAGCCTTTTCTTAAGCATATTTTCCCTACATCATTTTTTGTTGGATTTACATGAAGTCCAAAAAATGCATCTACATCGTCAACCATGCCACTATCAATAATCTTTCTAGCTCCTCCTGGCTGTATTTCTTCACTTGGTTCAAAAATAAGCTTTACAGTTCCAGTGAAATTATCCCTCATTTTACATAGAATTCTTGCATTACCAAGCATCATTGCCACATGCATATCATGACCGCAGGCGTGCATTTCTCCTTTGACTTGACTTTTAAAAGGTAGATTTGTTTCTTCTTCAACAGGTAATGCGTCCATGTCACATCTTAAACCAACTGTTTTACCCTCTCCTTTTTTACCTTTTATAACTCCTATTACTCCGGTTTCAGTCGGACTAAGGATTTCATCAACACCATATTCATTAAGTTTTTCTTTGATTATTGCTGAAGTTCTAAATTCTTTATTTCCCTGCTCAGGGTGACTATGTATGTCACGCCTAATTTCAACAACATCATCAAATATTGAAATTGCTTCATTTAGAACTTTATTCATTATTATCTCCTTTCTGTAACACAGCAAAAGGAAACTCGAGTTAACCCTTATCTATCTTATAAAATGATTATAAATAAAGGCTTTTTCTTTGGGAAATTATTTGTTATTATGATTATCAGTACTTTGACTAATATCAAAAAATCTGGTGAGTTATTAGAATTAGTTGATGAAAGGAGTATTAATGGAACTTAGGCAAATATATTATGCCCTTGAAATCGCAAAAGAGAAAAATTTTTCAAAGGCTGCAAACAATCTTTTCATCACACAGTCAAATATTTCACAGCAAATAAATTCTCTTGAGCAAGAATTAGATACAAAACTATTTGTAAGAGATCAGCACGGAGTTAAGCTAACTGAAGATGGTAAAAAGTTCTGCATTAATGCACAAAAAATTGTTGATGAAATTGACAATCTAATGATTTCTTTTAATAAGAATACCAATATAGACAAGGAAATAATTAAGATTGCTGTTTTCCCATTTGCCAATAAAGTTGGAATTACTTCAGTTATTACAGATTTTTTTAATATAAATGCCAATTTGCTTATGTCAATTAAAGTGGCTGATAATTATGACGCTTATTATGGTCTTGAAAGTGGTGAGCTAGACTTTGCAATAGTCAAAATAAGACCTGAAGAAAAGTCTAGTAAATATGAATATGTATTTCTTTCTGAGGAAAAGCTATGTTTATTAGTCAATAAGGACAATCGATTAGCAAATAAAAAAACCATCAAAGCTGAGGAGCTTTCTGAGCTTCCTCTTTTGATGGCTGACTCAAGTTCAAGTATTTATAATGATGTAAGAAAGGTTTATAAAGAGCTCGGAGCAAATTTCAATGTAATATTTGAAACTACCAATGATATTGAATTATTAAATGAAATGATAGCAAATAACTACGGTGTAACCATCGCAACGGAATCTTCCGCTATATCAACACAGAATAGCAAAATTAAAGCTATCGTAATTGAGTCTCCGATTAAATTCAGCAACTATATTGTATATCCTAAGGATAAACAGTATAACGGTATATATAAAAAATTTATTGAATATGTAGTCTCTGGTGTAAAGAATTTATAAGTTCATCAATTCGTCTTAATCATTGCGGACAGAAATGCCTTAAGTCTATCTGTCTTTGGATTATAGAATATCTCCTCTGGACTACCTTCTTCTATTATCCTTCCGCTATCCATGTAAATTACCCTGTCTGCTACTTCTTTAGCAAACCCCATCTCGTGCGTTACAACAATCATGGTTGTATCTCGGTCTGCTAGTTTTTTCATTACAGAAAGAACTTCTCCTGTAATTTCAGGGTCAAGTGCCGATGTTGGCTCATCAAAGAGCATAATATCAGGCTCCATCGCGAGAGCTCTCGCAATTGCTATTCGCTGTTTTTGACCGCCGGAAAGCTTAGCTGGATATTCTTCTCTTTTATTTTTAAGTCCTACCATCTCAAGCAAGGATAAACCTCTCTCTATTGCTTTTTCTTTTGGTATCTTCTTAACCTTAATCGGTGCATATGTGATATTTTCTAGGCAGGTCATATGCGGGAATAGATTAAAATGCTGAAATACCATTCCTGTTTCGCATATAGCTTCTTTAAATAAATTATCAGGCAGATATTTCGCCTCTGTACTTCCATTTTTTTGTTTAATAGCTCCGCCTTTAATTCCTTTAAATTCGGTATCCTCATTGCTACTTGCAATTACTTCTCCATCAAGAACTATCTCTCCCTTTGTAATTCTCACCAGTCCATTAACTGACCTAAGCAAGGTGCTTTTCCCTGAGCCTGAAGCTCCAATTATCGCAACAGTTTCACCTTTTTCTACATAAAGAGAGACATCATTAAGTGCTTCGCAATTTTCAAATGTTTTATATATATTCTTCATCTCGAGGATTTTATTTGCCATTACATAACCTCCTCATATCTGGAATATCTTTTCTCCATATTATTTAGAATAAGGGTTGCTATAAATGTAAATATTAGATATATGCCTGCCGCTATCAAATATGCATAAAGTGTTCCATCTCTATTTACTATTCCCTGTGCAACTTTCATCAAATCTGCCAAAGCTATAACAGAGGCTAGAGCTGTATCCTTTACCAAGGTTATGACCTCATTTGAAACAGGAGGAAGAACTATCCTCGTCATCTGCGGTAATACAATGTCCTTAAATGTCTGAACTTTTGAAAGCCCTAATGACTTAGCTGCTTCATACTGCCCTACTTCTATGCTCTTTATTCCACCCCGGTAAATTTCTGCAAAATATGCAGCATAATTTAGTACAAAGGTGAATACCGCCGTTGGAAATGCTTCCCATCTAATGTTGAGATAGATAGGAAAAAAGAAATAGAAGAAAAATAGCTGTAACATCAATGGAGTGCCTCTAAAGATGTAAACATACGCCTTGCAAATCCACCTTATCAATGGGATACGGCTATTTTCTCCAAGAGCAATAGGTATTCCAAGAGGCAAGGATAGAATCAAAGTCAGTGCAAAAAGTGATATTGATATAACCGTCCCTCTAAGGAGAGACGGCAGTATAATTGAAAAATAGTTCATAATTTACTCCTTAACTATAAAGGAATCATCATTTTTAAACCACTTCTGTGATATTTCTTTTCCCTTGCCATTGTCCATAATCATTTTGAGAGCCTCATTAACCTTAGCTGTCAGCTCTTTATCGCCTTTTCTAAATCCAATTGCATAAAAATCGTCCATAAATATGTAATCGGAAGTCTTAAGCTCTGGATAAGTGTACTCGCCCATAACCTTGTCAATAACCATAACATCCACTCTTCCGGCTTTCATATCAAGATAAGCTGCTGCATAATCCTTATATTCCTTGATATTATCTTTGAATTTGTCATAATTCTTATCAGCCTTTAGACCGTCAAGTGCAGATGAATCCGCTTGCGTGCTTATCTTGTAATTAGAAAGCTCTGAAGAGTCTTTAATATTGATATTATTATCTGCTGACATTACTATTATCTTATTATTCATATATTTATATGATAAGCTCATGCTTTTATCTCTATCCTTAGTCCAAGACATACCATTCCATACGCAATCAATCTTCTTTGATTTTAATTCTCCATCTTTAGCATCCCAATCAATTGGTTTAAATTCAACCTTTATACCAAGCTCTTCTCCAACTGCCTTGGCTAGGTCAATATCAAAGCCAACTATCTCATCATTTTCATCTCTAAATCCCATAGGAGCAAAGGTGTCATCAAGACCTACTACCAAAGTACCCTTGTCCTTAATATACTCCCAGTCTGACTTAGATTTATCTTGACCACAGCCTGTTAATATAATGCTTATAGAAATTAATAGACATAAGCTTATTCCCATGAAAATTTTGTTTCTAATTGATTTCCTATTCATTTCTTCTCCTCCGAATATTTTCCTTATTTTTGATTTTAATTTTTAATTACTTATTTCTTATTTTTCGATTTCTTAGTTTTAGTTTTTATTTCTAAGTTTTCATTTTGTTAATTTTCTCTTTCTTCGTGATTGGTTGTAAACTTTTGTAAAAGTCTTTGCTTTCTTGATTTAGTGCGTTAAAGTGTTAATGTGATGTTGTAATTATAACACCTATCTATTATGCTGTCAACCTTAAATCTTAAAAATTTAGCAAATTTTAAAGATAAATTAAAGCTGGCAAATGTACAATAGCTTCTCGTTAAATTATAAAGATAGCTTAAAGCAAAGAAATACAACAAAAAACTTTGCAAAGTTATAAAGCTTAAAATTGCTGAAATAAAAAAGCAAAAGACATTTTATCTTTTGCCAAAATTTTTTAAAAAATATTAAGTCCTTATATCTCTCGTCTGCCTTCCACAGCTTTAAGGAGAGTGACTTCATCAGCATATTCAAGGTCTCCCCCAACAGGTATGCCATGAGCAATTCTAGTTACCTTGATTCCTGCCGGTTTTAACAAGCGGGCTATATACATTGCCGTTGCCTCTCCCTCAATGTTAGGATTTGTAGCTACTATGACCTCTTCAATATCCGGATTATCTCTCAGTCTTTCAACCAAAGATTTTAGATTAATATCCGATGGTCCAATCCCACCAGCCGGAGAAATTGAACCGTGTAAAACATGATATAAACCGTCATATTCTCTTATCTTTTCTATTGCTGCGACATCTTGAGGAGATTCAACAACGCAAATTACCTTTTTATCCCTAGTTTCATCAGAGCAAATAAGGCAGGGATTTTTATCGGTTATATTGCCACAGATAGAGCAATAGTTCAATTTTTTCTTTGCCTCGATTATTGAACCAGCAAGATTTTCAGCCTCTCTATCGGTAAGTGAGAGTATATGAAAAGCAAGTCTTTCCGCACTTTTTTTACCAATGCCCGGAAGTTTTGACAGTTCATTAATCATTATTTTTAGTGTCTTTGGATATTCTCTCATCTTTTCCTCTATTATCTTTATTATTAATTTATAATTTATGCTTTATAGACCGGGAATACCAAAACCTCCGGTTATCTTTCCCATTTCATCGTTAACCATTTCATCAACCTGCCTCATAGCTTCGTTGACAGCTGCTATGATTAAGTCCTCAAGCATCTCGCTATCTTCTGGGTCAATTACATCTTTATCAAGTTTAAGTGATACAAGCTCCTTATTTCCATTTACTTTTGCTGATACGGCTCCTCCGCCTGCGGTTGCCTCGACTTCTTTTTCACCGAGCTTATCCTGAGCCTCCTCCATCTCTCTTTGCATAGCCTGCATCTGTTTTAACTGTTTTTGCATATTTCCTGCACTTGGCTTATTTCGCTTGCCAGCCCTCATTCCTTTTCCCATTTTTCCTCCTTAAATTCTAATTTTATTTCAATTATATTATTTTTATTATTTGCCTCGCCTAATATTATTTTAACTTTTTTATACTTAATAAGATTAAACTATCCAAGAATATCAATCTTTGACGGCTCAATCCCAAATGCCTCGCTTATATTGTTTAAGGTTTTATCTATATCGTCATCCTTCATATTGTCAGTTTTTTCGATATTTTCACCAGTAGTTTCACTGCTATTTCTACTCTTTCCATTAGGAGATATATTTTGTGGCTTTTTAGTATTTCTCCCAGTATTCTTATCATTAGAATTAATACCAGCATACGAACTATCTGAAATTTCCCCTGACTTTAGTGTAAAATAAGAATCTTTTCCAAACAGCTTCTTAGCCGCCTCATCTAGCATTTTCTGGCTTGTTTTAGCAAAAGAGAGCTTGCTAGGTTTTACCATTAGAACTATTTCGCCATTCCTATAATCGGTGATTTTACTATTGCTACCAACTATCACATTAAAACCAATATCTCCCGTTGCAACTTCATCGAGGACTTTATTCCACATCTCGTCAAAGTCCATTTCACAAGTTTCTGATTCTTCCTTGGATTTATCTTCTATTTCTTCTTTGTTAGACTTTATTTTTTCCTTTTCTATGCTGCCATTTGCTTCTCCTTTTATTTTATTGCTATTTTCTTCTTTAACTTCTTTTTTTGCTTCTTTATCTTTAATTATCTTTGTTTTATTTATGTCTTTTACTTTATTACTATTTTTTGTTTTTTTATCATCTACTCTTTCTTTAGTATTAATCTTATTTTCTAGGTCTTTTTTTATATTTAATTTTTTCTTGCTTGCACTGATTTCTTTTTTTTCATCTTCATCAATATCTTCCGTTGTTTTGTCAACCATATCTATTATGGCAACTTCTAAAATAATTCTAGGGATATTTGAATACCTTGCTTGATTTACCTTTTTTGAAAGATATTTTATCCAATTTTTAATTTCATCAGTCGATATTTTATCCGCTTGATTTTTCAGCCTATCGATGTTTTCAGAGGAAATTCCAATTAGAACCTCAGCGTTATTCGTACATTTTGCAACCAAAAGATTCCTTAGATATGTCAAAAAGTCAGAAAGCATCTCTTTTGCATCTTTTCCTGCCAAAAGCATATCATTTATTTTGACTATTGCAGATGAAATATCGCCATCTATTACCGCTTCTGTTAATTCAAGATAAAATTCGCTACCGAGTGATTCAGTATAATAATATACCTCTTCCTCCGTAAAATTCTTTTCTCCCGTTTCTATGCACTGCTCTAATATGGAGAGGGCATCTCTAACTGAGCCGTCAGCCTTTCTTGCAATCGTATTGAGTGCTTCTTCTTTCGGTGAAACATCATATTTTTCGCATATCCTTTTCATTCCCTTGACTAGGTCTTTTTCTGAAACCCTCCTGAAATTCAAGGTCATACATCTCGACTTGATTGTCGATTTAACCTTTTCTGGGTCAGTTGTTGCAAGAATGAATATAGCATACTCAGGAGGCTCCTCAAGTGTCTTTAAAAAGGCATTTTCCGCTGCCGGCGTCAACATATGCACTTCATCTATTATATATACCTTATACCTTCCCATTGCAGGTGGATATTGAACCGAGTCAATTATAGCCCTTAGGTCGTCAACTCCGTTGTTTGAGGCAGCGTCAAGCTCTATTACATCCATAAAAGCTCCATCTCTAATAGATTTACAGTTCGTACACTTACCACATGGAATATCTTCTCCCGTGCAATTTATAGCCTTTGCAAGTATTCTGGCTGTAGAAGTTTTACCTGTGCCTCTTGTTCCGGTAAATAAATATGCCTGACTTACCTGCCCTTTCTTTATTTGATTTTTCAAAATTTTGACTATATGTTCCTGACCTATTATTTGGTCAAAATTCTCAGGTCTTTCTAATCTATATAGAGCAAGGTGCATGGCTTCCTCCTTTTGACTATGGTTTATATATTAAATATGCTCCTTTGGTGACTTGCAGACAGATGAGGCTAATCTGTGGCACACAGCAGATCCGCTTATTGCTGCTTCCTCTCGGACCTGACAAGGTTCACGGCTTACTGTTGCACAGGACCCCAAACGGCTGCAAGCCGCCAAAAGAGCACCTTGAACATTATATTATTATTGAATAATAGTGTCAATATTCGGGGATAGCAATATCTGTTACCCCCGAATAGATTGATGAAATATAAAATTATATATTATACAAGTATATATTACACAAGCTCTAAATATACTACCTCTGCATTATCTCCATCGCGAGGTCCAAGCTTAAGAATTCTTGTATATCCGCCGTTTCTATCCTCATAACCTGGAGCAATTTCATCGAAAAGCTTTGTTACAACATCTTCGTCATAAACATATTCAAGAACCTGTCTTCTCGAATGTAGGTCGCCCTTTTTTGCAAGAGTTATAAGCTTCTCTGCTTTACGGCCTGTCTCCTTTGCTCTCATCTGAGTTGTAGTAATCCTACCTTCTCTAAGGAGATCAGTTACAAGATTTCTCAGCATTGATTTTCTATGAGCTGAATTTCTACCAAGCTTTTTGTAGCCGTTCATCCACATTCTCCTTTCTTCTAGTTATCGTCATTGGATCTTAGTTCAAGTCCAAGCTCGCTCAACTTATTTTTAACTTCAACAAGAGATTTCATACCTAGATTTCTAACTTTCATCATCTCTGCTTCGCTTTTCTTAATAAGCTCGTCAACGGTATTTATATTTGCTCTCTTTAGACAGTTAAATGAACGAACGCTCAGCTCAAGTTCCTCAATCGTCATCTCGAGTGCTTTTTCTTTACGATCTACATCACGCTCGATCATGAACTCCATATTGTCCATGTCCTTGCCAAGACCTATAAAGAGGTTCAAATGCTCCTGCATAATCTTAGCACCGATTGATACTCCCTCATCAGGAGTTATTGAGCCATCTGTCCATAGCTCCAGTATTAGCTTATCATAGTCAGTTGTCTGACCTACTCTCGTATTCTCAACGCTAAAATTAGCTCTTTTTACTGGAGTAAATATTGAATCTACCGGAATAACTGAAATAGGTGTGCTTTCAGTTTTATTTTCTTCTGCGGTTACATATCCTCGTCCCGTTGCTATATTCATTTCCATAACCAAGGTTGCATTCTCTGAAAGAGTTGCAATGTGAAGATCTGGATTAAATATCTGGGTTTCATTATCAATTACTATGTCCGCAGCCGTTACCTCTTTAGGACCGACAGCATTTATGATAGCCCTCTTATCTTCCATAGCAGGGTCATCAATTTTTACTGCAAGCCTTTTTAGATTTAGAATGATTTCGGTAACATCTTCTTTCACTCCAGGAATTGTCGAAAATTCATGCAAGATACCATCAATTTTTACCGATGTTATCGCTGCACCTGGAAGAGAACTGAGAAGAATTCTCCTCATGCAATTACCTATTGTCGTTCCATATCCTCTCTCGAGAGGTTCTACAATAAATTTCCCATAGGTACCATCTTCGCTAATCTCATTAGTGATCGTAGGTTTTTCTATCTCGATCATATATTCCTCCCATTCCGATTTACCATATTATATTGAAAAAACAAATTATGTAACTCTACTATCTTGAGTAGAACTCTACGATATTGTGCTCCTCAATTGGTAAATCTATATCCTCACGGGTAGGTGCCTTTAGAATTCTGCCTTCTAACTTTTCTGTGTCTATGCTAATCCACTCCGGTGTTGTAATAACCATCTCCTTTAGTTCTTTGAACTTCTGGATTGATTTTGATTTTTCCTTTACAGAGATTACATCTCCAGCCTTAACTTCCATTGAAGGGATATTAGCTTTCTTTCCATTAATAAGAAAATGTCCATGATTAACCATCTGCCTGGCTTCTCTTCTTGTTGCCGCAAATCCCATTCTGAATACAACATTGTCGAGTCTGCTCTCTAGTGCAATAAGGAAGTTAGTACCGGCCTCACCTGGCTTCTTTGAAGCTTTTACAAAAAGGTTTCTGAACTGCTTTTCCTGAAGCCCATACATGAATTTAACCTTTTGCTTTTCTGTTAGCTGAATTCCGTATTCACTCTTCTTTCTTCTAATCTGCTTTGGCTGTCTTTTGCTTTTCTTGTTAATTCCCATGTACTGAGGCTCAATTCCAAGTGCCTTTGCTCTCTTCAGTACTGGTTCTCTATTTCTTGCCATGTATCGTTACTCCTCCCCTCTATTAGACTCTTCTCTTCTTTGGTGGTCTACATCCATTATGTGGAATTGGTGTTATATCCTTAATCATAGTTACATTGAGTCCGGCAGTCTGAAGTGCTCTTATAGCAGCTTCTCTACCTGAACCCGGTCCCTTAACATATACTTCCACACTCTTTAGACCGTGCTCCATCGCAGCCTTAGCTGCAACTTCTGCAGCACTTGATGCTGCAAAAGGTGTAGATTTTCTTGAACCTCTGAAGCCATTTGAGCCCGCACTAGACCATGATAGTGCGTTTCCATCCATATCTGTTAGAGTAACCAAGGTGTTATTAAAGGTGGACTGGATGTGAGCCTGGCCTTTTTCAATATTCTTGCGTTCTCTTTTTTTCTTTCTAACTGTTTTTTTAACAGTAGCCATATTTCTCTACCTCCTTTTCCCCTTATTTCTTCTTTCCTGCAAGACGCTTTGGACCTTTTCTTGTTCTCGCATTAGTCTTAGTTTTCTGTCCTCTTACAGGAAGACCTCTTCTATGCCTTATTCCTCTATAGCTTCCTATTTCCATAAGCCTTTTTATATTGAGTGATGTTTCTCTTCTGAGATCTCCCTCAACCATTAGCTCATCATTGATAAATGAAGCTATTTTACGAGTGTCTTCCTCTGTTAGATCCTTAACTCTTACATCAGGATTTACTCCTGTTGCATTAAGGATTTTCTTAGATGTTGTCAGACCTATCCCGTAGATATATGTTAGAGCGATTTCAACTCTCTTATCATTAGGTAGATCAACTCCGGCAATTCTTGCCATCTCTTCCTCCTTTCCTATCTTCCGTCACCTTTCTGGGGGTGATATAGACAGGTGTAACATTTTGTTTATAATTTAGCACCAAAATCCCAGCATAGTGGTGCTTTTTTAACTAACCTTGCCTCTGCTTGTGCTTTGGATTTTCACAGATAACCATGACCTTGCCATGTCTTTTGATAATTTTGCACTTCTCACAGATAGGCTTAACTGAAGATCTTACTTTCATTCTTGCCTCCCTACTTTTCTCTCCATGTAATTCTTCCACGGGTGAGGTCATATGGTGACAATTCCACCTTAACCTTATCTCCTGGAAGAATCCTTATGTAGTTCATTCTAATTTTACCAGATATATGGGCGAGCACCTCAAATCCATTTTCTAACTCAACTTTGAACATTGCGTTAGGCATTGCATCTACTACTCTGCCCTCTACCTCTATAACATTTTTTTTAGCCATATATCATACTCCCCTTAAAGAGTTAATAATTCCGGTTCTCCATCATTAATGACAACCGTGTTCTCATAATGTGCCGATAGACTTCTGTCATCTGTAATTACAGTCCACTCGTTATCCAGTGTCCTAGTACCATATGAACCTAGAGAAAGCATTGGCTCTATGGCTATAACCATATTCCGCTTGAGATGTGGCCCCGCCTTCATTCCGGGGTCCTTATAGTTAGGAACAGGTGGATCTTCATGTAAATCCTTACCTAAACCATGCCCTAAATACTCTCTTATAACTCCCATGCCATTGGATTCAGCATATTTTTGAACTGCCTCTCCTATATCATGAAGTCTATAGCCTGTGCGGGCATATTTTACTCCTTCAAAAAAGCTTTGCCTTGTAACATCTATAAGCTTTTTTTCTTTCTCTCCAATACTACCTACAGGATAGGTTCTTGCAGCATCGCTAACATACCCTCTGTATGTAGCACCGGTATCTACGCTGACTATATCTCCCTCTCGCAGTATACGCTTCTTAGACGGAATACCGTGAACTATCTCTTCATTTATAGATACGCAGGCTCCCGCAGGAAAACCTCCATATCCTTTAAAGGTCGGTATCATCTTATAATGGGCAATCTTGTCCTCAACAAAAGCATTAATATCGTAGGTAGTAATATTTGGCTTTATAAAATCACTTAATTCCCTAAGAATTTCTCCTGTAACT
This sequence comes from Alterileibacterium massiliense, assembly GCF_900104645.1. Classification (GTDB taxonomy): domain Bacteria; phylum Bacillota; class Clostridia; order Peptostreptococcales; family Anaerovoracaceae; genus Alterileibacterium; species Alterileibacterium massiliense. The sequence continues at coordinate 559,627 of NZ_FNWE01000002.1, read as the reverse complement.
TTTCCAGCCTCACGCATTAATGCAATTTCACGATCAGACTTGATTATAATCATTACCTATCTCCAATTGCCTTACAGATTTCTTCAAATAGGCTGTCAAGCTGTTTCTCTCCATCAAATGATTCAAGCTTTCCGCTCTTCTCATAATAGTTAAATAGAGGTGCAGTTTCCTTATCATATACATTAAGCCTATTTGTAACAGTATCAAGATTATCATCTGCTCTCTGCACGAGTTCATTGCCACATCTGTCGCAAATTCCATCTTTCTTTGGTGGAATATTCTTGATGTGGAAGCTTGCTCCACAATTCTTGCAGACTCTTCTTCCGGTCATTCTTTCGACAAGCACATCGTGAGCAACCTTAAAGTCAATAACTATATCTATCTGCTCATCGTTTTCCTTGAGGAATTCATCAAGTTTTTCTGCCTGAAATACTGTTCTTGGAAATCCGTCGAGAAGGAAGCCCTGCTTCTTGCAATCATCTTCACTAAGTCTTGATGTAACAAGCTCAACTACGAGTTCATCCGGAACGAGTTTGCCTGCGTTCATATATTCCTTAGCTTTATTCCCGAGTTCAGTGCCTTCTTTAATATTTTTTCTAAAGATGTCACCTGTTGAAATATGTGGAACATTGTACTTCTCTACAAGCTTAGCTGCCTGTGTACCCTTGCCTGCGCCCGGAGGTCCGAGCAAAATAGCTCTTAACATTTTTTTCTCCTCTCTTTCCTGTACAATATTTTACTTGAGAAATCCTTGATAATTTCTCATTAGCATCTGATTCTCCAGCTGCTGAACTGTATCAAGTGCAACTCCAACCATGATCAGGAGAGATGTTCCTCCAAATGCAAGGTTATTAAGCGGAGTGAACTGATTTATTATAGTAGGCAATGTCGCTACTGCTGCTAGGAAAATTCCACCAGCTAGACAAAGCCTTGACATAATTCTTGATAAATATTCTATTGTTGCCATTCCCGGTCTAATTCCCGGTATAAATCCACCATTGGCTCTCATCTGGTCCGCAACCTCTTTTGGATTAAAAGTTATAATCGTATAGAAGTATGTAAACATCATGATGAGCATCACATTTAATACTGCGTAAACCCATACTCCAGGATTACCTGATGGCGATAGATATTTTGTTACAAAATCTGTAAACTTAGTTCCTGGGAAGAAATATGTGATTGTCAGCGGAAATTGTAAAAGGGAAAGAGCAAATATAATTGGAATTACTCCTGCCTGATTTACTTTCATCGGTATATGAGTAGATTGTCCACCATACATCTTTCGTCCAACTACTCTCTTAGCATATTGAACAGGAATTTTTCTGACACCCTGTTGCATCTCAATAACCACCATAACTATCAATATAGATATAATGACGATTGCGATTATCGCTATAATGCTTAATTCTCCACCCTTAATTTTAACAGATAATCCTCTTATCATAGTAGGAATTCTAGCTACAATTCCTCCAAATATTAAGAGTGAAATACCATTGCCAACACCCTTATCATTTATCTCTTCACCTAGCCACATTAGGAAGGTAGATCCAGCTGTCAATATTACAATAATTGTAATCATTGTAAAGGCATTCGGATTGATAATCGCCTTTCTGAACAACCCGATAGTCAAACCTATTGCTTGAATCAAGGCAAGTACAACGGACATATACCTTGTGATTTGAGCCATCTTTTTACGGCCCTCTGCCCCTTCTTTGGCTAACCTCTCAAAATATGGAAAGGCAACCGTAAGAAGCTGAACAATGATCGATGCTGTAATATAAGGTGTAATACTCAATGCGAATATTGTGAAATTGCTGAATGCACCACCGGAAAATAGATCAAATAGATCGAAAAGTCCTGTCTCTCCACTGAACATTTGTGCAAGATAAGCTCTATCAATCCCTGGAACAGGAATATTTGAGCCAATCCTATATATGAGGAGCATCAAAAGTGTGAATATTATCTTGCTTCTTGTTTCCTCAATCTTCCATGCCTTAGAGAGCGTTTTCAGCAAATACATAGCTTAAATAACCTCTACCTTTCCGCCTGCTTTCTCAATCTTTATAGCGGCACTCTTAGTAAATTTTGCGGCTTTTACAGTTAATTTCTTTTCTATTTCTCCATTGCCTAGAACCTTAACTCCGTCCTTTGCCTTTTTGATTATTCCTGCTTCTTTTAGGGAGTTAAAATCAACAACCGATCCATCTTCAAACTTATTAAGCACGCTAACATTTATCTCAGCATATTCCTTTGCAAAGCGATTTGTAAAACCCCTCTTAGGAATACGCCTATATAATGGCATCTGTCCGCCCTCAAATCCAAGTCTGACGCCACCGCCACTTCTTGAATTCTGACCGTTCATACCTCTTCCGGATGTCTTACCCTGTCCGGTTCCAGTTCCACGACCTCTTCTTTTACGATTCTTTGTTGAATTCTCAGCCGCCTTCAATTCATGAAGTCTCATCTCTATGCACCTCCTTATAGTTCTTCTACTTTAAGAAGATGCGAAACCTTCGTAATTGCTCCACGAGTTGCTGGTGAATCCATAAGCTCTACTGAATGGTGTAGCTTACGCAAACCGAGTGCTTCAACAGTCTTCTTCTGCTTAGGTGAAGAACCAATAGTGCTGCGAACTAGTGTAATTCTTAGCTTCTTATCCATGTTCTTCCTCCTTATCCTAATATCTCTTCAGGCGTTTTTCCACGACGCTTAGCTACTTCTTCAAGTGTGGTTAGATTCTTTAGCCCTACAAGTGTAGCTAAAGCCATATTACCTGTGTTACTTGAACCTAAAGACTTAGCTCTTACATCTTTTACTCCTGCTGCCTCAAGTACCGTTCTTACAGATGAACCTGCAATAACTCCTGTACCAGGTGCTGCTGGCATAATTAGAACTCTGCCTGCTCCAAATACTCCCGTAATCTGGTGAGGAACCGTAGTGCCTACCGTTGGGACATATATTAATTTCTTCTTAGCATCTTCTGTTGCTTTTCTTACTGCTTCAGGAATTTCCTGAGATTTTCCAAGACCGATACCAACATGACCAGCCCCATCACCTACTACAACAGTTACACTGAACCTCATGTTACGACCACCTTTTACAGTCTTTGCAACACGCCTAATGTTTACTATTGTCTCAGTAAGCTCCAGCTTGGATGCATCTATTCTAGTACGCATTCCTTTTCCTCCCTTTTAGAATTTCAATCCTGCTTCACGAGCACCTTCTGCAAGCTCTTTGACTCTGCCGTGGTAAATATAGCCACCTCTGTCAAATGCTACTTCTTCGATACCCTTTGCAATTGCTCTTTTGCCAAGTTCTAATCCAACTTTCTTTGCAGCCTCTTTATTGCCTGTCTTTGTGAAATCTCCCTTGATTTCCTTATCAAGTGTAGAAGCTGAGACAAGTGTATTCCCGTTCACATCATCAATAATCTGAGCTGAAATATTGTTATTGGACCTATAAACGCTGAGCCTTGGCTTGTCGGGAGTACCAGATACATCTTTTCTTACTCTTTTGTGCCTCATTAGGCGTCTGTCATTTCTACTTGCTTTTGCCATATCTTATCCTCCCTTCTTATGCGGTTGCTCCGCTCTTTCCTTCCTTCTTATGAATAACTTCTCCGTCGTAGATTATTCCCTTACCCTTATATGGTTCAGGCTTTCTCCACTTTCTTATATTAGCTGCGTAATTTCCTACGAGCTCCTTATCAATACCCTTGACTATAATTGTATTTGCGTCAGGACATTCTGTGGTTATTCCGTCAGGATCTACCATCTCAACAGGATGTGAAAGCCCAAGCTTTAAGACAAGTTTGTTGCCCTGCTTTGTTGCAGAGTATCCAACACCATTTACAGTCATTTTCTTTTCATAACCCTCGGTAACTCCAACTACCATATTATGAATCAAAGCTCTTGCAAGACCGTGTTGCTCCTTGTCTTTTCTGTTGTCACTTGGTCTAATTACTGAAAGGGAATTTTCATTAAGCTCTACCTTGAGATTATCTGCTATCTTGCAATTAGCTTCTCCCTTAGGTCCCTTTATTTTAATAATATTAGCATCTGTTGATACCTCTACGCCGGCAGGTATATCAACAGGTTTTAGTCCTATTCTACTCATAATACACCCCCTACCAAACGTAGCAAATAACTTCTCCACCGACTCTTTCTTTTCTAGCTTGTTTGTCGGTGATAACACCCTTAGATGTTGATATTATAGCTATCCCTAAGCCGCCCAGTACCTTTGGCACCTGATCTGCCTTAGCATATACTCTAAGACCTGGCTTAGATATTTTCTTTATTCCGATAATTGTGCGTTCTTTGTCATAACCATATTTGAGATCAATTTTAATTGTTCCCTGAGCATTATCATTTACAACCTTATAATCGGTAATAAAACCCTCATTCTTCAAAATTTCAGCAATAGATTTTTTCATCTTAGATGCCGGAATTTCAACTGAGCTATGACCAGCCGTATTTGCATTTCTAATTCTTGTTAGCATATCTGCTATTGGGTCTGTCATTGCCATAACAGTAATTTCTCCTTTCCTCGCGTGGTTCCCGCACCATTAACTAGGCGACAGGCCTTCGCAAACAAATCCTACCAGCTTGATTTTTTTACGCCGGGGATCTCTCCTTTATAAGCAAGCTCTCTGAAGCATACACGACAAATTCCGTATTTCTTCAAGACAGAGTGAGGTCTTCCACAAATCTTGCATCTCGTGTAAGCTCTTGTCTTATACTTTGGTTTTCTCTGCTGCTTAACCTTTAGTGAAGTCTTAGCCATTTTTCCTCCTTCTCCTTCTTGCTATTTAGCGAACGGCATACCTAGAAGCTCAAGTAAAGCCATAGCTTCTTCGTCAGTATTAGCTGTAGTTGTAAAAACAATATTCATTCCTTTTACTGTCTCTACTTCATCATATACTATCTCAGGGAAAATTAGCTGTTCTCTAATTCCCATCGAATAATTACCTCTGCCGTCGAATGAGTTCCTACTTACTCCCTTGAAGTCTCTTACTCTAGGAAGGGAAAGGTTGAAAAGCTTGTCTGCAAAGTTGTACATATTATCGCCTCTGAGCGTAACTTTAGCTCCAACTGGCATACCCTGTCTAACCTTGAAATTAGCAATAGACTTTCTAGCCTTTGTAACAACAGGTCTTTGACCAGTTATCTTTGCGATTTCCTTAACGGCACTGTCCAAAATCTTTGCATTTTCCTTTGCTTCTCCAAGGCCCATGTTGATTGTGATCTTTTCTAGCTTTGGAACCTGCATAGGATTCTTATATCCGAACTTTTCTGTCAGAGCTTTAACCACATCGGTCTTATACTTGTTTCTTAATCTGATTTCCAATGTTTCTCCTCCTTTCCTAGTCTATTACGGTGCCAGACTTCTTTGACACTCTTACTTTCTTACCGTTTTCAAACTTATATCCAATTCTTGAACCCTTCTTCTCTTTAGCATCATAGTACATTACATTTGACGCATCGATTGGTCCTTCGATATGTTTGATTTCAGCCGGTGATTTCTGGGTAGCCTTTGCGTGCTTTGTCTGCATATTAACTCCCTCAACCACAACCTTGTTCTTCTTCGGTAGTACTTTCTTTACTTTGCCGGTCTTACCCTTATCCTTACCGGAGATAACTACTACCGTATCATCTTTTTTAATCTTCATAATAGCTAACCTCCTATAGAACTTCCGGTGCAAGAGAAACTATCTTCATATATCCTGTATCTCTTAGCTCTCTGGCAACCGGTCCAAAAATACGAGTACCGACTGGTGTCTTGTCATTTTTATCTTTGATAATAACTGCAGCATTCTGATCGAACTTTACATAGCTTCCGTCAGTTCTTCTCATACCTCTCTTGCTTCTAACAACTACAGCCTTAACAACATCGCCCTTCTTAACAACTCCGCCCGGTGTTGCATCTTTAACCGCACAAACAATCACATCTCCGATATTGGCATATTTGCGTCCGGTTCCTCCTAATACGCTGATACATAGGAGTTCTTTTGCTCCGGAGTTGTCGGCAACCCTTAATCTGCTTTCTGTCTGTATCATTTTTGCCGCCTCCTTACTTAGCCTTTTCTATGATTTCAACAAGTCTCCATCTCTTATCCTTTGAAAGAGGTCTTGTTTCCATAATTCTAACCTTATCACCTATGCCACACTCATTATTTGCATCATGAATTTTGAACTTCTTAGTCCTCTTGATTGCTTTGCCATAAAGAGAATGTCTTACATGCTCACGAGTTGCTACTACTGCAGTCTTATCCATCTTATCACTTGTAACGATACCAACTCTGGTCTTGCGTCTATTTCTTTCTTCCATAGTTTACATCCTCCTTTCTATTATGCGTTCTTCTCTTTTGCTTGTTCATTCTCTCTGATGATAGTCTTAACTCTCGCAATATCTCTGCGAACTTCTCTCATCTTTACTGGATTCTCAAGCTGTCCTGTAACATGTTGAAATCTTAGATTGAAGAGTTCCTGTTTCATTCTTGCGAGCTCTGCAGTTCTCTCCTGATCTGTCATTTTTCTTATCTTATTCAAATCCATTATTCGTCACCATCCTTTTTCTGCTCGTGTCCTTTGACGACGAATTTGCACTTGATAGGCAATTTATATGAAGCAAGTTTTAAAGCTTCCTTTGCCTTCTCTTCGCTAACTCCTGAAATCTCAAACATAACTCTGCCCGGTTTTACAACTGCTACCCAGTATTCAGGTGCACCTTTACCGGATCCCATACGAACTTCTGCCGGCTTCTTAGTGACAGGTTTATGTGGGAAAATCTTTATATATACATTTCCGCCTCTTTTTATGGACCTAGTCATGGCAATTCTCGCTGCTTCGATCTGCTTTGAATCGATCCATGCACACTCCTCAGCCATGAGCCCATATTCTCCATATGTAACGGTGTTACCCTTAGTTGCAACACCTTTCATTCTGCCTCTGTGGACTCTTCTGCGTTTAACGCGCTTTGGCATTAACATGGCAAGTCTCTCCTTTCTCTACGCTTCCGTTTCAACCTCAGGTTTTTTCGCCGGTGCCACTTCAGGCTTTGGCTCTTCCTTAGGTGTCTTTCTCACTCTTGTTGTTGCCGGTTTTGCTTCCGGTCTTGCTTCACGCCTGTCATTTCTCTTGTTAAATGACCTCTTGCGATCTCTTCTGTCATTTCTTCTGCCCTTACGGTCTTTTCTGTCGTTTGTCTTTTCTGTTGCTACAGGGCTCTTTAATCCCTTATCTAGGATTTCGCCGTGATTTATCCAGACTTTAACTCCAATTTTTCCGTATGTTGTGTCAGCTTCTGCAAAACCGTAGTCAATGTCAGCTCTCAGCGTATGTAGAGGTACATTACCTTCGCTATATTTTTCGCTTCTAGCAATTTCCGCTCCGCCAAGTCTACCTGAGCAAAGAATCTTTATACCCTTAGCATCTGCCTTCATGGTCTTTTGGATTGCCTGTTTCATCGCTCTTCTAAATGAAACTCTTCTCTCAAGTGCCTGTGCAACGCTTTCAGCAGTTAGCTGTGCATCGAGTTCAAATCTTCTTACTTCTTCAATTGAGATTTCAACTTTTTTGCCAGTCATCTTCTCAAGATTTTTCTTTAGCTCGTCTATACCTTCTCCTGACCTTCCAACAACCATACCGGGCCTTGCTGCAAGCATAGTTACCTTTATCTGTGTTGCCGCTGGTCTTTCGATAAGTATATTTGCAACTCCTGCTGCATATAATTTCTTTTTGATATAATTTCTAATCTGGTTATCTTCTGCAAGGAAGTTTGCAAAATCCTTTTTGTTGGCATACCATTTTGCATTCCAGTCCTTATTGATACCAACTCTTAAGCCATGTGGATTAACTTTCTGACCCATCTGGTGAACCTCCTTCTACTTCTTTTGCCGCTTTAGCTGTCATTTCAGTTCTCTCTTTGAGAGTTACACCGATGTGGCTACTTCTCTTGAATATCATCGATGCTCTGCCCTGAGCTCCTGCTCTATAGCGTTTCATCGTTGGTCCCTGATTAGCAAATACCTCAGCGACATATAAATCGTCGGGGTTCATATCAAAGTTGTTTTCTGCATTTGCAGCCGCAGACATAACAACCTTTTCAATGAGCTCAGCTCCCTTTCCGGGAGTAAATTTCAATATTGTCAATGCCTCATTTAGGTCTTTTCCTCTTACCAAATCAGCAACAGGCTTTAGTTTGCTTGGAGACATCCTGACATATTTAGCAATTGCTTTTGCTTCCATATCTCTTTACCTTCTCCTTTCCTACTTTTTAACTACCTTGTCACCGGAATGACCTTTGAATGTTCTGGTAGGTGCAAATTCGCCGAGCTTATGTCCTACCATATCTTCTGTTATATATACTGGTACATGTTTGCGTCCATCGTGAACTGCAATCGTGTGTCCAACCATCTGAGGGAAAATCGTAGATGCTCTTGACCACGACTTAATAACTTGTTTTTCATTCGCCTCATTCATCGCTTCGATTCTCTTAAGAAGTTTCGCATCGACAAATGGTCCTTTTTTAAGCGATCTTGACATTGTCTACTCCTTTCCTACTTTCCATCTCTTCTTCTAACAATATATTTATCTGAAGATTTCTTCTTCTTTCTTGTCTTATATCCAAGTGCAGGCTTACCCCAAGGTGTAACAGGACTCTTTCTACCGATAGGAGTTCTACCTTCACCACCGCCGTGTGGGTGATCATTAGGGTTCATAACAGAACCTCTAACTGTAGGTCTGATACCCATATGTCTTTTTCTTCCCGCCTTACCTATATGGATATTTCCATGCTCCTCATTTCCTACTTCTCCGATTGTAGCTCTGCAGTTAGACCTTACCATTCTAACTTCTCCGGATGGAAGCCTTACCTGTGCGTAATCTCCCTCTTTTGCCATGAGCTGAGCACCGTTACCTGCTGCCCTTACAAGCTGAGCACCTTTACCTGGCTTGAGTTCAATGTTGTGAATAATTGTACCTAACGGTATATTAGCAATTGGAAGTGCATTTCCTACCTTGATGTCTGAATCTGCACCTGAGACGATTACATCTCCTACTCCCAGTCCATCAGGAGCGATGATATATCTCTTTTCTCCGTCTGCATAATATAAAAGTGCAATATTTGCCGACCTGTTAGGATCATACTCGATTGTCTTTACTGTTGCCGGAATATTGTCCTTATTTCTCTTGAAATCTATGATTCTATATTTCGGTCTTGTGCCTCCACCTCTGTGTCTTACTGTAATCTTTCCTCTTGCATTTCTACCTGAATGCTTTTTTAGAGTTACTGTAAGGGACTTTTCGGGCTTATCTGCCGTTATTTCTTCAAAAGTTGAAACGGTCATGCCTCTTAAGCCCGGGGTAGTCGGTTTGTATTTTTTAATTCCCATTTTCCTACATTCCTCCTTTTATTAGAGCCCCTGGAAGAGTTCAATCTCTTTGCTGTCCTCCGTGAGAGTAACAATTGCCTTCTTATATGAAGATGTCATTCCCTGAGTTCTGCCCATTCTCTTCTTTTTACCATTAACATTCATGATGTTTACTTTTTTAACATCTACGCCGAAGATTTCTTCAACTGCCTTTCTTACTTCCGTCTTATTGCAGTTAGCATTGACCTTAAATAAGTACTTCTTGTCTTCAGCAAGGTCCATGCTTAACTCGGTAATGATAGGCCTTTCAATTACATCGTAACCCGTCTTCATTATGCATATACCTCCTCAATCTTCTTTGCAGCATCCTTTGTGAGGATGAGGCTGTAATGGTTAACTATCTCATATACATTCATTGTGCTTACAAGTGCTGTTCTTACGCCTTTGATATTAGATGCAGACCTTATGATATTTTCATCTTTTTCGCTTGTAACGATAAGAGCTTTCTTCTCTGCTTTTACAGCATCTAGCATCTTAATCATGTCCTTGGTCTTAGGTGCTTCAAACTTTATGCTGTCAATTACGATTAACTCGTCCTCTTTAAGCTTACTTGACAGTGCAGACTTTAGAGCGAGTCTTTTTACCTTCTTAGGGATTGAATATCTGTAGTCCCTAGGCTTTGGTGCAAATACCACTCCTCCGCCAATCTGTGAAGGGTCTGTTGAGCTTCCCTGTCTATGTCTGCCTGTTCCTTTCTGTCTGAATGGCTTACGACCTCCGCCTCTAACTTCTCCTCTGTTCTTGGCAGATTGGGTTCCCTGTCTCTGGTTTGCCAAGTAATTCTTTATTGTGTCATGTACGGCGTGTTCATTTGGCTCTATAGCGAAAATTTCATCTGCAAGCTCAATATCGCCAACTGCCTTGCCTGACATGTCCAGCATTGTTACCTTTGCCATTTTAGTTCCTCCTTTCTGCCTTTACTACTTATCCTGACCTTTGATCGCATATCTTACCTTGACAATTCCACCTTTTTTGCCCGGAATTGCTCCCTTAACGAGCATGATATTGCGGTCTTCTATAACTTTTACAAGAACTACATTCTGAACGGTAATCTTATCTCTACCCATTCTTCCAGGTGCCTTATTGCCCTTGAATACCCTTGATGGATATGTACCAGCGGCAAGTGCACCAGCAAGCCTCTTGTGCTTAGAGCCGTGAGTCATAGGTCCTCTTCTGTGGCCATGCCTCTTAATATTACCTTGAGTTCCCTTACCCTTTGATGTTCCTGTTACATCGAGCTTTGAACCCTCTTCAAAATCAGCAACTGTGATTTCCTGTCCTACTTCATATGTTTCACCATCTTCGACTCTAAATTCAGTCAAGTATTTCTTAGGTGCGACATTTCCCTTTTCAAAATGTCCTGTCATAGGCTTATTAACTCTGTGAGGCTTCTGGTCTTCATATCCAACCTGAACTGCGTTATATCCGTCAGTCTCTTCGGTCTTAACCTGAACAACTACCTCAGGGCCAGCCTCAATTACAGTCACCGGTACGACATTTCCATCTTCTGTGAAAATCTGTGTCATGCCGATTTTCTTTCCAATTAGTGTTTTCATAATTTCCTCCTACTTTGTTTACAGCGGATCGCTCCGGTTTGGACTAACCCTCTCGTGCGATCTTACTAAATGAGTTAGAGCTTGATTTCAATATCAATTCCTGCAGGCATATCGAGCCTAGTCAATGCGTCTGTTGTCTTTGTTGTCGCATTTGTAATGTCGATTAGTCTTTTGTGTGTTCTCTGCTCAAATTGCTCTCTGCTGTCCTTATACTTGTGAACGGCTCTGATTATCGTTACCACTTCTTTCTCAGTCGGTAGTGGAATTGGTCCAGATACCTCCGCTCCTGTTTTTTTTGCAGCTTCTACAATCTTTGCAGCACTCTTGTCGAGCAGTGCGTGGTCGTAAGCCTTCAGTCTGATTCTGATCTTTTGTAATTCACTCATTTCTAACCTCCGTTTGTACTGTTTTCGCTATGCTTGTACAGGATTTCGCCTTATTTACACTTATTCGTGCGTTTCCTCATTCCTTGCACAATACAAAATATAAAGCGAACCCTTCGCCCTCATCTTGTGAGGACAATTCTCAGTGAAAGTTCCCCGATAGCACGGCAATCTCCCACTTCTTCGCCTTAAACAAGCCTTGTAATTATACTATGCCTTATTATAAATCGCAAGTAGTTTTTTAAAAAAATTTAACAATTATTTGATATTTCTAATATTCTATTCTCTATTTTTCAAGCTCTATAGAGGTTGAACCTTAACACTCTTTCTGGCGTTTCTAGTTCGCTATTATTGCTTAGTATTATCTCCATATACAAAGTCGAATAACTCACTAATTGCCACATAAAGCTCCTCTTTTTTTATTCTTTTAACCGCTTCTGCAATCTCCTTTGCTGTAATATCACGCACGATAATTTCGCGATCCCTAAATGAATATGGTTTAAAAAACTCATCTTCGTCCTTTATGATTCCCCTCGCATCTGCATAATTCTTAATACCATCTTCATCTATCCTAGTAGCGTAGGCATGAATTATCATCTTATTTGACTTCCTAATCATTACCTCGCCTCGCCATTCCGGCATTTTTTTCAAAAAATAAACGAGGTAAAGATTGCAATAACCATGCAAAAATTCCTCGACATTGTGATTTCCGCCGAACTTAACCAGATATAGCGGATTAGTTTTTTTATTATTTGTATTATTTTTATTGTTTTTATTATTATTATTCTTTTTTCTTATATTCCTTATGTTATTTATTATTTTTATACTATTTATACTTTTTATACTCCTAATAGTCTTACTAATCTTTATTTTGCCTGTATTTATTGATGATTTTAAAAATTTAACTAATCGCATTTTACTCTTCAAAAAAATTTTAAATTTAGCTAATAGTATTTTTGCTTTATTAAGACAGATTTAATAACAATTTAATTTTATAAGTCCACAATAAAACAAGCCACGAGCTACATCTTTTGAAATTAATTCAAGGTATAAAATAGAATTCAAACTACATCTTTTGAAATGCCGATCTCTTGCCAACCTCGTATTTAATCTTTTCAATATCAAGAGTGATGAACTCGCCATCTTTATATAAAATTTTTCCATCAACCATAGTCATTCTCACATCTCGACCTGATGATGAATATACTATGTTGTTGATGAGATTGTCCCTAGGATTCATGCTCGGCGACTCTATGTCAATCGCTATGATGTCCGCCCTATTTCCCACTTTAAGGCTTCCGCAGGCTTCCCTGCCCTGTGCAATCGCCCCATCGATAGTCGCACTCTTAATCACTTCTTCAGCTTTCATTCTAGCCGGATTCTTGCTCTTATACTTACCAAGCAAGGCAAAAATCTTCATCTCTTCAAAAAAGTTTAAGCTATTATTGCTTGAAGCTCCGTCCGTTCCAATTGTGACTCTGATTCCCTCATCAAACAGTTTATTAACATCGCATATTCCGCTTGCCAGCTTCAAATTGCTCACAGGGCAACTTGCTACTGTTACCTTTTTATCTCTAAGAATCTCTCTATCCCTGTCATCTAACCATACGCAGTGAGCCGCCGTCACCTTAACATCGAAAACGCCATTCCTTAGAAGCAATTCTACCGGACTTATTCCGCCATATCTCCTCCTGCACTCGATTACTTCTCTCTCTGTTTCTGCAAGATGTATATGTGTTCTCAGATTGTTTTCAATTGCATAATCTGCGACAGCTTTGATAGTGGGTTCATCATTTGTATATTCCGCATGAAGTGAGGCATCGACTATTATCCTGCCTGAACCTATTCCTTGGAAGCTCTCATTTGTATATACCATCTCCTTGAATGTAATATCATCATGAGGATTTGCTTGAGACATATTTGAAACTGACCTTGATATATTTGCTTTCATTCCGCTATCAAGCACTGCCTTCGCTAGACCATCTGTGAGGAAGTACATATCGGTTGTGGAAACAATTCCATAGCTCATAGATTCTGCCATTGATAGGAGAGAGCCCCAGTATACATCTTCCCTATTCAAGGTTTTTTCAAATGGAAAAATCTTCTTATTTAGCCACTCATGAAGTTCTAAGCCCTCTCCATATCCACGAAGTAGCGACATCGGAGAATGTGCATGGGAATTATAAAATCCGGGCATCAAAAGCAGACCCTTACCGTCAATGCTTTCCTCTTCTTTATCTTTATCTTGATTTTGATTAGGACATTTCTCCCCAATATAGGTTATAATTTCATCTTCTGTTTTAAGATAGATATTATTTCTAATTTGAAAATTTTCATCCAGAATAGAAATATTTTTAAATAACATCGCAAATCTCCTCTACTGAATAGAGTTTTTTATGATTATAATTTTAATAGGTGCGTTTAAATTGTATGCTGTTAATTCATATGGTTTTTACTAATACGCTGTTTATTTATATGCGTTTAATTCATACGATTTTAACTCATACGCTTTTGATGAAAATACCTATCTTCTAGCCCGGTGGCCATATCATCTTCCTCTTTCCGAGGATATGAATATGTAGGTGCTTTACAGTTTGCTGTCCATCTTCCCCGCAATTTATTACCACTCTATATCCATTGTCCAGTTCAAGGATTTTTGCAATATGCTTAATCTTAAGCATCATATGAGAGATAAGTGAGCTATCTTCTTCTGTTAGCTCGTCCATTGAAGAAATGTGGACTTTTGGGACCATAAGAACATGAACCGGTGCCATAGGCGAAGCATCTTTGAATACAGTGATAAGTTCGTCTTGATAAACGATCTCTGACGGAATTTCACCATTTGCAATTTTGCAAAAAATGCAGTCACTCATCGAATTCTCCTTTCTATATCTAAACCAATTTATAATCTAAACCAATCTATCATCTAAAGCAATTAATAATATCTTGTATCCATCAAGGCTATTCTATCATTTCTACTTGAGCTAAGCACCCGTCCTCATAGGGTTCGATAATTCTAACATTATAAAACTCGCCTGTTTTAATATTTCTATCCCTGTCAAGAATATATGCCTTGATATAATTTCCAGTATATCCAGTGACATAATCTCCAGTCCTTTCCTCGGTGAGAACTCTCTCAACTGTCATCTTATTTTTATTTATAAAATTTAGAGATACCTTTGATGCCTCGCTTATCAGCTTATCAATTCTTCTATTTTTTATATCGCTATCAACTCTATTCTTAAATGAGGCTGCCTTCGTCCCCTTCCTTGGGGAGTATTTAAAAGCGTGAACCCTGCAAAACTCAGCCTCAGATAGAAGCATAAGTGAATCCTCGAAGTCTTTTTCGCTTTCATAAGGAAATCCCACTATTATGTCTGTACTTATGCCGTATAATGGGTCATAATCTCTTATTGCCTTAACGATTTTCAAATACCCATTTCTATCATAGGTTCTATTCATCTTTTTAAGGATATTTGTACTTCCGCTCTGAGCTGAAAGGTGGAGATGCCTTGCGAGCTTGTCATATCCTATAAGGCTCATTACATCATCTTTATTAACCACCGTAGGCTCAAGTGAGCTAAGCCTTATTCTGAAATCGCCCTCAATTTCATCTATCTTCTCTATTAGCTCAGAAAGCGGATACCTGCCATTTTTTTCAAAATCAAATCCATAAAGTGCTGTATTTATACCCGTTAAAACAATTTCTTTAGCACCATTTTTAAGAAGCGAATGTACCTCTAAAATAATGTCATCTAAAGACCTGCTCCTTATCCTTCCTCTCGCAAATGGAATCATGCAATATGAGCAAAATCTGTTGCACCCCTCCTGTATCTTAATATACGCTCTAGTTCTACCTGAGGCTATGCCTAGGCTAATTCCCATGTCCTCGTAGCAATTTAAATCTTCTAAAGGCAGTACGCTAACTATTTTTTCATGAGATTTGATGTCTATCAGCCTATGCACGGTTTCATAAATTGTAGATTTTAAATTATTTCCGATTACAATATCGACATCATCAATTTTTTCCACTTCTTCTGACGCAACCTGTGCATAGCAACCTGTCACGACGATGAGTGCATCTTTATTAATTTTCTTCTTTCTTCTTATAATCTGCCTAGATTTTCTGTCAGCTATTCCCGTTACGGTGCAGGTATTTATAATATAAACATCTGCAAATTCATTTTCGCCTGCGATTTCATCTCCATGCGATGCAAATTGTTCTGAGATAAGTTCGGATTCATACTGATTTACCTTGCAGCCAAGGGTATGAATAGACACTTTTAACTTGCCCATGCTTTTCATCAAATAGTTCCGCCTCCTATGAACTCTCTCAATATAGAATCATTATTTATATAATTATCTTCTGTCATCTTCGATACATATCTAAGCTCTCTCAAAAGCCTTGATGCAGCCGAATACTCAGGAGAATCCTCCTTGACTTTCTTCAAAAGAGGCTCTGCATATTTTTTTATAACTGCCATTTCATATAAGTGTACTGAATTAAAGAAAATATCTGCCTCATGAGTGTATGGGAATATGTTTACACTTTCTGCCTCATGGACCTTAGACCACCTTTTGAGTGTCTCCTCTGCTGTATGATCTCTTGTCCTTGCGTCTCTAATAATTCTTCTGAAAATTCTAGTGTCCGTTGCTGGAATTCTATTATGTGCATCCAAATTAAGCTGGGTAAGAGGACTTATGTATATTTTGAATTTCTCAGAGTCATCAATCTCGCCTGTCAATGCGTGGTTAAATGCGTGTATTCCTTCGACGATTATCGGTTGACCGCTTTCAAGTCTCGTCATTCTCTTTCCAAACTTCTTATGCCCTGTAATAAAATCAAATATAGGCATATCAACTTCTTTGCCCAAAAGCAAATCGTTCATATTGTTGTTGAAAAGCTCTATATCTACAGCATCTATCGACTCAAAATCATATTCACCATTCTCATCTCTTGGCGTGTCTTCCCTCTCAACGAAATAATCATCGGTGCCTATATATAGAGGTCTAAGACCATTAACCATAAGCTGAATAAGAAGTCTTCTTGCAAAAGTGGTCTTTCCTGATGAAGATGGTCCGAGAATGAGAATCATCCTCTTCTTTTCTTCTGTAATTCTATTTGCTATCTGAACTATCTTCTTGTCGTGCAAGGCTTCGCTAAGCTGAATAATGGTGCGACTTATCTCTTTATCCAAGGTTGCATCGTTTAAGTCCGCCATGTAATTTATGCCAAGTAAGCTTTTCCACTCTGCTTGTTCAACAAAAGCATTGTAGACAATGTAGTCATCTTCAAATCTTGGTATTGAATGTGGGTCTGATGGGTGCGGATACCTTAGCAATATTCCATCTCTATATCTCATAAGTTCAAAATTGTTAAGATATGAAGTTGATGGAACAAGGTAGTTATAGAAAAATTCGCTATATCCATCTAAGGAATATATTTTGATTGTTTCATCATTTGCAAGCTTGTTAAGTAGTCTTGATTTATCATCAAGCCCTTCTTCCTCGAGAAGCTTTTTCCCCTCTTCTTTAGTAAACTCGCGACTAATTATTGGAATATCATCTTCTACTAGCTTCTTCATCCTCTGGTATATCTTGGCAACTTGCTCTTCATCTACCTTTTCATCATAGGTTATATAAAGTCCGTCATTAATAGACGCTCTAACCCTCATGCCAGGCTTATCGCCAAGCAGATCGGAAGACGCCTTGAGTAGCAATAAGGTCAAACTGCTCTGATATGATAGATATGCTTCATTATTTGTAATATCCAAAAATTCTATTGTTTCGCCGTCTTGAACCACATAGTCAAGTGGCACGATATGGTTGTTAGCCATGGCGATAACCACATCATTTTTAAATTTATCCCTATATTTTAAATAGAGTTCTTCTATCTTTATGCCTTTATCTATCTCAATATTTTCATATGTACCGCTAGGGTCTCTTTTTATCTTCACCATCATTATTGATGCCTCCAAATTCGTTTATATAAACTTAGTTATGAAGTTTATCACAGTGATAAATAAGGGTCAAGCACGCTGAAATTCCAAGTCTTTAATCATTGCCTTGATACGCCGTATTCATCTTTGATTCTGCTATATATAAAACACCTGCTGTTAGAGAGTTGCCTTGTATTAGCATTTATATTTGGGGAATAAAATTATAGATTCTTATAATTAAAGTTCCCCAAAGTTTATAATTAGATAGTTTTCCAACAATTGTTTTTCATAAAATTAGAAATAATAGCTATGTCATTTCCCTCATAATACTTTACAAGTAGCTTTTTAAATTCTGGAACTTCTTTTTTTGGAATAACCAAAAAACCACCTCCATGGGATATTAAATAGTGGTTAGCAAAAATAACAGATGCCCTCTTATTCCCATCAAGGAAAATCTGTGTCTTCATACAATATAGGCATAATTTGATTGCAATATTAATTACTTCGTCAGCTTCTTCAGTAATCTCTTTTATTTTATCTTTAACATCTATTTCAATTGGCAATGGAGGTACATAAGATGAGCCTCCAATAGTAACAGGAACTCCGCGTATACGACCTCCTTCAGCGAAAAAGCCCTCATTAACAAGACTCGCAATATGACTAAGCATATAATAGTCTGATTTGCTCGCAATTACATCTCTATCTAATATAAACTCCCATGCGTGTTTAAGATTTAAAATTTTTTGTACATCGGTTGCTGTCATGCCGGTAACTTTTCCATTATCTATGATTTCTTCTGTTTGAGGAAAAGATGTTGCTACTCCCTCTAGTACAGCCTGATCATAAATATTCATCTTCATATTTGCTCTCGCAAATGCAATATTAATTATAACCTCAATAGATAATTCATCTTCAGAGTATCCACTATCAGCTAGTTGCTTTTCTATATGTCTTAGTTTCTTCCTTATTTCTCGTATTTCTCTAGCATTACGAAGCAGTAAATTATAGAGTTCTTCGGTATACACGCCAACATATGTTGATGTCAATTTGCCAGCAACTCGTTTTCTTATATATAAATATTTTCGATCGCCACGCTCTTTAATTTCTGGTGTGCCATCATAAGGCATCAAATTCAATCTTGTATGAAGATCAGCACGCCTTCTGAGTAATTCTTGTATTTCGTTATATTTTATAGTCATTGCTTTCTCTCCCTTGGGGAACTTTTTATTTAATATTATGCCATTTTGTTCCC
Source organism: Alterileibacterium massiliense (assembly GCF_900104645.1). GTDB lineage: Bacteria > Bacillota > Clostridia > Peptostreptococcales > Anaerovoracaceae > Alterileibacterium > Alterileibacterium massiliense. Next base: position 541,067 of record NZ_FNWE01000002.1, on the reverse strand, counting down.
CAATTTTCAATAATATACATGAAGCTCTTTTTATTTGAAAATTTAAATTAATAAGACGAGTAGATTTTTTTCATCAATTATCTTATCTTTTTCTATATTCATATCTCATGCTTCTTGTCTGCGAATAATTTATATGTTTCCCCACACTTTTTATTCATATATAAATCAATCATAGTCAAGGGTTAATCGCAAACACAAGGAATAATTTTCGTGGCATAATATATTTTTTGTTCCCCAAATTTTAATAATATGCAGGAGCACTTTTTATTTTAATGTCAAAATTAAATTTCACATTTATTAAAATAGGAGCACTTTTATTTTTTAAATGCTAAATAATAAAACGATGACGAGGTGGCTTTGCTAATTTACTTAAAGCCCTCTCATCATCGCTTAGTCTTAATATCTGATATTTTGATATATTATGTTAATTTCTTTCAGATTTAGTATCTTAACTAATCATCAAATAAATATTAGTGTTAATAATTATTTTGATAATCAGATAGGGAAAATTTTGCCTGCTAAATATGCTTCTTAGTTTTAACTGCTACAAATGCCATGCCTATAGTTGAAATAAGTACAGCTAGTGGAATTTCAATTCCATTATCTCCTGTTTGTGGCTTATTAGCATTACCTTTTGCAAGATATTTAGCTTTGATAGTCATATCATGGTCGAAATGCCCAGTCTTGCTTGGACTCCATTTATTAAACTTGTATCCATCATTTGGAACTGCATTATGAATAGGAATTGTTACTTCTTTTGTTGGATTTACAAAATATTCACCTGCATCTCTTGGATCAAGCTTACCATTATTACCAGGGTCAACAACTACGGTTACATAACCGTCAGGCTTTTCAGGCTTTTTACCATTATGGTCAGGAACATTAGGTATTACATCTGGAAGCTGTTTATATTTCGCATTTATGGTTTTGTCATTCTTAAATTGTGCTTTAAGCGGACTATCCCATTTGCTGAACTTATAACCTAGCTTACCAATTGCGTCCTTTGCAGGTATTGTGACAACCTTCTCAGGATTTACAAAATATTCCTTTGCTTCGCCTTTTGCAAGCATACCATGCTGACCTGCATTCATCGTTACCGTCACATATCCATCAGGCTTTTCTGGATTTTTACCATTTTCATCAGGAAGATTAGGTATTACATTGTCAATTACCTTAATAGGAACTGTAACATTTTCTGTGCTTCCGTCTTTGTATTCAACATTCACAGTCGCCTTGTAATTACCGACAGTATTTGTATCAATCTTATTATTATCTACTCTTGTCTTGGTAGCATTGATGTCCTCAGCTTTAACAGTCTTTCCGTCTTTATCTTTGATAATTACATGGTCTGTAATCATCTTGTTGCTAAGCTCATCTCCCTTGTGAACTGTAATAGGGCTTGCCTCAGGCTGATACTTGCTAACATCAAGTATAGTGCCTGTTCCTCCGGTATTAATTACTGCTTTTTTTATTATTTCTTCTTTGATAACTCCGCCAATACCAGTATAATCTATTTTAATAATTCTTGCGGGATCATCTTGATATGAAAATCCATCTTTATATTTAAACACTATATTTGTAATACCTTCAATATCTTCTGATTTATATTTGTCTTTATCAAAATGTATTACAACTTTATTGCCATCTATTTTTTTAATTGATAATGAATTATCATCTACTTTTGTAAGTTTTCTTGCTTTAATCAGAGTATTATTTATATCTGGCTTTTTTATAGTAAAACAATTGCAGTTCATAAGATTAATACCATCAATATTGGCTACGAGCTCATTTGGATACTCAACTATAATATCACCGCTTTTGGCATTATGTCCAACATAAACACTATAAAAAAATGATTCTAAATCTCGGCTAATAAATCCATTGCTAAGCTGAGTAATTTTCGTATATGGTTCATAGACTCTGGTTACAAATGCCTCTTTTTTTGTAATATTTTTGCCATCCATAGTTAAATAAAATGGTAATTTTAGTGTTAGATTTGAAGTTGTTCCTGAAAACGCAGTTATATCGTAAATAACATGAGGAAAAGATAAATCAATATCTATCACATCATAATTTTCCGCCTTTTTATTAAAAATAAACTTAATAACATTAGAATGACCATATGCCATAACTGTACCTATTATATCTTTTGAGCCATCATTCTTCTTTATGCTAATTTCACCATATGAACTTCGATTAAAATATAAAGCGTCATTTTTATCAACTTTATCATATCCAAGGTTTAAAACTATCTCCTCACCTTGCTTTACTCTACGATTTATCTTTAAATTAAAAGATAAACCTACACTTTCACCTCCACCAATTCTACCTACAAGATTTGTTACTTCCACATCCTGAGTTTCATCAGCATGAACTTGATTGAAATCAGTAAATCCGCTAAAAAGAATTGCTAGGCAGATTGTGATTATAAGTGCAAATACATTTAATTTGCCAATTAATTTACCATTCACTTTTCTCATTCCTTCCTATAATTTATATATCTTGTTTATCAGTAGCAATATTTTCCTTATTCCATTATATATATATATATATATCAAGCTTTTTTATATAATTAACTGAAAATCTTTTGATATATAAGTTTTAGTAAAGGCAGAAACAAAAATTTAAGCATTTAAAATTATGATTAATGAAATTCTGGCAAATTAATATATAGCGGTCATTATTCCTATTTCATCTTGTCAATTTTTTCAGGTATTTTATCAATATCTTCAAGGTCAAAGCTTTCCTCTAAGAGCCTCGCGAGCTCTCTTGCTTCTGACTTTACAAAGGTGAGCCCTTTGCCCATATTCTCATGCTCACTATCCCAGTCCCTCAAATCATATTTAGGCGGTCCGTCATTCCATTCGACAATATTAAGCTCTTTAGACCAGCCACTCTTGTATTTAGCAACAACGCCTATATGCTTTACAATATTATAAGTCACCCCTCCGAACCTATTCGTCCTCTTAATTTTTTGATTAGCCATCGATTAATCTCCTTTCGTTTTTATTAATTTGTTTGTAATTTTCAAATATGCCTTCCTTAAATAAGTATTATAAATTGGTATTTAATTGGTATTTAAATTTTCAACCTTTATTCTATTTATTTTTATCTGTTTTTATCTATCTAAATTTTAGTATTAATCGCAAAGCTTTTCAAACGAAAATAGTCCTCTATATAGCAATTTAAGTTTTTAAAATAAGATTAAATACTGAAAAATAAAAACAGCCGAAATATTGTCTCAGCTGTTTTTATCGAATATCTTAAATTTTAATATGTTTTTATCTCTCTTTTCTTTTTAATTTTGAAATAAAAGGTATTGACAAAAGAATAATCAATAAACCTATGGTTATATCAGTACTATCTCCTGTCGATGGGCGAAGTTTTTCGTTTTGCCTAGCATCGTCTTTATCCTTATCAAACTTCTTCTTTACTATCTGATACCCGTCTTTTACAAAAGTAAGCTTGAAATCATTAGCCTCAGGTTCAAACTTATATGAAATCATTTCGTCACCAAGTTTTCTGACCTTTATTACATTTTTATTAAGCACTGAATCCGCCATCTTGCCTTTGTCAGATGAGATTACTAAATTGCCTATCTTAAGCATTGACTGCTCATCTTTATTTTCTACCGTTATAGCATCTTCCTTAGCATCGGTATAAATAGTTCCTTCATTTGTTTCTACTTTCTTTGTATTTGGCTATGTTGGAGTTACCTTGCTTCCGTCTGCCTTTCCTGTCTCGTCGCTTGGTTGTAATTTCTTTACAGCATCCGGTAGCTCTACATTTGGATCTTCACTCTCAAACTTATGCGTTACCTTGTAGGTCTTTGGTGCTGGGTCTTTTTCAAATACCCATGTTCCAACTACATGTTCGTCCTTGTTATCTATCGTTACTTCGCTCTTGTCGTAGCTCTTGAACTTCCATGTTCCCTTACCAGCTTCATCTCTAAATTCTGCGTCTTTTCCTGTTGGCACTGGTGATGTTACCTTGTCACCTTTCACCTTGCCTGTTACTTTGCTTGGTGCTTTATCCTTTAGTGCGTCAGGTATGTCCATTCCTGCAGTTCCGCTCTTGTACTCATATGTTACATTGTGCTTGTTTGGTACAAATGTCCATTCTCCTAAAAAAACAGAGAGGTTTTACCCTCTCTGTCCGCTTTAATGTTTCACCTTTGGGATATAGGTAGTGAGACACCTACTTTAATACTCCTACTTTAATGGTAGAAGGACACCTTCATTATGTACCGAAAATATAACATGTTCATTTAGAAATTTCAATCAGTAAAAATACTACTCTTCTAAACTTCTAAATGTCAAAATTAAATTTCACATTTATTAAAAAATTTCTTGTATCTATATTTTTAGATAATCTTTTAGCCGAAATATCTCTTTAGAAGTCCTGCAAATGCCTTGCCATGTCTAGCCTCATCTCTTGCCATCTCATGAACTGTGTCATGAATTGCGTCAAGTCCTGCAGCCTTAGCTCTCTTAGCTAGGTCGAACTTTCCTGCTGTAGCACCATTCTCAGCATCAACTCTTAGCTCAAGATTTTTCTTTGTGCTATCTGTCAAAACTTCGCCCAGAAGCTCAGCAAATCTTGATGCGTGATCAGCCTCTTCAAAAGCAGCCTGTCTATAGTACATTCCTATCTCAGGATAGCCTTCTCTAAAAGCAACTCTTGACATTGCAAGATACATTCCTACTTCTGTACATTCTCCATTAAAATTCATTCTGAGGTCTTCCATTATATCCTCACTTGAACCCTCTGCTACGCCGAGAACATGCTCTGCTGCCCACTGCATTTCGCCTTCTTCCTGCTTAGAAAATTTTGAAGCTGGAGCTTTGCACTGTGGACAAGATTCAGGAGCAGAATCGCCCTCGTGAACATATCCGCATACTTGACATACCCATTTAGCCATTTTTACCTCCTTTTCAGCAATTGCTGATAAACCTTATATTAATTCAACATTATTCAATCTAGATGCTTACTTCTAGATATTCATTATATTAAATTGTGCACAATTGTCAACGATGTTTAATCCTCGCTTGTCTGGTTTTTCTTTGCTATTTTAAAACCTTGCCACCGCTATCCACCGCTATAAATAAAGTCTTTCTCTATTCCGTAACCCTGACCTGCTTTATCACCTGATCTTCCCTAGGCTTATCCATCATATCCCTATCAACTGATACAATTCTGTCCGCTTCTTCCATTCCGCTTGTAACCTTGCCAAAAGAGGCATACATTCCGTCTAGGTGAGGTGCATCATCGGTCATTATAAAAAATTGCGAGCCTGCAGAATTAGGATTCATAGATCTAGCCATTGATAAAACTCCTCTTTCATGCTTTAGATTATTATCAAACCCATTGCTCTTAAATTCACCTTTAATTGCATATCCCGGTCCGCCTGTGCCATTTCCGAGAGGATCGCCACCTTGAATCATAAATCCCGGTATAACTCTATGGAATATAAGCCCGTCATAAAAGCCGTCATTTGCAAGCTCCTCAAAGTTAGCTACTGTTACCGGAGCAATATCTTCATATAGTTCTCCAGCCATCTTATTCCCATTTTCCATCTCAATAACAAATTTTTTCATCTCTAATATTTCCTTTCCTACTCTTAATTTATATTAAAAGAACTTATAATCTTTTGATTTTTACCTTTATTTTATTGTTTATTTTTGATTTTCGATTTTAAATAATTATTGTTTTTATATTTTAACTTTTTATTTCTTTATTATCATTTATTTTATAAATTTTATTTTTTTAAAAAGGTATCTAAGATTCCTCTGCCAAGACTTGCACCAAGATTGCCACCAAGAGTTCTTCCAAATCTACCGAACATCGTGCCACCTATGGTTCTTCCAACCTCTCTTCCGACTGTACCAGCGACTGAGTTGCCAATCTTACCTGCCGTCCTCTTTCTGGCTTTTTCGCTCGCCTTATCTGCTTTAATTTTTTCCTTATCCAATTTTTCCTTTTCAATTCTTGCCAAATCAGTTTCTCCCTGCCTTTTAAGAAATTCATAAGCTGACTCAGGGTCAATGGCATTTGCATATTTACTATATAAAACGGAGCCTTTTATAATTGAATCCCTTTTTTCAGCAGAAATTGCATCAAATGAGCATCTAGGTGGCAGGATTTTAACCTTTTCTGCAGCTGAAGGAATTCCGTCTTCTTGAAGAAAAGATATTACAGCTTCTCCAGTGCCAAGATTTAAAATTGTATCATAAACATCAAATTCAGGATTTTCCCTAAATGAATCTGCTGCCGCCCTTACTGATTTTTGCTCCTTAGGCGTATATGCCCTAAGTCCGTGCTCAATCCTATTTGAAAGCTGGGCAAGCACTCCGTCCGTCATATCACTAGGATTCTGAGTGCAAAAATATACACCAACGCCTTTTGACCTAATCATCTTAACGAGCTGTTCAACTTTTTCTATCAGAACCTGCGACGCACCTGAAAAAAGAAGATGTGCCTCATCAAAGAAAAATATCATCTTTGGTTTATCTACATCACCAACTTCAGGGAGCGTTTCAAATAGCTCAGATAATAGCCATAGCATGAATGCCGAGTAGAGCTGTTTATTATTTATTATGCTTGAGCTATCCAAAATATTTATTATTCCCCTGCCCCCATCAAGAGCAAGTAAATCCGTTATATTGAGTGCCGGTTCTCCGAAGAAAATATCTCCGCCAGCAACTTCAAGCGAAACAACTGCTCTAGTTATAACTCCGATTGAAGCACTGCTTATCTTGCCATAGTCAGCAATAAATTTATCTGCATTTTTATCAACATAGGCGAGCATTGATTTCAAATCCTTTGTATCTATTAAAAGCAATTTATTGTCGTCAGCTATCTTAAAGACAATTGATAAAATATCGCTCTGTAGCTCATTTAAATCTAAGACTCTTGAAAGAAGCAGAGGTCCCATCTCCGATATTGTAGTCCTAAGCTGGATACCATTTTTACCAAATATATCCCATAGGACAACCGGACTTCCATTCATCTCATAACCATTATTTTCTAGGTCAAACTCCTCAATCCTAGATTTAATATTTTCATTCATCGTTCCCATAGAAGCAAGCCCCGAAACATCACCTTTCACATCAGCGATAAATACAGGCACTCCCATTTCGCTGAAGCTTTCCGCCATAACCTTGATAGTAACCGTTTTACCCGTTCCTGTTGCTCCACAGATTAGCCCGTGTCTTTGTGCCATCTTAGGAATTATTGAAATATTTTCTCCCTTATCGTTGTTACCAATCCACACCTTGCCATCTTTAAGCATCTTTATCCTCCTTGAAATTCTTTAAACATTTTTAAAAATTATTAGAAATTAGAAAGAAATTATATACCTGATTTTCAATTATTCGCATAAATACTATATTTTTAAGCATTTTAAAGTATAGAAAACTATTTATTTTACCACGAATTTACCACGATTGAACGAGCTTTGATATGACGCTAAAAATAAGATGGGATATAGTACAAAATATCTGACCATCTCCCGTCTTTCTTAATTTTATTGTAACACTTAATTAGTATCGTCTTTTTCTGATTTTTCTTGCACAAATTTGATGCTATTTTGAATATATTCTTTTTCTTTTTCTGTTGCAACTTCTTCTAGTTGTTTAAACAAAGCAATACATTCATTTCGTTTGCCTAATACATTAAATGCAGTTGCAATATTAAGATACCATGTCATTTCATCTTTCATATCTTTAGGCTTCATATCCATTGCAAGAAGTTTTTCTAAAAAGAGTTCTCCGTTTTTGTTTTCTTGATATTCTTTTACAATATCATTATTCATTTTTCTAAACTGATGTCCTCTACGCATTAAAATAAAGGATACGGTAAAGAAATAAACAATAGAAGTAACGAAAATACCACCAAAGACAATGCCTAAAAAACCAATTGTTGATTTTACATAGGGATTTACTATGTTCACATAAATAAATAGCAGTACCGCCCAAAATATAAAGGCTAATCGGATAAGCCATTTATCTCTTTTTTCATATATTGCTCTTATATTTTTTAGATTTTCGGGTTCGTAAATCATTTTATTTCACTCATTTATTACCACATCAATCAGAATTTGTTTCATGGTTCTGATTTTGTTTTTTCATTCATCAGCATGTTCCATTGACTCCTGTAAACTTTTGATGTTATACATTTCTTCCAAAATAAAATCCACATCAGATTACCTATGTTCTTCTGGCAAAGAATAAAAAATAGGATTTTCACCATTGGCATATAATAAAAAATGTATGTTTAAATCATTTAGAAATTATTAGAAACCTTTTTTCGTCATTCCATTTAAAAAAACTTTGAGCTGTTCTCTTGAATATTGATAAAGAGAATAATTTCCATTAAAAAGACACCAATCGTATAAAATTGCCCTTTCAAACATTGCATAAGACCTTGTTATATCATTTACCGTCAGTTCATCTATGAATATTCCCTGCTCTTTTCCATCCATTATTATCTGCCTGATAACCTTGAAATACGAACGATCCGGATTGAGCAGGTGTTTTTCTCCGCTGGATGCTAGCTGTGATACAAAAAGCTGAGAAAGCAGGCTGACAGGCACTGTGTTTTCAATCATTATAAGTAGCTCCTTATTTAAAAGGAGAAGTTCTTCTATTGGCGAAAGTCCCTTCGGCATATTTTCCATGAGTTCCTCATATTTCCTGTCAAAAAGATATGAAAGAGATTCCAGCAAATCTGCCTTGGTAGAAAAATAGTAATAAAATGAACCCTTGGACACATGGGCATGATGAACAATGTCATCAATTGTAGTGTTATCATATCCGAACCTGTAGAAGAGTTCCCAAGCGGAAGATACTATATTGCTCTTAATTTGGTTATTATTTTTCTTCATTGATAATTCCTGTAAGTCATTATTTATCTATTTATTATAAGTTAAAGTATAAACTTAGGTCGATAACTTATATTTTTGATTTTAATAAATTTTTGTTTAATTTTCAAGGCTTTTATTGATTGTTTTGGTTTTTTAAAATGATTTTTTTAAAATTTTTAAAGCTAAAATATATACTTTAGTCAGTATTTTATATGATATATTTTCATGTTATCATACGCATAGTTTATAAAAGGAGCTTTTGATATGTTTAATTCTGAAACAATTGTATTTATTGGATATTTTATACTTCTATTCTTCGTGAGCCTTATATTCTTTTTCAATGGAAGTAATAAGGATCAGGAAGATTACTTCCTCGGTGGCAGGAGCATGGGATACTGGGTAACGGCAATGTCAGCACAGGCTTCTGATATGTCAGCATGGCTACTCATGGGACTCCCTGGTTCAATACTTGCATTTGGTTTTGGTCAAATATGGATTGGTATCGGTCTTGCCCTAGGTACAGCTTGCAACTGGATATTTTGTGCAAAAAGGCTGAGGCTCTTTAGCAAGGCTGCCGGCGATTCAATTACGCTTCCTCAATATTTAACCAATCGCTTCGCATCAGAGCGTAAAACCCTTCAGATCATTTGTGCAATTATCTTCCTTGTAGCATTCACAGTATATGTCGCATCTGCCTTCGTTGCGGGAACTTCGGTATTTACACTGCTCTTTCCATCTATGAGCGAAAAATTATCAATGATCATATTTGCACTTATAATAATAGGATATACCTTCCTAGGCGGGTTTAAGGCTGTATGCTGGACTGATTTTTTCCAAGGAATACTTATGATGATTGCACTTCTCGCAATTCCTATCATCGTCGTTTGCACTCAAAAGTTAGACACATCTGTGCTTCAAAATGTTTATACATATAAAGATGCTGCAGGAGATATTGTAACTTGTGACTTTGGCTCAGGGCTTTTTTCTGCCTCATGGAAAGATATTTTATCGGGACTTGGCTGGGGTCTTGGATACTTCGGTATGCCTCATATTTTGGTTAGATTTATGTCGATTGAAAAGCCTTCCATGGTCAAAAAAGCTTCTGTCGTAGCAATCGTATGGGTCGTTTTATCAATTATGGGAGCTTGCCTGATTGCATATTTCGGAAGAATGATTGTTGCCGAAGAACTTCTAAGTAATGGATTGCAAAAGACAGTCTTTATAGTAATGGCTAGGAAATTTTTTCCTCCTGCCATAGCTGGATTCTTGCTTGCTGCGATAATGGCAGCCTCCGTTTCAACCGCGGATTCACAGCTTCTTGTTGCTTCAAGCTCTTTTGCTTCTGATATATATAAACCTTTAATAAGAAAAGATGCAGGTGCCAAGGAAGTCCTATGGGTAGGACGCCTTGCAGTCATACTAATATCAGTGGTTGCATATATCATCGCTTCATCAAAGGGCTCTGGTGCACAGGCTATAATGGATATGGTTGAAAACGCATGGGGAATATTTGGCTCTGCCTTTGGTCCTGTAATTCTCTTATCTCTTTTCTGGAGAAGGTTTAATTACCTTGCTGCTTGCAGCGGAGTTGTTGCCGGAGCTGCTGCCGATATTTTATGGCTATTATTTTTCAAAAGCACTGGAATATATGAACTCATACCGGGCTTTATATTCGGAACACTGGTTTCAATAGTGGTAACACTCATTACTCCTGAGCCTGATTCTTCCGTTACCGATATATTTGACCTCGCAACTTCTGAAAATTTTGATGAATAATTCTTATTTAATTATGCTTTAGTTTCCACTTTTGGGAATTAAGAATATGTATTATGTAAACTGTAGCTTTCCAGCAAAGAATGCCAAGCAAAGCAAATACTATAGCCATTGCTAATCCGGCAATCAACGCAGGAAATCCTTTTAGCTCATATGCGAAAAATACGAATTTCAAATTCTCAATTGTCGAAATATGTATAATTCCCTTTAATGCCCCCATAATTCCGGCAATTATGCTTACGCCAGATGAAAAGAAAAAGGAAACTGTAAGAATTGCGAGGGTAGGTATTATTGATACCCAAGCAATGGATGCAGCAGAATAAAATCCAAACATCGACATGAACCTTTTGAATGAAAAGCCTTTATTCTTAACAATGGAATCTCCAATATAGCTCATAGCAAGGGCTTTTGGCGATTCCATTTCTGCTATTACCATTTCTTCACTCTGCCCCATTTGTACTCGCTCATAAAATGAACTCTTTAACTCACTTAAAATATCTGTCTTTTCTGAAATAGGCATATATTTTAAGTAGCGATCTACCTGCGACAGATACTTTTCCAATTCCTTATTTAAATTTATATTTTCCTCTTTATTTAAATTTTCATAATTTCTTATTTTCATTATTGCTAACCCCTCTTAATTTCGGAAATGCTATTTATTAAATTTGACCAGTCTTTATCAAGCTCTTTAGCATATAAAATTCCATTTTCTGTTATCTTATAATACTTTCTAGGTGGTGTTCCCTCTTCCATGTTTTTCCAGTAAGACTCAAGATACCCTTTTTTCATGAGCCTTCTTAGGAGAGGATAAATTGTGCTTTCCTTCGTTTTTAACATGGGAAATTCTTCGAGCATTTGAATTAATTCATATCCATATCTATCGCCTTTGCTAAGAATTAATATGATTGCATATTCTAAAGTGCCCCTTTTAATTTGTGAAATCCATTCTTCATTCATTTTTATTACCATTTGCATTTCTTTTTGTTGTTATATTTTCTTTTTTATTATTCATTGCATTATTCTAGTTTAATATTATTGATTTTAGATTATTGCCTATGTTTATCTATATACATTGTACCACATAGTATATATTTGTCAATAGGTATATATGATAGTTTAGGGAATTGTCTTATATTTCATAATATATTTTACCCCCATAGCTTCGCAGTATACCTTTTATCTCTAATATTGTTGTTATTGAATTAATTTTGCTCATCTCATATCCTGTTTTTCTATATATCTCATCTGCTGTAATTTCTCCCGCTTCTTTTACCACTTTTGCTATTCTCGTCTCTTCTTCGCTCAAATCTTTTAATCTAATGTCATTTTCAACATATTCTATTCCTAGATTGCTAATTAAATCTCCTATGTTTATAAGTGGAATAGCTCCGTCATTAATTAATTCGTTTGTTCCAATGCTTGCATAACTATTAATATTACCAGGTACAGAATAAACATCTTTACCCTGCTCTATTGCATAATTTGCTGTTATTAACGCCCCGCTTTTAGCTCCAGCTTCAACAATGACTACTTTTGAAGAAATTCCGCTTATTATCCTATTTCGCAGTGGAAATGTGAACTTGCTTCCGCTAAAGTCAGGTTCATATTCACTAATAATTAGTCCCTTATTATATATCTCTTCCATAAGACCTCTGTTTGATGCAGGATAGACCATGTTAATTCCCGTTCCAAGTACTGCAATTGTTTTACCATTTGCTTTTAAACTCGCCTCATGAGCAAATGTGTCAATTCCAAGTGCCATTCCTGATACAACAGTAATCGAAGATGTTGCAAGCTCCTTAGCTATTATCTGAGATATTTCTCTACCATATGCGGTAAACTTTCTTGAGCCTACAATAGCAACTGATTCAGTATAAAGCAGAGAAATATCACCCGCGAGGTAAAGTTTTTTAGGCGGATTTTCTATTTCCTTAAGTTTATTTGGATATGCTTCACTATCGCAATCAATGACCTCATATTTATAATTATTCATATATTTTACCTTTAAGCAAATGCCTTGCTTGTTATCCTATAATTAAGTGCTTCCGAAATATGTTCAATTTTTACTTTTTTACTTTCCTCAATATCGGCAATCGTCCTAGCTACCTTTAGAATTTTCATCAATGACCTTGGGCTTAGCGAAAATGACTCATATGCTTTTTTAATAAACTCATATTCTTCCTTGCCAAAATCGCAATATTTAAGGATTTCTTCATTTTTTAGCGAAGCATTATTCGTATTTTGATTCCTCTTCTTTGCGAACTCTCTAGCTCGAAGAACTATCTCTTTCATTTCAAAAGATCCCATGGACTGTTTTTCTCTACCAGTTAGCTCGTTAAATTCAACTCTTTCCATATATATTTGTAAATCAATTCTATCCAAAATGGGACCGCTTAATTTTTTCTTATACCTTTCTATCTCAGAAGTACTGCATTTACACCTGTGTTTACTATCTCCTCGGTACCCACATGGACATGGATTTGTCGCCATAATCAGAGTTGATTTCGCAGGAAAAGAATATGTCCTCCCTCTCCTATTTAAAATCACCTCATGGTCTTCTATAGGTTTACGAATCTTCTCTATAACTTTTCTATCAAATTCACAAAATTCATCTAAAAATAAAACTCCATTATGAGCTAACGATATTTCTCCCGGCACGGGAAATAAGCCTCCACCGATAAGGCCTGCTGTTGTTATTCCTTGATAAGGCATTCTAAAAGGTCTTTCCTTTATTACCTTTTTATCCTCATTTAGTTTGCCTGCTACGGAATATATCATAGTCGTTTCAATAATTTCATCGATATTCATCTTTGGCATAATGCTTGGAATACGCTTTGCAATCATAGTCTTTCCACAGCCCGGTGGTCCTATCATGATTAATCCGTGTCCGCCAGAAGCAGCAATGCAAGCTGAACGCTTTGCAGCAATTTGACCATTAACATCTTTAAAGTCAAGTGTCCCAATAGTTTCAATGCTGTCCTCATCTTTAATAATTTTTTTATATAAACTCTTAGCAGTTGGTTTGCCATTTAGGTAATCTATACATTCTTTTAGCGAAGATACAGGAATGATCTCTATGTCATCTTTTAGCATGGCTTCTTCAATATTTTCGCTCGGTATGATAATCTTTTTTACCGAATTTTTTGATAATCCATATATCATTGGAAGTATTCCGCATATAGGGAGCACTGTTCCGTCGAGTGACAATTCTCCGAAAATTGCAAAATCTTTTAGATTTTTTATATCAATAGCTCCCTCGGCTGAGAGCAAGGAAATTGCAATAGGAAGATCCATGTGGCTTCCTCTTTTATTAATATTTGCTGGAAATAAATTTATAGTTATTCTGCCTCTTGGATATGGAAAACCTGAATTTATTATCGCCGATTTGACTCTTTCATGACTTTCTTTTACTGAAGTGCCGGCAAGGCCAACTATATTAAATGAAGGAAGTCCATTGCTTATATCAGATTCAATCCATATTCTTTTACCCAAAATCCCCTCGTAAATTGCTGTCTCAATTCTGCAAATCATTTAGCTCACCCTTAAAAGCAGTTCTCGATATGCTTTAGCTCAATAGATATTACATCAAATCTTATACTCATCTCACTCAATTTATTGTCAGCGATATATGCCTCGGCTACCTTCCTTATATGTTTAATTTTGTTCTTGTCTACCGCTTCCTCAGGATAACCATATGAATTTCCACTTCTGGTCTTAACCTCCGCAAATATTATTTCATTACCTTTTCTAGCTATAATGTCAACCTCTCCAAAATGGCAACGGTAATTATTACTTAAAATTTCATATCCTCTATTCTTTAAATATTCTAAAGCTAAATTTTCTCCTCTATTTCCGAGCCTGCCTTTTTCATTCATCTTCTTACCTCTTAAATCTTTGATTTTTTTCTCATCTTTATACTTGGATATAAAAATAATATTCTTAGAAAATTTTTAATCAATAATTAAAGCTATAATGTGACTTTTTTCGCAGGAAAAAGGCTTTTTATTTCTCATAAGAATCCCATACGAATATTGATTAATTTTTCTAAATAAAAAACATTCGATTAAAATATCGAATGTTTCTAAATTCATATTTAAAGTATTATAAGAGTTTAAAAATTTTTTATTTTAGAATTTTCTGTGGGAAATATTTTGCGGAAAATATTTATGGGATTTTCAATCTTTTTTATTATTTAAAGCAAATTTATAAATGGCTTTTCCTACTCCATCATTGTTATTATCATCTGTAACATAGTCTGCCACTTCTTTAAGTTCGTCCCAAGCATTTCCCATAGCTATACCTATCCCTGCAAATTTAATCATAGCCATGTCATTAAGTGCGTCGCCTAGGCACATTAATTCCTCTTGCCTTGCTCCAAGTTTATCTATGAGGAAGCTGAGAGCTGTCTTTTTGCTCGTATTTTCTCCGCCTACCTCTATATTATTTGGAAATGATTGTGTTATTGTAGCTTTTTTTGTTTTATTTACTAATGGTTTTATTTCTTCAAGTCTTTTTAAATCTGTAAAGAAAATATTAATATTTTCTATTTTTTCCTTATTTCTTCTAGCAAAGGTAATGATGTCCTTTATTGGCTTTCTCGATATTAGGACATATCTTCTGCTCCTATATTTGCTACCATTTTTTTCTATTTCTTTATATAATCTTTCATCTATATAAGCTTGATTGTCCATGAACACTTCAAGCATCAAATTTTCTTTAATTGACAAGTCCAAGATGTAATCTACCGCTGACGGATTAAGGTAATTTTCGTAGACTGTTTCGTTCGTATTAATATTTGTAATCCTTGCACCGTTGGAAGTAGCTACATATTTAACTTCTTTTAACTCCCTGATTACTTCTGGAATAGCATTTAACGAGCGTCCTGTGCAAACGCACACCTCTATACCGCTATCAATTGCCTCTTTTATCGCTTCTTTTGTAAGCTCTCCTATGCTTCCGTCTTTTTTAATTGTTGTTCCGTCGAGATCAATTCCTATGACCTTGATCATTTTTACCCCCAATTTAATAACCTAACTATCAATCAGTTCTTTTTTTACTTTTTTATATTCTTTAATTTTGTGGACTTTGGTTCTTATTCTTTAATTCATATATTTTTTCTATGCTTTGGTTTCCATGTTTTAGCTTATAAGATTTCTTTTATTTCTTCAATAAGCCTATCTATTGGCAGTCCTACGACATTATTATAATCACCATCGATATGATCTATATAATTCCCAAATATTCCCTGAATTCCATATCCGCCCGCCTTGTCATATGGTTCATCTGTTAAAATATATTCTTCTATCTCTTTACCAGTCATAGGCTTACAATGGACTTCTGTTTCTTCATAAAAGCTTATCTCTTTGTCACCTAAAAAATCACATCTGATTACCGCACAGCCTGTAATTACCTTATGAGATTTTCCCTGAAGATTTCGAATCATAAATCTTGCTTCTTCTTTTGATTTGGGTTTTCCTAAAATTCCAAATTTTTCAAAACGGGTTAAATCTTTGCAAACGACTATAGTATCTGCAGCAATGATTAATGCTTCTTTAGCTTTTAAAAGGTTTCTGCATTTCTTAGCCTTTCTCATTGATAAAATTTGTGCAATCTCACTTGCACAAGATGCGTCATCTGGAATGCTCTCATCAGAATCTGTCGGTATTACTACTGGATTAATTCCATTTTCTTTTAGAATTTTTAATCTGCGAGGTGAAGATGAAGCTAAAATAA
Organism: Alterileibacterium massiliense; assembly: GCF_900104645.1. GTDB lineage: Bacteria > Bacillota > Clostridia > Peptostreptococcales > Anaerovoracaceae > Alterileibacterium > Alterileibacterium massiliense. The sequence goes on along the minus strand of NZ_FNWE01000002.1, from coordinate 524,698 downwards.
TATCTATTTTATTTACCTCCAATTTTTATATATGAAAAAATAAAGCGACCATTTAACATGGTCGCTCAAATCTTAAATTAGATTTATTCTTCAGTCTTTTCAGCTTCCTTTGGCTCTTCAGCTACTTCTTCTTCGTGAGGCTCCTCATTTGCTTTTGGTTCCTCTACTTCTTTAGCTTCTGATGCTTTTGCTACCTCTGATTCTGTTTGCTGAATTTCAGGCTTATCTTCGTCTGCTGATTCCTCATCTTCTTCGCCGAGCAATGCCTTCATGCTAAGACTGATTCTCTTTCTTTCTGAGTCAATGTCCATGATTTTAGCTTTAATTACCTTGCCTATTGTCATCTCATCTGCGACATTCTCAACTCTCTTATTAGCAATTTCGCTGATATGAACAAGTCCGTCAAGACCTGCTTCTAGCTCAACAAATGCTCCATACTCTTTTATCTGAACTACCTTACCCTCTACAATATCACCGACATTGTATTTTGTTCCTACAAGTGACCATGGTTCAGGTGTTGTCTGCTTGAGTCCTAAGCTAATCTTGCCTTTCTGCTCATTTAGGTCAAGAATTTTTACATTGATTATATCTCCAAGGCTTAGTACCTCTTGAGGGTGTTTTAGCTTGCCCCATGAAATCTCACTTATGTGAAGCAATCCGTCAACTCCTCCAATATCGACAAAGGCACCATAATCGGTAAATCTCATTACCTTACCTTCTACCACATCTCCAATATTTAGATTTTCCCAGATTTCTGCTACCTGCTTACGCTTTTCATCTAGTAGAACCTGTTTTCTAGAGAATACAGCTCTGTTGCGTCTATTATCAATCTTGATGACCTTGACATCAACATTCTTGCCGATGAACTCATCTGCCTTCTCTACATATCTGTCGGACAGAAGTGACATTGGTATAAATCCGGATACCTCTTTATATTCCGCAATTACTCCCCTATTTACCGCCCTAACAAGCTTAACATTGATGTTTGTTTTGTTTTCAAGTGCTTCGTTGAGTTCTTTCCAATTCTCGTTCATCTCGAGCTTCTTCTTTGAAAGTAGGATTCCCCCATCGCCGTCATCTGACTTCATTACCTTGGCTTCGATTTCATCTCCCTCGTGGAAAAGATCCTTTAGTTCCTGACCTTCTTCCAGTGCAACCTCACTCTTTGGTAGGATTCCATCTTTCTTAACTCCCATGTTCACGATAATAACATCATCTCTAACCTCATGTATGGTTCCTGTAATGATATCACCTGTCCTCGGAAGTCTGAGAGATTTATCAATCTCCTCCATAAAATCCGCCATTGACATTTCTTCTTCTTGCTCTTCGATCTTGTTGATTTCTTCGTTCATCCTAGAAATAACCTCCTTAATTGTTACTTCGGGTGTAGAGGCACCCGCAGTTATACCTATATTATTATAATTTCCAAAGTCTTGCAAGGCTAAATCCGAAATACCTTGAACGAAATAAGCATTTTTGCAGTTTTTTTCTGCGATTTCAAACAATTTTCTCGAATTTGAGCTATTTTGATCGCCAATTACTATCATTGCATCAACTTGCTCTGCTAAATTTTTGCAGCTTTCCTGACGAAATCTTGTTGCATTGCAAATCGTGTTTTTCACCTCAAATTCAATTTCATTTTTTTTGAATATATTGAGGATTTCATCTAAAAGCTCACGCCTAATCGTGGTCTGACATACTATCAGTGGAATATCTCCGTCTTTAAACTCAATATTTTTTAGTAGATTATTAGCATCTGAGACGCCCTCAATTATATGTGCTGAGTAATTACACCAGCCATTCGTAGCTTTAACTTCCTGATGCTCTTTGCTACCAACTATAACTATTGTTCTATTAGACTTATATGCCTCATATACAATATCATGAATTTTAGATACAAAAACGCAGGTTGCGTCTATTAGATGCACCCCAAGCTTTTTTGCTTTGTCATAAAATTCTTTGGGTTCTCCATGAGATCTAACGATTACAATGTCATCATTTTTAGCCTGACTTATATCATCAATAATGTCAACACCTCTATCATGAAGAGAATCCGTAACACCTTTATTATGTATTAATTGACCGCAGGTATATATTGTCCTGCGGTCATTATTTCTAATTGCTTCTTCCGTTTTGTCAATGGCATTTTGCACGCCAAAACAAAATCCCGAATGTTTTGCTCTTTTTATCTTCACTACTTAAATATCTCCTTGCCAGGATACTTAGCACTCTTGCCCAGCATACCTTCAATTCTAAGTAGCTGGTTATATTTAGCAACTCTATCAGTTCTTGCAGGTGCACCTGTCTTTATCTGATATGCGTTAAGAGCAACAACCAAATCAGCTATCGTTGTATCTTCGGTCTCTCCGGATCTATGCGAAACAATGGTATTATATCCATTTTTCTTAGCCAATTCTATTGTTTCCATTGTTTCACTTATAGTTCCTATCTGGTTAAGTTTTATTAAGATAGCATTTGCACAGCCAAGCTCTATTCCCTTTGCAAATCTCTTTGGATTTGTTACAAAAAGATCATCTCCGACTATCTGTATTTTATCTCCAAGTCTCTCTGTCATGAGCTTCCAGCCATCCCAGTCCTCTTCATCCATTCCGTCCTCTATAGAAGCGACAGGATATTTATCTACGAAATGCTGCCAATTATCTACTAATTGCTCTCTTGTAAAAGTTCTACCGGATTTAGGCATTTTATATTCTCCTACCTTATCCGTCTTCCAACCACTTGCCGCAGCATCGATAGCAAATACGAAATCATCTCCTGGCGTATATCCGGCATTTTTAATTGATTTCATCATATAATCAAGGACTTCAAACTCATCTTTAAGATTAGGTGCATATCCGCCTTCATCTCCTACAGAAATTGTATATCCCTCTTTCTTTAGGTCCTTACCTAATTGATGATATACTTCAGCACACCATCTAAGGCCCTCTTTAAAACTAGGTGCTCCAATAGGCATTATCATAAATTCTTGAACATCAACTGTATTTGAAGCGTGTTCGCCTCCATTTAAAATATTCATCATTGGAACAGGTAATGAGCAACCATTTATGCCGCCGAAAAATTTAAATAGCGGAATACCTAAAGACTTTGATGCGGCTTTTGCACAGGCAATAGATACGGCAAGAATTGCATTTGCTCCGAATTTGCTTTTATCTCCTGTACCATCTGCATCAAGCATCAGTCTTTCAAGCTCGAACACATCAGAAGCTTCTTTACCTACGATTAATTCGCTTATCTCATTATTAACATAGTTAACCGCTTTAGTAACTCCTTTCCCTCCATATCTTGCTTTATCTCCATCACGAAGTTCTAGAGCTTCATAGATTCCTGTAGATGCACCACTTGGTGTATCTCCATATGCAATAGTGCCATCTTCAAGTTCAACTTCAGCTTCAACTGTAGGATTACCTCTCGAGTCAAGAATTTCTCTTCCAAGAACTCTTATAATCTTAGTAGACATCAACACATCTCCTTTGTTTTTATAAATAATTTATGCTAGATAATTATACTATAAGCTCTATTTCTTCTCAAGCCAGATAAGCTTCTTATCAATATATCTATTTACTTTATTTGCATTTCTTGACTCTATTACAGAAAAAAGACCATTTAATAACTCATCTTTATTCACGCTTTCTCTGTTTATGCTCTCTTTGCCTATGCTTTCTTCCTCAAATATTTCTATAGCTAACTTCTTTATCTTTTCCCAGATTGGCGTATTTTTTAAGTCGGGATAGTATAATAATCTTATTTTAGGTTTTTCAGGATTGTTATGATTAAAATATATTGTATTTAAATTCACTTCATATCCTGAATCCGGTATTAAATAATTATTATTTTTCTCTGATATTTCTATAATGGATTTAATAAGATTTAGCTTTTGATTATAATTCATCACCTTTGCATTTATCTTTTCAAGATTACATAAATCATATGAAAAAATATATGTCCTTCCTTCTTTAAAAATGCTCATCGGCAAAAATGTATCCGTATATCCACATATAAGTATTTCAGTTAAATAATTGGGCATATCAAAGCCATTAATTTTATATTCTAAAATGCTTCTCATATTTTTCTCTTTTTATTCTTTAGTAATATTCACCAATAATATTCCCAAAATTCTCCAGTTTTTTGACTTTTATTCTTGTTATTTTAGTTGCTTGTCCTCTTATTTTAACCCCTATTATCTTAATTATCCTCCGCATTTTGAGCATGGAAGATAGCCCCTTTTCTTAGCTGTCTTTTTGCTTATTGTAATATAATGCCTGCTCATAACACCGCAGCCTGAAAGATGATAATTATCTCCATATTGAGGGAATATATATACAAGGCTTCCAAGGTTTGCATTCTTGCTCATGCACAAAGGACAAGTTCCATATTTATGCTTGATATTTTTATTTAATGACACTGCAGTCACAGCAGTTTTCATATATGTGCAATTCTTATTATGATATTTAACCCCTGATTTAGGAAATATGTAAACCGCCTCATCATTTTCCATAAATCCAGCTTCATCTAAGGGTTCAATTTCTCCCTCTTTACCAACATATGCTCTCGTAGCAAGACCCAGATTATATTTTGCTCTCGAGTTTATATTTATCGGATTTTTAATATCAAATCTTAAATCCGCCTTGAAGAAAATAATATTATCATTTTTAAACTTATTTACCCTATATCCATATTCTTCTATCGAAAATTTGTCTATTTGCTTATTTTGATTTTCTATATCCCTTTTTATGCTGTATGCCAGCTCATATTTATCATCTATAAAATGTGCTTTTATTGCTCCAAATCTAAGCTCATTAGCCATTATAAAGCTTGCATTTTCTATCGCTATATAGAGCAAAATTATCGATGTCATAACAACGATTGCGATTATAAAAATTGGCATGGTAATTACGGATTCAAGCACATAACTTCCTTTTTTATTTATGCCTATTTTATTTATATCTATCTTTAATTTCATATTCATGTCCATTCATCTTGATAGAAAAGCCTAGCCCCGTATAATATTCTTCAAAATTAAAATCTTCATAATACCTATACTTCATATTTATCTGAATTATATCCATCGTCCTTAATACTCTTGTGTTTTGATTAAGAGAAAGCATAAGGACAAAAAGATAATCTTCATATCCATATCCACTGCCTTCATTTTTACCTCCTTTCCCTGCTTCTTTTTCTATAAGAGATTTTTTATTTTTATTTAAATTTTCAATCTCATCTTTGCTTAAACTCTTTCTTAGTTTATCTCCATCAAGAATTGCTCCTAAATCAGTTTCCCATGTATCTGTCGTCTTTAATATCGGAATCTTTCCTCCCTTTACCAAAGTGTCCACATCATATTCAGCTTCAGCAGCTGCCCACACTTCCATAAGTAAAATCTTCGTTCCTGCCGATAGAGGGCCTGGTGTGATTAGCTCAGCGGCTGCCGAAATAAGTGCCATCTTTTCGCTATCGCTTTTAAGATATATTAGGTTTAAAGCATTTCTTATTAAAAATATTTTCCTCCTGCATATTTTGTAATTTTCTTCATCATTTGGCTTTCCGGATACTATGTATTCCCATTCATTCCTAAAAAATGATTTCTTTTCATCTGCTATTTTTAGATAACTGTCAAAATATTTGTAAATAAAAGCAACCTCTACCGCAGTATTTACTCCCTCATTCTTAACCTTTTCAATTTTATTATTTTGTTTTAGAATATTTACAATGCCAGATATATCAGGTGCTCCTCCGCTCCCCTTAGATGGCAATGTTTCTAAAACTACAGGATTTTTTATCTTTCTTATATCTTCGCTTGAGATGTCTTTTTCTTCCCTACCGATTCTATGCTCATCTTTAATTATTGAACTAATGGCTTTTTCCTTTATTCCATTCTTCATTGAGTTTTTAAAATTCTTAGGATCTCTCATTTCGTATCCAAAAAGACATACCCCAGATTTTTCAAGCGATGATTTCATTCTTCCATCGAATGAAAAATCGACATATCTATTTATCTTATCTGAGATTTCTCCGTCATTACCTTTAAAAGCGAGCAAGCCATAATCTTGAAATAGATGAATATCATATTCAGATAAAACTGCCTTCGACCAAACCTTGCCGAATGATTTGACTTGACTTTTTAAAACCATTCTTCTTGAGATAGCGATTGAAGATATAATCATAAAAACAAAGGCTACAAAAATCATTGACAAAAGAATTGTGCTAGAACCTTTTTTATTATTTTTCAAGTAGCTCACCTGCTCTAATTATCTTATCCTCGTTATACAAATATAATTTTGTATTTATCTTTTTTTCTAAGTCAAATTTTAAAATTCCAAATTTCATCATCTTAACCGAGTCATTTTTCTTATATGAAGTAAATGTCAATCTTTCATATGAATTGTTTTTATTTAAAGCATCTTCATGAGTTTTAACTTGAGTATCTAATATTTCAAGGTAGAATGTAAAAATTCTTACAAGGAGAACTGTTGTGAGTATTATTATCGGTAGCGTCATAGATGCCTCAACCATCTCATGCCCCCTTTTATCCCTTAAAATTCTCATCTGCTTAATCATATCTATAATCATCAATTATCAAAAATTTCCTGAATTTAAGCTCGAAAAAGTCTTATTTACAAATGATGTAATCTCAGTTTTAAAAATTATTCCAAGTGCTACAGCAATTGCTACCAAAATGGCTACTTGAACCATCTCCATTCCCCTTTTATTTCTAATAAACTTAAACATAATTAAACCTCCCTTTTTCGCTTTTATATCTTTATTATTTTTTTATTTTATTTTTGCTTTCTTGTTATTATCTTATATTTTTTTCTTATTATTATTTTTTTATTCTTTTTTATTATTTTTTACTATTTTTATTTTAAATTAAATTGAAATAAGTGCCGGTGCCATGGTTATAACGATTAGTAAAATAAGAAGTAAACCGAGTGGCATTGCCATCTTTGTATCTATCATTTTTCCTTTTTCCTTTGCTATAATTTTTCTTTCTTCCCATAAAAAGTGGCTTTCATCTGATAATTTTTTTATTATGTCGCTTCCTCTCTTCTCATTTTCTGAAATTATGCTCGAAAGTCTTATAAGCTCTTTAATTCTATATTCGGACGCAAATTCGTTCATCATCATTGCTGTGCTAACTCTTGAATCTGTATTCTTTTCTCTAGTTTTTAATAAAGCTTTTTCAAAAAAGGTTCTGCTCTCTTTAGGAATGAGCTCATAAGTTTCACATATTTTGTTGATGGCGTCGCTCAAAATCATTCCGGAATTTAACATCAAAAGCATCTGATTTGTAAAACGAGGAAGTCCTCTTACTATCTCTTTTCTTAATTCTGATGACTCATCTTTTTTCTTTTTTATAGGTTCTAATATTAGAAAAATTAAGATGAAAATATAGATTATTGGGATTACATAGATATTGCTATCATGCCTTTTCCTCGAATACCAGCTAATCTTCTCTCCAGAATCAAGTTCCTTTGGCAAAATTATTTTTTTGCTCTTTGAATTTTCTATTTCTGAAATAATTTTGTTTATCTCAATATCTTTTTTTATCTCATCTTCTTTTCTATCTTTATCACCTAGTCTTTTCTTATTCTTCTTTTTAATTAATTTTGTAGAAATATTGACATTTTCAGATTTGATTTTGCCTTTTCTTTCTATCTCAATCCTAAGGGGATATTCATAAATCTTATCTAGATTTTTTCTTTGAATTGCAACTGCTTCGCCTTTTTTATTAACAAAAATGTCTGGCTCTTTAAAAGCATCTTTTATCAAGGCAATGGACAGTAGAAGAACAAATGAAATGGAAATTGTGCTGATTTTCTTCCATAAATCCTTTGAATTTATTAACAAAAAATATATCTCTTTTAATTTCATTAAATTTCTATCCTAGTGATTTTTCTTATGACTGAATAAATTAAAATATTGGAAAGTGCAACCGCTGTCATAATGATTCTCCCAATCCATGTAGCATAAAGAGGCAAAATATAATCCGGTGAAAAAATGTTCAGGAATATTATTATTAAAAAGGGCATTGCAAATATAACTAATCCCTCATTCTTTTTTGTTCTTGACATCTCCCTTATCTCCTTATCTATCGTCATCTTATCCATGATAATTGAAGTCGCTTGGTTAAGTGCAATGATAAGACTTGCCCCCGTTGATTTGCATATTGAATATATTGTAACAAAATCAATTATGTCCTCCTGCCCTGTCCTCTTAGCAAACTCGCTTAAAACATCTAAATCGCTCTCGCCACCTTCGTTCATCCTCTTATCCATAATTTGAAGCTCTTTTACAAGAACTGCTTCTCGTCCATATACCGATGCTATCCTAGGTATAGACTCTCTTACCACCTCTCTCATGGAATATCCTGAGCCTAAAGCCGTAGATGCAACAAAGAGAAAATCTTTGAATTGCAATATAAGCTCTCTACGCCTCTTGTCTACCAGGATTTCTCCTACCCATTCTTTAATCCTTTTAACAAATGGAAGAATTATAATGCCGAAGATAATGCTACGGTAGAAGAAAAATGATATGGCAATTCCTATTATCAAAATCGTTACATCTAGCAAGTAATCTTGCCTTTTAGAAAACTTAAACACATCATATTCATACATCAGCTTGACCCCCTAATGAGCTTTTCATTATTTATTAATTTATTTTTAGTACGAACAAGCTCATCTTCCCCATTTCTGACAAAAAGATAGTTTAGTTCATAGTCATCATCTTTAATACCAATCATTTCCGCTATTTCCACCACCTTTCTATTCCCATTTTTATCCCTCATAAGGTGCACATAGATTTCTACAGCATTTGATATTTGACCTTTGATTGATTTCATAGGTATCTGTGAATCCATAAGATACATCGTTTCGAGCCTGCCAAGCATACCTTTAACGGAATTACCATGACCCGTTGACATACTCCCAGAGTGACCTGTGTTCATTGCTTGAATCATATCCACGACCTCTTTGCCCCTTACTTCGCCGACTATTATTCTATCCGGCCTCATTCTTAGGCTAGTTCTTATTAAACTTGCCATGTTCACCTCACCTCTACCTATCGAATTTGCTCCTCTACATTCCATGTGAACAATATTTTTAATATGTTCTATCTTAAGCTCCGCCGAATCCTCGATTATTATTACCCTCTCATCTGGTAAAATCGATTCACTTAGTGCATTTAAAAAGGTGGTCTTGCCCGACGATGTTCCTCCGCTTATAAAAATGTTATACCCGCATTTGACAAACTCAGATAGAAAGTCGCTACATTCTCTTGTTAAGCTTTTTAATTCGATGAGCTTATCCATGGTAATCGCTTCCTTGTTGAACTTTCTTATCGTAAGTATTGGCCCATTTAATGCTATAACTTTTAATACTCCATTAACCCTATATCCATTTTCAAGCCTTGCATCTACAATTGGATTTGCCTCATTTATTTCACGATGCACTGAAGATGCGAACATTCTTATTAAGTTTTCAAGTTCTATCTCAGAAGTAAACGAATCATCTATTTTTAGTATTTTCTTTTTCTTTTCTACATAGATTTCCTTATACCCATTTACCATTATTTCATTGATGTCTTCATTCCTAAGAAGTTCTGTCAGTATCCCATATCTGTCTCTCACCCTTTTAAAAATGCAATTTATTAAGGGCTTAACTTCATCAAAATCTATATTAGAAATTTGAGAGGAGCTAAAAAATTTATCTTCAACCACTAAAAGCAAATCCTTATCGTCCCTACCATATCCTGATTCGCTTAAGTCCTTTTTTATCTCGCATGCTAGCTTATCAATGATATTCCCATATTTTATTGTCAGCTCTCTTATCATCTAGGCAACTCTTTCGTCAATTCTTTCGTCAACTCTTTCATTAATTTTTCCGTCAATTCTTTTATCATTTTTTTCATCAAAAATTTTTATGGCGAGGTCTTCTGATTTTATTGCAATACTATCCTTTCCAGTATCCCAATTTATTTTGATTATTTCATTTGCTTTATCATTTAAAAGACCATCTATATTCAATTTGTTTTTTCCGCTTTCCACATAAATTTTGTATTTCGATTCATTTATCAAGTCTATTGCAAGTTCTGTATATGCTGTGGCAAAATCCAAAATAATATAATCAAAATAATTATTGCCCAAAAATTCCAGCAATCTATTAGCTACTTTCTCATCTAGGTTTGCCAAATAATTTATTCCTCTAGGTAATCTCAGAAATTCAACATCATAATTGTCTTTTTCAAAATATACTTCTCTTGAGAAAACTCTCCTTTCTTCTATATAATAAACAAGCCTTAAGAAGTCATTTCTTGATGTCACCATACTATTTGAATAATTATTTAAAAAACTCATTGGTAAAATAAGAACCTTTACTCCATATCTATATGCCAATTGCCTTCCTAGCATATTGCTTGTATATTCGCTCCTTTCATCTCCAAAATCCGAAAATATGCTTATTAAGTCATACTCCTTTCTCTTAAAGCTTTTATCTCCACTCCAAAGACTATATGCGAGATTAAGTTCATAAATTATTTTGCAAGCTCCTGCATATTTAAATATGAAATAAGGTCCTCTCTCCCTTGCTTTTAATCTTTCAGGAACTTCTTTATCTAGTAAAAATACAATTCCGCCTTTATATGAGTTCAAAATGCTCCTGCTAAAATTTCTAGGGCTATAATCTGTGACAATAAGGCAGTCCTTTTTATACCCTTTAAACTCACCGATTTCGACAAATATATTTTGCTTATATTGCCTAAGAGCTTTTATCAGTGCCTTGGAATACTCCATGTCTTTCATAACAAGTTTTATTCTCATATGACCTTCTTTGACCTCCTTTCAAGAAAAATATAGCAGTTATATTCCTAAATTTCCGTACACATTTTTTCTGCTTTGGGTAACATATCTGGCATTTTTAGTTTATTTTTATTTAATAGAACAAAATTTAGCCTTTAAAAGGCTTGGTATTTCAGCGATATTTAAAGCTTTGCAATTTTGAAAATACTTGATATGAAAATTCAAAAAATATCAACCAAATAAAAAATGACTGCAAATCCATGCAGTCACATCAAAATCATTTGTTTTTATTTGACAAATCGATTTCTTTAATCATTTTTTTGCTATTTATTTATTTGTTAAATCAATTTTTTAATCAAATTTTTACTATTTCTTTATTTTTTTACTATTTTTTTAATCGAGTTTTTATTGTTTTTTTGTTTAATCGATTGCTTCAAGCATTTTCCTTAAGTTTTCTCACTTCCTCGTCCGAGAGCTTTCTCACTAAACCTTGCTTCATATGCCCAATCTTAATATCACCAATGGCAATCCTTTCAAGTTTTTGCACAGGGTGACCTATCGTTTCAAACATTCTCCTTATCTGTCTTTTTTTACCCTCGTGAATAATTATTTCTGCCATCGTGGATGCTTTGAAATGCTTGATTATCTTTATATCACATGGCGATGTTTTATATCCATCGATATTCACGCCTTTTTCCAAAATTTTTACTTCGTTTCTATTTAAAATTCCATTGCATAAAAGCTTATATTTTTTATTTACATGGGTACTCGGGTGTGTTAGATTGTTTGCAAGCTCCCCGTCATTTGTAAAAATTAAAAGTCCAGATGTATTCATATCAAGTCGTCCTACAGGATAAACCCGTTCTTCTACATCTGGAATTAAGTCCATAACGGTTGGTCTCTCATACTCATCGCTCATCGTCGTAACAAAACCCGTGGGCTTATTCATTATCAAATATATATATTTTTTTTGTAGAGATATTTTCTCTTCATCTACCTCTACTAAATCATCTTCTTGTACATCATACCCCAGCTTTTTAATGATTTCTCCATTAACCTTTACCCTGCCATTTTCAACAAGTTCATCAGCTTTTCTTCTGCTTGTAATTCCTGATTTAGCGATATACTTATTTATCCTCATCTACATTTTCCTCATAAAAATTCATATTTAGCTGTGCATACGAATCCTCTCTATCCCTAATCTGTATATCCTCGCTATAATCATCAAAATCTGGGAGATCTGAAAGTGTTTCCAGCCCGAACTTTTTCAAAAACTCATCTGTTGTGCCATATAGCAAAGGTCTTCCAACTCCGTCAGACCTACCTGTTATATTTATAAGTCCCTTGCTAATCAATCCATCTAAAACACGCTCGCATTTGATTCCTCTTATTGAATCTATCTCACCTCTTGTAACAGGCTGTTTGTAAGCGACTATTGCTAGTACCTCAAGGGCTGCCTGCGACAATCGCTTTACCTTAACAGGCGTGCACAGCTTTCTAATATATACTTCTTGACTCTCATCGGTAACAAATTGAAAAGAATTATTTACCTCTCTTATTCTAATTCCTCTTTCATCTTCATCATATTCTTTTTTTAATTCATGAAAAAGTTCAATCGCTTCATTTTTGCCGATCCCAAGAACTTCTGAAGCGTCTTTTGCAGAAAGCAAATCTCCAGATACAAACATCATCGCTTCTAGAGCGGATTTCATAGTTTTTTCCCCATAGATTTTCATTATTTATTTCTCTTTCTTTTTATCTGAATATCTCCATATAATTCGTCCTGATTGACATCAATGTCCTGCGTCCTAACCATCTCAAGGAGGGAAACGAAGGAAAGCGCCATATCATATTTATCTGAGCCGGCCGGTATGAGATCCTTGAAGATTACAAAGCCGTTCTTCTTTGAATTTTCGTCAATAGCTTTTATCATATAACTAATTCTTTCCTCAACCGAGGCTCTTTCTCTATGAACTTTTACATATCTTTTTTTGACATCAGCAAGCCTTCTCTTCCTCTCAAGAAAAGCAAAAAATGCCTCTATAAACTTTTCCTCGCTCGTCTTTAAAACTTCCTCTGGATTGTCAAGGTAAATTGAAATATCTTCTCCCGCTTTTTCAAATATTCCAAGCCCTGCTTTTTCACCCTCTTGTAAAAACTCCGCAATCCTTTTGACCTTCATATATTCAGAGAGCCTGCTAACAAGCTCCCTTTCAGGGTCTTCCTCTGTGCTAATCTCATCATCGTATGACTCGCGAGGAAGAAGCATTCTCGCCTTCAATTTAATTAAGATAGCTGCGAGTAAAATAAACTCAGTTCCAACCTCAATATCGAGTTCTTCCATCTCATCTAAGTATCTAATATATTGATTTGTAATCTCAGAAATCCGGATATTATATATATCCATCTTGGCAGTTTGAAGAAGATAAATTAGCAAATCAAATGGTCCCTCAAAGGAATCAATCTTCACCTTATACATTTAGCTTACCTCCGAAGTATATTTCTTTAAGATATAATCCCTGTGGAGGAGCGGTCATCCCCGCCTTAGACCTGTCCTTGCTCATTATTATCTCGGGAATCGAAGATGGCTCTCTTTTACCAATTCCTACTTCCACAAGCGTTCCCACAATTATTCTAACCATATTATATAAAAAACCGTCGCCTGTAACTTCAATATTTAATTTCCCAGAGCTTTTTCCATATCCTTTTTCTGGTTCAATTAAAATCTTTTCTATCGTTCGCACTGTAGTTTCTCTTGGATTTGCTCCAGAGGATTCAAAGCATTTAAAATCATGTGTTCCAATAATATATTCTGACGCCTCTTTCATCTTTTCAATATTCAAAAATTGTGGTAATTGCCAGCAATAATTTCTCTGAAAAACATCTCCCATCGCATCTATCACATATTTATAAGTCTTTCCCTTGCAATCAAATCTGGCATGAAAATCCATCGGGACTTCTGTTGCACTCAAGATTTCAATATCACCCCTCGCACCACTTCTGCCTAAACCCCTTGAACCAAGTCGCTTATTCATTATATCCGCCAATTTTTCTGTAGGAAGATTATTATCCCAAAAAAAATTTGCACACTGTCCAAGTGCATGAACTCCGCTGTCAGTCCGGCTCGTTCCATTTATAAATACATCTTCGCCCGCTATGAACTTTAATATGTGTTCTATCTCACCTTGGACTGTTCTGACATCATCTTGCACCTGCCAGCCGTGAAAATCTTTGCCATCATATTTAATTTTAAGCAAAATGTTTTTTTTCATTCTATATTTTTTTCATTCTATATTATTTTTCATTCTATATTATTTTAAAAGTTCCATCATATAATTTAAAAATAATTTTAAAAAAGAGCTAAAATTTAAAAATGAGCCAAAAACTAAAAATAAGCTAAATTCCAAGTAAGCCTATCTTATTCCAAATAAATAGCATATATATGGTGACCGAAAAAAGTGCAAATGGTAACATAGGAATTTCTGCTGATTTTTCTGTCTGTTTGGTAAAATTTAGATAAAAATCATACACTCCCATAGTTAAACTTGTCATCATGAAAATTATAATAACACCCACATATCCCAAGGCAAGCCCTATTGCAGTATAAAATTTTATATCAGCACCGCCTATTACTTCCCTTTTATATAAAAGTCTTCCCAGCCCGTAGGTAATAATAGCTAATAAAAATCCTACTACTGCTCCTATGATCGTGTCATACCACCTTTCATGGATTGAAACAAATCCAATCGAGGATATAGCGAGAAGTAAATTAAGCTGGTCAGGAATTATCCTATATTTTATATCAGATATTGCCATTTCGGTAATTATAAACAATGCTATCAAAGCTCCAATCTCAAATTGCAAGCTTTCTCTTATTGCAAGGAAAATTCCCGTCGCGAGGAAATAAGATATAAAAATGTATTTCCACGGCGTGCTTTTTATCCTCTGCCTTTGCTCTATATCTTCAGGAAGTCCATCGTCATCGAACCACCTAGCGGGCATATGATTAAACCATACGACTGAGCCATTGCCTAGAACAATTGCCGTTATAATTGCAATCAATATTTTTACAAATAATAAAATATAATATTCCCTCATTTTCTTGATTTTACCATAATAAAGAATAAAGTGCGACAAATTTAAAATCTTTATCCTTCAATTAAAGTAATAAAAAAGTGTACCTTGAAATTTTGATTTTTGATTAATTCCTGAGGTACACCTTAATTCTCGATAATTCTCGATAATTCTCACTTTTGAGCTTTCTCTAATTTTAATTATTTAAAATATTTTACAGCCGATTCGAACATCTTCATATCATAATTTCCCTTGACATTCTTATATACTCCTCGGCTAATCCTCTCTGCATGTCCCATCTTGCCGAAAACCCTTCCATCGGGTGATGTTAGACCCTCAATAGCAAGCACTGAGCCATTTGGATTATACTTAATATCCATGCTAGGATTGCCATCTAAATCTACATATTGCGTTGCAATCTGCCCATTCTTTGCTAGTTCCAAAAGCAATTTATCGCTTGCAATAAGCCTGCCTTCTCCATGGGAAATAGGTATCGTATAAACATCGTCAACATCGGTCATCGCAAGCCAAGGTGACTTGTTTGATGCAATTCTTATTCTAACGAGTTTTGACTGGTGACGACCTATCTCATTTAAGGTGAGTGTAGGACATTCTTCGTCCATATCCCTTATCTCTCCAAATGGGACAAGTCCAAGCTTAATCAATGCCTGAAATCCGTTGCATATCCCGCACATGAGACCATCTCTAGCATTGAGCAACTCCATGGTCTTTTCTCTTATAAGATCATTTCTGAAAAATGATGTTATGAATTTACCTGAACCGTCCGGCTCATCTCCACCTGAAAATCCTCCAGGTATAAAAATCATCTGAGATAATTCAATCTGTTTTGCAAATTCTTCAATTGATCTCTCAATGTCATCAGCGGTTAGATTGCGAATTATCATAATCTTAGGAATACCTCCTGCTCTAGCAATTGCCTTTGCAGAGTCATATTCACAATTCGTACCTGGGAATACCGGAATAAGAACCTGTGGTTTTGAAGCATCAGAAAGAGCTTTATTATATTCATGTCTTTCTTTTAATTCATATGTAATCTTTGAGATTTTATCATAAGCCTTGTCTATCTTTGTGCTATATATAGGTTCTAGCTTTTCTTCTGAATGGGAAATTAAATCTTCAATTGAAACTTCTTCTTTATCATATGAAATAATTTTTTCATTCAAAGTTTTACCGAGCTTTTTAAATATTACATTTTTGCTTATGTCTTTTATAAATTCCAGATTAGAAATGTCCTCATTTGCCTCGAGAATAATAGAGCCATAATTCCAAGAAAATAATTCCTCTAATTTAAGAGCTTCATCATATCTAAATCCTATCTTATTTCCGAAAGACATCTTCATAACCGCCTCTGCAATTCCGCCAAAGCCGGCTGCGTACATAGACTCTATAAGTCCCTTGCCTTGAATATTTTTTACTAGTTCAAAACAATCTTTTATCGAAGATGCAATCGGAAGCTTATCCTCTCCATATTTAGGCGAAATGATATATACATCGTGATCTTTTGCCTTAAATTCTGAAGAAATTACATCATTCACATCCGCCGATGTTATCGCAAATGATATGAGTGATGGTGGAACATCTATATCCTCATAAGAACCGCTCATCGAATCCTTACCACCTATTGCAGCAAATCCGAGCTCCTCCTGTGCTCTAAAAGCACCTAGCAGTGCAGAGATTGGCAATCCCCATTTATCAGGATTATCTCCAAGCTTTCCAAAAAATTCCTGAAAACTCAGGTATATATTATCATTATATACGCCTGAGGCTACAAGCTTAGTTACTGAATCTAAGACTGCTAAATATGCTCCATGATATGGACTTTCTTCTGAAATAAATGGATTAAAGCCATATGCCATAACTGAGCAGGTATCGCTATCGCCTTTTTCTGTTGAAATCTTGCAAGCCATAACCTGCTCAGGCGTTAGTTGATATTTACCTCCCCAAGGCATCAATACCGCACCTGCTCCGATTGTTGAATCGAACCTCTCAGAAAGACCTCTTTTTGAGCATATATTTAAATCTTCCGAAAGCTTTATATATGAGTTTTTAAATTTTATATCTTTATTTATATCTTTGTCTATATATTTTTTATTATCATTATATGTGGCTTTTTTAATTCTTGCTGAAGCATATTTTGGAGCACCGTCTGTATCAAGAAATTCCCTTGATATGTCCACAATCTTTTTGCCCCTCCATCTCATCACAAGTCTTTCATCTGCTGTAACCTTAGCAACTACGGTAGCTTCAATATTTTCACTATTTGCAAGCTCAATAAACCTTTCTGCGTCGGTTTTGCTGATGACAACAGCCATTCTTTCTTGAGATTCACTTATCGCAAGCTCTGTGCCGTCAAGACCCTCATATTTCTTTGGCACCTTATCTAGATCAATATCAAGTCCGCTTGCAAGTTCGCCTATGGCAACAGAGACTCCGCCTGCTCCAAAGTCATTACAGCGTTTTATCATTTTAGATGCTTCAGCATTTCTAAATAATCTCTGAATTTTTCTTTCTTCAGGAGCATTGCCTTTTTGCACTTCAGCCCCTGCCGTGGTGAGAGATGATGAGTCATGTGATTTAGAAGAACCCGTAGCTCCACCGCAGCCATCTCTACCCGTTTTACCACCTAGAAGTATTACCACATCTCCCTCAGCTGGTCTTTTGCGAATTACATCTTCCTTAGGCGTTGCACCTACTACTGCACCTAGCTCCATGTGTTTTGCTACGAAGCCATCATGATATATTTCATCAACAAGCCCTGTGGACACACCTATTTGGTTGCCATATGAGGAATACCCCTGTGCAGCCTTTGTTACAATAGTCCTCTGTGGCAATTTGCCTTCCATTGTTTCTGATATTGGCTTTAGTGGATTTGCCGCACCTGTGATCCTCATCGCATTATATACATACGCTCTCCCTGATAGAGGGTCCCTGATTGCTCCACCAATGCAGGTAGCAGCACCGCCAAAAGGTTCTATCTCGGTCGGGTGGTTATGCGTTTCATTCTTAAATAAAAGAAGATAATCTTCGTCTTTTCCATCAACTCTTGCCTTGATTTTAACCGTGCAGGCATTTATCTCTTCAGAGGCATCTAAATTATTTAGTTTTCCCTTTCTTATAAGGTCTTTTGCAACAATCGTAGCTAGGTCCATTAAAGTTACCGGCTTTTTTCTACCAATTTCTTCCCTCACTTTAATATAATTATCGAAGGTTTTTTTAATCGTTTCGTCTTCAAACTCAATATTTTCTAGGATTGTATTAAATGTTGTATGCCTGCAATGGTCAGACCAATATGTATCGAGAACTCGAATCTCAGTTATGCTTGGATTTCTCATCTCTTTGGCAAAGTATTCTCTTACCGTCTTTATATCATTTAGATCCATTGCAAGACCTAAGTCACCAATAAATTTTATAAGCTCGTCATCTGAAAACTCGGTAAATCCATCAATAATCATAACATCGCTTGGGCTCCTATGTTCTATAGAAAGCTTTTCTGGTAACTCAAGTGGAACTTCCTCTGACTCTACCTCGTTTATAAGCTGGCTTTTTATAAGTTCTCTTTCCTTTTTATCGAGTTTTCCCTCAAAAATATATACTTTTGCATATTTAATAAGAGGTCTTTCCTGCTGGGAAACAATCTGAATACACTGCGCGGCAGAATCAGCTCTTTGGTCAAATTGACCTGGGAGAGATGAGATGGCAAATACGAAATCTCCATCATTAATCTGACTTTCAATTTCTTCATATACCATGTCAACTTGAGGCTCTGAAAATACTGTTTTAACGCATTTATCAAATAGTTCTTTGTCCATTCCCTCTGCGTCATACCTATTTAGTATACGAATTTCATCTATCTTATCTAATTTCAAATCTTCTTTAAAATATTTATATAGGTCTTTAGATTCTACCTCAACCGACTCTTTTTTCTCGACATATATTCTGTACACCATCTTAAAAACTCCTTTCTAAAGGGCCTCAATAAGTGCCTTTGAACCAATATCCTTTCTATAATATGCTTTTTTAAAGCTTATCTTCTCAATATTGTCATAAGCATCGCTCACAGCTCCCTCGAGTGTATCATCTATTGCAGTCAAACCCAAAACTCTTCCGCCATTTGTAATTAATTTATCATATTTTCTTTTCGCTCCTGCAATATATACTATCGAATTATCAGATATTTCACCTATTTTTATCTCATATCCTTTTTCATATTCATTTGGGTATCCGCCGGACGCCATAACAACGCAGCAGGCAGATTTTTTTGAGAATTTGACAATATCTTCGCTCAGCTTTCCCTCTCTCACAGCAATCATTATTTCAAGAAGATCGCTTTCAAGTAGAGGTAAGACCACCTGAGTCTCTGGGTCACCGAATCTGCAATTATATTCTATAACCTTAGGTCCATCTTCTGTTATCATAAGTCCGAAATATAGACAGCCTTTAAATATTCTACCCTCTTTATTCATAGCATCTATCGTTGGAACAAAAATCTCGTCATGGCATCTTTTAGCAATTTCTTCTGTATAAAATGGATTAGGTGCGATACATCCCATTCCGCCTGTGTTAGGACCCTTGTCACCATCATTTGCCCTCTTATGGTCCATGGAAGAAATCATCGGAACTATGGTCTTACCGTCTGTAAACGAGAGAACGCTCACCTCGGGGCCCTCAAGAAATTCTTCGACTACAATTTCATTTCCGCTGTCGCCGAATTTCTTATCCTGCATTATTTCTTTAATTGCACTTATCGCACTATCTCTATCCATGGCGATAATTACACCTTTTCCCTTTGCCAATCCGTCCGCTTTTATAACAATGGGAATCTTGCAAGTCTTAACATATTCCATAGCAGAGTCTATCTCGCTAAAAACCTCATATTCTGCTGTTGGTATATTGTATTTTTTCATAAGATTCTTTGCAAAGACCTTACTGCTCTCAATCTCAGCCGCAGATTTATCAGGCCCGAAGCATTTTATCCCTGCCTCTTCAAGTATATCAACTGCACCCATGGCAAGTGGGTCGTCAGGAGCAACTATGGCAAAATCGATTTTTTCTTTTACTGCAAAATCCCTTGCCTTATATATTTCTTCCGCTCCAATATCTACGCAGGTTGCCTCTCCCATAATTCCGCCATTACCTGGCAAGGCATATATCTTTTCTATGTTTTTATTCTCTGATATTTTTTTTATTATGGCGTCTTCCCTTCCACCGCCGCCTATAACCATTATTTTCATCTTTATCTCCTATTGGTGTTCCTATTAGTGGTGAAAAAGTCTAATTCCCGTAAATACCATTGTCATCTTATATTTATTAACTACCCTTAGCACATCATCGTCTCTTATAGAACCTCCCGGTTCAACTACATAGCTAACTCCGCTCTTATATGCTCTTTCAACGCTGTCGCCAAAAGGGAAGAAGGCATCAGATGCAATTACTCCTCCTGAAAGCGATTTTAGATATTCTCTCTTATATTCATCTGTTAGAGGCATAGGTTTTGATGTGAAATAGTTTTCCCAAACGCCGTCCTCGCAGACATCTATCTCACACTCGTTTATATATGCGTCTATAGCATTATCCCTTTCCGCTCTCTTTATTCCCTCTTTCCATGGAAGCTCAAGAACCTTATCGCACTGGCGAAGATGCCATGTATCAGCCTTACCTGCTGCAAGTCTTGTGCAGTGGACTCTTGACTGCTGACCAGCTCCTATGCCTGTGCACTGCCCATCCTCTGCAAGCAGTACCGAGTTTGACTGTGTATACTTAAGCGTTATCATTCCAACTATCATATCCTCGATAACATCATCTGGTAAATCTTTATTTTCGCTTACGATATTTTTCAAATCCTCTCTTCTTATCTGTAAATTATTATGGCTTTGCTCTAGCGTAATTCCGAAGATTTCACGCTTTTCTTGCTCCTTTGGCTCATAATTTTCATCAATTTTAATAATTACATAATTGCCATTCTTTTTCTTCCTTAGTATTTCCATTGCTTTTTCAGAATATGCAGGAGCTATAACCCCGTCAGAAACCTCCCTCGCAAGAAGTTTTGCAGTTAATTCATCACATTCATCAGAAAGAGCAACGAAATCTCCAAATGAACACAGCCTGTCAGTTCCCCTTGCCCTCGCATAAGCACAGGCTAGAGGAGATTTGTCGAGATCTTTTACATCATCTACAAAACAGGCTTTTTTTAATTTTTCAGGTAAAATTCTACCAATTGCTGCCGAGGTAGGGCTCACATGCTTAAAAGATGTAGCTGCCGGCATATTGGTTGCTATCTTAAGCTCTTTTACAAGCTGCCAAGCATTGAGTGCGTCCATCAGATTTATATATCCCGCTCTGCCATTAAGCACAGTAAATGGAAGCTTGCCTCCGTCATTCATATATACCTTTGCAATCTTTTGATTTGGATTGCAACCATACTTGAGTTTTATCTCATTCATGAATAATACCTCCGCTCTTATCTTGCCAAATCGTTAATAACCCTATCCTTGAACACACCGCTTTCAAGGCAAATATATCTTACATATAATGAAATTCTATTGTCATCGTCCAAATTCTCCCAAATTGTATTCGTAAACACATCTATATCGTCAGGAATTGCAACTCTATCAGGCTCTCCGACATAGGTTGGAAGCGGATTACCATCTTGCTGATAAGTATGAATGAAGTGACCTAGGCCCGGAAGAGGTTTGTATGCAAAAGTATATCTTGCACATTCAGTTCCCTTTTCATCTTCGCTTTTCAGAATGCTCATCTTATAGTCAAAAATCCCATCGCCAAGATTGACTATTGCACTTATTCTAGGCGTGAGATTAGGTGCATCAGGCTCAAATTCCCTAGTTTCAAGCGATTCCTCGAAGCTCTTTCCCGTCTTTATTCCATTCCAGATTGTTTCTGTGTGATCTCCATTTGTAACTATTATCTTATTATCAAGATTTTTTACCGCCGGATAGATTATGAGCCTTGGATCTTCCACCTTTTCCTCATCAAAAGGCTTCGTATAAACTTCTGCATCCTGAATATGAAAAATTCTATTTCTGCTATTATCGCTTCTGCCCATTATAAAATAAACTATTACAGCATTATTCGTACTCTCAGTTTTGCCAACGATTATGCCTCTTCCAACATAAGAATTTCCCGCCAAAAGTTCTTCAATTGTATTAATCTTGTAAGGATTCATATTTCGCCCTCCATTATCTTCTTAGAAACCATCTCCACAGCTTTCGGAAGAAGTATCCACTCCGCTTCCTGCATTACTCTTTTCTGCAAAATTTCCGGTGTATCATCATCTTCTACATATACAGCCTTTTGAAGAAGTATTTCTCCTCCGTCAGGTATTTCATTTACAAAGTGAACAGTTGCTCCTGTCACCTTAACTCCGTAGTTTAAAGCCATCTCATGTACTTTAAGTCCATATGCACCCTTTCCGCAAAAAGAAGGAATGAGCGACGGGTGAACATTGATAATTCTATTAGGATATTTTTTTACAAATTCTTCTGATAGAATTTTCATAAATCCAGCCAAAACTATTAATTCTATATTATTTTCTTTTATTAAATTACTTAGTTCATCTTCAAAGCCCTTAAATCCCTTAAAGCCTTTAAATTCTTTAGGCATTCTCTCCTTAGATGAGGGCAAATATATGCCTCTAATTCCAGCATTTTCAGCTCTTTTAAGTCCATAGGCATCTTCTTTTGATGAAATAACTAGAGAAATTTCTCCACTCTTTATAATCCCGGACTTTTCTGCATCGATCAATGCCTGTAAATTTGTTCCCCCTCCTGAGATGAGAACTGCAATCTTTATTTTTTTATTTTGCTCTAGCACAAAATCACTCCTTCATCGGATTTAATAACTTCACCCAGAACATAGGCGTCTTCTCCCGCCTCTTTTAAGATTTCAAGAGATTTATCCACTTCTTCTCTTGAAACAATCGCAATCATTCCAACTCCCATATTAAAGGTATTGAACATATCGTGCCTGCTTATTTCTCCCGCACTCATTATTTCATCAAAAATAGGTAACTTTTTAACATCTTCATATGATATTTTTGCAGAGAGACCTTTAGGCAAGGCTCTAGGTATGTTCTCATAAAATCCGCCTCCTGTGATATGGGCAATTCCCTTAACAGCTACATTTTCTATGAGAGAAAGGATTGGCTTTACATATATCTTTGTAGGAGTTAGAAGCTTATTCCTAAGATTTTCATCACTTAAAAGCTTTTCTCCATATATCTTTCTTATGAGTGAAAAACCATTTGAGTGTATACCACTAGATGGGAGTGCTATTATTATGTCTCCATCTTTAACACTGCTCTTATCGATAATTTTTTTTCTATCCACTATGCCGACAGCAAATCCTGCCAAATCGTATTCGTCTTCTGGATAAAATCCTGGCATCTCAGCTGTTTCACCGCCTATAAGTGCGGCTCCAGACTGCCTGCATCCTTCAGAAACTCCTTTTACTATCTCTGCAATTTTCTCAGGGAAGTTCTTCCCGCAGGCTATATAATCAAGAAAAAATATAGGTTTAGCACCTGAGCAAATAATATCATTCACGCACATTGCAACTGCATCAATACCGATTGTATCGTGCTTATCTGAAATAAATGCAAGCTTTAGCTTTGTTCCTACTCCATCAGTTCCGCTCACAAGAATTGGTTCTTCCATACCCGAAATATTAGGCATGAAAAGGCCTCCAAATCCACCAACATCTGATAAGACACCGTCGGTGATTGTCTTATCAACATATTTTTTCATAAGCTGAACGGATTCGTAACCCGCAGTAATATCAACCCCCGATGCTGCATACGCATCCGACCTTGACTTGCTCATTTACTACTCCTTTCTACTCCATATACTTTGTATCTACTTAATCTATTTCCTTTTATTTTTTACCATCCCAGCAATATGTGCAGACCTTGCATCTGTCTAGTCCAATTGCCTTAATCGTATTTTCAACTGTCTGATATTCGAGTGAATCGAAGTTTAATTCACTGCATATCGCCTCTCTAAGCTTTTTGCCTCTTTCTGTGCTTCCGTCGCTATATTCTTCTATATAATTTGAGCCTTCATCGCCCTCAAGCTCATAAATCTTTCTTCTTGCAATCAGTTCCATAGAATCGTGCTGGCGTGAAAAGGTTAGATATGGACAGCCATACATTATTGGCGGACAAGCTGACCTCATATGAACTTCTCTTGCTCCCCATTCATAAACATGCTCAACTGTGGATTTAAGCTGGGTACCCCTGACTATCGAATCGTCTACAAATAACAACTTATTCCCGCGGATAAGCTCCGGTACAGGTACAAGCTTCATGGAGGCTACATGATTTCTCTCCTTTTGATTGGTAGGCATAAAACTTCTAGGCCATGTCGGAGTGTATTTGATAAAAGGTCTTCCATACTCATTTCCGCTCTGATTTGCATAACCTATCGCATGGGCTATTCCTGAATCAGGAACTCCGCAGACATAGTCATAGTCAAATTTTTTGCCATTTTTCTCATCAAATTGAGCTAACAATTTACCATTCCTATTTCTCATGAGTTCAACATTTCTTCCCTCATATGTCGAGTTCGCATATCCATAGTAGGTCCAGAGAAAACCGCAGATTTTCATCTCTTTTCCTGCCTCTTTTAGCGTCTTTATTCCATCGCTTTTAATCTCTACGATTTCACCCGGTCCGAGCTCTCTATAAGTTTCATATCCCATCTTTTGAAAAGCAAAGCTCTCGAATGATACGCTAAAACCGTAATCATCTCTTCCTATGACAATCGGAGTTCTTCCATATTTATCACGGGAAGCTATTATAGTTCCTCTTTCCGTTAGAATTAGTACAGATGCAGAGCCTTTCACCTTTTCCTGCATAAATTTAAGTCCCTCTACAAAAGATGGCTTTGAATTTATTAAAGTAGCAATTACCTCAAGTGAATTAACCCTTCCGCCTTTTAGTGCTTCAAAATGCGTGCCCGGTTTGCTCAACGCTTCTTCAATTAGCTCATCTTGGTTTTGCACTGCACCGGTATAAGCTATCGCATATCTTCCAAGCTTAGAGAAGATAAGGAGAGGCTGTGCGTCGGTATCACTTATACAGCCAAGTCCTGCCGTGCCCGTGTACTCGTCAAGAGCTCCCTCAAATTTTGTCCTAAATGGACCATTTTCAATATTATGTATATCTCGCTTAAAACCCTTTTCTTTATCCCAAAATGCCATTCCACCCCTTCTGGTGCCTAGGTGAGAATGGTAATCAGTTCCATAAAATACATCAGCTACGACATCTTTTGAAGATACAGCTCCGTAATAGCCTCCCATTATCAAAATTTCCTTTCTTTATCCTTAGAATCATTATTCATCGAATCTTTATCCTTAGAATCCTTATTTTTCTTTAATTTTTTTATTCGTCTTTAATTCTTCTTTAGTTTTTCTTTTCGCTTGTTTTTACTTCATCGCATCAAAGAATAATTTTGATAATTCGAGTGGCTCTATATATTTACCATCTTTATATACTCTCATATTTCCTGAAGCTATTTCATCTATAAGCAATACATCTCCATTTTTATCAAATCCAAACTCGAATTTAATATCATATAAATCAAGTCCTTTTTCTTTCATATCGTCATAAACAACCTTTGTAACCTGCTGTGTTTCCTTTTTTACAGCTTCATATTGTTCGTCAGTCATTACGCCAAGAGCAATCAAAGCATCCTTTGTTACGAGGGGATCGCCTTTCTCATCATTCTTAAATGTCATCTCAACATAAGCTGGTAGATCTGTTCCCTCCTCGATATATTCTCCATATCTTCTGATAAAAGATCCTACTGCCTTATATCTACAAATAACCTCAAGTCCGTTACCAAATACCTTTGCAGGCTTAACTTCCATAGTTGTCTTTTCGAGGTCACAATTTACATAGTGGGTTTTTATTCCAAGTGCATTGATTTTTTCAAAAAAATACTTAGACATTCTCAAATTAATATCGCCAACACCGTCAATTGTAAGACCAACTTGATTCATTCCAGGGTCAAAAACTCCGTCCGCTCCGGTCACATCATCTTTAAATACAAGCTCATAATTACCATTATCAAGAGCATAAACATCCTTTGTCTTTCCTGTGTAAACTAATTCCTTTGACATAAATCTACCTTCCCTTTCCTCTGCTTAATTTAGCAATTTTTTTATTATTTTTATTATTTAAGTTTTTGAATTATTTTTATTATTTGTAATACTTTTATTGTTTGCATTATTTTTAATAAAACTATTTAAAATTATTATTGATTTAGCTTTGCATCTTTTTCCAAAATTGCCTCTGCATTTTTCTTTCTCTCATCTCTGATTTTACGAGCAAGCTCCTCGTCGTTAATAGCAATAATTTGAGAAGCAAGTATTGCAGCGTTCTTTCCACCGTTAATTGCAACAGTTGCAACAGGCATTCCGCTAGGCATTTGAACTGTTGAAAGAAGTGCATCGAGACCATCTAATTCCGATGATTTGCAAGGAACTCCAATAACAGGGAGCGTCGTATTTGCAGCTATAGCACCTGCCAGATGTGCTGCTTTTCCTGCAATCCCTATAATAACGCCAAAGCCATTTGATATGGCATTCTCAGAAAATTCTTTTGCTTCCTTTGGTGTTCTATGTGCAGAATAAATGTGCATCTCGTAAGGGACACCATATTTATCAAGCTGACCTCTAACTTTTTCAGCAATAGGCATATCGCTATCACTGCCCATAATTATTCCTACTTTTTTCAATTTATATTCCTCCAAAATTGTCTTAAATAGTAATATGATGATTATAGATAGATTATACAGTGTGACGGGCAAGATAATCATTTAATACCTTAATATAAAATAAATAATGAGCAAAAAAGCTAACTTTTTCACTCATCATTTATAAAAATCTTAACTATTAGTATTATATTATATTATTTGTTCGGTTAATTAAAATGGTTCGTCCACTTATTCATTACAAAACTTGTTTTATATAAATTTGTATGTATTTATGCAAATAATTCGGTAGAAAGGTATCTATCCCCTCCGTCTGGGAAAATAACAACTATTGTCTTACCCTTGGCTTCTTTCCTCTTAGCTATCTCAATTGCAGCAGATAGTGCAGCCCCTGACGAAATTCCAACGAGCACTCCCTCTTTTTGACCGACCATCTTTCCATATTTAAAACTGTCCTCATTGCTTACAGTTATAATCTCATCGTAAATTTCTCTATTTAATATATCCGGAGCAAAGCCCGCACCTATCCCCTCAATTCGATGTGCACCTGCTTTTCCTGTCGATAAAAACGCCGAGCCGGCAGGTTCAACGGCAATAACCTTAAGTGCCTTATTCTTTGATTTAAGATATTCGCCTGTTCCTGTTATCGTTCCACCCGTGCCTATTCCTGAGATAAAATAGTCTATTTCCCCATCTGTATCCTCATAAATCTCAGGTCCCGTTGTCATCATATGAGATTTAGGATTGTCCCTATTCACAAATTGCCCCGGGATAAAACTACTAGGTGTTTCAGATGCTAGCTTATCAGCCAATTCAATCGCACCTTTCATTCCCTTTTTCCCATCTGATAGAACAACCTCTGCGCCATAGGCTTTTATGAGTTTACGCCTCTCAATAGACATGGTCTCCGGCATAACAATTATTACCTTATATCCTTTAGCAGAAGCAACGGAGCATATCCCTATTCCTGTATTTCCTGAAGTTGGCTCTATTATTACCGACCCCTTCTTTAACTCTCCTTTTTTTTCTGCTTCTTCTATCATCATAAGTGCTACTCTATCTTTAACCGAGCCCGCAGGATTGAATGATTCAAGTTTTGCAAGTATTTTTGCCTCAAGTCCGAGCTCCTTTTCTATATTTTTAAGCTCCATAAGGGGCGTCTTTCCTATCAATTCTTCAACTGATGTATAAATCTTTGACATATAATCTCCCTTCTTAATTATTTATTTCTTCTTTTATTTATTATTAGTAGCAAGGTTATAAGTATCACCGCTAATATTATAGCAGAAGTTAGCACCAGTGGCTGAGATTGATCTCCTGTTCTTGGATTTTTTATTTTTTTATGATTATTATTCTTCTTTGGTGTTTTATCCTTTGGTTCATAAATATTTACAATCTTATTCACAAGGTCAATATCATTTGCATATTTTAATTTGTAATTTATGCTATTTATACCAGCAAACCATTTCCTATCTTTACAGGAATTATTGATAGCATCATCATCAATATAAGCAAAATTAATGAAAATCTTTTTAATTTCATATCTTCCTCCAGTTAAGTAAAGTGTTCGTAAGTAAAATGCTAATTGCACATAATAAAAATCTTCCATCTGAGTTTAAATCTGATTAGAAGATGTCTTTCTTAATTGTTTTAATATTATAACATAAAAAATATACTTTTTCAGTATATTATATAGTATTTAGTATAACCTAATTCCTATAACCACAAGATATATGCAAAATATATTGATATTTTGGCATTTGTATAATTTGTAATTTATGTATTTTACCATTTGTATAATTTGTAATTTATATAATTTCTCATTTATAAAAGTCATATAAAGTATTAAAAATACCCTCCCTGCCATTCTAACAGCAGAGAGGGTTAATATCATACTTATAGATATTTTTTTAATTAATTCTATGCTTCAGCCTTAGCTTCCTTATATGAATCAATTAAGAGAGGAATAACCTTGAATAGGTCTCCTACGATACCGTAATCAGCGATTTCAAAGATTGGAGCAGCTTCATTCTTGTTGATTGCAATAATGCACTCTGAATCCTGCATACCAGCCTTGTGCTGAATAGCACCTGAGATACCGCAAGCGATGTAAATCCTAGGGTGTACAGTCTTTCCTGTCTGTCCTACCTGATGATCATTAGGCATCCATCCTGAGTCTACAACTGCACGGGAAGCTCCTACTACTCCGCCAAGTACTTCTGCTAGCTCTTCTGCAAGCTTTACTCCACCTTCAACATCCTTAGATATTCCGCGACCTACAGATACGATTACATCTGCTCCGATTAGGTCAACAAGTTTTCTTCCAGCCTTCTGAATATCGATAACCTCAGCCTTGATGTCGTCAGCTGAAATCTCAAACTTAGGATGAATTAGTTCTACCTTCTTTGCACCTTCTTCATCAAAAGGTCTTCTCTGCATAACTCCAGGTCTTACTGTAGCCATTGCAGGACGGAATCTAGGACATACGATTGTTGCCATGAGGTGTCCGCCGAAAGCAGGTCTTGTCATCTTTAGGTTTTTCTTTACATCGAAGAGCTTGCTCTCAAAGTTTACATTGTCAACATCGAGTGAAGATCCTGTCTTTAGGAAGTTAATATATCCATCAAGATCTACATCGAGGTGAGTACAGTCAGCACATAGACCTGTATGCAATCTAGCTGCACATCTTGGTGCTAGGTCTCTACCGATGTTTGATGCACCGTAGATCATAACCTCAGGCTTGTACTCTTTAACCATGTCACAGATAACCTTTGTATATCCGTCTGTTGTATAATTCTTTAGTAGAGGATCATCACAAACAAGAACCTTGTCAGCACCGTATCCGCCTAATTCGGATGCGATTCCTTCAATGTTATCGCCGAGAAGAATTCCCCAGAGTTCTACTCCAAGTTCATCTGCCAGCTTGCGACCCTCAGAAATCAATTCAAATGTCGTTGGCATCATTTCGCCTTGACGCTGCTCACAGAAAACCCATACATTCTTGAAAGCAGCTATATCAGAACTGTCATAAGCCATATTTTCGTTCTCCTTCCTATATAATGTGCTTCTCATTAAGAATACCGATGAGCTTGTCTGTTGTTTCCTTACCAGAACCATCAAGAATCATTCCTGCACCCTTCTGTGGAGGTGTGAATGACTTATAGATGTTCGTTGGTGATCCTTTCAGACCAATTGTTGATGCATCGATCAATTCGTGATCCTTTAATGCAGGATAATCCATAACTGTTAGTGGCATGTCGAAACATTCCTCAGTACCTACTACTGTCATGTATCTTGGCTCATTTAGCTCCTTGATACAAGTAATCATGCAAGGTGTCTTGAGTTTGATTGTCATATAACCATCTTCAAGCATACGCTTAACTGTGATTTCTTTGCCATTAACCTCAATATCGCCAGCATATGTAACCTGTGGCAGATTTAGTTTTTCAGCAATCTGTGGACCAACCTGAGCTGTGTCTCCGTCGATAGCCTGACGACCTGCCATGATGATGTCATCATCTTCGATACCATATGTATCAAGAGCTGCTGCGATAATCTGTGAAGTAGCATATGTATCAGAACCACCAAATTCACGAGCAGATACTAGAACTGCCTCGTCAACTCCCATAGCTTCGATTTCTCTAAGCATTGATTCTGCAGGTCCTGGACCCATTGTGAAAGCTACAACCTTACAGCCTAGCTTATCTCTTAGCTCCAATGCTGCTTCTACTGCGTTTAAGTCATCAGGATTGATGATTGTCTGCATGGAAGCACGGTTAAGTGTTCCATCTTCATTCACTGCTACCTTACCGGAGGTATCAGGAACCTGTTTAACTGTTACCAGAATTTTCATTTAAATACCTCCTCTACTTTAGCAAATCAGATGCAATAACTACCTGCTGAATCTGGCTAGTACCTTCATAAATGCTTGTGATACGAGCATCTCTGTAGATTCTTTCTACTTTGTACTCCTTGATATATCCATATCCACCGTGGATCTGAACAGCCTTGTAAGCACATCTGTTAGCAGCTTCTGCAGCAAAGTATTTAGCAATTGAGCAAGCTCTTGTTGCGTTATCCTTATCTGTATCCATCATAGTTGCTGCATAGTGTACAAGCTGACGAGCAGCTTCTACATCTGTAGCCATATCAGCCAGCATGAACTTGATGCCTTGGAAATCAGCAAGTGCGTGACCGAACTGCTTACGCTCCTTAGCATATTTAACAGCTTCATCTAGTGCTGACTGAGCGATACCTACTGCCTGTGCAGCAATACCTAGACGGCCACTGTTTAGAGTCTTCATAGCATACTGGAAGCCCTTGTGTAGAGGTCCAAGAAGATTTTCCTTAGGAACTCTTACATCTTCAAATACTACATCGCAAGTTGGATAACCGCCGATACCCATCTTATGCTCATTAGCTCCAAGTGAGATGCCCTTAGCTTTCATATCTACGATGAACATCGATATTCCCTTAGAACCCTTCTGAGATGGATCTGTCTTAGCAAAGCAGATAATCCAGTCTGCAACAGGAGCTCCTGATATAAATGTCTTACGTCCGTTAATTATGTAATCGTCACCATCCTTAACTGCAGTTGTCGCTGTACCTCCTGCGTCTGAACCTGCTCCAGGCTCTGTAAGTCCGAAAGCGATTACCTCTTCACCGCTTGCAATCTTTGGAAGATATTTCATCTTCTGCTCTTCGCTACCTGCAAGCATGATAGGTCCACCACCAAGTGAATTGGAAGTGTTAACATAAATTGACAGTACTGCGTCTTGGCGAGCAAATTCCTCTACCATTAAAACATATGTTAGACTGTCAGAACCTGTTCCACCGTATTTTCTAGGAATTTTAACACCGGTGAAACCATAGCTAGCCATCTTTTTAAAGATGTCCCATTCAAACTCGCCACTTTGGTCAAGTCTGTCTTGCAGCTCTTTAGTGAATTCTGTCTCAGCGAACTCACGGAAAAGCTTCTGCTGCAAGGCGTGTTTCTTGTCAAGAATCATATTATATTATTTCCTCCTCTCGTGAAAAAAACTACCCTTACTTATGATACCTATTATCTATGATATTACATCATCAACATATCGCGGAATGTTTCTATATTAGTTCTAACCTGCTCGAATCTATCCATCTGTCTGTCAACTTCAACAAGTGCAACAGCTAGACCTGCACCTTCACAAGCTTTCTTAATTGGTACATAGTCAAATTCTTCAGGGTCGCAGAACTTTGTCATAACTACAATGACACCCTTTGCACCTCTTTCCTTTGCAGTGTCGACAATCCATTGTACTCTAGGCTTCTCAACATTGTAAAGAACTGAGCAGTTGTCCATGTTTGCAAACTTACGAGCCAAAGCTTCTAGTGCATCTGAATCCTCAGGAACATCTGTCCTATACTGCCTTGACTGAGCAGCTACATCGTCTGCAACAATATGCAGTCCAAGATCATCGATGATTTCATTTAGCTGAGGAGCATCTGTCAAGATACCTGATGTGATAATATTTAATTTATCAGCTTCAGGAGTCTCTTTTTCAAGCTCTGCAATGAAATCGTTAACCATCTTTGTGTGCTCCTCTTTTAACATGAAGTATGCACTCTTGAAGATGTCGCTTCTCTGTGCCGCTGTGATCTCAGGATGCTTTGCAATTAATGCGTCAACCTTTCTCATAGCCTGATTGTGCTCATTGTATATCTTGTTTGATTTAGCAAGCTTCGCCTCATCAAACTTTCCGCCAACTTTTTCGAGATCTCTAATTACTCTCTCATAACCAGCCTTAGTATATCTGATACCGAAATCAGGTTTTCTATTCTGTGGATATGTCATAGGGATAAATAAAATTCCATCTACAGCATATTTCCAGTTTTCGCCAAGGCTCTTTAGTGTATCGCATAATGAAGGAATTATGATTGCCTTCGCACCCTTATATGTTCCATTGATGCCAAGTTCAAGTATTGACTGAACTACCGAGCAGAGGAATGCAGGACAATATTCTTTTGCCCTATTGATTTTAATATCAGCACCCCATGCTCCCATAGGAACAAATCCCATTGAGTGAACAATTTCCTCAGGTGTGTATACAGGAGCGGTCAGGACAATTTCCTTTCCCTCTTTCATATACTTATCCATCTGTGCACGAGGAGAGGTGGCTACCTCGTGAAATTTTTTCAACATTTCATCTAGCATTTTAATATCTCCTCTCTTATAAAGCCATCATTTTCTTCTGTCCCATTATTTCCATTAGACCCTGAACTCTTGTATCATACTGAGCTTCAGAGAAGTTTCTTGGGTCAGCTTGGTCACCGTCGAAGCTAACTACAGGAATGTCACAAGCTTCACCAATCTGACGGCTCATCTCATACATGAATCCGCTCCAGAGCTTGCATGATCTATTTGTATGTACGAGCAATCCTTCAACTCCGTAGTCCTTACAGAGTTTTATTCTCTTGTCTCTAGCTTTTTCAAGGCAGATTGCGTTAGGTACACTGCAGTAACGCTTAATCATCTCTTCGAAATTGTCATAATCAAATCCGAATGCGTCTGCGTATATTGTAGTTACCATGTTAATTCCACGGTCTTTCAATCCCTTTGATGTAGCTCTTAGATATGGCCAGCAAGCGATACCCTCGAACATTACCCTATATTTCTCTTCGCCTCTGAATGTGCTCTTGCCTTCCTTATGATTCTCCTCATATTCCTTGTTGAGAAGTTCCATAGCTTCAGCAGCTTCCTGCTTACCTCTAGCAGTAACCATTACTGCCATGTGGTTAAGAAGGTCAAATCCATTAAATGGGTTAGGTGTATATCTAGCTGTTCCTGTAGCAGCGAGCCAAGCCTTACTTGATCTACAGCTGTACTCTGTTGTCTTAGCAGCCTTCTTTTCGTCCCATTTTAGACCGAAAAGGTCCTCAAGCTGACGAACTGCATCCCAGAACTGTGCAGCTACATATTCAACCTCTGCATCAGATACCTCATAATCAGGGTTGAAAGGAATGTCAAGCATAATCATAGGTATGTTGAGTTCCTGTGATAGGTTCTCATACCACTTAATCATACAGTTACAGATATTGTTACAGCAAAGCAAAACATCAGGCATCGCAACATCTTGCTCAGGACAGCTCTTTAATTTTGCATATGCTAAGCTTACACGAGCATAAGCACAAATATCATTTGAATATCCATCTGATTCGGCTTCAACGCACATTCTCTCTCCTGCACCTCTAGCTGCAATTCCTGCTGCTTGGTTCTCAGGATATACTGTAGCAATACCGAGCGTTTCCGGAATTTCTACTGGGAAGTTACTTGCTACCCAAGCAATAGGCACTCCCTGCTTTTTAAGCTCAATAGCATCAGCATAAGCATCTCCAGCTATCTTTCCAAGCTTATATTTAGCAGAATTTGTGTCTACCGGTTTCTTTTTTTTGACCTCTTCAGCCATAATAGCCCTCCTTCACATCAATTTACTGAATTATTATATATTAAATATTTAATTGTCTAAATTTAATTGTAGAAATCTATTTTTTTATTTATTCGCAGATTTACTCTTTCTCATATGCTCATTATATGCCCAAAGAGCTGCTCCTATAGCACCAAAATGCTGGGCAAGCGGGTCAAAGGCAATATTAACCTTTAATTCCTCTTCGAGAGCCTTCCTTACCGCACCATTCTTAGCTACTCCGCCGGACATACAGCAAACCTCTTGAACCCCTACTCGCCTTGCTAGTCCTGCTACTCTTGACGCAACGCTTGAACATATTCCCTTGATTAAATCGGGCATCTTTGCACCATTGGCAAGCTGGCTTATTACCTCTGATTCTGCGAAAACCGTGCAGGTGCTAGAGATTGGAGAAGCATCGGTAGACTCTTCAGCGATTTTCGTAAAATCATCGACATCTACTGTTAAAATATTTGCCATTACATCGAGAAATCTTCCTGTGCCTGCTGCACATTTATCATTCATTACAAAATTTGTCATTCTGCCGTCCTCAGACAGGCGAATTATCTTTGCGTCCTGACCGCCAATATCTATTACAGTCCTAAGTCCATCAAAGACAAAACGGGCACCAAGTGCGTGACAAGTCAGCTCGCTGACTTCACCATCTCCGCCCTCATAATTTCTCCTGCCATATCCTGTGACGATGGCACGATCCAAATCTTT
This sequence comes from Alterileibacterium massiliense, assembly GCF_900104645.1. Classification (GTDB taxonomy): domain Bacteria; phylum Bacillota; class Clostridia; order Peptostreptococcales; family Anaerovoracaceae; genus Alterileibacterium; species Alterileibacterium massiliense. The sequence continues at coordinate 489,905 of NZ_FNWE01000002.1, read as the reverse complement.
TTTAGTAATGCCTGCTTTCTTTACTTCTTCGCTTTCCCAGATGTCATTTACCGATGAGTCAGGTCCCTTTGTGCCTAGTCCTCCAACTCTCAGACTCTTTGCAATTATTTCACTTCCGTCCTTTAATAACACGCATTTAGATGTTGTAGAACCTATATCAATCCCTAAGGTGTACATTATATCTCCATTCTCAAATAGTCCTTAATATCACACAATTACACAATTTAAATTATACCTGTTGTTATCAAAATGTCAAGCTGAGAGAGGCCTATTTTTATCCTTGTGTGATGCTCTCTTAAGCTTAAATTTCGAGCATACATGGGCACTATCCGTCTTGCAAATTTAATCTGCAAAAGAATCAGTCAGCACCCATGTATGAATATGTTTACTTATAGCTTGTTAACAATATTGTTAGGTCTTTCTCCAGCCATAACCTTCTTAATGTCATTATATGTCCACTCTACCATTCTTGTGAACGCCTCATTTGTTGTACCAGCAATGTGAGGAGTCCATGATAGTCTTGCCTTGCCAGCGTCGTTGATGTGGAACATTGGGTGATCTGCTGATGGTGGCTCTGGAGAGATTACATCTATACCTGCATAAACCTTACCAGCTTCCAGTGCATCTACGAGATCCTGGTCGTTTACGATTTCTCCTCTAGCTACATTGATGATGATTGCGTCCTGCTTCATCTTATCGATTGTTTCCTTGCGAACCATGTTGATTGTTGAATCGAGTACAGGAACATGGTATGAGATAATATCGCATTTCTCAAGGATTTCATCATATGTGCAGTATTTGACATTGTTTTCAATTTCAAACTCTTCCGCTCTGAATACATCGTAGTAAAGGATTTCACAGTTGAAAGCTTTTAGAATCTTAACTGCAGCCTTACCTATTGCTCCAAGTCCTACAAGACCTACAGTTCTTCCGCTAAGCTCTTTATGTCCATTGATATTATAATCTTCGAAGCACTGCTTAAATCCATCTAATCCGCCTGCTTTTATCTTTGCATCTGTTGATGGAACTCTTCTTAGACAGTTAAGCATATGTGTTATTGCAAGCTCAGCTACAGGAACTGCATTTACACTTCTATTATTACATACATAGATACCTTTTTCTCTTGCTGCTTCAAGGTCAATCTTATCAAATCCTACGCCATGTGAGTGAATCATCTTGCAATTGTCGAGATGTTCAATTACATTTCTGCTAATTGGATCAACTGGTCCTACATAAAGAATATCTGCATCCTTACACTGTTCGATAAGTTCTTCATCCGAACATGGATAATTTACATATTCCCAGTCCCATTCAGCAGGTCTTTCAACACCGAATCTTTCAACTACCGATTTTCTCAAAGTAACTCTAACTTTTGGATTAGCCATAGCTATACCTCCTTGTAAATATAAGTATTAAGTATGAAATAAAAATTTTATTTTAACGACCACCTAGTTTAGATGACCATTATTTATGTATTTTGCTTGCTTTATATGATTGAATCTTTTTTATCAAAAGCGGTATTATCTTGTTCGCATCTCCCACTATACCGAAATCTGAAATATCAAATATGAGTGCCTTAGGGTCCTTATTGACAGCTATCACATATTTTGACTTTTTCATTCCGCTTACAAGCTGAATTGCTCCCGATATTCCAAATCCTATAAATAACTCAGGTCTAACGGTCTTTCCCGTCTGACCTATCTGCCTCGACTTATCAATCCATCCTGCATCTACCGTAGGCCTAGTAGCTCCCAGCTTTCCATTTAGTTCATCAGCAAGCACTTTTAGTTCATCAAAGTGATGAGCAGCACCCATGCCAATTCCGCCGGCAACTATTATTTCTGCATTTGATATGTCGTCCTTTTCTTCCGCCTCTATTACAACTTCTCTGATTAAAACATCTCTGTCTGAATCGTCAAATTCAATTTCAAATCTTTCAATTTTGCCACTGCGATTCATGTCCTTTTCGAGGGGAAGCATTACCCCCGCTCTTACAGTTGCCATCTCCGGTCTTTTGACCTTGCTTACGATGGTCGCCATAATATTTCCACCAAACGCCGGCATCATCATGAGAAGTGACTTATCATCCTTATCAATATCAAAGTCTGTAACATCTGCTGAAAGTCCCGTGCCTATCCTTGCCGCTACCCTTGGAGCCAAATCTCTGCCTATAGAAGTAGCAGGAAAAAGGACAATGCTCGGCTTCCTCTTTTCTATAATAGAAGATACTGCCTTTGTATATGGACTTGTCATATAAGGCTCAAGCATAGGATCATCGATTACAAGCACTTCGTCCGCTCCATACTTAATCAAAAGCTCTGCCTTATCTTCAATATCATTCCCCAAAAGGACAGCAATAACCTTTTCTCCAAGCTTTTTTGAGAGCCTATTTGCTTCTCCAATAAGCTCTAAGCTGACCCTTTTAATTATTCCATCTAATTGCTCTATTATTACATATATGTCTTTATTCAAGATTATATGAAACCTCTCTCAATTATTTTTTGAAAAATTGCTTCAGCTGCTTCTTCCTCGGTTAGTCCCGTAAGTTTATCGCCATTTTTCCCTGAAATTCCTTGAACCATTTCCTTTACAAAAGTAGGTGAACCCTTTAGACCTAGCTTAGAAGCTTCTATTTTTTCTTTGATATAATCGTAGTTTAAAACCCTTATCCTGTCTTTTTTCTTATCCTTTTTTTCGCATGAAGAATTGCTTTTAGCACTGTCAAAAATGCCTCTAACCGTCATATACCTAGGGTTGATTTTTTCTCCTATTATCGAAATAAGGCAAGGCATCTTAGCTTCTATGATGTGATACCTGTCGTCAAACTGTCTTTTCGCTATAAGCTTGTTGCCTTCTATCTCAAACTCCGTGCAATGCGTTATCTGCGGTATACCCAGATTTTCTGCAATTTCGGGACCGGTCTGTCCTGTTTCTCCATCTATTGCACGCCTTCCTGTTATTATCAGGTCGTATTCAAGCGTCTTTATAAATTCAGAAATGGCTAGGGAGGTGGCATAGGTATCACCTCCGCTAAACACCTCATCAGTTATCAAAATCCCATCATCAGCTCCCATGGCAATGGCTTCTCTTAGAGCTTTTATGCCTTCACTAGGACCCATGGTAATCACTGTGACATCAGCATCTTCTCTCTTGTCTTTAATTCTAAGTGCAAGCTCTATTCCTGCCTTATCGTCTGGATTTATTATCGCAGAAATGCCCTCTCTCATAAGGGTATTATCTAAGGGATTTATTTTTATATTAGTCGTTTCCGGCACCTGTTTTATACAAACAAGTATTTTCATAATTTATTCTCCCTTAATAAGCCTTAGTTTAAAATTTTTGATGCGATGACCATCCTCTGAACCTCGGATGTGCCTTCATATATGGAAGCGGCTCTCACATCTCGATATATCCTTTCGATAGGATAATCCTTTGTATATCCATAACCTCCATGGATTTGTAATGCCTTATCTACAACCCATTTTGCTTCTTCGGAATTGAAAAGCTTAGCCATAGATGATTCTTTATTAGTATCAAGCCCTTGATCCATCTTATATGCAGCATCATTTACAAGATGTTTCATGGCTGTTATCTTCGTTTCCATTTCTGCTAAGGTAAATCTGGTGTGTTGAAATGACGATAGCGGTTTTCCAAATTGCACCCTCTGCTTAGAATATTTTACCGCTTCTTTCATCGCAGCTTCCGATAAGCCTAGTGCTTGGCAAGCTACTCCGAGCCTTCCGATGCTGAGCGATTTCATGGCATTTATAAATCCCTCTCCCTCTTTTCCAATCATTGCACTTTTATGTACTCTTACATTGTCGAGGACCAAATCGCTGGTGGGGCAACCTATCATGCCCATTTTTCTTTCTGGCTTTCCCACTGATACACCCGGTAAATTCATGTCAAATATAAAACACGAAATGCCTTTTACGCCTTTTTCTGGATTCGTCTTAGCATATAATATTGCATAATCGGACACAGGGGCTGCCGTTATAAAGGTCTTTCTTCCATTTATTACATATGTATCCCCATCAGCTTCAGCGGTCGACATAATTGAAGCTGCGTCCGAGCCTGCTCCCGGCTCCGTTAGTGAAAAGTTGAAAACCTTTTCTCCGGATACCATCGGTTTTAAATATTTTTCTTTTTGTTCTTCCGTTCCAAATCTAAGAATAGAAGTTGAATGTAGTGAATTAGGAGAGGACATCCATATCGTTGATACTCCGGAAACCTTAGCGAGTTCTTCCATTATTATCGCATAAGACCTGTGGTCTGCCCCAGCACCGCCATATTCTCTTGGTACAAATACCCCAAGAAAACCTATCTCGCCCATCTTCCTATATAATTCCATTGGGAAAATTCCGGTCTGATCAATTTCTTCGGCAATAGGGCCAAGCTCTTTTTCTGCAAATTCCCTTGCTAATTGTCTGATAAGCTCGTGTTTTTCGTTAAAAATCACGAATCTGCTACCTCCTAAACCCACCTGAATTTAGCTATTGTATTTCTATGTTTTGCTACTTTAATAATTTAATACTTTAATATTTTGCTGTTTTTATGTTTCGCTTTTTTATGTTACGATTTTTCTATATTCGTACTTTTTTATCTTTATATTTTAATATTTAGATATTAGTTCGTTCATTTATATTGCCTATATACAAGTGATATGCTCGGACGGCTGCGACGGTGAGTCGCAGCCGAGTCCTTAATATTAAGCAATCATAGATTTTTATTTCTTATTTATTCTCATCTTCCCAGATGTATAGAGTCTTATTTTCAATCATCTTGTTTATCTCATCATCTGAGTAACCAAGCTCTTTCATAACCTCTACGCCGTGCTCACCAATAAGTGGTCCACGCTCGTATGGTGTAGGTCCCATCTCTCTATATCTAACCGGCTGTTTAACGAGAACTCTCTCTCCCTTAGGATACTGCATCTTGTAGAAACAGTCGTTTGCCCAAGCCTGCTCATCTTCAAGAATTTCTTCCCAGTTCTGACATTTTGAGAATGGAATATCAGCCTCTGTTAGAATTGGCACCCACTCCTCGTATGTCTTTTCGCCGAATTTAGCCATAACCATGTCATATAGAGTTGTTGAAAGATCATTTTTATGTAGGTTCTGTACAGGGAAATACTTCTCATCTTCTACTAGATCTGTTAGTCCAAGTGCAGTTACGAATGTCTTGAAATAGTGGTTGTAGTCTGGCATGCAAGTCTGAACATATCTGCCATCTTTAGTTAACCAGCAGTTCAAGATTGGGTTATTAGCTTCTCTAGCTGCGATTGGATAATGTGCTCCTATTTCAGGATACTGAGCAGCCTGAACCATCATTCCCATGTTGAATATAGCAGTTTCAAACAAGCTTGTTTCAACTTTCTCGCCCTCGCCTGTTAGCTTAGCATGGTATAATGCTCCAAGTATTCCTGCAGCAAGGTTGATACCTACATTGTGATCTCCAATGCCAGGAACCGCATTCATAGGTACAGCACCCTTCTGTCTTAGTGTTTCAAAATATCCACCTCTTGCAAAATATGCAGTGAAGTCAAATCCAGGTAAATCCTTGTCAGGACCATATTCACCATATCCTGTAATAACAGCATATACTAGGCTTGGATATTTAACCTTTAGTGTTTCATAGTCGAGTCCCGCTCTCTCGAGTGCCTGTCCTCTCCAGTTTGTAATGAGAATATCAGCATCATCTAATAATTTGAAAAAAGCTTCCTTACCTACAGGGTCTTTCATGTTAAGAGAAATACATCTCTTGTTAGCATTCTGAAGCTCCCATGTTGTATTCTCATACATATCAAGTGGTCTACCCTCTGTAGGTGCTGTATATCTCAAAGGATCTCCCTTTGCACTCTCAATCTTAATTACATCTGCTCCAAGGTCAGCTAGAAATCTACCTGTTGTTGCAGCTGCAATGAAGTTAGCAAGTTCTACTACCTTGACACCTTCAAGCGGTCTCTTTCTCGTGCTCATTTCTAATTCCCTCCCATTTAAATAAAATCCAATAATTGTTTTTAATATTTAATGATGTCTATTTCAACATTTCATTAACACTTTTTTTAAGATTCTTTTCATCGATTTTGCCAGTTGGACTTCTTGGGAACTCTTTGACAAAAACTATAAATCTAGGAATCTTATACTTACTTATATTTTCTTTAAGATATTCTCTTATTTCCTTCTCAAGATTCTCATCTTCCTCGCATTCAATGCAAGCGACGATCTCCTCTTGAAGAACATCTGTCTTCATTCCGTAGACGAAAACCTCAATATCCTTTTTTACCTGCTTTATATATCTCTCTATCTCTGTCGGCGAAATATTTTCTCCGCCTCTTATGATTAAATTCTTTCTTCTTCCGACAATATATAGGTATCCATCTTCATCTAAATATCCTATATCGCCGGTCATAAACCAGCCGTCAGGTCTAAGTGCATCGCATAAAACAGGGTCTGTTGAGAGATAACCCTGTGTAACATTATATCCCTTGACAAAAATCTCGCCTGATTCTCCCGCCTTGCACTCAAGCCCCGTGTCATTATCAATTATCTTGACGCTGACATTTTCTATAATCTTTCCCGCTGACACAGCCTTTTTCTCAAGACTGACATCGAGGTCGCACATGGCAACACATGGGGAAGTCTCTGTCAAACCATATGATGGCTGAAGTTTTATGCCTTTTAATTGCTCGCACACTGACAAGTATTCTTCTTTAAGTATTGGTGATCCGGCAATTATTCCACTCCTAAGGCTAGAAAGGTCAAAGTCCTTAAATCTATCATTCCTAACCATAGCAAGGAACATACTAGGAACACCATTTAATATCGTGCATTTATTGTTCTGGATTGCTTCAAATACGCTTATAGAATGGTATTTCTGTAGAAGCACTATTGAGCTTCCCGCTATCATGCTGCCGATTATTCCAACAGTCATTCCAAAGCAGTGAAAAAGTGGTACTGTCACGCACATGACATCGCTCTCATTCCAGCCCATAATATTTACCATCTGCATAGCGTTATTGATTAGGGAAAAATGCGATAGCTTAACACCTTTACACATATTTGTAGTGCCAGATGTAAATAATATGCACGCCGTATCCATAGGGTCAGGCTGAGGCGGAAGCTCTAAAGATTCGCACTCCGTCTTTCTTATGACTAGGTTCTTCCAGTAGTCATATGTTCCCTCAATATCGAAGCACTTAACATTCTTTGTCTTTTCATTGATGCTCAGTTTTTTCGCTACCTCGCCGTGGTCATCATCTTCCTGAATATCTGTATATAAAAGGTATTTCATGTCGGACATCAGTATGCAGTCAACAACTTCTCCCTCTTTGAAATACGAATTGACTAAAACCGAAACCGCTCCAAGCCTCTGTATAGCAAAAAATAAAATTACCCAGCTTGCACTGTTAACTCCATATATGCCTATCTTGTCTCCCGCTCTAACTCCGTCTGTGTAAAGAAGTTTTGCGACCTTATCTACAATATTACCAATTTCGCTACCGGTAAATCCGCTATCTCCATATTTAAGAAAAAGCTTATCCGGCTCCTTTGCTATTCTTCGTGCTAAACATTCATATATCGTCGTTTTAACGAGCTGCATTCTATTATCCGTGGTAATCCTTTCTTTTCAATTTTCTGCCTTCGATAAATAAAAATCAAATGTTTGAGATAAATTTATCGTTCTCACCCTAATTATACACATAAAGGCAGAATTGTCAACCTTATAACAATATTTGGATATGCTTGCAGTCCAATAATTTCAAGGTGTCTAGCCTTGTTTAAAATATTGATACAAAAATATCAACTTGTTGTATTTTTTCTATATTCTTGTCTATATATATGTATTTTTTTATGAATTACTTGCCATATTAAATAAAAAATGTTATTATCACATTTAGTTAGAGATGGTTAACCATGGAGGTTTTTATGGCTAAGGAGAAAAGGCAGGAATCACTAGAAGATTATCTGGAAAGTATGCTAATGCTAAAGGAGCAAAAGGGATTTATAAGGTCTGTTGATATATCCAGATTATTAGGCGTTACTAAACCAAGCGTATCTTATGCGACGAGAAAACTGCGTGAGCAAGGATATATAACTATGGATAATGACGGCCTGATTAATTTTACGAGCACCGGTCTTGAGCTTGCTCAAAAGACATATGATAAGCATAAGACCCTTTCTAATTTTTTTAAATCGATCGGTGTTGAACCTAAGATTGCTCAGCAAGATGCTTGCAGGATAGAGCATGACATAAGCAGTGAAACATACAAAGCACTATGTAAGCATATCGAAAAGCTTTCTTCGCTTAATTTAAAGAATTAATAATTTTGGATATATAAATAGCCACTGGTGTGAAGCAACCCTTGAAAAACTAGTTTGCTTATCTAGCTTTTGAAGTTCAATTCAGTACCTGTGGCTATTTTTATTTCTCTTTTTTTCTTTTATCTGCAACGATTATTCTATTTATTACTCTGATATTGACTTCAATTATTGCTTTTCAATGAAAATCGTATTTTGAAGTACTATTTTTATGAGACCCCTTTTATGAAAGCCCTATTATAGTTCCGTCTTCACATATGTCCATGCCTTCTGCGTGTGGAACTCTAGGAAGCCCCGGCATCGTCATTATCTGTCCGGTTAAAATGACAATAAATCCAGCTCCTGCAGAAACCTTAACATCTCTTACATTTATTTTAAATCCACTTGGTGCTCCGAGTGCGTTTGGATCATCTGAGAAAGAATATTGAGTCTTTGCAATGCAGACCGGTAATTTATCAAATCCGAGTTCTGTCAAATTCCTTATCTGCTTTTCGGCATTCCCCTCGTAGTTAACGCCGTCCGCACCATATATTTCTCTAGCGACTTTTTCAATCTTTTCTTTTATAGACATATCGAGTGAGTAAATAGGCTTGAAATTGCTTTCCTCATTTTCACATATATTAACAACCTTTTCTGCAAGTTCTATTCCGCCCTCTCCGCCTTTTGTGAATACTTCAGAAAGAACTACCGATACCCCTTTTTCTTCGCATATTTCCTTGAGTAGCTCTATTTCATTATCAGTATCAGTAGGAAATCTATTTATCGCAACCACAGAAGGAATACCATATTTTGAAATATTATCTATATGTCTTTCGAGATTTTTTGCTCCATTCCTGAGTGCGACTAAATCTTCTTCTGAAAGCTCTTTTAATGGCTTTTCACCATTGTATTTAAGTGCTCTTATAGTCGCTACTATTACAACTGCATCTGGTTTTAATCCGGCATATCTGCACTTAATATCTAAGAATTTTTCTGCTCCGAGGTCTGCACCGAATCCTGCTTCAGTTATTACATAATCTGCAAGCTTTAATGCTGTTTTCGTTGCCACAACCGAATTACAGCCATGGGCAATATTTGCAAATGGTCCTCCATGAACTATGGCAGGGGTGTTTCCAATGGTTTGAACGAGATTTGGTTTAATCGCATCTTTTAAAAGGAGTGCCATGGCACCAACAGCATTCAAATCTTTTGCCGTTACCGGCTTTTTATCCTCATCATATGCCACGATCATTCTGCCAAGTCTTTCTTTTAGATCTGTAATTCCCTCGGCTAGGCAGAGAATTGCCATGATTTCACTTGCAACTGTTATTTTAAAACTGCTCTCCCTTGTAACTCCGTCGCCCTTTGCACCCATTCCAATTACTATGTGCCTTAGGGCTCTATCGTTCATGTCAACTGCCCTATCCCAGACGATGTTTTTCGTTACAATTCTTAGCTTATTGCCTTGATGTATGTGATTATCAAGCATTGCCGCAAGCAAATTATGTGCTGAAGTTATAGCATGAAAATCTCCTGTAAAATGAAGATTTATATCCTCCATAGGAACTACCTGAGAATATCCTCCTCCGGCAGCACCACCTTTTATTCCAAAGCAAGGTCCTAGCGATGGCTCTCTTAAGGTGGTCATAACCTTCTTTCCTATCCTATCAAGTGCCATAGACAAGCCAACATTTGTAGTTGTTTTGCCCTCCCCTGCAGGAGTAGGATTGATCGCTGTGACGAGCACGAGCTTCCCATCTGGCTTATCCTTTAGCCTGTCCATTAGGCTGTTATTAATTTTAGCCTTATATCTTCCATATTGCTCAAGTTCTTCCTCGGAAATCCCAAGCTCTTTTGCAATTTCTGTGATAGGCTTTAGTTTAGCTTCCTGTGCAATTTGAACATCAGTCTTCATACCTTTCCCCCTCAGAGATTTTTTCTTTCTCATTTCTTTCTATCATCTCACCTATTTTTTTTGCAGAATTTATAAGTGCAAGCCCGCCTGCAATTCCTGTTGCTGCCATCTTAACCAATGTAATCGCAAATTTAATATTTTGTCGTTTTTTCATACTAAAATCCCCCCTACAATATTGATTTAATCGGATCTTCCCAGAGAATTATTTCTCCACTATCTCTTGTCAGATTCATGTCTATCAATCTTTGATTTGATGAACCTCTAAATTGAAGTCTTATATCTTTTTTATCTTCTTCAAAACGCCCGTCTATTAATACATTTATCAAGTCCAGCATTTCATCAGTCACCTCGGTCCTTGCGTAGCTCCCGTCCGTCTTTAGCTCCTCATAGGTAAAGCCTGTAAATGCCCATATATTTTTGCTTGGTCTTTCCTTCCTTACTCTCTTTAAAAAACCTATGAGAGCCTTTTGGTTCGCTGGCTCAAAAGGGTCTCCTCCTAGCAGGGTTAGCCCGTCTATGAAATCCTCGTCCATTATCTTTAAAATTTCATCTTCTGTATTTTTTGTAAAAGGATTGCCATATTCAAAATCCCAAGTTTCAGGTTGAAAACACCCCTTGCAGGCATTTGTGCAACCTGATACGAAAAGTGACACTCTAACCCCATATCCATTTGCTATATCAAAATTTTTTATATTGCAATAATTCATCTTTCTATTGTTTTATTATATTTCTATATTTCTTTATTTTCTAAATTCTTTATTGCTTAAGTTTTTCTGCAACTATTTATCATTCCCGCACTCTCTATGCAAAAGACCATCTCCGATATTCGGAAATGGTCTAAATCTTTATTCAAATTTGAATACTATAAGTGCATTACTCTGTCCTTTATTTCTTGTGTTCTTCCCTGATTCCAGAATTGCGTACCTATATATCCGCAAGTTCTTCTAGCTACAGACATTTGGTTTTGATCACGGTTACCGCAATGTGGACATTCCCATACAAGTTTTCCATCTTTATCCTCAACAATCTTGAGCTCTCCGTCATACCCGCAGGCAGCACAGTAATCGCTCTTGGTATTTAACTCCGCATACATGATATTATTATATATGTATTTCATGACATTGAGAACGGCTGCAGTATTGTCCTGCATATCCGGAACTTCTACATAACTTATTGCACCGCCCGGGCTAAGTGCCTGAAAATCCGCCTCAAATTTGAGCTTGTCAAAGGCATCTATCTCTTCCTCAACATGAACATGATAGCTATTTGTGATATAACTCTTATCTGTTACATGAGGAATAATTCCGAACCTTCTCTGTAAGGATTTTGCAAATTTATATGTTGTGCTTTCCATAGGAGTTCCATAAACTGAGTAGCTTATATTCTCAGCATTTCTCCATTCCTTGCACTTATCATTTAACCTCTGCATAACCTTGATTGAAAATTCTCTACCCTCTTCGGTAGTATGGCTCTTTCCAAGCATACGCCAGCACATCTCACAGAGGCCTGCATATCCTAGAGAAATCGTCGAGTAATTTCCGTAGAGAAGCTTGTCAATGACCTCACCTTTCTTGAGGCGAGCGAGAGCTCCATATTGCCATAGCACAGGAGCAACATCACTTCTTGTTCCAAGAAGTCTTTCATGTCTTACCCTGAGTGCTCTATGACAAAGCTCAAGCCTATCATCTAGAAGTCTCCAGAACCTATCCATATTTCCATCTGATGAGCAGGCAACATCTACAAGATTTATTGTAACAACCCCCTGATTAAATCTTCCATAATATGTGTGCTTTCCCTCTTGATAGTTTCCTGCATTAGAGATATTTCCATCGTTACAAAGACCCTCTGCATTATCCGCACTGTCAGGTGTTAAAAATGAGCGACAACCCATGCAGGTATAGACATCTCCGCCTTTTAGCTCTTTCATCACCTTTGCACTTATATAATCCGGCACCATTCTCTTTGCTGTGCACATTGCAGCCAGCTCGGTAACATGCCAATATTTTGATGTTTCGCTTATATTATCTTCATCTAGTACATATATGAGCTTTGGAAATGCCGGTGTTATCCAGACTCCTTTTTCATTTTTCACTCCACGCATTCTCTGCCTTAGAACTTCTTCAATGCAGATTGCAAGGTCCTCTCTCGTCCTTCCCTCCGGTGCCTCATCTAGATACATAAACATAGTTACAAAAGGTGCCTGTCCATTACAAGTCATGAGAGTTATAAGCTGGTACTGAATAGTCTGTATTCCGCTCTTAATCTCCTCCATAAGGCGTCTTTCGGTTATCTCATCTATGATTTTTTCTTCAAGAGACTCACAAAGAGCCTTTCTTTCCTCGATTACAAGTCCTTTTATCTTTTTTCTGCTTACATCTACGAATGGAGCGAGGTGAGCAAGAGAAAAGCTCTGACCGCCATACTGGTTAGATGCAACCTGTGCGATAATCTGAGTCGTTATATTACAAGCTGTGTAAAAGCTGTGAGGCTTCTCTATCATCGTCTCGCTTATAACGGTGCCATTCTGGAGCATATCCTCTAAATTAATTAAATCACAGTTGTGCTCCCTCTGTGCAAAATAATCTGCATCGTGGAAGTGGATAATTCCCTGCTCATGAGCATTTATAACCTCCTCAGGCAGTAGAAGTCTTCTTGTCAAGTCCCTGCTGACCTCTCCAGCCATATAATCTCTCTGAGTTGAATTTATAACCGGATTCTTGTTGGAATTTTCCTGCTTTGCTTCCTCATTATCATCATTAATAAGCGACAAAATCTTGTCATCAGTAGTATTAGCCTGACGAACAAGTGACCTCGTATATCTATATGTTATATATGCCTTTGCAACTTCAAACGCTCCATGAGCCATAATCTGTTGCTCAACCATATCCTGTATTTCTTCAACCGCTGGAGATCTGCCCAGCTCATCACAAGCGAGCCTAACGCTGTCAGAAATTCTCTGAATCTGAACCTTCGTCATTCTCACATTTTCCGCAACGGATTCATTTGCCTTTGTGATAGCATCTATTATCTTCTGAAGATTAAATTCAACCTCAGAACCATTCCTCTTTATTACATTCATGATATTCTTACCTCTCTAGCATTTAATACAATATCTTGTATTCGGTACTGGCAATTATACCCATATATATTGTGTTTGTCAATTCAAAATTGAGCATTTGACAAAATATTTTTTCTTAATTAGAATTTAAATGTAGCTTAGATATAAATTAGATATAGCATAGATTTAAATAGATATAAATTATATATAAACTATATATAAATTAGATGTAAAATAGACATAAAGCTACGAATTTTATTTAAATTTTGTTTAAAAAAGGAGCAAAATATGATTAATAACTTCAATTATTATACCCCTACAAAAATCGTTTTCGGTGATAATACTGTGTGTAAAATCGGAAGCCTTGCAAGTTCATTTGGTGCAAAGAAAGTTCTTATTCACTATGGAAGTCCTAGGGCTATCAAAAGCGGTCTTATGGACTCTGTAAAAAATAGCCTCGAAGATTTTAACATAAATTATGTTTTGCTTGGCGGAGTTGTTCCAAATCCAAGACTTGAGTTGGTTTATCAGGGAATAGATATAGCGAAAAAAGAAAATGTAGATATGATAATTGCCGTCGGCGGTGGAAGCGTCATTGATTCTGCCAAGGCGATCGCCTATGGAGCAAAGTATGATGGAGATGTGTGGGATTTTTATTTGAAAAAATCTTCGCCAAAGGAGGCTCTACCAGTTGGAGTAATTCTTACAATGGCAGCTACCGGAAGTGAAATGAGTAATTCATCTGTAATATCTAATGACGAAACAAAGGAAAAGCTCGGATGTAATAGCGACATATCAAGACCCGCTTTCAGTATTCTTGACCCGTCACTCACTCTTACTCTTCCCGCATATCAAACTGCTGCCGGTTGTGTAGATATACTGATGCACACCTTTGAAAGATATTTTACCTCGAAGGGCAATATGCTTCTCACCGATGAGATTGCAGAAGGTCTTATGCGAACAGTCATAGATTGCAGTATAAAGCTTAAAGAAAATCCTAAGGACCTTGACGCAAGAGGAGAAATCCTTTGGGCAGGAAGTCTTTCACACAACGGTCTTACCGGCTGCGGAAATGCAGGAAATGATTTTGCTACTCACAAGCTTGAGCATGAGCTTTCAGCAAAATTTGATGTGACTCACGGTGCGGGTCTAGCAGCACTTTGGGGAAGCTGGGCAAGATATGTCATTGACATATGTCCTGAAAGATTCTATAGGTTTGCGACTAAGGTTATGAATATATCTTCATATAATGGGGATATTAGCAAAGAAGATATTAGCAAGGAAGAAATGAAAAAGCTTGGGCTCCTCGGCATAGAGGCTACGGAAGATTTTTTCAAAAGCATCGATATGCCTACATCGTTAAAAGAGCTTGTTCCATCAATAAAGATAGGCGACCTCGAAGATATGGCAGACAGATGTTCTAATATCTCAGGAGGTCATATTGGCTCCTGCAAAATTCTAGGTAGAGAGGATATGCTTTCCATATATAAAATGGCTTTTGATAGATAGGTTCCTTGACGCCTATTTGATAGCACATTAGAACCTATCGAGAGCCTATTAGAGCCTGTTATTGACTATAAGAGTCTAGCTGTGATTGGCAATTTTTTCTCTCATGAAATCTGCGATAACAATTGCAACTCCTGCTTCAATGCAAGGTAGTACCCTTGGTACTATGCAGGGATCATGTCTTCCTTTTATTTCGATAATTGTATTTTCTTTGCTCTTATATTCAATGGTATTTTGCCTAAGAGCAATAGACGGAGTTGGCTTTATTGCCACTTGAAAAATAATATCCATGCCGGTCGTTATTCCCCCGAGGATTCCGCCGGCATTATTTGTCTTTGTCCTGACTTCATCATTCTCATCATAATAAAATTCGTCATTCATCTCGCTACCTTTTAGCCTAGCTGATTCAAATCCTGCACCGAACTCTATGCCTTTGACTGCAGGAATGCCGAAAATAATCTTAGATATTTGGTTTTCAATCCCGTCAAAGATTGGATCGCCATATCCTGCGGGAACGCCTTTGACAACGCACCTAACTATTCCGCCCACCGAATCCTTGCTTTTTACCGCTTTTTCAATTACTTCGTCGAATTTATTATTTTTACCGCCAATTTCAACTATCTCTGTAAAAATTTCTATTCCTATTTTGCTAAGTGCCTGTATTAAGATGCCTCCTGCAACGCATAGTGGTGCTGTCAATCTTCCAGAGTTATGACCACCTCCGCTAAAGTCCTCAAACCCCTTGTGTTTGATATGCGAAGTATAATCAGCATGACCGGGGCGAGGTCTATCAGAAACTATATTGTAGTCAGCCCTATTTATATCCTGATTATAGATAATTGCTGTGATAGGTGTTCCGCAAGTTATTCCATCCTTTATTCCAGATATAAACGAGGGAATATCGGCTTCCTTTCTGCTCGATGTGAGACTAGTCTTTCCCGGTGCTCTTCTCCCAAGAAATTCAATAAGCTCAGCCATATCAATAGATATTCCAGCAGGTATTCCGTCAATTGTAACTCCTATAGCAGAGGAATGTGACTCTCCAAATATTGAAATGATAATATTCTTTCCTATTATTGATGACATTTTTACCTCCACTCTATATTGGTATCCAAGCTTAGCCTTTTTAATTCAGATTTAAACTCAGGATACGACTTATTTATTGCTTCAGAATTTTCAATTATGACCTTGCCTTTACAAACAAGTGACATGAGAGCAGCAAGCATAACAATCCTGTGGTCATCATATGATTTAACACTAGCTCCCCTAAGCCTTTTCGCTCCATAGATAATAAGCCCGTCGCTTGTTTCTTCTATATCAATGCCGAGCTTGAATAAAATATCGCAAATTGTTTCTATCCTGTCGCTTTCCTTTAATCTAAGTCTTGAAGCATTTGTAATCAAGGTCGTTCCGTCGTTAAGACTTGCTATCCCTGATAAAATCGGAATTATATCAGGATTGTCTCTTGCATCTATAACGCTGTCACCACCAAGATATATCTTTCCATCTTCACCTATCTTCACAAATTTCTCTAGTAAATTCATTATTTTTTTATCAGGCTGATTGGATTTAAAATCAAGTCCATTGATTTTAATTGGAAATTTTAGAAGGTCATAAATTGAAAAATCTCTGCCAGCACCCCTCTCAATGCTTAGTAAGAGGTTGATAGCAATCCAAATGCTTCCATTTGACCAGTCGCCCTCAACAGCATACTGATTAGGGAAAGCATATCTCTCTCCACCTCTCACCTCATATCCAGATTTATTCTTTTTCACATGAATGCCGGATTTTTCTAGAGCTGAAATCGTCATTTCTACATATCCTGAAGATTCTAAATGACCCTTTATTATTATATTTCCACCATTTTCTGTTAGGGGCAGAGCAAATAAGAGACCACTTATAAATTGCGAGCTGATATTTCCATCAATTTCAAAATTCCCACCTTTGAGTCTGCCCTGTGTTTTTACCTCGCCCTCTCTTATAGCAAATCTTATTCCTTTTTCTTCAAGCGTTTCTATGAGAGGTTCTATCGGTCTTTTCCTTCCTTCATATCTTATGACAGCATCTAAGCCGAGGGCAGATACGATTGGAATTAGAAATCTCAGGTTAGCACCACTTTTTTTGCAATTTAAAATTATTGGAGCTTCTCTAAAATCACTCTCATTGAAGTCTTTCTCAAGGCATATACCTAGGCTTTCTGCGATGCACTTTTTAAGGCACTCTCTAAGGCATCCCCTCAGTGCTAGTACATCTTCCGAGCTTCCGAGATTTAAAATTCTTTCTTCAGCTTTTTTAACTCCGGCTTCATATTTTAGTCTAAATTCATTTTTTAATCCGGATTTATTTTTTAGTCTAAATTCGTTTTCATCAATTAATGCTTGAGCTTTATTATTAATATCTTGTATTTCCGATAGATATGAGCATATCAATGCTCTTTCTCCGTCTGACTTTGATGGGCAAATATTTATGCTTTTATTATCCTGCAATTTATATCTCCCTCCTATTCATCGCTTCTCTTAGGCAATTATCAAATTCTTCGAGCGGCATGCTTACGATCTTGCATCTTCCTATCTCTTCTATAAGAATCAGTGAGATTTCATCATTTCTGACCTTTTTATCATTTCTAACAGCCTTTGATATTTCCTCAGCAGAAAAAGGCATTTCCTGATTGAATTTACATTTCTTTAAGGTGTTTTTGATAGCATCACTTGTATCTTTAATGCAATAATTCATCATTTCTGATATGTCTGAAATAACAGATAGTCCCTTGGCTACTGCCTCTCCATGACTTATCTTATAACCGCTTAATTTTTCTATAGCATGACCTATTGTGTGCCCTAAATTAAGAATTTGACGCCGTCCTTCATCATGAAAATCTGTAGAAATTATCTCCATCTTTAGTTCAGAGCAGGTCTTAATCAGAGTTGAAATATGGTTTAAATCCATATTGTAAAGGGGCTCCGACACTTTTTTAAAAAGTTCCTCTCCTGATATAATTCCCATCTTTATCATTTCAGCATGACCATTGTGCAATTCTTTCATAGGAAGCGTGCTTAGGAAGTTTGCATCTTGCAAGATGATTTCCGGCATATAAAATGCTCCTGCAAGATTTTTTCCGCTCTCAAGGTTAATCCCCGTTTTTCCTCCTACCGAAGAATCGACCATGGAAAGCACCGTCGTAGGTATTTGAAATAATTTTACTCCCCTGAGATAGGTTGCCGAAACAAAGCCTGCTAGATCTCCAGTGACTCCACCACCTAGAGCGATTATCGAATCGCTTCTTCCTAGCTTATTTTGTGCTAAAAATTCGAGGATTTTAATATAGGTATCTACGGACTTTGATTTTTCACCCACCTTAAATTTATATCCAATTATGCTAAAGCCGGCAGTATCAAGACTTTGCCGGCACCTTTCATAATATAAATCATATACATTTTCATCGCTTATAATAGCAACCTTACCGCCAGTTTGAAAGCGTGAAACTATACTACCTATTTCATCTAATGACGAGCTTAATAATATATTACTCATCTTCTTCATTATTTCCTAATTTTATTTCCGCTTCATCTTCGGATTGTATTTCTTCCTTTTCTTCAAAATTTATCTCATTATTATTTTCGTTTTTGTTTTCATTATTGTTTAAATTATTGTTTTCATTATTATTTGAAATTTCAAATTTTCCTTCTTCTGTATCTCTTTTATCTTCAGACTTTATTTCTACGCTTGCCTCATCGGCTTTTATTTCTTCGCTGTCCTTTTCTTTTGCTTCGACCCTTGCCCTAGGCTCTCCCTGCTCATTTCCAATATTAAGCATCGAAGTAATACCAAGCTTTCTAACCACTTCCACTGCCTTTAGGTATCCTAGCTTTGACGAAGCGAGATATAGCTCTTTTGCCTTATTTAAGTCAACATCAACCCCGTCACCTATATCATAGATTACAGCCAAATTGTATAAAGCTCTTGGGTCCTTTGCCTCAGCAGCTTTCTCATACCAGCTGATCGCCTTAGCTGAATCATGTGGCACTATAACGCCTTCATCATAAATGAGTCCAAGTGCAAACCAAGCGTGAACATAGCCTTGCTCAGCAGCGAGCTTGTACAATTTCAATGCACTTTCTCCATCTTTTGGAACTCCTCTACCCTCGTGGAACATCAAACCGAGGTTATATTGTGCCTTTGCATATCCCTGAGATGAAGCCTTCTCATACCACCTCGCAGCCTCCTCATAATTCTGCTCGACTCCATCACCTCTGTCATACATCAGACCTATATTGTATTCTGCATCTATATTTCCTCTTTCAGCCGCATACATCAGCCATTCTCTAGCCTTTGCATAATCTTTATCAATTCCCTTTCCTAGGAGATATATTGTGCCTAGGTTGTACGCAGCATTGACGCTTCCCTGATTTGCAGCTTTTTCATACCAACTAAGGGCTTTTTCTATATCTGGCTTTACGCTCTCTCCCTTATAATACATCAGAGCGAGGTTAAACTGTGCATTCACCTGATTCATTAGGGCAGCCCTTCTAAAATATGAAAATGCCTTGTCATAATCCCTTTCGTAACCTTCACCCGTGTAATAGCTCCAGCCAAGTTCAAATTGCTTATCAGCATCGTGGATATTTGCAAGCTCTCTTTCATCTTCAATATACTTCATAAATGTCGCTGCTACCTTATTACCGCCCTCTGCACTTTTTCTGAACCAGTCGTAGGCAACTCCTGCATCTTTGGGAAGTCCAAAGCCGTAATAATAGCAAAGCCCCATGTCGCACTGCGAAATAACATCATTCTCAGCTTTTTTCTTGAAGCTTTCTGCCATCGTCTTCATATCCATAACCATTTTCAGAAATTCCGGAGAAGCTCCAACTCCTTCCTTAGCTATTTCATCTAAATGATCATAGGCGATATATTCCTCGCTGATATTTCTTAGATATTCTTCTGTTATCTCTCCCATCGCACGGTTCATCAAATCATTTTGCTTATTATTTAGCTCAACGCAGTCATCAGGATCGGCTTTCTGACCTTTTATAGCATAGTAGCAAATAGCATATACCCTGCCCGCCATAAATGAACCCTCTTTGAGGTTGATATTATATCCGCAAATAGGTGGATCCATTATTATCTTTTCAATTTTTTCCGTGATTGTTTCATCTTCATCAGAAATTGCAGCTACTACATCTTCTTCAACAGTTAGGCAGTAGTTCTCCCTTATCTCTCTATATAAAAGCTCTCTTTCCTGTTCGTTATATATACCTCTACGGCTTTTTTCCATCCATTCTCTTGCATCTGCCTTATACTGATCTATATTTGCTTGTGAGCAATCCATTATCAGCTTAATCAGCTTTTCTTTCTTTGAAAATCCGAACACTTTTTTAAACCTCCCTGCAAGCTTTTAACTTATATCGTCTAGCAGTGTCACTTATTATCTTTATTTCTTATCTTATTATTTTTTCTATTTATTTTTTCTTCTTGTTAGCCTTAGCTTTTTCCTTAGGTGTCATCACATGGTCGGTTACTGTAATCTCGCCTTCAATCTTTTCCTTTGCCTTTTCATCAAAGGCGTCGTACATGACCGTCCTAATATTGGCATTTGCCGTCTTTACGCTCTTTTCATCCGGAGCCATTACATATAACTCCTGCGATCCCGAAGTATATGTCGCCTTATTACTATCATGACCAGTAAGACCATACTTTTCTATTGTCCATTTTGGCATTTCATCAAGTTGTTTCTTTGCAATTGATTTTATCTCATCCTCGCTCATATTAGTTCGCATATAATCACCTAGGACTGATAAAATTTTGTTATATCTCCCAAGAAGAGTCCTGCTACTTGTCATCTTCTCTATTACCGCATCAAGAACAAGCTGCTGATTTCTAATCCTCTGATTATCTCCTTTTTCAAAAGACTGCCTTTCTCTTGCAAAAGCAAGTGCAAGTCCGCCATCAAGATGGTTAATTCCTTTATTAAAATGATGTCGTCCGGTCGGATCGTGTTCATATAGAGTTTCAAATTCAACCTCTGAATTAACATCTATCCCTCCAATTGCATCTATTAACACCTGGACAGTTGAAAAATTCAATTTTAGATAGTAGTTAATCTTTATATCAAGCAAATTCTCTATAGAAGAAATACCTGTGTCAACCCCGTACATTCCTGTATGCGTCAGTTTATCCTTCGCATTATCATATTCAACTAGACTTATTTCATAATCTCTAGGAATAGAAGTCATCAAAACTCTGTGGTTTCTAGGGTTTACTGTAACAACCATGTTAACATCTGAACGACCTTTTTCGCTGTCAATGGTTCCATCAAAGTCCATGCCTGAAATATATATGTTAAACGGTTTATCTGTTACATTTACCGAATATTCGCTTTTACCCTCGGATAGCTTATCTATAAAACGGTTTGTTCCCATAGAATAAACAGAGCCAAGAGAAAATAAAATGATTAAAATTGAACTCAAAACGGTAGCAAATATTTTAGACTTCTTATTTATATTCATAAAGAAAAGCTGGGCAAAAACTATTATGCTTATCAGTCCCAATATTACAACTGTTAATAATAATATTTTCGCCGGCAGAACATTGACAATTACTAGGCAAATTTCAAATATCATAAGTACTAGTAAGTATACAATTGCCCAAATTCTTGTAAAATTTTTAAATCCAAACTTTTTTTTACCATTTTTTTTATTTTTTATTTTAGATGCCAACTCTTTATCCTTATTAATATCTTTATTTTTTTTTAGCTTACTACCCATCTATTTAATAACTCTCCTCGAAAATTAATAAAGGGTCTAATAATAGACCCTAAATTATTGCATCACTAACAAAACCTATCTTCTTGTTTCAATTATGCCATATTCATTATTTTTTCTCTTATATACGACATTGACATTATCTGTATCCATATCATGATATACGAAAAAATTATGTCCTAACATCTCCATTTGAAGTATTGCTTCCTCTTCATCCATTGGCTGAAGGTCGAAAACCTTCCTCTTAGCAATTACTATCTCTTCATCTTCTTCGCTATCATCCGGAATAAATTCAAACTTAAGTGCCTTATTGCCTTTATATCTAGTCTCAAGCTTGCCCTTAAATTTAGACATTTGATTGCTTAACTTATCAAGCACAACATCTATAGCATCATAGACATTGTCATTAATATCTTCTGCCCTAAAGAGCATATTTTTGCCATTAATTGTTGCCTCAAGTTTTGTCTGATCCTTGAACTTAGAAATTACAACATTTGTCCTTATTTCTTCATCTTGAAAAAACTTGCCGAGCTTGCCAAATTTTTTCTCGATATTTTCTTCGAGTCTATCACTCACCTTATAATTCTTAGCTAAAATATTTATCTTCATCTTTAAGCCTCCCTCCGCCGAAATAATCGACTAAGTTTTACATATTATACCATAAGTAATATTTTTTTATATCAAAAATATAAAACTGTATCTAATTATATCTTTTAATTTTTTCATCCATATTTGTCATTCTTATGCAACCTATTCTTATAACCTCTTTGCAATAACTCGCTTACTATAAATCAATTTCGATAACTCAATTTCAATAACTCATTTAAAATGATCTGTTTTATAAAGCTTATTCTTCTTTAAAGCTTATTCTTCTTCTTTTAAAACATCTGCACCTGACGCAAAGGTCAAAATGTCTACTTTTGATGGCTTCACATTCCTTAGCAATCTAGAAATTTCGTCCAAGGTTGCTCCTGTCGTATAAATATCATCTATCAACAGAATTCTTTTTCCTCTAAGTTCCTCTGCATATCTAGTCAGTCTAAATGCTCCATTAATATTTTCTTTTCTCTCCACGGGTTTAAGGCCTCTCATCGGAGCTGAGTCTTTTACCCTTTGAATATAATATTCTCGGCATCTTATATTTTGATGTTTTGCAAATTCTCTTGCTATCAGAGTCGCCTGATTAAATCCTCGCTTCTTCCTCTTATCTTTAAACATAGGCACCGGCAAGGCAATATCGTAATCACTATATCCATCCTTAGAATCCCCTTGCAACTTCCTCTCTTTTATCACATGGGATTTGCTCTCTTTTATCATAAGCATCTTATCGCTCATCATCTCTGCAATTGATTTTGCAATATCCGTTCTTCCTCCATATTTAAGTGATAAGACAATGCTTCTTGCGTGCTCGTTATACTCGCAGATAGTAAAGCCTCTGTCAAATTCATGTTCATTTTCCCTGCAATTAAAACAGATTTCAGAGGGATTAATGCTAGAAAGCAATTTTCCGCATTTTTTGCAAGTTCTTCCATTTGACCATTTTATCTCTTCATTACATTTATCACAGAGCCGGTATACCCTGGATTCATCTATAATCTTATTACAACAAATGCAATATAAAGAGCTTGGATATGCTAGATCGAGCAATTCTTTTCCTAGCTCAAGAAATCCCATACCGAATCACCAAGCCTTTCAGCAAGTCCTGTATATCTTTCATCAACCCTATTATTATCGATCATTCCTCTCAATATGTATTCGCTTCCAATGAGTATTACAAGATTTTTTCCCCTTGTTACTCCTGTATATAAGAGGTTTCTAGTCATGAGCATTGGGGCAGTATTTGCTATAGGCATAATTATTGCCTTAAATTCACTACCCTGACTTTTATGCACAGTAATTGCATATGCGTGCTCTATTTCGTCAAGGTTTTCATTTGTATATGTAACTATCTTGCCATCGTAATCAACGGTAAACTCATCATATGTGTTATCAATGGAAACTATTACTCCCATATCTCCATTGAATATTCCGCTTCCCTCGCCAAGCTCACCAGATTTCAAACCTCCTCTTTCTTTCCACTCAATATCGTAGTCATTTACAATCTGCATGACCCTATCTCCCTCACGAAAGACCTTGTTGCCATACTTCTTCTCATTTTTATTCTCATCCCTTGGATTTAACACATTTTGAAGAACAAGATTAAGGTTGTGCGTTCCAAGAACGCCCTTTTTCGTCGGTGTGAGTACCTGAATATCCCTCCACGACTCGATAAAATCATAATATCTCTCAAGTCTCTTGCTATTTAACTCTGATATGAGTTTAACGATGCTCTCTTTTGACCTGTCATTTATCATGAAAAAGTCACTATCTCTTGAAGCATATTCCGGATATTCACCATCATTTATCATATGTGCATTTACTATGATATTGCTCTCCTTTGCCTGCCTAAAAATCTCTTTTAGCTTTGTTGTATGAACCGCTTCGCTTTTTATCATATCCCTGAGAACATTTCCTGCACCAACGCTAGGAAGCTGATCTGAATCGCCTACAAAGATTACCCTAGCTCCGTCCTTTATTGCTTTCAATAAGCCTTCCATTAAGAGAATATCTATCATCGAGGCTTCATCGACAATAATCGCTTCTTCATCAAGCGGGTTATCTTCATTCCTAGTAAATCTTACGCTATTGTCGTCGGTAAAAACATATCCGAGCATTCTATGAACTGTCATAGCTGAAAATCCCGATGTTTCGGTTATTCTCTTGGCTGCCCTTCCTGTTGGAGCTGATATTGCGGTCTTTATTCCTATCTCTTTAAAAATAGAGGCAATGAAATTAATTATCGTCGTCTTTCCTGTGCCGGGGCCTCCCGTTATAATACATATATTATTTGTCAAAGCATCGTAGATCGCTCTATGTTGCTCTTTAGAAAGTTCAATCTGCTCATCTCGGCTTCTATATGAATTTTTCTTCCTCTCCATTTCATTGATGTAAACATCTAAATCTCGAATCGGTAGTTCCTTAGCTTTCGCTGAGAGAATTCTATTTATATCAAAGGCAACCCTAGCTTCTGAAGCGTAATATCCATATAGATATATTGCTTTTATTCCGCCCACCTCTGCAGTCTTTATCTCTCCGCAAAAAGCCATGCTAATAAGCACATCTTCAATATTTTCACTGCTTACCTCAAGAAGTGAGCAAGCTTTTTCTATCACAATATCCCTTGGAACAAAGGTGCTACCACTAGCTGCAAAATTTATTAGAACATATTTGATTCCGCTCGATACTCTAAACTCACTATTTTTATCAATTCCAATTTTTTCAGCAATTGCGTCTGCACCTCTAAAGCTTATTCCTCTGATGTCTTCCGCCAAGGCATATGGATTTTCTTCAATTATGTCAAGTGCGTCATTCCCATATTCTGAATAAATTCTGACCGCCTGACTTGTTGTAATACCATATTCCCTAAGTGAAAATGAAATCTGTGCAAACTCTCTTCCTTCGTTATAAGAATTTAATATCTTCTCTAATGTTTTCTCCCCAATGCCATGTATTTCAAGAAAACGCTCCGGTTCATTTTCGAGTATTTCTAGTGAGCTTATGCCAAATTTATCAACTATCAAATCAGCTGTCTTATATCCAATTCCCTTAATAGTTCCTGATGACAAAAAAGCCCTTATGCCATCGCTGTCGGACGGTAAAATTTCCTCATATTCGCTTACTACAAATTGCTCGCCATATTTAGAATGAACCTTAAAAGACCCTGTAATCCGGTATCTAAGACCCTCGGCAGGTGCATGAAAATTACCGGTAATGGTAAATTCCTCATCATTGGTCTCAAATCCCGCAACGGTATATCCATTATCCTTATTATTGAAAATTATTCTAGTCAGTTCGCCTTCTTTTATTTGCATTTTCTAATCTTAAAACTTTTTCTTATAAATCCTTCTATTGTCGAGCGTCCATATCTTCTCACCAAACTTACCTTCTTCAGTCATCATAAGGCTTTCTTCCATATCGAACATCTTTGCATCTATATTATCTAAGTGATGGAGCATTTCAGCCTCTGGGAAAAGCGGTCTTTTGGGACTTCCAAATTCTGGTTCGTAGTGGTGAGATAAAATCATATGCTCAAGAAGTATCATCTTCTCATAACCAATGCCAAGCTCCATAGAACGATTGTGAACCATTCTAACTCCTTGAACTATATGCCCTATCATCTGCCCCTCAAAGCTGTAGCCGGGCGAAATCCCATTCTCATCTGACTCAATCTCATTTAATTTTTCTATATCATGAATTGCTATGCCTGCGAGCAGTAAATCTCTATTAAGATTTGTATAAACTTCGCACATCTTAATTCCCGCCTTTAACATTCTCTTGATATGCCAAAGAAGTCCAGCGTATTCAGCATGGTGGTTGCTCATAGCAGCGGGATAATACATAATTTTCTCCCTATTATCTTCATAAATAGACTTGCAAAGCTTTTTTAACTCCTCATCTTCAAAATCGTCTATTGTGCTAAGAATAAATTCATACATGTCTTTAGGATTTTCGGGTGCAGCCTTTATAAAATCTCGCTTATTAATCTCATCAGATTCATTTGCAAATCTAATCTTCATTATCTTAAGCTGTTTGGTATCACGCCACTCGGTAACCTCTGCTTTTATCTTCATAATTTTTCCGGCAACAAGCTTTGATATTTCATCGCTACCCATCTGCTCAATATCCCATTTCTTACCATTTACCTCACCTGTCATATCAGATAAGGTAATATCGAGATACCTCTTGCCATTTCTGTCTTGCTTTATGTCAAAACTCTTTATCATAAAGAAGTCTGTTATCTCAGAAGAAACTTCCAAATCTTTTACAAATAATTTTTTCATAACCAATCCTTTTTATATAAATAAGCGACGCTTTTCTTCCTTTGATTATAGCATATATAAAGCTTTGCGGTAAATAATTGCCCTCATGCTCGTTGCGAGATTCCCTAGGCTGTGATAGAATTTTGGTGTATATACTAAACCTAAATTGGTGAAAATATTAAACTTGTTGCACAATTAAAATCTAAATATAAATTTAAGATAAATCCTTAATCAAAACTAATGTTTGGTTGGGATGAACATTTAGTTTATTGTTTAAATAAAAATCTTAAGATACTGGTGGAGGGACTTATGAATTTTGATGCAAAGGACGCAACAGTTAAGACTGTGGAATGGATTAGAAATTGGTTTGATAAGAATGGCAAGGGCTGTAATGCTATTGTTGGTATAAGCGGAGGTAAAGACAGCTCTATAGCTGCTGCAATCTGTGCTCATGCTCTTGGTAAAGAAAGAGTCATCGGAGTAATGATGCCAAATGGCGAGCAATCCGACATTGATATGGCAAGACTTTTGATAAATCACCTAGGAATCAAGAGTTATACGGTTAATATCGGGAAAACTTTTGATGCACTTGTCAAAGAAATTGAAGATGCTCATGGTAAGTTAAGCAATGATTCAATAATCAATCTCCCTCCAAGGCTTAGAATGTCAACTCTATATGCTATAGCACAGAGTAACAATGGGAGAGTTGTAAATACCTGTAATCTCTCTGAGGACTGGGTCGGTTATTCGACAAGATATGGTGATTCAGTTGGGGATTTCAGTCCTCTTTCTTCATTTACAACGGCAGAAATAAGGGCAATTGGAAGATTCTTAAACCTTCCAGCGGTTCTCATTGACAAGGTTCCTTCAGATGGTCTATCAGGTAAAACAGATGAGGATAAACTCGGGTTTACCTATGAAGTCCTAGACAAATACATAAGAACCGGCGAGATTGAAGATTTAAAAACAAAAGAAAGAATAGACTTCCTCCACGAGAAAAATCTATTCAAGCTTCGTTATATGGATCACTATGTATATTAAAAACAAACAACCAAGAAGTGATTAAAAAGTCAAATTAACAGATAAACAGATAAACAGATAAACGAATAACCAGTAGCCAAGCTACTGGTTATCTTTCATTCTATCGAGAACCAAGTTATATCCCCCATCTCCATACATGAGGCATTTGTTTACTCTGCTTATAGTTGCGGAACTGGAACCTGTCGTGCCGCAAATCTCATTAAACACCTTGCCATCGCTGAGCATCTTTGCAACATGAAGCCTCTGTGACATATCTTGAATTTCCTTTATTGTGCAAACATCATCAAGGAAGATTTCAACCTCTTTTTCCGTCTTTAGAGTAAGAAATGCCTTGCACAAATCTTTTTTATATTCCTTAAACTGTTTTTTCTTATCGATGTTATTATCCATATTCACCTCTCAGTTTTTTACCATATTCTAACGATTTATCGTGCTAAAGTCAATTTCATTCTTGCCTGCAAATTTTTTTAAAAAGCAATTATGCCAAGGTGTTCCAGTAAAATCTTAAGCCCGAGAACTATTAGAATTATTCCACCTATCATCTCCGAGACCTTTCCATATCTTTTTCCAATTAGATTGCCCAGCATAACACCTACGCACGATATTATGGCTGTAATAATTCCTATAATCGATGATGCGAGAGCTATATTAACATCTAAAAAGGCAAGGGTTACTCCAACTGCAAGTGCATCTATTGATGTTGCAAGTGCCATTATTATCATTCCTTTGAAACCGAAATCTGCCGATACTTCCTTTTCATCTCTAGATTCCCTTATCATGGAAATTCCAATAAAAGCGAGCAATGCAAAGGCAATCCAGTGGTCATAATCAGAAATTAAATCAGTAAAACTCTTGCCCGCAAAATATCCTATAATTGGCATAAGTGCCTGAAATATACCAAAATATAGACCGCAGGTAATTCCATGTCCAATCTTTAACTCTTTTACCGATATTCCCTTACAAACAGAAACTGCAAAGGCATCCATTGCTAGGACAGTTGCAAGTAATACTATTTCGACAATGCTCATTTCTTTCTATTTCCCCACGAAAATATGAAAATATATTTATTAAAAGCCTCAACTATTGTAAAGCCAAATGCCATAGCAAGGCAGGTTATAATCAAAATTATGGCATTATTCTTAAATCCCGCGATGTCACCAATTACAATATCATACATCATGTAATATAGATTAGCTCCCGGAATTAGTGGAAATGCAGATGTTGCAAGAAATACGGTCGCAGGAGCTTTGTTAACTCTCGCCATAATCTGAGCATATATGGCCACTGATAGTGATGCTGATATGGCAGCTATAAATTTCGCCCTATTATAATTTTCAATTTCTAAATTGTTAAATACTAAAACATATATTCCCCATGTAATAAATGCTCCTAATGCGGAAAAAAATAAATTTTTGCCCCTAAGTTTAAATAAGATGCCGAAGCCAAGTGTGCCTATGGTTGCCGTTATAAGCTGTAGCCATATGTTTGATGCAAGTGTTGCCATGCTATAGCACCCCCTTAGCTAATAATATAGGAATCGCTATTCCTGTTGCTATTCCTATTGCACCGAGGACTGCATTAACAACATTTATCATTCCTGACATAATATCCTTGTTAATCATGTCCCTCATTCCATTCACTACGCCAATTCCGGATACCATGAGCATAACGACTCCAATTGTTATAGCATCTATATTTTTGGCAATGCCAATTTTATATAAAAAGATTATGACAAGTTCTGCAATAAATGCCAGCCCAAAATTATATAGCATAGGATTGCTTTTTTCTTCAGAAATCTTATTGCTTAGAAAAATTATTGCGAGGGAAACGATTGCAGCAGAAAAGGCATCAAAAATTCCTCCTCCAAAGAAGATAGCAAAAGCCGTGCCTCCTAATATTCCTCCTATATACCTATATATCTTATTTCCGTCAGCTTCTTTGACAATATCATCATATCTCTTTCTAAGTTCAGCTCCACTCGGTATATTATTACAAGCATACCTCGATAAATTATTCAATTTATCAAGCATTGTAAAATCGTTGCTGATGTGCTCTATATTTCTTATCTGTGTATGAATATTGCCCTCAGTAAGTTCTATTGTGACCTGAATATTGGAAGGTAAGGCAAAAATATCATATCTTATAAAGCCATAGCTTTTGCACATACGAAACAAGCTATCCTCAACCCTAGAGCACTCGGCACCGCATTTCATCATTTCAGCACCTATATCCAAGATTGTCTGCACTAATTTTTTATCTATATTTACTTCTTTATTATTTGCCTCAGCCATTATCTTTTCTTCCATTTTTTATTATGCATTAATATATCCTAAATTATATTATGTATTGATATATCTTAATCTGATATATCTTAATCGCATCGTGCTTACATAAACTTGTCTAAAAAATTCATTAATATAGTAACATACCTAATTAGCGTACTCAATCAAATATAAAAATCCCACTCTACTAAAAATTAGCAAAGTGGGTAAAATGATTGTTATTTTAATTTTAAATTAACCAATATGACTTATAAATTTTATTTTAAATTTATTTTGTCTTTAATTTTTTAATAATAAGTGCAATAAATGCTACGAGCGATAAAATGCCAATTAGTGCAAATTGCATTATGCTATCCATATCTCCCGTCTTGATTGAATTAGCATTGTCTTTCTTATTAGATACATCCGGTTTATTTTGCTTATCCGGATTTTCCGTTATTTTCTCCTTGGTATTGGTAATTAGATAATTGTATTCTACATCATCGGTTGCCGGAAGTTGCTCAATATTTGATTTAAATCCTTTTAAATTGCTAATCTCCTTAACTTCATAGCTAAATTTCAAAGTTTCACCATTGACTATTCCCATTGATGGTAAATCTGTAAAATCGTATGACCAATTACCCTTTTTATTAAGTTTTACCTTTTCAAGCTCATAAATTCCGCCTTTTTCATCTTTTCTTATAAGCTGAACTTCTACTTCTTTAGGCAATTTCTTGGTAATTTCCTTGCCATTCTCGTCAATCCATTTCTTGTCTACCTTGCATTTTATATCAAGGTCTTCTCCAAAGTCTATATCTGAACCGCTGACAATCGCTCCACCAGTGCCCGCAATATTACCGATAAATATCAGATCCGCTGAATCTTTATGAAGCTCATACCAGTCCTTATCAGAAAGCAAGCTTCCCTTTAACATCAGCTCATTTTTTCTATTGCTATAAGCATCACGCTCTAATGGAGTATCTCCCTCCTTATACAAGGCTCCTCTTTTATCATTATACCAGCTCAGCTTATTACCCATAAAAGTTCTCTCAGGAAGTGTGAACTTATCATATAGAGGTGTCTGTTCGCCCTGATTATCATCAAATTTAAATTTTGCAAGTCTTATATCGCTTGAATTTGCTGATGCTCCATCCTTATAAATTGAATTATCCGAAATTGCAACTCCGAATGTAGAATGATTTCTTATTTTACCATTTTCACCAAGGTATAAGCCTCCTGCTTGAATTGCCTTATTGTCTTTCATAAGAACATTCTTTAATTTTAACAGTGGCATATATTCCCCTATGTAGTCAAGTCCACCACCAGCAACTCCTGCTTTGTTTTCGGAAAATAGCCCTGACACCAAATTAATCTGGTCATTTCGTAGAAATTTATTTAAGTCTAGGGCAAGTCCTCCTCCGTAGAGCTGTGCCTTATTTTTTGAAATAATATTGTCCTCAAGGGTTACTCTTAAATTATTATTCAATCTTGGATTTACATCATACCCCTTAATCTGTATTCCGCCTCCTACGGACCAATTCCTATTTTGATATAATTTTTCTGACTTAACTTCGTTGCTCGTGACTTCATTTCCTCTTATTATAAGCTCTCCAAGCCCATAATAATTTATAGCTCCACCCCATACATTATAAGTCTCAGTTATGTTGGAATTTTTAAGTATCTCCGCTTTATTATTTATAAACCTGCTATTTATTATCTCGCATTTTGCATCTTTACCTAGGTGGAAAATATCTACCGCACCACCACTTTTTAGAGCTCTATTATCGTGGAAATAACAGCCAACTATCTTTAGTGTTTCATTATTAACATTCTGTTTTCTCAGGACAGAGCCTTTGTTTTCAGCCTTAATATCGAAAGCTTCAATGCCGTCCATAACCAAATTAGCCTTGGTAACCTTAATCCCTGCTGAGGTAAAACCGTTTCCGTCTAAATCTTTTGCGGTAAGCTTACCATTTTTTATAGTAAAATTTCCTTTTGTATCTATTAAAAATGCGTAGTCTTTTTCATCTGACAAGGCGGAAGTTATGGTATTTCCATTTAAATTTAGAGTAAGATTTTTTTCTGCAGGAACCCTAATCTGATTTTTAATTTCTATACTTTCCTTTAGTTCAAGAATATCTCCTGCTCCCGCAGCTTGAAATGCTTCTTCAAGCGTATTATACGAATTATTACCTATTTTAACTATTCCCTCGCCGGCAAAGGTTTTTGTCAGATTAAATAATAGGGTCATTGTAATCATTAACAAAAATGTTACGAGGATTGCCGGCAATCTATTTTTTATGCTTTTCATAAATTCCTCCTTGAATTTTTGTTAATTATATATAACCCCCCCCCAATTTTGTCAATCGCATTTTTTACTAAAAAGTCGCAACCTCAGGCTCGAGCGGGTCAACTTTTTTTACATGGGTGCAGTGAAAAACCGGTCCTTTTTCACGATAGGCATCGCTAAATTCATTTTTTATCTTAGCCTTAATTTCAACCCAATCACCAACCTTATACTTATAATCTTCTTTCCAATATGCTGCGAGCCCCGCAAATTGAATATCCTCAATACAGCAGGTCATTACATGGCGACCGAAGGCAAATTCTCCGCGAGGCATCTGCTCGACAAGTGCTACCCTACCTGTAACTATCACTTTCTTTCCCTCATAATCAAGAGGATTCTCATTAATATCCCTGTACCATTCCGCATAATATTCAGGTTTAATCTCTATAATCTGAGCATTTTTATCAAATGGAAGAGGATCTTCTATTATATCCGGCTCTACATCGTCAGGTCCATATTCATAAACAATTTGAACTTTACGGCTGGCAATTCTGACCTCCTTATGAAAAGCATTTTTATCAAATTCTCCACGGACACATCTGTTAAAAACAAGTAAGTCCGGTGTCTTCATCTTATCAAAGGTCTGTTGCCTCATGTTTTTATTGAAGATTTCAAAGGTCGTAGCATCGATAAAACAGAGTTCCTGTGCAATTATCCAGTTGGGTGGAAGAACTCTAAAGAGCGACTCAAGTAGCCACATACCGTTGTATTCAATAATTACATCGTCTATATTATGCCTAACTGCAAGACTTGAAAGAAGTGCCTTGCTTAACTCTTTCTCATCTTCAATCATTTCGATGATAACATTATCACTTGTGAACTTAGCTGGGGCATATTCTATATCTCCGTCCTCGCACACCAAAAGCAGTGTCCTTTTATCCGAATTATCCTCAGGACTTTCCAGCACGCTCTGAATGAATGTCGTCTTTCCCGAATCCAGAAATCCTGTAAATAAATAAACCGGTATTTCTCTAAGTTCGTTATTCATCACAGCCCTCCAGACTGAACAATTGTCTTGTCTCCTTTTCTTTAAGGTCAACTCCAATAACGCATATCATTCCCGTAACCTCTGCAGATCCATCTCTAATATCTGCCTCTCCCGGAACATAGTCAAAATGTAGCCATCTTCCATCTTCACCTTTTACTATGCCTTTAGCCCTTATTACCATTCCGTACTTAGAATCGTCCTCTATCTCGTCAAGGGCTTTTTTAATTTGCTCTAAAGTAAATGCTTTTGCAGTTTCAATTCCTACAGTGCTAAATACTTCATCGGCATCATGTCCATGTTCGTGATTGTGGTCATGCCCGCAGCCACAATTGTCGTCATGATGGTGATGGTCGTGGTGATGTTCGTGCTCGTGCTCATGGTGATGGTCGTGGTGCTGGTGATTATGTTCGTGGTCGTGGTCATGTTCACCGTGCTCGTGATGATGTCCATGGTCGTGGTCATGTTGATCCTCATTTTCATGGTCGTGCTCACCGTGATGATGGTCATGGTCGTGCTCGTGATGGTGAACGAGAGGTTCTTCTCTAAGCTTATTAATTATAAAGTCTAAGCTCTTTTTCTGCTCCATGGCTTCCAAAATATCTTTCCCATCAAGGTCTTCCCAATCTGTAGTTATTATGGAAGCTTCTTTGTTAAGCTCCCTAAGCATATCGACTACATCGTCAATCTTTTCTGCTGAAAGTTCAGATGTATGAGAAAGAATAATTGCACCGGCATTCTCAACCTGATTTTCAAAAAACTCACCGAAGTTCTTTAGATATTTCCTAGCTTTTTTCGCATCTACAACGCAGGCAAAACTATTTAATAAAATATCATCATTTCCAAGGCTTTTTACAGCAAGAATAACATCTGAAAGTTTTCCAACACCGGACGGTTCGATCACTATTATGTCCGGCTTATATTCTCTCATTACCTCATCTAAGGCTTTTGCAAAATCACCTGCAAGAGTACAGCAAATACAGCCCGCCGTTATTTCATTTATCGTAACACCTGTGTCCTTTAGAAATCCTGTATCAACACCAATTTCCCCAAATTCATTCTCAATTATTATTATCTTCTTATCTCCATATGCTTCTTTTATGAGCTTCCTTATGAGCGTCGTCTTTCCTGCACCAAGAAAGCCCGAAATTATATCTACCTTTGTTCTTTTTTCTGTCATCTCTTCCTCCTGTAAATTTCATTCTTCTTTGTTCTATAATATACATCAATAAATTTTTTATGAGTGAAGATTTGAAAAAAACTTTATTGGTGCTAAAATATTAGAAGTATAAAAAGGAGAATAGATAATGGATTTAGAATATTTAATTCCAAAAAGAGTGAGCGAAGATTTAAAGTCATATATTCTCATGTGGGAAAATTATATGAATAAAAGAGTTGTTTTCTCTGAGTTTGGGAGTGAAATTCATACTAACAGACACTGCGGACGGGTTCTTCTTTTCGCAGAACTCATTTGTGAGGAGTTAAACCTAGATGATGACATAAGAGATGCCCTTGCTATGGCTTCAATATTTCATGATTCAAGACGCCTTGAGGATGGTCCTGATGTTGGCCATGGTGGTAGAGCAGCCAGATATTACAAGGAGTTTTGCGAAAGCAAGGTCGGTATGCTTCCCCTTCCATTTGATATTCGTACATTTTTTGCAATCGCTTATCACGACAGAAATGATGTGCTTGGGATAAAACAGATTAGCGATTATTTTAAAAATGAAAAAGAAAGAGAAGATGCGATTCTAATATATAATATTTTCAAAGATTCTGACGCTCTTGACAGGTGGAGACTTGGACTTGCTGACGGGCTCGATCCATCCTATCTTAGAACCTCACCTGCGAAAAATATGATAGATTTCTCAAAAGAAACCGTAATAAAATCTATGGACGGCAATGCTCCAAAAGATATAGCAGAGCTCAGAAGAAGATTTTTAGAAAAAAGGAAATGAGCAATTTTTAGATGCAAGAATATTAAGGGCAGAATTTTTTCATAATGTGCATTGGGTGCAAATATGCCTAGTGCGATTTACAAATAATGATACTCGCTTTTATACTTATTGATGAAAAACATGGATACCATAATTGCGAGAAATTCTGCGACAATTATAGAAGAAAATATTCCGGCTAGTCCAAATATCCTAGGCAAGATGAGAATTGATGCTACCTGAAATACCAAGGTTCTTCCAAAAGCAATTGTTGCTGAAACCTTTCCATTGTTAAGTGCTGTAAATAGTGATGAGGCATATCCATTAAATCCAATCAAAAGATATGCTATAGAATAAATTCTAAAACCGTGTGTAGTCATATGAATCAGCTCGTCACTATAACTAAAAAATATTTTTACTAGAGGGATTGCAAATAGCTGTGCGGAGGCAAAGGATATTAGAGAAGCAATTCCTATTATTTTAATGCTCTTTGAAAATAGACTTCTAAGTTCTTTATAATTTTCCGAGCCATAGTGATAGCTTACGATAGAAGAACTTCCAAATGCGTACCCAAATAATACTCCCGTAAATATGAAATTGATATACATTATAACGCCAAATGATGCAACACCTTTTTCGCCTGCAATTTTCATAAGCTGTAAATTGTATAGCATATTTACAAATGAAGATGAGATTATCGTCATAAATTCTGACGCTCCATTGCTTAGCACCTTTATGAGAGGTCTAAATTTGAATCCTGCTTTTACCAAGTTTAGTTTGCTCTTGTTAGGAATGATGAAATAGATTAGTGGTATGCTTCCCCCGACGATTTCGCTTGCAACAGTAGCCCACGCAGCACCCGCGACTCCGAAGCCCAAAATTCCAACGAACACAAGGTCGAGGACCATATTTGTCACCCCAGCAGCTATTGTGATATACAAACCAAAATGTGGTCTTGCAGCGGTCACCATGAAGCTTTGAAATGAGGTCTGTAGCATAAAAAATGTTAGCGAAACCATAGAAATTCTTCCATAAATTACGCAGTCATCAATCATTATATCCGTTGCACCGAGGATTCTAGCCATCTTAGGCATAAAAACCGCCATAGCTATAGATAGGCATATTCCAAGAAATATAAGAATATAAATTAGCATAGAAAAAATCTCATTTGCTCTTTTTTCATCATGCTGACCTAGGGTCATTGCAACTAAAGCATTGCCACCAGTACCGATCATGAATCCCACAGCACTTAAAATAATTATTACCGGCATTATAAGATTTACAGAGGCAAAGGCTTCTGCTCCAACATAATTTGACACAAAAAATCCGTCTACGACCCCGTAAATCGATGTGAAAATCATCATCAAAATCGACGGTAGAGTAAACCTGATAAGCTTCTTATATGTAAAATGTTCATTTAATTCAATCTTCATATTCTATATTCTATATTCTATATTCCATGTTCTATATTCTATGTTTGTATTCGATATTTAGATGGTCTTTATTCCAAATTTAGATAGTATTTATTTTGCAATCTTTATGCCTCAATATACCTCAATTGATAAACTCTTTTTATCCCAAATTTTAAAATAGATGCTAAAATTAGATGCAAATATAATTATACAAAATTTAATTGCTTTTATACTAAATCTTATATAGTATGTTTTAAGCAATATGTTTTAAATAGTATGCTTTAATTGTATTGCTTAAATAGCATATCTCAATAATATGTGCTAAAAGTATATTCTAAAAAACCTGTCAATGCAATTTGCAAATTAATTTATTTTGGGCGAATAATTTGGGTGAATAAAAATGCAACAATATTTTTTTAATGATTTAATCGGCGAAGATAAAATTGTCATAAGCGATAAGGATATGGTTAATCATATGTTTAATGTTATGCGTCTTTCTACAGGAGATGAAGTTGTTTTGGTTGACCAAAATGGAATAAAATATCTGGCCGAGCTTAGTGATGCAAAATCCCATATTTTCAGAATAAAAAAGGCCATAGATGAAAATCTAGAGCTTCCTATAAGAGTTTCCATTGCCTCCGGTTTTCCAAAGGGTGATAAGATGTCTTTTATTTCTCAGAAGGCAACGGAGCTTGGTGTTTATGAGATATTTGGCTTTCCTGCTGACCGCTCAGTTGTTAAATGGAATGATGCGAAGCTCGATAAATTAATGGCCAAATTACAGAAAATTGTCAAGGGTGCTGCGGAGCAAAGCAAGAGAAATCATGTACCCGAGCTTAAACTTTTCAAAAGAAAAAATGACCTTGTTGAAATCTTTGAAAAATTCGACAAAGTCATAATTGCATATGAAGAATCTGCCATGGACGGTGAAAGCTTCGTTCTTTCAAATGTGCTTAATCATATCGAGCCAAGTCAAAAAATACTATTTGTCTTTGGTCCAGAGGGTGGTCTAAGCGGAAGCGAAATAGACCTTTTTACTTCAAAAGGCGGAATCTGTGCCGGCCTTGGGCCTAGAATAATGCGTGCGGAAACAGCTCCTATCTACGCCCTATCCGCTGTGAGCTACGCTCTCGAGCTAAATTCCTAAGGTTTTCACTGTGCTTGCGATGAGTCTTTGACCCTTTTATTTATTATATTTATTTGTTATTTTTAGCTTTTTCAACCTTTGCATTTACATTAGCAAGGAATTTTTCATTGTCTACAATGAACCTCTGATGTTCACCCTCTGATATATCGTCCAGCTCATCTTTGCATCTTACTTTAAATACAAGCCTCGACCTGTCAATTTCGACAAGCTCTGCCTCGCAGGTAACTTCCATTCCTATAGGTGTTGCTGCCTTGTGGTCAGTAGAAATTGAAATACCAACAGTTCCTTGTCCATCTTCTAGATGCTCGTCAGCAAGAGCCTTGCAAGTCCCCTCCATTAGAGCAATCATATCAGGAGTGGAAAACACCTCAAGCCCACCGCTACCAACTGCAGCCGCTGTATTAGTTTTATCAACTGTTATCTTTTCTTCGTTTTTTAATCCTATTTTTAGCATCTATACTCCTTTTTAATTATTATGATTTTTATTTTTATGATTAATTTTTTATGATTTTATTACTATATAAATTTTTATTTGCAAGCCTCAAGTATTCCCAGTAAATATTTCCAAGTCCTCTCTACAGAAGAAATTGAAAGACTTTCGTCCGATGTATGTACTCCTTCCATATGAGGTCCTATGGATACTGCGTCGAAATTACCATCGTCCATCTTGCCTGCAAAGAGCCCACATTCAAGTCCTGCGTGGATTGCCTCAACTCTAGGTTCTTTCTTATATTGCTCCTTATATACATTCACACATATTTCTCTAAGCGAAGAATCTGCCCGATATTCCCAGCCAGGATATGCACCGCTATATTCAACTTTTCCGCCCATTATTTTTGCAAGATTATCAAGCTTATGGCATATATTATCTCTTCTTGTATCTATTGAACTTCTAACCGAATAGAGTGCTGTAAATTTATCTTCAATAGTTTTTAATGCGCCGAGGTTTAGGCTGGTTTCTACCAATCCTTCAATTTCCTTGCTCATGTGCTGTATACCATAAGGCGTGTTCATCAGCCATGTTAAGAGCTTTCCCTTGCTCTCCTCATCAAACACCTTTACTTTTTTCAAAGCTTTTTCAGCTGCCCAAGAATCCTTTTCGAGCTTTAAATTAAATGACGGATCAGGCACCCTTAATTCGTGTGAGATTTCTTCTGATATTCTTGAGATTTCCTTTTTTAGCTCATTCTCACAGTCATTTGAAATTAAAATCTTTGCATCCGCTTTTTTGCAAATTGCATTGTCCTTATTTCCACCATTAACCTCAATCAATTTATAATCAACCTTCTCGGCGAGCTCATATAAAACCCTGCCCATAAGGATATTTGCATTTCCATGTTCTTTGCCAATTTCAATTCCTGAATGTCCACCGAGCAGACCATCTATTCCTATCTTATAAATCAATCCTTCTTTTTCTTCTCTCTTAATAGGAATAATTGCCGTCGCAGATACTCCACCTGCACAGCTTACAGTTATAACTCCCTCTTCCTCGGAGTCTATATTTATCATCTTCCTAGCTTCAATTTTAGAAACATCTATAGCTGCTGCTCCTATTAGCCCTACTTCTTCATCTACAGTAAATACACAGTCGAGCTTAGGATGTTTGTAGCAATCTTTGTCCAAAATTGCCAGTGCCATTGCTACAGCAATTCCATCATCTCCGCCTAGAGTCGTGTCCTTTGCACGGAGCATATCACCGTCAATATATAGCTCAAGTCCGTCCTTTGTCATGTCTATCTTGCTATCAGGCGTCTGCTCGCACACCATATCGATATGTCCTTGAATCATGACGGGTTCACTATCTTCATAGCCAGCCGTAGCAGGCTTGCTTATTATTACATTTCCTACTTCATCTTGGTAGTATTCTAAATTTCTCTCTTTTGCAAAGTCTACCAGATAATCGCTTAATTCCTTTGTATTAAATGAGCCATGCGGAATTGATGCAATTTTTTGAAAAAAATCAAAAACTTCACGAGGCTCTATTTGTAATTTTTCCATCTTACTTCTCCTTTTCGGGAAGCTTATAGCATGTCTTCCCTTTAATTTTAACCTTTGATATATGATTTCTCCTTATCATGTAGTCGATAAGTTCTTTTTGAAAATTTTTGCCATTCGTAATTACGGCAGTCTTTTTTGAATAAAACTCCCTAGCTTTAACCTCTTTAATGAGGTATCCAATGCCATCTTCAGTAACAGTATCATGATCTTTTAGATATTTTACGACTATCAATGCTGCATTATTTAGAAGCATCTCTGTGAGCCTTTCATTCTCTGTCACTTTTTTTCTCAAACCTATCATGTATAGGATTGCAGTGATTACCGCAAACATTAGAATTGCAATTATTAGGATCAGAGTGTGATTCATATATCTCCTCGCTTAAATTAAGTCTATGTATTTAACATCTACGAGAACTTGCATGAACTTAACAAGTCTTGGATAAAGTGGCTCTGCATCTTCTCCAAATTCCTCTTTAAGCATCTCTCCGATTTCAATTAGATTACGCTTACCATCTATAGAAAGCCATATAAAACTACCTAGTTCATCAAGGTCAATATTGCTCTCCTTAGGGGTGCCAAAGAATTTCTGTGCAATCTTATTATAAAATCCGCTATTCTTCTGCACTACTGTTACAAGACCATTACTTTCATTCCAGTCAAGGTCCCTGCGAATTGCAGGGACCTTTTCCAGATAGTTTTCCATTTTTATTTCTTTTTTTCTAGTCATCATATTTTGCTGTCTTTGTTTTCTTCTTTAGACATACCTTTAGAAGCGTTGCAACTAATAGTGCAAAGAAAATCAATGAACCTATATTACCTAGGCTGAAGTTTCCTGAAATATCAATTGCTTCTCCAAGAGTTTTTCCACCTGACATCTTGATTATTGCAAATACAGCAAGCAATATACCGACGATTCCCTCACCGGCAATCATTCCAGATGAATAAAGCACTCCATTGCTTATAGCCATCTCTCTTTCTTCCTCTGACTTGAATTTTCTCTTCTGTACAAAGAGTTTTACAAATCCGCCTATCATTAGAGGTACCGATAAGTGAATTGGAAGATATAGACCAATTGCTACAGGTAGAACAGGTATTCTCAAAATCTTCATGATGATTGCAAAGAATACTCCGATGAATACAAGTACCCATGGTAGATTTGCATTCATTACTCCCTCGATTACCATCTTCATTAGAGTTGCCTGTGGAGCTGGAAGTTCTTTACCACCATATCCCCATGCAGCATTTAGAAGATATAGAACGCCAGCGATAGCAAGTCCTGATGCAAGCGTACCAATTATTTCACCTATCTGCTGTTTGTATGGACTAGCTCCAACGATGTATCCAGTCTTAAGGTCTTGTGACATATCACCAGCCATAGCTGCTACGATACAGATAACTGTACCTATCATAATTGCTGAAACCATTCCAGATGTTCCGGTAGAGCCAGAAATCTTAAGTAATAGAGTAGATATTATGAGCGTAGCTATTGCCATTCCTGATACAGGGTTGTTAGAGCTACCTACGATACCTACCATTCTAGAAGATACTGTAGCAAAGAAGAAACCGAATAGAATGATTATAAGTGCACTACCAAATCCAATTGGAATACCTGGTGTTGCAACGAGTATCGCTACTACGATCGCAAGCATCAATAAGAGATATTTAGCACTTAGGTCTTTATTCTGACGATTTATAGAAACAACGCTGTCCTTATCTTTGATGCTCTTCATGCTATCCCTGAATGTACGGATTATCAATGGTAGAGAGCCAATAAGTGACATTATTCCTCCGGCAGCAACTGCTCCTGCTCCGATATATCTTACATAATTTCCCCATAGACCCCATGTGTCCATACTGCTAATTGGTTCAGTTGAAGGGAACATAACCATATCTCCACCAAAAGCCTTAATTGTAGGCATGATGATGAACCAAGCCATGGTAGCACCTGCAATCATATATGAAGAAATTATAGGTCCGCATATATATCCTACGCCGGCAAGTGCAGGAAGAACATCGACACCTATTCCGGAGCCATCATATTTCTTGAATGCCCAGTCAGCTTCACTTGGGAATAGTTTAATTCCGTCTGCTATGAACTTGTAAAGTGCTGCAATACCAAGTCCTTTGAATACTGTAGCTGCATCAGCTCCGCCCTCTTCTCCGGCAACAAGAACTTCTGCACAAGCCATTCCCTCTGGATAAGGTAAAGTACCATGCTCTTTAACTATCAATGCACTTCTTAGCGGTACCATGAATACTATTCCAAGAAGTCCGCCACTTATACATACGAGAGCTATTGTTAAATATCCCGGAGGAGTACCTGCTCCTTCCGCAGCCCACATGAATACTGCAGGAAGTGTGAAAATTGCACCTGCTGCAAGAGATTCTCCAGCAGAACCGATAGTCTGAACCATGTTATTTTCCAAAATTGAGTCTTTCTTCAAGATAACACGGATAACTCCCATCGAAATTACCGCTGCAGGAATTGATGCCGAAACTGTCATACCAACCCTTAGCCCAAGATATGCGTTCGCTGCACCAAATACTATAGCTAGAATTATACCTAGAATTATCGAAGTAACCGTAAATTCAGGCATTACCTTGTCCGCAGGAACAAAGGGCTTAAATTCTTTTTCTTCGTTCATTTTAATTCCTTTCTGATAACTTTTACTATGCTTTATCTTTCGGTCGCAACTAGATTATGATTAATATTCATTAAAAATGATTATTATTCACAACACCCTGCCATTATAACTTATTTTTATATAAAAAGCAAAGGCTAAAACTTTGTTAAAATACACAAATTCCTAGACTTGCATAAGTTTTTTCCACTTCCTTATCTTCGTTCTAAAAGTTCCAAAAGGTGCCACAGTATTTATATGTATAAATTTATATACTTCCCATGTAGCTGTTTTGGTCGCTTCGTCTGCCCATTTTCTCATATGAGGTTTAAATAATTCGTCTTCGCTAAGCGAGTCTATCATCTCATATATGGAGCTTATATTTTCTCTTAATATCTCTTCCAGCTCCTTTAAAGTTAAATGGGCATAGGTATCTGTAAAATGTTTATATAATTTACCAAGCTCATTCCACTTAAAATCTGCTGATGGCGTTTTCACCTCTGCTCCATTTCTCTCATCTTCTTCCCATTTTAGAAGAAGCGTCGTCCAGCCAACTTGATAAGCTAGATTTTCCGCTGGAGTTCTATCAACTTCACTAGCTCTAATGTCTTTTAATTCCTCTGGAATATTTTGAAATTCTGAAATATATTTTTTAAAGCTCTTTTCAATTTCTGCTTTCAATTCTTCTTTATCTTGATATGTTTTCAAAACTTTCTCCCCTTACGATTTATTTGCAAAGAAATTTATATTAATAGATAGGTATTTAAACGCACAGATTTAAGCTTATCTCTGCGATAATGATAATAGAGAAACGCTTTCTATTGACATGGTATTTGGAAACATTTCAACAGGCGTCGCCTCTATAAAATCATACCCATTGAGCTCAAGATATTTAATGTCCCTTGCAAGTGTTCCCGCATCACATGATATATATACTATTCTATCAGGTTTAATTTTAGCGAGAATTTCAAGCAATTTTTCATCTGCACCAGCCCTCGGTGGGTCTATTATAGCTACCTTAGGGATATTGCTTACATCCTTATTTAAGATTTGCTCCAATTTTTCAATGGCTTTATCAAGGCAGTCCTCTGCTTTTCCATGATAATATATTGCATTTACAATACCATTTATGCTCGCATTTCTATTAGCATTAAGTATTGCATCTTTTACACTTTCGATACCCAGTACAAATCCTGCTTTGTCTGCCATGCTAAGACCTATCGTTCCAGTGCCACAGTAAATATCAAGCAAAATTTCGTCACCTCTAAGATTTGCATATTCTTCTGCTTTCTCATATAAGGCTACCATTTGCTCAGTATTTATCTGATAAAAAGATGCTGGTGAAATCTCAAATTTAAGACTTTTCTCATCTTTGAATGTGACTTCATCGGTTATCGTATCTCTTCCTGCAACAATCTTTAACTTATCAATTTCAGAATGTTTTCCATTCTTACTTACTAAAGCTAGGGCAACGCTTTTAAGCTTGTACCCAGCCGAATCAATTAAAGAATCTTCGATCGCATATACTATTTCCTCCGCATTATCAAGCTCTTTTCCTATTATTTCAAGGATAAGCATGACTTCACCTGAGCCTTTACAAGCCTTGACGGTAAATGCTCTTAAAGATGATGCCTCGCCTTTTTTGTAATTTATTATTCCCTCTTTAATCAGTCCTCTTATGCAATTTGCAACCTTAATAGATGCCTC
This sequence comes from Alterileibacterium massiliense, assembly GCF_900104645.1. GTDB lineage: Bacteria > Bacillota > Clostridia > Peptostreptococcales > Anaerovoracaceae > Alterileibacterium > Alterileibacterium massiliense. The sequence goes on along the minus strand of NZ_FNWE01000002.1, from coordinate 446,056 downwards.
ATTCTGAAGCTGGCAGGTCTTACAGTCTATTACTTCACTGCTCTTTCTTTTATAAAATCCTACCTCTCCATTTGAACCTATGGAGTATCTAGCCTTGTTCCTATATCCGGTAGGCTGCTCCGCAGCAATCACCTCCCTGACAACCGGACCGGTGATTCCTGCGAGTCGAGCAAGCTTCTCCTTAACCGTATTACGCTTTAGCTCGACCTGCTTCTCATATCTAAGATTGAGAAGCGAGCAGCCACCACATATCCCAAAGTATTCACAGCTAGGATTAATCCTGTCGCTCGACGGCTTTAAAACCTCTATTAGCCTTGCAATAGCATATCTCTTTTTTAATTTAATTATCTCGGCTTTGACAAAATCTCCTATAACTGCATTAGAGACAAAGATGGCAAGGGAGTTAAATTTTCCTATGCCCTTGCCGTCTTCCGTCATATCTTCAATCTTTAGTTCGATTACATCACCCTTATTCATATATTAAATACTCTCCTTAAGCTTTTCAGCAATTTCCTTAAGCTTCGCAAACCTCTTGGTAACTGCTGATTTTCCTACCGGCTCGGCTAAGGAATTTCCAATTTCAGTCAGGCTTGCAGACGGATTTTTTAATCTTGCATTTGCAATCTCATTTAAGCGAAGCGGAAGATTATCCACTCCCATGTATTTATCTATAAGTTCTATATCTTTAAGCTGTCTTTCAGCCGCAGTTATGAGCCTATCTACATTAGCATTATCACAATTTGAAAGCCTCATAGCTTCACCCTTGATTTTTCTTTCAAGCCTGATATTTTCAAAATTCATAACTGCAAAATCAGCTCCCATTATTCCGAGCATATCACTGATATAATCTGCTTTTTTTATATATACTATATTTTGATTCTTCCTCTTTGAAATATTTGCTCTCATTTCAACAAAAGAATCTATCAATTTTTTTAAATCCTGTGCAAGTCCATCTCTTTTTATAACAAATTCGAGATGATAGCTTTTCTTCGGATCGGAGATAGTACCGCAACCTAAGAATAAGCCTCTAAGATAAGCTTTTTTCGCACTTTTTTTAGATATTATCGGCTGATAGATTCCATCTGAAAGATAGTCATCACCCTCTTTAATCATGAGTATTCCCGTCTCTCTAAGTATTCTATCGCTTTTACCCTCATGACCTATTTTTAATGAGTACCTATAACCACTGCTATAATGTTTTCCACTACCGGGAGCTTCAGATTCGCCTATTTCAAGGTCAGCAGAAGAACCAAAATAATCCCTTATTAGCTTTTTAAAATGCCTTGCTATAGCGGGATTTTCAGTGGATGCCACTATGCTCATCTTCCCGCTTCCATTAAGCCTTATGCTTCCCGAAACCCTTAGAAATCCTGAAATTTCAGCTAACATATCCTCTTTTTTCTTTATTTCGAGCCTAGCAAGCTCTCCTTTTACATCAGAAGAAAAACTCATTATCCCTTATTCCTATTCAAAAAATCGAGATCCCTATGATTTATGGTCACGAGCTTTCCATCCTCACGAAAAATTTCTGCAACCCTGTTAGCTACAGCAACCGAGCGATGATGTCCTCCAGTGCAGCCAAAGGCTATATTGATATGATGCTTTCCCTCTTTAATATATCCAGGTATCAGCATATTTATTAGCTCTATAAATTGTTTTACAAATTCCTCCGCTATCTCATGTCTAAATACATAAGATGAGACCTTTTTATTATTTCCTGTCAGCTTCTTTAAGCTCTTTACATAATAAGGGTTTGGGATAAATCTAACATCAAATGTAATATCTGTTTCCATTGGAATGCCATATTTATATCCAAAGGAACTTATATTTATATGAAATGGGCTTGAGCCCTTTTGACCTATAATAACGCTCTCCATCTCCGCATGAAAATCTGATACCTTTAATCCTGTAGTATCTATTACAAAATCCGCTCTCTTTTTCATTCCGTCGAGCTTTTCTTTTTCAAGTCTTATAACATCTGCCGTCGCTCTACCACCGGTTAATGGGTGGCTTCTTCTCGTTTCATTATATCTTCTAACAATCGTAGGAATGGCAGCTTCAAGGAAGAGCACTTTTACTGTCAAATCCTTCATCTTTTTAAGCTCATCTACGATATTTTCAAGTTCCGAAAAAAAAGCCCCAGACCTCACATCGGCAACAAAGGCTGCCTTTTTAACTTTTTTATTTGAAATGGAGAGCTCTATGAAATTTTTCATAAGCATAGGTGGCATATTATCTATACAGTAATACTTGTGTTCCTCAAACCAGTCAACTGCATTAGTTTTACCTGCACCTGACATTCCAGTTATTATCATTACTTCCATACTAGCTCCTCCTTTCCAAATTGACAACTCTACTTATCTCTAATCCCGATTTTAGTACCTTATCTATTGCGAGGCCAACTTTACCGACTTCGCGAGGTCTATGTGCATCGCTACTAATAATAAATTTAATATTGTATTTAGCAATTTCATAAATATCATCTACTGTCAAATTATTATGTCTATTATTTATTTCAATCAGCGTATGATTTTCTTCGCAGGCCTTGACTATTTCATCCTTATAAAATGGTGCCTTATCAAATGGGTGGGTTAACACCCTTATATCATTTTGATATAAGGCTCTTATTACCATATTCGTATTATTTGAGCGAAGCCTTTCATATCTTCCCCTTGGCATAAATCTTCCATATGAAATTATATTTTTCATCGTCTGTCCGCTTTCACAGCCCAGATGATAACCGGCTGTAAGATAATCAAACTTATCAATGTCTTTTTCTTCGATGTCTATTCCACTAGGGGTATCGATAATATTTGCTTCTACGCTTAAATGGATTTTAATATCCTGAATTATTTTATTTGCTTCTTCAATATCTTTTCTAATTTTAGGCAATTCTGAAATTTTTATTCCATAAAACCTATGTGCCGGTCCATGGTCTGTGATTGCTATTTCACTTATTCCAAGCTCTCTTGCTCTTTTTGCATTTTCAATTATTCTGCCCTTACCATGCTTATATATCTTTGAAGATGAATATATCGTATGAGTGTGGTAATCTCCAATCAGTTTTAAATTATTGACAATATCAAGATTAGCCATTTTAATCTATTATTCTGACTTCAGGTTCTAGCATGATGCCGAATTTCTTATTAACTTCTTCCTGCACATGATTCATAAGTTCTATTACATCAAAATAACTAGCCCCACCATTGTTAACAACAAAGCCTGAGTGCTTTTCTGATACACTTGCTCCACCAACTGAATATCCCTTTAGCCCCGCTTCTTCAATTAATGCGGCTGCATATCCATTCTGAGGTCTTTTAAAAAAGCTTCCCGCACTCGGAAGATTGGTCGGTTGCTTAGATCTTCTACTTTCTCCAAGTTCGTCAATCTTTGATTTAATAATATTTGCTTCACTTGGAATTAACTTAAGCAAGGCTGATATAACTATATCATTGCTACCTTCAACTGCACTGTGTCTATATGAAAATCCCATGTCTTCACCGCTGACTTTGCGAATGTTTTTACCATCTTTGCTCATGATATCGACTTCACAAATGACATCTTTCATCTCTCCTCCATATGCCCCAGCATTCATGAATATTGCACCACCGAGGCTTCCTGGAATACCGCTCGCAAATTCCATGCCAGAAAGAGAATTTATAGAAGCAAAGTTGCTAACTTTTGAAAGCAAGGCTGCCGATCCGGCGTAGATTTCATCTTCTCCCCTTTTTTCAATTTTTTCAAAATCTCCTGCGAGTTTTATTATAATGCCGTCATATCCACTATCTTTAAATAATAAATTTGAGCCATTACCTATAAGCAAATGTTTGATATTTTCATTTTGAACAAATGATAATATCCTGCTAAGTTCTTTCTCATTTTCGCACACAATAAAGATGTCTGCAGGGCCGCCAATCCTAAAAGATGTATGGTTTTTCATCGGCTCACCCTTTATGAGATTTTCTTTTTTAATTCCGAGATTTAGAATTTTTTCATATATCAATTCTACTTCTTTATTTGTCACTTTTTTTCTCCATGACCTTGCCTGCATCAAGCTTATATGCTTCAAGGTAGTAATAATCATCTGAGAACAAGGCTTTTTCTTTGTTCTCAAGCTTTTTTGTTACCGCCATATTTACATATCTATATATCACTGCAAACACCGGCACTCCAAGAGCCATTCCGAGGAAGCCGAAGAGCCCTCCGCCTACAATTACAGCAATTAGAACCCAGAAACTGCTCATTCCTATAGCTGTTCCAACCACCTTAGGCCCTATAATATTTCCATCAATTTGCTGGATAATCAAATCAAATATTAGAAAATAAACTGCGTGTATTGGGCTTTCAAGTGTTATAAGAAGTGCTGCTGGTATTGCACCTATAAAAGGTCCAAAGAAAGGTATGATATTAGTTATACCAACTATTACACTGCATAGTATTGGAAGCGGAATACCGAATACGGACATCACTATAAATGTTATTACGCCTATTATTATACCGTCTATAATTCTTCCAACGATGTACCCTATAAATGTCGTATTTATTATATATGCGAACTGGAATAATCCGCTTGCCCTCTTTTCAGAGCAAGTTGCAGCAACTATTTTTCTGCTTATAGCAAATATCCTATCCTTGAAATTCAATAGATATATAGCTATGAGCATTCCAACAACTATATTAATAATTGTTTTCATAGCATGGAATAATCCGTTAGATATTTGCGTGGCGAGGTTTCCTGCATCTCTTACATTTAATATATTTGCCTGAATCCAAGCTATAATGTCTGTAGTTCCTGTATTTGTAATCGTATCTATCTGCTTAATCAACGGAGGATATTTTGATAGATGTGCGTGTGACCACTCTCTTAAATTCGTCATTCCTGCCGGTATCTTATACATGACATTCACGATGCTGTTAAAAAGCTCAGGAATAACAAGATAAGCGATAAGGGTAACAAAGAGCACAAGTATTGCAAGGCAGATAATTGTTCCTATTACCCTAGAAACTATCAATATCCTATTCCCTTTTTTTAGAGCCTTTTTCACCTCACTAGCCGCCTCAGTTCCACTGCTAGCAGAGTATGCCTTTCTATTTATTAATTTGAATGTCTTGCCCACTATCCTATTGTAAATAGGGCAGAGCAAGAAGGCTATTACTATGCCGATGTAAAGTGGCATGAGTGCTGAATTTATCTTCTTAATCAAATCTCCCGCATCTGCAGTCCTTATCAGGTTGTTCAAAAGCATGAGCATAAACCCACCTATGATAAAAACTAGCATAGCTTTAAAATATGGACTTTTATAAATTTTTTTAATCATATATCACCCGTTTATTTGTTCCACTCTTCAAAATAATTAATTTTCATAGCTCTTTTTACTTCTTTTAATGTTTCGCCTGCAACTTTTTGGGCAGCCCTTGTTCCATCCTCAAGTATCTTTATAACCTCATCTAAATGATTTTCATAATATGAACGCCTCTCTCTGATAGGGTCGAGCATCTGATTCAAAACCTTGAGCAGGAATTTCTTGACCTTTACATCTCCGAGCCCTCCTCTTTGATAATGTTCCTTTAGTTCATCTAAATTCTTATATTCTGGTAGGAATTTCTCAAAATCTTCATCGTTACTGAAAGCTTCAAGATAGGTGAAAACCATGTTTCCCTCAATTTTCCCAGGGTCCTCGACTCTGATGTGCTCAGGGTCAGTATACATGCTCATGACCTTTTTCTTTAACTCTTCTTCCGTATCACTTAGATATATTGCATTTCCAAGCGACTTACTCATCTTAGCCTGTCCATCTATTCCTGGTAGCCTTAGGCAGGCTCCATTAGGAGGCAGATATATCTCTGGTTCAACAAGCACATCGCAATTATATGTTCTATTGAAGCTCCTTACTATCTCTCTAGTCTGTTCAATCATAGGCTCCTGATCTTCTCCAACTGGAACAATTGTTGCCTTGAATGCTGTAATATCAGATGCCTGACTTATCGGATAGGTAAAAAATCCAACAGGTATATTGTTATTAAACCCTCTGAGTTTTATCTCCGTCTTTACGGTTGGATTTCTCTGAACTCTTGATACTGTTACCAAATTCATATAATAGATTGTCAGCTCGTGAAGCTCTCTTATCTGTGACTGTATGAAAATGTGTGCCTTATCAGGGTCTATTCCGCAAGCGAGATAATCAAGGGTGCACTCTATTACACTTGAAGCCACTTTTTCAGGATTGTCAAAATTATCTGTAAGTGCCTGTGCATCAGCGAGCATTATGAAAACCTCGTCCATTTCACCTGAATTTTGTATCTCAAGTCGCTGACGGATTGAACCCACATAGTGTCCAAGGTGAAGCTTTCCTGTAGGTCTATCCCCAGTCAGCATTATTTTTTTATTGTTTTTATTGTTTTTGTTGCTTTTGTCGCTTTTGCAATTATTGCTATTTTCTTTATTTATATTCTCAATATTATTCACATTCATAATATGTATTCTCCTCTGTTATCACTCTGTTCATCTTAATATCGTTACTTTCTGTATATATGTAATCTGCCAAAAGCTCTGAAAAGCAAAGGCACACTTTTCGAATTTTATTCCCTGCTTTCCCAGATAAAAATCTGTCGTAATATCCGGCTCCATGTCCTAGTCTATTACCCTCCTTATCACAGGATAGGCAAGGAATTATTGCCAAGTCTATCTCGCTAACATCTACTAATGGATTTTCAATCTTAGGTTCTCTTATCCCAAGAGTTCCACTTTCTAAAGGATATGTCCTACCATCTTCAAAATATATCCTGCTTTCCATAATACCATTTCCTAGGCATCTTGGAATAGCAATTCTTTTTCCGTCCGAAATAGCTTGATTTATTATCTTATCAGTCTGCACTTCTCTTTCAGTGCTCATATAGCAAAAAATTGTCCTCGCTTCCTTATACCATCGCATATCAAATAATGCCTTTGCTATCTCGAGGCTCGCAAGGTCTATATACTCTCTTTCGAGTTTTTTATATCTATCCCGTGCTTCTTCTCTTTGCATATTTTTTATTTGCATATTATTTATTTGTTTATTGTTTATATATTTGTCTTTTATTTTCTTATCTTTCGTTCTTTTAACTTTTATATCCATTTCATCTTATAAATTATTTAAATCTGCTTTAATATCCATCGGCCCTATTATATCTCTCTTGATTTTCCTAGCAAACCATACTGACATCGTAAAACCAACTATCTCCGATATTGGGAACGCCCACCAAATAGCGGTAACATCTCCGGCAAGGGATAGCAGATATGTAACTGGAATAATAACGAGCAGCTGCCTAGAAATCGATATATACATACTGTAAATGCTCTTTCCAAGTGCTTGAAATACCGCTCCCATAGTAATGGCATAGCCCGCAAAAGGAAAATTAATTGCGATAATTCTAAGCATTGATACTCCAATATGAATCATCTGTTCTGACGGGTCAAACAAGCTTAGAAGAATATCAGGAATTGCCCAGAAAATTATTGAACCAGCGAGCATCATTCCTATTCCATACCTCTTTCCTATCTTCATTACCTCTCTCATTCGCTGAGGCTTATAAGCACCATAATTATAAGCGATAAGTGGAACTATGGCATTGTTTAATCCAAATACAGGCATGAATATGAAGCTCTGCAATTTAAAATAGATTCCGAATGTAGCGACCGCAGTTGATCCAAATCCTGCAAGTATAATGTTTATGAATAATATCATAACTGAGCTTACCGACTGCATGATTATGCTCGGTGCTCCTATCTTATATATCTCCTTTATATCTGCTAAATTAGGTCTAAACCCTCTCTGGGTAAAATTAACATCTTTATTCTTATGAAAATTTATAAAGAAACCTATTATTACCGCCACCAGCTGTCCAATTACCGTCGCATAGGCAGCACCTGCAACACCTAGCTTAGGAGCTCCCAGAAGTCCGAAGATTAGTATTGGGTCGAGTATTATATTTGTAACTGCACCGGAAGCCTGAGTGAATAGTATGTAAAGCGTTTTTCCTGTTCCCTGAAGAAATCTCTCGAGCATTATCTGAATAAAGATGAATATCGAAAATCTTGTTACTATTGTAAGATATGTCGTGCCAAGCTCAATGATATTTTTGTCATCTATCTGAAAAGCCATGAAGCTCCTCGCTCCAAAGCTGACCATGAAGAAAAATATATAACTCATCAAGGCTAGAAAAAGCCCATTCTGTGCAACGCTATTTACCCTCTTATAATCCTTTGCTCCAAGGAATCTAGATAGGAGAGCACTCATACCGATGCCCGTACCTATGGCAACTGAAATCATGAGCATCTGAATTGGAAATGTTATTGAAACTGCAGAAAGTGCATCTTCTCCAATTCTTGCTACAAAAATGCTGTCAACCACATTATATAATGATTGTACGAACATCGAAATCATCATAGGCAGTGCCATTTTTATAAGGAGACCGTGCACGGGCTCTCTTCCCATTTTATTTTCTTTCAATTCTTCTTTCATCTATTCTGACCCAATCAAAATATTTCAAATGCAAGATATATCGCACGCAGAATATATCGCAAATTTTTATGCAAAATTAATACAAAATTCAACTAAAATTTCTATTAAGCTAAAATCCTATAAAACTATTTCAGTTAAACAAAAAACCAAATTATATTATATAGAGCTATCCAGCTTTCTATTGCTCCTCATGACCAAGTTTTCGCTTTATCAATTTAGCTATTTCAACAAGAGGAATAATCATGAATGCAAGCACCATTGCTGCCGAATACTCTCTTATAGAGATCTCTGTAAACTCAAAGAGATTCGCAATCGGTTCTACCGAAATCACAACTGTCGTCAAGAGGAGTGCAGCTCCTGCTGATAACCACAGCCACTTGTTTTGATTTTTTATCGTAAAAATGGAGTTAACTCGTGATCTCATATTAAATGAATGGAAGATCTCACACATGGACATGGTCAAAAATGCCATCGTTATCCCGTGCTTGCTCTCCGTTATTTCAAACACTCCAGTCTCCATATAATGCCCTAGGAAGTATGCTGTTAAGATTAGTATTGTTATTAACACGCCTTGATAAAGGGTATCTGTTCCAAGTCCTCCAGAAAATACTCCTTCATTTGAACGGCGAGGTTTTCTCCTCATCGCATCTTTTTCGCCAATCTCAAGTCCTAGTGCAAGTGCAGGAAGTGAATCGGTTATTAGATTTATCCAGAGTATATGTGCCGGCTCAAGTATTGTGAAACTCAGAAGCGTTGCAGTAAGAATTGCTAGAACCTCGCTAATATTTGAAGCGAGCAGGAATTGTATCGCCTTTCTTATATTCGCATATACCCTTCTTCCCTCTTCAACAGCTGACACTATGGTTGCAAAATTATCATCTGCAAGTATCATATCGGCAACATTCTTTGTAACATCAGTTCCAGTAATTCCCATGCCTACGCCAATGTCTGCCGTCTTAATCGCAGGTGCGTCATTAACTCCGTCACCCGTCATAGCCGTTATCATCTTATTAGCTTGCCAAGCCTTAACTATTCTAACCTTATGCTCAGGCTGAACCCTCGCATATACTGAATATGTTCCTATATTAGCTGTGAGCTCCTCATCTGTCATATCATCTAGCCTTGCTCCAAGGATAGCCTCATCTTCGCTCTCTATTATCTCAAGCTCCTTAGCTATAGCGACCGCAGTATCAAGCTGATCTCCTGTTATCATTATAGGTCTGATTCCAGCCTGCCTGCATTCCTGAACTGCCTCTTTTGCTTCTGGTCTAACAGGATCTATCATTCCCGTAAGTCCTACAAATACCATATCTTTTTCGAGTTCCTTGCTATCGAAGCTATTTGGCTTATCATCATAGAGTCTAATTGCAAGTGATAGCACCCTGAGTGCCTTGCTTGCCATTTCTAGGTTTCTCTCATTTACCTTTTTCTTCTTTTCTTCATCTAAATTGACAATCTCACCATTTTCTAAAATATGTGTGCATTTTTTCAAAACGACATCGGGAGCTCCCTTTGTAAACTGCACATAATTTGACTTTGAAATCAGGTCGGAAATGAAGTCATCTCCTTCTGAAATAGCCATGCTTAATCGATTATGATGTACTGTCGACATCATTTTTCTACCTGAATCAAATGGTGCTTCCCCAATTCTTGGATAATCTTTAATGATCTCAGCTTTTTTTATCCCCTTTTCGCTCGCATATTTTACAAGAGCAGCCTCGGTCGGTTCTCCAATTATTTCAACCTCATTTCCCGCGTTTACTTCCTCTGCATCTGAAGCGAGTGCCATTCCTGTTGCAAGCAATTTCTCATATGGCGAGCTATAGTCCACTACAGTCATCTTATTTTGCGTGAGTGTTCCCGTCTTATCGGAGCAAATCACCTGTGCACATCCAAGAGTTTCGACCGCTGTAATCTTCCTTATGACAGCATTCCTTTTGGACATCTTGGTCACACCTATGGATAAAACAATTGTCACAACCGCGACTAGTCCCTCCGGAATGGCAGCAACCGCAAGTGAAATAGCGAGCATGAATGTATCTATCATGACATCTATGTTCACGCTCTTTGCTTCGATTATTCCAAGTAGAAATACGAGAACGCATATAGCACCTATGGCAATTGTAAGTATCTTGCTGAGCTGAGCTAATTTTTTCTGAAGTGGGGTCAGTTCTTCTTTCGCCTGCGATATTGCATCGGCTATCTTTCCCATCTCAGTATCCATTCCTGTGCCAGTTATAACAGCCTTGCCTCTTCCATATACGACAGTGCTTCCCATATAAATCATGTTCTTTCTGTCGCCTAGAGAGATTCCCTTTTCTCCATCTGGAATTTCAAGCATTTCTTCCTCTTTTGTAACTGGAACGGATTCTCCTGTAAGAGCACTTTCTTCAATCTTAAGAGATGCACATTCGATAATTCTTCCATCGGCAGGCACAGCATCTCCTGCTTCTAAAATTATAATATCTCCCCTCACAAGGTCTTCGCTTTTTATGTTAATAATCTTACCATCTCTCTTAACCTTAGAGGTTGCAGCCGTCATCTTCTTGAGTGCATCAATTGCTTCCTCCGCCTTGTTTTCCTGAATAACACCAAGTACAGAATTTAAAATTACAACAAATAAAATTATGAATACATCTGCTGGAGATTCCTTTTGATATATTGCTGTTGCAAAAGATAAGAGGGCTGCAGCTAGGAGAACTAATATCATCGGGTCTTTAATCTGATCGAGAAACCTCAGTATAGTGCTTCTCTTCTTTTGCTCAATCAATTTGTTTTTCCCAAATTTCTTAAGCCTCTCATCAGCTTCTGAAGATTTAAGCCCATTTTTTCTGCTCTCCTCTTTTTCCAAAACCTCACTTGCAGGCTCAAGATATGGATAATAATCTTCATATTTTTCTTTATTATTTATAATTGTATTTTCCATTTTTTCGTTGCCAGCCATTTTTTCTTCCATTTTTCTATTATCCTTATATCATTTCTATTTTTAATACTAGCTTTTATCTATCTTATATCTTAAAAATATTTCTTTAATATTTCTTTACATCTATTTACATTTATTTAATAATAACTCTTTTCAAATTATATTATTAATAATCATATAATTATATAAAATTTGAGAATATATAACAAGAATTCAGGCTCACAAATTAGATTTTTCCATTTCTAAATTTGAATCATAATTTGACTTAGGGTCTGCCTCCCCGTTTGACTTAACAAAGCCCTACAGTCTTCTTTTTTGTATTTTTTATATTTTTGTCTTAATTTTAGTACAATTTTTTCCCTTGAAAAATCTAGCTTTTAGGATATTTTGTACAATTTTTACAATGTTTTATCATATTTTATTGTTGACAAACTAAATTCAATAGGTAAAATTGTACTAGAAACAGTACAATTTTTGAATTAAGACCGATGTTACTAGACTTAAGTAACCTGAAGTCGGTCATTTAATTTATTCATTTTTAGCAATAAGCTTGAGATTAAAGCTCCGATTTACTTACGCTTAGTATGACTAATATGAATTTTCAAAAGGCGTACTGGTGTTGGCTAAAATCCAAAGATAACTTGGAGGTTGAATTTATGAAAGCATTTACACAAGCAATTATAACTATCGACGGATATGTCTGGGGTACCCCGCTTATCGTAGCAATACTCGGCGTTGGTTTACTCCTCACCGTAAGGCTTGGTTTTCTTCAGTTTAGAAGACTAGGCAAAGCCTTAAAGTACATGACACATAACGAAGTTGGTGGAGAGGGTGAAGTATCCAGCTTTGCCGCACTTACGACTGCACTAGCTGCTACAGTAGGTACAGGTAATATCGTAGGAGTTGCTACTGCTATAGTTGCTGGTGGACCTGGTGCACTATTTTGGATGGAAATAGCCGCTCTATTCGGAATGGCAACAAAGTATGCTGAAGGTCTTTTGGCAGTTAAATACCGTGTTATGGACGACAACGGTCATGCGATAGGTGGTCCATTCTATTATATTGAAAATGGTCTTGGTAAAAAATGGATTCCTCTAGCTAAGGCTTTTGCACTCTTTGCCGCGATTGCTGCAGCTTTTGGTCCTGGTACTATAACTCAGGTAAATAGTATCACTCAAGCTATAAATAATGTATTTGACCCTAAGGCTAGCAATATCGCATTCTCAATTGGTGAAAATCAGTACACATGGACTACAGCTATATGTGCCGTCGTTATTACGACCTTGGTTGCTCTAATTCTTATCGGTGGAATACAGAGAATCGCATCTGTTGCTTCATTCCTCGTACCATCGATGATGGTAATATATGTGGTCACAGTAACTGCGATGATTATTTATAATATAAATGCTGTTCCTGCCGCTTTCGTAACTATATTCAAGAGTGCTTTCGGAATTAAGGCTGTAGGTGGAGGAGCTCTTGGTGCTATGATGGCTGCAATGCAAAAGGGAGTTGCAAGAGGTATCTTCTCTAACGAATCCGGTCTAGGTAGTGCTCCTATCGCAGCAGCTGCTGCACAGACTAGAGAGCCTGCTCGTCAAGGACTTGTTTCAATGACTGGTACATTCTTAGATACAATAGTTATATGTACTATGACAGGGCTAAGCATAGTCCTCACAGGTTCATATAATGTTGGTCTTGACGGTGCTGATGTAACTATAAGAGCCTTTGGAAAAGCTTTACCTTGGAGTCAGCAGTTCGGTGCAGTAGTTCTAATGACATGCCTGACAATTTTCGCTTTCACTACTATTCTTGGCTGGAACTACTACGGAGAAAGAAGTATGGAATATCTTACAGGCGGAAGTCAGAAATCAGTAATGATATATAGATATGTATATATATTAGCTGTCTTCTTTGCTCCATTCCTCACTCTCGAATTTATTTGGACAGCTGCAGACATATTCAACGCTCTTATGGCAATACCTAACCTAATTGCACTTATTGCATTAAATGGAGTTGTTGTATCTACAACTAGAGATTACTTCAAGCGACTTGATGCAGGTCTTATTGACGAGGGCCCTGCCTTCAAGAAGAAAAAGAAAGCATAAATTCTTAATAATACTCAAGTTATATTTACATAAAGTAAAAAATGTGGCAGTGCTTATTAATTATAAGCCTCCACATTTTTTATTGGATTTACTTATCAATATTAAATTTTTATTTTACCAAGATGGGTATCCCTTTCCTTTAATATCTATTGTTTCTCCGAGATATGTCGGCTTTGGTTTAACAATCATCTTCATAAAGTCCTTGGTTCTTGCAAAGACTTCCCTCATTAAATCCTTATTATTCTTATCCCTATTAACATCTTCGCATGGAACTCCTTTGATTGATAAACCCAATTTCCTACCTATGTAAACTGCCCTAGGTTGATGAAAATCCTGCGTTATTACTATCGCTTTTTTTACATTGAACACCTTTTTTGCTCTATACATAGATTCGTATGTTGAAAACCCCGCATGGTCTAAGAAAATATCTTCTCCTGATATACCCTTGCCTAGGATATAATCTTTCATAACTTCAACTTCGTTATATTCGACCTTTCCATTGTCGCCTGTCAAAAGTAGCTTTTTTACAAACCCTTTATTATATAAATCTATTCCCTTGTCGAGCCTAAGTCTTAAAATCTCGCTAGGCATTCCGTCTGCTCTTACCGATGCTCCAAGTATAATGGCACAGTCTTGTGGCTTCTTTTTAAACTCAATATCTGCCTCTTTGTCATCTAATATATATGCCTTTGAATAATTTAGCATATACAAATTGATCGCCATTATAGTTAAAATGAAAATTATAAGTAGTGTAAATAAAACTTTTATCCTCTTTATCATAACCACGATATTTTAGCACATTTAAAAGATGAAGTATGATAATTATGCAAAATCTGCACCAAAGTGCAGTGCAGACTTCCATATTAATTATGACAATATTATAATTAATATCTGTTTGTTAAACCTTCTATGCTAAATATTTACCCCAAATATTTTAATTTACCTATATGCTAAAGGTTTACAGTTTTGTTTAATTGGCTTTGTAATACATAAAGCTCTTGTTTTCTTACCATTGCCTATTTCTCCATATCTATAGTCTTTGTAACATCATCAATCAGCTTGCCAAAGTCAATTGCATTTTTTGATGTAATTACAGGTTTACCTGTTTCTGATTCTATTTCTTTTCTTGCATTTCCGGCAATACTACCGCCACGCTTTGCTACTTTTTTATTTTCTTCCAAGCCCTGTGGATTGGTAGATTCTGCAATATCCTTTGTCGCAGTTTCTGCAAGCATATTTAATATAAGTTCAGTAGTGGACATATTGTCCCTAAGATTTTCCTTTTTTAGACCTTTCAATTCTTTATGCTGCCTTGTTGTCATACCGGACCAAGCCTTTGATATTTCATTGGTAAGAATTGCATATTCTTTTCCCTGCGTTACTCCATGGTCTTGCCACGAGTCCGTAAGTTCTTTTCTTACCTGAATAGCTTGTAATCTTTGATTGATCCATTCTCTAGTGTAACCTTTTTTGAGATAAGTTACTAAAGCCCTATCTATTGTAATCTCGGGGTCAATTGTTTCGTCAATCCTTTCTTTTCCGACTTCAGCTAACCACATCTTAAAAGGTTCAGCTTTTGGGGACGGAACTGACTGAATAATACGAAATATCCCTTGAATATCTGCAACATCTGTATTTCTCATTTTTCCGTCCGATGCTTTCATTTTCAACTGGCTACAAATTGTAGCCAGTTCATTTCCTTCTTTTTTTAGTCGTGTTTTTAGAACGCTCCAATATTTTCTTGGATTTTCACTTTCTGTAAGAATCCCAATAATATCAACAATACTAAAATACCACTCTTCCTTTTCTCTATCCCAAGAAGAACGAATCTTATTCCCTTCAAACAATTTTATATCATTGTCCATTACTATCCTCCAGCATAAATTCCAATATATCATTAAGTGTTCGGTTTAAATCTCTTACTTTCGCCAAGCAAAAACTTTACCCAATATGCTTCTTCTTTATTAGCTTACTTTCATTCATTTATATTATAATACATTTTTCTATCGTGTATATGTTTATTAATACTGCAGAGCAAAATATTACAGCTTCATTGTATTCACATATTCTGAATCAATAAAAAGCCCTCAATGCTATTAAATCAAGCAGTTTGAGGGCTTTTCTGTGTGGAGCTGCCGGCGAGAATCGAACTCGCAACCACTTCATTACGAGTGAAGTGCTCTACCATTGAGCCACGGCAGCAAATATTAAAAAATTTACGATGAATATTATATATTATTTTTCCTATAATTAAAATAGCCCAAGCTCTTTTTGATTATTTTTTCTATTATTCACAAAAGCAATCTATATTTATGATAAATTATTACACAAAATTAAGGAGTTTTTATAAGTATGCAATTATTTATATCCAGATTAAAAAAAATATTGATTGTGGAAATTTGTATTCTTTTCGTTTTAATTTTCATCTTTATGCAAACCGTATACTCTATGGCAGTGGAGCAGAGCAAATCTGTTTCAAAATCTGCCATTCAAATATCTGAACTAATGAAAGATAATTCAAATGCCGTAAATGAAGCTATTGAAAAAAAGCTTGAAGAAGAACGAAAGGCAAAGGAGCTCGAGGAGCAAAAAAAGAAAGAAAAAGAGGCAGAAATAGCAAGGCAGATGTCAGCGAGTATTCCTAGTGGCAATGTAAAAGATGTGTTTTTACAGCTTGTTCTCGAAAAGGGATTGTCAAGTGCCGAGGCTTCCGGCTGGGCAAATATAATTAGCCATGAGTCAAATTGGAGAGTTAATGCAAGAAATAGTAGCACCGGTGCATATGGACTAGGGCAAGCACTCCCAGGTAATAAAATGGCGGGCTATGGCTCGGACTGGGAAACAAATCCTAGAACTCAGCTTAACTGGATGTATTCATATATGATAGGTAGGTATGGCTCAATATCGGGAGCAGAGCAATTTTTCAACAGTAATGGCTGGTACTAAGATGGGTAATTTTAGAAGCCAAAAAAAGCACGCAATAATTCCTATATTTATTCCTCACTATGGCTGTGGATACGATTGCGTCTTTTGCAATCAGAATAAGATTACTGGTGTAAAATCAATTCCAAGTTATGAAGAAGTTGAATCTAAAATTGATAAATGGCTATCGACGCTAAGACCTCTTTCAGAGGATTCTTTCAATTATGCTAAATCTGATAATTATGCTAAAACCGTTGAATTAGCTTTCTATGGCGGAAGTTTTACAGGCATACCCATGGAGGTTCAGTCCTCTTACCTTGATATTGCAAAGAGATATAAAGAGCTAGGAAGAATAGACAAAATTCACTTATCAACAAGGCCCGATTATATCGACGAAAATATTTTAGAAAATCTTAAAAGGCACAGCGTTGATACCATAGAACTTGGAGCTCAGAGTTTTGATGATGAAGTCCTTATGGCATCTAAAAGGGGACATGATTCAAAATGCACTGAAAAATCTGCCAAGCTTATTAAAGATTATGGATTTGAGCTCGGCTTGCAACTCATGGTCGGGCTTCCTAAGGATACCTTGAAATCCTCAGTTCATTCTGCACATGAAGTAGTTAGGCTTTCTCCTTCTCTTGCTAGAATATATCCTACAGTCATGCTTGAGGATACTGAATTATTAAATATGTATAGGAATGGAGAATATAAACCGTTAACGAGAGATGAGGCTGTAAAAAGAGCCAAAGCCATATATTTGATACTTGAAAAGGCGGGAATCACAATAATGAGGGTCGGATTAAAGAGTGGCGATATAATTGATAATTCTGTTATTGACTCCCCTGCTTATCATCCTGCATTTAGACAGCTTGTCGAATCTGAAATTGCAAGAGATAGGATAGAAAATTTGATAAATGCCAATCGAGATATTTTAAGTGATAAGTCTAAAAAAAGTGATGAGCCTAAAATAAAGGTTGATATTTGTTCTTCGCCTAAGTGGTTTTCAAATATGTTAGGTAATAAAAGTGAAAATAAGGAGTATTTTAAAAATAAATTTTCAAATCTTGATTTAAAATATCAGATTGACCGCTCGATTGGTGATGGTGATTTTAAAATTGTAATAAAAGATTAGCACAATCTTCTCAGTAATTTTTTAGCAAAGGATTTAATACATCAATTAACTCTAGGTAAAGGAGAAAAAGATGAAAAATAATAATGAAGCAAGAGCAATTGTAACCATAATAGGTAAAGACAGGGTCGGTATACTTGCAGCCGCAGCCGTAGAAATTGCAAAAATGGGTGCAAATGTAATAACCGTTAGTCAAAATGTCAATTCAAGTCTTTTCACTATGATGATGGAAATAGATATAGAGAATATGACGGGTTCATGCGATGACTTATCCAAAAATATATCTAGCAGATTAAAGGATATGAAGGTCTCTGTCATGAATTCAGAAATTTTCAATTCCATGCACACTATCTAGGAGGAAGATTAATGTCTTTAGTAAATTACGATGATGTCATGGAAACAATTTCCATGATTCAAGAAGAAAATTTAGATATTCGCACTACAACAATGGGAATCTCTCTCATAGATTGTGCCGATAGTGACATAGATAAATCATGCAATAAAATTTATGATAAGATATGTCGCCGTGCTGAAAACCTAGTTGCAAAAGCTGATGAGATAAGCAATGAGCTCGGTATCCCAATTGTAAATAAGAGGGTATCTGTCACACCGATTTCCATACTGCTTGGCGTATCGGGAGGAGATCCAGTAAAATATGCACTTACACTTGATAAAGCTGCAAATAGCGTCGGAATAAATTTTATCGGCGGTTATAGTGCCTTGGTTCAGAAAGGTCTAAGTGCAGGTGATGGAGAGTTAATCGAATCCATTCCTGAGGCACTTGCAAGAACAAATCTGGTCTGCTCATCAGTTAATATCGGTTCAACAAAGGCAGGCATCAATATGGACGCGGTGGCTAAGATGGGTTTTCAGATTAAAAAATCCGCTGAGCTCACAAAGGATAATCAGTGCATTGGTGCTGCAAAATTAGTTGTCTTTTGCAATGCAGTCGAAGATAATCCATTTATGGCAGGAGCTTTTCATGGAACAGGTGAAGCCGATTCAGTTTTAAGCGTAGGAGTATCGGGACCTGGGGTTGTAAGGTCTGTTCTAAGTTCAATGCCTAGCGATGCTCCTCTTGATGAGGTTGCTGAAGCTATCAAAAAAACAGCTTTTAAGATAACTAGGGTAGGTCAGCTTGTTGGAACAAAGGTTGCTAAATCATTAAATCTTCCTTTTGGAATTGTAGATTTATCCCTTGCTCCAACCCCTGCCGTCGGAGATTCCGTAGCACACATTTTAGAAGAAATCGGTCTTGAAGAGTGCGGTGCTCATGGCACAACTGCTGCCCTTGCCATGCTTAATGATGCAGTAAAGAAGGGCGGGGTTATGGCATCATCTTCTGTCGGAGGTCTATCTGGAGCTTTCATACCGGTCTCTGAGGACGCAGGAATGATTGAAGCTGCCCGCTCAGGTTCTCTATCAATAGAAAAACTTGAGGCCATGACTTCGGTATGCTCTGTAGGTCTTGATATGATAGTCGTTCAGGGAGATACGACTCCTGAGGTCATATCTGCAATAATTGCAGATGAAGCAGCTATAGGAATGATAAATTCAAAGACGACGGCTGTAAGGTTAATTCCGGCAATAGGCTTAAAAAGTGGTGAAGAACTCAATTTCGGAGGACTTCTAGGATATGGACCGGTAATGCCTCTTAAAACAAAGTCCCCTGCAAAGATGATTAATCGTGGCGGAAGGATTCCAGCACCTATACAGAGCTTGAAAAATTAAGATTTTATAAAACAAAATTAAACTATCTTAGTCTTTAGATAAATAATAAATAATAAATAACAAGATAATAAAAAATATAATAGTTAATATAAATTTTATATCTATTTTTCAATTATCCGTATAAACACTATACATTCAAGTATTTTAAGGTATAGAAGAACATTCATTTTACCACGAATTTACCACGATTGAATGAGCCATGATATTACAATAAAATAACTAAGGGAGATATCATATCTGTGTATCTCCCATTTTTATATATTAGATAAATTAATCGTTTACTTCTAATGCAGTTCTATTATTGTTTTTGGAATAGAAATATTGACAAATATTAAAATTGCTGTAGGATATAACAGTGTTATGTAGCACTGTTATATAAATAAGGAGGTGCGATAGTGAGTGAAGAAGAACAGACAACACTATCCTTAATTCATTCAGCGGCAATGCAGGAATTCCTTGAAAAGGGCTATAAATCTGCTTCTTTGCGGAATATTGCCAAAACAGCAGGTGTGACAACAGGTGCATTCTATGGCTACTATGACAGCAAAGAGGATTTATTTGAAGCACTGGTAGGTGAACATTATAATTTTTTATTGAATCGTTTTTGTAAGGCACAGAAAGATTTTACAGAAATTCCACAAGAGGAACAGCCTGACAATCTTACTTCTACTTCTGGTGAATGTATGTATGAAATGCTTTTGTACGCCTATGAACACTTGAACGAATTTAAGCTCATACTCTGCTGCTCAGAGGGAACGCGTTTTTCAAAACTGATTGATGAAATGGTGGAAATTGAAACACAGGGCACACATGATTATTTAGCGGTTCTTGAAAAGTTAGGCAGACCTGCACCGCCTATAGATGAACGCTTAGATCATATCTTAATAACGGGAATGTTTAATACCTTTTTTGAACTGATTGTGCATGAAATGCCACTTGTAGAAGCAAAACATTATCTGCAAGAAATGAGGGCTTTTTATTCTGCTGGGTGGATGAAAATTATGGGACAATAAAAAAGAATTATTCTTTAGGGCGATTTGCCCTAAAATTTTTACACATAAGTTATTTAATTCTAACTTTGCGTGGTTTAAAACAAAATAAAAATTTAAGGAGGTTTTGATATGAAAAAACACTCTACTCTATCAAGATTCATGAGTTATGCCGGAGGGTATAAGATATTGACCTATCTTTCATGGGCATTGTCTGCAATGAGTGCTTTGTTAGCACTTGTGCCTTTTTGGTATATATGGCGTATTATTCACGATATACTGGAAGTTTCCCCACTAATTATCAGTGGAGATTTCTATCCCCCCCCTATTGTAATTAAGATAAAATTATGATATTATCTTGATAGCAAAGGAGGTCTATACTATGATTAATATTCGTCCGGTTTCTGATTTAAGGAACAAATTCCCAGAAATTGAAGAAACTGTTATAGGTTCAAATGCTCCTGTATTCCTCACTAAAAATGGTTATGGAACAATGGTACTTATGAGCGTTGAACAATACTCTGCTCTTACAGATGATGTTGAAAGAAAGCTTGATGAAGCCGATGCCTTGGCAGCAAAATCTTCTATTCGTCTTTCTAAATCTGATATCTTTGGTAAAGTGAGAAGCAGAATAGATGAACAAACAAAATTATAAATTAACTTTTCTTCCGTTATTTGAAGAAGACTTACTCGATATTACTAACTATATAACTAACACATTAAAAAACCCTAGTGCTGCTCATAGACTGGTTGATGATATAGAGCTAGCAATTATCAAAAGGCTTAAAATGCCTCGCAGTTATGTACCTTATCAATCATCAAAATTAAGAAGACATCCTTACTACAGGATTAATGTTCGAAATTTTTCTATTTTTTATGTAGTCATTGATGACACTATGGAAGTTCGTAGACTTTTATATTCAAAACGAAATATTGATGAACTACTGAAATAATAATGCACCCACCTTTACATGTATCTATGATATATTAAAAATCAATTCTCTATTTGAAAACATAAAAAATGGCTCACATGCGATTTCACATGTAAGCCACATTTTTGATTTTTTATAATCTTACTTTAGATTTTTCTTATTTCTTCTAGCATTTAGAATAAGCATTCCACTTGTTGCTGCTAGCAATCCTAAAACATAAACATACATCATTCCATTATCGCCAGTTTTTGGTGATGTTTTATCACTAACAGCGTTTTTCTCCCATACTGCAGTAAATGTATGGTCAGCAGCTGTTACTTTATATTTATCTCCCGGATTGTATCTGCTTCCTTTCCAGTAACGGAAGGTATATCCGTCCCTTATCGGTGCTTCAGGTAGTGTGAAATACGTACCTTCTTTTACAGTATAAGTTTTAGGTGTTGTTGTTCCATCTGCCCATTTACCACCATTAGGGTTAATGGTAATGACTGATTCATTAGCTACTGCAGGCTTGTCTTTCCAGATTGCTTTAACCGTGATATTAGCATTAACTGTAATGCTGTCCCCGACTGCCTTTTCGATGCCATTTATGCTCCATGCTTTGAACTCTTTTCCTGCAGGAGCAGTAAAGGCACAAGCAGGTAATGTGTAAGATGAACCTATATCAACATTAGCGTCTGCCATCGTTCCTGTTCCACCGTTTTTGTCAAAGGTTATAGTAAACTCTTCCTTGTAGGTTACATTTAAGGTAACCGACAGGTTATAATTGTCCTTAGCTTTATAGGTATAGGTCACCTCAGATGGCTTTGTGTTATTAAGATTGAGGGTGCTTTTCGAGACGCTTGCACCTGCCCATCTGCTCGCCTTTAACGGGTCAAAGTTTCCTGGTAATGACGTAAGGTCAAAAGTCATAGTCTTTTTACCTACTGCGATGTCGTATTCTTGATTATTTCCATTGAAGCCGCTGATCAGCTGGTTTTCTTTAAGATCAAGGCTTGTCAGTTTGTTACTGCCGCAATCAAGAGACTCTAGTGCCAGGTTTTTCGTTACATCTAAGGTAGTCAGTTGGTTATTGAAGCAAATAAGTGTTTCAAGTGCCGTGTTCCTCATTACATTTAAGTCTTTCAGCTGGTTTTGAGAGCAAAAAAGTCCTTCAAGTGCCAGGTTTTTCTTTACATCTAAGGTAGTCAGTTTGTTGTCGAAGCAAGAAAGAACCTTTAGAGCCGTGTTCTTCATTACATTTAAGTCTTTCAGCTGGTTTTGAGAGCAATTAAGATACGCTAGTGCCGGGTTCTTCGTTACATCTAAGGCTTTCAGCTGGTTTTGAGAGCAATTAAGATACGCTAGTGCCGGGTTCTTCGTTACATCTAAGGTAGTCAGTTGGTTTTCGAAGCATTTAAGGCTTTCAAGTGCCGGGTTTTTCGTTACATCTAAGGTAGCCAGTTGGTTATAGCTGCAATCAAGATACACTAGTGTTGTGTTCTTCGTTAGATCTAAGGTAGTCAGTTGGTTGTCGAAGCAAGAAAGATCCTTTAGAGCCGTGTTCTTCATTACATTTAAGTCTTTCAGCTGGTTTTGAGAGCAATTAAGATACGCTAGTGCCGGGTTCTTCGTTACATCTAAGGCTTTCAGCTGGTTATTGTAGCAAGAAAAATCCTTTAGAGCCGGGTTCTTCGTTACATCTAAGGTAGTCAGTTGGTTTTCGAAGCATTTAAGGCTTTCAAGTGCCGGGTTTTTCGTTACATCTAAGGTAGCCAGTTGGTTATAGCTGCAATCAAGATACACTAGTGTTGTGTTCTTCGTTAGATCTAAGGTAGTCAGTTGGTTTTCGAAGCATTTAAGGCTTTCAAGTGCCGGGTTCTTCGTTACATCTAAGGTAGCCAGTTGGTTATAGCTGCAATCAAGATACACTAGTGTTGTGTTCTTCGTTAGATCTAAGGTAGTCAGTTGGTTATGTTTGCAAACAAGTTTTGTTAATCCCGTAAAATGCTCTACCCCCCTAAGTGACGTAATATTTTTTGTGTTAACATCTATCTTTGTCACTGCATTAAGTTCATCCTGGGATAATGTATGGTTATTATCCTTGTCAAAATTCTCCGAAACATAGTTCCTGAAGTTCGCATCCGGGAAGTTTGTGGCATCAATCGCAACACCTACCGGTGCTGCCCATGCAGGCACGGCAAACAGGTTCATTAAGACAAGCATCAGTGCAAGTAATAATGTGATGCTTCTCCCTTCCTTTATTTTCATAATTTTACCTCCTTATATTTTTATGCTAAATAAAAAAATCAAAATTATAGATGACGATTTAAGTTGCTCTATCTATTTTAAGCAAGATAAACAATCAAAAATCCCACGCATCAAAATAAATGCATAGGATCCTCTATTAAACTTATTTGAAATTGCAAAATAGGCAGAACTATCTTGTCTATCTAACAACACTAGCGTATTAAGATTAAACATGTAAATTCCTTTTTGTATATATTCTTCTTAAGGATATCACACCTTGCTATATTTGCAATAATTTTAATTAAATTATTTGTTGTTTTTATATAAATATATTACATTTTTTACACTCTACTAATTTTTACTTCCTTGACAGTTCTATTTTCTTCTATATTATATATCTATTTCCGTTCCATTCTTAAACACTGCGGTATACTCCCCCTTATCTTTTATTAAAATATAGTCCAGTAATCCTGACCATAAGTCCTCGTCAAATTCAGTAATTTCGCCATCAATCCCGTCTAGGTTCTTCAAAAAGTTTAGCAAAATTGTTTTCTTATTTTGCTTCAGTTCGATTTTATTATTTATGTCTGTTAACCTGTCTCTTGTTTCTTGGTATTTTAATCTTATTTGATTTTCTCTTTTTAAATATTCTTCCTGATTTTGAGCAGTGTTCGCATTTGCTTTTATAAGGCTATTCATCTCAGATACTATAACTTCAATTTCTCGCTCAAGTTTACTAGATTCCTTTTCGAAATCAGTAGCTGAGCATATATCACCTATAAGGCTATTCATTTCTTTAGTAACTGCCTTCTTTACTTTTGTAAGTTTATTTAATGCTCTTATAAACATATCCTTTATTTCATCTTCAGTAAAATTTGGAGATCTGCAAGGTTTACCTTTATTCTTATACTTAAAAGCAAAATGCCCGTAGTGCCTACAAAATAAGGCTTTGTGTACATTTAAGAATATATAAAAAGATAGTCAAAAAGACATATATAATTTAAATAGAATAATATTTAAACATAAAAAAATAAGCTTAAACTTTTAAGCTTATTTTTTATTTCATAAGTGTCCTGCACCTAACAAGCATTCTTCTATCTGCTTCCGCTATATCGGAATTTTTACAGAGGATTTCAAGCACATCACCTGCTTCAATAACGGTCATTCCTCCCGGTATTATCTCTTCACCACCTCTATTTATGCTAACCACTAAGCATCCGTGCGGTAGATTAATCTTGCTTATAGTCTTTCCAGCCATATAAGAGCCTAAAATTACATCTGTCGTTATTATTACCTTTTTATCCTCATCAGCTCTTCTTTTACCTGATTCATCAATGCTTATATTTTCAACCGATTGAGATTTACCCATTCTCTTTCGTAAAAGCTGATCATATATTGGCTGTGCTCCTAGAAGGTCTGCTATAACATAGGCGATAAGCGATGTCAAAGACATGGCAAGCAAGCTGTAGAAATTTCCTGTCATCTCAGTCAGAAGAATTATACCCGTTACAGGGGCTCTAACTATAGCTGAGAAATATCCCGTCATCGCCATAAGTACAAAGGCTGTGATATATTTTTGGTCAAGTCCGAAAGTTACTCCAAGTATACGGCAGTACATTCCTCCGATTAAGGCACCAAGCACTAAAAGTGGCAAGAATATGCCGCCAGGTGCACCTGAGCCAAAGCTTGCTGTTGAAAAAAGATATTTAACTAGGAATAAAATCAGTATTCCGATAAGTGTCATTCTGCCTGCACTAACCTCGGTGACAAGATTGCTTCCACTACCAAGTGCTAATGGAAAAATGAAGATAAGAGCAAAACTTGTTAAGAACATTATTCCTATCCTCATTTCAGGAATTTTAATCTTTTGAAAAAGATTTTGCATAAAATCAATTGTCTTATTATATAAGGCTCCTAGCAAGCCCAAGATTATGCCAAGGGTAAGCACTGCCCAATATAACTTTAAAGGTATCCTATATTCGATGTCGAAATTAAATACAGGAACTACGCCCAAAATATTGGCTGTGACGAAGTCTGATGCTACTGAAGCGGATAGTGTTGTTATAAGAACTCCGGCACTGAAATTTTTGTGCAGTTCTTCAAGCCCGAACAAGGCTCCCGCGAGGGGTGCTCCGAAAGCGGCGGAAAGGCCTGCTCCGGCACCCGCGGTTATCAACATTCGCTCCTCGGTCAGCACGGTGTGGCGGGTGCGAGCAAAGCCTTTGCCGAGCATGGCTCCGATCTGGATGCTCGGCCCCTCGCGACCCAGTGCGAGGCCGCCGCTTATTGCAAGAACGCAGCCCGCGAGCTTGCCAATTAGAACCCTTGCCCAGTTCTGGTCAATCTGACCCTTCATCTCACCTTCTATCTGTGGGATTCCAGAACCTCCAATCTCCGGCTCAAATCTTAGAAGAAGTGCGACCAAGACTGCGATAATCATTAGGAGCAAGAAAGTTACCATAACTCCCTCTATTCCTGAGCCTGCATAAATTACGAGCCTTCTTCTCATCTGCTCTGCAATAGTAAGAAGCCATCTAAATGTCCCCACGACTATGCCTGCTATTATTCCAACTGCTATTCCCTCTAAGACCAATCTATATTTAAAACTCGTTTTAACACGAATATTTTTTACTATCGACCCACGATTAATTATTCCTACCTCCTAATTAAAATCTATTTCTAAATTCTCATTGATGAGTGATAAAACAATTTAGGCTAATTATACTATAAACTGTGTTTTGTGCCAATTCACTTAGTATATGCTGATCCATATGTTTTTTTATATTATATATTGATTTTTGCTCTACCCCCCCCCTAAAATTTTATTGTTAAATTTATTAAAAGGCTTATTTTAATTATTAATTAATGGAGGAAATATGGATTATAGTCAAACTTATTATTCTAATTCATTATTTGAAAGTACAGGTTTTCTTATTTTCTTATTTGTATATGCTATTTTTTCAATCATCGTCCTTTGGAAGGTATTTGTTAAATCAGGTATTCCTGGATGGTGGTCAATAATCC
This sequence comes from Alterileibacterium massiliense, assembly GCF_900104645.1. Taxonomy (GTDB): domain Bacteria; phylum Bacillota; class Clostridia; order Peptostreptococcales; family Anaerovoracaceae; genus Alterileibacterium; species Alterileibacterium massiliense. The sequence goes on along the minus strand of NZ_FNWE01000002.1, from coordinate 419,568 downwards.
CTTTTGCAAATTGGTATAAGATGTTTGAATTGTATTGGGCAAAAGGAAAAGGCTTTATGTTCATATTACTTTTTATCCCAATAGCAAATATAATTATAAGTATAATGCTCTACTCAAAGATGGCAAAGTCTTTTGGAAAAGGCGGTGGCTTCGCAGTGGGTTTGATATTACTTAACATTGTATTTATGCCTATCCTTGCCTTCGGAGATGCTTCCTATATCGGTCCTGATGGAATACCTATTTATAATAAAGAATAGAAACATAAACATTTAGATTTTTTATGTTTTTAAGTTTATTTCATAAAAATACCCTCCCTACTGGATTATCCGGTAAGGAGGGTAAATATCTTGCAAACTACGGTCTAAGTCCCATTCCACCTTCAAGGGTCAAGGTTTCACCCGTCATATATTTAAAATCTGGTGAAGCAAGCTGTACGCAGGCTCTACCTATGTCCTCTTCAGGTCTTCCGAGATAACCTATTGGAGGAATCTTAACATTTGCTTCATAAGCCTCTGGATATTCCTCTTTAAATCTTTCTAAAGCTGAAGTATAAGCAAGAGGACATATGATATTTACATTTATTCCGTCCTTTGCCCACTCTGTTGCAGCAACTCTTGAGATTCCTCTTATTCCCTCTTTTGATGCCGCATATGCTCCCTGTCCATAATTACCGAAAAGTCCTGCACCAGATGCAAAGTTGATAACAGTTCCCTTGGTTTCTTTCAGATATGGATAGCAAGTTTTCATATAATAAAATGTTCCATAAAGTCCTGAATATATAGCTAGGTTGAACTGCTCCGTTGTATGATCTGCTATGCTCACTCCCGATGCAGAAGCTTGAGCAAGGTTAATCAATACATCAATCCTTGAAAACTTTTCTATGGTTTTATCTATGACATCTTTGACTATTTTTTCATTGTCACTTCCATATGACACATCTGCTGAAATAGGAAGTACTTCAATTCCATATTCTCTTTCAAGTTCTTCTTTTGCTTTTGAGAGTTTACTCACATTTCTGCCTGTTATAACTAGGTTTGCTCCCTCCTTTGCATATGCAAGGGCAATGCCATATCCAATAGCTCCTGCTGTTCCATCCTTTAAAACAGCCTTTCCTCCGCCTGTTATTATCGCAGTCTTACCTTTTAAAAAGCCCATTTTTTTCACCTCTCTTTTTTCGCTAATTACATTGTATTAATCAAATTCCTTTTGATTAGTATTATATTTTATCTTAGTTATATTAATTAATTACATTAAGCCTTATCTTTATTATATTAATTAATGCCTTTTATCTTATCTTTGCTATATTAATTAATTGCTTTTTGCTTTATCTTTTCAATGCAAATTACATTCGTAATATTTTTATGTATATATTCTGTATATATTATTTATTAAAGATATTTAAACATTGACATATACAGTCAGGACTACCAATGCCACTGTTATCTCAGTCTTTGGTTTTCCATTTAAGGCAATGCCTTCTGGATTTGCTCCTCCTTTATGGACAAAGGCTTCTACCTCCCACATATCTAGGTATTTAGTAACAACATCAGCATCAACTTCTTCAGGGTGTGGTGCATATATATCCGCCCTAATGCGTGCTTCTTTCTTCCTATCTTCAATTTCAAAAATTTCAGAAATCCCAGCCATACAGCAGTGATGAATTGCATCTTTAGTCGCCTTTAAAACTGCGTTGTTCTGGTCACCGCCGTGCATATCAACTCCCTGCCCTATTTCAATAATAAGTCTTTTAAATGCCATATTATCCTCTCCTCTTGTTTAAACTCTTTGTAAGTTCTTTTGCCGTATTAGTTGCAGCAAGTCCTCCTCTGGCTGTTTCTCTAAGGTCTTGGTGCATTGATTTTCCTACATTTGCCATCGCTTGAACTACTTCATCAAAAGGTATAAGACTTGATATTCCTGAAAGCACCAAATCCGCCGAAAGTATTGCATTAGCACTTGCAATCGCATTCCTCTTTATACATGGACATTCAACAAGTCCTGCTACTGGATCACACACAAGACCAAGGCAGTTTTTAATCGCTATTGCAGCAGCAGAAAAAGCTTCTTCAGGTGTTGCCTTGCACATCTCAGCCAGTGCTGCCGCTCCCATTGCCGCTGCTGTTCCCGTCTCTGCCTGGCATCCTCCGGAAGCTCCGGCAATAGAGGCATTCTCAGCTATTATACATCCGATTGCTCCAGCCGTTAATAGTCCATTAATTAAAGTTTCCTCATCGAATCCCCTTTGGTTTTCGCCACATTCAATAAGGACTGCGGGCAATATTCCGCTTGCTCCAGCAGTTGGAGCTGCGACAATCTTACCCATGGAAGCATTGGTTTCCGCTACAGCCATAGATGAGGCAATAATTTTTGCCATTCCCTTTCCCATATTAGTTCTACCTGCGAATCTTGCAATCTTTATCGCGTCACCACCTGTAAACATTCCATGCTGATGATTATTTTCATCCAAGCCAGAATTTATGGAGCTTCTCATTATGGACAGATTGTTCCTTAGCTCATCTCTAATATCTTTTTCACTTCTCATGCTCTCTTCCATCTCCGACCTTAGCATGAGTTCTGATATGCTTATCTTCTCTTCTTTACATATTTTGCATATGTCTTTACCGCTGTGAAATTCGTATCTCATATAGTGCTTACTCTCTTTATCCCTGGTGCACATTCTAAAATTTTTCCTAGCAATTCCTTTGGCACCTCTTCATCTGTTTCAATTACCATGCTTGCATCATTATTTCTAGATGTTCTAAACACCTTCATGAATGCAATATTTATTCCCTCATCTGCGAGGCTTGCAGTTATCTTGCTTATAACCCCTGGCATATCTGTGTGAAAAACTAGGAGAGTTGGATATTCGCAGGTAAATGACACTTCCATACCATTTACCTCCCTGACCTCGATATTACCTCCGCCGACTGACACGCCGAGGACTTCAACTATTTCCCCAGACTCGCCATATACCTTTATTCTGGCAGTGTTTGGATGGATAGAATCTTCTTCTGAAAACTCAAAATCTATGTCAATGCCTCTTTCTTTTGCAATTTCAAATGAATTTCTAAGTCTCTCATCTTCTGGAGAAAAACCGAGCAAACCGCCTGCAATCGCCCTATCTGTTCCATGACCTCTTCCTGTTTTTGCAAAAGATTCGTATAGTGTAACCCTTGCTTTTTTTACTTCTTCACCAAGGAGGAGAAGCGAAATTTTCCCCAGCCTTGCAGCTCCTGCTGTATGAGAGCTTGACGGTCCTATCATTCTCGGACCTATGATGTCAAAAAGTCTTGCTTTTTTCATTATAATACCTCTTTTATTCTTAAAAAATATTCGTATTCTATGTAATTATCATATGCGATTACTATTCTTTAAGCACACGCGATTACTATTCTTTAAGAATTTAGCTTAGATTCCTATCCTTAGCGTGGATATAGGTTGTTAGTTGAAAACTCAGGGTTTGATGTAATGTCAATGCCAAGTTGCTTAAGCGTCTGCTCATCTCTTTCAGATAATATCGCTGTGCAATGTGCTTTTAATCCCTTTAAATCCTTTAGATGGTCATAGGCATTTCTCGCATCTTCTCTCGTCATGCTCGTGATTGCAAGTGCTAAAAGAACTTCCTCGCAGTTAAGTGCTGACCTATCCCTATGGAGGGTTTCAACATTCATATTCCTCATATTATTAAGAATTTCCGGAGATATAATTAGGGCTTCATCTTCAATGCCCGCCATGTATTTTGCTGCATTTAGAATCATTGCAGCACTCGCAACCATTCTCCTAGAACTTCTTCCTGTTATTATCTTTCCATTTGGAAGCTCTATGGCTGTTACAATTATATTCTCATAACGCTCTGGATTTTGCTTCCTTTTTTTCTCAGCATATTCCTCGGCAGAACTTACGACTTTTCTATCATATCTATTCATCTGCACTTCTTCCATGATGAGTTTCATTCTCTCAAGTATGTTTTCATCTATTAAGCCTTTCTTATAAGCTACTTCTGCGAGCAGGTATCTTCTAACGATTTCCTGACTAGCTGCTTTTCTACACTCATCGTCATTTTCAATGCTGAATCCAACCCTATTTACTCCCATATCTGTAGGGCTTTTATAATCGAGCTCGTTGCCTGTTATCTTATCCAAAATTCTTTTAACGACAGGAAAAGCTTCTATATCTCTGTTGTAATTAATTGCAGTCTCATTATATGCTTCAAGGTGAAATGGATCTATCATATTTGTATCCTTTAAATCCACAGTAGCCGCCTCATAAGCAATGTTTACAGGATGTTTAAGAGGCAAATTCCACACAGGAAAAGTTTCAAACTTAGCATATCTCGCCTTTTCTCCACGCCTATACTCATGATATACCTGCGAAAGAGATGTTGCGAGCTTCCCCGAGCCACCGCCGGGTCCTGTAATTACAACCAAAGGTTTTTTTACTTCTATATATGGATTCATTCCATATCCTTCATCGCTAACGATTGTGTCTATGTCCGTAGGATAGCCCTTTGTAAAATAGTGCTTATATGTCTTAATTCCACTTCTCTCAAGTCGATTTATAAAATTAGTTATCGATGGCGATTCAATATATCTTGTCACAACTACAGAATTGATGCTGAGATCATACTTTCGGAACTGATCTATCAATCTCATAACTTCTAAATCATAAGTAATTCCAAAGTCCTGCCTCGTCTTATTAGAAATAATATCTCCAGCATATATGCAGATAATAATTTCTGCGTGCTCCTTCATCTTCTCTAGCAATTTTATCTTAGCATTTTCGTCAAAGCCCGGCAGCACCCTCATTGCGTGCTTATCCTCAACCAGCTTCCCTCCAAATTCAAGATATAGCCTGCCCTCTCCCTTTTTTATTCTATGGAGTATGTATTTTGACTGTTCTTCAATATATTTTTCTGCATTAAAAGCCGTCATATTTGTCATAGTATTCCCCGCGTTCCTTATCTTTCTCTTATTATTTTGTTTAAAAAATTTTATTATAAAATTGCCTTAACTTATTAATAATATCCAATCTTGCTAGCTTGGCAATACCTCTATCTCTAATTTATTTCTCCTATTTATCATCTCGTCAAATTTTATATTATAATCTGCCATTATTACACCATATCCCTGTTTATCTAGGGTGCCTTTAACCGAATGTGCATATACCTCGACATCAAGAGTTGCCATAGGCAATACATATCTGGTCAGATGTACTATCCCCGTTTCCAGATGAAGATCCAGCTGTTCGTCGCTATTTTCTCCGTGGTGCTCGACATTTAATACCCCGTCTTTGAATGTAATTTCTGTTCTCACTCCGCTAAGTCCGGTTGCTTCTGACTCCTCGTAATTAATATGTGTATAATCTTTACCAAAATCCATCATGCCCTCTGTAAAAATCTCAATAGAGTCGTCTAGTTTTAGTTTTTTTTCAAAGGCTTCACCCTTTGGTTCAAGGCTTTCAGTAAATTGCTTGCTCAATATTCTTAAATTTACCTTTTTCTTATCCATATGTTATCTCCATAGCATATAGCATTAACTTAGTCGATTAATTATAGCATTATTTTGTTGACAAATCATTATCTGAGTATTATTATATTAGTGAGTTAGATTAATCTAACTCAATTGAATCTGATAATTTTTAATATTATTTATTACATTTTTTTATAGAAATATAGGAGGATTAAAATGAGTAAGGTCGCAGTAGTTTACTGGAGTGCAACAGGAAATACCGAAGCAATGGCTAATGCTATTAAAGATGGTGCAAAGGAAAATGGTGCAGAAGTTACAATTTTTGACGCATCGGATTTTAATTCAGAAATGATTAAAGATTATGACAGCATAGCTTTCGGCTGCCCTGCAATGGGTTCTGAGCAACTTGAAGAAGAAATTTTCGAACCTTTATTTGAAGATTGCGAGACTAAGCTTGACGGCAAAAAGGTCGTAATCTTCGGTTCTTATGACTGGGGTGACGGAGAATGGATGAGAGAATGGGAAAAGAGATGCATAGATCATAATATCGACCTCGTTTCTCCGCCTCTAATGTTACATCTAACCCCTGATTCAGAGGGAATTAGCGATTGTAAGATTGCTGGCGGAACGCTAGCTTAATCGGTAGCCGTTATTATTTTAAAAAAATGATTAATTAAATTACTAATATAAAGTTTTTTTATTAGGATTATTATTAAAACTAGATTTTCTATCTTAAATTATATTTATTTAAAAGAGGGAGTTATCAAAAACCCCCTCTTATTTTTTTACTTATTTACCTATTTATTAACTTATTTATTTACTTATTTTTAACTTGTTTATTTTTCTTCATTATATTTTCTGCTTATAGCAATCATCGATATGCCTGACAGAAGAAGAATGAACATAAGAGAAAAGAGCGAAGTATTGTCACCGGTTTGTGGTGAGTTCTTCATATTTTTTGAATTCATATCTTTCGCGTCTTTATCTTTATTATTATTATCATTTGTAACCTTATTCTTCTCCCATACCGCTACAAACTCATGCTCTCCATCGACCATATACTTATCGCCTGGCTGAAGCATTGAACCTTTCCAGTATTTGAAAGTATATCCGTCTCTCGTAGGTGCATCAGGAAGAGTGAAATATTCACCTTTTTTAACCATAAAAGTCTTTATAGATGTATCGCCATTCCAGTTGCCTCCTTTTGGATTGACCGTGATAGCAAATTCTTCGTTATGTGCAGGCGGATTAGGCTTTGCATTCCACTTTGCATATACTGTCATATCCTTTGTCAAGGTGACCTCTGTAATCTTATTTGTTAACTGCATATCCTCATACCAGCCGTCAAAATCGAATCCTTCTTTTACCGGCATATATTTTGTAAGGTCAATTTTAGTTCCTTTCATCTCAATTAGAGGTCCAATATTGCTTCCACCGTTTGTATCAAATGTTAGCGTGCTTTGAACTGGCTCTGTCAAAATTGGTAAACTAAATATTACTTTTCTTTCCATAGAACCTGCGTCAGTGGTGTCCTTAATTGGATTTCCTATTGCTCCAAGATTTATATTCTCTTTGGTAAGACCTGCCAAATCATAGCCGTCTTTTGGCTTAAAGCTTACTCTTAAGCGGTAGCTTTCATCAGCTTTAAATACACCCTTTGCATAAACCCAATCATCCGCTGCCTCATCAAATCTAAAAACCTCAAAATTTGTGACTCTTATTCCATCAGTCTGACAACCAACATTTATTCCATTTGTATTGCCGCCAATCTTATAAAAATAAAGATTGAAATCTACCTTTGTAATGTGATTTATTTCTCCTCCCTGTGGCTCTGCATAGGAGGCACCTGCAAATACGGTAGGCAGGACTAATAGTAATGCCATAACAAGACTTGCAAGTAATCTAAGCCATTTATTTTCTTTCATATAAAATCTCCTCATTTTTTATTTAGCTCTAGTTAACTATTATTAATTTAATTTGAATTTGTTATACATTTTCTCATAATTTAATTTAAATTGGAATATGTATACAAAAATTTGTTTAAAAAAACATCTGCATATTGCAGATGTTTTTTTAAATATGTTTATTTTACCTAACTTTTCATCCGTTTTTCAAATTCTTCCATCTTTTCTCTGTTCTGCTTTATCTCTTTCTGCCTTTCTTCTTCAAGCATCATATCCTTGACCTTCATAAGTCTTGTCTGACTGTCCCTATCATTTTCATCAAGTTTCATTCTGATATATTTTATGGTTTCCTGATAATCAGGAATCTTAACATATTCGAGAGCATTAACCCTCCTCCTAGTCTTTTCAATCTCATCTGCGAGGAGAAATGCCTCTTTTTCCATTGACGATAGCTTGAGCAATTTAGGAAAAAGATCTGACAATTTTTCTATCGACTTGTCAAGCTCTCCTGATGTTGTAGCAAAGCCGTAAGGATATACATCTGATGAATCATTTGAATTTAGTTCATAATCAAACTCAGGAACTATGACGCTCATTACATTTTTTTCACCGGCAATAAGGTTAACGCTTTGCTTAGGATACATAAGTGCTTCTTCAAGAATTTCGGGCTGTATCACCGCTCTTGCAACGGAAAAGCTTCCATATACATCTTCGAGCATCGGTTCAACTTCTTCACGGAGTATCTTTATCTCCTTAGCCAAATCTATGAAATTCTTCATAAGCTCATCTCTCTTATCCTTGAGAAGCTTATGCCCCTTTACCGCAACCTTTAGACGACCTTTTAATGTCGTCATAACCATTCTTGTCGGGTTCACATTAAGTCTTGCCATGTACTAACCCCCTGTGCAAATTAAAATACTATTCTTCTTCATCAGCTGTATTTTTACCATAATAGTATTTGTCAACATATTCATCGTGAATACGCTTTAGTTCTTGTCTTGGAAGATCTTTTAAGAGTTCCCAGCCAATGTTCAATGTGTCTTCTATTGAACGATTTGTATAATATCCTTGATTTACATATCTCTTCTCAAAATGATCAGCAAATCTTGCATATATCTTGTCTGTTTCTGACAATGCCGCTTCACCCAGAATTGACATGAGCTCCTTTGCGTCCTTTCCTCTCGAATAAGCTGCAAAGAGCTGGTTCATGGTATCCGCATGGTCTTCTCTCGTCTTGCCCTCTCCTATTCCCTTATCTTTTAATCTGGATAGAGATGGCGATACATTTACAGGTGGCTTAATCCCCTTTCTATATAGCTCTCTAGAAAGAATAATCTGCCCCTCGGTTATATATCCTGTTAGGTCAGGGATTGGGTGAGTTATGTCATCCTCAGGCATTGATACGATAGGAATCATCGTAATAGAGCCGTCAACTCCCTTTTTCTTTCCCGCTCTTTCATACATAGTAGCAAGGTCAGTATATAGATAACCTGGATAACCTCTTCTTCCAGGGACCTCTTTTCTTGCTGCAGATATTTCACGAAGAGATTCGCAGTAATTCGTAATATCTGTAATTATTACAAGAACATGCATATTCTTTTCAAAAGCTAAGTATTCAGCAGCCGTGAGTGCCATTCTAGGTGTAGAAATTCTCTCTACAGCAGGGTCATTTGCAAGATTTAAGAACATTACAGTTCTATCTATTGAGCCAGATTTTCTAAAGTCATTGATAAAGAAATCAGCCTCTTCATATGTAATACCAACTGCAGCGAATACTACAGCAAAATTCGAGTCAGTTCCTCTTACCCTTGCCTGCCTTGCAATCTGAGCTGCAAAATCCGCATGGGGAAGTCCAGAGCCTGAGAAAATCGGTAGTTTCTGCCCTCTAACTAGGGTATTAAGACCGTCTATAGCCGATACGCCTGTCTGTATAAATTCGGACGGATATTCCCTAGCTGCCGGATTCATAGGTTCACCATTAATATCCATCATCTTTTCTGGAATTATCTCAGCACCACCGTCTATGGAATGTCCCATTCCGTCAAATACTCTACCTAGCATATCTAAAGACACGCCTAACTGAGCACCGTGTCCCAAAAATCTAACCTTACTATCATCGAGGTTCATTCCTGCTGATGATTCAAACAGCTGAACTAGAACATCATCTCCATTTATTTCAAGAACTCTGCAGTGTCTTGTTTCTCCATTGCCAAGCTCAATCTGTCCAAGCTCATCGTATCCAACATCTTGAACACCCTTTACGAGCATCAATGGACCTGATACTTCTGATATTGTCTGATATTCTTTAATCATCGGCTTCACCTGCTTTTCTGATTAGATTTGCAATATGTGCATCTATATCTTGTTTTATTTTGTCATATCCTTGGTCTGCAATACTTTCTTCTAGGTATTTATATCTACCAATATCTTCTCTCGATGGCATAAAGAATAGGTCGTCAAGATTTATTTCCTTGTCAATCGCTTCATTACACCTGTCATAATAGTAGAGAATAATATCCATCAGTTTGAATTGTTTATGCATTGAGGCGTATGTATCTACCTCATGGAAAGCGTTTTGGTGAAGGTAATCCTCTCTTATTACCTTGCATATTTCAAGCTTCATCTGATCTTTCTTGGATAGACCGTCCATTCCTACGAGCTGAACTACTTCATTTAGCTCGCTCTCTTCCTGCAAAAGTCTCATCATTCTTGCTCTATGACTTGTAAACTCTTTGTCTATCTTCTCATTTAGCCATGGACCTAGCCTATCCTCGTAAAGTGAATATGAGGTTAGCCAGTTGATTGCAGGGAAGTGCCTAGCGTGTGCAAGGTTTGCATCAAGTCCCCAGAAAACTTTAACAATTCTGAGCGTTGCCTGAGATACAGGCTCTGAAATATCTCCTCCAGGAGGTGATACAGCTCCTATAGCAGACAATGAACCCTGCCTTCTGTCTTTTCCCATACATATTATCTTTCCTGCTCTTTCGTAGAATTGTGCAAGTCTTGATGAAAGATATGCTGGGTAACCTTCTTCACCTGGCATCTCTTCAAGTCGTCCTGACATTTCACGGAGAGCTTCCGCCCACCTTGATGTCGAGTCAGCCATGAGTGCTACTGAATATCCCATATCTCTAAAATATTCTGCGATTGTTATTCCTGTATATACAGATGCCTCTCTAGCTGCAACTGGCATATCTGAGGTATTCGCTATGAGGATTGTCCTTTTCATGAGTGGCTCTCCCGTTTTAGGGTCTTCAAGCTCAGGGAACTCATTTAGTACATCTGTCATCTCATTACCACGCTCACCGCAGCCTATATATACAACTATGTCAACCTCTGCCCATTTTGCAAGCTGGTGCTGTACAACCGTCTTACCCGAACCGAATGGTCCTGGAACTGCTGCAGTACCACCCTTTGCTAGAGGGAACATCGTGTCAATTACTCTCTGACCTGTTATTAATGGTTCATTCGGAGGAAGTTTTTCAACATATGGTCTTTGAACTCTAACCGGCCATCTCTGAAGCATGGTAACATCGTGATCATCTCCATTATCATCGGTTACAATGGCTACCACTTCATCTATTGTATAAGTTCCACTTTTTATCTCTTTAATGGTTCCCTCTATGCCCTTAGGAATCATTATTTTGTGAAGAACTGCATTTGTTTCCTGAACAGTACCGATAATATCGCCCATGCTAACCTCATCTCCCTCTTTAGCAGTAGCGACAAAATCCCATTCCTTGCTATGATCGAGTGCCGATTCTGTAACACCTCTTGTGATATTAGATCCGGTTTTTTCTATCAGTTTAAAAAGTGGACGCTGAATTCCATCATATATAGTTTCAACCAATCCGGGCCCTAGCTCTACAGATAATGGAAGTCCCGTTGTATGAACGGGTTCTCCTACTTTTAACCCCGCAGTTTCCTCATATACCTGTATTGATGCTCTACCATCACGCATCTCAAGTATTTCTCCGGTCAGCCCGAGTTCACCAACCCTTACAACATCACCCATATTTGCACGGCTCATTCCTGTAGCCGCTACGAGAGGTCCGGAAATCTTAACAATTGTGCCTTGTTCCATACTCATTACCCCCTATTTATCACCAAATAATATATCTACGCCAACTGCTTTTTCCACGGCTCTCTTAATATTTGAAAGTCCTGTTCCTTGACTTCCCTCTCTACCTGGAATTGAAACAATTGCCGGAATCATTAAATCCTCATATCTTCCTACTTCATCCTCTATTTCCTTATAAAGTTTTTCCGTAATGAAGATAATTCCATAGTCTTCCTTTATTATACTGTGAAGTATTTCGGAAGCTTCATTTCCTGTTCTGCAAGTAAATGCGTCGAGTCCGAAAGCCTTGAATCCTATTACGCTGTCGGCATCTCCAATTATACCGATTTTATTCATAAGCCAACCTAAGCCTCTCTTTAATAAGTGCCGGCTCCATTCCGGCGAGTTTTCCCGTGATGAGAATTCTTACGCTCTTTATCTCCATCTGTGCTGATACCATGTAAGCAAATAATGCTTCAATGCCAAAGGTCTTAAAACCGGCTTTTCTTATGTATTTTATTAAAACATCATCGCAAAGCTTTTCGAGAAGTGTGAAACTGCCCGTGTTATCAAGGCGAGCAAGCCCCTTAAGAGCTACCTCATAAATCTCATATGGTGAAAAGCGTTCTGCTATCTGCGTCAAATCGTCATCAAAGCTATCTATAAATACCTTCTCATCAATATTTCCATTCGGAATATAAAGCTCTGAGAAAAATGGCCACTCCTTACCCATCATTCTAGCTCTCATGCAGGTCTTAAAGTTGAGGGTGTCTATCAAAAGGGATATGTATCCCTCAATAAAATCATTGCCACTTCTCTTAGCAATTTCGCTTATTTCTATATAACAATATTTATCGCACACAAGGTCTATAATCTGAGGATCTTTGGTCCTTGCATGATTATCGATTGCATCATTTACAGCCTTTAGCATATTCTCTGTTAGATTGATCTCATCTCTCTCGTTGACATATCTAACCATGTCGCTAGGTGGGACAGTTCCTGTATTAAGCAATATATCAGGTCTTTTAAGTCCCAGTGCTTCACCTTTTAAGATGACTTTTATATTATGGTAGTCAGATGGAATAGAAAATATATCAAATACTTCATCATCTGAAAGTTCTTTTATGTAATTAACAAGGTATTTTGATTTTTCGCCAAGCTTTTTTTCATAATTATCTATATCAAAATGCCCATCTTCTCCACCATAACCTGCATTCTCAAGAATCTTAAATATGTCATCTGCATTGTTCATCTCTACAAGCTGATCAAATTGCTCTTCTTTGATTAGCTTGTCTTCCATGCTCCTGATGCAAGCGGTCGCATATATATAATCAGTCAATTATGCACGCCTCCTTTCAATTTATTTGCAAGCATTAGAATAATCTTTAGAATAGCGAGCTAAAATAATAAGTCTGAGATCTCTCTCATAATATTGGTCTTATCGCTTTCTATGATTTCTTCTATCGAGGCGTTATAAGAAATATTTCCACATTTAATTATGCAGCCACCTTTTATATCAGCCACATCATCGCTTAATTTGAGCTTTGTACCCTCAAGCTTTTCCATAACTCTGGCACCATATCTATGCCTGTCATGAGAGGAAATGAGAACTTCTCCTGTCTGATTCTTGAAAGGTTCTACCTGCTTTTCTATAAAATTCACATAATCATCTGCATCTAGATTTCTTATGTATTCTACCGCACCGTCGAAGCTTTCTTTGATGAGTTCCTGCTTTGCTTGAAGAGCCATCTGCCTGGAATCAAGTCCTGCAACGGAATTATTTCTGAGAATTATCTGTTCAGCTTCTTTTTTTGAAGCTACCCTTCTCTTATCCTTAATTCTTCCAGCCTCTCTATTTGCCTCATCGAGAATCTTATTTCTTTCTTCCTCTGCATCTTTAAGGCTTTGTTCAGAGTACGCACTCGCCTCGTCTTCTATTCTTTTTAAAATGGAGTTAATACTCATCTATAAGTTCCTTTCTGCAACACTCTTAGCCTATCTTAATTCCGTTGTACATAAGGAAAGAGATGATAAATGCTAGAATTGCATATGTTTCTACCATTACTGCGTAAATAATTGCATTACCAAGTCTTCCTTCCTTTTTAGAAAGGAGCATAATTCCCGACGCTGCAGCTCTACCTTGGAAAATTCCAGATAAAATTCCTACTATTCCAATAGGAAGTCCTGCGAAGAAAAGTGAAAGACCCTGACTTGTAGTTACATCAAGAATATTTCCACTTAGAACTCCAATTTTTACCAAAATCATTATTGCAATAACCATTCCGTAAATTCCCTGAGTACCAGGCAATGCCTGTAGTACGAGGGTTGAACCGAAGCTCACCTTGTCCGTAGACATAACTCCGTCAGCAGCCTCACCTGCAATTCCTACTCCGATAGCACTTCCAACTCCTGCACATGTTGCAATTGCGGCTCCTAATATAGCCAATGCTACTCCTAATTCCATATTACTTTTCCTCCTCAACCACTTTAATATATTTTGTATTTTTTTCAAAAGGTGTAAATTCTCTTCCTCCACCTTCATAAAATTTACCAAAGAATTCTACAAACTGAAGCCTGCAACTGTGAACAAAGGCTCCAAGTGCGTTAATCGCAAAGTTAAGCGTATGTCCTAATGTAAATATCAAGATGAACATTATCACTCCGACCACGCTCTTTCCTCCCATGGAGGCGAGGAAATTGAATACCTGAGCTATTGATGTTGATGCAAGTCCAAGTCCTAGCAATCTCGAATATGATAGTATATCTGAAAGATTTCCTGTCAGACCGCTGTATATATTCCATAAGCCTATTGCCTTACCAATTCCTTTGTTGATAAAGAATGGAAGTATGATTGCCATTATTAATCCGGCTATTAGCATCACCTTCCCTGCCTTAGGAACCGATGGATTAAGCATCTTTCCGAAAAGCGTTCCGACCGCACCTAGTACAATCAAGTACCAAGCGAAATCATCATTGATTGCAGATAGAACCTTTCCTGACCTAATCTTCTCATATGCATCTATTCCCATTCCTACGAATAAATGTAAAATTCCAAGTCCGCAGGATACCATGAGAAATAGCATCGCAGATTTACCAGGGTCAAGCCAGAGAGGTTTTATTATAATCGTCTTGTTAAAGAAAGTCTTAGCGACTACAGGAATCGCATCTCCGAAATAACTTCCGAACATTACTCCCCAGAAAACGCTCGATATACCACTGTAAAATAGTATGTGCATGAGCTTTTTGGCTGATCCCTCGACCTTGCCTTTTTTGAGCAAAATCGCTGTTGCAATCATTATTATTAGTCCATACCCCACATCTCCGAACATCATTCCGAAGAATAATATGTAGAAGAATGTAAAGATCGATGTAGGGTCAACCTCGTGGGGATTTGGAAGTGAATAGAGTCTTGTTATGAACTCCGCCGATGAGAAGATTCCCTTATTTTTAAATTGTACAGGTATATCATTATCATCTTCTCTAGGTTCTTCAAACTCATATGCACAGGTGTATTTATCAAGAAGCAAAGACACCTCTTTTTCAGCAACCACAGGAACCCAGCCGTCAAAGTGAAAGGCTCTTTCGGTATTTAGTAAATTGCTCCTAACCTTTGATTTGTCTATCCTTATCTGAAGCAGATCGCGATATAGCTTTATGTCATCAATACGGCTTGCTTCATCAGCTATCTCTAAGGAAATTCCCTCCTGCTTTTCACGAGCCTTTTCAATCTGATTCTTCAGGCTTTCAATGTTTTCTGCGGGAGTTCCCTCATAATTATCAAAGCTGTGTTCAGAAAAACCATTTTTTCTAATTATATCCCATACTCCATCTTCATCTGCCTTGAAATATAGAATATAGACATATGTCTGCTGTTTATCCCTTGCTATTTCGGTTATCTTTGCACTAAATCCCTGAGAATCAAGTTCACCTTCAATATCAGAAGGGTCTCCTAGGGGTGGCAGAGTTCCAAGCTTTATGCTCAGATTCTTTGTTTCTCTCATCTCAAGAGGTAGGTCATATTCCTCCCAAGGTCTAAGTCCCATTATCTTCGCATTTGCCTCGTTCACCTCTGCATGAGCTTCTTGCAATTTTAAATCAAGTCCAAGTATTTTCTCTACTTCCTCTTGATATTCTTGCTCAAAAGCATATTTGTCCTTTTCAACTTTTCTACTTATCTTCTCTCTTACCGAGAATAGCGGTGCCTTTAGTTTTGCGTGCTTTTGCAGTACTTCTATTGCAAAATCGGCATCGGATTGCCTTCTCTCAAGTTCTCTCGATACACCCTCGTCACCGTCTTGCGTAACAAGCCTGCTCCACTCTTTATTTTGGAGCTTAAGAGTTCCATTTGATATTTCGACAACTCCGAGATCCATTAAATCGTCAAGTATGGATTGTCTTTCATCGATCATTCCAATGACAGACACCTTGTGCATCTTAACAATTGCCATCCGGATTCACTACCTTTCTTACTATGACATCAATCGCTTGACCAATATGTTCTCTACCATCTGCCTTAATCTTCAAGCATTTCTCACGCTCATTATCTATTTTTTCCTTATAGAGCACTTCTGCTCTTTTCTCTGCTTCCTCTATTATCTCTTTATGCTTAATATCAGCATCGATTCCAGCTTTTTCAATTATCTGCCTTGCTTCTTTTCTTGCATCAGAAATTATCTCCTTAGCCTTTTCCTCAGCATTTTTTTTAATCTCTTCTGCCTTTAGCTCAGCTTCTTTTACCCTCTCAACACTTTCTATCGACATGGGTCATCTCCTTTTCTATATGAAATAGAACCTCAGTTTACCATATTAATTCTAAATATTATAACACAATTTATCGCGTACAATTGAAATCTTCTTGTTTATATTTACACTTATTCTTCATTAATTCAATAAATAGGCTAAATTGCTGAGCAAGAAAAAGGTGCCCATCATAACAATTAAGGCTATTACAACGATTTTAGCAGCCAAGCTCCCTCTGCCTTTGGTTTTACCATTTTCTGCCTCCATTTCTTTATTATCATTCTTTCTCTTTTTTATTTTCTCTTCCTTTTGCCTTTTATTACTATCGTAAGTTGCCACCTTGTCTCCTTTCCTGAGCTAAAAAATGCTAATTACTTATATACAATCGTTATATGATTACTTATTCTCTAGTACACTCTAGTTAAAATTCAATATTCTCCTAAATCTAATATTCTCATATTAAAATTATTTGTGGTACGAAGTTCCCTTGTTAATCATAAAGCTTCTATATATCTGCTCAAGCAGTATTATCCTCATCATCTGATGCGGAAATGTCATAAGTGAAAATGACAACTTGAAATTTGCTCTTTTGCTAACCTCATCTGAGAGCCCTAAGTTCCCGCCTATCACGAAGTCAAAATCGCTATATCCTTGATTCGTTATTCCTATCAGCTTTTCAGCCATCATCTCTGATGAAATCTGCTTCCCTAATATTTCAAGTGAGATAACATAATCTCCATCTTTAATCTTTGAAAGAATTGCTTCGCCCTCTTTTATCTTAACAATCTCTTCGTCTTTGGGCGACGGGTTCTTCGTAATTTTATATTCTTTTAACTCCACTATCTCAATATTACAAAATGGTTTAAGGCGTTTGATATATTCATTGCTCGCATCTTGCCAATATTTCTCCTTTAGTTTTCCTATGCAAATAATCCTTATATTCATATCACCTAACCATAAATCATAGCTGAAATTCTATCCTTTAGTGCCACTCCAAGTGCAAAATCTTTTCCCTCGTGTATTCCATTTTCCTCAAGTATATTTGATACAGTAAGCCTTGCCTGATCCGGAGTATTATTTGTCGTACTTAAGTGAGCGAGCAGGATTTTCATCTTTCCCATTCCGCTAGATTTTCTCGCTTCTATCGCATTCGTTATAATCTCACCCGCTGATACATTTGACAGATGTCCCTTGTCGCTAAGAATTCTTCTCTTTAGCTGGTATGGATATGGTCCATATTGCAAAATATTTACCTCGTGATTTGCTTCCATAACCACCACATCTGAGGTCTTAATTTCCTCAAATATCTCATCTGTAACAATTCCAGTATCGGTCACAACTGTAATCTTTGTATCTTCTGAAGCAAAAGAAAATCCTAGAGGCTCACTTGCATCATGGGAAAGTGAAAAGGCTTTAATGCTAATTCCTCCGCTCATCAATCTATCCTGAGATTTCAAATATTCAATTTTTCTTTCGGGTATCTTCTCAAATTTTTCGCAGCTAAACGCAGTTCCCTTTGATGTGAAAACTTTTGAATTTTCCAGTTTCCCAGACAGAGTTGAAATGCTTTTGACATGGTCAAGATGCTCGTGCGTAACAAAAATTCCGCTAACCGAGCTTTTGTCAATTCCGTAAGATTCAATCGTTCCCAATATTTTTTTGCAACTAACCCCCGCATCAAGTATTAGGTGCGTCTTTCCATCTGATATTAAATATGAGTTTCCCGAGCTACTGCTTGCAATTGAAGATATTCCCAGCTTCACCTATATCCATCTCTTTCCTAAATATAATTATATTCATTTCCATCATTTGATATATCAAATTTACATATTGCTTTGTAGTCGCAGTATGTACATTCTGTGCTATTTGTCGTCTTTACCGGAGTTATGCTTATATCCCCATCTATTATTTTCTTTGCAATATCTCTCATTGCTATTTTTACGCTCTCCCTTATTTCCTTAAATTCCTCCTCTGAAATCCCCTTAGATGAGGCATAGGATTTTCCTCCATTTTCGCCATCTACATATAGACCGTCAAGCATAATTTTATCTTTATTTTTTTGTATTGTATCTTGCTCTTTATCTTTTGAAATATCCGTAAGCTCCGTTAATTCGTCCGAAATATTGAAGTAAAAAATTCCATCAGGCGTGTGCTTTTCATCTATAACGCTCTCAAGGTATACCATTAGCTGAATCTTGTATCCACCTTTCATCTTATCAATGGATACCTTTTCCTTGCCCGTTTTATAATCGACGACACGCACTCCATCTTCTTTCAGATAATCTACCCTGTCTATCTTACCCTCGACATAGACCTTTCTATCATCGACCTCGAGTTCTATCGGTTTATACCTAGCTCCTTCTCTATTTGAAAAAGGTTCTTCAAAAAATGCCTCCATAAGTTCATCATCTAAGAGCTGTTTCATGAGTTCTTTTACCGCTTTTGTGCATAGATCCTCAATCCTGCTAAGCCTGTACTCCTCTGACTTATCGCTTGAGAATATTCCTCCTCTGTGGCTTTCTGAAATATTTATAAGCTCCTTATGCACAAGCTCTCTTGTATCTATTTCATTAATTTCCTTATTTTCATTAGCTCTCTCATTTTCATTAGCTCTCCCGTTTTCAGGAATTTCTTCATTAATAATTTTTAACTCGTTCATTTTATTTGGAGGCACGCACATTTTTTCACCAAACTTCTCTCTCTCGTCCATGAGTTTCCTGCTGACCTGCATAATACACTCATGAAATACATTTCCAATATCCCTTGAGTCGCTACAAAATTCCCTATCTTCCTTTGGCTTAATTCCATATGAAATAAAATATCTAAATGGGCAATATTTAAATCTCTCCATCTTGCTCGCACTTAATACTATGTCCTTATTTTTTCTTCCATATAGAGATGTTATTAGGGAAGAATTTAGATTCTTCATTTTATTGTCACTAGAAGCTACAGCTCTAAGGGTTTTTGCAGTGCTTGGTTCATTTTTCTCATACCACGCTAAAAGGGAAGAGCTTATCATATCCCTTTCTTCTTCCTTATTCTTATCAGGCATCGCTCTATTATTTAAATAGTTCATCATATGCCTAAGGGATTCCTGTCTTCCCTGAACTAAATCAAGGCCAAATCCTCTGGTAACGATGTCTTTCTCAATTTCTATATCAAACAAATCGCATATCTCGTTAACAAATGACGACGCTTTTCTATCCTCGCCTGATATGCTTGATAGCGAATAGCTTATATATAATCTTTCCGACGGCTTAGATAGGATTCTATAAAGTGCGACCTTTTCTTCAAGTTCCTTGATGTCATCTAATGTCCCAAGCTTTATTTCCTTTTTTTTGAAATATTTTTTTTCATCTATCGAAAACAGTCCTTCCGGCTCTTTAGATAAAGGTAGTATTCCCTCATTAGCTCCTAGCATTACGACAGCCTTTATATTGGCAGGCCTTGTCCTTATAAGAGTTCCTACCGGCAGCTGATCTCTTGCAGGCGGAATATTCGCAATCTCAACTTCGACTATACCAGTTTCATAAAGCTCTATAAATGATTTGATGTCAAACTCATCATCTCTCATTATCACCTTAATTTGATCTAAAACCTTATAAATTGCCTCGTAACTTCCTCCGACAATTTGAGCTCCAGAATTGTTGCTTGAATCTTCGAGATTTTTAATCATATCCTTAACATTATCCGTATAATTCCATTCTTCATCGAGATATGTTGAAAAATCAGAGATGAAACTTTCGACATTTTGAGCATTTTCTATGATATTCTCCAGCTTTTCAAGTTTTTCATATATGCGTCTTTCGATGTCAATTATGATTTTAAACTCATCTCCATATTCAAAATCTCCATATTTAAAAGGTTTCCTCCAAGCATTTCCCCTTATCCTATACTTATGAAGATATGAATCCATTAAGAGGACTTCATCTTCTGAAAATCCGCTAATTCCTGACTTTAAAATATTAATTATTTCGGCAGTATTAATTCCACTCTTGACGCTTTTTAATAAGCTTATTACAAAGATTACTGCGGGATTTCCTGTTATCTTATCCCTAGAATCGGAGAATACATCGAGCCCATATTCGCTAAATGTCCTCTTGATTATGGATTGCATCTCCTTTTCTTCATTAGCTATGATAGCAATGTCTTTAAGCCTGTATCCCTCATCTCTTATCAGCTTTACAATGTATGCGGCTGCGTTTTCCGCTTCATAATATGGATTTGCCGATTCGACTATTTTAATGCCTCCTTTGGTACCAATTTTTATACCATCGTAAAGGGCATTTTTTGAAAAAAGAACTTCTTCAATTTTCGATATATCAAAGGATTTTTCGAGCAGATACTCGCTTCCAATTTTTTGATATTCATAAGGTACACCATTCATATCCGCAGATTTCATTATCATGCCGGTCATAATGCCATCAAGCCCGAAATTGCTTTCATTTATTATTATGTTAACTCCCCTAGAATACTTCGCAAGTTCTATAATCGCCGATAGAAATTTCGGCGTTATGCTGTCAAATCCATATATCCAGGCCGCCTTATTCTTTATAAATTTCGATTCTGAAATGCTCTCAACATATTTCGATATGTAATCCTCATTGTCATTATATTTACCTGAAATTTCTTTTTCATATTCTTCGTAGATATTGATTATCTCTCCTAACTTTCCTTTTAAAAGATTGTCAATTTCTTCATCTCTGAATGTTTCTTTCAAGTCACTCGGGCTAATATTTTGCCTTTTACAGTCAGATATAAAATCATTTATCATCTGTATAAATGCTGGCATTTTTGCACTTTTTTTGAATATATCAAGCTCGCCTGATTTCTCATTTATTATGCGTGTCAAGATAAGATGCCGTCCATACTTGTCTAGAGCATCCATGTTTTCCATTCCCTTTTCTCTTAGTATTCTAAGCCCGAGCCTATTCATTCCGAAAATTTCAATATCAAAAAGGCAGGTATCTCCCGTATACTTAATTGCCTGTTCTTCCGAAACAACAGTATACTGATCAGGGACAATAACTACCGCTTCTCCTTCAATATTTTCATAAACGAATTTTTCCTTGTCTAGATTTTCTCTTCCGGCGAAAAGTCTTATCATCGCTTCCTCTATTAAAGATTTATATGATTTTTATTAGGTCCATAGGATTTTCAAGCCTGTGAGTTGGGGTATATTTCAAAAGGTCATCTTCGCTAAATGCCTTGCTCCAGCCAGCCAAAGCAGAATCTACGCCCGCATTATTTGCACAGCCAATATCAAACCTCGTATCTCCTATCATTATGGCTTCTTCTCTTTCTGCACCTAGTTTTTCAAGTGCTATTATGAGTGGAAGTGGGTCTGGCTTATGTGCTTTTACATCGTCACAGGTTATAACTAGGTCAAAATAATCCTCTATTCCAAGGTCTTTCATATATGCCTCTGTTGTCTTAGCAGTCCTAGATGTCACGACCGCTTGAACATAAGCCCTATCTTTTAAATATTCCATAAGCTCTCTAATCTCAGGGAAAAGATGCTTCCTATGATTGTTAGTCCTTTGATATTCTCTATACATCGAGATGGCTTCCTCGGTATCGGCTTCTGGTATCATATTTTTTATAGAATACTCGAGAGTTTCTCCAAATGTATGATAGAGCTTTGATTCCTCTTCTTTTTCACCTCTGTAATGCGTGAAAATATGTTGCCAAGCATCTATGATAAGCTCATTCGTATCTGCAATTGTGCCATCAAAATCGAAGATAATATATTTCTTTTTCAACCTACTACTCCTTTGCCTCTTTCGCATCTTGAATCAGCTTAGCCTTGACAAATATATCGAGTTCTCCATCTATTACGCTAGAGACATTTCCGACCTCTGCTCCCGTTCTATGGTCCTTAACCATAGTATATGGCTGAAAAACATATGACCTTATCTGACTTCCCCATGTGAACATACTCATATCGCCTTTTAGCTCATTTATGTTTTTCTTGTGCTCCTCAAGAGCAAGCTTGTATAACTTAGATGCGAGAATTTTCATCGCAACTTCTTTATTCCTAAGCTGTGACCTCTCATTCTGACATGTTACAACTATTCCTGTCGGGATATGAGTTATCCTTATCGCTGAGTCGGTCGTATTTACATGCTGACCTCCAGCACCGCTAGATCTATAT
This sequence comes from Alterileibacterium massiliense, assembly GCF_900104645.1. Lineage (GTDB taxonomy): Bacteria > Bacillota > Clostridia > Peptostreptococcales > Anaerovoracaceae > Alterileibacterium > Alterileibacterium massiliense. The sequence goes on along the minus strand of NZ_FNWE01000002.1, from coordinate 397,242 downwards.
GTATCAATCTTTAAATCTGACTGGTCAATATCTACGCTTATATCATCTCCCAAATCCGGAGTAACTTCTAATGCGGAAAATGAGGTCTGTCTTTTTCCTGCTGCATTAAATGGCGAAATTCTAACCAGTCTATGCACTCCCTGTTCGCATTTGAGAAGCCCATAGGCATTTTCTCCCTTCACAAAAAGGGTTGCACTCTTTATACCTGCCTCTGTATCATTTTGAATATTTATTATATCGACCTTAAATCCTTTTTTTTCGCAATATCTCATATACATTCTTAGCATCATCTCCGCCCAGTCCATGGCATCAACTCCGCCAGTTCCTGCATGGATACTGATTATCGCATCATTTGAATCATATTCTCCGGACAAAAGGACTTTAAGTTTTATATCGGAAGCCTTCTCCTCAAGCTTAGAAATCTCATCATCTAGATTGCTTAATTCAATTTCAAGCTCCTCTTTTTCAGTTCCCTCTCCCGCAAGCTCATCAATTATATCTGCTTCATCGTGAGAGTCTTTAATTCCTTGCTTTAGAGCTTTATATTCGCTTGCCTTATCTTCTAATATTTTCTTCTTCTTTAAGACAGCCGTGGCTTTTTCCCTATCATTCCAGAATCCGTCCTGAGCTACATTTTCCTCTAGCTCTGTTATCTCTCTATCTATTTCATCAAGGTCAAAGAGACCTCCCGATCTCGCTAAGCTCATCCTGCAAGACCTCAATTTTTTGCCTTATTTCAGCCAGTGTAATCATCTTAGTTCTCCAAATTTAACTTATTTGCCTTTTCCACAGCAATTTTTGTACTTTAAGCCTGAGCCACATGGGCATGGATCATTTCTGCCTATCTTAGGTTCCTTTCTTTTTACAGGCTCCCTCTTTGGGGCTTTTTCTTCGCTAGGTGCCTCGCCTGCCATATTTCCCATTCCTGATTGTTCTCCCGAAAATTCTTCCTTTGAAGCATTCTCTGATTTTACAACCTTATGTCTTTCGGTCTTTGTTTCAAGCGTTACATTGAAGCAGTACTTTACAGTTTCCTCACGAATATCTGAAATCATCTCGTCGAACATATCGAAGCCCTCTTTTGCATATGCTACGGCAGGGTCCTGCTGTCCGAGTGCTCTAAGTCCAATTCCATTCTTGAGCTGTTCCATGGCATCTATGTGATCCATCCACCTGTTGTCAACAACTCTAAGTAGGATCATTCTCTCAACTTCCCTCATCTGCTCCGTGCCAATTTCTTGCTCTTTTTCTCTATATAACTCATCGAAGATTTTTCTTACATCTTCTTTGAGCTTTTCCTCATCGAGGTTTTGCAACTCCTCCTCGCTATATTTCAAATTATTATGATACTTGCTTGTAATCTGATTTAAGCCGTCATTTATATCGTCGAAGTTCCATTCCTCAGGATATTTGGACACCATTGTGACAGGGTCTATTATGCCATCTATGAGTTCATAGAGCATATTTTTGATATATCCATTGACATCTTCCCCATCTAGCACGGATTTTCTTTGCTCATAGATTGTCTCTCTCTGCTTATTCATTACATCGTCATATTGGAGAACATATTTACGAATACCGAAGTTCTTGCCCTCGACCTTTTTCTGTGCCGCTTCAATCTGTCTTGTTAAAACTCCTGCTTCTATAGCCTCATCTTCAGCTAGTCCAAATTTTTCAACATATTTCTGCATTCTTTCGCCGCCGAAAAGCCTCATCAGGTCATCTTCAAGACTTATGAAAAACTGTGTTAGCCCAGGGTCACCTTGACGACCGGATCTACCTCTTAGCTGATTGTCAATTCTCCTAGACTCATGCCTTTCAGTACCTATAATGCACAGTCCACCGAGCTCGACTACCCTCTTTTGTTCCTCCTCTTTATCCTTAGAAACAGTTTCCATCAGCTCCTTATATCTATTTCTCGCCATTTCAAGCTTCTCATCGCTGGTCGGTTCAAAGCCCACTGCAAATAGGATTTGTTCAGGAGTAAATCCTTCTTTCTTCATTTCTTTTCTTGCGACAAAATCAGGATTTCCGCCGAGTATGATGTCGGTTCCTCTTCCTGCCATATTCGTAGCAATCGTTACTGCACCGAGTCTACCTGCCTGTGCAACTATCTCCGCCTCTCTCTCGTGATTCTTGGCATTTAAAACCTCATGCTTTATGCCTCTTTTCTTGAGCATCGAGCTGATATATTCAGATACTTCAATTGAAATCGTACCTACGAGTATTGGCTGACCGGTCTTATTAAGCTCGCAAACTCTGTCTATTATCGCCTTAAACTTGCCTTTTTCGCTGGCATAGACTGAATCCTGATTATCTATACGCTGAATCTCCTTATTAGTTGGTATTACAACTACATCCATATTGTAGATTTCTCTAAATTCATCTTCCTCTGTCTTTGCTGTACCCGTCATACCAGCTAGTTTATTGTACATTCTAAAATAGTTCTGCAAGGTTATTGTAGCAAGGGTCTTTGACTCCGAGCGAACATTTACGCCTTCTTTTGCCTCGATTGCCTGATGAAGTCCATTGGAAAACCTACGACCATACATAAGTCTTCCTGTAAACTCGTCTACTATCAGAATTTCTCCGTCCTTAACTATGTAATCTACATCTTTCTTCATCATATAATTAGCTCTGAGTGCTTGATTTATATAATGATTTAATTCCATATTGTCAGGGTCTGAAAGATTTTCTACCTTGAAATGCTCCTCGCTCTTTTTTACTCCCTCGTCTGTTAAAGAAATTTGCTCGTCTTTTTCCTCAATCTTATAATCTTGGTCAAGTCTTAGATTCCTAACAAAGCTGTTCGCCGACCTATACATGGTGCTTGAATCAACGCCTCTACCTGAGATAATTAGAGGAGTTCTCGCTTCATCAACTAGGATTGAGTCAACCTCGTCCACGATGGCGTAGTTAAGAGGTCTTTGCGTTAATTCTTCCTTGTAAATGACCATATTATCTCTAAGATAGTCAAATCCAAACTCATTATTCGTTCCATATGTGATGTCTGCTTTATATGCCTCTTTACGATCTTCACCCTCAACTTCGTGAATAACGCATCCAACGCTTAGACCAAGGAAATTGTATAACCTGCCCATCCATTCAGCATCTCGCTTTGCAAGGTAGTCGTTGACTGTAACAACATGAACTCCCTTGCCCTCAAGAGCATTTAGATATGCTGCGAGCGTAGCAACTAAGGTTTTACCTTCTCCTGTCTTCATCTCAGCAATCCTGCCTTGATGAAGAACAACTCCGCCGATTAATTGAACTCGGAAATGCTTCATTCCAAGACTTCTCCATGCACCTTCACGGCAAACCGCAAAAGCTTCAGGTAGTAAATCGTCTAGGCTTTCTCCGTTTTCCCTAATTCTCTTTTTAAATTCTTCAGTCTTATTTCTAAGCTCATCATCGGTGAGCTTTTTCATATCTTCGTCAAGTTCTTCAATCCTATCTACGATTGTTTCAATCTTCTTAACTTCTTTGGCATTTAAATCTCCAAATACCTTGCTTAATAATCCCACTATTATTCCTCCTCTTCAGGTTTATCTTCAACATAGATGCGGGTCATCAGTGCTCTCCTGCTGTCCGCCTTTGTTACTCTTACATGGTAAATCTTGTGTCTTGTTTCAAAATCAAAGGTGTCGCCGACCTTTGGCAATCTATCGAGTTCTATCATAACCCAGCCATTTACCGTGGTAGCATCTTCGAGTTCATAGTCCTCTCCTGTCATCTCAAAGAATTTTTCAACATTCGTTCCTCCTGCCACCTTATAGCTTCCATCTCTTTGCTCTGTTATCTGCCTATATTCTATAGAATCATGTTCATCATATATCTTTCCTACAAGCTCCTCGATTATGTCTTCCATGGTGACAAGCCCTGTTGTACCGCCATATTCGTCTACAACAATCGCTATATGCGTTTTTTTCTCTTGCATTCTTCTAAGAAGTGAGGACGCTCTCATCGTCTCTGCAACATAGGCTACAGGCTTTATATAATCTTCCAAAGGTTTATTTTCTGCAATTACATAGTTATGATAATCTTTTTGGTTGAGAACGCCGATAATATCATCTAGGTCGTCTTCATATACCGGCATTCTGGATAATCCGCTCTCCTTAAATTCTCTGCTTATTTCTTCAAATGATGCACCGAGCTGGGTTGCAATTATGTCTGTCCTTGGCGTAATAATATCTATCGCCTCTAGCTCTGCAAATTCAATCGAATTTTTAATAAGCCGGCTCTGCTCTTCATCAATTCCTCCCTCGCAGACAGCTTCATCAACGATATTTATTAAATCGTCCTGTGTGTACTCTGGCTCAGTTTTTGAATTAGAAATTTTACTTATGAGTTTTTTCCATAGTGAAAAGAGCAGGTTGAGAGGGGCGAAAATATACATTAACACATTTATAAAAGGTGATATGAAAAGTGCAAACTCCTCGTCCTTATCCTTTGCAAAATTCTTTGGCGTAATCTCACCAAATATTAGTACAAGCAAGGTTATTACGACTGTTGCTACGGTAGCTCCTATAGGCCCGAGTAGGCTTATAAAAAGTATGGTCGCAATTGTCGTACAGGTGATGTTTGCAATGTTATTTCCTATGAGAATCGTCGAAAGAAGCTTGTCATATTTTGATACTAAGGACAGGACAAGCTTCGCATTCTTAACATCTTCATTTGCCTGCTTCTTTATCTTAGCAGTGTTAAGCGAAGTAAAAGCCGTTTCAGTTGCAGAAAAAGTCGCAGACAGTACTATTAAGGCTATTATGCTTATAATGTATTTAGCCAAATATACCCCTTTCAAATATCTATATAATATCTATTGAATGTCTATAAAAACAAATTATAATCCATTGTGAATTATACTATATTGTTGTGTTAAATTAAAGAATATGCTTTAAAGAAATAGTCTGTTATAATTGGGATTGTGAATGATATGCGTGATATTAATTATGGGAATGAAATTAATGATAAGAATGACAAGATTAGTATAGATAAAACGAATAATATGAATAATAAAAATAATGTGAATAATAAAAATAATATGAATGATATAGATAATATAGGTAATATAAATAGCAGAAATGGGATAGCGTCAATGATTATAGCCTCTGTCTGTTTTGCTATGATGTCTGTCATGGTAAAACTCTCAGGTGGCAGGATACCATTATTTCAGCAGGTATTCTTCCGTAACATAGTCATGATATTTTTTGCTATCATTACTCTTTATGCAAAAAATATAAGTATTAAAGTTAAAAAGGAAAATATCGTTAGGCTCAGCCTTAGATGCGTCTTTGGTTTTCTTGGAGTTATTGCACTTTTTTATGCGAACAACCACCTACTTCTCGCAAATGCACAGATACTTCAAAAGACAAATCCCCTATTCGTTGCAATACTTGCTATCTTTATCCTAGGAGAAGCTCCTACGCTTAAGCGTTCTCTCCTGCTTATCGGCGGTTTTGTCGGTGCTTTCATAATAATAAATCCAACAGGAGATTTTCATAATATCAAGGCTTCTATTATCGGATTATCTTCTGCATTGTTTGGAGCTATCGCTTATACAATGGTTGGAAAAATGTCGGGGAGAGTTGACAAGATGGTGATAATATTCTATTTTTCGCTATTTTCAAGCCTTGCCTCAGTTATTCCAATGGTAAAATCGTATGTTATGCCAACTGCTCTCGAATGGATATATTTGATTCTTATCGGTGTTTTCGCTGCGGGAGGTCAGTATTTTATTACAAAAGCATATACGAGTGGAAGGGCTTCAACCGTTGCCTTCTTTGATTACACTGGCGTGGTTATCTCTCCGCTCCTCGGTTTACTTATATTCAATGAATCCATATCAGTGCGTATAATCATCGGAATGGTTCTTATCATAATCTGCGGTTACCTCTCATCTAGGATAAGAGAAAAATAATAAGGCTTATTCCGCTGATTTCAGAGATTCCACCATATCAACTCTTAGCAATTTCCTATACATGGCTAGGCTCACAATTATCGTAAATAAAATCGTCAATAGAGCGGATATGACATAATCTCTAGGCATGAGTTTTGGCACAAAATATATCGAATTAACATCAATTTGCAAAATTATAAATTTAAGTAGCAATTTGCCAAGCGGAAGTCCCACTATAATTCCAATCAGTGTCAAAATGAAATTTTCACGATACATGTATGCTGAAACTTCTTTATTCCTAAACCCAAGAACCTTTATTGTCGCAATCTCCCTTATTCTCTCTATAATATTTATATTGGTTAAATTATAAAGCACTATAAAGGCTAGCAGTCCCGCTGAAAAAATTGCTAGGAAAACAACTCCATTTAAGCTGCTCATCATATCATCGAACTTCTCTATGAGGTCTACATTTATTACCGCACCGCTTGCAAGATTGGTCTTTGAAATTTCGGTAATTTGCTTTCTCATCTCTTTAACGCTTAGCCCGCTAGGTTTTTTCACATAGGCAGCATTGTACTCAATCTTTTCGCCATCAGTATTTTCAAAAGTATCCCTATTCAATATCACAGGTCTATTTATGTGATTATCAAATATTCCACTTACCTTAACCTCTAACTCATTTGAATTTACCTTTATTTTAAGCCTATCCCCAGCCTTGATGTCGTATTTATCTCCTAGCTTTCTGCACACCGCAATTTCGCCTTTTTTAGGAAATTTTAGACTTTGACTTCCATTCTCGAGATTGATGAAATTGCGAATATCTTTTTCATCTGTAACACTTACATCTACATCGTGCTTTTTACCACCGATTGCAAGCTCACCATTTCCCATATAAATATATTTTAGATCGTTGTCTTTAAATTTTTTATCATTATTGATGGCATTTTTCTCAAATTCAGCCTGCCTTGCCTCGTTCATATCTTCTTTAAAAAAGATACGGTAATCATATTTTGTAATATTGTCATATTGATAGGAAACTGAGTTCTTTATAGTTGTCTTTATACCAAATCCTGCGACGAGTAAAGCTGTGCAACCTCCTATGCCTATAACCATCATTATCAATCTCTTTTTATATCTAAAAACATTTCTAATCGGCACCTTGTGAAGAAATCCGAGCTTATCCCACACCGGCTTAATTCTTTCGAGTAATATCCTCTTTCCGCTTTTAGGAGCTCTAGGTCTGACTAGCTTAGCTGGTACTTCTTTTAATTCACTCGCACACGAAAAAACTGTGGCAGCCACCGCTGATGCTATTGATATTCCTATGCAGATAAGTCCGAAATTCAGGTCTCTTACATAAACAGACTTGCCCGCAAAATCGTACATGGTTTTATAAGCATTCCATATTGTGCTTTGAAAAATATGGGTTCCTGCAATATATCCTATAACCGAACCTATGAGCGTTGCAGTAACTGAATAAAATAGGTATTGCACCAAAATCGATGAACTGCTATACCCAAGAGCTCTAAGGCTTCCAATCTGAATTCTATGGTCATCAATCATTCTAGCCATCGTAGTCATGCACACAAGCACTGCAACCATGAGGAAAAAGAGCGGGAATATCTTAGCTACTCCATTTAAAATATCCGCATTTTCTTTGTATGTCGAATATCCGCTATTGTCTTTTCTATCCGTTAGATATGAGCCCTCAGGCTTCCATTCTTTTATTTCTTTTTTCACTTCTTTTAAATTTCTATTGTACTCATCGGAGTAAGACCTCGGATGCTTATCCATTTTCATATATAGCGTCGTATATACTGGAGAGTTAAAAGCTGATGACATGGTGTACATGAAATTATCAACCTTGCCAAGCCCTAGATTCGTATTACCTCTCTCAAAGTCTAAATAGATTGGCGATGTTGCAATTCCGACGATTTCATATTCTTTTACATCTAAAATCGCCTTTGTACCTTGGTCATTATCCTCTGATATTCTAATTTTTTTACCTATGTCTTTTTTTGTATAATTCTTATAGTCTGCTACACATTCATACTTATTCTCTGGCATTCTTCCATATTTTAAATCAGGAATATTGATATTATCTGTTAGAGAAATTATATGAAATACATATTCTTTATCTTTGCTATCTTCTGATGTTCCATTTTTTATAAAAGCATCTACCTCATAGGCTCCCTCTGCTACTTTAATCTTCTCAAGCTCTCTTGCATTTTTTATATCATCTTCCTTTATGCCATATTGTGACTGAAGCTTAAAATCATAAATCTTTTGGTTTTTATAATATTTATCAGCCGTATGTAGCATTGATTCGTTGGTCGTCCTAAGTCCTCCAAAAAAGCCCACTCCAAGTGCTCCGATTAAGGCAATCGCTATAAATCTGCTGAATGTTTTCTTTATTTCTCTAGCAATATTTGTAAATAACATAGGTTTTCTCTACCATTCTATCTTATCTATAGGTGTAGGATTTTCTATCTTTTCTTCTGCATAAATCTGTCCGCTTCTCACCTTTATTACCCTGTCTGCCATTGCTGTTAAGGCCTTATTATGGGTGATGATTATGACGGTCATTCCGTCCTTTCTGCTCTTATCCTGAAGAAGCCTTAATATTTGTTTGCCAGTATGGTAGTCAAGTGCACCCGTAGGCTCATCGCATAGAAGAAGCTTAGGATTTTTTGCAAGTGCTCTCGCTATCGCTACTCTCTGCTGTTCTCCGCCCGAAAGCTGAGCAGGAAAATTGTTCATTCTTCCTTCAAGTCCTACCTCTCTCAGTGTTTTCTTTGGGTCAAGCGGATCTTCTGATATTTGAGTCGCTATATGAACATTTTCTTCCGCAGTAAGGTTGGGAAGAAGATTGTAAAATTGAAAGACAAATCCTATATCTTTTCTTCGATATTCTATAAGCTCTTTCTTGCTCATATTTGAAATTATTTTGCCGTCGAGAGATACTATTCCCGTTGTCGGCTTATCCATTCCACCCAAAATATTAAGCAGTGTTGTCTTTCCTGCACCAGATTCACCAACTATAATAGTTACCTCTCCCTTGTTTGCACTGAAAGATATACCATTTAGAGCTGTTATCTCAACTTCTCCCGAGTGATAAATCTTTGTTACATCTTTAAATTCAACATAGTTCATGAAGAGCCTCCTAGATGTTTTATCTAAATATTCATATGAATTTTATCACAGTTTTATGGTCCATGCTATATCAAGGAAATCATGTGTGAAATAAATTTAATTTTTTAATAAATAGTGATATAATGGGCGGAAAATATTTAAATATTTTAATTTTTATGAAATTATTATCGAGGTGTATGAATGAAAACTAAAACTATAACAACATCAGCTCTTTTTGTTGCAGTAATGGCGATATGCTCATGGATTTCAATTCCAATTCCGGGCACTATGGTTCCAATTAATCTCGGTACCTTTGGCGTCATAATGACGGGTTATGTCCTTGGAAAAAAGAATGGTGTTATTTCAGTTTTGATTTTTTTACTGCTAGGTGCGATAGGGCTTCCAGTCTTTCATGGCTTTACCGGCGGACTTGGCATTTTAACGGGACCAACAGGGGGATTCCTTATAGGGTATATAGCTCTCGCTTTTTGCTCCGGAATGGCTAATGATTTGAATGCTAAGTCATCAATAAACAAACCTGTCTCTTACATTCTATGCGTTCTCTTAGGCGAGATAATCCTATACTCTGCAGGTGTCATGTATTTTATGACCTTAACAAAGGCATCTCTTGCTACTGCACTTTTGGCCTGCGTACTACCATTTTTAATAGGCGATGGGGTTAAGATGTTCTTTGCATATGTGGTTTCTGCAAGAGTTTTAAGATCTGAGCAACTTGGCTGTACAAAATAATTTATTTATGTTATTATCTTTGAGCCTCGGTCCGTTAGCTCAGCTGGGAGAGCATCTGGGTGACAACCAGAAGGTCATTGGTTCAAGTCCAATACGGGCCACCAATAAAATAGCCTTGCAATCGCTTGACTAGAGCGGTTCGCAAGGTTTTTGTTTTTTAAGGATTTTATTATTTTAATAAAAATGGCAAAACAGGGATATGTTGGTACATACAGGTGTGCAATTCTTCACTTTATTGTTACTAATATTCTTTTTTGTCAAGTATCTTTATGGATATTAAAATTGAAATCATTATGCACAGAATGCCTACTGCTATAATTCCCAGTGAAATCAGTCCGAATGAATGCCTATTATAAATCAGGGCAAATTTGCTCACAATCTCAGCGTCTTTAAAAATATTTGCCGAAAAAAATACTAAAAAATAGGTTATAAACATTATAAGCCTTCCTCTATGCTCACCAAATTTATAAATAAAAGGTTGCTGAATTGCGGGTAATAAAATGCTGATAACCAGTGCTATAATTGAGATTAATAAACTTTTTGCAATAGGCATATTGTTCCTTATCATAAGCAGGCAAAATAAAATAATCGACGAAATAATTCCAAATATCAATGGAAAAAAGAGTTTTGCTATCACATATGTACTTCTCTTTGCAGGCATCGAAAATAGCATCTTCTCAAATTCGGATTTCATATCATATCCTATTGAAATTTGCGAGAGTATGATTGAAAGAAAGATTGAGATAAAAGGTATTAAAATCAAATAATCTTGGTATATTGCATAAATATTAAAGATAATAATGAAAATCAGATTCCAAATTAGAGATTTATTAGTAACAACAATATCTTTTAAAATAAGTCCTGACATTTTCTTATGCTCCTTTCACAAAATAAATCATAATATCCTCAATTGATGGTCTTTGTGTTTTTAAATCCCTTGGTGCAAATTTTCTCTTTATCAGTATTTCTTGACCAAATGAATGTTTTCTTCTCCCTACAACTATTGATTCATCGAGCTTATCAGCATCTTCATTTGAAAGCGTGCATATTGCATATTCCTCTTTTAAATCCTCTTTAGATTCAAAGAAAAGAATCTTCCCCTCATTGATAAATGCTATATAATCCGCTATCTTTTCTAAATCAGACAATATGTGTGATGATATTAAAATTGTATGTTCCTCTTTTTGCATAAAATCATATAATATCTCTAAAATTTCTTCTCTTACCACAGGATCGAGTCCGCTTGTAGCTTCATCAAGTATTAATAATTCGGCATTGTGAGATAAGGCAATTGCAATCGAAAGCTTCATCTTCATTCCACGAGAATAATTCTTTATAACCTGTTTTTCTGGCAAATTAAATTTATTCTTAAAGTCAGAAAATCTCTCGCTCTCCCAGTTTGAATAAATACTTGAGCACAATCTCTCTATGCTTCTAAGGTCCATCTCCTCAGGGAAAAATAAATCATCAAATACCACCCCTATTTTATCCTTATGTTTGATGCTCCTCGTATCTTGCTCTCCTAATACCTCAATTTTGCCGGAATCCTTATTGAGTAGTCCTAGAATCAATTTGATAGTTGTGCTTTTTCCTGCACCATTTTGACCTATGAACCCCACAACTGTTCCCTTTGGAATATTAAAATTTAGCGGTCCTAATTTAAAGCCGTCAAATTTCTTATTTAGATTTTCTATCTCAACAGCGTAATTACTCATATCTTCCCTCCAGATAATCACTTAGCATATCTTTTAATTCATCAGCTCTGATGTCAGCAATCTTAGATAATTCAATCATCTCCTGCATCTTAGCTTCAATTTGCTTTAAATACTCTTCTCTTATTAGCTCATTATTTCTCTGAGCGACAAAATTGCCCTTGCCTTGAACTGAATTTATAAAACCCTCTTTCTCAAGTTCATCGAAGGCACGCTTAGCAGTGAGCATACTAATTCTAAGCTCTTTAGCCACAAATCTTATAGATGGCAATTTTTCTAAAGCTTTGAGCTCACCTGAAATAATCTCTGCTTTAATCTGATTCTTAATCTGTAAATATATAGGCTCGTCACTTGAATTGTTAATCTGTATATTCATATAAATTTCCCGTTAATTCCTCAGCTGTGTTTTAGCTGTTATTATTATAGTATAACAGTTTAGCTCTTGCAACACTTTTAGCCTATTTTCTTGAATTTTTTTTAAAAATAGGTAAAATTAATCGTGAAAAGCGTGAAATGACAAAAGGAGTTCCAGATATGAATAGACAAAAAAAGATTGCAACAGTATTTATGATACTTATTCTAATTTCTGCTCTTTCCTTAACTACAGCTTGTAAGAAAAATATGCCTAGTAAAAAGGTCGTAATTAACTCGCTGACAGGCGAGCTTGGAAAGAAGTCAGATGTTTTAGATAAGAGAATTGTTTCTTTGGTAGTTGAAAATCATCCTGAGGCAAGACCTCAGTGGGGAATTGATGACGAAAATTATTCGCCTGACATCATCTTGCAAGGTGAGGTTGAAGGTGGAATCTCAAGAACGCTATGGCTATATGCTGACTATGACAAACTTCCTGATACTGTCGGCCCGATGAGAAGTGCAAGACCTCCATTTATAAAATTTGCCTCTCTATTTGATGCGGTCTTTGTGCACTGGGGAATGAGCAGTAGTGGTGGCAATTACACTGGAGCAGATTATTATTTTAATAATGAAGTAGTCGAGCATATTGACGCAATGTCTTATGGAGCAGATAGTGAGCTTTTCGGAAGAGACTCTGATTCAGCTCGCTCGATAGAGCATCGAGGTATATTGCATGGCAAGGCTTTAGCGGACGCATTATCAAAGAATTCGATTGACACGAAGATGAATAAGGATTTTACAACCTTCTTAAAATTCAACAGGTCAGTTAAATCTCTTAGCGATAGCGAATGCAATAAAGCTTCGGTAAGCTTTTCGAGCAACTCTATAGATACGGTTGACTGGACTTATTCAGATGAGGATGAGCTATATCACACCTCTCATTTTGGAACAGATGTATCAAGGACAAATCTTCTTATCCTATATGATAATACCGAATATGTAACAAAGAATAATGCTGTAACATATTGCGAATATGCACTTAAAGAAGGCAGTGCAAAGCTCATAAGCAAAAATTCCATTATAGACCTAAAGTGGATAAATGAAGATGGAAAATTGAAGCTCTTTACGACGGACAAGGACGGAAATGAAAAGATAGTAAAGCTTAACCCTGGTAAAACTTGGATTGGCTGGATTTCTGCAAATAACGGAGGAAGTCTTAATATTTAATTTAGGTTTCCTTAAAATGTCCTTTTAATATTATTTATAAAATTAAATTTAATTAAAAAAAGAATCTCATGTTTATTTCTATATAATTTCTGAGATTCTTTTTTATTTTATTATTCGATTTATGGATTATTTTTTACTTTCCCTAATTTTATCTTTATAATTATCTATTTTATCTCTTTTTTATTTATTCTTTTCTTAACCAAGCGAGAATATCTTCAAATATCTCCTTTCGATTGTTTTCATTTAATATTTCGTGGCGATCCTCTTCATAAAGCTTTATGTCGCATTGACAGCCCGTATTTTCCTTATAGGCAATAAAGGCTTTTCTCACTCCTTCTCCATAAGCACCTACAGGGTCTTCAGCTCCTGCAATAAATAAGATCGGCATATTATCATCAATATTTTGCATTAGGCTTTTATCCTGTGCAAATCCTATTGCTTTGAACAAATTATAATACCCATTGATTGTGAATGTAAAACCGCACATCGGGTCATTAATATAATTATCTACATTGTCCTGATTAACTGAGAGCCAGTCGTTAGGCGTTCTGACCTCGGGAATCCTCTTATAATATGAGCCAAAGGCAAGTGTATCAAGCAATTTGCTTCTGCCCTTCCATTTCTTAAAAACTGATAAGAGCTTGCACAAGCCTTTTCCAAACCCGAGAAGAAAATTAGGTTGCCAGCCAGTTCCCATAACAATCGCACCCGATATTCCATGAGAATATGTTCTAATATCTTCTCCCGAAAATTCCTCATCAACTGTCGAAAGATACTGCCTTAGCAAAAAAGAGCCCATGCTATGCCCAAGAAAATAATATGGAACATTCGGATATTCGAGCATTGTTTTCTTCCTTAAATTGTGAATATCTGCTATTACATTTTTATTTCCATCTTTTCCAAAATATCCATACTCTGTTCTGTCCTTTACAGACGCTCCATGCCCTAGATGGTCATTCCCAAGCACGATATATCCTTTGCTTACCAGAAATTCTGCAAACTCCTCATATCTACCTATGTACTCTGACATTCCATGAATAATTTGCACGATGCCAACCGGCTTTGAGTTATTCTCGTTTTTCCATACTATTCCATGAATATTTGAATAATTATTTGAAGATGGATATTTAAAATCTTTTCTCATTTTCCTCTACTTCCCTCTCTTAGGCTTTGTCCCATGAAATTGATAATATTGCGTCTCAAGCCTGCCATTGTATAATTTTCTTCTCCTATCTGCTTTTCTACCGAGATAGCTTTCGACTTCTCTATCTATAGTAATCATAAAAATCGACCAAGTGTGGTTTTTTTCTGAAATATGCTTAAGAGCTTTATATATTTTTTCTATCTCTTTTCTATTACCTATTCTTTCTCCATATGGCGGATTTGTTATGATAACTCCGAAATCACCGAAGCCTTCAATATTAATTTCCTTTAGGTCTTTATTTATGAAAATTATGTCCTCTAAAACGCCTGCTTCCTCTGCATTCATGAGCGATGCTTTTATAGCTTCTTTATCTATATCATATCCATAGATTGAAAGCGGGCTTTCATAATCAATAGCTTCATATGCCTCTTTTCTAGCATTTTTCCACTCATCATCTTTAAATATCTCCCATTCCTCGGATACGAATTTTCTCGAAATCCCAGGTGCAATATTTCTTCCAATCATAGCCGCCTCTATCAAGATTGTGCCTGAGCCTGAGCAGGTGTCTATTCCGACACTGTATTTGATACAATTTAACGCTGGTGCGTAAGTCATGTGTTTATCCTCGAAATCCCTTGATTTACAGGGATTTTCGCCTTTCTGCAGAACTTCCTCTGCTGCTTTTCGTGGCAGTTTTTGTATGATTTTAGAGTTTTTCTGTGCCTCATGTTGGTGTGCCTGTTTCCGATTTTCGTACCCCTGAGCGAGTAATCGTTAAAAGGTTTAGGAAATCGTTAAATTGTTTGAGGAATCGTTAAAAGGTTCAGATTGCTCATCGTTTCAGTGCATTCAAAATCTGCAAAGCCTCCTGTGCCCGCATATAATCTGACATAAATTGCCAGTCTGGATCACCGTCCAAGGAAACCGGGAGAAGTATTTGCTCTCTACGAATTCGTTCGTCATTAATTTCCCGATTAAAGCTGTATTTTTCTTGCAAACGAGAAACTAATGTTGCTAAAAATTGATAGCTATATTCATTCAATTTGCTATTTCCTAATGCTGTCACGTGATCACTTGCTACAAATTCAAATGGCTGATAAAAAGCTGTTCCTACAGATCCACTATTTGCTACTGTTAAGCAGTTCTGATACACACGCACTTTTTCATCGTTGCCGACGAAACCATCAACACCGTTGTTCTGAGCAGTAGAGGAAACGTAAGGCATCTTTCCTATTATATGATCGTCTTTCTTTAATCGCTTTCCGCGACCTATGTTTTTGAATATCTCTTCGTACCCGAAAGCCTTCCAATCTCTATCGGTCAGTACCCCCCCCCTGAATGTTTATGCACGATACCAGTTTTTCATACCGATTTTGCATAATTTCTGTAACATATGACAAGGAATCTGATTCAAGTTTTGCGATGGTCTGCTCCATGTAAGCATGGTTCAGCGCTCCGCTGTCCGTAAGAGGAAGCATGATGCGCTGTTCGGCAAGACGCGTGGAGTTTGCCGTATAGGAGTAGGAATACCTCTCGCGATTCGATTCAAAGCAGCGGGCAATAAATTTTAAAGCTCCGGCGGAAAGTGCTCGCTTCGGCGACAAGATGTTGACCTTTGTTCCCGTATAAAATGGTGTGGTCTGCACAAAGGGTTTTGCCGTCTCATTGCCGATGGTAATGACAGGTACTTTATCCCAAAGATAAGCCTCATCATGTCCTTCGGTAAATCCGTCAACACCGTTGTTCGTCTCTTTGCGCGTGACATAAGGAATGCGACCATTCTCTTTGTCAATTTTGTTGCCGTCCAGCGTCTTCCCAATAGTGATGTTAAAAAGATCGCCCAGTCTAACGCCTCCCCATGTGGTGTCAGGCATGGCGCCTAAAGCAAGCAGTCATCCAGTAGTCGATCCTTGAAGTAGGGCAG
The DNA here is from genome assembly GCF_900104645.1 of Alterileibacterium massiliense. GTDB lineage: Bacteria > Bacillota > Clostridia > Peptostreptococcales > Anaerovoracaceae > Alterileibacterium > Alterileibacterium massiliense. The sequence continues at coordinate 381,103 of NZ_FNWE01000002.1, read as the reverse complement.
GACTTTCTCCAGCATGCGTTTTTCCTGCTCCTTCATGTAGTCAGACATGAATTGCCAATCGGGTACACCATCGAGAGTGATGGGGAGAAGGATTTTTTGTCTTTTCATTCGTTCAGCATTGAATTTGTATCCGTATGCATATTTTGATTTTTGTTGCAAAATGCACTGCTTAAGAAAAAGAAGTGTATATTTGTCGTTCGAATCAGTTTTTTTGATACCAATACGCTTCACGTCATCAGAAAAAGTGGCTTTATAAGGATGATAAAAAGTTTCTACAACACTGCCGTTATAATTAACGCCAAGGATGTTCTGATCAGTGCTCTCGTTTTCATTAGATACAAACGCCGTAATTCCATTATTGGAATCAGACGCGCCAACAAACGGTATCTTGCCTGGTTTCATATCAGCTTTTGTGAGTCGCTTCCCAGACTTAATTGTAAGCTCATCTTCGATAAAAAAGTTCTTCCATTCTCTATCCTGCAAGCTCAGCATGTGCTCACCTCCTCGAAGAGGTAGCCTCTTCCGTGAGTGATCATGTCGAACTCGAAGGTCAGGTAATCTGCGATGGTTTTCTGAAAATCTTTCTCCGTCGGGATCTCGTCATTAAAGTAGTAGAAAGAGTGCAGCCATTCATCATCCGCTTCAATAGTGGTTTCCACCATGAACTTGGTCGGAGCTTCCCGTTTTCCCCGGAAGCAATCCAGCAGGCGCTGTTTTTTATCCTTGGCGGTCTCTGTCTCCACCAGTCCGACGTGTTTTCGTACCACGAAACCGTCATCTTCAAAATTAAAAAACTTCACCAACCGATCTTTGGGCTGTGGTTTATGAGCCGTAAAGACAGCAATACTGGGATTTACACCGACGCGGTAAAAGGTGTTTTTATTCAAGGTAATCACGGCTTCCAGCGTGTGATTTTTTAAGATGCGCCGCTTCGTCTTTTTATCTTCACCGTTTTTGCCAATCATGGTGGATTGCGGAACGATGACCGCCACCCGTCCGCCTTCGGCCATGCAATCTAAAAGGTGTTCCACAAAGGAGATCTCTCGCAACTTGGATGTGGCATCATTTTTCCCTTGCGAGTACGGCGGATTCATCATGCCGACGCTGGGCGCAATGGTTCGCTGGATTTCTTCTGCGGAGCGATTAAAGAAGTCGTCGCATTCCAAGTTTGATCTGCCGTCTCCACGTAAAATCATGTTAGTTGTAGCGATGGTGAACATGTCTTCACGCAACTCGATGCCGTGGATTTGCTTTTCCTTGATTTCGCTTCGCTGGTGTTCGTCCTTCGCGTTTTTGAGCATCCTGTGCATTCCAGCGATGAGGAAGCTGGACGTTCCCGTACAGGGATCGAATAGAGTGTCGGTCGGTTTCACATCCAGCAAGTCACAAAAGAGTTCGCAAATATGGCTCGGTGTGAGTACAACGCCGAGAGACTGCCCGTCACCGCCGGAGTAACTCATAAACTCAGAATAGAAGCGTCCGAGGATATCTTCTTTTACATTCGCACGCAGCGCTTGCAGGATATTTTTCTGTAGGTAAATGCCAAAGTACTTAAGCGGTGTCATACCCAAGTCATCGCGCTTTTTATTGAGTGACTGTCTGTTCTTGATAATGGTGAATTGATCCAGAATCATCTCACGTTTTACATCGGGTTTTACCCGGATACGTTTTAAGTGGTTTGAGAGAGCTTCCCAGACAATATCTCCATCCGTTTTGACCTCATCGCCGATCAGATCATCCAATTTGAAGCTGGGATCTTGCAATGCCAAAAGAAGCGCCGAGACTACCAGGGGCTTTTCGGTTTCGCCAAGCTGTGCATAGTCGCGCAGATATTCATGCAGCTCGGCAGCGAGTTTGACGATCTCTTCCAGTTCCAGTTCCTCATCGGCACGAATACCTTTCACCTGCTCGTTATAATAAGCGTCGATGTTTTGCTCATTGAAATTGATGAAAGTTTCAACTGGATCGAGAATCGAGATGGTTTTTCCATCATAAAAAACCGGCTGGATCAGGTGGTGAACCTCATCACCGGAAACCCCGACGGCAAAAATCTTCTTAAAAGGTGTATGTTTGGCAACGTGTTCGCCATAGTGAACTGCCCCATTGACAGCGTAATTTACCGTCGCATCCACCGAGCGATCCAAAGTACTCTGATCCTCATTCCATTTGATATGAAAATTGGTATCTCGTTTATCTTCGATAATCAGCACAAAGTCTTTCACTTGCGCAATAAACTCCGGGCTACCGAGTTTTCCCGTGCCACGTTTGGACGCTGTTTTTAACGCTTCATCAATATCTTTAATGCCGCTGATTTCTGCAGTCGCTTTGATCTCTGCTTCACGCAGAAGTTCAGCCACATAAATATCTGTGTTCTTTTCTCTTGGCATGGACTTTTATTTCCTCCTCTCGGGCACTTAGATGGATCTGTTTTCAGACTTTGCAAACAGTAATCCGTTAGCTGTTGTTGCATATCTCTGTTTGCTGCTGGTCGGCTTATCCGGAATGGTCAAGCGCAATAACCCGATATCTACCAGCGGTCGAATGATGTTTTTTCTAAAGTACTCTGCTGTTTTAATACCGCAGAATGTCTGCATTTCTTGCCGGCTGCGTGGCTCTTTGCAATAGTCCAGTAGTTTTTGGATTTCTTCTGTTGATAGTTTCACCTGAGAATAGACTTCCGTACTGACTTGCGTACCAACTTCCGTACTGACTTGCGTAGTTGATTTGTTGGAAGTCGGTCCCACACTTGCCGTCGCTGCCTCAGAAAGCGGAATGGTGATGGTAAAGACATCGCTTTCCGTGAAGGTAGGCTGCCCGCCGGAATAGAGCTTAGTGTATTTATAAGTATTGCGCATACCACTGCCCAATTCGTCGGCAAGCCCGATCTCGCGGAAGACTTTCGCAATCGGCGGGTTTTTAGCAAAAGGCTTAAACGTCTTCAGGTTGAGGTTGCCGTGGCCATGTGCCAGATTGGCGTTTTCCGTCGTGATCTTATCTGCCTCAATCACGAGCTTCGCCACATAGCCGCTGGAAAAATCTCGATGCATGAGGAGGTTGGAGACAATCTCACGTAAAATCTTATCTCTGGCGCTGATACGCTGAATTCCTTCCATGACAAAGAGATCGTTTAAGTGTTTCTGTCCAAAAGCAATGAGCCGGTCATAGCTTTCAATGAGGTTTGTAATCACGACATCGCGGTCATCGTAGCGATCGACATTAAAGACGCGAAAGATAGCGTCGGTCTTGTGCTGGGGGAGCACCGACATAATGCGGTTATCGCTGCCAAAGAGCAAAATTGCAGCAAGCGTCAGACCTTCTTGATTGGTATCCGGATCTTTCAAGATGAGTCCGCAGCTTCGAAGCATCTCTTCATCACTCATATCCAGCCATGCGTGATGCTCAGTATTAACACGAGTCATTCGTCTTGCTCGCTCCAAAAGATCCTTGCGCAAAGCAGTAATAGGAATCGCCGGATACACCTTGTTCACGAAATAAGTGTTTTGCTTTCTCGCATAAAGCTTAAAAACCAAATCAGCGTTGTCGGTGATATCGATATCGGAGTCGTTATTGCGGTCGTAAATACGCCCGGCACTGCGATAAACCGTCTTTCCAGAAGGAACGTAAATATAAAGGATCGTTTTGCCATCCTCTTCATACTCTTCCGGCGTGAGATAAAGCGGCGGAAACATTTTCGACTCATTGTTAATCGTCGTCACAAAATCTTTTTTGATTTGCATAATACGATCCGGCTCAACACCTGCGACTGTTCCATCGTCTTTTACTCCGAGAAAAATATGTCCGCCATCACGGTTGGAAAAAGCGCAGACGGTTTCGTAAACATCTTTTGTAATATCCGTTCTTGAGCGTTTAAACTCAACGCTGATGTTTTCTCCTGCGCGAATGAGTTTTTGTAATGTTTCAGGCAGTCTCACCGTTCATCCTCCTCTCGTATGGTCTCAAACAGGTCTTCCACCTTGCAGTCCAGTGCCTCAGCGATTTTCAGCAGCACATCCATGCGTACATGCTCGTTTTTCCCGAGTTTGGCTACCGAATTACTACTGATATCTGCGGCATCTCTTAACTGGACTTTGTTCATGTTCTTATCGATTAAAAGTTTCCACAGCTTGTTGTATATGATTTTCATCGATTTGCCTTTCTGCTCCATTTGTCTCCGAAGAGAGCCTGCTCATTGTTCTCAAGTTTGATGACCGTCTGTTTTGCAATGATGCTTTGTGCTTCTTCGGAGCAGTTCAACGTCTTATCGATAGCTATAAAGATTTGTTTCTCTTTTTCTTTGTTATAGATTTCAATCATCCGGCTCATGTCAGGACGTGGCATAGGATCAAAGAGGATGGAGTCATGCGCAATCGCCGGCAGCACTGTCGTATCTAAAACGGCGAGGTCATAGATCATCATCCCGCGATAATTTGTACTTGTGCCACTGTCCTTTGGCGTCTCAAAGTCATAGCTGTCAAACTTTGAGATTGTCAGATGTGGAGCATTGTACTGATCATCTGTTATGTAGTCATTGATTTCTTCCATCTTCCGGTTAATTGTGGCTTCAATTTCTTTAAGGACGAATTTCATTTGTTCTTGGTAGCGGTTATTTGCCTGTTTCTTCTCTTCTTGGAGTTTGTTCCGCTGATCAAAGGCATTATTTTCGTCCTGCAGTTTATTGATTCTTTGTTCCAATACACTGTAGGCTGTCAGGAATTCCTGAGTAAAAGTCATGGATGGCCGAATTTCAGACATTGCATTTCGAATGCTTTCTTCCTGTTCCTGCAAAGAGGCAAGTTCGACCGTAATCTTTTGTTTTGCACTTTCCAATTCCTCTTGAAGAATGCCTTGGATCTTGCTATGGAAAGACTCGATATCCATGAGCTTATTAAAATTTGCTTCCGGGAAGAACTCGGCAAGACTTTTCAGATCCGCTTCTGTCGGATAAATACCGCGCTGTAGATTTAGTTCAAGCAAATGCAGATCGTCTTGTTTGCCTTTGACGACGCGCCGGATATCGGTATATGCACGTTCTATTTCGTTGGCACGATTTGCTTCTTCCACTTCCGCCTCGTTGATGGGACGACTCCCTGAATTACAAAGCTCATCTCTTTTTTCTTCCAGTTCACGAATGGCTACGATGTTTTCTTGATACTTTCCCATTCCGTCTACGGCAGAGGGTATGAACTCATATTTTCTGGCTGCTTTGAATGCATCAATCTTATCTTCCACCAGATGAAGCTGTTCTTCAAAAGCCAGAATGGAAGAATACATGTTGTAGAGTGCCACCAAAACATGGATGGCATCTTTTTGTGATTCATTTCCACCGCGCATTTGAAGCGGTCTGAACTCATTGAGGTTGTTCTTGCCATAGATCCTAAAAAAGCGACTTACCGTATTTCTGAAGGAAAGACCGGGTAAATCCATGTCATATTTTTTCGCAAGCCAGTCCGTGAATTCTTTGATTTCCATCGAATCAATGGGGTCGTTATTCTCATCTACCTTGAAAACTCGCTTTGCGTCTGCTGTATTTCTGGCAAAGCGATAATCTTTACCGGCAAATGAAAAGACAAAGTAAATCGTGTGGTTGCCCAGCTCTCTCACCGGCTCGCTTTTAAGATAGGTATTCCCGCCAAAAACAAAGTCAATAATAAGGAGCATGGTGGATTTGCCGATGGATGCGGCTTTTCCGGGAATGCTTCCAAGCACCACGTTCAGTCCTTTATGAAAGATAACAGGTGGTCTTTGTCTTTTATTTTCTTTGAACAGTTCGCAGCTTATTTCTCGGAGCACAGAAAGATCCTCCCTTCGTCATCAAGCTCTACCTTTTGCATGGCATAAAGGCAGTCGAGAGCTTCGATGAGACGCACAGTGTCCTGATGCTTATGCGAAAGCTTTTGATAGATTTCGCGAGGAGATTTCGGATGATCCAGCATCCTCAAAATCTCAGGCATGAGTGGCAATGCACTCTCTTCGTATGAAAATAATTTATTTGGTAAGAGCATCGAATACCTCACAAGACTGTATAAAATACGAAATCACGATGTAGCAATAGCGAACATCCTGTTTCGTAATGCTTTGCAGGCGTTCTGCCAACAACTGATAAATCAGCTCCGCCGGCAGATTCTTTTTCGCGAGCTTTTGGTAGGACACTTTGATTTGTGCCCTAAGTAGCTCGTCGCTGAAGACTTCCTGCTTGACCAGTTGTTTCATGTTCTTTTCTATGAAAAGGTAGTAACGCGTGACATTTCGCATTACCTCATCTAAAAGAAAATAATCCGCATCCTGATCTATCTTTTTTGTCACCGTAATGGCGTTATAGTTTAAATCCGCAAAATCGGAGACTTTGGCTCGACTAAGGTTTTCCAATACACGCCTGATGCCTTTTTCTATGTCCGTTCCGCGAAGCGTGGTGCGGGCATTATTTGTCTGGACCTGCAGCTGTTTTATCTTTTGCAGCTCTTTTTCGTCGGCTTGAGTATGTTTTAGACTGTAAGACTGAAAGCAGTCATGGCAAAGCGGAATCAGGTTTTCATAGCAGTTTTTATTGCCGGAAATATGAGCAACGCAGTAGTCATCTTTGCTTTGATGATCATCCGCCACTGTTTGAAGATGTTTGGAACAACCAGGCTTTGAGCAAGTGTGCTTGCAGTCTTCCAAGAGCGTGGCACCGTATTTTTTCTTTGCCCGCTCGGATGTCATATTAGCCTTTGCCATCTTGCGGTCATTTTCAAGCTCAGGATTAACGATAAATTCCAAAGACTCCTTGATGAGGTCAAAGATCACCTCTGCCACGTTAGCCCTTGTGACTTTTTTGTCAGTGAATGGCTGGACGTCCTCGGCTAAAGCATTGAGTAAGGACTCGTCCTCATCATATTCGTTGATATACGCCAAAGAGTTTACAAAATTATCTTTTGTCATCCTACCGAGCATGGCTTTGGCAAGTTTCTTTGAAATACCACGCTTATAAAACTTATATAGGGATGCATCTTTATACCGTGAGTCTGAAGATGGATCCTTTTTTGTGCTCCATTCTTCCTCTGGTATATCGCAAAACCTTTGAATTAAATCTCTCATAAAGTCCGGAACCTCAGCATCTTTCATGAGGTGCGGATGAATGGCATGCAAAAGTTCTGTGAACAGCATCTTCATCACCCCTCTTTCCGATTTTGTCCAAACTGTCCAACGTTGTCCAAGAGTGTCCAAATACGAGATGAACCATTTCGTATATTGAGTATGACCACTGAGAGACAAGCAAATTATACCAAAAATCTTCATATTAAACAACAGAATATTGGCATTTGCAAATCTCAATTTGGCAAATCTTGGATGCTTCCTTCTTGGAACATCCGAGTCCTGATGGGTGGCTGCATCGTCTGATCAACGGTGGCGCACGGTTCTCATCCGGCAAGTAAATATTTCTGACTTCGTTATGCGCAAGCGCAGTCACAACCCCGAGCGGAGATTTCCGCGGGGCTTGTGGTCTGTTTACTGCGCCCATTTTGCCTTGCCCTTCTCCGTCTCGGATTCGAGATGAAGGAGGTCTGTAAATGGCAGCTCAAAATGTATCAAAGATTTATATTCGCGGTCTCGGTCTGGTCGAGACAAGCCCTGAACACAAGAAAGACTACGAGAACGAATGCGCCCGTATCCGCATGAAGATGCAGTATCACGGCGAATGCCACGTCACCAAGGCAAACATCAACCGCTGCGATGGCATATGCGTCGGCTGTCCATTTCGTTCTGCCGGGAAGTTTGTCTCCATCCATGACACCGTACAAATAGACAGCGCACTTACCTACGCCGATGTGCTTCCTGCATCGGAAGCGTATTCACCGGAAGGCGTCCTTGCGCGTAAAACTTTGCACGAAGAACTCAGCCGTATTTTCGCAGGTCTCACGGACGAGGAGCGCCAAATCATCCGTCTTGTTGTCGCCGGTCAATCCGAGCGCGACATGGCAGAAATCCTCGGCATCAAACGCACCACACTGAACTACCGAAAACGTCAGCTTTTTGCTCGGCTGAAAAGCCGGCATCCGGAGCTTCGTGACCTTCTTTTGGATCTCATCTCTTATTCCTAAACCTTAAACCTTCGTCCAACGTCCCTCCCTTTCTTCAGGGAGGGACAGAGGGGCAAAACGGCAGGCCCCGAAGGAAAGGAGGTAGCCATGAGACCACAAAGCAATGTGCCGGGTGTGACAAGAGAAGAACTCATCGAAGTGCTCTCTGCCATATCAATTATCACCAAAGACCTGACAAGAAAACTGATTCAGACAAAGAAAGGAGGCAATCCCTATGGGACAGATGAAAAAGATGAAAGCTGTTATAGACGACCTACATTCCTGTAGCGAACAGCTAAGCGATATCGCTGCCGAGCTGGAAGCGATGTTCAGCACGGCACCGGAAGAAGTGACGGTTCCTGCAGAAACGCCAAAGCCGGAGCTGAAGCTTGAAGACGTGCGGGCCGTCTTGGCGGACATCTCCCGTGCGGGTCACACCGCAGAAGTGCGCGCCCTGATCGAAAAGTACGGCGCGGACAGGCTCTCTAAAGTTGATCCGAAAAATTACGAAGCACTGCTTCGTGATGCGGAGGTGCTCCATGCCAAATAAACATGCGCTGCTTTCCGCATCGAGTGCCTATCGCTGGCTTGCCTGTCCGCCCTCGGCTCTGCTTTCGGGAAAGTATGAGGACACGTCAAGCTCTTATGCACAAGAAGGCACCGCGGCGCACGCTCTTGCCGAGTACAAGGTGCTGAAAGCGTTAGGCAGGAAAGCCGATGATCCGACGGAGCATCTTGATTATTTTAACGAGGAAATGGATGAAGCGACCGATGCCTATGCCGGCTACGTGCTGGAGCAAGTCGCCGAAGCTAAAAAGGCAACGATTGATCCAATCGTTCTGGTGGAACAGCGTGTGGACTTTTCCACCTATGTACCGGATGGTTTTGGTACTGCCGATGCCCTCATCATCGCCGACGGCAAGCTTTCCATCACAGATCTCAAATATGGACAGGGCGTGCTCGTTGAAGCCGATCATAATCCGCAGCTCATGTGCTATGCCCTCGGGGCCTATGAGATGTTTTCTGCGCTCTATGACATTGAGACCGTATCGATGACGATCTTTCAGCCACGGCGTGACAACGTATCCGTCTTTGAGATGAAAGCATCGGATCTGCTGGACTGGGCAGAGAACACACTCAAACCAAAGGCGGAACTTGCCGCCGAAGGTAAAGGCGACTTTACAGCCGGCGAACATTGCCGCTTCTGCAAGGCAAAGGCCGACTGCCGAGCCAGAGCGGAAGCCAATCTTGCACTGGCGAGATATGACTTTGCCCTTCCGCCGACTCTAACGGATGCGGACATTGAAGCGATTTTGCCTCTTCTTGATGAACTTACAAGCTGGGCGGAAGACATCAAGGCCTATGCCCTGACACGTGCAGTGGCAGGAAAAGAGTGGCACGGATATAAGCTCGTCGCAGGAAGAAGCAACCGTAAATACGTAAACGAAGATGCCGTCGCAAAGAAGGTATCCGATGCAGGCTTTAATCCTTATGAGGAAAAGCTCCTCGGCATCACCGCTATGACCAAGCTCTTAGGCAAAAACCGCTTTGAGGAGCTGCTTGAAGGCTTAATTGAAAAGCCGCAAGGAAAACCAACCCTCGTGCCGGAGTCCGATAAACGTCCGGCCATGAATTCAGCAAAAGAAGATTTTAAGGAGGAAAATTAAATGTCAAAATTTACAAACCCGATGAAGGTTATCACAGGAAAAGACACTCGTTGGAGTTATGCCAACGTGTGGCAGCCAAAATCCATCAACGGCGGCACACCGAAGTACAGCGTTTCGCTCATTATCCCCAAGTCCGATACCGTCACTTTAGGGAAAATCAAAGCTGCCATCGAAGCCGCCTACAAGGAAGGTGAAGCCAAACTCAAAGGAAACGGCCGCTCGGTACCCGCACTTGCGGCAATCAAAACGCCGCTTCGTGATGGAGATGCTGAACGTCCGGACGATGAAGCCTATGCAAACAGCTACTTTGTAAACGCCAACTCCACCACCAAGCCGGGCATCGTCGATGCCGACCGAAACGAAATCATCGACAGCTCAGAGGTCTACTCAGGCGTTTACGGCCGAGCATCTATCAATTTTTATGCGTTCAACTCCAACGGAAACCGCGGCATCGCCTGTGGTCTCAACAACCTGCAGAAAATCCGTGACGGCGAGCCGCTCGGCGGTCATGCTTCTGCCGCAGATGACTTTGCAACCGATGATGACGATGACTTCTTGAGCTAAGAGGTGCGCCATGACAAATCTACTTGATTTCATGTGCCAGCTCATCTTATCGATGGCTGTCGGATTCACCTTCGGTGCCGCCTTTGCCAACGTGCTCATTGCAAGGCTTGAAAAGCGCGAGAAGAAAAAAAACGACACCACAACCCGTTAAAAGCAAATGATGCGGAGAGGCAGACTGGAGATGCAGTCTGCCTTTCTGCCTATTTAGGAGGTGAAATTTTGAAAACACTTAGCATTGATATAGAGTCATTTTCGTCCGTTGACCTCGCAAAATCAGGCGTATATAAGTATGTGCAGTCGCCTGATTTTAACATTCTGCTCTTCGGCTGCTCGATCGATGGCGATGAAGTTCAGGTCGTCGACCTTGCTCAGGGAGAAGAAATCCCGGATAAAATCCTCGATGCACTAACAGATAATCGCATCATCAAATGGGCATATAACGCAAACTTTGAACGAGTCTGTTTATCTCGCTATCTATCGTATATCGGCATAAGCCTTGATCCCTTTCATGACCATCATCCGCTTTCAACAGAGATGGCAAGATTTCTTAATCCCGCCTCTTGGCGCTGTTCGATGGTCTGGGCAGCAACTTTGGGTCTTCCACTATCACTGGAAGGTGTCGGTGCAGTACTCGGCCTTCAAAATCAAAAGATGAAAGAAGGTAAAGACCTCATCCGCTATTTCTGCATGCCGGACAGGCAAACTGAAAAACGACATCTTCCCTCTGATGCACCGGACAAGTGGAAAACCTTCAAGGCCTACAACAAGCGCGATGTCGAGGTGGAACTTTCCATCAAAGAGAGGCTCAAAAATTACCCTGTGCCGGATTTTCTCTGGGACGAATACGCCATTGATCAGGAGATTAACGACCGCGGCGTGAAAGTAGATCTTACTTTAGCGAATGCAGCCGTTGAGATGGACAGGCGCTCAAAGGATGAGCTCATCACCAAGATGAAAGCCATCACCAACTTGGAGAATCCGAATTCGGTCGTTCAGATGAAAGACTGGCTTGCCCAAAACGGTATGCCCACGGAGTCGCTCGGCAAAAAGCAAGTCGCAGAACTGATTCAAACCGCACCGCCTAAGCTGCGGGATGCTCTTGTGCTTCGCAGCCAGATGGCCAAATCCTCTGTTAAGAAATATCAGACGATGCACAATGCCGCCTGTAAAGATGGCAGAGTTCGTGGCATGTTTCAGTTTTACGGGGCCAACCGCACAGGGCGCTGGGCAGGAAGACTCGTGCAAATGCAAAATCTCCCCAGAAACCACCTGCCCGACTTGGATGCGGCGCGTACTTTGGTAAAGTTCGGCGACTTTGAAGCCGTGAAACTCCTCTATGACGATGTGCCGGATACCTTATCCCAGCTGGTGCGCACCGCCTTTATCCCAAGGACAAATCATAAGTTCATCGTTTCTGACTATTCCGCCATTGAAGCGAGAGTCATCGCATGGTATGCCGGGCAAACCGACACGCTTGATGCTTTCCGCGAAGGCAAAGACCTCTACTGTGAGACGGCATCCCGCATGTTCGGAGTACCCGTCGTTAAACACGGTATCAATGGAGAACTACGCCAAAAAGGGAAAATAGCAACACTGGCCTGTGGCTATGGCGGCTCGGTCGGCGCACTGAAGGCAATGGGCGCGCTTGAGATGGGACTTTCCGAAGAAGAATTAAAACCCATCGTTGATGCGTGGAGATCTGCCAATCCGAACATCGTCAAATTCTGGTGGGACGTGGATCGTGCCGTCCTTGAAGCTGTCCGCCATAAGAAAGTCACCAAAACACACGGTCTTACCTTTCGCTGCCGTTCCGGCATGCTCTTCATCATGCTGCCCTCCGGAAGAGCCTTAGCTTACGTAAAACCAAAGCTCGGTGAGAACCGCTTCGGATCTCCCTGCGTCACCTATGAGGGTGTCATCACCGGAAAGAAATGGGATCGCATTGACTCCTACGGTCCAAAGTTCGTGGAAAACATCGTGCAGGCAACCGCTCGTGACATCTTGGCTTATGCCATGCAGACACTTCATAACTGCTCGATTGTTATGCATATCCATGATGAGATCGTGATTGAAGCCGATCCTCGTATGTCCCTTGATGCAGTCTGTGAACAGATGAGCCGCACGCCGCCGTGGGCTGAAGGCTTGCCGCTCAATGCCGATGGCTATGAGTGCGAGTTTTACAAGAAAGATTAAAAAGTCTCGGCTACCAAAACGGTAGTCGAGATTGTTTTAAGGGAGTGAACTTTTCGTTCACTCTATGAGAGCGATGCTGCTCAATAACACTTTGTTATTGAGTTTTCAAGGGTGTCACTTTTCGCTATCCCCTTTTGCGGTTTTAGCAATCTGAGCAGTGGCATGCTTTTTATTTTCTCTAAAAAGTTCGTCCAAACCATCTCCGTTTCTTCAGGAAGAGATGAGGGCAGCAATGGTGCTCCCTCCAGCTGTAGAAACGGAGGTTTTTATATGAACGAGTTACAGGTATTTCAAAACAACGAGTTCGGTGAAATCCGAACAACCACCATTGATGGTGTGCCCTATTTTGTCGGCAAAGATGTCGCTGAGATCTTAGGTTACAGCAATCCGCAAAAGGCACTGCGTGACCATGTCGATGATGAGGACGCAAGGACTGAACGAATCGTTCACCCCTTAGGCGGGGAGCAAGACACAAAACTCATCAACGAGTCCGGTCTTTACTCTCTTATTCTTTCAAGCCACATGCCCAAGGCAAAAAAGTTCAAACGCTGGGTAACCGCCGAGGTTCTTCCCGCTATCAGAAAGCATGGTGTTTATGCCACCAAGGAACTGCTCAAAGATCCAGACATGCTCATCTCGGCTTTGCTTGAGCTTAAAGCAGAGCGTGAAAAGTCCAAAACATTGGAAGTAACCACAGCGATTCAGAAGCAGCAGATCGCAGAACTTCAGCCAAAGGCAAGCTACTGTGACATCGTCCTTCGGTGCAAGGATGCGGTCAACATATCGGTCATTGCCAAAGACTACGGCATGAGCGCCAAACGGATGAACAAGCTTCTCCACGAGCTGGGCGTGCAGTTTAAGCAGGGAAACATCTGGCTTCTTTACCAAGACTATGCGGACTGTGGTTATACGAAAACACAGACCTATCCCTACCTGGATTCAAAAAATGAGGAGCATACCTCGGTTCATACCAAGTGGACACAAAAAGGTCGTCTGTTCCTCTACGAACTTTTGAAAGATAACGGCATTTATCCGCAGATTGAACAGGAGGTGCGCTGATGGAAAACCTATATCAAAACGCAGAAGGCTACGCGGATCCTACCGCCTATGAAGCAATCTTTAAGACGCATCGCTATCCCTATATGCCCCTTGTCTATATCGCCTCTCCTTATGCTGGAGATGTTGAGAAAAACACCGAAGCCGCCAAGCGCTATGCCCGCTTTGCCGTTGATCAGGGCTTTATCCCGATCGTGCCTCATCTCATGTATCCGCAGTTTATGGATGAGAAAAGCGAACGTGAGCTGGCTCTTTTCTTCGGACAAATCCTGATCGACAAATGCACCGAGCTTTGGGCATTTGGAAAACCCTCTCTCGGCATGACCAAAGAGATCGGATATGCCAAATACCACAGGCGAAACGTTCGCTGTTTCACCGAGGACTTGAAGGAGGTTGAAGAATGAGAATCAGCTATTCGAATGTTCGCGGCAAGAAAACAAATACCAGCTATCCCTTTACTGCAGAGATCAATACGGCAGACGACCTGAAAAAGGTCGCTGCCTTTGATCATGTCTGTGCGATTTACAAGGACGGCTATAACCAGCGCAAGAAGTTTATCAAAGGTTACCGGAGCAATAAAACGTTTCAAGAATCCGACTGCCTGCCGCTGGACTGCGACAATGTTTCATCCGATCCATTAGCTTCAGATATTCCGCCTGCTGAGTGGAAGACTCCGAAAGACGTTCAAACAGCATATCCTGACGTGCGCTTTTTTGTGGTTTATTCCCGAAATAACATGAAGGAAAAGGACGGAAAAGCCGCGCGTCCCAAGTTTCACATCTACTTTCCTTTGAAAACTTCCATAAGCGATGCGAAGCTATATAACCGCCTTAAGAAAAAAGTGCGGGCAAGGTTTCCCGCCTTCGATGATGGTGCTCTCGATGCAGCACGTTTCTTCTTTGGTGTTGAGAATCCACAGGTTGAATATTTCGATGGTACTTTTTGCATTGATGAATTTATGAGCCGTGCCAATGCCAAGATCACAGAAGGCGCGCGAAACACTACCATGTCCCATTTTGCCGGGCTGGTGCTCAAGAAATATGGCACCGATGACAATAAAGCGCATGAAGCCTATCTTGAGGAAGCAAAAAAATGCACACCGCCCCTTTCCGAAGAAGAGCTCGCCAGCATCTGGAACAGCGCAGTCGGTTTTTACAACAGCACCATCAAAGCGGATAAAAACTATATCTCGCCTGCCGAATACAACAGCATGGAATTCGAAGAAAGTCTCATTCCGTCTGACTTTACTGATGTCGGACAGGCAAAAGCCTTTCTCGAAGCGGCTACTGACAAGGTCATCTATGTCAAAGGTCTCGGTCTCTATTATTTCACGGGAAAGGTCTGGAAAGACGATGACCTCTTAGTGCAGAAAGCGCTGCAGGGATTTACCCATAAGCAGCTCTGCCTTGCGTGGAAAATGGTGAACGAAGCGGAAAGCGAAGAGGCACAGGAAAAAGCGGAAGCCTTCTACAAGTTTGTCTTAAGCCGCAGGAAATCCTCCAACATCAAGGCAACCATCACCGAACTGAAACCGATGGTGCAAGTCGATGTGAAAAGGCTTGATCAAGACGGTTTTCTCTTAAATACACCGGACGGGACAGTGGATCTTCGCACAGGAAAACTGCGGACGCATGATCCGAAGGACTATTGCACCAAAATTTGTGCTGTATCACCAAATGACAAAGGTATGGACGAATGGCTCCGGTTCCTTCGTGACTTCACCTGCAAAGACAAGGCTCTCGAAGATTACCTGCAGCTGGAATCCGGTGTAGAGTGCATCGGAGAAGTCTTAAATGAGAACCTTGTGATCCAGTACGGTGAGGGCGGAAACGGTAAATCCACCTTCAATAACGCCAAGTTCTATGTTTTAGGAGACTACGCCGGTACCATCTCCGCCGAGCTGTTAACCGTAAAGCCGACCAAGAACAAAGGTGCGGAGCTTGCCGAGACACACAACAAGAGGCTTATTCTCGCAGCCGAGCTACCCGAAGGGAAAAGGCTCGACTCAGGCTCTTTGAAAAATCTCTCCAGCACAGATCCCATCCATGCTGAGAAAAAATTTGAAGCACCTTTTAACTTTATCCCGACGCATACGACGGTGCTTTATACCAACCATCTGCCCAAAGTCGGGACCATCGACAAAGGCACCTGGGACCGCCTGATCGTTATTCCTCTAAAGGCAAATTTCAGGGGTGCCAAGGGAGAAATTAAGAACTATGCCAAGGTGCTGTCCGAGCGATGCGGCGGGGCAATCCTCTCGTGGATGATTGCGGGAGCAAAGAAATACATTGATGCCGACTACAAACTTGTCCCACCAAAATGCGTCAAAGATGCCATGAATGCTTACCGTGAAGAAAACAACTGGATCAGCCATTTCTTAAGTGATTGCTGCGAGGAAGAAAAAACAGCTACCCAAAAAGCGGGTGAGCTTTATGAGAAGTACCGTGAGCACTGTGATGAGATCGGTGAATACAAAAGAAGCTCTGCTGATTTTAAGCGAGTTCTGATAGCACAAGGTTTTACTTGGCAAAAAACCGCTGAAGGCAACATATGGATAGGGCTTCACCTGAAACAAAACGGTGTTCTTAATGGAGGACGATTCTAAATTCAAAAACACGAGAAAACCCAGTTATATCAATAAGTTTCGTGGTTTTATGGAAGGCAATGGAAGCCATTTATATCTATCGCACAAATAAAAATCAACTCATCTATATGTAGTGATGATTTTGAAAAATATAAATATGTTACGTGGCCTCCATCGCCCTCCATACCCATCCCTGATGAAGCAGCAGGAAAAATCGCTCCTTGCCTTGAAATATCAGATTTATCGCCTGACGGCTTACGTGTTTAACGAAACGGAGAAAGTGATGAATGAAAAATCAATCGAACAAAAACTTGTCAAAGCCGCTAAATCCAGAGGTGGATTGTGTTTAAAACTTGTTTGTCCCGGCTTTGACGGCATGCCGGATCGGCTCGTGCTTCTACCTAACGGCCATATCGGTTTTGTCGAGGTAAAAGCTCCCGGCAAAAAGCCACGAGCTCTACAGCTGGCAAGGCACAGGCAACTAAGAAATTTAGGCTTTCAGGTTTTCGTCTTAGACAACAAAGAACAAATCGAGGAAATACTCATACAGATTGGAGGTGATGCCAGATGAAGTTCATAGCCCACGACTACCAGAAATACGCCACCCGCTATATTGAAGAGCACGATGTTTCTGCCGTCCTTTTGGATATGGGCTTAGGCAAGACGGTCATCAGCCTTAGTGCCATTCTTGACCTTCTCTTTGACCGCTTTGAGGCTCACCGCATTTTAATCGTAGCCCCACTTCGAGTCGCAAGAGAAACGTGGCCATCCGAGATCAAGAAATGGGATCACCTCTCCATGCTGACTTATGCGGTCGCCGTCGGAACGCCAACAGAGAGAAAAGCCGCGCTTCTTCAGGGCGCAGACATCACCATCATCAACCGGGAGAACCTCTCCTGGCTCATTGAAGAATCCGGACTTCCTTTTTCCTTTGACACGGTTGTGGTCGATGAACTCTCTTCTTTCAAGAATCATAAGGCCAAACGCTTCAAGGCTCTCATGAAAGTTCGTCCCAAGATAAAACGCATCGTGGGACTTACAGGTACGCCTGCGGCAAACGGGCTCATGGATCTTTGGGCGGAGTTCAAGCTCCTCGATATGGGAAAACGGCTCGGACGCTTCATCTCTCACTACCGGGAGCGTTACTTTGTCCCGGACGCTCGAAACGGGCAGGTCATCTTTTCCTACAAGCCAAAGCCGGAAGCAGAGGCGGCCATCTATCGAGCAATATCAGATATCACCATTTCCATGAAGGCAAAAGACTTCCTGAAGATGCCCGAGCTTATCAGCGTCACGCACGAAGTCGAAATGACCGACTGTGAATACGCTGACTATGAGAAGCTGAAAAAGGAACTGGTGCTGTCAGTCAAAGAAGATGAAATCACGGCCGCCAATGCCGCCGTTCTCACCGGAAAGCTCACTCAGATGGCAAACGGTGCGATCTATGCCGATGATGGGAAAGTCGTTCATCTCCATGATCATAAGCTCGACGCTTTGGAAGACATGGTTGAAGCGGCAAACGGCAAGCCACTTCTTGTCGCCTATAACTTCAAGCACGACCTAACGCGTATCGAAGATAGGCTCAAGAAGCTCAAGGTGAACTACCGAAAGCTCGATAAGGCAGACTCCATCCAAGCATGGAATGAAGGCAAGGTCGCTGTCGGGCTGATTCACCCCGCATCAGCAGGACACGGGCTTAACCTTCAAGCCGGCGGCTCAACGCTTGTATGGTTTTCGCTTCCTTGGAGCTTGGAACAATACAGTCAAACCAACGCAAGGCTCTGGCGGCAAGGGCAAACATCTGCCACCGTAGTGATTTCTCATATCGTATGTAAGAACACCATTGATGAACATATCCTCACGGTACTGAAAAACAAAGACAAAACGCAGGCAGCCTTAATTGATGCGGTCAAGGCAACCTTAGGACAATCCAAGTAAATCTAAGACAATCAGAGTCAACCTCCGTCAATCCGAGGGAAACCATCACTTGTTTTCACGGAGGAATAAAAATGCTGACACCAAAAGAATATCTGCGCCAAGCCTACCGCCTTGACCAGAGAATTAATGCAAACATTGAGGAAGTCAAAAATCTGCGGGAGATGTCCGAAAGCGTCTCAGGACTTCGCTACCGGGAGGATCCCATTCAAACCACTCATTCTATCGATGCACCATTTATCCGCGTGCTGGAAAAAGCGTGGGAGATCGAAGAACGCATTGCTGATGAGCTGTCGATACTTTATGACCTTAAAGAACAGATCAAAGATGCGATTGCAACGGTGAAAAATATCGACGAGAGACTCGTGCTTAAGTACCGCTACATGGATGGTATGACATGGGAAGCAATCGGCGAAACACTGCATGCTGACCGCACAACAGTCTGGAGATGGCATGGACGTGCCCTGCAGCACTTTAAGATGCCCAAATGTCCGATTGAGCTGGAATAACGCACGTTTTACAACACTTTGCAACAACATGCCACATGCCCTGACGTGGTAATATATAGTCAGGAAAAATATAAAACGAAAGCTCCAAAGGGAGAAATCCCCGAGGAGCTTTTTTCATGCCAAAAAGGAGGTGCGGATTGCCAAGAAAACCAAAAAAACCGTGTTCTTATCCCGGCTGTCCGAATCTCACGGACGGCCGGTTCTGCGAAGAACACGAAAAGAAATATAACCGTGACTACGAAAAATATAACCGCGATAAAAACGCAAAGCGAAAGTACGGTCATGCTTGGAAGCGTATCCGGAACCGCTACATTGCAGCGCACCCCTTGTGTGAGGAGTGCTTAAAAGAAGGACGTTATACCAAAGCAACAGAGGTGCATCACCGCACGCCACTCTCTTGGGGAGGAACACACAGAGAAGATAACCTTGAAGCACTCTGTCATGAATGCCATTCAAGAATTACGGCACTTATGGGAGACCGCTGGCATAACAAAAAACCGACGAAATATAAATAAAAAATTCTGTGACCCGGGGGCGGGTCGAATCTCTACAGGGCTTCCGGTCGGGAACGGTGCGGCAGGGTCGTGTAAAGAACTTTTAATTCAAACGCCCTATTAAACCCAAAGATGATTTTTACGAACCGAAAGGAGGAATACCTCGTGGCAAAAGATGGAACCAACCGAGGCGGAAGACGCATCAAAGCGGGTCATAAGCCGGATGCACTTGCCGACAAAATCAGCAAAGGACAAAAAGCGACACGCATTGAGTTCCCGCGTGCGGAATATCCGATCGCAGATCTCTACAGCGAAGACATGACAGACGGTGTGGAACTTGAAGGAGCGGATATGCCTGAGCCATCTTCCTACCTTTCTGCTCAACAAAGGGACGGGGAGCCTTTAGGCGCTGACCTAATCTATAAAGAGACGTGGGAGTGGCTTCAGGCACGCGGCTGCGAAAAGCTCATTAACCGCCGTCTTCTTGAAAGTTACTCGACAGCCTTTGCCCGCTTTATCCAGTGCGAGCTTGCTATCAGCAAATACGGGCTCTTAGGCAAACATCCAACGACCGGTGCTGCCATTGCCAGTCCGTTCGTGCAGCTCTCGCTCAACTTTCAGAAGCAGGCAAACCTTCTCTGGTATGAAATCTACGACATCATCAAGCAAAACTGCACGGAAGCCTTCGACGGCGATCCTCAGGATGACCTGATGGAGCGTCTGCTCCGAGAAAAGAAATGAGGTGAAGAAATGTTTGAAAAAGTAAATCCTGCACATCCCGATAAAGTTGCAGACCGCATCGCGGGAGCCATTGTTGACCTTGCTTAT
Source organism: Alterileibacterium massiliense (assembly GCF_900104645.1). Classification (GTDB taxonomy): domain Bacteria; phylum Bacillota; class Clostridia; order Peptostreptococcales; family Anaerovoracaceae; genus Alterileibacterium; species Alterileibacterium massiliense. Next base: position 361,216 of record NZ_FNWE01000002.1, on the reverse strand, counting down.
GCAAGCGAGACAAACCCCAAGATTGCCGTCGAAGTTCTTATCGGTCACGGCATCTGCCATATCATTGCGGAAACAAATACACATCTTTCCACATCAGATATTGAAGCGGCTGCTCGCCGCCTTGCAGGAGATGTTTCTGTAGATATCCGGCTTGCAGCTCAAGATGCACACCTTTCCGAAAACCAGAAAGAGCATCTTCGTTGCGGGGATAACGGCGTCTTCTGCGGTATGCCTGTCTCGGAGGAAGAAAAGAAACTCTCCGAGATTGCCAAAAGTATCTATGCCATCTATCAGACGGACGGCAAATATATATTAGACGGCGAAAAACTCGTCATCTGCCAGTCTCATGTTGAAACGAAAAAGCTCCAAGCGGCCTATCCAAATGCCATCGTCAATCCTTTAGGCGACTGGACGGGCGGTACGGACGTGGATACCGGAGCGACCAACCGGAAACTCGGAAGTGACATGGGATCTTCCGTCACGGGCGGCGGTCTTCACGGAAAAGATCTCTCGAAAGCCGATGTGACGCTTAATATTTACGCCCATCTTCTGGCACAGAAAAGCGGAAAACCTGTTCATCTTTCCTGCGCCATCGGAGACGCATTTGTTGACGGCAAGCCGTACGCGGAGCTTGTGGAAATTGCCCGAGACTACATTCGCGCAGTCGGCGGTTTTGAGAAATTTGCGGAATGGGGGCTGATTTAGATGGATACGACAAAATTTGCTCAAGTTCCAATCGATAAGCTCATTCCCTATGCGAGAAATGCCAGAACACACTCATCGGAGCAGATCGCACAGCTTCGCGCCTCGCTTCGGGAATTCGGATTTATTTCGCCGGCCGTGATCGACAGCAAGTTTAACATCTTAGTCGGACACGGACGTATCGCGGCAGCCCGCGAGGAAGGCTACAAAACCGTCCCGTGCGTCTTTGCCGAAAACTTAACCGATGCACAAAAGCGCGCCTACATCTTGGCAGACAACCGCTTAGCCTTAAATGCCGGCTGGGATGAGGAAATGCTCTCTGTAGAATTATCTGATCTTGCAGGAGATGCCTTTGACCTCTCCCTTTTAGGTTTTGATGACGAGGAACTCTCTGCTTTGATGGACATTTCCGAAGATGAAATCACCGAAGATGACTTTGATGTAGACGCAGAGCTTCAAAAGCCTGCCATTACAAAACCCGGCGACATCTGGACGATCGGGAGGCACACCGTCATCTGCGGAGACTCAACCGATCCCAAGACATACAAGGCACTGCTCGGCGATACCAAGGTGAATCTCGTCTGCACGGATGCACCGTATTTTGTGAACCTCGAATCCGCGTCCGGAAAGATCAAAAACGATGATCTCACCGATAAAGAAGCTTACGACTTCCTCATGAAGGCTTTTACCTGTTTCAAAGAAGCCATGGCAAAAGACGCCTCGATCTATGAGTTTTATGCCACATCCAAATCTCGTATTTTTTACGATGCTTTTGATGATGCGGGCTTTAAGCTCGGAGCCGGCCTTATCTGGCGAAAAGAGCGGGCCCCTCTCATGCGTACCGATTGGAAGTTTAACTTTGAGCCGATCCTGTACGGCTGGAGAAAAGACGGAAAACACAAATGGTACGGTGACCAGAAGCAGAAAGCCTGCTTTGATTTTGACTCGGTGAAAAACTCCAAAACCGAAGGATTCGGGCATCCCTCTTCCAAGCCGGTCCCGCTGATCGCGCACCTCATCAAGCAGTCCACACAAACCAACGCTCTTGTTTTGGACGGCTTTTTAGGCAGCGCATCGACGCTCATCGCCTGCGAGGAGCTTGGCCGCATCTGCTATGGAATTGAGCTGGAACCGAAATACGTCGATGTGGCCTGTGCTCGTTATGCCGAGCTGAAAGGAACAACGGACGGCATCATCTGTCACAGAGATGGCAAAGACACCCCTTATGCCGATCTTCTGAAAGAACGGGAGGCAACTGATGAGTAACGTCTTAACGCTCGGCTCCCTCTTTTCCGGATCGGGAGGTTTTGAGCTTGCCGGACTTACCGTCGGGATGAAACCGCTCTGGGCATCGGAAGTCGAGCCTTTTGCCATACGGGTGACATCCAAACGACTGCCTTTCGTGGCTCACATGGGAGATGTGCGAAACCTTAACGGAGCAAATTTGCCGCCGGTTGACATCATCACCTTCGGCAGTCCCTGTCAGGACTTATCCATCGCCGAAAACGAAGCGGGATTGAAGGTTCCCGCTCGTCGCTTTTCTATGAGGCGATACGAATCATCAAAGAAATGAGGTGGAAAACCAATGGGAACTACCCAAAATACGCGCTCTGGGAAAATGTCCCGGGCGCTTTCTCCTCCCACAAAGGAGCGGACTTCGAAAAAGTCCTTGAAGCCTTCCTCTCCGTCAAAGGATATACGCTTGATGCGCCTCGACCTCAAAAGTGGCATGCCGTCGGAGAGATCGTGGCAGATCATTTTTCTCTCAGCTGGCGGGTACTTGATGCTCAGCACTTCGGAGTCCCCCAAAGACGCAAGAGAATCTTTCTTGTCGCAGATTTTGGAGACACACGTGCCGGAAAAATATTATTTGAGTCCGAGAGCGTGCTTGGGGATCTTGAGGCGTGCCAAGACGAAAGGAAAAGACCTGCCGGAAATCCTAAGAGAGGCGCTTATGAAACAGGCAGGCTTGTTCTAAACGATCAGGGAGGATCGCGCATGGACATCTCAGAAGATGTCACGGGAACCCTGCGTGCTCAGTCAAGCCATCCTCCGCTGATCTTTGAAAACCACGGACAGGACGCAAGATACACAGGCCCCAATGATACGGCGCAGACCATCGTCTCCCGCTTCGGTACAGGTGGAAACAATCAGCCGCTTGTTGTTGATCTGCCGTGCGCCTATTCGCTTTGCTCCAAGAAGAACAAGGCGATGTTTTCGGACATCAAAGACAACAGCCAGATAACCGAGACCTCCCGCACGCTGGATACGAGAGGCTCCGATCCCGTCTGCAATCAAGGCGGCATGGCTGTTCTTTCCTACGGGCTTGACCGGGCTTCCTTTAATCAGGGGCAAAACGCCGCCTACGACTTTGCCGTGGAAAAAGAATGCCAGCCGACAATGGTTGCCAAAGGTCCGGGTGCCGTTGCCACCGAAAACGAGAGCGGCTATATCGTAAGAAGGCTCACTCCGACCGAGTGTGCCCGGCTTCAGGGCTTTCCGGACGGCTGGTGCGATGGTCTTGCAGAAGAAAATCCGAGCAAGGCTCAGTTTACCTTCTGGCGTGAGATTTTTGACCGCTACACCGATATGATGTCCATCCAGAGAAAAAGCGACAAGCAGATCAAAAAGTGGCTTAAAAATCCCTACTCGCACAGTGCCGCCTACAAGCTCTGGGGAAATGGCATCGCGCTTCCGTGCGCCATCTTCGTACTTGCCGCAATCAAAAAGAATAGTGGTATTTACCTGCAAAAATAACTTGCTATTCCTCCCGGTAAGAGTGATGTATAGACATACCAAGAAAACACCTGCAAAGGAGGATAAAGACATGAATTACCACTTCAATTTAACAGGCTCGGCAAGGCGGCCGCTGGTGAAAGCCTTGGAAGACTTCACAAAAGAGAAAGCCACCTGCACCAAAGCGCCGACCTTCTGCTACCACATTGGCGAGCACATCACACTGGACAATCGTGGCGTGCTCAGCATCAATGATACGGAAAAAGAAAACAGCATCCTGCTGACTTTATCGGAACACGGCTTTGTGCCGGAGGAACAGGAAAACATGGCGGTGACGATCTCACTTCCAAGAAACAAATTCACCGATGAGGACCTCGAAAGGCTCTCCGAGCTTCTTTTGTCCAAGGAAGGTATCATCAAACATGCACTCGGCATTGAAAGCGTCGCCTTTGAGGTGGACGAAGAAAAGATCAGCTTCCCGTGGTTTTCCGAGATGCCAAGTTCTGCAGAGCTTTCCGCCTATACCGCCTTTATCTCCCTTTTGGGCAAGGCGGCAAAGGAATCCAAGCGCATCACAGGCAAAGACCACGCAGTCGAAAACGAAAAATACTACTTTCGCTGCTTTCTGTTGCGTCTCGGCATGATCGGTGATTCCTACAAGGAAGCAAGAAAGATTTTGCTTAAGAATCTTCAAGGCTCCTCCGCTTTCAAATACCAGAAGGAGGTGGAAAAATGAGAATGCCAACGAAAGAAACGCTGGAGCATTTGAAAGCAACCTATCCACGAGGCTGCCGCGTGGAGCTTCTTCACATGGACGACGTACAGGCACCGCCCGTGGGAACATACGGCACCGTCACCGAAGTCGATGATACCGGTTCGCTTCTGGTGGATTGGGACAACGGCTCCGGTCTAAACGTCATCTTTGGGATTGACGAAGTCAGGAGGATTCAGTAATGGACGAAAAAGTAAAAGAACAGATCCTTGCCATAAGGGACACAGGCCTTACGAACATGTTTGACGTCAATACTGTGCAGCGGCTTGCTTTTGAGCGGGACTTCTACGAGCTTGTAAACTTCATCGAAGAAGATAAGAAAGCCTACATCCGTTTCATCTTGACGGGCGAATAATTCTTTCAAAAAATGCGCTTTTATATCGATAAATAACTTGCTATTCCTCCCAAACAGAGTGATATATGTACATGCAAGAAGCACAGAAAGCCAAAGGAGGAAAACAAGATGAAGTACGAAGTAAAGACTATTGAAAACGCAAAAACAGGAATGAAATGGAGCGATGTCGGCTGCCATCCCACACTTGCTCAGGCCTACCTTTACAGCAAGGAAGCTGGAAATGAACTGCCAAACTTTGCCGATGTTATCTGGGAACACGATATTGAAGAAATCATCCGGGACTTAAAAAAGTTTGGAATTAAGGAGTTTACGATTTCCAGCACTTTTTCAAGCCTGATTGAAACCATTGCGAAATTCGAGGAACTCGGCTGCAAACTGGACGGCATTGTAAAAGTAAAAGAACGTTATACGCACTTCGGAAGCGATGAGCACGCCTTGATTCCAGCTTTCAAAATGGAGGTGACAAAATGACAACCTTTGAAAAAGATAAAGCCGCCATTCAAGAAGATGCAGCAAATGCCTACGACATCCTAAAGGCACGCAAAGCAGAACTTCAGCGCATCGAGCGTGAAGGCAGAGCCTGCAAAAACGGATTCAGAAGACAGTGCCTCGAACAGGAATATGCACGGCGCGCTGCAGAATACCGCAAACTGGATGAGCTTTTAGGCTAAGGAGGCAAGCCATGACAAACAAAGAATCCAAAAGACAGAGCTTTTTAGAAGCCACCGCCAAGTTAAAGGAAAAGAAGCGCCTGCTCTACGAACGAGAGCCGGAACAGAAGCTCTACGACGAAGGAAAGATCGGCTACAGCGAATACCTGAAGCGATACAAAGAGCGAAAGCAAAAGGAACGTGAGAATTTCAAAGGCAACAAAGCCTATGAAGACTACGATAACGGCCTGATCACTTACGATGAATTTCTTCTCAGAAACACGGAAAAATAAGGTAAAAAAACCTCGATAAATGACTTGCTATTACTTCCAAACAGAGTGATATATGTACATGCCAAAAGGAACACAGGCAAAGGAGGAAAAAGCCATGACAAAGAAGATTGAAAAAACACTGCTCGCGATCGCAAAGAAAAACAACTGGGAAGTCGAAGAACGCGGCGACCTTGAAACAAGGCACAGCGACCAGGACGACTTCATCGAAGTTTCGGTCTGGGGACTGAAAGCGATGCTCGAAGAAGCCTACGCTGCGGGAAAAACGGCAACGAAATAACAAAGAACGAACGTTCCGACAAAAGAGCTGATTAGGCTCTTTTGCTCGTAGAAATAGATTGATGGCAAGATCGCAGAAGCGGTCTTTTTTTATGCCACAGAAAGGAGGATGGCATGCGAAAACTGAAAAACTATAAGCCGACCAAGTTCATGGCAGAGACTTCTCACTATGACAGGAGAAAAGCCGAATATGCCGTCTCCTTTATCGAGTGCCTCTCGCACACCAAAGGAACCTGGGCGGGTAAACCCTTTGAGCTGATTGACTGGCAGGAACGCATCATAAGGGATCTCTTCGGCATCGTGAAGGAAAACGGCTACCGCCAGTTCAACACCGCTTACATCGAAATCCCCAAAAAGATGGGAAAATCCGAGCTTGCTGCTGCCGTGGCACTTCTTTTATGCTGCGGGGACGGTGAACAGCGTGCAGAAGTCTACGGCTGTGCCTCCGACCGTCAGCAGGCATCGATTGTTTTTAACGTGGCAGAAGACATGGTGAAGATGTCGCCGGCTCTTGCCAAGCGCGTGAAGATTTTAGCCTCACAAAAGCGGCTCATCTATAAGCCGACCAACAGCTTCTATCAGGTTCTGTCTTCTGAGGCCTATACCAAGCACGGCTTAAACATTCACGGGGTGGTCTACGACGAGCTTCACGCCGCTCCCGACAGAAGGCTTTTCGATGTCATGACCAAAGGCTCGGGCGATGCCCGCATGCAGCCGCTCTACTTTCTGATTACTACCGCAGGAACCGATACCCATTCCATCTGCTATGAGCAGCATCAAAAAGCACTGGATATCCTGCGCGGCAAAAAGCATGACCCAACCTTTTATCCCGTAATCTACGGTGCTAAAGAAAGCGATGACTGGTCAGATATTGAGGTTTGGAAGAAAGCCAATCCCTCCCTTGGCATCACGGTGGGACTGGATAAGGTGAAAGCCGCCTTCCTGCAGGCTAAAGAAAACCCTGCCGAGGAGAACCTGTTTCGTCAGCTTCGCCTGAACCAGTGGGTAAAGCAATCAATCCGCTGGATGCCGATGGACAAATGGGACGCCTGTGCCTTTGATGTGGATGAAAAGGCACTCGAAGACAGAATCTGCTACGGAGGCCTTGACCTTTCATCCACCACCGACATCACCGCCTTTGTGCTGGTCTTTCCGCCTCGTGGTGAGGACGAGAAATACCTCGTCCTTCCGTACTTTTGGATTCCCGAAGAAAATGCAGAACAAAGAGTGCGCCGTGACCATGTGCCCTATGACATCTGGATCAAAGAAGGTGTGATGCAGACTACGGAAGGAAACGTCATCCACTACGGCTTTATCGAAAAATTCATCGAGCGCTTAGGCGAGCGTTTCAACATCCGGGAGATCGCCTTTGACCGCTGGGGAGCCGTTCAGATGGTGCAGAACTTAGAGAACATCGGCTTTACGGTCGTTCCTTTCGGTCAGGGCTTTGCTTCGATGTCGCCTCCCACCAAGGAACTGATGAACCTCGTGCTTTCCAAGCGCCTCGCACACGGCGGACAACCCGTCCTTCGCTGGATGATGGATAACATCTTCATCCGAACCGATCCTGCTGGAAATATCAAAATCGACAAAGCCAAATCCACCGAGAAAGTCGACGGTGCCGTTGCGCTTGTAATGGCACTTGACCGAGCGATCCGCATGGGATGCGACACGAGCGAGTCAGTCTATGACGAGCGCGGCATTTTATTTTTGTAAAGGAGATTTTGCCTATGGGATTTTTACAATCACTTTTTCATTCAAGAGATAAGCCGAAAGATCAAACCGCCGGCTCTGCCTTTCGCTTTTACTTCGGGCACACCACATCGGGAAAAGCGGTGACGGAGCGCTCTGCCATGCAGATTACTGCCGTCTATGCCTGTGTAAGAGTTTTAGCTGAGGCGGTCGCCGGTCTTCCGCTTCATCTCTTTCGCCTCAAAGGAAATGCCGGCAAAGAGAAAGCGACGGACAGCTCCCTTTACTTTTTGCTGCACGATGAGCCGAATCCGGAGATGACCTCATTTATCTTCCGAGAAACTCTCATGTGCCATCTGCTCTTGTGGGGCAACGCCTACGCACAGATTATCCGAAACGGCAAAGGTGAAGTTGTCGCCCTATACCCGCTCATGGCCAACAAAATGACGGTTGACCGGGATGAAAATGGCACTCTTTACTACGAATATCAGGTCAGTAAAAGCGATGCTCCTACGCTTAAAAACGGACGGGTAAGGCTTTTTCCTTCTGAGGTACTCCATATCCCAGGCTTGGGCTTTGACGGTCTTGTCGGCTACAGCCCGATTGCGATGGCGAAAAACGCTCTCGGCATGGCAATGGCCACCGAAGAATACGGTGCGGCATTCTTTAAAAACGGTGCCAACCCCTCCGGTATTTTGTCGATGCCAGGCGTGGTGAAAGACCCGGAAAAGATCCGACAGTCTTGGGAGCAGGGCTTTGGCGGATCGCAGAACTCCAACAAGGTCGCCATTTTAGAAGAAGGCATGACCTATACGCCGATTTCCATCTCACCGGAAGCCGCGCAGTTTCTTGAGACGCGGAAGTTTCAAATCGATGAGATTGCCCGCATCTTCCGCGTGCCGCCCCATATGATCGGAGATCTCGAACATGCGACCTTTTCCAATATCGAGCACCAATCTTTGGAGTTTATGACCTACACCCTGCGTCCGTGGCTCGTGCGCTTTGAGGAGTCCATGCAGCGTTCGCTTCTTTTGCCCGAACAAAAGAAAGACTATCTCATTCGCTTTAACGTGGACGGGATTTTGCGAGGCGATTATGAGAGCCGCATGCGAGGTTATGCCACCGGCATACAAAACGGCATCTTCTCGGTCAACGATGTGAGGCGCTTAGAAGATATGGATCTGCTCTCAAAAGAAGATGGCGGCGATTTGCATGTCTTAAACGGCAATGTCGTGAAGCTTGCCGATGCGGGATCGGCTTATACGAAAAACAAGGAGGATACCGATGAACCGACAGAAGAAATTTTGGAGATGGACGAAAAACAAAAGTCCCGATCCAAACGATAATGAAACACGAACTTTATACCTGGACGGCGTGATTGCCGAGGAGAGCTGGTTTGACGATGAAGTCACACCGGCTCTTTTTAAATCCGAACTTGATGACGGCACAGGCAACATCACCGTCTGGATCAACTCACCGGGAGGCGACTGCTTTGCGGCCGCTCAGATCTATAACCTGCTTTTGAACTATCAAGGCAAGGTGACGGTCAAAATTGACGGTCTTGCGGCATCTGCCGCCTCGGTGATCGCAATGGCGGGAGATGAGATTCTCATGAGTCCTGTTTCCATGCTCATGATCCATAACCCATCCACCGTGGCCATCGGAGATACACAGGACATGCAGCGTGCCATCGGGATGTTATCCGAGGTCAAAGAATCCATCATCGGTGCCTACAAGCAAAAAAGCGGTCTTTCTCATGCAAAGCTCGCTTCACTCATGGATGAAGAGACCTGGATGAACGCAGAAAAGGCAGTAGAGCTGCACTTTGCCGACCGCATCACATCAAGGCAGGATCTCTATCCTCAAGGCGAGAACGAAGATCCTACAAATGGTGAGAGTGCCGAGCTAAACGGAAAAGAATCTGAAAACCTCACGGAGACACCGATGCTCTTTTCACGCCGCAAGGTCGCAGCCGCCATCAACAAAAAGCTCTGTGACTATGCGGCGGCCTGTGAGGCAAAAACGCCTGCCCAAACGGCAGAACCGATTACCCACCGCTACAAAGTCAAGGACTTGGAAACACGCCTTGATCTTATCAAACACTTTATTTAAGGAGGACACCTACCATGACTATCACTGAACTTTTGAACAAACGTGCCAAGACCTGGGAGGCCGCAAAGGCTTTTCTGGAATCCCACCGAGACAAAGACGGACTGCTTAGCGCCGAAGACGGAGCGGCTTACGACAAGCTGGAAGCCGAGATCGCAGCCTACAGCACAGAAATTGAGCGCATGTGCCGTCAAAAGGACATCGAAGACAAGATGAGCAAGCCGCTCGGTACGCCGCTTACGGCAAAACCGGCCGTGCTTTCCACAGAGACGGAAAAAAAGCACGGACGTGCCTCCTCTTCCTATGCCAAGGATATGCTCGTTGCCCTGCGAAGCGGCTTTAAGCGCGTCTCGAACATCTTGGAAGAAGGCAAAGACGAAAACGGCGGCTATCTGGTACCTGAAGAATGGGACAGCCGCCTCATTGACAAGCTGACCGAAGAAAATATCTTCCGAAGCCTCGCCACGACCATCACCACGTCCGGCGAACACAAGATCAATATCGCGGCTACCAAGCCTGCCGCGGCATGGATCGAGGAAGGTCAGGCCTTAAGTTTCGGTGAGGCGACCTTTGATCAGGTGGTGCTTGATGCCCATAAGCTTCATGTAGCGATCAAGGTTACCGAAGAACTGCTCTACGACAATGCTTTCAATTTGGAAAGCTACATCATCGACCAGTTCGGCAAAGCACTCGGTAACGCGGAAGAAGATGCCTTCTTAAACGGCGACGGCAAAAACAAGCCGCTTGGCATCTTTGCCGCAACCGGCGGAGGAGAGGTTTCCGTCACACTCACGGGTACCGCGCTTAAAACTGACGATATCCTGACGCTCATCTACTCTTTGAAGCGCCCATACCGCAAAAACGCCGCGTTTATCTTAAATGACGCAACGCTTGCCGCACTTCGAAAGCTCAAGGATAACAATCAGGCCTACATCTGGCAGCCGAGCTATCAGGCAGGAGAACCGGACCGTCTTTGCGGCTATCCGGTTAAGACCTCTGCCTTCTGCCCTGTTTTGGAGACAGGAAAAGCCGGCGTGGCTTTCGGGGATTTCTCCTATTACAACATCGGAGACCGCGGAACCAGGAGTTTTCAGGAACTTCGTGAGCTTTTTGCCGGAAACGGCATGGTGGGCTACGTTGCCAAAGAACGTGTGGACGGAAAACTGATCTTGCCCGAGGCCGTGCAGATTCTCAAAGCCGGTGCGTAAAAATAAACGTCTTAGCCATACGGCGGCTCTCTTTATACGAGGGAGCCGCCTTTTCCTTGCAGGAAAGGAGGAAGCATGCTGAGCCTTGAAGACGTGAAAAACTATCTCCGCGTGGATTTTGACGACGATGACGCACTCATCGAGTCGCTCATACCCTCTGCCACCGAGCTGGTCAAAAACGTGGCACGCACCGAAGACCTCTCTTCTTTTGAAAACGGGCGCATTGCCGTGCTTTTTACGGTGGCCTATCTCTACGAACACCGAGAAGAAGCCGATCACCATGCGCTCACCTTGACGCTTCGCGCTCTTCTTTTCGGAGAAAGGCAGGTGAGCTTCTGATATGGATATCGCTCTTCTCAATGTCACCGTCACCTTCCAAAAAAGAACCGTGGAAAGTGATGCCATCGGAAACCAAATCGAAACGTGGAAAGACGACTACACCTGTGCCGCCACCATCTCAGGAGAAGGCGGACGTGAGGTTTTTATCGCAGCTTCTGAAGTGGATAAGGCGGACATGGCGGTGACGGTCAGGTGGTGTACGAAAACGGCAGCGATGAACACGACAGACTTTCGCATCGTCTTTCAGGGCTGCGCCTACGACATCGAAAAAATTGACCACCTATCTTTCAGGAAGCGGGCGATCAAGTTTTTCTGCGTAAAGGAGAGAACCTGATGAGCCGAAAAGTCAAAATCTCCGGCCTTGCTGATGCCGTGATGGAGGAACTCAACACCTATGCCAAAACAACGAGTGAGGGCATGAAAGAAGCCGTTATCAAAGCGGCAACGACTACCAAAAAAGAAATCAAGGCGCATGCGCCAAAGAAGCACGGCGACTATCAAAAAAGCTGGACACAAAAGAAAACCTCCGAGTCCTCCCATGCCCTGCAGGTGACGGTCTACTCTCGTAACCGCTACCAGCTGGCACACCTCTTGGAAAACGGCCACGCCAAAAGGAATGGCGGCAGGACGAGGGCAATTCCTCATATCGCGCCTGCCGAGACAATCGGTGAAGAGCAGCTTATGAAAGAGATCGAAAGGATGATCAAAGATGGATGAAATCATAGAAATATTGAAAGAGGTCGCACTTCCCTTTGCTTACGACCATTTTGAAGAAGGCCAGGCACCTGATCCGCCCTTTATCTGCTACGTAACGCCGGAGTCGCATAACTTTGCGGCAGACGGTCAGGTGTATTTTCCCGTGAACCGATTTTATCTGGAGCTTTACACCGACAAAAAAGACCGTGCGCTCGAAAAAAGAATCGAAGACCTTCTTATCCGCCACGATCAGTTTTTCGACAAGGCCGAAGTCTATATCAACGCAGAAGACCTCTACGAGGTTTCCTATTCATTTGAGCTGAAAGGATGATGAAACATGGCAAATAAAAACAACAAAGTCAAATACAACATTAAAAACGTCTATGCCGCCAAGATGGCAGAAACCGTCTCGAACGGCGTATCCACCTTTACGTACGAAACACCAAAACCCATCCCTGGCGCGGTTTCGCTGTCGCTTGACGCGGAAGGCGAATCTTCTCCCTTTTATGCCGACGGCATTGTCTACTTTAGAACCGTCACCAACAACGGCTACTCCGGGGATCTCGAGATTGCTCTCATCCCTGAGTGGTTTCGCACCGAGATTCTGCAGGAGACACTCGATGTCAAAGGGGTGCTGGTGGAAAACTCCAACACAGCAGAGTCTGTGAAGTTCGCTTTGCTTTTTGAGTTTGACGGCGACATCAAAGCGATCCGCCATGCCTTATATAACTGCACGGCATCGCGTCCTTCCATCGAGTCGGAAACCAAAGAAGATACCATTGAGCCGGGAACGGAAACCCTGTCTCTTACCGCAGATCCAAGATCGGACGGCCTTGTCAAAGCCAAGACCGGAGATTCCACTGATGCCGCAACCTATGCGAATTGGTATAAGGCGGTCTACGTGCCGCAGGTAGGCACACCAGCAGGAGGAAAATAACCATGATTGAAAAGACCATTGACGTTTCGGGTGTACCCGTAAAGTTTCGCTCGTCGGCGGCTATCCCGCGCCTTTACCGTGCGAAGTTCGGACGGGATATTTTTAAAGACTTAGCCAAGCTCGAAAAAAGCTATCAGAGCAAGAAAGATGAGGACGGGGGCTTTCCCATTGAAGACTTGGAAATCTTTGAAAACGTCGCCTACATCATGGCGCTGCACGCGGATAAAAGCGTGCCCGCTTCCATTGAAGAGTGGCTCGACGGCTTTGAGATGTTTTCCATCTATCAGGTACTGCCTGAAATCCTCTCGCTTTGGGGTGAGAACTTAAAAACGGAGGTTTCACCAAAAAAAGGCAAATGAGAAGCGAGCGGGAAATGACCACGCCGCTTCTCTTACTTCGCGCCTGTCAGATTGGCATTCCCATTGCGGACATGGATCTCATCTCCATCGGGTTGCTTCTCGATATGTGGACGGAAAAAGCAAACGACAGTGCAAGTTACAGGCGGCTTGCCACACAAGAAGATTTTGACCGCTTTTAGCACCCGATGGATGAGGTGCTTCTTTATTGTTCAAGAAAGGGGGACGCATGGCATCACGCATTAAAGGCATCACCGTGGAAATCGGCGGAGATACTACGGGACTGGATAAAGCCTTAAAACAAGTGAACTCCACCATCCACACAACGCAGTCCTCCTTAAGAGATGTCAACCGCCTCTTAAAACTCGATCCGAAAAACACGGAGCTTTTGGCGCAAAAGCAAAAAATGCTGAAAAACGCTATCACAGCAACCAAAGAAAAGCTCGATACCTTAAAGACAGCCCAAGAACAAGCCAAGGCACAGCTGGAATCGGGAGACCTCGGCCAGGACAAATACGACGCACTGCAGCGTGAGATTGTCGAGACCGAACAAAAGCTTAAAGGCCTGCAGCAGGAAGCAATCAACACCAACGCAGTCTTTTCCAAGATGGATGCGGCAGGAGCCGCTTTCACCAAAGCGGGTGACGCTATCACGGGCGCGGGGCAAAAGATCATGCCGGTTTCTCTTGCCGTAGGGGGCCTCGGTGTGCTTGCCGTCAAGACCGCAGGTGACTTTGATGAAGCGATGTCTAAGGTCTCTGCAATATCCGGAGCTACCGGAGAGGACTTTCAGGCACTTCGGGACAAAGCACGTGAGATGGGCGAAAAGACGAAGTTCTCCGCCACCGATGCGGCTAACGCCATGAACTACATGGCGATGGCCGGCTGGAAATCGAAAGACATGATCTCCGGTATTGACGGCATCATGAACCTTGCCGCCGCATCCGGTGAAGATTTAGCCCTCACTTCCGATATCGTGACCGATGCCTTAACCGCCTTTGGACTTTCCGCGAAAGACTCCGGACATTTTGCCGATATCCTCGCCGCCGCATCTTCCAATGCGAACACCAACGTCTCCATGATGGGTGAAACCTTTAAGTACTGCGCCCCGATTGCAGGCGCCTTGGGCTTCAGCGCTGAAGATACCGCAGAGGCCATCGGCCTTATGGCAAACTCCGGGATCAAATCCACACAGGCGGGCACCGCCCTTCGTACCGTCATGACCAACCTCAGTAAGGACTTCACCATTTCAGGAAAATCCATCGGTGAGGTCACGGTGGCCACCACCAATGCGGATGGTTCCATGCGCTCGCTTTCTGACATCTTAGGTGACTGCCGGGAGGCCTTCTCGGGACTTTCTGAGTCCGAAAAGGCACAGGCAGCAGAATCTTTGGTGGGAAAGCACGCCATGAGCGGCTTTCTGGCCCTCATGAACGCCGCCCCTGCCGACATCGAAAAGCTGTCTTCCGCCATCGACAACTGTGACGGCTCGGCAGAAAAGATGGCAGAAACCATGCAGGACAACCTTCCCGGACAGCTCACCATCTTAAAAAGTCAGCTGCAGGAACTTGCCATCTCCATCGGTGATGCCTTAATGCCTACGATCCGAAAACTCGTCACCTGGCTTCAAAACTTCGTTGACAAGTTAAACGGCATGGACGAAGGAACGCGTAACACCATCATCAAAATCGGACTTTTTATCGCCGCCTTGGGGCCTGCACTGATTGTGATCGGCAAGCTGACCTCATCGATCGGATCGCTTATCACGACCTTTTCAAGCGTAGGAAAAGCGGTCACCGGCTTCATGGTCAAGATGGGCGGCATGTCCGGTCTCATGAGCAAAATTGGAGCTGCCATCGGCGGCATCTCCGCTCCCGTGGTGGCAGTCGTTGCCATCATCGGCACACTGGTTGCCGCTTTTGTGCATCTGTGGAACACCTCAGAAGGTTTCAGGGATTCCATTATCGGCACGTGGAACAGCATCAAGGAGGCTTTTTCAAACTTCGCATCCGGCATCACCGAGCGCATCAACGCCTTAGGTTTTGACTTTCAGTCCTTCGGCGAGCTGGTATCTACCATTTGGAACGGTTTCACCGAGCTTTTGGCGCCGGTGTTTGAGAATGCCTTTTCGGCGATTGCCGCAATTTTACAGAGCGCACTGGATATCCTGACGGGCATCTTTGACATCTTCGCAGGGCTTTTCACAGGCAACTGGAGTCAGCTGTGGAACGGCATCAAGGAAGTCTTCTCCGGTATCTGGACAGCAATTTCGGGCATCTTTACGGCCGCGTGGGAGACGCTGGTCGGTGTCACCAACACCGTTTTAGGCTGGTTTGGCACGAACTGGAGCGAGGTTTGGACGGCGATCAAGACCTTCTTTGAGAACATCTGGAACGGGATCGTCTCCTTTTTCACCGGCATCTGGGAAGGAATCAAGTCTGTTGTCACGGGAGCCTTAAGTGCTGTGTCCAACACGGTCTCCTCGGTCTTCACGGCCATCAGCACCACGGCATCCAGTATTTGGAACGGCATCAAAAACATGATTTCCGGTGTGGTAGGTGGGATTAAGTCAACCGTCTCAAATGTGTTTAACGGCGTGAAGTCTACCGTGACAAACATCTTTAACGGAATCAAGAGCACGGCCACCTCCGTGTGGAACGGCATCAAGTCCGCTATCACCGCACCGATCGAAGCGGCCAAAAACACCATCAAAGGCATTATCGATAAGATCAAAGGCTTCTTCTCCGGCCTTCACATCGAGCTTCCGCATATCAAGCTGCCGCATTTTTCGATCTCCGGCGGCTTTTCCATCGTGCCGCCCAGAGTGCCGCACCTTTCCATTGACTGGTACAAGGAAGGCGGCATCATGACGAGACCGACGCTTTTCGGCATGAACGGAAGTGCCCTTATGGCGGGAGGCGAAGCGGGATCGGAGGCGATTTTGCCGCTCAAGTCTTTCTACGACAAGCTCGAAGGCATGCTTGCCGCCCGGGACACAACACTCATGGAAAAGTACCTCGCCATCATCGCCGGAAATTCGGAAAAAGACATCGTACTGGACTCCGGTGCGCTGGTCGGAGCACTCACACCAAAACTGGATGGAGCCTTGGGAAGACGCGCCGCTTACGTAGGAAGGAGGATGAAATGAACCAAAACATAGGCTTTGGAGCCACTCTAAACGGCAAACACACATGGAAGAATTACGGGCTTGTCGTATCCAACACCGACGTGGTCGGTATGCCAAAGCCTAAAACACTCATCGTTGAGATTCCCGGATCATCCAAGCGCCTCGATCTCACAGAGGCTCTGACGGGACGATGCGAATACGAAGGACGCACGCTCTCCTTTACGCTTGGCGGCATCGGAAAGATCGAAAGCTGGGCAGGAAGGCTCCGATCCTTCCTCAATGAAATACATGGAAAGCATGTCAAGGTCATCTTGGACTCCGAGCCGGAATACTACTTTGAAGGCCGAGCCGAAGTAAAAAACTTTGAGCGCACTCGCGCTTTGGGACAAATTGAACTGGAGATCGAATGCGATCCCTATAAATGGGAGCTTGCCGCAAGCGATGAGGATTGGCTTTGGGACTCGTTTAACTTTGAAAGCGGCATCATCCGAGACTATCGGGATGTGAGCGTAAGCTCTTATACCGACCTTCTTGTTCCCGGATCGCACGTTCCGATGGTGCCGACGTTTCATGTCAGAAACTATCAAGAAACCGAAGGCAGGAAAAACTACGTCTACTCCATCAAGCTGAGAAAGTCGTGGACGCTTCATGCCGGCACAAATCGTTTCGCCGACCTTGTCATTCCTGAATCCGGCGATACGCTGCGCTTTTTTGGAACTTACACCGTCACCGTATCTGTGAGAGGAGGAAGCCTTTAATGTACCAAGTGTTTTTAGATGAGCACGTGCTCTATATACCGGGCGATGATGAGGCTGTTCTTATTGATCCGGTGCTGGAGCTGGCGCTTGGAAAATCCGGCACATTTTCTGCCCGCGTACCGAAGATCAATCCGCTCTACGAAAAGCTCAAAGCGCTGGATTCCACCGTCCGTGTGCAGCGTGACGGTGTGGCACTCTTTTACGGCCGCATTTTATCGGTCGAGCGGGACTTTTACGGCACCAAGAGCATCACCTGCGAAGGAGAACTGGCCTTTCTTTTGGACTCCGTGCAGGAGCCTTCCGAATTTCATGACATCTCGCCCCGCGCTTTTCTTGAGACGCTTATTGCCAAGCACAACAATCAGATGGCAAAAGACGGCGCGCACAATAAGCGCTTCAGGGTCGGGCAGGTCACCGTTACCGACCCCAACGACTCGCTTTACCGCTACACCAACTGGGAGACCACCTTGGATGCCATCACCGACAAACTCGTCAAACGCTTGGGCGGCTTTCTTCGTGTGCGCCATGTGGGAGAGGTTCGCTATCTGGACTATCTTGCAGAATCCGATAACACCAACAAACAGGTGATTGAGTTCGGAGAAAACCTCCTTGACTACACCGACACGCTTTTGGCAGAAGACATCGCTACCCGTGTGATTCCGCTTGGCAAAAGGCTTGAGACATCAAGCATTGCTGCACTTGAGGAATACACCACCATTAAGAGCGTCAACAGCGGCAAGACTTACGTGGAGTCGGCTTCCGCCATTCAAAACTTCGGTATCGTCACCAAAACCGTGAGCTTCGAAAATGTCTCTGTACCTGCCAACTTAAAGAAGAAGGCGGAAAACTATCTTAAAGACAGTCAGTTTGCCGATGTCACCCTGACGCTCACCGCTGTCGATCTGCATCTTGTGCATGCCGATATGGAAGCGATGAAGATTGGAGATCGTATCCGTGTCATCTCGCCGCCTCACGGCATGGACAGGTTCTTTCCGCTGACACGCCTTTCCCTTGCCCTCGATCGCCCAGAGTCCTCGAGCGTAACGCTTGGAACCGAAGTCAAGGCAGGCCTTTCTGAGCGAAGCATCAGCGAGAACAAAGAACTGGTCGAGCGCATTGAGCGGCTTCCCACACAGTCCGACACGCTTCGCCTTGCCAAGGATAACGCCACCGCTCTTATCACAGCAGCTACGACCGGACACGTCGTGACCCGCAAAAACGAGATTCTCATCATGGACACAGCGGATAAGAATACAGCCAAAAAGGTGTGGCGCTGGAACGCAGGCGGCCTCGGCTATTCCAAGACCGGCTACAACGGCTATTACGGCACCGCCATCACGATGAACGGTGCGATTGTGGCCGATTACATCACGACCGGCACGCTAAATGCCGATCTGATTCGTGCCGGAACTTTAAAGGACAGAGCCGGGAACATCAGCTGGAGCATGAGCACAGGTGCTTTAAGTGCCAAAAGGCTCTCGGTGGATTCTCCGAACTTTAAGCTCACGACTTATGGCCATCTCACCGCCAAAGGAGCCGATATTGACGGCAGTATCGTTGCTTCTTCCGGGGATACCAAAGTCCGTGTGGGCTATGGCAAGCTCTCCATCTACTACCAGGACAAAGAACTCGGTCTTGTCGGCGGAAACGGCTTTGCCGGCTCCAACACCATTGCAGGCCTCAACTTTGACCTCGAGCGAACCGGAGATTATATGACATGGGCGGCACAACCTGCGGGTGGCGGCAGCTATGAGATGGTCTGGACCTATGCCAGATCATCTTTCGGAAACTTCTCCGGCGGGATGTTAAATGCCGGATGTGACATCGACATGCACTATAACCGACTGAGAAATGTCAGCTGGCCTGACGGAGCCATCAACGGAGCCTTTCATTTTGTAAAGATCAATGCCATGAGCAGCGACGGTACGGTCGCCAGCTGGTCAAACGGATGCCGCATGCGGTTTAAAAATGGAATTTTGATTGAAGCAACATTTTAAACATGGAGGATACAGCAATGGAAGAACATGAACTGATCGAACAAAAGTCAAACGAAAAAGAAGCAACAAAGCCGGATGATACGGTCTTTCCAATCAAAGACGATGAGTGGCAGAAAGCCATCGAAATCATCTTAGGCACCGACAAGCACAAAGAAATCTCAGATAAGGATGCCTCTGAGCTCATTGCGGCTGCCCGCAATTTCAGAAAGATCATCGACTTCTTCGTGAAACTCTTCGGAGGTGCGCTATGAAAGAAAACGAACTGCCCCTCATCCTGCGCCTTGAAAAAGCGAGAAACGAACTGAGATACGCACTCAACCAAACTGCCGGAAAGTATGAGCTTCCCGGCTTTTTACTTGACCTCATCATAGAAGCCTTGCTCTCAGAAGAAAAAGGTCAGCGCATAGCCCTTATGAGCGAGCAGATCAGCGCAGCGGACGGGAAGGAGGAAAAAGAACATGGCCAACGTGAAGACCTATCTCAGTAAAATTTTATCGGCCGTCTACGGCAAAGACGTGCGCGGAGCCATCCACGACTCGATTGCCGCCATCAACACGCAGGTGGAAACCACAACATCTGGCGAAGCTAACCGTGTTCAGGCGGAAAAAGAAAGAGCATCCGCTGAAACATCCCGCAAAAATGCTGAAACAGAAAGAACGAATGCCGAGGCATTACGGCAAAATGCAGAAAGTTCACGAAATGAAGATGAAAAAAAGCGCGAAAACTCTACCAATGAGTTGAAAAGCCGTATGAATGAAAAACTGAACACGGTTGACCAGAAGATCAGCGAAATGCAAAATCGAGTGCAAGAAGCTATTGACGCTGTTCCTAAATCTGTTCTCACACTTGATGCAACGCTTTCCAAAGAAGGCTATGCGGCGGATGCCAAAACAACGGGCGATGCGATCGCAGTACTAAGAAAAGGAAAAGAGCGAAAAATTTTTCCTCTGACAAGTAGCAATCCAGCTGTAGCATTCGAAAAAGAAAGTTATCTGATCGTTGAGGGGCCTTTCGCTACCCTTTATTTCACGGCTTCTATTCGCTCCCTTACAGATAATTCCTTCGGACCACTGTTGGCTTTATGCGTTTCACCAATTAAGCCTGCTTCTGCAATCGTTGGAACAGCATTTATCATGGAGGAGGAATATAGTCGTCCTCTTATCATGCTTGAAACAGGCGCTCTTTGCCTGATGATAAATCCTAACCAATCATCTGCCACTGCAACCAATGCACCTGCTCTTAAGGAGTTTGAGAATCTGAATACCCAGGACACCCCGGTTTCAGATACGCCACCTAAGCCGGACCCAAACAAAACATATACACTAACAGGAAGTATAATCTATCTCGCCACAGAAACCCAAGAATAAGCACCTATCCACTATTTGTTCGCATAAAGCCGTACTGACGGTTTTTTCCATGTTCAAAATCAAAGGAGGAATCTATTATGAAAGAATTCTGGAACACCTTGCAGCTTATCTTTGCTGCCATCGGAGGCTGGCTCGGCTATTACTTAGGAGGCTTTGACGGACTTCTCTATGCGCTGATCGCCTTTGTCATCTGCGATTACGTGACAGGCATTATGTGCGCAGTCTCCGACAAAAAGCTCTCAAGCGAAGTCGGCTTTAAAGGCATCGCCAAAAAAGTCGTGATCTTCATTCTGGTCGCCGTTGCCAACATCATCGACACTAACGTCATCACACAGGGCGCGATTCTTCGCACGGCCGTCATCTTCTTCTATCTCTCAAACGAAGGGCTGTCGCTTGTGGAAAACGCGACTCATCTGGGACTTCCTGTCCCGGACAAGCTCAAGGCAGTCTTGGCACAGCTTCATGACCGCGCAGAAAAGGAGGAAAAATAACTATGACTATAAAAGGAATTGATGTATCAACCTGGCAGGGATCGATTGATTTTAACCGTGTAAAACAAAGCGGGATCAACTTTGTCATTATTCGTGCAGGCTACGGCTCGGCACTTTCTCAAAAGGACAAGTGGTTTGAGACGAACTACGCCCGCGCCAAAGCGGCAGGTCTTCACGTGGGAGCCTATTGGTACTCCTATGCGGGAAGCGCCGCAGAGGCACGCGAAGAAGCACGTGTCTGCAAACAGGTGCTCTCCGGCAAGCAGTTTGACTATCCCATCTACTTTGATTTGGAAGAAAAGTCACAGCTTGCCCGCGGACGGGCTTTTTGCGACTCGCTCATTCGAGCCTTTTGCAATGAGATGGAAGCTGGCGGCTATTTTGCCGGATTCTACACATCGCTCTCAGCAGCAGTGAACAACGTTTCCGCTGATGTGAGAAACCGCTACGCCTTCTGGGTAGCGCAGTGGAACAGTCGCTGCACCTATCAGGGACAGTACGGTCTTTGGCAGTATTCCTCGAGCGGCTCGGTGCCGGGCATCGCAGGCAGATGCGATATGGATCTTGCCTATGTGGACTATCCCTCCATCATCAGGAAAGGCGGCTTTAACGGCTATGGCAAAGGCACAAGCTCCGCCCCCGCAAGAAAGTCTGTCGATACGCTGGCCCATGAAGTCATCGCAGGTGCTTGGGGAAACGGAGAGGACAGAGTAAATCGTCTTACCAAAACAGGCTACGACTACGACGCGGTGCAGGCACGCGTAAATGAGCTTTTAGGCATAAAGCCGAAAAAGTCCATCGACACACTTGCCCGAGAGGTCATCCGCGGCGACTGGGGAAACGGTAAGGACCGTGTAAACCGCCTGACGAAAGCAGGCTACGATTACGAAGCTGTACAAAAACGAGTAAACGAACTGCTCTAAGCTGAATGCATTGATATGCCCGCAAGGCGTGAGGAGAAATCTTCACTCCCTTGCGGGCTTTTTTATTTTGTCCGCTCAACTTCTTCAAAAACCTCCAGTGAAACAGTAGAAGGCAGAAAAAAATTCGTCCATAACGCCCTCGTCTCTTCAGGGGGTGTTAGAGGGACAGCAAGACCTGTCCTCTGTCTGGAGGGATGATATGACAAATGATGAAAAACAAAGCATTTACAACATGAGACGAAACGGTGCAAGTTATGCCGTAATTGCTGCCACCTTAAATTTATCGAAAAGCACCGTGGCTTCCTTTTGCCAAAAAGAAGGCCTGAGAACAGGTTCCTCAAAAGCTTTAACAGCACTACGCTACTGCAAATATTGCGGAAAGCCACTGCCCGTCAAGGAAAAAGGAAAAAAGCAAAAATTCTGCTCAGAGCACTGCCGGATGAGCTGGTGGAAAGAGCATCCGGAAGATCTGAATAAAAAGGCAATCTATATATTCACCTGCCCATGCTGCGGAAAAACTTTCACTTCCTATGGCAATGCGCACAGAAAGTATTGCAGTCATGCTTGCTATATCCAAGACCGATTCGGAGGCTCTCATGAAGACTGAAGCCTTCGCATCCGAGCTTGCCTATGAAGTATCCCGCTCCATCCTCTTTTCTTTGCTCAAGCAAAACATCATCGATAAAGAGGAATTCATTCGTCTCGACCACGCACTCCTAAAGCGATACCATCCCGGCTTAGGTGCGTTATTTACTTGCTATTTCAGCTCTTTAGAGTGATGTATAGACACGGAAAGGAGACGATTCTATGGCTGAAATCATAAAAATCGAAGCAAAGAAATCACCGCTGCCAAACCGCAAAAAAGTCGCCGCCTATGCCCGTGTCTCTATGGAAACGCAAAGGCTGCACCACTCATTGGCGACACAGATCAGTTTTTATTCTGATTTAATACAGAAGAACCCCGAGTGGGATTATGCCGGTGTCTATGCCGATGAAGGCATCAGCGGCACATCAGTGGAAAAACGTCCCGAGTTTATGCGCCTGATGAAAGACTGCAAGGCCGGAAAAATAGACCTCATCTTAACGAAATCCATCTCCCGATTCGCGCGTAATACGGTCGACCTCCTAAAAGTCGTAAGACAGTTAAAAGACCTCAACATCGAGGTCCGATTTGAAAAGGAAAAAATCAACTCACTTTCGGATGACGGTGAGCTGATGCTCACGCTCCTTGCCTCTTTCGCACAGGAAGAGACCATCAGCATCTCCAACAACGTTAAATGGACCATCCGAAAACGCATGTCCGAAGGAAACCCGAATATGCGAAATAACGTCTATGGCTACCGCTGGAAGGATGACACCCTGATTGTTGTTCCCGAAGAGGCAAAGATCGTGCGGCGCATCTTTCAAAACTTTCTTGATGGAAAATCCCGCCTTGAAACCGAGCGTGAATTTGCAGAGGAAGGAATTACAACCAGAAAGGGCAACCGCTGGACGGACTCCAATATTAAGGTTGTTCTGACCAATGTCACTTATACGGGAAATTTGCTCTGTCAAAAAGAGTTTGTCGAAGATCCCATTACCAAAAAGCGCAAGAAAAACCGCGGTGAGCTTCCTCAGTATTTTATCGCAAACACCCATGAAGCGATTATCGACAAGGAAACTTTCGACTATGTGCAAGAAGAGATGGCAAGAAGACGTGCACTGGGACCTCGGGCAAACAAGAGCCTGAACATCTACTGCTTTACCGGAAAAATCAAATGTGAGCTGTGCGGGAAAAGCTATATGCGAAACGTCCGAAACAACCGTGCCAAGCACTCCAATCTTGGGAATAAAGTCATCAGCTGGGTATGCGGTTCCAGCAAGAAAAAGTACAGTACATGCTCGGCAAAAGCCATTCCGGATCGAATCCTTAAAACTTGCTGTGCCAAAGTGCTCGGTCTTGAGGATTTTGATGATGCTGTTTTTAACGAGCAAATCGATAAAATCACGGTACCCAAACAAGGGGTTCTCATTTTCCATTTCAAAGACGGACACAGCGTCACCGAAACTTGGGAAAATAACGCCAAAAAAGAATCGTGGGATGATGCGGCGCGCAAACGCGCCTCAGAATATAGGCGCACTCATGCCATGAAACGCTCGGACGTCACCTGCTTTTCAACAAAAATCCGATGCGAACATTGCGGATGCAATTTTCGCGCACAAACACAAAACTGTTCAACATCTCCCAGCGGAAAACGCAGATACTGGCGATGCGCCGAGCATAACGGCTGTAACACCAGAGGACTCAGAGATGACCTCTTGCGCTCACTTACCGCAGAGGTCTTAGGTCTTGATGCATTCGATGACGCTAGTTTTCTTTCGAAGATCGACCATATAAGCGTCCTTAGCCGAGAAGACCTTATCTTTCATTTTTATGACGGAAAGGAAATTGCTCGCAAGCTGATCCAACCTACGCACGAAGGACACAAGTGGACAGAGGAACAGCATGCGAAATTTAAAGCATCCATCAAAGAATGCTACGCATCAGAGCGGCACAAACCGATACGAAAGGAGAAGCTATGGCCAAACAAGTAACCACGATACCCGCCAGCATCAAACCCTTCTCCAAAACACCGCTCACCACTTCGCGCAAACGCCGCGTGGCAGCCTATGCCCGCGTCTCAACGGACTCCGATGAGCAGTTTACCAGCTACGAGGCACAGGTAGACTACTACACAAATTACATTAAAGCCAGAAATGACTGGCAATTTGCGGGTGTCTACACCGACGAAGGGATCACCGGTACCAATACCAAAAAGCGAGAGGGCTTCAAACGCATGGTCAAAGATGCCCTTGACGGAAAAATAGATCTTATCGTCACCAAATCGGTCTCGCGTTTTGCCAGAAATACCGTGGACAGCTTAACCACCATCCGAAAGCTTAAAGAGCACGGCACCGAGTGCTTCTTTGAAAAAGAGAATATATGGACCTTTGACTCCAAAGGCGAGCTTTTGATTACCATCATGAGCAGCCTTGCTCAGGAAGAGTCTCGCTCAATATCCGAAAACTGCACCTGGGGACAAAGAAAGCGCTTTGCTGACGGCAAAGTGACCGTGCCCTTCAAACGTTTCTTAGGCTATGACCGCGGAAAAGACGGAAACCTCGTCGTCAATCCCAAAGAGGCAAAAATCGTCAAACGCATCTATGCGATGTACCTGCAGGGAAAAACCTACCACCTCATTGCAAAGGCGCTGACCGAAGACGGTATCCCGTCACCTGCAGGAAAACCTCGCTGGAACCCAAGCAACATCAAATCCATCCTTACCAATGAAAAATATAAAGGCGATGCGCTCTTGCAAAAGTCGTTCACCACAAACTTTCTCACCAAAGAGCACAAGATAAACGAAGGCGAAATCCCGCAGTACTATGTGACGGGAAACCATGAAGCCATCATTGAACCGGAGGTGTGGGAACTCGTACAACGCGAGATGGAAAGACGCAAAAACGAAAAAGGAAGACACAGTGGCGTGAGACTTTTCTCCGGCAAGGTCTACTGTGGTGAATGCGGAACAAGGCTCGGTTCAAAAGTCTGGCATTCCAACGACAAATACAAGCAGGTCATCTGGCAATGCAACAGGCACTGCAAGAAAAACTCCCCCTGCAAAAACGGAATGCATCTTACCGATAAGGAGCTAAAAGCCGCCGTCCTTTCTGCGACCAACAAGCTCATAGAGAATAAAGATGAGATTCTTAATAGCTTTCAAAAGATTGTCGGAGGCGTTTATGATACTCATACCTTGGAAGGCGAAAAAGCAAAGCTGGAAAGTGAGATGGATGTCTGTGCCAAGATGATCGAAGACCTTATCCGCCAAAATGCTGCCATCCCGCAAGACCAGAGCGAGCACCAAGCAAAGTACGAAGATCTGGAACGCTTCTACAATGAAAAAAAGGCGGCCTTAGCGAAGGTCGAAGGAAAGCTCAAAAAGATGCAGGCGACCAAAGCCGATATCAAGTTCTGCCTGAAGCAGCTACAAAAACAAGACAGGCTTCTGCAAACATTCGACGAACAGAGCTTCTGTGCTCTTGTAGATCACATCACGGTCTACAGTAAGAATGATATTAGGGTCACTTTCCGGAACAGCACGGAAATCCGTCTATAAACGGATATATACCGGCATTCATTCGGCTTCCACAAACAAAACAACGAAAATCTTGATTTACAAATACATACATGGTATCATTTATAGAACAGCATTCTATAAATGATATGCAGAGGTGGATACCATGATTATTTTGAATGAGCAGATAGATATTCGGGCGCCATACGAGAAACTTGCTGCATGGCTGGCAAATTTTGAGGAGGAGTTTGTCCGGTGGAGTCCCTACCACATTGAATGCGAGCTTTTGAACGGCGGATGCAACGTCGGAGACAAGGTTCGCTTTCGTGAGATCGTCATGAATCTGGACTACAATGTAACCGGCACGATTACGGAAAGCATACAGGATGAGGACCATTTCCGTATTGTGTTCCAAAGTGACAAAAAAACAGCTTTTATCACATTTGAGGGGAAACGAACTACGGAGGGCTGCCACTTTTCACACACGGAAGCTTTTGGAATGAGTACCCCGGTAATCGGACCCATCTTGAACTTTTTGGTTTTCAAAGTATTTTTCAAACGAAAGGCAAATTGGCAGGTCATAAGGGATGACATGATTCTGGATAATCAATATCTGGCTGAGATTCTTACAGAAAGTCGATATCCGGAAAGGATCCCCATGGAAGAGTTGCTCAAAGGTGTTAATTAAGTTTTAAGAGAGTGAGGGAAATGAGACCAAAAAAAGATCCGGGGATACGAAGAGAGCAGTTTATTGATGCTGCTACAGGGTTGTTTTTACAGCATGGATACGAGGGCGTTTCCATCAAGTCCGTATTGAATGCAGTCGGAGACAGATCTATATCTCCCAGTGTGTTCTACTATTATTTTGCCAGTAAGGATGAATTATATCGAGCTGCTGTGGAAGGCATCGCCAATTCTTATGTTGATGACTTTAAAAAAGTGTTTGCTAATGATAGCCTTTCTCTCTATGAACAGTTTCTGAAGCTTGTTGAGGTAATGCATAAAAGTCTCATTGCGAACAGAATGCTTATTTCCACAGATATCTCCGATAAAAACAGGTCTTTTATTCTTGATATGAAAGAGCAAGTGACAGCCTCTTTTACAGAAATGTGGGAGCAATTTATTTTGCGATTCGGCTTTTTAAGAAATCAGGAGCCAAGGAGGCCGGCACTGTTCATATCAGGGGGCATTTCAGCAATGATAATGGAGTATATGATGCAAGGCGTCCGTAACGAACAAACAGAAATAACACTTGTAAAGGAGATCATCATTTTTTCAGCATCTATACTCGGATTTCATGACACTGAGAAAGAGATGTTAATTCAAAGCATTGAACATGGAAAGGCGGAATAAATGGAAAGATTAGGAACCGTAGAAAGTACCCTGTTTGTGCCGATGCTCGGCAGAATTTATGCAAGTGAGAACTTTCCGAAGATACTTTATGATGAGAAAGCTCTTGAACTTAAAGAAAAACTCCCGAAGGATGTTGCAGGCCATGACACACAAAACCAGTATACCTATCTGGCTTCAGCATCGCGCAGTGCAAATATGGACCGTTATATCAGGAACTTCTTAGAGCGTAAGCCGGAGGGAGTTATTATTCAGCTGGGATGTGGTCTTGAGACAGCATTCAGCAGAAACGATAACGACAGAACGAAATGGTATGATGTTGATCTGCCGGATGTGATTGAATATAGAAAAACACTTTTGACTGAATCGAAAAGGGAACGGTATATAGCTGCCGACGCGTTCTCAGAACTATGGCTTACTCATATTCGTGAAGAAATCGGCAATGCACCTGTTCTGGTGACGGCAAGCGGGCTGTTTTATTATTTTGAAGAGAATAAGGTTCTTGATCTGCTTAAGAGATTTTTATCTTACGGCGATATTGAGGTTGTTTTTGATACGGTCAATAAAAGTGGTATGAAAATGATGCGAAAAAAATGGATGAAGAAGGTCGGACATGAAGATGCGAAAATGTTCTTCTATTTAGACTCAGCCGAGACTCTGGTATCAAAGATTGGCGGTAATGCACGCGTCCTTGCTGAAGAAAAGTATTACAGATATATAAACAAGAAAGGTCTTGCATTTGCCACAAAAATCAGCATGATCGTTTCGGATATGCTGAATATGGTCAAGATGGTTCATTTGAAATTATAAGCCTGCTAAACCGGACTTTGCCATGCGCCTCTTCGGAGGTGCTTTTTCTGTTTCGTTCAAACAAGAAAAAGTGGATTTGAACCCGTCCGAGCGAATTTGAACCCGTAAGAATGTAAAAATAAAATTGTATCAAAGACGGCTTTTAGATAGACGAAGGGATCACCGGTACCAATACCAAAAAGCGAGAGGGCTTCAAACGCATGGTCAAAGATGCCCTTGACGGAAAAATAGATCTTATCATCACCAAATCGGTCTCGCGTTTTGCCAGAAATACCGTGGACAGCTTAACCACCATCCGAAAGCTTAAAGAGCACGGCACCGAGTGCTTCTTTGAAAAAGAGAATATATGGACCTTTGACTCCAAAGGCGAGCTTTTGATTACCATCATGAGCAGCCTTGCTCAGGAAGAGTCTCGCTCAATATCCGAAAACTGCACCTGGGGACAAAGAAAGCGCTTTGCTGACGGCAAAGTGACCGTGCCCTTCAAACGCTTCTTAGGCTATGACCGCGGAAAGGATGGAAACCTCGTCGTCAACCTCGAACAAGCAAAAATCGTCAAACGTATCTATGCGATGTATCTTCAAGGAAAAACCTACCACCTCATTGCAAAGGCGCTGACCGAAGACGGTATCCCGTCACCTGCAGGAAAACCTCGCTGGAACCCAAGCAACATAAAATCCATCCTTACCAATGAAAAATATAAAGGTGACGCACTCTTGCAAAAGTCGTTCACCACAAACTTTCTTACCAAAGAGCACAAGGTAAATGAAGGCGAAATCCCGCAGTACTATGTGACGGGAAACCATGAAGCCATCATTGAACCGGAGGTCTGGGAACTCGTACAACGCGAGATGGAAAGGCGCAAAAGTGAAAAAGGAAGGCACAGCGGTGTGAGACTATTCTCTGGCAAGGTCTACTGCGGAGAATGCGGTACAAGGCTCGGTTCAAAAGTCTGGCATTCCACAGACAAATACAAGCAGGTCATTTGGCAATGCAACAAGCACTGCAAGAAAAACTCTCCCTGCAAAAACGGAATGCATCTCAGCGATGAAGAGCTAAAAGCTGCCGTCCTTTCTGCGACCAACAAGCTCATAGAGAATAAAGATGAGATTCTTAATAGCTTTCAAGAGATTGTCGGAGGCGTTTATGATACTCATACCTTGGAAGGCGAAAAAGCAAAGCTGGAAAGTGAGATGGATGTCTGTGCCAAGATGATCGAAGACCTTATCCGCCAAAATGCTGCCATCCCGCAAGACCAGAGCGAGTACCAAGCAAAGTACGAAGATCTGGAACGCTTCTACAATGAAAAAAAGGCGGCCTTATCGAAGGTAGAAGGAAAGCTCAAAAAGATGCAGGCGACCAAAGCCGATATCAAGTTCTGCCTGAAGCAGCTACAAAAACAAGACAGGCTTCTGCAAACATTCGACGAACAGAGCTTCTGTGCTCTTGTAGATCATATCACGGTATTCAGCAAAGAAGATATCCGCATAACTTTCAGAAATGGCAGCGAGATTTGCTCTTAGCCGCCGTTATTTCATCATCTGCTCAAAATAAGAAATGAGCTTATGATATTCTGCCGTCTGTAAATCAAGTTTCTCATATCCATCTTGTTTGATCAGAAGGACCGTCTGGCAGACTTTCAGTAATAGTTCGATGTCATGCGTAATAATAAGTGTCGGGCGACCTTTGGCAAGTTCAAAGATAAGCTCGGCGATTTTATCCATGTGCATGTAATCCAAACCGCTGGTCGGCTCATCCAAAATAAGAATTTGCTTTTCACTCAAAAAAGCATTGGCGAGAGCCAGCCTTTGCTTTTGCCCGCCGGATAAGTTTTGCGGATGCTCGCTGCGTTTATTCCAAAGATCAATATGCTTAATGATCCAAGAAACCTCCGCCAAATAAGCATCGCTTATTTTTTTGCCGTTTGCGAGCGCCTCGTTTTCTACGGTATCAAAAAACAGCTGGTAGTCTACATCCTGCATCATGTAGTAGGAATTTTTCAGTCGTTCTCGCTGAGTTTTTCCCCATGAAATATCTTGCTTCTTGCCGGCAAGTCCGCAGAGAACACGACCTAAACTGCTTTTTCCGATACCATTTGTGCCGACAATCCCCATGATTTCATCGGAATGTAAGTCAAAGGATAAATTCGAGATAAGTTCTTTTTTGCCTACAGAGACATGAACATCCTTCGCAGAAAAAACACGCTCACCTGTCTTTGTCGTGTTGTGCGGAACAAGTGCGGAAAAATCTATCGCTCGAAGTCCCAAGTCTTTACAATCGGATGATTTCAGTTCGCCCGCATCAAATTCTTTGATAAAAGTTCCGTCTTTCATGACATAGAGCTTATCGTAGAGATCCTCCAAAAAATATAGTCGGTGTTCGGCGATGATGATGGTTCTACCCGATGCTTTGAGCAATTTCAGGATGCCTTGCAAATCTCGGATACCTTCTTGATCAAGGGAAGCTGAAGGCTCATCAAAGAAAATAATCTTTGTGTCATAAACTAAGGTAGAGGCAATAGCTACCCGCTGTTTTTCTCCGCCGGAAAGTTCATTCAAATTTTTATCCATTAAGTGAGCAATGCTCATGTACTCAAAAGCTTTCTTCACCCGTTTTCTCAGTTCCGCCTGCGGCATGCCGAGGTTCTCTCCGACAAGGGCGACCTCATCTTCTGCCTTGCGGGTAAAGAATTGATCGGATGGATTTTGAAATACGTTGCCGATGACCTTAGCCAAGGTACCCGTCTTAAAATCATGCAGATTTTGATCCAATAATGTGACTTTGCCATCCAGTGTGCCTTCATACTGATCCGGTATGAGTCCGTTCATCACTCTGGTAAGCGTTGTTTTTCCGCAGCCGGAATTACCGGTGAGTACGACCAGTTTTCCCGGTGCGATCGCAAAATGAATAGCATGCAAAGATGACTTTTCTGCTCCTTGATAGGTGAAGCGCTCAATATTGACTTTCATGATGTCCATAGTGCAACTCCCAAAAGCGCCACGCCGGCAAACAGGCTGATGCCATCTGCGAATTTAAAGCGCATATCATAATAACTGGTTTTTTCTCCTTCATACTCGATACCTTTGGCAATAATTGAAGAGACAAGCGTTTCGCTGACATGCAGACACTTATATACCAAAGGAACAAAGTACAGCTCAAAAGTGCGGACGGGATGCAAAAGGGAAGCATGAAAGCCGCGGATTTTCATTCCGGCTTTAATTTCCTTAAGTCTAAGCAGTATTTCGTCAAGAAAGCGCAGCGCGGTAACAAGACCGACCGATAGACTTATGGGTAAATGCAACTGGCGCATAGCCGTAAAAATTTTAGTCGAACTTGTCATGACCAGTGCACGACCAATATTCATGATCGGAAACAACTGAAGAATTAAAATAGCAAGTCCTAAAAAAGCTCCTGTTGTAAAACCTGACGAGATATGAGCCAGAAGCACTGCCACACCGAATATACCTGCATAAAAAACGAGATTTTTTATGCAGGTTCGAGCGGAACGAGACAGCAAGATTAAAAAGCTTGCCGCACAGGTGATTCCATATAACCATGGATTGCGAGTAAAGACCAAGAAGGTAAACAGGATCGTTAAGGCAAATAGCGTAAGCGGATGAAGATATCCCTCTTGGTCTTTTCTGCGGGAAAATGATCGGCTCATCTTATTTGAGCTTGCTCTGCTGAGTGCTTTTCTCAAAGAACTTATTGTTGATGAATGCTCCGAAAAATCCGGCTAACAAGCACAGCACAACATTAACGGCAACAGCTATCAAAATCACTTCATTTGTATAGGCGGCAACCATTTGTGCTGCTTGTTCTGGAGAAAAGGTAGATGACATGTATTTTACTAAACCTTCGACGCCTAAAATTTTTGTTAAAAGAATGCTGTGCATCGAATCGATAAACATGGCAACACTAAAAGCAATGGCGATGCGTTTGCTATTATCGTACTTTCCGATAATCAGCTCGCAGACAATCCCTGCAATCAGAGTAATCGGAATCATGATCCCATAACCTAAAATTGCATATACCAACCCAAGCACAGCCCAAAAGAGAAGCGCTGTGCCACGCTTTTGTACTTTTCGAGCCGCAATCACAAAGGTCGGTCCGATCACAAAAGCGGCAAACCCGGCTGAAATGTAGAGGGAAGCCATGCCTAAAAGTCCCGTCAGCATACTGATTCCAAAGGCTACAACACAGCCAATTACTGCCAATACGGCAATCTGTACAACATTTTTTAGTTTCATCATAAAATTCCTTTCTGAACATTTAATTTTCGACAACATCAGGCACAATCATTTTTATGTCTAAGATGTTGTTGTTAGTTCCAAACTTTAATTTGCGAATCTCCAGCTTTCCGCCTTGCTTCTCGATTCGATAAGAGCTCGATAAAGACCTCCTTGCAGCATCAATTCATCATGTGTACCGCACTGCTCAATCCCTGCTTTGTTCAGTACCAAAATCCGGTTTGCATTACGGATCGTCTTCAAGCGGTGCGCGATCATGATGACGGTTTTGTTTTGAGTAAGGGCTTCAATGGCTGCTTTCAGCTTGTCTTCGTTTTCCGGATCAACATTTGCAGTAGCTTCATCAAAGATGATAATCGGTGCATCTTTCAGCATTGCTCTGGCAATGGAGATGCGCTGTTTTTCACCGCCGGAAAGACTTGTTCCACCTTCTCCGATCATGCTCTGATAGCCATCGGGCAAGGCGGAAATAAAGTCATGGCACTGGGCCTTTTTTGCCGCCGCAATCACATCATCGCGGCTGGCATTTGGGCATCCGAATTTAATGTTGTTTTCAATCGTATCGGCAAAAAGATAGACATCTTGGAAGACCATCGAAATATGATTCATGAGATTTTCAAGGGAGTAATCTTTTATGTTCTTTCCTCCAAGGCGAATCTCTCCTGAATTGACATCCCAAAAGCGAGAGATCAAATTGCAAAAAGTTGTTTTCCCTGAACCAGACGGCCCTACGATAGCCGTCATTGATCTTTCGGGGATATAGCAAGACACATTATTTAAGATTGGCTTTTCGCCATAGGCAAAGGAAACATTTTTAAATTCAATATCGTGTTGCTGAAGTGCATCATTGATATGACCTTCCGGCATATCTTGCATTTGATTGACGTAATCATAAGAATCCATCGCGTTGTCAATGGTTCTAAGTATGGCCATAGCACTACCAGAAGCCAATAAACTGTTAAAAATCACAAAACTGGCAACCAGCGTCATGATGGTATAGTCCAAAGAAAGCTCTCCCGAAAAGTAGCATGAAAGTGCTGTGGCAATCATAACCGAAATCGTGATCGCAATGATGATTTTCAGCAGTACCGTGTAAGGCGTAACAGCCTTTTCAAGGCTCAACGTCGATTTTTTTGTTTCTTCAAAACTTTGATCCAGCTTGTTGTTATTTTGTCCTCCCAAGTTATAGGACTTGATGATCTGCATACCTTGCAAGGTTGCCAGCACTTCTTTCGTGAGATCGTTTTGTACAACAGAAACTCGATCCGAACTCTTTTTAGATCTTTGCTGCATTAAAGCGGCCGCCGCCAAGAAAATCAAAGACCCAGCGATAGCAATGAGTGCAATTTTCCAATGCAGCATAAAAAGGGACAGGATAAATACCACGGTTACAAGCAGACCGCCGAATACCATAATAAAAAGTGTGGGCACCCAAGTTTCGAGACTGTCCAACTTTGTCGTCGCAATGGCCGTTAAATTTCCTAAGCTAAAATCATTGAAAAAGCCCATTGGCACTTTTTTGATTTTTTCTCCCATAGCGATACGTTTATTTGCGGCTGTAAAATAGCCGGCATGCGTTTGCTTAAGCATGGAATTTTTCTTAGAAATAATGATGCCCAGTAAGGAAAGCAATAAGAATGCGCTGCACATACCAATCGTCTGCCACGTAATTTCCTGCTTTATAATCGCCGCAATGACCAAATAGATGGCCATAAATTGAAAAACGTTAAAAATCGCGCCCAAAAAACTCCAGATCACAGAGGAGCGAATCATTCCTTGCTCACGCTCTGCAAATTTCCATAACTTCTTAAATGTATTAATCATTTTCTTCACCTCGCATGGCCGCACTCCACAATTCTTGGTAAACCGGAGAATCTTTTAATAGTTCATCGTGTGTTCCGTGATTTTCAACATATCCATCATGGATTACAAATATTTGATCCACATCTGCAATGGTTTTCAGTCGATGGGCGATAATAATGAGCGTTTTGCCTTTTACCAATGCGGCGATGGCATCTTGCAAAATAGCTTCATTTTCTGGATCGATATAGGAAGTGGCTTCATCCAAAATGACAATCGGTGCATCTTTGAGCATGGCGCGTGCAATAGAGATGCGTTGGCGCTCACCGCCGGAGAGATGCCCGCCACCTTCTCCGGCAACCGTTTCATAGCCTTGTGAGAGCTTCATAATGAAATCGTGGCAGCCCGATTTTTTAGCGATTTCTATAATTTCCTCATCCGTTGCATTTTTTTTGCCGATGCGAATATTATCTTTGATGGAAATATCAAACAAATAATTGTCTTGAGATACATAAGAAATAGCATCCGAAAGCTGTTCTAAAGGCATATCCTTGAGAGCTATGCCACCAATTGTTATGGTGCCACTATCGGTATCCCAAAATCCGGCGAGGAGCTTTGCAACGGTCGATTTCCCTGAGCCAGAATACCCGACGAGTGCATTGACACTACCTTCATTGATGTGCAGATTGACATCCTTGATAACCTGTTTGTTGTCATCGTAAGAGAAATTCACGTGATCGAAAGTGATGTCATAGCGTGAAATGTTTTGTGTACCGGTTGCGTGGGATAACTCTTTTGAGTTGAGAACTTTTTCAATCTCACCGGCAATGGTTTTGATGCGACCCATATCGTCCTCATAAGACATCACCTGCATGATATTTGAGATTGTGCCAAACGATAAAATAATCAACATCAAAAGATGAGCGCCGCTTAGGCTACCTTGCATACAGAAGAAAAGGCCAAACGGAATGATGGTTAAAATACCCATCGGTGCAAGCGACATGCTCACCGCATAATCGTTGTTGTTCAAGCCCATCCACTTGCAGTAATAATCTGCTTTGGCATAAACATTATCGCTGTATTTTTTATAGGATGTATCGCCTTGATTAAAAGACTTAATGACTTCGATGCCGTTGATATATTCCACAATCGAGTTGTTCATGTCTTGACCAATTTTGACTGCTTTGGGAAACATTTTAGGCATGCGCTTCATCGGGCCGGCCATAAAAAACATGCCGATCACAAGAGGAACCAGCGCCAAGAGCGAAACGCGCCAATCGAGAACAAACATGTAAACAAGAAGTAAAACCGGGCCAACAATATTAGCGGTCATTTCAGGAATCAGGTGAGCCAGGGTTGTCTCCATGCTGTCAACTTGATTCACGATGACATCTTTTAGCTTTCCTGTGCTTAAATTCAAAATGTTTCCTAACGGCATTTTGAAAAGTTTGTCCATGATATCTCGCCTGATTTCACACAAAGCACCATAGGTCGCCGTATGAGAAATCGTGGTGGAAATACCCATAAAAACTTCTTTTGCGCACAGCAGCGCGAGAATACTGAGGACTCCTTTAGTATAAAAAGCAAAATCTGCATTCCCTGCAATGAGGGCAATGATCATTTTGCTCAAGAGCACATAGGTAAAAAGTCCTGCCAGTACACCCAAAATGGCAAAAAGAACCGAGAAAAAGTAGCCGGTCTTATTTTTGGCGATGTACTTTTTCAATAAGTTCATATCAAAAAACCTCCTTAGTAAATGAATGAAATGCTGAAATTGATGGAAGATTTTAGAGTCCGGAAACTTCCGCTTACTGAGAAGTCGAACGAGTAAAATAACCTTCAAGCATGGATACCAAGTGCTGTCTGTTCTTTAGAAAATTTTCACGCGTATCTAAAATTTCACAGGATAACAAGCTTGCATTGATGAGATTCGTTACAAATTCATAGTCATCATCAGTAAGCAATCCGCAGTCGTACCCATTCATAAAATGCTTAAAGTAAGTAATCGAATCCCTCTTGAGTTTTTCATATAATGCGTTAAGCTGTTCATTTTTCTTAATCTCACCAAGAAACATGACATAGATAGGCGTAAAAGGATTATTCGCCAACATTTTATCGACGACAACTTCAGCCAAGATATGTGGTGAAAGCTTGTTCCCCATATGTTGAACCGTGTTTGTTACCGTCGCTTCACGCATCCTGCTTCCTCTGTCCATAATGTCGTAGAGGATTTCTGCCGTATTTTTGTAGTAGTAGTATAATCCGCCGGCTGATAAACCGGATTTTTCACGAACATCATCCATCGTCGTATTGTTAAAGCCCTTAGAAGAAAAGAGTGCCATAGCAGCCTTTTGAATGTCTTCTTTACGCATTTCCGGATCTAATCGTTCTCTGACCATCATTTTCCTCCCCTTACCGAGATTAATCTCGGTAAATAACAAGTTATCATAGACTAACTTGTTTGTCAAGAATTTTATGCGGTAATGGCAATTCGCCTAATGTTGCATAAAAAAGAACCCTGCCAGATAGAACAAGATTCTTGTAACGCGTAATGCTTCTTAGTTTAATTTTAGGATGAACATCGCTGTGAGCTTATTGATTTTCGTACCACATCTAAATTTTCGTACCCCTGAGTATGAGTTTCGTACCCTAAGCGGCTGTGCCGTTAAAATGTATCAAATATGGCGTTTTGTTCTCAATCAAGGTCTTATCCTTATTCCAAAAGCTAAGCTGAACAAGTGCCGAAGCCAGAGTTTCTTTCATCGGTGCACTCGTTTCTTTAACCCTGTATCCTCTTTTATGAAGTCCTATTCCACTCGTGTCAATTCCAATTACAAATACATCTTTAAGAGCACTGAATCTGATTTTATATTCGGACCCGTCCTCCTTAAATTCATGCTCACCATAACTACCACTCATCGAGGTAGCGACAGCTTTTTTTATAATGCTCTGACAGCTTGGCGTATTGTGAAGCTTCGACTTGACAGAATTTCCTATTACAGGAAAAGCTCCACTAATAGGTATAATCTTCCCCCACTCTACCTTCTTCACCTCATTAAAAAGTTCTTCAAAGGTGGTTGCCTTAAATTCCGCCATTTTTAAATAAACTCTATCCGCACTTCTAAGCCAAATATTTGCTCTTGCTATGCCAAGCTTATCAGAAAGAAATGTAATTCTTCCGTCCTCTGTCTTAACGATCTCATATCCGAGTGCTTCAATCTCTCTTCTCACCACAGCTTCAAGTCCAAAGGCTGTTGTTGCAATTAGCTCATATTTCATATTCATTCTCTCCATGAAAAGCATTATATCAGAAATTATTTGACCTTTCCTTATTTTACATTTATTTTACATATCTCTGATTTTAAATTTTACATTTGGAAAATATACTCCTTATATAAATTAATATTTCATAATTTTTGTAAAGAGAAATGAGGAGAAAAATGAAAAAAATATTATTATTAACACTTTCCGGAATATTAGCTCTAACGCTTCTAACAGGCTGCGGTAAAAAAGGCGTAGAGGGAAGCGTTGCTACTGACGGTTCAACTTCGATGGAAAAAGTTATCGGTTCTCTTGGAGAATCATTTACAGGCGAGAATAAAGATGTAAAGTTCACATATAATCCTACAGGCTCAGGCTCAGGAATAACCGCTGTATCCGAGGACAGATGCGACATCGGGCTATCGAGCAGAAATCTCAAAGACGAAGAAAAGAACAAAGGACTTGAAGAGACCGTTCTAGCTCTTGATGGTATCGCAATAATTGTTAGTCCTGACAACGATGTTAAGGACCTTTCAACTGAAGATATTGCAAAAATCTACAAGGGTGAAATCACAAATTGGAAGGATGTAGGCGGAAAAGATGCAGAAATCGTTGTAATCGGTCGTGAGGCAGGAAGCGGTACAAGAGATGGATTTGAAAGCATCACAAAGACGGAAAATTCTTGCAAGTATAGACAGGAACTTACATCGACAGGTGATGTTATAACAACTGTTGCAGGAAACCCTGACGCAATCGGTTATGCCTCACTCGCCTCTGTAAATAAGAATGTAAAAACCCTTAAGGTAAATGGTGTAAATCCTTCAGAAAAGACCGTAAAGGACGGAAGTTATGTAATACAAAGACCTTTCGTTATAGTAACAAAAACAGATAAGAAATTGTCCAAGGCAGCACAGGCATTCTTCGATTATATAACTTCAAAAGACGCAAGTGAGATTATCTCAAAAGCTGGTGCAGTACCTGTAAAATAATTAGAATCTAAATCTTGCTCTGGGAGGTTCTTATGAGCCTCCCCGCTTTAATAAATAATCATGAAAAATAAAAAAAATTTATTTGAAAATTCAATACACGCTATATTCCTAATACTAGGGCTTATAACCGTAGCATCGGTTATCCTAATATCTTTATATCTCATATTTGCAGGCCTTCCCGCTATTTCAAAGATTGGATTAAAAGAATTTCTATTTGGAAGTGAATGGGCATCTACAAGAGAAGATCCGAAGTTTGGAATATTGCCATTCATACTCACAAGTGTTTATGGTACCTCAGGTGCGATAGTCATAGGTGTTCCAATAGGTTTTTTTACCGCTGTTTACCTAGCTAAGGAAGCAAGACCAGCCGTTAAAAGGGTAACCATATCTGCAGTAAACTTGCTTGCCGGAATACCCTCTGTTGTATATGGCCTTGTGGGAATGCTCGTTCTCGTTCCTGCAATAAGAAAAGCCTTTGGTATTCCGGATGGAGCCGGATTGCTCGCTGCAATTCTCGTTCTGACGGTGATGATCCTTCCGTCAATTATAAAGGTATCTCTCACCTCTCTTGAAGCAGTGCCAAAAGAATATGAAGATGGTTCCCTCGCTCTTGGAGCAAGCCCTACAGAAACATACTTTCGCATTTCTGTTCCTGCAGCGAAAAGCGGTATTACAGCATCTATCGTCCTAGGCGTTGGTAGAGGTATAGGAGAGGCTATGGCAGTCATGATGGTATCAGGCAACGCTCCAAATATGCCTGCATTATTTAGAAGTGTCCGCTTCCTTACAACAGCAGTTGCAAGCGAAATGTCTTATTCATCAGGTTTACAGAGGCAGGCACTCTTTTCAATAGCCCTAGTCCTCTTCCTATTCATAATGATGATAAATGCGATTTTAAATTATTTTATGAAAAAAGATAAGGTGGATTAAATGGGTAATTCAGATTTTTCAGCAAGAAGAAAAGCTTATATTTATACAATGCGTTTTCTTATGATTGCCTCATCGGTGATAACTTGCGTAATTTCATTTTCAATAATCATATATGTCCTTTTCAAAGGTTTGCCTAATATCTCATGGGAACTTTTATCAAGCAAGCCTAGCTATATATCTGAAAAAATTGGTATTCTTCCTGACATAGTAAACACCTTATATATTGTTCTTGCAACACTTATCATCGTTATCCCTCTTGGCGTTGGAGCTGCAATATATCTGACGGAATATGCGAAAAGCAAAAGACTTACTTCTATAATCGAATATGCGGCAGAAACTCTATCTGGAATACCGTCAATCTTATATGGCTTGGTAGGAATGTTGATTTTCTGCCAGTTCCTAGGAATGAAAACATCTCTTATAGCAGGTTCTATGACCCTTGCTATGATGAACTTACCGACAATAATGAGGACAACACAAGAAAGTCTTAGAACGGTTCCTATGAGCTATAGGGAGGGTGCTTTCGGACTTGGTGCAGGCAAATGGAGAGTAATCAGAACTGTCGTCCTACCCTGCTCCATTGATGGCATAATAACAGGCTGTATTCTTACAATTGGCAGGATACTTGGAGAATCTGCAGCCCTGCTTTTCACAGCCGGCTTTGCTCACGAATTAAATGGCTTAGTCAAGGGACTTCAAAGCTCAGGTGCAAGTCTAACTGTAGCACTATATGTATATGCTAAAGAACAGGGTGAATTTGAGGTTGCTTTTGCAATAGCTGCGATACTCATTATCTTAACTCTGATCATCAACTTTATAGCTAGAGCCTTGGGCAATTATTTTAAGAATCGAGGTAGTAATTAATGAATGTTTTTTCCATTGAAAATATGAATCTTTGGTATGGAGAGTCTCATGCATTAAAAGACATAAATCTGGATATTGAAGAAAAATCAATAACAGCTCTTATAGGTCCATCAGGCTGCGGTAAATCCACCTTTATAAAAAGTCTAAATCGCATGAATGACCTAATTCCAAATGTAAAAATTGAGGGTAATATTAAATACAAGGGGCATGATATTTATTCTCCTGATGTAGATGTGAACGAGCTTAGGCGAGAAATAGGCATGGTATTTCAAAAACCAAACCCCTTCCCAATGAGCATATATGACAATGTTGCATATGGACCTAGGACTCATGGGATAAGAAGCAAGGCAATGCTAGATGAAATAGTCGAAAAATCCTTGCAAAATGCTGCAATCTGGGACGAGGTTAAAGACAGGCTAAAAAAATCTGCCCTCGGATTATCCGGAGGTCAGCAGCAAAGGCTTTGCATAGCAAGGGCTCTTGCAGTTGAACCTCGGGTTCTTCTTATGGACGAGCCGACCAGTGCTCTCGACCCCATTTCAACAGCAAAAGTTGAGGAGCTTGCTGTTGAGCTAAAAAATAATTATAGTATAATCATGGTGACACACAATATGCAACAAGCTGCAAGAATTTCTGATTATACTGCATTTTTCTTCCTCGGAGAACTTATTGAAATGAGCAATACAGACCTTCTATTCTCCAAGCCGAGCGACAAGAGAACAGAAGATTATATTACTGGGAGGTTTGGATAATGAGAAATAGATTTGATAAACAGCTTGATATGCTAAATGACAGTTTAATTGAAATGGGAACTATGTGTGAAGAAGCGATTTCAATAGCATCTTTATCTCTATTTAAGAAAGATTTTGGTGCTCAAGTTTCTGTTACATCGCTCGAATCAGAAATATATCAAAAAGAAAGGGAGATAGAGTCGCTCTGCCTGAAATTATTTATTGAGCAACAACCGGTGGCTAGAGACCTTCGTCAAATTTCTGCAACGCTTAAGATAATCACCGATATGAAAAGGATAGGAAATCAAGCGACAAATATTTCTGATATTTCATCCTCTTTAAATGATTTCGATTATAATAGATGCAAGAAGATTCAGAACATGGTTC
Source organism: Alterileibacterium massiliense (assembly GCF_900104645.1). Taxonomy (GTDB): domain Bacteria; phylum Bacillota; class Clostridia; order Peptostreptococcales; family Anaerovoracaceae; genus Alterileibacterium; species Alterileibacterium massiliense. The sequence continues at coordinate 319,963 of NZ_FNWE01000002.1, read as the reverse complement.
TTGCAGTTTCAGAAATGTTAAAGACCAGCATAGATTCTTATATATCTAAAAATCTAAAACTAGCTGAGTCGGTTATAGCTTCTGATGATATTGTTGACAAGCTTTTTATAGAAATTAAAAGTGATTTGATAAATTTCATATCTAAAGAGCCGAATCAGGCCGAAAATGCAATTGACCTTTTGATGATATGCAAATATCTTGAAAAGATAGGCGATCATGCTGAAAATATAGCAAGATGGATTGAATTTTATATAACAGGTGAACACAAAGGAGAAGATTTATGATTTGGTGCGTTGAAGATGATTCAAACATAAGGGAGATAGAATTATATGCACTTAAATCTACCGGCTTTAAAGCTAGGGGTTTTGACAATGGCAAATCTCTTTTAGAAGCACTAAAGACTGAACTTCCCGATTTAATCATACTAGATATAATGCTGCCTGAGATTGACGGAATTAGCTTGCTAAAAAAACTTAAATCGTCGCCTGAAACAAAGGAAATACCTATTATAATGGCGACTGCAAAGGGAATGGAATATGATAAGATTCAAGGCTTAGATCTTGGAGCTGATGATTACCTCGTCAAACCTTTTGGTGTGATGGAGATGATTTCAAGGGTTAAAGCCGTTCTAAGAAGATATGTAAAAAATGAGCCAGAGGTTACACTTAGCATCGGAGGGCTTAGCCTTTCTCCAAATGAGCACAGGGTCACTATTGACGGAAAAGAAATAGAGCTTACATATAAAGAGTTTGAGCTCTTAAAATTATTTCTTGAAAATCAGGGCATCGCTTTTACAAGGGACCAGCTTTTTAGAATGGTATGGGAAAGCGATTTTTGCGTTGAATCTAGGACTATTGATATTCACATTGGAACGCTAAGGCAAAAGCTAGGAAAATACGGACAGCTTATAAAAACGGTGCGAAATGTAGGCTATCGCTTGGAGGGAAGCCATGACTAAGAAAATTTTTAAATCTATCTTTTTGGTTGCAGCCATCGCGATTATGGCAAGCCTGCTTATCACAACAGGGATTTTATATAAATATTTTATTGATGTTCAAGATAAACACCTGACAGATGAGCTTAATCTTGCTTCACGAGCTGTTGAACTTGAAGGCAAGGATTATCTTTACAGATTTAATAAGAGTGATTTTCGTCTGACATGGATTTCCGAAGATGGTACTGTTATCTATGATACAAAAAAGGACTCTCTTAAAATGGAAAATCATGGCAATCGCGAGGAGTTCAAGCAGGCATTAAAGGAAAATTACGGTGCTAGCTCGAGATATTCAAGCACCCTTCTAGAAAAAACCATATATAGGGCGAGCAAGTTAAATGACGGCTCTGTCCTTAGAATATCTTCAAACCGTGCAACAGCCGGAGTTATTGCAGCCGGAATGGTTCAACCTACTCTCGTTGTAATTTTAATATCCCTTATTATTTCAGGTCTTTTGGCTCACAAGCTCTCAAGCCGTATCGTTGATCCACTCAACAACCTCGATTTGGATCACCCGCTTGAAAATAATAATTATGAGGAGCTGTCTCCCCTCCTTAGGAAGATAAACAGTCAGCATATTGAAATTCGCTCCCAGCTAAAGATGCTCGAAGATAGAAAAAATGAATTTAATCAGATTACAAGTCAGATGAGAGAAGCTCTTGTCCTTCTTGATGATGACGAAAAAATATTAAGCATGAACAATTCAGCTTATTCTCTATTTAAAACAGATTCTTATTCTATTGGAAAGAGCTTTATAACTATATTTCGCAATAAGGAGCTCTCAAAGGCAATTTCACCTGATAATAAAAATGAATATACTGAGCTACGCATAAATGTTGATGATCGCATCTACCAGTTCAATGTAAGCAAAATTGCAAAGAAAAATATGGTAAATAATGACATATCTCTAAGTCATAATAACAAAGTTGATAATGAATATGAAATTTCCACTAAAGATAATAGCGGTGAAAAATATGGCATCATAATTTTAGCATTCGATATTACAGAGCAGTCAAATTCAGAAAAAAGACGCCGTGAATTTACAGCCAATGTTTCTCATGAATTAAAAACCCCACTTCAGTCGATTATTGGAAGTGCAGAATTAATAGAAAATGACTTGGTAAAACCTGAAGATACGAAGAAGTTTACTAAAAAAATCAGATTTGAAGCTTCAAGGCTTGTCAGCTTAATAAATGAAATAATCGGTCTAGCTCAGCTTGATGAGGGTATTGAGCCAAATAGAACATCCGTCAATTTGCTCGATATATCCTTAGAAGTTTCACGCTCTTTAGAAGACCCCGCGAAATCAAAAAAAATAAATTTATATGTTGATGGCGATAATATAATTCTCAATAATGCGATACCAACTCTCTTGAAAGAGGCTATTTATAATCTCGCAGATAATGCTATTAAGTATAATGTTGACGGCGGAGAAGTGCATATTAATATTTCAGAATCAAATAATATGGCCATTATATCCGTTAGGGATACGGGCATGGGGATTGCTAAAAATGAGCAGGATAGGATCTTTGAACGCTTCTACCGCTCAGATAAAAGTCACTCTCGCTCGAGCAAAGGTACGGGACTTGGACTTTCAATTGTAAAACACGCAGTAGCATATCATAATGGTAATATAAAAATAAATAGTGATGAGGGAAAAGGTACTGAAATAATTATTTCTCTACCAAATCTTATAGAAAATTTATAAAATAAACATATTTAAAATTATATATAAAAGGTTACTAAATATTAATTAAGAGATAAGCGAGGAGATTAAATTGGATAAGTTACTAGATAAAAAAGGCTTTATAATAGATATGGACGGTGTAATCTATCATGGAAATAGATTGCTTTCTGGAGCAAAGGATTTTGTCAAAACTCTTCAGGATAATAATAAGCCATTTCTTTTCCTAACTAATTCATCTGACCGATCTCCTGAGGAGTTAAGGCAGAAATTGCTTAGGATGGGAATAGACTGTGCAGCTGACCACTTTTATACCAGTGCTCTTGCAACAGCAAAATTTGTCAGCAGTCAGTCACCTGCTTCTTCAGCTTTCGTAATGGGAGAAGCCGGTCTTATTACCGCTCTACACGATGCAGGTATAGTTATGAATGATGTAGACCCTGAATATGTAATTGTTGGAGAGGGTAACACATTAAATTATGAAAATATGTTAAAAGCAGTAAATCTTGTCAGAAATGGAGCAAAGCTTATTGGAACAAATAGCGATTTGACGGGTCCATCAGAGAATGGGATAATCCCCGCTTGCAGGGCTATGATTTCTCCAATTGAGCTTGCTACAGGTAAGCCTGCATACTTTGTTGGTAAACCCAACCCTCTAATGATGAGGACGGGGTTAAAAATGCTCGGTGTTCACTCTGAAGATGCTGTAATAATTGGCGATAGAATGGATACTGATATTATCGCAGGCATTGAATCAGGAATTGATACTATTCTTGTTCTCTCAGGCGTGACAAGCAGAAATGATATAGATAATTTCCCATATAGACCAAAATACATCTTCGATTCAATCAAAGATGTATTCTAATACAATTGTTTTTATTCGATATTATATTTATTTGAGTACTCGCTATAGAGGTGGGCAAATTTATCATCTTTTTGCTCTTTAATCTTCTTCTTATATTCATGAAGATGAAGATTTCCTCCCTCCATCTCTATCTTATCTGCCGCAATATTTGAGCAGTGATCAGAAATCCTCTCTAAATTAATCAAAATATCATTTAATATAAGTCCCAGCTCAAGTGTACAGCTTCCATTTTTTAATCTTGCAACATGGTTGTCTTTGCTCTTTTCAACCAAGTCATCAATAACTTCTTCAATCGGTTCTACCATGTAAGCTGATTCTATATCTCCTTCTATAAAGCATTTCTTTGTATTATAGACAATTTCCCTAAGTGCCTCTGCAATTATATTAAGTTCTTTTCTCGCATCATCTGAAAAAACAATTCCCTTGTCTATCAATTCCTTTACACTTTCAGCTATATTTAATGACCTGTCGCCTATTCTCTCCGCATCTGTAATAGTATGTAGCATCATGGAGACCGCCCTAGAGTTTTCATCAGAAAGCTCTTCTCCTGCTATCTTGATATTAAACCCGCTAAGCTGGTCCTCGTAATAATCAAGCTTGCTTTCGGTCTTTACGAGTTTTTTGAAAATCTTTTCGTCCCATTGGTCTGAAAGCTTAAGTGCCCTCTCGAAATTGTCAAATGCCATGATGAGCATTTCTTTCATCTTTTTCCTAGCCTCATCAACTGCTATTGCTGGTGTCTTAAGTAAAAGATCATCGAGAAATTCTGTATTTTCTTCTTCATCTTTGTCAAAGTGAACGATTTTATTGCTTATATTTACGAGCTTATTGCTAAATGGATATAGAATTATCGTAGTTAAAATATTAAAAAGCGAATGAAGTATAGCTATGTTGACCGGCGAAACACTATTATTTATAAATGAGAAATCTACAATGTAGTGAGCAAGGTAAAAAATGCCCATAAATATAATCGTTCCAATTATATTAAATGAAATATGAATTGCCGCTACTCTCTTTGCATTTCTATTAACGCCAATACTTGAAATAAGCGAAGTGACGCAGGTACCTATGTTTTGGCCCATTATTATAGGTATCGCCATGCCGTAGCTTAACCCGCCGGTCATTGAGATTGCCTGTAATATTCCAACAGAAGCAGATGAGCTCTGAATTATAGCAGTTATCAATAATCCTGCAAGTACACCGAGAATTGGATTGTTTAAAGCGGTGAGAATACCTGTGAATTTTTCGCTATGCTGGAGAGGCTCCATAGACTCGCTCATGAAGCTCATTCCATACATTAGAATTGCAAATCCAATCATGACAAGTCCTGAATCCTTTTTCTTATTGGATTTTGCTGCCATAAATAATATGACGCCGACTAATGCCATGATAGGAGAAAATGACTGAGGCTTAAGCAGATTAAGTACTATATTGTCACTGCTTACGCCTACCAAGCTGAGTAGCCATGCTGTAATCGTCGTTCCAATATTTGAGCCCATTATTGCCCCAACAGTCTGCTCAGTTGACATTATTCCTGAATTAACGAGTCCCACAAGCATTACTGTTACAGCTGACGAGCTCTGTATTACCGCTGTAACTCCTGCTCCTAGAAGTAAAGACTTAACCTTGCTTGAAGTCATATCGTAGAGAATAGTTTCCAGCTTCCCGCTGGCAAGCTTCTCTAGACCCGATGACATCACTGACATTCCATAGAGGAATAGAGCAAGTCCGCCAAACAATGTTATTATAGAAAAAATGTCCATTTTATAATCCCAATACTCCTATTTAATATTTGCTTTCATTTTATATTTTGTTATTAATTTGCCTTTGCTTTTACTTTTGCCTTTGCCTTTATCTTTTACTCTCGCTTTTATATTATAAAAAAATAATTTAATTTGATAGTTCTATTTTAAATACAAAGACATTCTTATCCTGCTCTGCTTTATATCTCTTATTATAATTTTTGAGCAGGTTGCTGACTACATATAAGCCCAGTCCGCTATTCATCTCCTTGCTGAGATTAAAATTAATATCGAATATTCTATCCATATCAAGAGGCTTTTTATCCTTATATGAGCTTTCGATATAAAGCCAGCCGTCTTTTATTCCAATATTTATAAAGCCGGACTCATCAGCATATTTCACCGCATTGCTTATCAAATTAGATAAGATGATTTTGAAGGCTGACCTCCCTATGTAAATCTTTTCATCGGATATTTTATTATTGATTTCTAGATTTCTCTGACCGATAAGAAGTAAATAATTTTTTAATATCTCATTTAGTTCGTCCTTTATCTCAAATAATTCTTCATCATCTTTAAATCGCTCTAATGATGAAATCGAAAGTATTTGAGAAATATTCTGGCTTAGATGATCTACTATATCTATACAGTCAGATATGTAGACATCTCTATTCTTATATTTCCCAATATTATATTTCATGTTTTCAAGAATTATCTTTAAACTAGCAAGTGGCGTTTTTAGTTCATGCGATGCTCCTCTGAAAAAATCATATTTAAGCTTTTCTAATCTTACAATCTCTCTATTCTTAAGTTCTAAATCATCTATTGATTTAAGCAATGTAAAATATAGGTCATTTATCTGACTTTTTAACTGATCTACCTCATTCTTTGAATTAACCTCAAGATGAGCATTTTTGTCGAGCTCCATCATTTTGTCTGTTACAGCTTTTATTTCCTCAATATTATTTTTTATTGACCTTGCATAGATGAGCGAAACAAGAATCGATAAAATTAATGATATTGACAAGGTGTATGGAAGAAATCTCAGGCTTAGGTCTTTTGCATCTTTTTTCATATCAGCAGTCGAAACGAACTGAATCGATATTTTTTCTCCATTATTTAGTGAAATCTCTCTCTCTTCAATTATAAGGGAGTTATTGTCGCTTCCTAAATCTATACCTAGATTATCATCATCTCCTATTTTAACTTCGTTATTATTATTTTTACCCTTGATAAAGCCCTTTATGTCACTACTTTTGGAAAAAACGCTAAGTGTTTCTTCGATACTTTTTATATCCTTCCCCTCGATATTTCTAGAAATCTCATTTGCCTTTGTCCTTATCTCCTCTTTTCTCGTGCTTAGATATGTCTTTGGGAAAATCAAAAATATAAGCAGGTGAACCAATAAAACTATCACTCCGAGAATAGAAAAAATCTGTATGAACATCTTGGGAAATATCTTTAAATTCTTCATCTTCTCTCCAATTTATATCCTACATTCCTAACAGTTACTATGCAGTCTAAGCCAAGCTTTTTCCTCAGTTCCTTTATATATACATCGATAACCCTGTCATATGGAATTTCGTCCGTTTCTTTCCATACATTGTCAATTATCTTATCTCTCGACATTGCACGGCCCTCGTTATTAAGCAAGAACTTTAGAACCTCTAATTCTTTTGCATTAATTTCTACATCTTCACCATCTACCTTTGCCGTATAACTGGTGAAATTGATCTCCACATTCTTGTATTCAAACTTTTCTATCTCGCCATAATACTTCTTTATCAGAGCATCAATTCTAGCTTTTAAGACTGAGAGAGAAAATGGCTTTTCAATATATCCATCTGCTAAATTTGTAAATGCGTCAATCTTATACTCCTCATCGCTAAATGCTGTAAGTATGAGTATTGGCAATTTGCTCGTCTTTCTTATCTCCTTTAAAACTTCTAACCCATTTATAAATGGAATTTGAATATCTAATATGACAAGGTTTATTTCATTAGAAAATTTTGACAATGCCTCTTTCCCATCTTTTGCTTCAAAGACTTGGTACTCATGCTCTCTAAGGTATTCTATAATACCCTCTCTAATCATATTATCATCTTCAACAACAAGTATTTTCATATATCTGCCTCATCTAATTTAATATTTATATTATATAAAAAATCGGTGCTACTTGCACCGATAATTTTCTTACTTATTATCATTTATTTATTATCTATTTATTTATAATCAATCTACTTATTATCAATCAAAAGCTCTTTTGGATTCTTTTTCAAAATACCTGATGATGAAATAACGAGCGAAATAATTAAGACAATTCCCATAAATAGGGCTACATATACCATTGATTTTGGAAGTACATTGATGTCAAGCCCTGTTAAAGTTTTATTGAAACCATCAACCTCTGCTCCTCCTCCGAGCTGACTTGATGCAGACTGCCTTGCAATCTGTTTTGCAATATCGCCTGTAACCTTGTTCAATATCTTATTCCCTAGGATTTTCCCTGTGTAATCCGCAAGAAAGAATGCGAGGACAAATGCAGGGATTGATACAAATAATAGCTCAATTATAAATTGCCCGAAAATTTCAAACTTGGATTTTCCGATTGAAAGTAGCACTCCTATTTCCTTTCTTCTAGCATTCATCCAGAGGAAGAGCAAGAGCGAAACTACAATTCCAGCGAAGATTAGCGAACCTGCAAACAACCTATTTGCAATTCCATAAATTCCTGAAATCGACTGCTGAAGTGCCGGATAATTCGATGAGCTCTTAATTAAATTATACTCTCTCCAGTTGATGTCAAGCTTCCCTAGATTTTTCATAACCTTATCTAGGTTCTTATCGCCTTTTACAAAGAAGGTCGCATCTTGGTATACCGCAGTATCTTCAGTATTTCCATAGACCTTTGCCGCTGTATCAAGGTCTGTAATCAGAGTGTTCTCATATAATTCCTGTGCAGCACTTACACCGCCATTATTATGTCCATCAAAAATACCTTTTATCTCGGCTTCTACGGTTTCATCTGCACCCTTTTCATTATCAGCGTCAAATAGGTTCGATTTTAATTTTATCTTATCACCTATATTTAAATTGTTCTTTTTCGCTAAATCCTTATGAATTAGAACTTTGTTTTTATCATCATTGTTCAAATGCTCGCCGGAAGTTAGTTTGTACGCACCTGACACAAATTTTGTTTCTTTTGATGAATCATTTACACCTGTTAGCATAACAGTGCTCTTGAAATTCTTTGCTCTCTCCTCCGACTGATTAGCAAGCGTTTCATCAGTTTCAATTATGTCAAGGCCAACCAAGTCTGCAACGCTATTTATCCTCTTAACATAGCTCTCTATGTCCCCTGATTCAGATATTTTTTTTATATCCTGACCTTTTACATTTCCGCCTCCCCTAGGAGTTCCGGGATTTACCTGCCTATTAATTTCAATCGAAAAGCTATTTGTTATATTGCTTAATGTTTTCTTAGATGCCTTATTGGTGCTATCCTTAATTGACAAGCTTATGAGGCATAGAGCTGACATTACCAATATAACCAATATCAGAATCAATGATTTTAGACTTTTTCTTGTTACATATGCAAAAGCATTTTTTATCATTATATACCTCCTAGCTAATCTTATTAACCTTTTTTAATTTCTTCCCACTTAGCTCTAGGACTATGTCCGCAGCACTTGCAACCTCATTGCTGTGTGTTACAACAATTACGCACTTATCTCTTTCCTTTGCTAATTTTTTTAATAATTTTATTATTTCACCCGCAGTAACGCTGTCGAGATTTCCTGTAGGCTCATCTGCTAAAATTATAGGTGCCTCTGACACGAGTGCCCTTGCTATTGCAACTCTCTGCTGCTCTCCACCCGATAATTTCATTACATTTCTCTTAGTCTGTGTCTTATCAAGCCCAAGCTCAAGAAGGATTGATTCATCTGCCTTGGTATTTACAAGCCTTATGTTTTCAAGAGGCGAGAGATAATCTATTAGGTTGTAATTTTGAAAAACGAGAGATATATTATTCTTTCTATGGTTGTTATAACCCTTATCTTCTATATTTTCTCCCTTAAATACAATTTCACCGCTTTTAGGTTTATCAAGACCTGCAAGTAAAGATAATAGGGTGGACTTTCCTGCTCCTGATTTTCCAATTATTGCATAAAATTTACCAAGTTCAAATTTCTGATTTACAGATGACAATATCTTGTCCTTTGAATCTCCATAATAATAAGATGCGTTCTTAATTTCCAATATGTCCATTTTTCCTCCTAACTAATTTTTGACAATATATCCTTAGGTTTCTTTATTAAAATCATTGAAGATGCCAGTGCTACAGAAATGATGATTATGCTTATTAAGATTCCGTAGCTTTGTAAAAAAGTAGTGATGCTATCCAAAAGACTTTGATTTTTAATTATGTCTATATTTAAATCTCCTCCGCTCCCGCTTTCTACTAGCCTACCTGTAAGTTGTTTAAGTATGAGATTGCCAAGTATTAGAGAGCTTAGAAAAGCAGGTATGGATATTATGATTAGCTCGATAATAAATTGTGATATTATCTTTGCCTTGCTTATCCCAATCGAAAGCAAAATGCCTATTTCATATATTCTCTCCCTTAACCAAAGTATCAATATCAGTGAAATTACTACCAGCCCTCCTATAGCAATTGAGTATGCGATAATCTTTATTAAGTGTTTTATGCCACTCAGGGAATTTATTATTTCTTCAAAAGCTCCCGTGTCTTTTTCAAGATTATATTTTGACCAGTCTATATTTATATTTTTAATCTTTTCAAAAGCTGTTTTTATATTTTCGGGATTATCCGTATACACATTTATCTTGTTTGAAAGACCTGCTTTACCGTCAAACAAGGTCTTTTCAAGAGATTTGTAATCTATGAATACTGAATTTTCGCTGAAATCAGAAGATAGCCCTGTATATTTTTCCTGCTTTTTACCTGAAAAAATTCCTATGATTTCATATTTTTCTTCCTTGTCCTGTGCCATATTATCGTTATCTAACAAGTTAAGTCCGATCTTGTCATTTAATTTCAAATTGTTCTTCTTGGCAAAGTCTTCATGTACCAGGATTTTGTTCATATCATTTTCATTAATCCCTCTTCCCTTTTTTATTGTGAAAACTCCGCTTGTAAACAACACATTCCTCTTTGTATTATTTGTCGCCTCTAAGGATAAAATATTATTGAACTCATCTGGAAGATTATCTCTTTCAATTTTTTGCTTCCCCGTAACAACCTTGGCATTTACAGGTTTAGCAAGTCCATTGTACTCATATGTAAGTTCCTTAACCTCTTTTATCCTCTTTACTTCCTTAAATTTCTCCGTTTCAAAATATCCATTATCTTTTTTCGTTATGGAAAGAGAAGAATTTGAATACTTATATAAGGATTTTTCCAAGCCTTCGTTTGATTTCATTATGCTTAAACACGAGTATAAAAAAGATAGAACTATTGTTAAGATAATAAATATGATTAAAGTTCTATTCTTTTTTCTCGAGACATATGCCAGAGCATTTTTAATCAATTTTCACCATTCTCCTTTCTTTAACTTTGTCTATATAAAAATATTACATCATATTTATGAAATGCTTATGAAATGGATTTTACAAATTAAAAAATTCACCTTAAAATAAAAAATACACCTCCAAAAGTTAGCTTGCTTTCTAACTTTTGGGGTGCACTTCATTTATGACTCTATTCGTATAAATCTTTTGTATTTAATGTATTTATTGTATCTAATGGTTCCTATAAGATTATTCGATAATCTCTGTTACTACTCCTGATCCTACTGTTCTTCCTCCCTCTCTTATAGCAAATCTTAGTCCTTCTTCTATTGCTATTGGAGTTATCAGTCTGATGTCCATTACTACATTATCTCCTGGCATGCACATCTCTGTTCCTTCTGGTAACTTTAGATCTCCTGTTACATCTGTTGTCCTGAAGTAGAACTGTGGTCTATATCCATTGAAGAATGGTGTGTGTCTTCCGCCTTCTTCCTTCTTTAGTACATATACCTGTCCCTTGAACTTTGTATGTGGCTGGATTGTTCCCTTTGCTGCAAGTACCTGTCCTCTTTCGATCTCATCTCTCTGCACTCCTCTTAGTAGTGCTCCGATGTTATCTCCTGTCTCTGCCTTGTCCAATGTCTTCTTGAACATCTCTACTCCGGTTACTACTACCTTCCTCTTTTCTTCTGTGAGTCCGACTAGTTCTACCTCTTCGCCTACTTCGAGTGTTCCTCTCTCTACTCTTCCTGTTGCTACTGTTCCTCTTCCTGTTATTGAGAATACATCCTCTACCGGCATTAGGAATGGCTTGTCATTATCTCTTTCTGGCTCTGGTATGTATGAGTCTACTGCTTCCATTAGCTCTACTACCTTGTCTCCCCACTCGCCTGCTGGATCTTCTAGTGCCTTTAGGGCTGATCCTCTGATGATTGGTGTATCATCTCCTGGGAACTCGTACTCGTCTAGTAGCTCTCTTACTTCCATCTCTACTAGGTCTAGTAGCTCCTCGTCATCTACCATGTCGCACTTATTTAGGAATACGATTATATATGGTACTCCTACCTGTCTTGATAGCAGGATATGCTCTCTTGTCTGTGGCATTGGTCCATCTGTTGCTGCACATACTAGGATTGCTCCGTCCATCTGTGCTGCTCCTGTTATCATGTTCTTTACATAGTCTGCGTGTCCTGGGCAGTCTACATGTGCATAGTGTCTATTTGGTGTTTCATACTCTACATGGGATGATGAAATCGTGATTCCTCTTGCCTTCTCTTCTGGTGCCTTGTCTATCTGGTCGAAGGCTACATCTGTTCCCATTCCATATCTATTGTGTAGTACCTTTGTGATTGCCGCTGTTAGCGTTGTCTTTCCGTGGTCTACATGTCCTATTGTACCGATATTAATATGCGGTTTGGTCCTTTCAAATTTCTCCTTTGCCATTTTTTCCCTCCTAGATTATAAAATCTCTTAATAAAGCTGGAGCTGTTGAGCAGACTCGAACTGCCGAACCTCTTCCTTACCAAGGAAGTGCTCTACCGACTGAGCTACAACAGCATATATCATCGAACTTACGCACAGACCGATGATACAATAAATACCCTTTAATGTCAAGAAATCCAGCTATCCTACTTTTTCTTATTGCTTGCTTTTAAGAAAAGCACGCAGAATACAATTGACACTACTGAAAACGCGATAATCGAGTAGAAATTCGTGTCATATTTTCCAGCTGCAGCATCTAGGAGTTTTGATGAAACCATCGGTCCTATTATGGCTGCTGGAATTATTGCGAAATTAGCTATCGAAAAATTAGTTGAGTAATCCCTTGGTCCAAATGTCTTATTAGTATAAGCCGCCGTAATAGTTGGCATTCCTCCATATGCAAGGCCTGCACATATTAGCCCAAATACCACTATTATAAGAGAATCCGCTAAGGCAGCAACAGATAACAGTACTCCTGCAGCGAGCATCAGAACCATATTGCATAACGAAGTTAGCTTGGTACCATTTCTGTCAAAATTAGAACCTGCAAATATTCTTCCTGCTCCGTTGAAAAGTGATATTATGAGTCCAAGCACCGCTGGGCCTCCGAAAGCAAGAGAAATGTTTGCCGCACTATTTATTACGAGAAGTGCTGCAGAATTTAGAAGAATTGCCCAAATCATAAAATACCAGAATTTTCCTGTTTTTATCATCTCGGTTGGAGAATAATTATTAACAGCTTCATCTGTCGCTTTGCTCTTTTCGCTCTCCTTATTCTCGATATTCTCTCTAGGTGCAGGCGACTTGATTATGATAGCTCCTACGACCATGCAAATTGCAATTGCAATTGCTAATATTCCGAATGTATTAGCTATTCCATCTATTTCAATAAGCTTGCTTACAACGCTTCCCAGTGCTAATCCGCCAAGGCCAAATCCCATGAGCATTATTCCAGATGCTAGTCCAACCTTATCGCTGAACCACTGAGTTACTGTAACTATTACAGCATTGTATCCAAGGCCAACTCCTGCACCACCAAACACTCCATAGAAAATATATATCATCTTGAGGCTTAGCTCCTGATTGTCAGGCTGTAATCTCGATGCTCCAAAAAATCCAACAAAGAGAAGAATCGCCGCAATAATCAATCTAATTTTTACGCTAAGCTTCTTTGTCAAAATTCCGCCGATAAACCCACCGATACAAAACATTATCATTGAAATTGTAAATGTCAGCGAAATCTGTGCCACCGTCCAGTCTGTATATATTTCGCTTAGTGGAACCTTGAAGATTGACCACGCGTAAATCAGTCCTAGGAACAATAGCATCACTGTTCCTACAGCTAGATATAACCACCTGTTTCCACTATTTGCTTCTTTTTTCATTAAACCCCTCCTAGTTTTACACTTTAAAAATTATTCCTTGATTAAAATTATTTATTAAAAATATTTATTAAAATTCTTCATGAAATTTATAAATGTTAATTATCTCGATATTCGATATTACAATATATTATTCTTCAAATGAGTCTGGAATGATACGCTCCGCTGGTTCAGGCATATATCCATAAGTATTGTCTTTTTTTCGAGATATATTTACAAATTCTTCATCTCTACCTTCTATATGTTTTATATATTCATCTTCCTTATATTCCATATTTTTTTGCTTAATCTCAAATATATTTTCATCGCTATCCTCTTTTGCGATTATATCATCTGAAGGCTCTTTATCATACTCCGCATTTATTATCTTTAGAAGTTCCTCTATATTTTCATGATTTGTTGTACCAATTATGCTATAGATAAATGCTTCATAGGTCATTATCATGCAACCAGCCTTAGACAGAAAATCCATAGCAACTTTGAAATCTTCCTCACTTCTTGATGAAGAGCAATCGCTTAGAACTATTACCTCAAACCCTCTTTTGATAAAGCCTAAGGCTGTCTGTAAAAGGGAAACATGGGCTTCAAGTCCCGATATTACAATCTTACTTCCCGCTCTTGGGATTAAATCTTGATAAAAACCGTCAATGTCAAAGAGGTCAAAATTAACTGTATCTACCTTCTTTCCCTTGGAAAATAACTTGCTAAGTTCATCAGGAATATCACCTAGGTCGCCCGCAAAATGCTTTGAATAGATGATTTTTAAATTCAAAATATCCGCACATTTTGCAAGCCTTTTCGTCCTATCAATAATCTCATTGCTATTTTTAATTCTGTCAATCAATTTCTCCTGATAATTCATGAATAGACAGATTGCATTTTTTTCATTTAATTTATTTATCTTTATCAGCGATTCGTAATCTGTTGCATCTACCTTTATCGGTGTAATTGTCGCATATCCTCCCGCGATTGCACCTAGGTCAATCTCCTCATCTGTCCCGCTGAAATCCATGAGTTTACCCTCGTATTTGTATTCTGCCTTTCTATCCGGATAAATGCTTTCGCCGTTCTCAGGATTGCTTGGTGAAGATATTATAAATCTATCAAGGAAACTCCTAGGTCCCGATGAAACCATCTTCACTCCTTTTATCTTCCACTTAGGGAGATTTGGCGAGTTTACATTTAAAACGACATCCTTGGGAAGCTCTTTTGAAATTTCAAGTATTTCAGGAATCATATCAAGTATAAATTCAAATTCCGTTGCCTCATGACTGAATACGGACATCGCTACCGACCTTATACCGCTCATAGCTCCTTCCATAGCTGCCCCCATTGTGCCTGAATACCTTATGTCCGTTCCGCCGTTCGCACCGTGGTTAACACCGCTGAACACATAATCTATATCAATATTGTGATCTTTTGTCCACTGAATCCCAAATTTTATGCAATCTGCAGGCGTTCCACTGCAACTGAAAGAAGCAACCGTACCATCTATTTCTACCGGCTCTACACTTATAGGTTTTCTAAGGGTCATAGACTGGCTCATGCAACTCCTCTGGTCTGACGGAGCACACACATATACCTCGCCATAAAGCGAAAGCCTCTTGATGAGGGATTGTATGCCTAAAGCATTAATTCCGTCGTCATTAGCTACAAGAAATTTATTCATATGTTAAAATACCTCCTGCAAAGCTAGTTAAATATATTATCAATTGTGATTTTGTCATTATGAGGCATGATAATATTCTTTGTATTTTATCATATCTATGGGTTATAATAATAGGCATATTACATATAAAAATTATTGGAGGATATTAATATAATGGAAAATAGCAAATTTAATTATGTCACTATGCCGTCGATTGATTCTACAAATAATTATGCAAAATTTTTTATTGAACGAAATCTCTCTATCGACAAGCCTTTAATTCTCACTTCTAAAAGGCAGACTGATGGCAAAGGTCGATATGGCAAAAAGTTCTTTTCTCCGGAGGGTGGATTATATATGTCCTACCTATTTGAAATTACCAGCGAGGAAGACCTAGATTATATTAATTATATAACTCCGATTACTGCACTTTTGGTAAAGCGTGCTGTAGAAAAATTTACTAAAGAAGAAATTTCAATAAAATGGGTAAATGACATCTACTCAAATGGTAAAAAGGTAGGCGGAATTTTGACTGAATTTGAGCAGACCAATATTGGAACTTCATATGTGATAATAGGAATTGGGCTAAATTGCAATATAAGCGAGCGTGACCTGCCTTTGCCTGACGAGTTAAAAGATGAGATCGGTTTTCTCCATATTTATGATTTAGATGGCCTTAGAGATGAAATCGCAAATGCCCTTTATGAGGTCTTCCCATTCAAAGAGAATTTTGACCACAAAATTTATCTTGATGAGTATAGAGAGAACTGCACTACCTTGGGCAAAAAAATAGCTGTGGAGTACCGCAGTGGCACCACACAGCGTGGAATAGCATCGGATATTGATGACGATTTCAGGCTAATTATCAAAGATGAAGATAGCAATGAATTGACACCTCTTTCATCTGTAGAAGCTTCGATAACAACACTGGATAAAATCGATTAAGATTTTTAAGGTATTATTTAAAGAATTATTTTAAGGTATTATATTATTATATGATGCCTTTTTTATATGATACCTTTTTAATATGTTTTTGACGCTACTTCATTTCCGTCATACATATAGATCATCTTGACTTTTATTCCCTTTATCCCTGTCTTATCTTCGATATTTGAAATCTGTAGCTTGCAATTTTTCTCAGCTTCCTTGCTTTCGAGAGATTCTTGCAAGCTATTTTTTGCAAAATCATCGAAATTCTTATCTCCTAAGACCTTTTTAGTATCATATTTATATATTATTGTATTCTTTTCAACCGTCATCTGAACATCGCCCTTGTTGAGATTCTCAATTTCCCTTTGCGTTGATGGATGAGATTTAATATATTTTTCAAGCGACTTTGGCTTCTTATTCATGGAAATAATGGATATTACCGCCAAGATTAGTATTATAAAAAGAAGCACGCAGAGTATTTTTTGATACTTATTAAAATTTTTTATCTTCTCATTAATCTGCATATCTTTTCCTCACAGCTAAGGTTTTATTTTAAGCTTCGTCAATCAGCTCTAAAGCGTGTTCCTTATTCATCTTTATGCACATTTCTATGAATTTCTCAAGTGGAATATTTTGAATCTGTTTATTTCCGCCTCGCATATTTAGAGATATAGTACCCTCTCCTGCCTCTTTGTCACCTAGAACTGCAACATATGGAGTTAAAGCGTGTTTGAAATGCTTAATCTTATCTCTCATATTGCTATCGCTATAATCAGCTTTGACCCTTATGCCATGTTCCATTAGTATATCCTGAATTTTTTTCGCATACTCATTATGTGATTCTCTTATAGGAACAATTCCAACCTGAACAGGGGAAAGCCAGAAAGGAAAAGCTCCCTTAAAATTCTCTGTAAGTATACCGATAAATCTCTCAAAAGAACCGAATATCGCTCTATGTATCATTACCGGCTCTTTATACTTTCCGTCGGAATCAGTGTATTTGCAATCGAAGCTATGCGGAAGGAGGAAGTCGAGCTGAATTGTTCCCATCTGCCATTCTCTGCCAAGTGCGTCTTTCATCTGAAGGTCAATCTTTGGACCGTAGAAAGCTCCATCTCCTTCGTTAATCTCATAATTTCCCTCTCCATATGTCTTATCGAGGATTGCTCTTAGGTCGTTTTCTGCTCTCTCCCATGTCGCCAAATCTCCCATATGGTCTTCTGGCATTGTAGAAAGCTCCACCCTATATGAAAGACCGAAGGTGCTATATAACTCATCGCAGATAGACATGATGTCCTTAATTTCTTCTGCAATCTTATCTTCCGTTGTTAAAATATGAGCGTCATCCTGTCTGAACTGCTGAACTCTGAACAGACCATTGAGCTCCCCGCTCTTTTCTCTCCTATGTATTACATCTGTCTGGCTTATCCTAATAGGTAAATCCTTATAACTTCTGAGCTCGTGTTTGTACACATTGATAGCGTTAGGGCAGTTCATAGGCTTCATCGCATAGAGTTTGCTCATGTCCTCTTCTTCAAAGCTTACCGCATTTGGATCATCTTCATTCTCTCTAGCTTCCGGAACGAGGAACATATTCTCCTTATAATGTCCCCAGTGTCCTGATGTTTCCCATAATACCTTATTGCTTAGCACCGGTCCTGATATTTCTTGATAACCATGTCTGTCGTGCACATTTCTCCAATATGTAAGGAGTGCATTGAAAACTTTCCAGCCATTAGGAAGCCAGTATGGCATTCCGGGAGCTGATGGGTGGAACATGAATAATCCGAGTTTTGGTCCTATTTTCTTATGGTCTCTCTCCTTAGCTTCTTTTATTAGATTAAGGTGGTCTTTAAGCTGTTTTTTGTCAGGAAAAGCATATACATATACCCTCTGCAGTTGTTCTCTATTTTCATCTCCTCTCCAGTATGCTCCGGATACCGATTTTATCTTATATGCTATCGAGAGAAGTTCTGCAGAATTGTTTATATGAGGCCCTGAGCATAGATCCATGAAATCATCGCCCGTCTTGTATATAGTAATCGTCTCATCGTCAGGCAAATCATTAGTAAGCTCAACCTTAAATTTCTGGTCTTTGAACATCTCTAAGGCTTCTTCCTTAGTCACGATAATCCTAGTCCAGTCCTCTTTTCTTAGCATTATCTCTCTCATCTTATCTTCGATGCTCTTAAAATCATCTTCAGTCAAAGCCCTTGGAAGCTCGAAGTCATAATAAAAACCATCTGCAATCTGTGGTCCTATTGCAATTTGAACCTTATCTTTTCCAAAAATCTCCATTACCGCTTTCGCCAAAATATGCGATGCCGAGTGGCGGTAAATTTCCAAAAAATCTTCTCTATTTAATTTATCCATCTATTTCACCTCTTCCATTTTTCTCTTAGTTGTATGTATATATTGTCTAATGAGTATTTTTAGCATCGTTTCAGAAACCCTGTAAAAGTAGAAGCAAAGAACTTTTGTATCAGGCGTGCAAAGCTCCTTGACGGGCTCCATTAACATTCCATTTCTATTCGCAATCTCTGCCAAATCTTCTGCTTTAATCTTAGTCTTAACTCTAAGCATCAAAGAAATTCCTGACTTTGAATCTATTGGCGAAAATATGCCGTCGCCATATTCATTAAATAATTTCATTGCCGTCTTTAACTTAGATGCGTATATCTTCCTGCATTTTTTTATAGTCCTAGTGTAATATCCAGCCTGCATATATATGGCTAGGCAGAGCTGTTCGGTTTTTGAGCAGGTCTGAGTAAAGCGATCCTTTAATCTGTTAAAGTCTTCCATTAAATTCCTAGGAAGAACCATATAGCTTATATTAATTCCGGCGAAAAGCGTTGTCGAAAAGGAGCCGAAATATATTACCCTCTCTCCATCACCAATCGTTTTCATCGGGGGGACAGGTTTTCCAAAATACCTTAGTTCACTGTCGTAGTCGTCCTCTATTATATATGAATCTGTCATTTTTGCCCATTTTATTAATTCAATTCTTGTTGAAACGGGCATTACAGTTCCTGTCGGGAAGTGGTTGGAGGGATTGACATATAGTATTCTCCTGTCAATTCCTAGGTCTGACGCATTTATCTCACCACTTATTCCAATCTTTGTCAGTTCAAGATTAGAATTTTCAAAAATCTCCTTAATCTTGTCATATCCCGGATATTCCATTGACGCTCTTCTTATGCCCCTGTCACTTAGGATTTTAATTATATAATTGGTAAGATTCTGCGTCCCTGCACCGATCACAATGTCGCTTGGCAAGCATGACATTCCCCTGCTCTCATTTAGGTAGCTTGCAATTTCTTCCCTTAAAATTTGCTCTCCTGCAGGCTCAGCCTCAAATCTTAGAAGATGAGAGTACTTGCTAAACACCTTATTCATCGACTTCTTCCACTTGTAAAAGTCAAAACTCTCCTCATCATATAGTAGCATCTGATCGGAATTCTTATCTAAAAGAGTAAAATCTTCATTGTCAGAAGAATCGTCTTTTTTTATTTTGTCTATGGTTGAAATTCCTGAATTTACATAATATCCCGACTTTGGCCTGCTCTCTATATATCCCTCAACTAGGAGCTGGTTATATGCAGATTCCACCGTCGTTATGCTTATATCATTATCCCTCGCAAGTGTCCTGAGCGAAGGCATCTTATCGCCGGAATTCATCACTCCAGACTCTATATCATTTCTAAATTTATCATAGACCTGCTCATACAATTTCTTATCTGAGTCAGAACTTAAATTAATAACTACCTTTTCCATCTATCCCTATTTTATACCTTTGTTTTTATTCTTTGTTTATACCGTTGTTTATGTCTTTATTTTATTTATATATGTTTTTTAATTATTTATCTAGATTTTTATACTTCCTACATTTAGTTTCTCTAATTTTCTCTAATTTTCTCTAAAATCTCGAAATTTCTCTAATTTTTTCGAAATTACTCTGAAAAACTCTAAATTTCTCTGATTTTCTCTAAAAAGCTCTAAAAATCTCTAATCTGTTACTATATTAATAAGATTTTCTAATAATTATAAGATATACAGGCATCAATCTCAAGTCAATTGTCTATCTTCATGCCCTTTGATTTCTTTATCTCCTTGTTATGCAAGCAGAGAACTCCTTTCACATCTTCCCTGCTGTCCAAAAACTCGAGTGCAGATTCTGAACCCTTCATCAGGCAAATTGTGCTAAGTGCGTCTGCGTCCATTGAATGTCCATAGTCCATCACGAGGCTCGCTGAATCCAAATCTGTCTTAACAGGATAACCCGTCCTTGCATCTAAGACATGGTAGTATAAAACTCCGTCTTTTTCAAATTGCCTCTCATATACTCCGGAAGTTACAACAGTCTTATCGCTAACCTCGACCCTTCCAACAGTTTCACTTCGGTCGCTAAAAGGTTTTTCAACGCCTATAACGAAATTTTTTCCATCAGGCTTTTGTCCTATTGTAATTATATTTCCGCCAAGGTTAACAATCCCCGATTTTACTCCATTCTTTTTGAGCCTGTCAGCCAGCCTATCACCTATATATCCCTTTGCTATTCCGCCCAAATCAAGCTTTGCATCTGGGTCCTTTATCCTCACCATCTTACCCTCGATTTCTATATTTCTATAGTCTACATGGGTGAGTGCTTCCTCAAGCTCATTTTCTTTTGGCAGGGTGGGATTATCTGAATGAAAATTCCATAATGAGGTTACCGTCCCTATGCTTATGTCAAATGCTCCATCTGAGAGTTTGCCATATTCTATTCCTGCTTCTATGACATTAATAGCATCTTCTGAAACTTCCACCCAAGCTCCTTTGGAATTATTAATCTTGCTAATGTCGCTCGCATCAACTGTATTGCTCAAAGTCTTATCTAGTTTTCTACAGAGATCAAAGGCATCATCAATTGCAGATTTAGCTTTTTTATTGTCAAGTCCGCCCTCCATATCGTAGATTGAAATTTGGCAAACTGTATCCAGATAATATCCCTCATCTGAAATCGGTTCTATTTTATTACTATTACAACTCGTCTGTGTTATAATTATGAACGTTAAAATTAACAAAAGAGCAAGCTTTTTTTTCATAAATCATCTACCCCTAAATTAAAAATATAAAATGAATGTATTATTAGTATATACTAAGTATAAAACCTATGTTTAAAGAATTTTTCAAAAAATCTGATATTATATTGATGATTTCAATCATTATCGTCGGAATTGTCTCAAGCATATATATATCGCTCGGCAAGACTTCCGGTGATAGCATCGAGATTAAGGTTGATAATCACATTTACGGCGTCTATTCGCTAAATAAAAATAGGTCAATTGTTGTAAATGAAAATGGGAACAAAAACATAGTTAAAATCGAGGACGGTCACGCAAAGATGAGCTATGCTTCCTGCAAAAATCAGGTCTGTGTTCACCATTCATCTATTTCCAAGGTAGGCGAAAGCATAATCTGCTTGCCTAACAAGGTTATTATCAAAGTTAAGGGAGTATCAAAAGACGGCGTAGACGCGGTCTCCAATTAAATTATGCAGAGTAAAAATAATTCATATAATATCACAATAACTGCTCTTATGTCATCATTGGCATTAATATTTTCATATGTCGAAGCCATCATTCCATTTAACGCAGGTATACCCGGTGTAAAACTCGGCATAGCCAATATTGTCACAGTAATCGCCTTATATAAGCTTTCAATAAAACACGCTGGCATAGTAAGCTTTATAAGAATTATGGTAGCAGGTTTTCTCTTTAGCGGACTCTTCGGTGCGATTTATTCGCTTGCAGGTGCTACCGTTAGCTTGATTGGTATGATATTTTTAAAGAAAACGGGCAAGTTCAGCATTGCAGGGGTTAGCATGGCAGGCGGAGTTCTCCACAATCTGGGTCAGCTACTCGTCGCAAGCTTTCTAATAAAAGACCTCAGGATTTTCTTTTATTTTCCTATCCTTCTTTTTTCAGGGCTTGCCTCAGGAATAGCAATCGGAATAGCAGCCACGCTTATAATGAGAGTTCTTCCAAAAAATTTACATTTTTAATGCTCTAAAATCCTCTTGTAATATACTATTTTTATTTAATTTTAAATCTGACAATTATCAATTAAATTATATAATAACAGAGATTAGAAAAGAGCGTAGAAATTAAATCCTACGCTCTTTGTCTCTCTTGCTACTTTGGTATTTTTATACCTTGCTATTTTGGCTTGTATTTATTTTAGCCTCAAATCTTATTACCTATCTTGATTTGATTTCCTTTTTTTGAAGCTTACTGTAGCTCCAGCAGACATCATAAGCACTATTGACATAAAGAGTAGCTCGAGACCTTTGTCTCCGGTAGTTGGCTTGTCCTTAGAACTTGGATTATCTTTGCCATCTACTGCAGGCTTAGAATCTTTTTCAAATACCCATGTTCCAACTACATGTTCGTCCTTGTCTACTATCGTTACATCGCTCTTGTCGTAGCTCTTGAACTTCCATGTTCCCTTGTTTGTTTCATCTCTGAATGTTGCATCTGCTCCTGTTGGAACTGGTGATGTTACCTTGTCGCCTTTTACCTTTCCTGTCACAGGTTTCGGTGCCTTTCCTTTAAGTGCATCAGGTATCTCCATTCCTGCAGTTCCGCTCTTGTACTCATATGTTACATTGTGCTTGTTTGGTACAAATGTCCATTCTCCTACAAAGTTTACATCCGCGTTATCTATCTTTGCATCAACTTTTTCTGTAGTAGGGTCTTGGTCTATAAACTTCGTGAATTTCCACTTTCCGTCGTTTGCCTTGTCCTCTACTTCTCCTGGATTCTTTAATGCACCAGGTTCTACTACTGCTCTGTTCTTCTTTCCTGTCTCGGTTTCAGGTAGCTGTTTTTCTACCTCAGCTTTTATTCCTGCTGGGAACTCCTTAATGCTTGAATCCTTTGCTACCTTAAACTCGTGTGTTACCTTGTAGGTCTTTGGTGTGAATTTCCACTTACCGATAAACTCTACATCTTTTCCCTCTACCGTCTTTTCTCCCTTGTCGTAGCCAGTAAATGTCCATGTTCCCTCAGTTGTTTCTACGGTTGTCTTTGCAGGTGTTGTTGGATTTACCTTGCTTGCGTCTTTCTTTCCTGTCTGGTCGCTTGGTGTTAGTTTCTTTACTGCTTCCGGTAGCTCTACATTTGGATCTTCGCTCTCAAACTTATGCGTTACCTTGTAGGTCTTTGGTTCTGGGTCTTTTTCAAATACCCATGTTCCAACTACATGTTCGTCCTTGTCTACTATCGTTACATCGCTCTTGTCGTAGCTCTTGAACTTCCATGTTCCCTTGTTTTTTTCATCTCTGAATGTTGCTTCTTTTCCTTGTGGAACTGGTGATGTTACCTTGTCGCCCTTTACTTTATCTGGTACAGCTTCAGGTGCTTTTTTCTTTAGTTCATCAGGTAATTCCTTTCCCGGTGTTGCACTCTTGTACTCGTATGTTACCTTGTGCTTGTTTGGTACAAATGTCCATTCGCCTACAAAGTTTACATCCGCGTTATTTATCTTTGCATCAACTTTTTCTGTAGCAGGGTCTTGGTCTATAAACGCCTTGAATTTCCACTTTCCGTCGTTTGCCTTGTCCTCTACTTCTCCTGGATTCTTTAATGCACCAGGTTCTACTACTTCGCCGTTCTTCTTTCCTGTCTGCTCTTCTGGTAGCTGTTTTTCTACCTCTGTCTTTACTCGAGCTGGAAATTCCTTAATGCTTGAATCATTTGCTACCTTAAACTCATGTGTTACCTTGTAGGTCTTTGCTTTAACAAGTCCAAAGTCTTTTGTTAAATCTTTTTCTCCTGATTTCATTACAAAATTATCAGTTGTTTTAGGTTGATTATTGCTCATTCCATATCCGTCTGGAGCTACAATTTCAACTTTATATTCCCCAGGAGCCACTTCAAATAGGTATTTTCCACTCGCATCTGTAGTGGTTTTAATCTCTTTACCGTCCTTATCTTTTACAGGTCTACCATCTTTATCAAGAAGTTTTACTGTTACATCTTTTATAGGATTTTCTGTAGCATCTTGAACTCCATCATTGTTAGCATCATTCCATACATAGTCACCGATTTTTACTTTCTTTTCGGTATTTGTTATGACAATTTTAATATCATTTTCTAAATATGTTGCTAGATTTTCCCCACCAGAAATTTTAACGCTTCCATCTTCGCTCAATGTGAAAGAAGATGTTTCGATTGTTTTCTCTTTTTTAGTTGCAGGGTCAATAGCGGTAATCTTAAATACCTTACCATAATTACCTGCTTCAGTTATTTTATATGTTCCTGCCGTTTTAAGATCTCCAATTGCTAATGATTCACCATTTTTTATACTTGCTTTTTTTACATAATTAGAGCCATCTGGTCCTTTCAGTTCAATATTAAATGTTTCATCTGGGAATGCGGGATTTGCTCCATCAACTCCTTTTAGGTCTTTTTCTATAGTTAATTTAATTGGGTCAACTTCAGGAGAAATAGCTTCCGCAGTAGTATTATTTATTTCTTCTTCCTTGAACTTTTCTACTACTGTAACTTCTGTTTTGCCATTTGTATTAAGTGTCTTATCTCCACCTTTTTCCCAGCCGTCCTTCATTGTTAGGACATAGCTTAATTCTTCATAATAAACCTTATCAGACTCAGGAGCATTCTCGTCTTTTATCTGAGTTGGCTGGCCTATCTTCCAATCAATATGTCCATTATCTGTACCGTCCGCTGATTTTATATATTTTGCTTCGCCCTTAGTTGTCTTTATTTCTGTAGGCTCTGCAAAACCTTCCCCGATAATATCTTTTAGGCTTTCATCTATACTTTCTTCACCTTTTATTTGTTGTAAAATACTATCTATAGTTTTTTGGAAATTCTTTGATGAACTTGGGTAGAACTTATTAGGGCTTGCCATTCTCTTAAGATAGCCATTTGTCTCGTCATTGGTAACTAATCCAACTACATATAAGTCGTTAATATTACCTGCTTCTTTTATAGCATTGGCTTCTACTACTGTATTCTCTGGAATATCCCAATACATATAGCTTCCATTATTATCTATGCCATACATAGCATATTGAATATCACAGCCCCAGCCAATTCTATTTAAAATATTGCTTCGTCCTTCTTGGGTATTAGGATTTCCGTCAGAATAAATAAATGTAGATGCTGGTATCTTACCATTGGATACCCATGCATCCCTTGCCGCAAAATTAGAACCTAATTTACGAGTTCCATAACCAACGGTGTAATATCGCCCATTCTGTATATAATTTGTAGCCGTTGTTGTACTTCCATTAGAGGCATTTTGTACAGCATCATTATAGTATTGTGGGTAATCGCTTGTTGATTGTATATTGGTTCTCCATTCAAAGAAGTTCCCAAGACCACCCTCTTCCTTAGATAATTTCGCAATATCTACCTTGTACCCTACTGTTGGCTTACCATCAGTTACCAATACTACAACTCTATTCCTCTTGCCATCAGTATCTTGCTTCTTTAACTCACTCATTGCCTTGTCAGCTTCATGAAGAGCCATTTGAGTGAATGTTCCTCCTTGTGGCTTTATTGTGGTTAAAGAATTCTTTATATCTTCAGGATTTTGTGTAAAGCCTGTATGCTTAGTTAGTGATTCGTAAAAATTGTAATTAGCATATCCATATGAGTATGAATAAAGAGCTACTTTGTTTTCTTTATTTTGCTCTAAAACTCTATTGGTGAGTTCCTGTATACCAATCTTGGCATTTGTCATTCGTTGCTCATCAACGGGTACATTTTCTCTAACTGTACCATTCGCATCTCTTTCTCCGTCTGCCATTGAACCAGATCTGTCAAGCACAATCAGTACATCTGTAGGTTTTCGAACCGGATTATACTCGGCTCTTACTGTAACCTTCCATTTGTTGACCTCACCCTTTACTGGCTCTGCAGTTTTTACAATCTTTGATTCGCCATCTTTCAAAACTGTTTGCGTCGTTGTGACAGGTGCAGCGTTTACTGCCACAGGTAAAGAAACAAATATCGTGCTTGCTCATATACTAATAGTATAAGAACAGCTTTAAGCATAGTTCTTAAAAATGAACCTAATCATCTATGATAAAATTATAGATATTAGGGATGAAATGGGATTGTTTTATGTGCTTGCTGGGTTTCCAACTTAGGAATTACTCATTTGGTAGACTCCACCCTCATTCCATTGCCTTTCATCTTTTCGGTTGGTTAGGTTCATTCATTGATTACCTGTATAACTCGTGAGCCTGTTGTGGTTTTGGATTAACAGGGCATCCCAAATTATAGGAGGTATATTATGTCAGAAAAAATTGTTGTAGGAATTGATGTGAGTAAAGCTTTCAGTGATATCTGTATTCTATCACCTAATAATGACATCATCAAAAGACTTAAAATTTCTAATGATATTAATGGTATGAAGTCGCTCATCTATGTACTTGAAAAGGTAGAAGATGAGTACGAGGACAGAGCAGTAATTATCATGGAAGCTACTGCACACTATCATCAAATTTTAGCTAATTTTTTCCGTAAGCATAATTACGAAGTCATTGTAATTAATCCGATTCAAAGTGGAGCATTGAAAAATATCAATATCCGAAAAATTAAATCAGATAGAACAGATGCATATAATATAGCGTTGCTATATCGTATTAAGAATTACAACGAAACAATTACACATTCAGATACCGTTAACAGTATCAAAAAGCTTTGCAGACAGCATAAAGAATTGACGGATGAAATTGTGGAACACATCAACCGATTAATCGCTTTTTTAGATATTTCCTTTCCAGATTTCAAGAAAGTATTTGCGGATTTGCAAGGGAAAACACCTTTGTCTTTGCTTGAAAAATATCCTACTATACAGGAAGTCTTATCTCCTGAAAATAAGCAAGATATTATTCAACTGATAAAAGAAAATTCACATAAAAGCAGCTCCTATGCCGAAGTAAAATATGAAAAACTATTGAAAGCTGCTGAAAAATCTATTGAAGTTTGTATAGTAAGCCTTAGTTCAGCAGTACTTATTCAAACAACTGTGAGGGTTATTTTTAGTTTACAGGAAGCTTTGAAAGCAATCGATAATGAAATCAAAAGGCTATCACTTTTAGATGAAAAGTTTCATAAAGAAATAGTGCTTTTACAAAGTATTCCAGGAGTTGGAGAGTATACAGCATGTGTTGTTTTATCAGAGCTTGGAGATATATCCAATTTCTCGAAACCGAAAGAATTAGTTGCCTTCTTTGGCTTGGATCCAGGAGTAACCCAAAGTGGAACATACAATAGGAAAAACAATAAAATCTCTAAAAGAGGATCACCTCATGTTCGCTCAATTCTCCATATGCTGGCTAAATCTAATGTGTATCCAAATCGCAACAGAGAGTATTTAAATCCTGTTATGCGAGCTTATTTTGAAAAGAAGATAGCTGAAAAACCATACAAAGTTGTAATGTGTGCAATTATGCGAAAGATGGTTCAAATTATTTTTGCTGTCCTCAGAAATCAAAAATCATTTGAGTTAAGAACACCCGAAGAGCATCAAAAACTAATTCGAGAAAAGAGTAAGTTAGTCGCATAAACTATTAAAAGTGTTGCCTCAAAAAATGAAAGTGTATGAGGCTTGTTTGCTATGCACATTTTTAAGTTTTGTGACTTAAAAATTTTTAAAAAAATTTTTAAAATAACTATTGACTTCCTTAGTTGGTCTATTAGTGCATAGCTAAGTACTAATGCTAAAATTTTATTTGCTCTTTTCAATTTTCTTCTCCTTAGACATTTAATTCTAGATAAATATTTTATATTTTGCTTAATTGTATTATGCTCCACCCCCCCCCCGTATAATCAAGGGCAAATATCGTTTAATTTCTGTCACTTTAGGACTTTATTGCAAAAATTTTCGATACTTAAAATTCCAAATAAAAATGGAGCAGGGATCTTCCCATGCTCCACTAAAGTCTTGATTCATTTTTGCATTTTATCAATTCCTCTAATTTGATTTTTTCTTTTTCATGCTTATTGCTAGCCCTGCTATGCCTAAGCCTGCTATTCCCATGAATAACAATCCCATATCGCTATCTCCCGTCTTAGGGGAATCTTTCTTAGGCTTAATATTCTTATGGGTATTTGTTATAACGAATCCATCTTTCGCATTTCCAGTTATTTGCGTTCTATATTTTGCAGTTTTTTCTTCTTTTATCGTGTATTTAATTGTATTTCCATTCTCCTTCAATGGAAGATTTGTAAATACATCGTTCCAATTATTATCTTTATTTAACACAAGTGTCTTACCTGTATCTTTATCATTTGCATATAGTTTAATACTTATGCTATCAGGTCTATCACCATATTTGTTATTTTCATCTTTCCATACCTTTTTGATAGGTACTTCTGTATTTTCAAGCTGATTTACAAGCTGAACCTTATCGCTCTTTTTAATATCTACTCCATCTTCTTTCTCTTTTATTCCTGATAAACTGCTCATTTCTTTGCTAAAATAATTTTTATAAAATTCATCAGCAGATTTCTCATTGTTAAACATAAAGATAGTTGTTGCATTATCACCATAGCCAATAATATCGACTATAATATCCTTGTCTGCAATTGATAGATTTATACCCTCGGCTTGCTTTTCTTTTAATCTATATCTGAATATCTTATATTCACTTTTCTCATAAGCTTCATCACCATATTTTTCATTTAAGGCATTGCAGTGATTTTTGCTAAAATTGTGAGCTTCAATAGCTGGGAGCAAAGGTACTTCTATGGATTTAATATTCCCATCTTTATCATAAGTCTTATCTAATGCAATATGTCTAGTTGTTAGAGGCATAAAATATGTTACAGCAGGATTTGCAAAAAGTGTATACTCTTGTGTTACCTTAAAAGTACCATCCCTAAATTTTTCATTTCTATTTAAACACTCCGGTCTACCACCATAATTATCCTGAAAATCTCCGAGAAAATCGTACTGCGGATTGTTCGGGTTACTTGGATATTCTATACCTGTTTTCCATCCTATTACATCTTCCGTATCGTCATCACCGTCCCATTTTAATCCTCTTCCGGCTTTATCTTCTTCTCTAAGCAATTCTTTCTGTTTTTCATATGCCGTTTTTGCTTCTTCCTTATTTGCATAAATATAAGGTATAGCAGTTTCAAATTGTTCAGGATTTATTTTGCCTACCCTGCAGGTAAAGCAATGGTCTGATGACACTATTCTTCCCCATTCATGAAGAAAAGCATGGTCCATTAGTTCAGTTGAATCTCCGCATCTGTCTCCAGAGTCCCATGCTAATTTGACAAATTCTTTATCCACATAATCATTTGAACTAAAGGAAGTCTTATACGCATGATTGACAACACCTGGTACAACTTGTACCAATTGGTTATCTCCTTCATCATTTGGTTTATTGCCATACTCATAATATTTTGCATTTGCAGTTTTATCAGACACAAGCTCAAAGTTTAAAGTTCCGCTTATGTCCTTTCCCCTAAAATTGTCAAACTTAATAAGTTTAGTAAACCACGCTTGCTGTGCTACAAATTCATGTACATGCACATTATCACTAAGTAATGCACTTGATGGTACTACTGATATTACAAAAATGAAAATCAGCAGAAGCAATGATAATCTTTTAAGTTTCATAATTCCTCACCCCTATAAATTAATAAAAATATTTTTGCACAAAAAATCTCCGCACCATATCGGTTCGGAGATTTAATAACATATTAAATGATGCGTTCTTATTATTTAACGCTTGTCTGTCTGTCTGTCTGTCTGTCTGTCTGTCTGTCTGTCTGTCTGTCTGTCTGTCTCATAATTTTGCTTTTGCCTTTTCTTTTGTCAAGTTATTTTTGCAAATAGTTTAATTTCTTCTATTCAGAATTATATCACAAAATAATTAAATAATGTTGCATTTTATCAATTCTTCTAATTTGATTTTTTCTTTTTAATACTTATGGCTAGCCCTGCTATGCCTAAGCCTGCTATTCCCATGAATAACAATCCCATATCGCTATCTCCCGTCTTAGGGGAATCTTTCTTAGGCTTTTCTTCTGTATTAGTATTTGGCTTCTCCGGCTTAGGATCTTCATTATTCTTTGATTCGTTTATCAGCTGAACCTTATCGCTTTTCTCAACCTTGCCCCTTGTCTCAAGTAGGCTCACATCGTTCGATTCATTTTCAGCCAATCCTTTAAAAAATCTCTGGTAGAATGCGTCAGCGGATTTCTCATCTTCAAATACATATATTCCACAATCTGTGTCGGTCAATACTGGGTCGCCAAATGCTATGACATCGACTATTAGTTCTTTGCTAGGCAATTTAATTTCAACGCCATCTGCCTCTTTTTCTTTAAGCTTATATCTAAATATCTTATTATAAGCATAGTCGTGAGGATTGTCATAATTATCATTTAAATACTGATTGTGCTGTCCTATAAAATCATTTGCGTCTTTAGATGGAATTAAAGGCTTTTCTATGGACTCGATATTACCATTTGCATCGAATTTCTTATCTATCGCAATCGGTCTTGTTGTCATTTTTAAAAGGTAATTAACTGCTATATTATTATAAAAATTGAATTTATCAATTACCTTCATTGTGCCATCGCGAAAATCATCTTCAAAATTTAAACACTGCGAGCCAAAGTCATAAGCACCAAGGAAGTCATAGAGATGATCTTCTCCATTATATCCAAGCTCCCCAAAGTAACTCTTCCAGCCTATAACCCCCCCCGCTGAATCAGGATCCCCTGCCCAGTTACAACGAATGACTTCTTCATCTGATGCAAGCTCCTCTTTTTGACTATCATACATCTCTTTGGCTTCTTCTTCGCTAAGCTGTAAATCCTCATTTCTAAATTGCTCAGGATATAGCTTGCCAACTCTATAAGTTTGTTGATGATCTGATGTTTCAATTCTTCCCCATTCATGGATGAAGGAATGATTAAATAGATCCTCTGTGCTACCATTAAAGGCTCCTGATTGCCATGCTAAGTCATTAAATTTCTTATCAACATAATCATTTGAGCTGAAAGGAACTTTATATGTATGGTTAATAAGCCCCGGAACGACTTCGCATATTCTATCAAATCCGTCGTTATTTGGATCATCATTCTTTAAATATTTTTTGCCTGCGGTCTTATCCGGCACTAGTTCAAAATTAAGAGTTCCGCTAATATCCTTACCCTTAAAATTATCAAATTTGATAAGCTTGGTGAACCATGCTTGCTGTGCTATAGTCTCTGAGCAGTAAACATTGCCCTTCCCAATGCTTGCGTCAACCTTCATAGCTGGAATTAACAAGATTAATGAAAATAATAATATGGATAATTTCTTAAATTTCATGATGTTTCCACCTCGACTAATTGATTCTAAAATTGCAAATTTGTTAAATATAATAACTTAGGTTGAGAAATTATATCATATTCACACTATAAATTTCTATTTATTCTATTATTTTTTATATGTTTTCCTCAAATTTTCATCTATTTTGCTAATATATAATTCTTCTATCCTGTCGATTTCCTTTCGTAGGTTAGGGAAGGCTTTTAGCAACCTTCTCTCTTGAAAATCATTGAACCTATCCCAATTCTTTGAAAATCTGCCTTTTACATCTACATCTTTTCCCCTGCTCTTAATATCCTTTTCGATATCTTCAAGCCTGATAGTTCCCTCATAAATCTTTTCTCCAATATCATCTGATACCACTCTAAGTTCGCTATTAACCTTGTCTATTATCTTAAATCTCTTATTTAGACCTATCAAGGTGTTGAGCGTGCTTATGAAATCTATACAAATGATTATGGATAATATTATTAAAATATAAATTTTCGCTTTGTATGGGATTATATCTACCATTTTTTGAACAAGCGGGTGGTTTATATCATATAAAAATAGGCAGAGGAATCCCCATGCTATTGAAAATTCAAGGCATACATATCCACCAATATTAAATCTTCTATCGGAATAATCCCACCAATGCTTGTGAAAAATCTTATCTAACAAAAATCCGGTTATAAGTTCAATAACTGTTGTTATAAATATGGAACCCAGAAAAAGCATTAGCTTGTTACTGTCAGCAATACCCGATAGGAAGAATATTACTATAGCTGCTCCAACACCGTAGATTGGACATATTGGTCCATTCAAAAATCCTCTATTTATAAATTTGCCCGTCTTTATGCTCTGAAAACTTACTTCCAGCATCCAGCCTAGCGTTCCATATATAAAAAAATATAATAAGTAATTTTCCATTTCGATAACCTTTTTATAATCTTTAAATTCAATCTTCTATGTAAATCAATTTTTTAAGTATTTTGTAAGTCTTTTATGTAAATCTTTTTGACATTTTTTATATAATCGTGAGCATATTATATATGAAAAGAGGTGGTTTTAGAACCACCTCTTTTCATGCAAATTCACAAGTTATATATTAGATTATGTGATTGAAATTAAGTTTCTATGCTTCTTTTTCTTCCTTAGCAGCCTTGGCAGCTTTAGCAGCTTCGAGCTTTGCCTTTTTCTCTGCTTCAGCTTTTTTCTTTGCATTTATAACCATCTTTGCGTGCCTTGGATTAAAGCTATTTATAGCTCCTGTAGGACATACCGTTACGCACATTCCGCAGTTGACGCATTTCTCAGGATCAATCCTTGCTAGATTGTCTTCAACTACGATTGCTTCTTTACGGCATACCTTTACACACTTACCGCAGCCGATGCAACCATTGTCGCACTGCTTTCTTGTAACTCCACCCTTTTCTGTGTTCTGACATACAACATGAACATCTTGCTTATATGGGAAGAGTGCGATAAGTCCCTGTGGACATTCCTTAATACATTTTCCACACGCAACGCAGGTATCACGATTTACCTTAGCAACTCCATTAACTACGCCGATTGAATCAAATTCACAGACACTTACGCAGTCGCCAAGTCCAATACAGCCGTGTGAACAAGCCGAAACTCCGTTATAGAATGTCTTTGCTGCGGCACAGCTCATAAGACCTTGCCACTCAAGTGTTTTCTTTGAAGCGTCATTATCTCCATTACATCTTACAAATGCAACTTCCTTTTCTGCACCGCTTGCATCTCTACCGAGAATTTGCGAAATCTCAGCTGCTGCAGACTCACCGCCTACAGAGCATTTTGTGCAAGGAACGCTTTCATCTTCTGTAACTGCTGCCGCATAGTCATCGCAACCCGCAAATCCACAGGCACCGCAGTTAGCTCCCGGTAGAGCAGACCTTACTGCTGCAACTCTTTCATCTACCTTAACGAAGAATACCTTAGAAGCGATTACAAGAAGAACAGCTGCTATTATTCCAATTACTACTACCAGTATAACCGGTGTTACAACATTACCCATAGCTATTCCTCCTTTCTACGAAAACAAGCCTGAGAAACCCATGAATGACAACGAAAGAATTGTTGCACTTACAAGGATGAGAGGAATTCCCTTCCATGCGGCAGGTACACCGCTCTCGTCCCAGAGCTTCTCTTCACGAACGCCTGCGAACATTACCATAGCAACTAGGTAACCAAAACCTGCACCTGCTGCATTGGCAATTGACTGTGCTAATGTGTAATTATTGCTTATACTGAGTATTGTAGCTCCCAAAACTGCACAGTTAGTTGTAATTAGTGGAAGATATATACCAAGTGCTTTCTGAAGTGCTGGCATATATTTCTTCATAAACATCTCTACGAATTGTACAAGAGATGCGATTACTAGGATAAATACGATTGTCTGTAAATATCCAATGTCAAATGAATTTAATACCTGCTGAATAGGCCATGTTACAGCTTCAGCAAGCACCATTACAAAGATTACGGCTCCACTCATTCCAACTGCTGAATCCATCTTATTAGATACACCAAGGAATGAACAAATTCCTAGGAACTGCTGTAGTAGGAAGTTGTTAACCAAAATCATTGACATGAAAATTATTATAATCTTAATCATTATGCTTCAGCTCCTTTCTGTGCCATCTTAGGCTCTGTTTGGAGCTCACAGCCCTCTTCCTGAGAATTGCAGGAATTGTACATTGGACATCCACCGCAGCTGAAAGACTTTTTCTTCAAAGCCTTGCCCTTTGTTGCCTTGTTTAATATAGCTACAAGCAATCCATATACGAAGAATGCTCCTGGTGCGAGGTTCATAATTCCTACAGGAGTAAACCAGCTTCCTAGAATTGTAACTCCGAAGATAGCTCCTGTTCCAAGAAGTTCTCTTATTGCTCCCATACATACGAGTGTAACTGTGAATCCAAGTCCCATTCCAATTCCGTCCATAGCAGAGTCAAGCACATTATGCTTGTTAGCAAAAGCTTCCGCTCTTCCTAGAATAATGCAGTTAACTACGATTAGAGGGATAAATAGTCCAAGGCTCTTATATAGAGATGGAACATAACCCTGAAGTAGGAACTGAACAACTGTTACAAATCCGGCAATTACTACTATATAGCAAGGTATTCTTACCTTATCAGGAATAACCTTACGAAGAAGTGAAATAACGATGTTTGAACAGATGAGTACAACTGTTGCAGATAATCCCATTCCAAGTCCATTCGTAGCTGATGATGATGTAGCTAGAGCCGGGCAAGTACCTATAAGAAGTACGAGTACTGGATTTTCTTTGATAATACCATTTAATAATATGGAAAGTTTGCCAGTTTTATTTTTCATTACTTTGCACCTCCCATCATTTTATACTGCTGCATCGCATTCCATACAGCTTCGTGAATTGCTGACGATGATACCGAAGCACCTGTTATATGCTTTACGCTATCGTCATTTTTTACATTCTCATTCTTGAGCTCTTTAAGTCCTTTGTATTGAGGTAGGAAGTCAGGGCCTTCATCAGGTTTTGTTCCTACTCCCGGTGTATCAGAGTGCTCTGTTACCTTTACCTTTGTAATAGCTCCGTCCTTATCAATTCCCACCATTGCTGTGAGAAGCCCGCCGTAGCTCTTTGACTTAACTGTGATAACAACTCCCGTGCCATTTGTTGCTTCATAAGCTTCAGTAACGAATACCTGATCCTTCTTTAGAACCTTAAGATCTCCCTTATACTCTTTGAAATCTCCCTTAGCTTCTGGAAGAAGTTCAGCTCTTGCTTCATTTGCAGCCTTAATCGTATTGTTCTCTATAATTGGCTTCGTTATTCCATATACAAAAGCAACTGCAAATGTAACAACTAGGCATATTATCGATAGTACGATTATTGGAGCGGCTGTGCTCTGAAATGTTGATTCTTTTTTCATTACTTAGCACCTCCCTTAATATATCTCTTGAAGGTAACTCTGTTAATAAGCGGTGTGCAGATGTTCATGAGCAGGATTGAGAAGGATACACCTTCTGGATATGATGCCCATAATCTGATTACAACTGTTATAAGTCCGCAGCCGATACCGAAGATTATCTGTCCTGATGTCAGCTTAGGTGTTGTTACATAATCTGTAGCCATGAAAATTGCACCGAGCATAACACCACCGGCTAGAATATGGAACAATGCCATGCTGAACGCATTATGTCCAGAAGCAGGATTTGCTGAGTAGTAAATCAGAGTCAAAACAAATACTGTACCGATGAATGCACATGGAATTACCGGTGAAATTATCTTCTTCCATACTAGGAAAAGTCCGCCTATTATAAGTGCTATAGCACTAACTTCACCAACAGAACCTCCTATAAATCCGAGGAACATATCTAGGTTAGATGGAAGCTTCTCGAATTCCTTTGCAGCAAGGTGTCCAAGAGGTGTAGGCCCTGTTAGAGCATCTGTATCTGCCATCTTAGGTACAGGCCATGTAGACATCTCTGAAGCGAAAGAGATAAATAGTACAATTCTTCCTGTTATTGCAGGGTTAACGAAGTTCCTACCTATTCCTCCGTAGAGCTGTTTAACAATTACGATTGCAACAAAAGAGCCAACAACTCCCATCCATATTGGAAGAGTTGAAGGAACATTCATCGCAATAAGAAGTCCTGTAAGTGCAGCACTCAAATCTCCTACAGTCTGAGGTCTTTTGAGCAATCTATTATATCCCCACTCGAAGAATGAACTACTTAGCATACAAGCAATCGCAAGTGCAAGTACTCTGATACCGAATACATAGATTCCTACGCAGAGTGCTGGTAGAAGTGCGACAATTACAGTAGCCATAACCCTCGTGGTATCCGTATCTGACACAATATGAGGTGCAGATGATACGATTAAATTATCATGAAATTTATTCTTATTATCCATTACTTCGCTGCCCCCTTTACAAAACTCTTCGCTAGCGTATTCGTAAAGCTTAGCGGTCTTCTTGCAGGGCAAACATATGAACAGCTTCCACAGCTCATGCACTGCATAATTCTGAAATCATTAAGCCTATCAGCGTCTTTTCTCTCATAAGCCTCAGCAAATATCATCGGCATAAGTCCGAATGGGCAAGCTGTATGGCAACGACCGCAGTTGATACAAGCAGTTTCTTCCTTAACCTGTGCTGCTTCATTACCAAAGAGCAGGATAGAACCAGTATTTTTCATCGTTGGTACTGAGTCAGAATTGATTGCACGACCCATCATTGGTCCACCGAGTATTATCTTCTTAGGCTCACGCTTATATCCACCACAAAATTCTGCGACATCTGCAACCTGCGTTCCAACAGGCACAAATACATTCTTAGGCTCCTTAACTGCATCTCCATCTACGGTAACCCTTCTTCTTACAAGAGGCATACCCGTATTGAAGTATTCTGCAATTGCTGCAACTGTCGTTACATTGTCGAGAATAACGCCAAGATCTGCAGGAAGTACGCCTGCATCCATTGTCTTACCTGTAATCTCATATAGAAGAACACGCTCAGCTCCCTTAGGGTAGCTTGATGGAAGTGGGAATACGGACATATCTGTATATCCATTATTCTCAAATATCTTCTTCATATTCTCTATTGCGTCAGGTTTGTTATCTTCAATACCTATATAACCATGCTTTAAATTAAGATGGTCCATTATTAGTCTCATGCCGGAAGCTACTATCTGTCCGTCTTCCACCATGATTCTGTTGTCAGCCGTGATAAATGGCTCACATTCAGCTCCATTTACGATAAGAGTGTCACACTCTTCGAGGTTCTTAGGGTTAAGCTTGATATGAGTTGGGAATGAAGCTCCTCCCAAACCTACAACACCTGAAGCTCTGACACCTGCGATAAATTCTTCGAATGTATCAGCCTTAGGTGGCTTTACCTCTTCACTAACCTCTTGATTCTTGTCAGTCTCAATGACTACCAATGTCTCCGGACGACCCATGTTGCCCGTAACCTGAATGATGTCTTTTACCGTGCCACTTACACTCGAATGTACAGGTGCACTAACAAAAGCATCGGTATCACCAATCTTCTGTCCAACCTTGACCTTATCTCCCTTTTGCACGAGAGGTTTGCAAGGTGCTCCGATGCTCTGTGACATATCAATCTTGACAACATCAGGAATAGGCATAATAGCCGTCTCTACATTGGCTGTATTCTTGTGGTGCTTCACATGAATACTTGGCAAATGTTTTCCTTGGCTCATGCTTTAGAAATCCTTCCTTTCTACACATAATTATATTTACATCTTTTCTTGCATCTACATATTATATATCATTGATATTCAAAAATCACCCCAAAAAATCACATATTTTCACTTTGTCTTCACAGTGATGTAGTTTGCCAACCTTAATTTCTGCATCATCATTAATTCCAAGAATCTTTTTTTCAGCCATCATCAGCTTCATAATCTCATTTATAAGCTCTCTACTTACGACTTCGCCCGGGCAAGCTATGGGTCTACCCGGAGGAAAAGGTATTATCGGTTCATATAAAATTCTTCCCTCTGCATATCTTATTGATATATATTCATATTCACTTGGAATATCTTCTAGCTCAAGCTGAATTATATATGGATTATAATTTTTTTTATAAATCATTTTATCGCCGAATCTATCATTTTTATTAACCCTTATCTCTGAATCCGCGATATATTTTAACGCTTTTATAAGTTCGTCAAAGTCCTCTTTCGTATTACCTGCTCCCGTGTACAATAGCACTTCATTTTCATATGCCATCTCAACGAATATCCTGTGCTGAATTAGCCTAGTTTCAAGTTCCACGCCACTAAGCCCGTAACCGCTCATATCAATTCTTATCTTTGTAATATCTATATCACTTTGATAATTTTTGCCTAATATCATTTCCTTATACGGAAGGTTTAAGCCCTCAATATTTGAAGCTTTTTTATAAAAATTGATTATATTATTTCTCCAATCTTTAACGATTTTCTCGCCATGCTCTCTCATTATCTTTTCATTTATATCGAGACTATCCATTAGTATATAAGATGGGCTTGTGGTCTCTAGCATCGCAAGATTTTCTCTTATTTCATCAGTTTTCACTTTATCTGAGCAGATGTTCAGTATCCCTGTCCCCGTAAATGAAAATAATGTCTTATGGGTGCTCTCTATGACAATGTCCGCACCTTGATTTTCTGCTGACATCCTAGTACCAAAGGCTTCATCGAAAAATTTGAGATGAGCCCCATGTGCCTGATCTACAATCAGAATTTTATCCAGAGTGTGTACGGCGTTCGCAATTCTTCTTATGTTTGAAATATTTCCCATGTAATCCGGCGTGGTTATGAGAACGGTAGATGCTTCAGGTGCTTTAATTAGTGCGTCCCTTATTGAGTCAACCGAACCGTCTGTGTATACCGGTTTTATTCCTCCAAGCCTAATTGCACTATACACGCTCTTATGAGAAAGTCTGTCAATTATTATACTGCCACCCCTAGGGACATGAGCGAGAATGGAAGCGATTATGCCCACACTGCTTCCATTGATAAGGAGCTCTGTGTCCTTAACGCCATAGAGCTCCTTGTAATTTTTCATGACATTTAGAATTACCTCGCTCGGCTTGCTCAGGACATCTGCTCCCCTTATCTCGGTTATATCCTGATTTATTAAGCTAAGTGCAAAATCCCTATATCCTAAATTGTCAAATGTCCTAAATCTCCCCTTATGTCCAGGCATATGGAATGAAATAGGTCTTTTCTTTGCGTGTTCAATTGTAAAGTCCGATACGGTCTCTTTTTTTTCCTCTTTTATAATTGACATAATATTTTGCCTATTTTATAAGGTCTACTCCCATGTATTTTCTCAAAACCTCAGGAACAACTACCGTTCCATCTCTTTGCTGATAGTTCTCGAGAATTGCCGCAACAGTTCTTCCTACCGCAAGGCCTGAGCCATTGAGCGTATGTACAAACTCCGGCTTTTCTTCCTTGCTCCTCTTAAATCTGATATTTGCCCTTCTAGCTTGATAATCTTCAAAATTTGAACAGCTTGATATTTCAACATATCTGCCATAACTTGGCATCCAGACTTCGATGTCATATGTCATTGCCGAAGAAAAACCGAGGTCACCGCTTGAAAGCTTCACAACCCTATATGGAATTTTAAGCTGTTTTAAAACTTCTTCAGCATCTTTTGTGAGTTTTTCTAGCTCATCATATGATGTCTCAGGTTTTACAAATTTAACGAGTTCAACCTTGTTAAACTGGTGCTGTCTTATTAGCCCTCTTGTATCCCTTCCTGCAGAGCCTGCTTCCTTTCTAAAACATGGCGTGTATGCAGTGTGATAGATTGGAAGCATATCACCGCTCAATATCTCATCGTCATATAAATTTGTAACAGGAACCTCCGCCGTTGGAATTAAAAATTGATCTGTTTCTTCAATATGATACATATCCTCTTCAAACTTAGGTAGCTGACCGGTTCCAATCATGGCTTCCCTATTTACCATAAAAGGAGGAAGTATCTCATCGTAGTCTTGGTCTATGGTGTGAAGGTCAAGCATAAAATTAACTACCGAACGCTCAAGCCTCGCTGCAAGTTTTCTATATACTGTAAACCTTGCCCCTGACAATTTTGCACCTCTTTCAAAATCAAGGATTCCTAGATTTTCTCCTATATCCCAGTGTGCTTTTGGCTCAAAATCAAATTTTGTAGGCTCGCCGAACTTCCACATCTCAACATTTTCACTATCGTCTTTACCTGTAGGAACCGACTCATTTGGTGTATTAGGAATATTGAGTAGAATTTCCCTCTGCTTAATCTCTGCCTCTGCTACTTCTTTATCGAGTTCCTTAACCCTATTGCTAAGTTCTTTCATCTTTGCAAACAGTTCTTTTGTATCCTTACCCTCTTTTTTTAGCTTAGGAACCTCTGCCGATGCCTCTTTTTGTGTATGTCTAAGCTCTTCCATTTCAGCTAGTAGCTCTCTTCTCTTTTTATCGAAATCGAGCAAAGAACTTATTCCATAATCACCCTTGCCCCTTCTTTCAACTGCATTTTTTACCTCTTCAAAATTCTCTCTGACCCTTTTTATATCGAGCATTGTCCTACCTCCTAAATTACTTCAAATTCCAAAATATTAAATTGACTATAATCGCTAAAATTACTAAATTGTTAAATTCCCTTAAAATAAGTTTTTAATATATCTATTATACGCTTCTCTCAGCTTCTCAGCCTCGCTCAAAATTTCAATCTCAATTCTCGATGCCTCTTCAAAATCTCGCCGTTCAAGTGCCGACGCTTCCTTTGTCAAAAGGGATTTATGACTTTCGGTGTCCTTTGCGAGATTATACCTTAGTTCGCTTACCTTGTTCCAATTCGAAAGGTCATAAGCGGATACACATTCATCGTCGTGCCTCTTAACGCACTCCCTCACATATTCCCTTGTATTAGGAATAATTCTCTCATATATCTCCGTGCTCCACTTGCCAATCATCTGTGCCCTATACGAGGATATTATAAGCTTCAAAACCTCATCTCCTCCATGGATAATGGACATTCTATCTTCAAAATCATCAAATGCTTTAAAATTTTCCCAGACCGTCAGCGGAATTTTCCCAAAGAGCTTTTCTCTCTCAGCCGGCGTGTAATAATCAAAGGCATTTTCCTCGCTTCTATATTTTCTATCTTTTAATAGGTAAAAATCGTCTTCGCCTGCTTCTTTTGATATTGATTCTTCAAGCTCCTTAGCTGTCTTTTTCGCTATAAGCACCGCCCTTATTCCATCGAGCATAGAGGCATATCCAGCTCCTATTACCATAAATGTATTGCTATGCGGGTTAGGTGACCTGAGCTCAAATCTCGTTGCAAGCGGATTATCCAAATCTCTGATAAGTCCAATAAGCACCGTCCTGTTCCTTGATGGCGTTTTGCAATCCAGCCCAAGGGAAGTTACTGTGCAGACAGGTGCTTCAAAATCCGGCTTCATTCTATTAAAGCTATCATTTGTGGCACTTACAAATGGGTTTATTA
Source organism: Alterileibacterium massiliense (assembly GCF_900104645.1). Taxonomy (GTDB): domain Bacteria; phylum Bacillota; class Clostridia; order Peptostreptococcales; family Anaerovoracaceae; genus Alterileibacterium; species Alterileibacterium massiliense. The sequence continues at coordinate 278,350 of NZ_FNWE01000002.1, read as the reverse complement.
TGTCATAATTTTTCAAAATTCCCATTAAAGCTCCGAATCCGATAGGGCTCATGAACTCATTTTCTCTATCCTTTGCTTCGAAAAGATTGATTACCTTGCCATTTTTTAGCTTAGCCGTCATTCCAAGATGTGTATGTTCACCATTTCCGGCAACTCCAATTATCGGCTTCGCATAAAATGTGACTTCAAGTCTGTGTTTTCTAAACACATCTTTTACGATATTCTTAACCTGAATTTCATTATCAGCCGCCTGCATAGGGTCTGCGTACTTCCAGTCTATTTCGAGCTGTTCCATAATATGGTCATAACTTCCGGATTGTCCCATCTTCGCCTTGACTCCTCCGGTCTCCTTATGTCCCATCTCAACTTCAAAGCCATAACGCTCAAGAATTTCTATAGATTGCTCAAGTGCTGTTCCAACTGGTCCAATCGTCCTCTTCCAATATTGCTCTTTAAGCTCCTGTGACGCTGATAACTGTGCCCTGTCAGCCTTGTCGCTCGGTGTTTTTACCCAAAACTCAAGCTCCGTCGCACTCGTAAGATTAAGTTCTTCTATCTCGCTCGCATTGCTTATACCATCAAGGTGTTCAAATACATATGGATTTTTTTGAAGAATATCTATCAATCCCTCTTTGAATCTTTCTATCTGTCTTTTTAGGAAAATTCTAGGTCCAACCAGCATATCCCCATTATGTCTAAGAAAAGATGGAATCCTTAGAGTTCCTACTGGAAGATTTGTCTTGTAATCCATGTTGTAATAATTGTATTCAACATACCAATTAACCGCTCTATCGGGAAGAATATCAACCCTTGCATTAGATAGTTCAGCAATCAAAGGTAGGGCAACGCTTGAACCGTCGGTCTGAACACCGCTTTCCATTAGCTTAGAAAAATCTTTTATGAAAGCCTTTATTGGTATATTTTCGTCAATTACATGACCTGCAAGATCTACCCCTCTAAAAGATACAAATTTAACCTCGGGATGCCTTCTAAGTGTTTTTATTATGTCTTCATCTTTGGTATCACCCTTTATTGTGAATAGCATCTCGTCTAAATCAAAATCTATCATCGATTGTCTCCATTTATTATTGATTTTTAAAATATTTAAGCCCTAAAATTATTCAGAGGCATTGGTCAATAGGTTTAAATATTTTTGAACTTCTTTCAAATATTCTCCGTAGGATTTCCAGTCACCCTGCTTCTGAGCATTTATCGCCTTTTCATACGCCTGTCCTGCCTTCTTCGCAAGATCCTTTAGAGAAGTTTTCCCCAAAGCATCGCCATCATTTTTTGACGAGCCATTATCAGAGCCGGACGCTCCTTTGCTTGCACCCTCTCCAAACAATTCCTCTAGTGCTCCAGCTAATGTCGGCTGATATGCAATTCTATCTTCATATGCAACTATGACCCTCTTTACCTCAGGTATTGCCTGATTTGAAGCCTCTAGGTAGACAGGTTCGACATAGAGCAGGGACTCATCGATTGGAATTACGAAAATATCCCCCCTTCTATATTTTGAACCCGATGAGTTCCATAGCGAAAACTCCTTAGAAATCTCAGTGTTCTGGTCAATTTGAGCCTCTATCTGCATAGGTCCATATACCGTCTTATTCTTAGGCAATTTGTATACAACGAGTTGTCCATAGTTTTTACCATCATTCCTCGCCATCATTATCGCGGTCATATTTTGTTTTGACTTAGGCGTAAATGGGACCATATTTATAAATTCAGCTTCCTCCTCTCCAGGCAGGCGGAATATGTAATAGCTAGGCTCCATTTTTTTCTCGCTTGTGCCATAAATCTGGTTGGAAATATCCCAAAGGTCCTCTTTTTGATAGAAAACCTTAGGCTCTTTCATGTGATATTTGGTATAAACGCTCGCCTGAATTTCAAAAAGCGAATTAGGGTATCTTAGATGCGACTTTAGGCTTTCCGGCATCTTCGACATATTTTTAAATAGTTTAGGATAAATTCTTTGATAGGTCCTTGCAATAGGATCATTATCATCGACGACATAATATGTTAGCTCTCCCGTGTACGCATCAATTACGACCTTTATAGAATTTCTTATGTAATTTGCCGTATTAATATCCCCTGAATATGGCTCAGAATATGGGTAATTCGAGCTTGTAGTATAGGCATCAATAATCCAGTATAGCTTCCCATCAACGGTAACCATGTATGGGTCTTTTTCATATTTTAAATATGGCATTATTTGCTTGACCCGTTTCTCAACATTTCTATTTATAATAATTCTTGAATCAGAATTTACATTTGATGATACGAGTAACTGCGGACTGCGTTCCCTTATTGAGAAAAGTATCCTATTTATAATATTCATCTTTATTCCGGATTTTGCTTCGTACTTTGTATACTTATTCTCATTTCCGTCAGGATAGTCAAATTCCTGCTCATCAGTATTTACCACAATATAATTGTTCGTACTTTCTCCGAAGTATATTTCCGGTCTCTTAATATCTATCTCCTTAACAGATGATTTAGACGGTATATTTTTCACCAAAACATCGGGCTGTCCACTAGCCGTTACCGCATCAACCTGTGACAGCGTAAGCCCATATCCATGCGTATATTTTAGATGTTTATTAATCCATGTATCGCTAATTTTTTCCTCGTTAATTTCTCTGGCTGCGAGGAAAGTCTGTGTCAAAGCACCATTTATCGTATATCTATCTATATCTACATCATTGAAATCGTAATACTGCCTTATGCTCTGTGTCTGATTGTAAAAGTCTTTTACCGGTTCATAGTCATTTATTCTGATATTACCAATCGTAGGAGTGTTATTTCTGATAGCCTCAGCGTCAAGTTCGCTTTCTGCCTTAAATGGTTTTACATCAATCGAATCAATGCCATATGCGTGACCTGTAAATTCTATATTATTTTCTAAATATTTGCTCTCTTTATTTATTTCGTCAGGACTAACTATTAACGACTGAACTCCCATCTGAACGAAAGTTCCTATTGCCAAAATTCCCATTATTATTGCGGGCATCTTCATGAGCTTCTTATACTCTTTTTTTCTCATGTGAATAACAAAGGTTATGATTCCTGCTATGGAAAGTACAATAATAGCTCTATAAATATTAAGTGTGATGTTTACATCTGTAAATCCTGCCCCATAAACTGTGCCCGTATGTGCGTGCAAGAGATTGAATTGTTCAAGGATAAAATGCACCGCAAGCATGAGGTACGCAAGCACTCCCAAAATGGTGATTTTAAATGACGCTATGTCGAAAAGATGCCTGATATTTTCTTTATTTAAACGCTTGCTATTTCTTCTATCCTTATTAATAAACTTTCTGATTACATCTGATGCTTTATTTACCTCATCTGCTGTGTAATTTTGTCCCTCATCAAAATCCGGCTCTACATTCTCAATAAACTCGGGTGTCCTGACCGTCAAAAGTATTGCATAATAGATAAGTGTAACAATTACTAGCCCAAAAATTATACCTATAACTATTGAATTTAGAGCCTCAAGAAAGTCGAGTTTAAATATGTAAAATCCAATATCAAGCTTAAATATTGGGTCATTTAGTCCAAATGATTCAGCTTTTGAGAATTTAAGCCATTCAAACCATATTGACTTAGCCATTGGTCTTGATACGAAAAGTCCAAATACAGAAGCGAGAATCCAAGATATAATATTAAGCTTTCTTAAATTAGGTATTTCATTTGATTCTATTTGATTGAAATAACCCTTTTTCAAGCTTTTTAGATAGAGGCGGGTAAGAAGTGCTGTCACTATAAAAATCAGCGAGCCTATCTCAAGCTCTGTAATTATTTTTTTCCAAAATACCGAAGAATAACCTAGGTCGTTAAACCACAGGCAATTAGTAATAAATCCTACAAGGCTTAATATTATTCCAAGAATACTAAATATTATTAAAAACTTTATAAGCTTTTTCAGCTTTTTCTTCTTATCATAATTTGAATTATCATTTGAATCATTATTTGATTCCTTTTCTTTTCTCTTTAGTTTGAAATTTATCGGCTTCAATATTGCCTCCTCCGTTATATTTTGTTATCTCACTTGTGATATTATCTGCTTGAATATACCTCTGCTCTGGCACATTAAAAGTTCATGATTATATGCAGAATGCGGCAGCATCACGAGTGAAGCTGCCGCATCATTAAATCTAAGTATCTCCTTATAGCAATCTACCATTGGTGCTATTTGCATCACCGAATAAATTTGTAAAATTACCGAGCATATTGCTTAATCCCTTACCAATTCCACTATTAGGAGCGAAATTCATTATCAAAATCATGACCAGCAAAAGAACAAGCAGTACCGCTATGACGATTGCTATTACTGTAAGAGCGTTGCTCCCTTGTTCCTGTTCTTCTTCAGCTTCAGCAACCTTAGGTGATTTATCTTCTTTTGTCTTTTTTTCTTCCTTTTTATCAACCTTTATATCTTCTTTTGAAATTTCAGGCTCTTTTGCATAAGCTTTTTCATCTTCTTTATTAAGAGCAGGAGTTTTATCTGCTGAATTTTTATGAGTTTCAGTTTCTAAAGCAGCTACAGAAGAAGTGTCTGCATATACATCAAATCTGTCATCTGTGTCTGCGAGCTCATCTAGTTCTTCCTGTGCTAATCCGCCTTGAAGCTTTCTATATTCTTCATCAAGAAGTTTTTGAAATTCTTCATTCTTTCTATATAAGGTGTAGAATTTCTCTATTTTCTTAGTAGCTTCAGCTTCTTCTTCATCAGCAAATAGTCCGTCTGCAAGCAAATCATCTTCAAGTGTGTCAGAGCTCTCATCTAGCAAGCTATCTTCACCGAATACATATTCTTCAATTTCTTTATCAGACTCTGTCTTATCTTCCTCAATTGGAACTTGTTCATATGCTTCTGTTTCTGTTTCTTTTTCCTTAGGGGGAGCGACAAGCTGTGAAATATCCGCCTTAGGATTTTCTTTCAATAACTCGTCAAATTCCTCGACCTTAGCTTCGCTTTCTTCGATTAGCTCTTCTTCTGATTTTTCGCTAGGTCCATATGAAGATTCACCATATGTTTCCTGCTCGTCCATTTCAAGACCGCCCAGTTCCTCAATGACCTGATCTATATCATAATCATCTTGTTCGACATTTTCAAAATTGCTTAAATCTTCAATATTTTCTAAATCAAAGTCATCAAGTGAGCTAAATAATGATTCAATCTTATCTTCCTGCTCATATGCAGGCTCTTTTAAATCTGCAATTTCTTGAGCTTCTTCAACTCCTTGTGCTTCTTGAGATTCTTCGGCTTCTTCGGCTTTAGCTCCCTCGGCTTCATCGATTCCTTCAAACTCCTTAGACTCTCCTGATTCTTCATATTCTAAGGATTCATATGCTTCGTCATCTAAATCAGCACCCTCTAAGCCTAACTCCTCATTTTCTTCGATTAGCTTTTCTTCTGATTTTTCGCTATCCTGCGTTTCAGCCTGATTTTTCATTCCAGTCAAAATCGCAAGCTGTCTTTCAAGTTCTGCAATTTCATCATCTAGACTTGGCTCAGCCTCTGCAGGCTCATCTAATTCAAATTGTTCAACCTTTAGCTCGTCATCTGATTCAAATATTTCATCCTGCACATCAATATCAGATGAGCTTTCAACAACATCGGAGTCGTCTGCTGCATCAGTTTCTGCAGATTCTTCTATTTCTTCCGCTTCATTGAAATCCTGAAGTCTTGATGTTCTGCCCCTTCTCTTTGGAGCATAAGAATCTTCATACTTGCTATACGACTCTTCAGGTGTTTCATCTAAAGTGCTGTCATCTGATGCATCGTTTAATTCAATATTATCAAATTCATCAAAGTCGGCAAAATCATCAAACAAATCAATGTCTTTAGCCAAATCATTGTCTTCATTATCTGTATCTGTATTGTCTATGTCTGTAAATGCACTTTCTTTCTTTATATAGTCAAATTGGCTTTCAAAATCAGGAGTTTCTTTTTCCTTATCTTCTTCTTTAGATAATTCAGCTATTATATCCTGCTTGAGATCTGTATACCCTTGAGTTTTTTCAAGCTCATTAGAAGGTAAAACATCTTCTGTTTCTTCTCTTGACATACCCTCTGCCATTGCATTTTCTTTTTCCATGGCAATCAAATCAGAGAAAGTCTTTGCATCTTCATTCCTCTTGCGTTCTTCTTTCTCTTGTTTCAAAATGTCAATAAATGTGAGCGTTCTTCCACGGTCATTCGATGGATCTCCAAAGTCAACATTGAGCTCCGGTATCTTTGGTGCTTCAGGTGGAGCATATTCATCCTCCAAAGGCTCATTCCAAGGAGATTTAATCTCAGGAGCTTTCTTCTTGCGAGGTTCATCGATTACAGAACTCCAGTCAAAAGAAAGTGATTTTGGCTTATCTTCTTGCTTGAACGAATCTTCTTCGTCCCAAACACTATGAAAATCCTCTTTTTGTTCCTTCTCTTGAACTTTTTGTTCAGGAAAATCATTCACTTTATAATCACTTGCAATATCACCGGTATTATGTTTCTGTGCTACTTCCTCATTAGCTTCCTTTTTAATAGGTGCTACAGGAGTCCCACATTCGGCGCAGAACTTATCTTTCTCGGACAATTCCTTGCCACAATTACTACAGAACACTATGCTACCTCCTAGTTAATTGCTTTACTTCAAAATATTTTTACTAATATACATCATAAATTATACATGATGAATCTTGCCATTTCAATGCTTAGGGCTTATTTTTTGATTCATATGCAATTTTACAGCCCATATTTTAAAATGATGGTTTATATTTTTTAATTATATTTCCTAAAATATATAGCTAATTTAGACTTGCTTAAGCCTATTCAATTTGCTAAATTATCTACCTTTTCTATAGCTGCATCTATATCTGAGTCTTTAGAGATTGAAAAGCTTTTTTCACTGACGGAATATTTATTATTATAATTGTCAATATTCCCTCTGCAGCAAGATATGTGAAATTATACCATAGCGACCAAGTCACAGCGTTGAATGATTCAGGTGCATATGCCCCGAAGAATATCCAACCGGACAAAAATGCACATATGTATCTTCCAGCAAGTCCAATTAAATAACCCTTTGTAAGACCATTTTTGCTATTTGATACAAGCCCTGACAACCCAAGTGCTCCATAAGCGATTGGATAATCTAGAAAGAGCTGAACCGGATGAATTATGTATGGCCCAAATATGAGATTGAGCAAGCCAACGCAAATTCCTGCAAGCACACCTCTCTTTGTTCCAAGCAAATATCCGCATAATACTATTGGCAAAATGCTCATCAATGTTATTGAGCCACCCTGAGGCATCTCAAAGATTTTGATATTTCCTAAGATTACCGATAGAGCTATTAGCAGTGAAGATATTGTCAGTGCCTTTACATCAACCGGTTTTTCCTCTTTTTTATTTCCTTTTAGTATAAATGCTAAAACCACGATAATAACAGCTATAACTAAAACTTTTCCTGCTGTAGAGCTGAAAAAAGTCTGCAATTGTTCACCCATTTCATTAGCCTCCTAATAATTTTACTATTCCTATTACTGCTATCTTTGTCTTTTTTATTTGTGCTTTTTAGAGCCTCAACAACTAATACAATAACTTGCCATCTTAGTGTCATTCAAAATGAAATTATAGCGGCTCGAGTCACTAGCATGATTATAATATTAAATAAATAAATTGTTAATTTAATTTAATTATAAGTCTTGCCAATATTTTGTCAACAAATCATTGAGTAAAGAATATTTTGCCCATGTTTTTACAAATCTATTATCCTCCTTTGTTGTGCTTAAAATATTTATACATTTGCATTTTTCAGTTGATAATTTTGTTTTACTTATTCAATCATATAAATAAGTTTAAATATTATTTGTTTTTTAACTTGCATTAAAGAGCTGAAAATAATTCTTGACTTAAAATGCTTGTAGTGTTAATATAACTGGGCGATGTTATGTCGCCAGAATTTTGTGCCATTAGCTCAGCTGGCAGAGCACCTGACTCTTAATCAGGGTGTCCAGGGTTCGAACCCCTGATGGCGCACCACTTAAAAACACTGCAGTTTCAACGGTTGCAGTGTTTTTTATTGTATTTTTTGATAATGTTAGCGGGATTTTTATAACGCATTTTGCATAGTATCAAGCGAGCTATTTTTAGCTTTTTGCCTTTGCTCGATTTCCATTACGAATTCTTTAAGAGCTTTTACATGAGAATCTGCTTCTTCTCGAGCTTTTTTTGCATCTCCCGAGCAAATTGCATTCATTATCCTCGTATGCTCAGCCGGCATTTTTTCATAGTGAGAAAAATCTCCATAATATATATATCTAAATCTCATCGAAAGCTCTCTTATGTGCTCAAGCATTTCCTTTAGAACTTCATTGTCGCAAGAGCCCACTATAGAGCTGTGGAATTTTTCATCATAATGTACAAGTGCCTCTTTATCCTCATTCAAAACTGCACGCTCATATTGCTTGGTAAGCTCTCTTAATTCAATTTTCCCCTCTTCTGTAATTCTCTGAGCGGCGAGGTAGGCTGCAAGTCCCTCGAGATCCTCTCTCACTTCAAAAACATCTACCATGTCTTTGATAGAAATTTTCGATACATATGCACCTCTCCTCGGCTCGATTGTAACAAGCCCGTCCTTAGCAAGCTGTCTTATTGCATCTCTTATTGGAGTTCTGCTAACATTCATCCTCTCTGACAGATTTATCTCCATCAGCCTCGTATCTGCTGTAATTTCACCTGTCAAAATTTTTCTTTTTAATTCCAGATAAACCAGCTCTCTTAGAGGTTTTTGAATTTGTAAATCTAATGACATCATTATCTCCCGCTTACGGTTCTAAAAACTTTCCAGCCCTCGTGCCCAGATGCTTCTATTTTTGCCTTTATAAAATCTTTATCAGCGATTTCTTTGTCCGAATAATAGGCAACCATGGTTGGACCGCTGCCACTCATCATGACCATGTCCGCATTTAAATTCCGCTTCATATAATCATATATCTCTTTCGCTTCGTCATACAAATCTAGGGTTAGAGCCTGCATAATATTGTATTTATTATTCTTTTGGGCTAAAAAAATATCTGCACTTGTTTTTTCTGAATCGTAATCTTCTTTTTTAAATGAAAAGCGTTTATCAACCTCATCATATATTCTTCTTGTAGATACCGAAATCCCTGGATTTATAAGGATTAGTTCGTATTTTTCTGTATTTATGGGGCTTACTATTTCTCCTACTCCGGATATGATTCCAGCCTTGCTCGCCTCCCCTGTCATCGTCAATCTGTCCTTATTCGCTTCAAAATTCATCATTATAGAGAATGGGACATCTGAACCAACTTCAATGCCTGCACTCATAAGTTCTTCAAGGCTTAAAGGATTGCCTAAAAGCTCATTAATTCCAAGCATACATACTCCGGCATCTGCACTCCCACCAGCAAGCCCTGCAGAAATTGGAATTTTTTTATTAATCTCAATATTTATAGCACTGCCTAAAACATCTTTTGGTAATTCAACACCCTTTAAGCTAATTTTTTCCAGTACCTTTTTTGCTCCCTTAATCGCAAGATTGTCATCGTCACATGGGATTGTACTATTTTTCATACAAAATTCTAACTCAATATCAAAAAAATTGCAATGGTTATTTGATGATTTGATCCCTCTTTTAAAAATTATCTCATCATATATCTCAATATCTTGCATTTTTGAGCGAATAAAATGATAGCCATCAACCCTTCTTCCCACTACATCTAAAAATAAATTAATCTTTCCATATGCCTTTAATTCCAGTATTTCTAAGCTTTTACTTTTCATGGATTTATATGTCTCCGTCTATTTTTATTTTCTTATATTATGTTTAATTTATTATGCCACATCTAAATTTACAAAATATAATATTTTTCTTCACATATATTCTACACATATATAAAGAGGGGACTTAATATCCCCTCTGTCAATTATTTACCTGATTTAATCTCTGCCCTTTTGTATTTCCCGCCTGCAGCCGAAATTGGTCTAGGCTCTTTTACATGATGTACATATGGAAGAATTTCAGACAGATTTATTTCTTTCTTATTATGAATTTCTTCCGGTTTGCCTTTCTTTTTCTTTTTTTCTTTCTTTTTCTCTTTTTTCTTTTCGTTAGCGACTATTTCTTCAACGGTCTTGCCTGTACGCTTAGCTTCTTTATATGGATTGATAGATTCTTTCTTTGTCTTTTCTTCTTCTTTATCCTCAGCCCCTGCCTTTTTTTGCTGACGGATTGTAAAGAATGCAATTCCTCCAAACATAACAAACATCATTGCCATGTTGATTGTGTTGTTAAGCTTTTGGTTAAAAGTCGTAAAATTCAGTTCTTTCTTTTCTCCGAGTATATTTCCATCGTCGTCAGAAAAACTCTCGTCAATTATTAGTTTATACTCTGAATTATTAGAAACTTTTAGCTTTCCATCTGAATTATCACCTAATACCAGAACCAAGCCCTTCTTATTCTTACTGAAAATAATTTTTACTGGTAATTTTTCTCCCGTTTCTTTATTTACAATCTTCAGTGCCTTTATATTATTGTCCCTAACTGAATCACTGGATACAGAGTTATTAAATTTCAATTTTACGCCGACATTCTCAACAGATGTATTCTTCTGTCCATTTTTAGGGTAGGTGCTAAGCAATTTCAGCGAACCCTCGTCCGCCGATACAAAGATAGCACTTAAAATCATTATAACCATTGTCAGAAAAGCAATGCACGCTCTTTTCTTCATTAACCAATCCTCCGTTTTCTGAAAAAATCTTTTAATATCCTTGAGCAAAGCTCGGACTCGATGCCTCTTATAACTTCAATCCTATGATTAAGCCTCTCATCTTTAACAATATTTAATAGTGAACCGCAGGCACCTGTCTTTGGATCATCAGCTCCGATATAGAGTTTGTCAATACGAGATAGGACTAGGGCTCCAGCACACATAGAGCATGGTTCTAGCGTGACATAGATAGAGCAATCAAAGAGCCACTTTCCTAATTTTTTCTCCGCTTCTCTTATCGCAAGCATTTCTGCATGAGCTGAGGAATCCGCTAACTCTTCAACCATATTATGTGCTCTTGCAATAATCATGCCATCTTTAACAATGACCGCCCCAACAGGGACTTCGCCTTTTTCGCCTGCAATTTGAGCTTCTTTAATCGCCTCACGCATGAACTCTATATCTGTAAACATATCGGAATATTTTACCATGATAAATATTAAATATCAAGGCTTACGACCTGTCAAACAATCTTTCATTTGTTGCAATATATTAATCTCCCATAAATCTGTAAATTCAAGAGTATTCCTATTTCTAATCCACTTATAAATCGCATTTATAAAAGCTTAATACAAATCACTATGTGTTCCTGTCCTTGTTAGATATAAATATAATTCATCTTCTGTTTTTTCATAAATTAATAGCCAATCAGGAGTTATATGACATTCTCTGCAATTTACAAAATTCCCCTTTAGTGGATGATCTTTGTATTTTTCTGGCAATTCTTCTCCTTTTGCCAAAATAATAATCGCTTCCTTTAATAAAGATAAATCATATCCTCTTTTCCTTATTTTCTTTAAATCCTTTTGAAATTTTGATGTTGGCTTTATTTTATACATCAAGTAGCTCCTTCATCATATCATCAGCATTATTGTATTCTTTGCCTATACTAGGATTTTCTTTCATTCTGGCTACTTCCTTAATCGCCTGTATTGTTTCTGCATTAGGGGTTTCATACTCAATGACAGACTTCATGTATCTGACAAGATTCCCTTTTACATTTTCGCCATAACCAGAAATAATGCTTTTATACGCATTATATGTATCTCTATCCATTGAAAAGGAACAGGTTACTGTCTTATTACTCATAATTTCCCTCCTTTATTTACTGAGCTTACTAAGTATTATTACTTAGTAAATAAAGTATACTCATTATGCAAAAAATGTCAAATCCTATTTTTTATTATTAAAAAAGCATGAGGAGTTATCTCCTTATGCTTTTAGTTGAAAGATTAGTTATTCTCTTTCTTTTTCTTAATTATGATTGTTGTAAGCCATGCTAGGCAAAGCATGAACTTGCTTCCAAGTAGCATATTTCATGTATGTTTTGTTAGTAAATGCGATATATTTTAATGATTCTATTTAATATTATTTGGGATCAAATCTTCAATCTTTTTCCCCATAAAAATCTCAAGTTCATGTACATATCTAACGAATGACTTAGCCTTTTCTTCTAATTCATCTCTTTTATCTTCACCAAATTTAAGAATCGCCTTGTTAATTATATATTCCATTCTCCTCTCGGGTCCTACGAACCTATCTTCGATCGTCATTCGGTCTGCAAGGCAGAGAACATCTATTTCATCAATCTCGCTTATATTATCAGTAATCTTATGAAATGTGTGATCCCTTATTACCTCAGCGACTTCATAAAGACCAATTTTTTTTAAATACTCTGCTCCCTTTATATCATGCTTGCTTTCACTTCTTGCAATGTCATGAAGATAAGCAGATGATACTATAAGCGGGATATTAAGTTTTATTCCCTTATCTTTCAATCTTTCTGCAATCTTTTGAGCGATTAATGCTACCGTCTCAGTGTGCTTTATCACTCGCTCTGGAGTTCCATAATCTTCCATTATTTTTTTACATTCTTCTCTATTAGGATATTTTGTTTTTATTTCTCCCATTTGTGCTATTTTCTCTATTTCTTTCATCTGAACTTTTTCTATTTGTGATATTTGGGTTTTGTAGCGTATTAATTACATTTAATCCAAATTAATTTTGAGTTTATTTAAAATATAAAATAGACCTTGATTAAAAGTGATTTCAAGGTCTAAAATATCTCTTTTATTGTCTTTCTATGTAGCTTTCAATCTCGCACACTATGATTTGGTCTTCTTCTTCAGGATTGCAGAACTCTTTAACCTTTGTTCCTGAAATATGTGAATCATTTTCCAAATAGTCTTCAATCACCCTGTATATCCAGTCCATATTCCAAGGCACCTCAAGTTCTCCCTCAATCCTATTGCCTGCTACATTATATTTAAGCTTCTGCTCTTTTAGATCACATGGGATTCCGTCTACACTCTTTATCGTTACATCGTAGAACCTCTTTACAACGACTTCTTCTTTTTCATCTATGAAATATGGAACTTCATATCCCATATTATGTGCCGGATGCCTGCTACAACTGGTCTTGCAAGTCGTCTGACAATTTTTACACTGTTCATCTTGCCCCACAGGATCAAGTCGATGATAGTTTTTTTCTATTATGTGCTTACCCATAAAAATAACCTCCTTCTTCTTCAACCTCTGCAGAGAAATAGATACATTGCCATTTTCCCTTTGTATATTGCTGTGATTTTTCAAATAATTCATCCAAGGTATCAAATTCATGCACATCTCCTGTCGAGTACATATTGATTTTGTTTACCTCCATAAACCATTTCTTCTTATCTTCATCATACCAAACAAGAGTATCATCCGGTTTATTAAAAAATTGAGTGATCCCCTTGTTAAATTCCTCTTTAAAATCAGAGGCAGATGGATCTATGAGCGGGATAAACACTCTATTTATTTCAAGGTCAAATGTCTTACCGGTATCCGGTCTTGTCGCAGTAAATCTGTCATAATTAGGCTTTACAATAAGCTCATTTCCCGAAATCTTAAGCATATGTTCAACCGCATCTACTACGCATATATATACTTCGCCATCTCTTATATCAAATCTGCCCTCAAGTTCAAACATATCGTCTTCTATATAAAAATCTACAGATTTGCCATCAGCTTTTTCAAAAAAATCTTTTTCTTTAATATCTAGCATTTTAATTCTCTTTGTTTTGATTATCCTTTTTCTATATTATTTTTATTTTTATTATTTATTCATATTATCTGCTTTTCCCATGTTTTCCATGTTGTTCATGTCAAACTTAAGCAATTCAGGATTTTGATAAATATTTCCCTTTAGCTTGAACACATCAGACATATAAGGTCCGCCCATCGCCATTGAACCGTCATTTCCTAAAAGAATAAATCCGGCAATCTCTTCACTCCACATAATCTGATATAATCCAGTGTCACTTTCGACAATGTCTCCCTCGAAAATTTCTTTTTGCTCGTTATCATACCAGCCTGTGCTCTGCAATGGAAAAAGTTCTGCAGGCTCTTCGGGATTTTTAAAATCGAAAATCATAAGACTTCCAAAAGAAAGATAGCCATAAATGGTTTTTTCAACATCACTTGCATTTTCCTGTTCAAGCTCCTCAGGTGAATACATTTTATTATTTCCTTCGTCCCAAGCTCTAAATCTTAAATCTCGCATTAATTCTCCTCCTGCTTTTACCCTGTACAGTGCCTATTTGTTTATAATTTTTAATTTTATATATTATCTATAAATATCGCTATTATCGCTATATCTTTAGGTGTTTTCGTTTTTTAGTTTTAATACTTTTCGATATTATACGGTCTTTATTATGCGGTCTTTTTATTTTTAATATTTTATGGTCTTTACATTCTTCGCAACAATATATTGCCTTAACATTCTTTGCAATATTTTATAGGTTTTTATATTCCTTACAATATCTTACAATCTTACAGTGTTATAGGTGCTATCTTTAGTGACAGCACCTATAACAATTTTTGCAATATCTAATAATTAACCTTTATGGTTTTTTAGAATACGCCCTTTGCCTTCTGCTCTTTTATAGCATTTAGCACCTTCTCAGGTGTGAGTGGCATTTCTGTAAATCTTACGCCGATTGCATCATATACAGCATTGAAGATAGCAGGAATTGTAGGCTGAATTGGACCCTCTCCTGACTCCTTAGCTCCGTATGGTGCTGATGGGTCATAAGCTTCAACGATGTTAGCATCGATTTCAGGCATATCTAGCGCTGTAGGTAGCTTGTAATCGTGAAGTGATGGGTTCATGAATCTGCCGTCTGGAGCAATCTTCATCTCTTCATATAGAGCCTGTCCCATTCCCATTCCGATAGAACCGTGTACCTGTCCTTCTACGCTCTGAGGGTTAATAGCTACTCCGCAGTCACCTGCTTCTGTAATATTAACTACATTTACCTTACCTGTCTCTAGGTCAATGTCAACTTCAGCAATCTGTGCGCTGAATCCGAATGTAGGTGAGTGTCCGATATTACCACCCTGCTGGATACCCTTTCTTCTAGGTGGTGTGAACTGACCTGATTTTGAAAGAGGTCCATTAGTCTGGATATAAGCTGATACAACTTCTCTCCAAGGAACTCTCTGCCATGGCTTATAGATGTTGTAGAACTCTCCACCCTGAACTTCAACTTCATCACCTCTGATATTGAGCTTTCCAGCTGCAACAGGTTTTAACTCTGCATTAATCTTTTCTGCAGCCTGTCTGATAGCCCATCCTGTAGCAAATGTTAGACGGCTTGCAAATGTACCGAGGTCGAATGTTGATACTTTTGTGTCTCTAGGTATAACTGTAACATCTTCAGTGTGTACACCAAGTGTTTCAGCTGCCATCTGAGCCATAACCATATCTACACCCTGTCCAATATCTGTAGCTCCGCAGTATACTGTTACATCATTTTCTTCATCTACCTTGATTGTTGCTACTGTGTGTGGCTTATATGATAGATATAGTGTATATGATGTACCTGAAATATAGTAACCACCTGATAGACCAATACCCTTACCGAAAGGTAGCTTACCATGTTTCTCCTGGTATCCTGATTTCTCAACACACTCAGTCAGGCACTTCTTGTACTCAGTATGAGGAACATACATCTTACTCATAGCTGTATATCCTGACTCAACTGCATTAAGCATTCTGATTTCGTATGGGTCCATACCGAAATGTGCTGCTGCCTGGTCTAGCATCTGCTCCATAGCGAATCTAGGCTGTACGCCTCCAAGTCCTCTGAAAGCTCCGCAAGTAGGCTTGTTAGTATAAATTCTCTTACCATCAAATCTTACATTAGGTACCTTGTATGGAATATGTACCATTGATGCTGTATAGAATAGTACTACGATACCCCAACCTGCATATGCACCACCGTCCATTAGGTTAGTGAAATCACAAGCTGTAATCTTACCATTCTTGTCAAATCCAAGCTTCATCTTCATGTAGCATGGGTGTCTACCATTGTTTGTTGCGAATACATCACTTCTTTCGTATGTAATCTTAACTGGTCTACCAACTTTTCTTGATAGAAGTGAAGCACAGAAGTCAGCCTGTGAAGCAACACCCTTACCACCGAATCCTCCTCCGATGAGAGGAACTGTAATTCTAACCTTGCTTAGTGGCATTTCCATTACCTTAGCTAACTGCTGGTGTGTATAGTGAGGTACCTGACAAGTTGCATATAGATGCAGCTTGCCTGTTGCTGAGTCAAAGTCTGCAAGTGCTGACTGTGGCTCAATAAATCCATGGTTTACATATGATGAGTAGTAATCCTGCTCAAGTACGAAATCTGATTCAGCAAGAGCCTTGTCTGGATCTCCATATACCTGAACACCCTCGTAACAAATATTGTTAGGGCAGTCCTCATGAATTCTTACATCATCTCTCTTTACAGCTTCTCTAGGGTCTACGATTGCTTCAAGAACTTCATATTCTACTTCGATAAGTTCAAGAGCCTTCTCTGCAATTTCCTCTGTTAGAGCTGCTACTGCTGCTACTGGCTCTCCCCAGTTTCTTACCTTATCAACTGCAAGAGCGTGCTCATTAGCATTGTGAGGTACAATTCCGTATGGGATAGGGCAATCCTCACCTGTTATAACTCCAAGAACTCCGTCAAGCTCAAGAGCCTTGCTATAGTCTATATTGATAATCTTTGCGTGCGCGTGCTTACTTCTTAAAAGCTTACCATATACCATTCTTGGAAGAGTTAGGTCGTCTGTATACTGAACCTTACCCTTTACCTTATCAGGTCCGTCAATTCTACGAATGCTACGACCTACTTCGGTAAATTCCTTGGTGTAGTCTTTATAGTTATTGTATCTATTTGATACTTCATACATTTTTCCCATTTTACTTAGCCTCCTTTTCTGCAACTGCTTTTGCATATGATTCTACAGCGGCTATGATGTTGATATATCCTGTGCATCTGCAAGTGTTACCTGAGATAGCTGTCTTAATCTCATGTCTTGTTGGATTAGGATTTCTATCGATTAAAGCCTTAGATGAAAGAATCATTCCCGGTGTACAGAATCCGCACTGTACTGCACCTTCGTCCAAGAAAGCTTCCTGAAGTGGATGAAGTGATCCATCTTCATTAGCAATACCTTCAATTGTTGTAATCTTCTTGCCTACAGCTGAAACAGCAAGCTTGATACATGATAGCTCTGGATGTCCATCAATAAGAACTGTACAAGCACCGCAGTCTCCCTGTCCGCAACCTTTCTTTGTTCCTGTAAGACCTACAGTCTTTCTGATAACATCAACCAGAAGATCCATAGGTGTAACCAGCACTTCATAATCCTGGTTATTAATATTTAAAGTAATTACCTGTTTCATTTTATGCCTCCATTGCCAAATCATATGCTTCTTTAGTTAATCTTCTTGCTAAAGCACCTATAACATCTCTTCTGTATTCAGCTGATGCTCTGATGTCTGAAATAGGCTTTGCCTCACTCTGTGCTGCCTCGCCAACTTTCTGAATTAACTCTTCGTCTAATGCCTTGCCAATGAGAATTTGTGGTGCTTTCTCAGATACAAGTGGCTTTGGTGCTACTGAACCCATAACCATCTTAACATCCTTGATTGTCTTTTTGTCGTCCTCAAGTGTGATATTAACAGTCATGTTAGCACAGTCGATTTCCATAGCTCTTCTAAGACCGATGTGACCATATTCTGATCTTGAATGTGGAGCAGGCTTAGGAATGAATACCTTTGTAATCATTTCATCAGACTCCATAACATTCTTACGGTTACCTAGAATAAAGTCCTCAAGCTTAACTCTTCTCTCACCTTTCTTGCTCTCGATTACTACCTCAGCATGAAGTGCTGCAAGTGGTGTATGTGTTTCACCAGCAGGAAGTGAGTGTGCAATGTTACCACCTATTGTAGCCATTGTTCTTACCTGATATGAACCGAGCTGATCTGCTGCGTAGCATAGTGCATGATATTCCTTATCAAGCTCTTTTGATGCTCCAATATCAGAAATCTTTGTGCCTGCACCGATTTCAACTCCATCTGCAGTGAAATTAATTCCTGCGAGTTCTTCGATTTCAGCGACATTGATAACATGCTCTGGTGCTATCATCTTCTCTTTAAGCATGATAACAAGGTCTGTTCCTCCAGCAAGGATTTTAGCCTTGTCTCCAATATCAGCAAGTAAATCCAAGACTTCAGCCTTAGTTTTAGGTGCATGATATTCGTAATTGCACAAAATGTTCATAGATAACTCCTCCTTTAAACATTTATCCTTAATTTAATTTTTTTCCTAGTGGTTATAATTCTACAATACAAAAACAAAAAAAGCAAACAAATATGACTAGACAAAATATCTATCTCACTATCGTTTCGCTTTAGTTTATCATATAAATTATTTGGTTTTTATTTATCAAAAAAGATAAGTTTATCTATATCTATTTTTAACTTCTTAGGAACAGCCCCATATATAGAGTCCCCATCAATTTTATTTTTCATTATAAATGAATAATTCCCAAAATCAGAGCTTTTCTTTTTTTTATTTTTTATTGAAAAAAATACTTTTCTATCACGAATCGACTCATAAATGTTCACATTGGAAATTTCAATGCAATGTTCATCACTGTCTATTTCACCATAAACTGGAACTAGGTCCTCATCTCTTATTCCAATATATTTTATCTTCTTTAATCTATCTTTAGGAAGCAATTTCTCGCAGTCAAGCTTAATACCCCATTCAGGTATCGAAATCTTCCCATCTTCTTCTATATTAACGGGCATGATGTTGTTAATACCAATTAACCTTGCACTTCTTGAAACTCCGGGTATCTTAAACACTTCCTTTGTTTTTCCGGAATCTATTACCTCGCCCTTGCTTATTACTATTAGCTCTTCGCTGAATTTGTATAATTCTTCCCTGCTGTGGGATACCATTATTACGGTTCCGTCGTAGTCTGAAATCATAGCTTCAAGCTCAATCTGAAGTCTCTCTTTTAAAAGCTGGTCAATTGCAGAAAAAGGTTCATCCAGCAAAATCAGCTTGGGTTCGTATGCGAGCACTCTTGCAAGTGCTACCCTCTGTTGCTGTCCTCCTGATAGCTCAGGTGGTTTTTTATCCGCAATTTCTTCAATGTGGAATTTTTTTAGCAGGTAATCTGCCTTTTCTTTTTTCTCCTGCTTACTGCCTTTAACAATGATTTCGATATTATTTCTAACCGTCATAGTTGGAAAAAGTGCGTAATTTTGGAACATATAAGCAATATTCCTCTCCTGCGGTCTTACATTTATCTTTTTATCTGTGTCGAGCAGGCAGTCATCATCTAAATAAATCGTTCCGCTATCAGGTTTATATATTCCAGCAAGATATTTAAGGAGCATGCTTTTTCCAGCTCCAGATTCTCCAAGAATACCTATCCTTTTTGAATTTCCTTCAAAGTTAATATTAAGCGAAAAATTATCCAGCTTTGATTTCAATGAAACTTTTATTGTCATTTTATTTAATCTTATTATTTATTCCTATTTATTTAGCATTATTATTTAGCCTTTTTTATTTTTATTTGGCCTTATTTGAAAAAATATTTACTCCGAAAATTATTACGAACGAGATGAGAAGCACAATTACCACCCATATTCCTGCCTTTAAATAATTTCCGTCGCTTATTACCATTCCTATGGTCTGTGAAATAGTTCCTGTCCTGCCTGGGATATTTCCTGCGACCATTGATGTCGCACCATACTCGCCCATGGCTCTTGCAAAGCAAAGAATTATTCCGGCTACAAGTCCCGGTCTTGCTGCTGGGACTAAGACCCTATAGAAAATTTTTCTTTCGCTCATTCCTAGCGTCCTTGCAGAATAGATTATATTTTTATCCACCTGCTCAAATGCGGCTCTCGCATTCTGATACATGAGAGGAAGGCTGATTATTGTTGCAGCAAGTATACATCCTAGCCATGTCTGCACTACCGAAATATCGAATTTTTCAAAGAGAAATGAGCCGAGCGGTCTTCTCTTGCTGAAAATAATCAGGAGAATAAAACCCGCAACTGTCGGTGGCAAAACTATCGGAAGCGAAAGTATGCCGTCGACAAATGCCTTTCTCTTGTCACCATAGAATGTGGCTTTTTTTGCCAGATGTATCCCAATGGCAAACGATATAATTGTTGCTACTATGGCTGTCTTTATGGAAATGTATAATGGGCTCCAGTCTAAGTCCTTCAATATTTCTAACAAATTGCTCACTTAACCAGCCTTCCTTTTACTTATTTCTTACTTATTTAGCTATGAAACCGTATTTCTTGTAAATCTTCTTTGAATTATCATTCTGTAGATATTTGTAAAGAAGCTCAACGCTCTTCTTCTTGTCGTCAGACATCTTTTCCTTAGACTTAATCTTTGCTAGTGGATATACGATGTCGCCAGTGAGATCTTTATCAATCTTCTTGATAATCTCAGTATTTGCATTTCTCTTTACATCACTTGTGTATGCAAAACCAACCTCAGTTGACTCTTCTGCTACTGCTGCAAGTGCTGTGCTTACATTGTCTTTTTCGCTGATTGTAACTCCGCCGAGAGCTCTTGAAATCTGGTCTCCTGTGATTGCCTTTATTGCCTCTGTATCGTCATCGTCGCCATCAATTATATCCGATTCGATAAGAGCTTTTCTTGCATAGAATCCTACAGGAACGCTTCCATATGCGAGTGCGATGCTGTCTGCGTTCTTTAGACTATCTAAGTCCTTAACCTTGCCCTTGTATCCCTTAACACCAACGATAGCAAGCTGATTTTCTAGCAAATCTATCTCATCATCATCTTTAATCAAGCCTTTGTCTTCAAGTTCATCGATTTCCTTTTCTCCTGCACTGAAGAATAGATCGCAATCAAATCCCTCAATAATTTGAGTCTTTAGCTTTCCTGAGCTGTCAGGATTAATCTTAACCTTAATCTTAGGGTTTTCTTTCTCAAAATCCTTTACGATGTCACCAACTGCATCAGTTAGACTTGCAGCAATAAATAAATTTACCTCTACTTCTTCCTTAGGCTCATCTTTTTTTGCCTCGTCTTTTCCACATGACGAAAGAAGTACTGCAGTTGTAACGCACATAATCATAACTACTGAAATGGATAACCACTTCTTCATACTCTTGCTCATTTCTACCTCTCCTTTTAAATTTAAAATAAAGAAATAACTTAATATATCATCTTATGCTCTCGCACATTCAGATGCTTTTCCTGCTAGAATTTCAATGCCATGTTTTACATTTGGCAAAAGAAATTCAAGTGTTTCACGAACTGCCTTAGGACTTCCCGGTAAATTGACTATCAGACTTCCTCCCCTTATTCCGGATTCTGCCCTGCTAAGCATAGCCCTATTAGTATATTTCATTGAGTTCGCCCTTATCGCTTCGGATATTCCCCTCGCCATTCTATCGCACACCGAAATGGTCGCTTCAGGAGTAACATCACGATGTGAAAATCCGGTGCCACCAGTTGTCAGTATAAGGTTAATCTGCCTTTGATCTGATAATCTTATAAGCTGTGTTGCTATTACATTTTTTTCGTCCGGCACTATAAGCATTTCTTTCACATCGTAACCTGCTTTTTCAAGCATTTCCTTGATAATAGGTCCGCTCTCATCAACTCTTTCTCCAGCTGAGCCCTTGTCGCTTACAGTTATTATGGCAGCGGTAAAAGGTCTATCTTTTTCCAGAGGAAGCATTACGACCTCATCTCCAACCTCAATTTCTCCACCTATAATAACCTCTGTGAAAACGCCCTCTCTAGGCATTATGCAATCGCCAACTGCATGATAAATGGCACAGTGCGAATGACATTCTTTCCCAATTTGAGTCATTTCAAGCAGTACATCTCCAATTTTAAACCTAGTGCCTACTGGTAGCTTCCTAAAATCGAACTCGTCTATTATTAGATTTTCTCCGAAAGCTCCGAAGTCAACATCAACTCCCTTTGCTCTAAATTCTTCTATCTTCTCTAGGTTGAGCAGACTGACCTGTCTATGCCACTTTCCTGCATGAGCATCATTTTCAATTCCGTGATTCGGTATCAACCTAGCCTTTTTTACTTCGTGTTTCTGCGTTCCTTTTTTCTCGCTAATACAGATTCCTGCAATCTTCGCCATCTCTTACCTCTTCTTTATTATCCTTAATTTTCCTAATTTTTTCTAATATCCCTAATTTTTCCTTAAATATTTCCCTTGGATCCTAGCTAAAAATCTTAAAATCTCTGTAAATTTCCCCTAAATTTCACAAAATCTCTGTCTTTTTTTAGCTTATTTTAGCCACCTATCTGTGCCATCTTCTTTTTTTCTGTGATATTTTCAATTTCTTCAAAACAGTGTTGCTCCGGTTTTTTTGCTATGCTTTCTTTTATAAGCCTTCCGACTTTTACGCTATCTCCTGCCTTTAGTGCATCTTTTAGAGAAATCTCATTCCCGTAGCAAAGGCAGGACTTTAGCTCTCCTCTCGATGTGAGCCTTATCCTGTTACAGTCCTTGCAAAATTTCCCATGTATTGCACTTATAAATCCTATATCTCCTTTGAATTTAGGTATCTTATAATATATTGCAGGCCCATTTCCCCTTTTTACCTTGTCAAATTCTATTTCTCCATACCTCTTTCCCAGTTCATTCAAAAGTTCTTCGTTGGAAACTAGGTGCGAACTTGCTCCAAGTCCTATAGGCATCATTTCAATAAATCTGACATCTATGGGGTGTTCCCTAGCTATTGATATGAGATTTTCAAAGTCCTCTTTGTAATTTTTATCGTGCATTACAGCATTTATCTTGACTTTTAATCCTGCTTCAACTGCTAAGCTTATAGAGTCCATTACCATATCAATCTCATCAAAACCTGTGATCTCCCTGTACTTATCCCTGTTTAAAGTATCAAGGCTAATATTTACAGACCTAAGCCCTGCCTCAATCAAATCCTCGAGATAATCTTTCAAAAGAACTCCATTTGTAGTCAATGTAACCTGCTCTACTCCCTCTATCTGATAAATCATCTTTATGAGGTCTGCACAGTCTTTTCTTACAAGCGGTTCGCCACCGGTAATCTTAAATTTGACTATTCCGAGCTTTACAGCCTCTTTGCATATCATAACTATCTCATCGAAGGTTAGTATCTCATCGTGGTCACATTGAATTATTCCATCAGGCATACAATATCTACATCTAAGATTGCACCTATCAGTTATCGAAATTCGCATATAATCTATTTGCCTGCCAAAAGAATCGTTCAATTTTTATTCTACCTTTCTCATCTTTCCCATGTTCCGCTCTTGCCCCCACTCTTTTTAAGGAGCTTAATATCGCTTATTATCATTCCCTTGTCAATTGCCTTGCACATATCATATATGGTAAGCAGGCTTATATTTACTCCTGTTAGGGCTTCCATTTCAACTCCGGTCTTTCCCGTAGTCTTTGCAGTGCAAGTTGAAAAAATCATTCTTTTTTCGTCATTCATCTCAAAGTCAATCGTGACCTTGCTTATATTTAATATGTGACAAAGGGGAATAAGTTCAGATGTTTTTTTAGCACCCATAATTCCTGCTATCCTAGCAACTCCAAGGACATCACCCTTGCTCATCTCCCCTGCTTTTACCTTTTCGTAGCATTCCTCAGATAAGCTTATGCTTCCTCTTGCCACTGCTTCTCTTACGGTGTCCTTTTTTTCGCTCACATCTACCATGATTGCATTTCCGCTATCATCAAAATGTGTAAATTCGCTCATCTTTACTCCTTTATTTTCCAAAACCACAATTAGGGAAGGTGCAAATGTCACACTCAAGGCAAAGTCCGCCCTGCCCTAATATAGATATATCTTCTGCTGTTACAGGGTCATCTGCCATGACCCTAGGTAAAATCAAGTCGAAAATAGTTCGCTTTGAATACATAACGCAACCCGGAAGTCCTAGGACAGGAACCTTGGCTTCTCCATTGGCTCTGTCATAATATGATAGAAGGAACATTGCTCCAGGGAGAACCGGCGAACCATAAGAAATGATATTTGCACCAGTATTCCTAATAGCTAGAGGAGTCTTGTCATCAGGATCTACGCTCATTCCACCTGTGCAGATTACCATGTCTGCACCATTTTCTATAAAGTCCAAAATCGCCTTTGTTACCTTAGTGTCATCATCATCAAGAATTACATGGCCAAACAACTCTCCGCCAAATTCTTTTACCTTATCCACAACAACAGGAGTAAAGGTATCCTTAATCCTTCCATAAAATACCTCGTTGCCCGTTGTGACAATTCCTACTTTCTTACCCTTAAATTCCTTTATTTCAAATATAGGCTTCCCGCCCGTGATTTCTTTAACCTCAGCTCTAACTTTCTCCATCTTGTCTTTTTCTATTACAAGTGGAATTATCCTTGTTCCTGCAATCTTGTCTCCCTTATCAACTGGAAAATTTCCATGTCTGCTCGCAATCATAAGCTGTCCAAAACTATTTACCGCCCTTAGTGCTTCATCATTTATCTTGAGCAGTCCGTGGCAGTCAGCGGAAATTGTAATCTTTCCTTCCTTTGGTTTAGACCTATTCATGTTTTCACCAAGGCAGAGTTCGCAAAGAATTTCTGCTCCCTCATTTTCGTGCATCATCTTTCCATCATTTTCCCATATATATAGATGGTCTTTTCCAACACTGAGGAGAACTGGAATATCCTCTTTTGTTACAACATGCCCTTTTCTAAAAACCGTGTCTTTTACAACGCCCTTTATAATCTGAGTTATATCATGGCAGAGGACCATGCCCTCAGCATCAACCGTCTTTACTAATTTCATTTTTTATTAACCTTACCTTTTTATTAACCTTTTATTATCCTTGTCTTTTCTTGCACTTATCTTTATATCTTTTATACACTTTTGCTATATGCTTTTGCTGTGCTGTGCTGTGCTTTGTCTTTAACAATGCTTTATTTCTTTTTGCTATTCTTAGCTCTCTCATAAATCATCTGCCCAGCAATGCTTACCGCAATTTCTGCCGGAGTCTCTGCGAGTATTTCAAGACCAATCGGGGTCGTTATCCTCTTGAGGTCCTCATCTTTATATCCGTCCGCACGAAGTTTTTGATTTACGCCGGCTACCTTTCTCCTGCTCCCTATTACGCCAATATATTTTGCAGGAGTTTTCAATGCCGCTTTTTCGACCTCGTAGTCGTTAACATGGCCTCTTGTCATTACGCATATGTAATCATTCTCCCTTATCTCCTTACAGACCTCGTCCAATTTTTTCATATCGATAAGTCTTGTATCAAAGACCCCTTCAAATAGCTCTCTCCTCGCAAACTCTTCTCTATCCTCAATGACAATGCAGTTAAAATTTACTCTAGAAAGAGTTGGTACAAGCTGTTGTGCTACATGGCCACCGCCAAAAATATATACAAGCTCGCTCTGATTAATCATCTCTGCACAGATCATTTTGCCATCTATCTCTTTTTTGAAAGGTGCTTCTTTTAAAAGCTCAATAACTTCATCTGTTACCTCCATGCCACGGCAATCTTCCTTGGTATATATGGCAATGCCCGCTTCTGAGCCATCTGTAATGTCGGTTATAATCCAGATGTCGCTTCTTTTTTCAAATTCATCAATAGCGAATTTAACCATTTCTTTTATCTTTTCATCAGAGCCAGATATGAATTGGAAGAATACTTCTACATCACCTCCACATATCATGCCCAAATCTTCAACCTGATTTTTTCTTAGCATATAACTTTGGTTATATGATTTCTTCGTCTTAAGGACTTCGCTAGCTCTCTGTTCGCATCTATACTCGACAGCACCGCCACCAATTGTGCCATAAAGCCTGCCACTTTCTCCAATTATCATTCTTGCCCCAGCACCTCTTGGGGTAGAACCGGAAGAAGCTGTAACACTCACCATTACGACATCTCTTCCCGCTTCAAGTTCTTCATTAAGAACTTCAAATAGCTTTCTCATAAATTTTATCCCTTTCTTCTTCTCTATGTCTCTTTATTTGGTAAAAGCCCTATGTCAACGACAGAAAATTTTTCTCCGTCATATTTCAAATGGCTATATCCTCCATAAGGCTGTTTTAACGACCTAGATGTTCTCAGGTTTTCACCCATTATGCTCGCAAGGAAAACGCAGTTGACTCCTGCATGAGCAACGCAGATTGCATCGCCATCTGTTTTATTCATTATTTCCCTGAGGCTTTTTTCAAATCTTTTTAGGGCATCAACCCTTTTTTCTCCATCATAAGGCTCATCGCCAAGTTCTTTTTTAATATCCTTTAGAGGAACGCCTTCCCAGCACCCCATGTAAATTTCCATAAGACCGTCATCGGTAATAACCTCTTTATTGCCTACTGAATTACCTGCTGAATTTTCTCCTGCGATTAACTCGGCTGTATGAAGGCATCTGGTGAGGGGACTTGAATAGATTTTATCAATCTCTCCATTCCTAAGCTTATCCTTGAAAAATTCTCTTAGATTTATCGCTTCTAATATTCCCTGCTCTCCTATGTCAATATCGGTTCTGCCAATGCAGAGTTTAATCCCGTCTTTAAAATCCGGAGTGCCGTGCCTTACTAAGTAAAGATTCTTCATTATAAGGATTCCTCAAATTCCCCAAAGCTATAAACTTCCTTTGAAATCGCAATGATTCCAAAGATTATTTATTTTGCTTCGTACTTTCTTATTCCTTTAGAAAAGTATTTCTTATATGCCTTATCAGTTGCTGAAATTACCTCGTCGATAAATTTCTCATATGTATTAAGAAGTTCTTCTCCTTCTTCGGTAATCGATGTTCCACCTCCACTGCTACCGCCTGTCCACTTCTCAACAATAGGAAAACCAAGCTCCCACTCAATATCCTTAATCATTCTACTTCCCTTTGAATAGGATATATCCGTCGCAGTGCACGCCTTTTGAAGACTATTAAATTCCTTAATATTTCTAAGAAGTTTGAACGCCTGCTTGTCAAAGAATATCTCCTTTGCCTTTAGTTTAACTTCAACTTCAGGGCTAATAGGATAACCTTTTCCCCGCTCGTAGTTCCACTCAATAAGCCTTTGGTATTCTTCTGGAGTATCTATATCAAATTTAACGGCGGCATCGTCTACATCGAGGCTTGTTATTGGAATATTGCTACTTTCCATTGCACCTCTAAGTCCGCCATCTCCCTTGTATTCCTTCAGCGTCTTAGCAAATTCACTTGTAATAATTATCGGATGCCCCGGCTCACCTTTAAAAGTCGTCCTTACCATTCCTGCGTCAATGCTTAAAACCTTTTCAATGGTGGATTCAAGGATTGCAGGAAGATCCATAGGCATAATTAAAATCCTCTCGCACATTGGAGCTATATCCTCTACTCCGAGAATTACTGAATCAAACATCTCTGTATCGTTATAATTCTCATTCATAACATAGCGAATATCTTCTGTGTAAATGCTGTCTTTTAGCTCCTTTGACTTGTGTCCGACTACTATTGTTATAGGGTCTATATTTAGTTTTTTTAGCTTGCTTATCGTATGATTTGCAACTGTTGAATCTCCAAATGGAAGTGCCGGTTTAAATGCCCTCATTCTCGATGAGGTTCCGGCAGCGACAATTACTGCTCCTGTTTTTTTCACTGTACTAGCCCCTTTTGTTTTAAAAAATATCGTTCGTCTTTTTAATATCTAACGCTAGATGATTATACATTAATATTGAGCAAAGAACAAGTGACATGAGAATAATCCCATGTCACTTTAAGAAATTAATTTATCATTTTTTATCAAAATCTTATTCTTTACTTTTCCTTGTCATGCAAGCTTTATTCCTTAAATCCACTCAGCATATTGTGTAAAATCTTTAAGAGCTTTTCTGCATCTTTTTTATCAATATCTATACACTCAGCAATTCCGCTAGGTACGCTTACAGCCTTTTCCCTAAGCTCCTTGCCCCCATCCGTCAATTCTACAATGAGAACTCTTTCATCATCTTTTGACTTCTTACGAGATATATATCCTTTTTTCTCAAGCGACTTAAGAACCGGCGTGAGCGTCCCTGAGTCTAGAAATAAAAACTCTCCAAGTTCTTTAACACTTAGCTTTTTTTGTTCCCACAAAACGAGCAAGGTAATATATTGTGTGTATGTTAGATTGAGTTCATCAAGAAGTGGCTTATACCTTCTAACAACTTCCTTTGATGCCACATATAATGGAAAGCATAACTGGTTTTCCAGCTTCAGTGCATCGTACTTATCACTCATTCCTAGCTCACCCCTTTATATCTTGTTCTAAGTAGTTAAATGTTTTAATTCACTATCAAGCATTTAACATGATTGCCAAGCTTGCCAAATTTTTTATAGCAATGAAGCTACAAATTTTTCAACCTTTTCCATCGGAATAGTAGGCTCAAATCTCTTAACAACATGACCCTGCCTATCAATGACGAATTTTGTAAAATTCCACTTAATGTCATCATTCTTAGCATAATCCTTATCAATTCCCTCTAAAAACTCTGCCATTCCCTCTGCTTCAGGACCTTTTCCAAGACCAGTGAAACCTTTTTCTTTCTTTAGGAATTTATATAGATCAAGTGCATTATCTCCATTAACTTCAGACTTCTTCATCTGAGGGAACTTCGTGTTGTAATTTAGTGTGCAGAACTCGTGGATTTCCTTGTCTGTCCCAGGTGCCTGACCTGCAAACTGGTTGCAAGGAATATCAATTATTTCAAAGCCTTTATTGTGATATCTGTCATACATCTTCTGCATAGGCTCGTAATGAGGTGTAAATCCACAGCCTGTAGCAGTGTTAACTATTAAAATTACCTTGTCCTTTAAATCCTTTAACTCCAGTTTGCTTCCGTCCGGTCTTTCTACTGAAAAATCATAAATGTTCATGTCTAACTCCTCCTATTTATATAAACTTAACAATATTTTATACAATGATTAATTTGATCAATTTTAATGTTTTTATATATTCATTTTGAATTCGTTTTTAAACCGCCTGCATAACTACCCGTATAGTTCCATACAATTACATGTACCCTTATACTTGCCTGCGTCAATTTAAATTGTATCCAATTGATTATAACGAATTGTATAAAGCATATCTTCAAAAGTCAAGGCTTTTAACCAATATTTCTTCTAATCTTCTAAATGGAACATATTATTCCTGATGTGACAATATCCTGTAGGATGCTTATCTAAATACTTCTGGTGATATTCCTCTGCTCTTTTATAATTTCTAATTGGCTCGACTTCGACAGCAAGTTTGCTTCCTAGCTCATCTTCTACCTTCTTTACCATCTTATCAATCGAGTTTACTTGCTCATTTGAGATATAGTAAATGCCAGTCCTATACTGCCTTCCCGCATCAGGTCCCTGTTTATTAACTGAAAGCGGATCAATTATCATAAAATAATATTCAAGAAGTTTTTCCAAATCTATTATGCTAGGGTCGTACTCGATCTTGACGGTTTCCGCATGACCGCTTTTCCACAAATCTTCATAATTAGCTTCTTCTCCGTCGCCATTAGCATATCCTACTTCTGTAAAAAGAACGCCCCTGAACTGCTTAAAAAATTTCTCAACTCCCCAGAAACAGCCACCTGCCAAATAAATGGTCTCCATAAAGCCTCCATAATTATGTCTTCATTTAAGTATTTGTTTTTTGTAAAATCTCAATTGTAAAAAAATTTCAATTTAAATACAATTTTTATATGCTTATACATAAATCATATAGCGCAAAGGTATTGGAAGATTGTTGAACATTTGTTGATTGTTTGTTAATTGAATTATTCTTAAGAAATGGTTATAATTTAATTGTTATGATAATGGATGGAATTATAGGAATTATAATGATTTTCTCAATTTCGAGAGGCAAAAGGAAGGGGTTTTCTGATACCTTTGTTAAGGTTATCCTGCTTGCTGTTGCCATCTTTGCAGGTGCATTTTTTACAGGTAATTTTAACCGGCTACTTAAATTTGTTCATCTGGATAAACTAATTAACTCCCGCCTATCAATAAATCTCGAAAATGCAGATTTTGATATTGCCACGGCTATTCCTAGCAAGATAAGTTCTTTTGTCAGCGGAATAAGCGATAAAAGCTTCCTAAATCCTCTCCACTCTCCTGATATTTCGCAAAATAGTCCGTTCTTTCAAAAGCTTGGAGGAGCAACAGAGACTGTAATTTCTTTTTCAATAACATTTCTTATCGTTTGGATTATCGCTTCTTTTCTCAGAAGATTTTTTAGAAAAAAATTCTCATCTGCTCGCAAGAATGGCACAATAGTAGGCGGAGTAGATAAGATTTTTGGAATGATATTCGGTTTTATAAAAGGTGCAATCGTAGTCTTTGTCCTGCTCGCATTGATATTTCCAGTCACCCATCTTTTTTCGCCAGAATTTTCTACAGTTCTAACAAACCAGCTTGGCGAGTCCATCTTCACCCTATGGCTTTATGACAACAATCCGATTTATGAACTCTTAGCCCTAATGAGGTTTTAGAATTTATTTTATTAAAATTTAATTCGTTTGATTAATATATTTTTAGATTTTTAGTCCAGCTTATCAAGTTAAAAGGTTCATCAAGTTAAACTGGTTGAGATTAGCCTAGCTAAAAACTTCTTTTTCTATTTCAGCACTTAATGACTTCATATATTCTATTTTTTCTTCAAAATCTTTATCTTTTATTCTGCTCGTAGGGCCTGAAATGCTCATTGCAGCAATTGAATATCCTCCGCACATGATAGGAACACCCACACAGTATAAGCCTACTTCTCTCTCTTCATTATCTATCGAATAACCATTTTCTTTGATTTTTTCCAGTTCTTTCTTTAAGCCGCTAAAAGTCGTTATCGTTGTATCTGTAAATTTCTCAAGTTTTCTATTTTTATATGGAGATAAATCTATGTCCTTTGAAAAAGCGAGTAAACATTTTCCTAAAGAAGCACAGTAACATTCGTGCATAGCACCAATATTTACCTTTGCAATTAAAGAGTGCTTGCTTTCACATTCTCCTATAATTATAAGTCTATAAATCCCATCTTCGTCTCTTTCAATCCTGCCCAGGTTTACAGATTCGCCATATTTATCATTTAATCTTTTCATATATGGCAGGATAAGTGATGATAATTTTTTGTTTTCACCCGCAATACCGCTTAACACATAAAATTTTGAGCCAAGTGAATAGAGCTCGCTTCTTTGATCCTGCTCTATATATCCTCTGTTTTCTAATGTTGCTAGAGTTCTATATACGGTGCTTTTGTAGAGGTTAAGATCTTTACTTATCTG
The DNA here is from genome assembly GCF_900104645.1 of Alterileibacterium massiliense. Lineage (GTDB taxonomy): Bacteria > Bacillota > Clostridia > Peptostreptococcales > Anaerovoracaceae > Alterileibacterium > Alterileibacterium massiliense. Next base: position 246,934 of record NZ_FNWE01000002.1, on the reverse strand, counting down.
TGAAATAGATACCCCGCCATCATACTTATGTATATATTCAATAATATCTAAGGTTCTATCAACCGCATTAATTATGACCGATTGATTCATTTTCTTATCCTGATTTGTCTTCAATTCTCATGCCCTCCCAGTGCAATGATAGATTTACAAATTTGAAAATCTAATTTCATTTCTTAACAATCCATTTGCCTTTTTTTGTGGACCCCTCTCTTGTAATAATACCCCTATCTTTAAGCTGTCTTATATGGTACCATACTCCATCTACTGTTATTTCTTTAATTTCCGTAGCTATCTGCTCCGCAGTAATGCTTGGATTGCTTTTCATGATAAATAGTATTTTATCTTGAATGTCGTTAATTTCTTTGGTAGTTTCTTTAGTAGTTTCTTTAGTAGTTTCTTTGGTAGTTTCTTTGGTAGTTTCTTTGGTAGTACTACCATTAAATCTTTTCATAAATTCTTTATTTATATACAAAAATTCTTCGTTTATATACATAACAGCATTTGTATAATTGTCAACCTCATTATCTGGATAAAACTTAAGCTCAGGAGAACCATTTTCTAATAGTGCATCCTTTGTACGCCTTATACCTGAACCATAAGACTCTATTAAGTTAAGGGAAAAGAACATATCTTTAAGTTCTTTGTTAAGGTACTGCCTTCTATCAAAACTTCTGTCCCTGTTAAGAGCCTCAATGGTTACAGGCGGGATCGGTCTATTATGATTCACAAAAGAAATTCTGTCCTTGTAAATGTATATGCCGACATATTCAGGCGTATCATATTCCTTATGCAAAATCGCATTTGTAGCAAGTTCCTCAAATGCTGTAAGAGGATAGTTATAGACAATCCTATGCTCGATTTTATCCGCTTCCCTTATGGTATATGAAGCCATAATATTATCTTCAAAATATTTGCTAACTTGTTTTGCCTGTATCCAAACCGGACCATCGAATTTCTTTGATTCCATTTTATCCGTTCCGTCAATTTCTCTTATGATTTCAACATGGGCATTTGAAATAAATTTGTTCGGTTTTTCTGCAAACATAAGAACAGCAAAATTTTTAACTCTATAACCACCATACTCACTTTCACTAACAAGCCCCATACTCTTTGCCATATCTAACTTAGACATTTTTCTAATATCTTCCTTCGCTCCTGTCTGAAGCAAATATTCTTTCATATATTCATAGCTTAAATCATCTATGGTTGCTGTATCGTTCAAGTTTGAGCTAAAAGAAAAGTTTGCAAACTTCTTCAAAAGTTCAAATTCTTCGGTTGGATTTGGAAGCCTTGAATCTCTGCCAACTCTGATATATCTTCCCGCCTTTAACCTAATATTTTTATCTTTTTCCGCCCTCTCACTTGTTTGAAAAGGTCCATTAACACAGTTTTCAATGGCTATAATAATATAATATTTATCATCAATCATATCATTAATTATTTGATAATTAATTTTAGGGTGAATGTTTGAAAGAAGAGATTTTAATTCGTTTTCAATTACCTCTACTCTCGATTCTTTTATTCCTGTTATTGGTCTTTTAGGAATTGCTTTTTCTTTGGTATCTTTGTCATCAACCTCTTCAACGCCAATAAACAATAGGGCAATTTCATTATTCATGTAGTTGTTCGCAAAGGCACAGGCAGTTTTTAAAATTTTATCTTTAAAATTTGCAGACTTTTTATATTCGATAAAACTATTTTCTATTTTTTGATGCTTAAGGATATTGCGAGCCATATTCCTTATGTGAGAAATCTGCATTTTACCCCCCCTTTGTACATTCATCAGAGTTATTATAATATCTTTAAGCATATTTTTCTACTCTGAAAAATCCCTTAATCATGAGTGCAATATAACCTTGCAATTTTTTACCTCTAAAAATTCTCACAAATGCTTACTGCACTCGTGAGAATTTTTATTTTTTGTGTTTATAATTGTTTTGTACTTAATTAGTTCTCATACCCTGCTCTTACAACTTCCTTATTGCTTTCATTAAATTTGCCCTTGCCAGCCTCATCAAAGTAATTGCACATTGCTTTCTCAAATTCTTCAATTGTAAACAATCCGGAATCAGCAATTATTTTGCCAAGCATACATAAATTTGCATTTACTTCACGCTTCATCTTTAAAGCAATTTCAGTTGCCGGAAATTTCACAACTCTTATATCGTCGCGATACTTTCTATTTTCATCAACCAAAGAACTGTTAACATATAAAACCCCGCCAGGTGCCATTGTTTCTTCATAAATATCAACCGCAGAACTGCTCATGGCCATAACAATATCAGGTGTGTCAGCGTATGGGCTCGCTATCTTCTTATCACTTATTATTACATTGCAATTCGCGTTTCCGCCCCTCATCTCATTTCCATAGGATGGGAACCATGTAACATTCAAGTCCTTTTCGTGTGCAGCGTGCATTAGCAATTTGCCTGCTGTCAAAACGCCTTGTCCTCCAAGTCCTGCACAAATAATGCTCTTTATCATAAATCCCTCCACTATCAATCAATTATCTGTCAATAAATTCGCCTAGCTCGTATTGTTTTGATACAACTTCATCTATATGCTTCATTGATTGCGGTGCAGACATTCCCCAATTTGTAGGACATGGCACCAAAACTTCAACCAGTGAAAATCCCTTGTTATCTCTCTGCTTCTCAAGAGCTTTTCTTACGAGCTTTTTGGTCTTTGCTACATTTGCAGGATTTGTTACCGATGTTCTAGCTAGGTAGGCAATGTTAAGCCCTCCCATAACTTTCACAACATCGAAGTTCTCTCCGCTGTCTTCTACACTTCTTCCGCTCTTTGATGACGAAGTAGTCTGTCCTATCATAGATGTCGGTGCCATCTGTCCACCTGTCATTCCATATACGGTATTATTCATTACGAAAAATGTAACATTTTCATTCCTAGTTGCAGCAGCCATCGTTTCACCAAGACCAATAGCATATGCTCCCCCATCGCCACAAATAGTCAGTGCATATTTGTCAGGTCTAACACGCTTTTGTGCAGTTAATGCCGCACCCATTTTCCCATGAGGGGGAACAATTGCATCTACTCTCATGCAAAATTGAAATTGATGATTGCAACCAATATCAGAACAGATAATTGTATCGCTCACAATATCCATCTCAGTAAGAACTTCTCCGAGAATCCTATCAAATATTCCATGCCCACATCCAGCACAGAATCTATTCTCGGCATACATTAATTCAGGAGCTTTCCTTGATACCATTAGTATACCTCCTCTTCCTTAATCTTTCCTTCATAAACAGCCTTAGCAAAATCAATCACCTGATCTACCTTTGCAATACGCTGTCTTGTTGCAAGTGCATAGGTAGGATATTTGCCCTTAACTGTGATTATTACATCATCTCTCATCTGGCCCATCATATTAACTTCCACTGTTACAATACCTCGACAGGTTTCAGGGATTTCATCAAACGCTTTTCTTGGGTAAGGCCAAAGTGTAATAGGTCTTATAAGTCCAAGTTTAAATCCATTGCTTCTTGCCTTTTGAACTGCACCCTCTGCAACTCTTGACGATATTCCATATGCTACCAGCACAACATCAGCATCGGATACACATAGGCTTTCCCAGCGTTGCTCCGTTTCGCTAATTTCACGCATCTTCTTCAAATATCCGTCATTCCATTCATCAATATCTTCAAAATATGTAATATCTGTTATGACCTTGTTCTTTTGTCCAGCTTCAACACCTTTTACCGCCCAAGGCTGTTCCTGATCGATGTCATACTCTACCATCTTTGGCAAAACACATGGTTCCATCATCTGCCCTATCGTTCCATCAGAAAGGATAAGAACAGGATGACTCCATTTTTCAGCAAGAGCGAAGGACTCATAGGCCATATCAACATTTTCCTGAACTGAATTAGGTGCAAGAACAATTAGGTGATAATCTCCATTTCCGCCACCTTTAACAGCCTGCCAATAATTATCTTGACCTGCAGATATAAATCCGTCACCTATACCGAACCTTTGAACACAGGCACAAACTGCAGGAACTCCTGCCGATACCCAGTATGCTATTCCCTCTTGATAAAGAGAAAATCCCGGTCCCGATGTCGATGTGAGTGAACGAACACCGAGTGCTCTTGCGGCAAATGTCATATTTACACTGGCAATTTCAGATTCTCCCTGAACAAAAGTGCCTCCAACCTCTTTCTGCCTCCATGACATCCATTCAAGGATTTCCGACTGAGGCGTAATTGGATAGCCGGCATAGAATCTGCACCCACCTCTGATAGCTCCCTCTGCAAGTGCTTCATTACCTTTCATAATTCTTTTTTCCATACTTATACGCTCCTTACATCAACAAACAATTACAAAATTTCATACACTAGATCTGGGCACATAGCATAGCAACAACCGCATTGGATGCATTTATCCTGATCGACAGTAACAGTAATAACTCCTCTGTCATTGGTTCTTCCGGACAAACTAAGTGCTCCCTGTTTGCAATTAGCGATGCAAAGATAACAACCCTTACAACGCTCCTCTCTAACTCTTACCTTATCCATAAGCATTCGTCCTTTCAAAAACTATCAACATCTAAAAATAACCTAAATCATATTAAATTTTGTTCTATTTGTTAGAACTTTGTTCCGCTTAATAGAATTGTATCATCTATTCTCTAATTCGTCAATTGTCATTAATGATTATTTACAAATCAATGCCTTTATGTTATTTTTGTAAATAGAACAGCGTTCTATTTTTACTATGTTAAAGAAGGAGTAGCACCGATGAAATTAGATAAATCAAAAAATTACACCCCAAGGAAGCCAAGCATTGGTATTTCTTTAATTCCAATAGTTTCAGTCTTCGTTTTTTTACTGCTCGCTCTAATCAAGTATGACATAGATATTCAAATACCTCTAATTGCTGCCTCAATTGTTGCAGCCTTAATTTCATCTCTTGTATTAAAGAATAAATGGGAAGATATTGAAAAGGGAATGATTGCCTCAATAACAAATGCCATGCAGGCAATTCTAATCGCCTGTCTTATAGGACTTATCATTGGTTCATGGATTGCCGGAGGAATTGTTCCAAGCCTTATTTATTATGGGCTTAAGATTTTATCTCCAAGATTTTTTCTCGTTTCATGCCTTATTATCTGTTCACTTGTCGGTATTTCTACAGGAAGTTCTTGGACAACAGCAGGTACTCTTGGTGTAGCAATGGTAGGAATAGGTATAAGTATTGGAATACCTCCCGCTGTGACAGCTGGTGCCGTGGTGTCAGGTGCTGTATTTGGAGATAAGATGTCGCCTTTCTCAGATACAACAAATCTCGCTCCTGCTGTTTCGGGAACAACCTTATTCGCACACATTAGGCACATGATTTACACCACAGGTGTCAGCTATATATTTGCCTGCGTCGCTTACTTTTTCCTTAATTTTAAATATATTTCGCCTGATGGTGTTGATAATCAGAACATTTCCGCCGTATCAAGTGCTCTCAAAGACAATTTTAAAATATCTCCGTTCCTCCTCCTTCCTGTCTTATTCATGTTCTTGATTATATATTTTAAATTACCTGCAATTCCGGGTCTTATATGCTCTATCTTGTTTGGTATCTTTTGTTCAGTTGTAGTTCAGGGTCATTCAATAGTTGAGATTGGAACCTATCTAAGCTACGGATATAGCATGGAAAGCTCTAGTAAAATGCTCAATGAGCTTTTAACAAAGGGTGGCTTGCAAAACATGATGTGGACCGTTTCTCTAATACTTTGTTCTCTCGTCTTTGGAGGAATAATGCATCAATCAGGAATGCTCCAAACTATAGCAGAGAGTATATTAAAAATAGCTAAAAAAGACAGTTCACTAATATGTGCCACAGGTTTTACAGCAATTTTTGTCAATTTAATCTGTGGTGAACAATATCTCTCACTGCTTATTACAGGAAATATGTATAAGGATGAATATAAAAAGCGTGAGCTTGCACCTCAGAACCTTTCTAGGACCTTAGAAGATTTTGGAACGATTTCATCGTCCTTGATACCATGGACAACCTGTGCTGTAGCGATTAGTTCATACCTTGGTGTATCAACGCTAAGCTATCTGCCTTATGCTTTCTTTAACCTTATAAATCCTATTGTAGCTATAATATTTGCTGTCACGGGATTTACAATCAAGAAGATTAAAGAAGTGTCGCCAGAAGATATAATCGAAAGTATCGTGTAAAGGTCAAGTATATATCAAAAATCCTTCCCTCATGTGCATACGGGGAATGTTCATATATATAAGTATTTGAGTATCTAAGTATCTAAATATCGAAATCTTGAAATCTGAAAATCTGTAATTCTGTAAATCTGTAAAAGCAAATCATAATTTCTAAAATTGTTTAAAACAAAAGCGGGCCTTGCATATTTGCAAAAGACCCACTTTTTTAATAGAGATAAATTGATGATTAGTAATATTTCAGTTAAATTCTTATTTAGTTTCTAGCTGAACCTTTGACTCAAGCTCTTTATTTTTCTTGCTCATCTTTATTATAGCAAGTGCCGCCAGTATTCCAATCCCCAAGACTATTATCTGATATATAAATATATAGTTAAACGCCTTGTTCCCCTGTGTATCCAGCCAGTAGCCAAATAGAGTAAATTGGAATAAATCTGGAGAAAAACCTACTGCTGCTGCTATGCCTATTGTAGAAGCACTGAGTTCTCTAGGCACTCCTGCTTCGGTAAGCGTTGCGTAATACGCTCCTCTACCTATATATACGAAGAAAGATAGTGCAAGCGTGATAATGATAACTGTCGGAACAGTAATGCTAGCCTTTGGTACCAGCATATATATAAGTCCAGCAAGACCGATAATATATACAACTATCAAAACTTTAGAAGGTGATTTAAGTCTATCCGTTATAACCCCTCCAATTGGTGCTCCAACTATCTGCATTCCATACTGCCTTGCTATTGCTGCCCAGCCAGTAAAAGTAACAGTAATCCCCATAACCTGAGTAAAATATGGTGTAAAATATGTTAGTGTTGTCATAAATGAATAGACAGCAAAAATGCTAACAGCTACCAACCATGTTGCAGGTTGTTTTGCTATTTCTTTAAAATCCGCAAAGAAGTTCTTTTTCTCCTTATTATCTTTTAATACCGCTTCTTCCGATGCTACAGGACTTTCATATTTAATTGCTTCCGGAGCATTTTCAGCTTTCTTTTTAGCCGGATTCTCAAGAACTATTATTGCGAGTATAGTAAGAGCGAATGATATGATTGCATTGCATATAACAGCAGCCCTTATTCCTCCTACATTTGTCGCAAATTTAGTGAATGCAAACATCATTGCAGAGCTAATTATCACATTGAACAAACCAATTGATGTTTCATTAAATCCAAATATTTTACCTTGATTTTCATCGCTTGCAAGCTCACGAACAATCTTGATATGTGCAGGATAATTGAAGAACAGGCTTGCTATAGCAAAGCCTATCCACATTACTACCGCAAATCCATATGTAGGATGAACTAGGAATAAAATTGCAAAAACCCCATTAAGGAATACTGACAAAACATATATGATTTTGTAATTAAAACGGTCTGCCATCCAGCCACCTATAGGTGCTCCGAAAACATTACCAAACCCGTAGATTGTGAGAAGCAGTCCGAGTTGTGTATTAGTTCCACCTATAAATTCCTTGAAAGGGTCATACCATGTGTATTGCAAGAATGGAACTAGATATACAACTGCCCAGCAGGCTCCAAGTACAAGCATGGTAATTACCAGTTTAATCTTTTGTTTCATAGAATTCTCCTTGATATTTTAAATATCTTAATCTTTAAACTTTTTTATTTTAATACTGTTTTATTTTAATTAGGCACTCATTTTTAATTAAATTTAAACTGCCCTTAAATTAATTTTTAAATGTTTTTAAATATATTTTTTGAATACATCTCCTAGAATCTTTATTCCTTTTTCAATCTGTTCTTCTGTAACCAGAGTAAAATTCATTCTGATTGTATTTTTTATTCCCTCGTGTGCAAAGAATGATTCTCCCGGTATATATGCTACTCCTGCCTCAACCGCATCATCTAATATCTTGTCGCTGTCAAGCTCTTTTGGTAGCTCTAACCATAGGAACATTCCACCCTCAGGTCTTGTGAATTTAATTTCCTTTGGAAAATGTTCTTCTATCATCTTAACCATTAGATCTGCTCTCTTTTTATATGTCTGTTGAATGTGCTTTATATGTGCTTCCATATCGAACATATTCATATAATATGTAGCAACCATCTGTGTTAATTCAGGACTTTGCAAGTCGTTTGTTTCTTTCAATGCCTCAACCATTTTTGCAACTTCCGGCGAAGCACATACCCATGCGATACGCATACCGGGGCTTAAAACCTTTGAAAGGGAACCCAAATATACAACCTGTGCTTTCTTATCGAGTGAAATCAAATCCGGCAAAGGCTCATTCCTAAAACGAATTTCTCCATAAGGATTGTCCTCAAGTACAACAACATCATACTTAGATACAACTTCCATAAAACGCTTTCTTCTTTCGAGCGTCCACGCCTTGCCAGTAGGGTTTTGGAAGTTTGGAATCACATATAGCAATTTTGCACGAGGATTTTCCTTTAGTACCTTTTCTAGATCTTCAATTACAATTCCGTCATCATCAGTGTCTACTCCTGCAAATTCAGCCCCATACGGTCTAAAGGCATTGATAGCCCCAAGGTAACTAGGGTTTTCTGTGATAACTACATCGCCCTCATCGATAAACATAAGTCCTGCGAGTCCAAGTCCTTGCTGTGACCCGCTTAAAATGCAAATGTTGTCTCTCGTGCAATCCTTGACGCCTTCTTTTTCAATCATTCTCTTGACTAGAAGCTGGATAAGAGGCTCATACCCCTTTGTAAGTCCGTAAGAAAATGCCTTCTGTCCTTCTTTATCAAACATCTCCTCTGTCGCTTTTCTAAGATCCTCCATAGGATATAGATTTGGATCAGGAAGTCCTGCCGCAAAAGAAATTATGTCCGACTTTCCCACAATACGCTTTTGGACTGCTCGAATTCCAGATTCTTTGATTCTGCTCATACGAATAGAAAAAACCATCTCATACCTCCTTATTTTTATTTCTAATACACTTTTGCTAATATACTTTTTCTAATACACTTTTGCTTCTTCTTCGCCTCTCAGAACTCTTAAAGATCCAAGGGTCAGTGCTACCATTTCAAATTCTCCTGCTACAACTTCTGTAGGTGCTATTATGCTATTCATTCTCGATATTTCACTTGTAACATATTCTGAATGAGCAATGCCTCCTGTGATAATTATCCTATCTATCTTGCCATCAAGAGCTGGAACATAAGAGGCTATCTCCCTAGCGACAAAATAAACAAAGGCATCGTAGATAAGCTTTGCTTTTTTATCACCATCTTCAATCCTTTTCTCAATTTCTATTAGGTCTTTAGTTCCAAGATAATCATACATACCACCAATACTGCTTACCTTCGATACCATTTCTTCATGAGAATATTTCCCCGAATAACACAGCTCTATCAATGGATATGTTGGAAGTCCACCGCTTCTTTCCGGCGAAAATGGTCCATTCGTTCTTCCTCCGCTGCCGTCAACCATCTTGCCCTTGTTGTGAGCTACGATGGAAATTCCAGAGCCAAGGTGGGCAACTATAAAATTACACTCCTCATATTTCTTGCCTAATTTCTTGGCAACAAACCTTGACACAGCCTTGTGATTTAAAGCATGGAACCAGCTTGGTCTTTCAAGATCTTTTATCCCTGAAATCCTAGCCTTTGGCATCATCTCGTCTACAGAAACGGGATCTACGACAAAAGATGGAACCCCAATCATATCTCCTATGGATTTTGCAAGAACAGCTCCTAGGTTAGATGCGTGCTCTCCTTCAACAGCTTTTTTTAGATCATCAACCATCTTGTCATTTACCCTATATGTTCCCCCTGTAATTGGGTGCATAAGCCCGCCTCTTCCAGCGATACAGTCAAATTCTTCAATTTTAAATCCAGCTTCTTCGATTGTCTTTAAAATTAAATCCTTTCTATATTCATATTCGTCGAAAACATGAGCAAAGGGTTCAAGCTCCTCGGCCGTATGAGGAATTGATTTTTTAAAAATCTCCTCTTCATTTTCAAAGACTGCAATCTTAGTACTGGTGCCACCCGGATTAATAATCAGTAATTTCATATTTACTACCCCTTATATTGCCTTTTACTACTTTTAATTTTATTTAATCATTTTTAATTACTTTTAATTGTTTTTTACACTCATCATTGCTTTTTAAAAATTCATAATTTAAATACTTATAAATTTTAATAGAGTTGTAGCGATGTGTTCTATTAAGCGGAACTATGTTCTATTTATTGTATTTTATGTTTTTCATTCAAAAAAGTCAATCGCTTTTACAAATAGATTTTCGATATATCTATCTGCGGACACTACTATCTTTGATTTCAAAATCAATATTTATTCATAATAAGCGAGGTAACTCTGATATTGAATAATTTCGAATAATATTGTATCCTTATATAGAGATTTGATTTTAAAAATTTATTACATATATTAGGAGGAAAAAATGGCAGTTATTGATGTAAATGTTGAAGTTAGTGCTCGTCATGTTCACCTATCAAAAGATGATATTGAGAAGCTTTTCGGTAAGGGTTACGAGCTAAAGGTAAAAAAGGAAATCGTTGGTGGATTTGTAGCCGAGGAGAGAGTTACACTCGTTGGTCCTAAGCGTTCAATGGAAAGAGTTGGTATCCTAGGACCTGCAAGAAAAGAAACTCAGGTTGAGCTATCAGCAACTGATGCTCGCTCACTAGGAGTAAACGCACCTATTAGAATGTCAGGTGACCTTGCAGGCACACCTGGAATAAAAATCGTTGCTCCTAACGGTAATGAGGTAGAGATTGACCACGGCTGCATTGTTGCCCAAAGACATCTACACCTCACAGAGGAAGATGCTGCTAAGTACGGTTTTGAGCAGAATCAGGTAGTTGATTTATCTATTGATACAGGATTAAAGAGAGCTCTTACATTCTCTGATGTAGTTGTAAGAATCGGTGGACCTGCAAGTGTAGTTCACCTTGATACAGATGAGGGAAATGCAGCTTGCGTTGGCCCTGACTGCAAGGGCACTTGCTTTATAAAAGAATAAGAACTTTATAGAGCATTATTAAGAGTTGAAAAGGCTTTGACTATAATAGTCAAAGCCTTTTTTCTGTCGTGAAGCCGTGCCTTCGTTTTTGCCTTTGCTTATTCATTTTGTAATTCTGTATGATAAACCTGCCAAATGCAAGCAGGCTCTGAGTTTATTTAAAACAACCCCGTAAATACGCATTTTTATTAAATCTAATATCGATGCCTCTACAAATCTATAGCAGTTTCATCTAGCAAAAACTCCTCTACTCCAATATATAAAATGCCATTATCGTCATATCTCGGTGTAATATTATCCCTAACTATAACAATTTTCTTGAATGAATCTCCCGTTCTTCTCAAAGATTCTGTCTCTTGTATTTGCTTTTCTTTTGTATAAACATTTAGTGCTGATTGAATATAATACCTGTTACTCCCTCTATTTATTACGAAATCAACTTCCAAATTCTTTTTTCTTGTTTTTTTATTCTTATCCTTATAGTTGTATTCTACAATACCTACATCTACATTTAATCCTCTCATTCGGAGTTCATTATATATTACATTTTCCATAATATGCGACTGTTCATTTTGTCTAAAATTTAATCTTGCATTTCTAAGACCAATGTCGGAAAAATAATACTTGTATGGAGATGAAATATATTTCCTTCCTTTTACATCATATCTTCTAGCTTTTTCAATTAAAAAGGCATCTATTAAGTAGTCCAAATAATTGCTTACTGTAAATTGAGAAATCTTTATGTTTTTCTCCGACATAAAAGTATTAGCAAGTTTGCTTGGATTCGATAAAGAACCAATAGATGAAGAAATAATATCCAACAAATCCTCAATTATAGATGCGTCTTTAAGAATTTTATTACGCTCTATTACATCTTTAATATAAGTACTCGTAAAAATATTTTTTAAATATTCGCTCTTCTTTTCATGACTTTTAAGTTGCACAGACATAGGCATTCCACCATATAGGCAGTATTCATCAAAAGCCCTTCCTCTATCTCCTTCATAACACGAATAAAATTCTTCAAATGAAAACGGGTATACTTTTATTTCATCACCGCGATCTCTGAACTGCGTTAGCACATCTGACGAAAGCATTTTTGAATTACTGCCTGTAATATATACATCTACATTCGGAATCTTAATTAGTCCTAATATTAAATCAACAAAGGTCACCTTTGAATCAGTTCCTTCTTCTAAATAAGGATTGGGAATTTCTTCTACAAATTGAATTTCGTCAATTAATAAATAATGCTTAAGTCCGTTATTTTGAATTTTTTCTCTTAAAAATACATCTAGCTCTATTGGATTTCTATATTTTATATTCTTCAGACTATCAAGGGCAATCATAATAATTTGATTTTCACTTACGCCACTAGAAATTAAATATTTCTTATATAATTCAAATAAAAGATATGATTTGCCACATCTTCTAATACCTGTGATAATTTTCACCCTTCCATTGTCTTTTTTATCTATTAGTTGATTTAAATATCTTGGTCTTTGTACCTCCATTTTGTACCTCCATTTAATAAAATCTCGTAAATACGCATTTTTATTAAATAATCTTAAAGTATAATACCATTATAATTAAATGTTTTCAAGGAATACTTTTAAAATAAATGCGTATTTACTACTTTTATTAAACTTTAATTAAAACTTAAAATGTTTTGTAATTTTGTAAAATTATATAAACAAAAAAGGCTTACCTCGGCACTTGTAACTCTTTTGTCTAACGCATCTGATTTAATTACTAAAATAAATCAAACGGCAAAATTTATAATAGTGCTAAAATAAGTTTTTTTCACACTTAGTTTGTTTTCAAAAATATAATGGACTATTTTGAAATCATAGTCCATTAACAAAAACACAATGCAATTGTATTACCTAAACTCTAATCTAATTCAGCCATTTTTTCCTTTGATTTATCATCATTTCCTCTTAATTTTATTGCAATAAAGAATGGTATTCCCGAGAGCAATAACAAGAACCCTGCAAATACATATTCCGCACCAGAACCATAAATCGTATACATAGCATATATAAAACCTAGAATACTAAATATTAATTTTTTAAAATAATTTCCAGCTCCTGTACCTCTTATGTCCTTTCCTGTCAGATATATCTCAGCAGAAACACCGAATAGATAAAAAACTAGGAATGAGGTGACTGAAAGCATTACAAGAAAATTATATACCGTTCCATCTTTTCCAAAATACGCAATTGCCATTACTATGCTCATCAGTATTCCATTTATTATAAGTGCCGCTCTTGGCGAACCATTCTTTGGATCTGTTTTCATAAATACTTTTGGCAAAAGATCAATTGAAGCAAGAGAGTATGATGCTCTACCTGCTGAAAGTATCCAAGCTCCAACGCAGCCAAATGCAGATAAAGAACCTCCTATTGAAACGATAGCTCCAGTCCAATATCCTCCAGTAACCTTGTGCATAATATCTGCTAATGGAGAAGTTGATTTCACTAGTTCTCCTTGGCTCATAGCTCCTGCAGATAATATTATAATTACTATGTAAAGCATCATGACTATAATCGAACTTGCAATCGTTGCTCTACCTATTCTTTTCTCATCTTTTGCTTCTCCTGCGGTCAGCGTAGCTCCCTCAAATCCAATATAACACCACAGGCAATATGCAACTGCTACCGGCAGTGTTCCAAAACCTTTTATATCGTTAGATGAAATTGTTGAAAGATTGCTGGCATCAAATCCTTTAATGGCTATTATTATGAATATCGCAAGAGGTAATAATTTCAAAATCGTTATGATGAGATTAAAATAACCCGCTTCTTTTACACCTTTAATATTTAATATCGTATAAAACCATATTATTACAATTACCAATGCGAATTGAAGAATATGATTGCTTGAAAATGCAGGAACAAAATAAGAAAAATAACTTACTGCCGCAACAGCTATAGCTCCATTTGCAATCCAGCAACCACACCAGTAGCACCAACCAACCCAGAAAGCTGGCATCTCTCCGAATGCCTCTCTTGTATATATAATAATTGAGCCTGTTACAGCTCCTCTTTTGTTGAGCCTTGAATAGCTTATTGCCATAAATATTGTTCCAATTCCCGTTATAAACATAGCAAAAGATGAAACAATTGGGCCTGATATTTCAGCTAACCCTTGAGGCGTCATATATATCCCTGAGCCTATCATCTGTCCTATAATTATTGCTATAACAGCAAATGTTCCTAATTCTCTTCTAAGTCCGTCACCTTCATTATTCATTTTTATATCCTCGTGTTAATCAATATTGTTTCAAATAAGAGCACCGGTATATCCAGTGCTCTTCCTTAATATCAATACCTATTTTTCTTTTGATTTTCTATTAATATAAATAGATGCCAAAAATCCAACGAAACAACATATTGCTAAGAATATGAATATTTTGTCATATCCTGAGGCAACATCATTTATTTTTGTTGCTTTATCTATCCATCTTCCAAACAACGCCGGCATAAAGAAGTCCGAAGAATATCCTATTATTGATACTATTCCTACTGCAGTACCCATTACTGTCGCAGGAATATTTGCCTCATTTGCGACAGAAAATATTATTCCATATAGAGCCAAGCCAAAAAGCCCAGGAAGAAGTGAATAGATTCCGACAAGTCCCACGCTTGCACCACTTGGAATTAACATTACTCCAATGTATAGTAAGGTCAAAACAACATATAAGAACATAAACCATTTGCTTGTCGATTTGAAAACTTTATCTGCAATAATTCCGCTCACCGGTGCCAAAATATAAAATACAAACTGTCTAATAATTGAGAGATAGCCAGACTGCGTTGGAGAAATTCCAATAACATCTGTCATATATGGTGTAAAATAACTTGCCGATGAATAAATAGCATATCCCGTAAATACTATTAATGAAAACACCCATAGTGATGGATTCTTAAGCAAGCCACCGACCTGCTTAAATTCAAATTTTTCATTTTCATCTAAGCTTATATCTTTACCCTTTGAGTCTTTAACAAACAGCCAAACGAGTATAAATCCAAGCAAGGTTGCAAAGCCATATGCGTAAACACCTGCCTTGAAATTGCTAACGGCACTTGCAGTATCTGATGTAAATTTAAGGCCTATAGCATTTACAGCGGCCCCTGTAAGACCGTTACCCATGTAATAAAGTCCGAATAAAAACCCCTGTTCACTCTCATCACCTATCATTCTTATACTCTTCATAAGTGAACACCAGAATAAGAATGTTGTTGTAAAGGCAAATAAGAACCAAATAAGTAAGGCAAGTGCATATGAGTTAACTTTCATTGCGAATAAAAATGTCAATATCGTTGTAGACATAAGCGAAAAAAGCATACATTTTTTTGTAGAAAATTTATCTGATACAATTCCTCCCGGAACATATAAAATTGTATTGCCTATCGCGTACATAGTGGTCAATATGCCTAGCTGTTCATTTGTCATCATCATTGCATCTGCTTGCCATGTGTAGAAAACATATCTTATAAATGGGATTAGATATATGCTTCCACCAGCAACACCAAGCGACATGATGCTCAAATACTTCATTACCTTTGATCTTTTTGTATCGCTCATATTTTTCTCGTGGCTAAGCCACTCTCCTTTCCATCGGTAAGCTTTAATATTCTGAAATTATCTATTGAGTACAACAAGTGCATCTGCAACAGATACCCCCTCCTCATTTACAAACACAGGATTAATATCAAGCTCCAAAAGTTTATCTTTTTCTTGAATTGCAATTTCAGAAATTTTTACAAGCAAATCTGCAAGAGAATCTATATTGCAAGCCTTTGAACCTCTATATCCATTTAGCAACTTAAAGGCTTTAAGTGATTTGATCATTCCAACTGCTTCTCTTTTAGATATAGGTGCAATCTTTAATGAAACATCTTTGAAGATTTCTACAAATACGCCTCCAAGTCCGCATAAAATTGAAGGACCAAACTGTCTGTCATTCTTTACGCCTATAATTATTTCAACTCCGCCCTTTGACATCATCGCGATTTGAACACCATTTATCTTTGCATCTGGACATTTTTCTCTTGCTCTCATAATTATGGTATTATAAGCATTTCTTACCTCATCTTCTGTCTTTAGATTTAAGATAACTCCGCCTATATCCGATTTGTGCAAAATATCTTTGCTATCTACTTTAGCAACAACCTTTGCATTATTATTACCGGATTTTTTCTTGATTTCATTAAAAATCTGCACCGCTTCTTCTTCACTTTTAGCAAGACGGCAAGGGTCAATTTTAATTCCCCTTTCGCTTAGGAAATTCTTGCTTTCATATTCAGAAAGTGATATTTTTTCTCCTGTTTTGCCAAAATCAAATGCCTTAGAATTTAAATTTATAAATTCATTATCACTATAGCTATAGGCAGATGTCTTAAGTAAATTAGATATGATTTTAAAAGCATATTGTGCTGACGGAAGGACGGGAACATTGATTGCCTTTAACTTGTCAACATAATCTACATTCCTTGACATTTCAGCAAAAGGTACCATGACCATTGGCTTTGCCCACTCCTCTTTTGAAATACGCTTCATAGCTTCATACATATAATAGATTGCATTATCTGCAATTTCGTCTAAAAGCGTATATCCAACCGATACCATGTCTACATTTGAATCTTCCATCAATATTTCAAGGACTGTAGCGAACTTATCTATGTCATATGAAAGTGATGCAGTAATGTCTAATGGATTATTCGGACTTGCATATGGGGGAATCGTATTTTTAAGAGCTCTCATTGTTTCTGCTGAAAGTGTCCCATATTCTATTCCATTAATCTCTCCAAGGTCAGCACAAATACCTGTTTCTCCTCCGGATAAACTTATAGATGCAAGCTTGCTTCCCCTAGGCATCTCCCCTAGCGTAGCTATAGCCTGCGATGTGGATATTAGCTCCTCTAAATCATCAACTCTTATAACGCCATATTTTTCGAATAGTGCATCAAATATTTTGTCACTTCCGGATAAGCTGCCTGTATGTGAAGCTGCAATCTGCTGAGCTTTCTCAGATTTACCGCTTTTAAGTATGACTATAGGCTTTTTTATCCTATTTGCCTTATCGAGTGCTTTTATAAATTCTCCGTGATTCTTAACTCCCTCAAGATACATTGCTATTACCTTCGTATCTTCGTCATCAACTAGGAAGTTCAGATAATCTTCCATCGTAACAATTTTGCTATTTCCTGATGATATTACATATGAAAATCCTGTTCCCGGTCTATCCATCATGCTTAAAACCAGCTGTCCGCTTTGGGACACGAAGCCAACTTTTCCACTTCTATCCCTTTTATTTGAAATAAATGCAAAAGATGAAACCTTATCAATATAATTTATAAAACCTGCACAGTTCGGACCCATGAGCGAAACGCCATGTTTTTCACATAGTTTTTTCAAACTGGCTTCTCTATCTTTACCCTCTTTTGTTCCAACTTCTCCATAACCGCTCGCAAAGACGACTGCTCCCTTTGCCCCCATTTTTGCCGAGTCCTCTATAAGCCCTTCGACCGTCTTCATGGGAGTGCAAATTACAGCTAAATCAATTTTTTCAGGTAAATCAAGAACGGAATGATAACATTTCTCACCGAAAACTTCGTCTCTTTTAGGATTTACAAAATAATATCTGCCTTTATCCATGATTTCTATTGTATTTCGGCAAGTATCGCCACCAAAGCCCTCTTTTTCGCTGGCTCCGATTACAACTATTTTCTCAGGCTTTAATAATTTATTAATGCTCACTTTGCTCTCCTTTCAGCAAACACACATTTAAAAATCAGGAGTATCGAACACATCAGGTGTAAATAACTCTCTAGCTACTTCCCTGTTTGTTTTGCCCTCTTTTTCTGCTTTCTCGAATACTAACTTAGTATTTTTTCTAACGAGATCTTCCGTATCTTTTACAATCAAAGCAGGATCGCAAGGAACTATGCCAAATACCGATACTTCATAAATTCTAATTCCACCTAAATTTGTTGTGAAATCTACAGCTATCTTAACCCCTTTATCCTTTAGAATTTTATCTGCTTCTTCTGTTACAGGAATATTTGCCGCTTCGACTATTAGCTTTGCTTTTACATCATTTGCGTTGTCCTTATTTATTACATCTTCAAGTGCTGCCGGTACAATAATATCGCAGTCTACATCAAGCCATTCAGAATTCTTTCTCCAGATATATTTCTCTTCAAAGTCATCTGGGTTAAGTTCACCCTTAGGTTTTCTTCCTGCAATTAGTTTTTTCACATCCAGCCCGTCTTGACATTCAACAAGTCCATTAGCATCTGCGATTCCAACTACTTTATATCCCATCTTGTCAAGAGAATTGCACATTGATGCTCCAACGCAGCCAAATCCCTGCACTACAACTTTGCCCGGCTCTTTATTTCCCATAGCTTTCCAAGCTTCATCAAGTCCTGCCGCACAGCCATAACCCGTTATCATGTCATACATTAAAAATCCATCATATTTCATTCCACATAATGCGTCATGGTCTTTAATTCCCTGAATAATTACAGGATCTGTTTTCATTTCCTTTGTTGCAGGAAGTCCAATTCCTATTTCCTCCAAAATATCAAGAACATCTGAATAATCTACGCCAAGGTCTCCGCCGATAGATACCCCCGCTTTTATATATGGTGCCATAGCGATTAAATATCTTCTTAATACATCTTTAGCATCAGGCTTTTTATAGTCATACGCAACACCACCCTTACAGCCACCTGTAGTCTTAGACTCACAAGCCTTATACTTATATCCCATGGTCATTGCAAGTCTTTCTACCTCTTCTTTTGTTACTGTAGGGTGCATTCTTGTTCCACCTCCACAATAATGATTAACAAAGTTGTATGCACAAAGCCATCCCTTGGCATCTGTTTCTGTATCATTCCATTCTACTGTTATATAAGGTTTGTGACTCATTTGTTTACCTCCTTAAATCTATGTTCATTTTATTTTAATAAAGTACTTGTTATTATTGTATCCTTGTATTAAACTATAGTCAAGATTATATATGTATATTTATTAATTTTTAATTATACTTATATTTGTTTATACTATCGTTGATTTTTAAAGGTTTTAGAGTTTTATTGTATTGTATTTAAATTAAATAATACTTGTATACAACTTGACTCTGTTGGGAGGTGCTGTCTATGAGCAATAAAAAAGTGTTGTATGATTCGTCTCGTTGCAAGGGTTGCCATTATTGTTTTTATTACTGCCCGAAAAATGCCATAAGCAAAAGCGGACACACTAATGAAAGTGGTTATGAAACAATAGTTATTAATGATGACGAGTGCATAGCTTGCGGAATCTGCTATACCATGTGTCCTGATTACGCGTTAACAGTTATTCGTGACAAGAATTAGAAGGGGGAAATGCTATATGAACAAAAAAAGCAATGATTCTGTAATTATGAAAGGAAATGAAGCACTCGCAGAAGCTGCTATTCGTGCCGGTTGTAGATTCTATAGCGGGTATCCAATTACACCTCAGACAGAAGTCCTTGAATATTTATCATGGCGAATGCCCGAAGTAGGAGGAGAATTTATACAGACAGAAGATGAGCTTGCAGGGATAAATATGATTTACGGTGCAAGTGCTGCTGGAGAAAGGGTTCTAACAAGTTCGGCAGGCCCTGGCTTTTCTCTTCTTCAAGAAGGCATCTCATATTTGGTTGCTGCAGATTTGCCCGCAGTTATTATAGATGTCGCAAGACTTGGAAGCGGTCTTGGTGATATTTTCCAAAGCCAAAGTGATTATGAACTTGCTACAAAGGGAAATGGTCACGGAGATACGATGGTAATAACTTTAACGCCTGCTTCAGTGCAAGAAACTGTAGAATTTGTGTATTTAGCATATGAGCTTTCTGAGAAATATCGTCATCCTGTTTTAATTCTTTCCGATGCAGCTATAGGTCAGATGATGGAAGGCGTTACTTTCCCTGAGTTAAGTGAACACGATATAAATAAATATGATTGGAGCGTAAAAGGCAGAAAAAAAGGTTCTGAGCCTAGAAAAATAACTAATGTATCGTATTTCTGTGAAGGCGGGTATTACGGATACGAAGCTATATATGCCGATAAGATTAAGAAAATTGCAGAAAATGAGCAACGCTGGGAATCAATCAATGTAGAAGATGCTGAAATCGTAACAGTTGCTTATGGTATAAGCTCAAGGATTTGTAAAGAAGCTACAGAGCTCGCCCGTGAATCCGGACTTAAATTAGGCCTTATAAGGCTTAAAACCGCTACCCCTTTCCCTGTAAAAGCTTTTGATGAAATTTCTAAGGACTGCAAAGCCCTACTTCTCGTAGAAATGAGTATATCCGCTCAGCTTAAATCAGATGTTGTTGTTGCTTCTAAAGGCAAACTTCCTATATATGCTTATCTAAGCTCTGTAGATGTACCTGAAAGTGAAAAGGTAGTGGAAATAGCAAACAAAATAATACTAGACGAAGCAAAGGAGGAATTGGTATATGAACCTTAAAGCACCTGAATTTATGATGAATGGCAAAACTTCCTTTTGCCCCGGCTGCGGTCACGGAATTATAGGAAGAACTTTGTTTGAAAATGCTGTAGAAATGGGATATGAAGAAAAATTGATTACAGTAGTTGATGTAGCTTGTTGTTCTCTTTTTATGTATTCAACGGATTGTGATTTTGTAGGTGCTGCACATGGTCGCGTTCTTCCTACTGCAATCGGTGTAAAAAGATCAAGAAAAGATAACCTCGTAGTTGCTTACCACGGTGACGGTGCTGCTTACTCTATCGGCATGGCACATACAATGTGGAGTGCAATAAGAAATGAAAATATAACTGTTATCGTTGTAAACAATCAAGTTTTCGGCATGACAGGAGGTCAAATGGCACCTACAACCTTAAATGGGCAAAAAACCACCTCAACTCCGCTTGGAAGAGATATAAATCTCAGTGGCTCTCCATTCGATGTAACAAAGGTATTAAAGAGCTTTGATATAGCTTATCTAGCAAGGGGAAGCGTGGACAGCCCTGCAGAAATAAGCAAGACTAAAAAATATATTGCTAATGGCATAAAAAATCAAATGGAAGGCAAGGGATTTTCTCTGATAGAAGTTTTATCTCCATGTCCTACAAACTGGAATGTCACACCACTAGATGCTATAAAGCACATGAATGAAACCGTTAAAAATGTATTCGCTCTTGGAGAATTTATAAAGGATGGTGTAGTATTATGAATATAGGAATAATTTGTTCAGGTTTTGGTGGTCAAGGTGTACTTACTACAGGCCTATTGATGGCTTATGCTTTTCATCACAACGGGAAAAATATAACTTGGTATCCATCATATGGTTCGGAAATGCGTGGCGGAACTGCTAACTGCATGGTTAAGGCTAGTGATACCGATATTGCGAGCCCATATGTAAAAAAAATAGACATTTTGGTAACTTTAAATGAGCCTGCAATAGCAAAATTTGAAAAGCAAGTTGTTCCTGGAGGTTTTTTATTTGTCAATTCCTCTTTGGTTGATGAAAAAAGATGCTATCGGGATGACATCACTGTGGTAAAAGTCGATACGGAAAAACTTGCTGAGCAAGCCGGAAATTCTAAAGGGGCAAATATAGCAATGATCGGTGCCGTCCTCAAAAAAACTGCTGTCCTTACCTTTGATGAATATAATGATGCAATGACTAAGTATTTTACAGATAAGGGTAAGGAGAAATTTAACTCTTTAAACACAGCTGCCTTAAAAGCAGGCTATGATAGTATTTAACACGATTGATATAAATTGATATAAGATGGAATATGTGATAAATTAGGTCTAAGAAATAACATTTTATTTGGAGGTATGACATCGTGGGTGTTTCCAGTTCTACAAAAGAGCAAATAGAAAATGAGCTTCTTAGACGAATTCGATATAATCTTTATGATAAAGACTCCATTATTTCAGAAGCAAAATTGTGCGAAGAGTTAAATGTAAGCAGAACTCC
Source organism: Alterileibacterium massiliense (assembly GCF_900104645.1). Lineage (GTDB taxonomy): Bacteria > Bacillota > Clostridia > Peptostreptococcales > Anaerovoracaceae > Alterileibacterium > Alterileibacterium massiliense. Next base: position 224,784 of record NZ_FNWE01000002.1, on the reverse strand, counting down.
TGTGAGAGAAGCTTTGATTCATCTATCTGCGACAGATTTGCTAGAGAAGGTTCCTCAAAAGGGATACAAAATTAGAGAATTTGATTTAAAGACAAAGCTTGATACTTACTATGTAATAGCAATCCTAGATGCAAATGCAGCTTTACTGGCAATAGATTTATTGAATAAAGACGATTATCTCGCCATGAGTGAATATATAGACTTGATGGATATTGACATCAAATACAAAAAATTTGATAAGTATAATCATCATCAAGAAGCTTTTCATGGCGTCTATGTTAATAAATGCGGCAATGATGCTCTTATTAGGATTCTTGAACAGGTAAAGGCTAGTATACCAACATATCTTTATCATTCATCTGAAGCTGATAGATTATTCCCTGTATTAGCGAAATTGAATGAGGAACACCGAGAAATTTTAAACTTAATAAAAGATAAAAAATCTATGGAATTAAGAAATTTCTTGATAAATAATCACTGGCAGACGGCTCACATGGATATGATTTAATTTTTCATAATTAATAATTCTAAAACGAGCATTTAATTAGTGCTCGTTTTTTCTAAATCTAATTTTTTAAATCTTATTCTTGTTTTTTAGTATTTGAAATTTAAATATGATTTAAATATGAAAGAGAGGGTAAAATGGATTATAAAAAGCTTTTTATAGATGGAAAATGGGTTAATTCATCTTCTGATACTTTTATTGAAGTTACGAATCCTGCAGATAATTCCTTTATTGCCCATGTTCCATCAGCGAACATAAACGATTTAAATTTTGCCATCTCCTCTGCAGACAAAGCTTTTGCCACATGGAGCGGTTTATCTCTTACAGATAGACTTGATTATTTGGATAGTCTACTTCATGAATTAACTAAGTTTTCGCAAGAACTTACCAGTGTGATAGTAAAAGAGCTAGGCTGCCCAGTTTCCTTTTCCTATGAATCTCAGGTAATATCATCTATTGACGAGTTTAGTTCTCTACTTGATTTCGCAAAAAAAATAGATTTTGAAAAAAGATATGATGGATACACTTTAAGAAGGGAGCCTTTTGGGATCGTCGCGTGTATCTGCCCTTGGAACTACCCTTTATATCAATTAGTCCTTAAAGTTATACCCGCTCTAATTTGTGGAAATACTGTAATACTAAAGCCCGCGTCTATCACTCCAATGTCAGCCTTTTACTTTGCTGAAGCTGTCCGTTTGGCAAATCTACCTAAAGGAGTTTTTAATTTAATTACAGGTAGTGGCTCGCTCATAGGAAAAAGAATGGCTGAACACGAGAAGATAGATATGGTCTCTTTTACCGGCTCAACTGCCGTGGGAAAAGATATTATTATCCATTCTGCAAGCACAGTGAAAAAGGTTTCTCTTGAGCTTGGCGGTAAATCTCCATGCCTAGTGCTTGAAAATGCAGACTACTCTCTCGCTGTAGATACCGTGCTTGATTCCTGTTTTTTAAATTCAGGGCAAACCTGCTCTGCTTTTACAAGGATGTATGTGCCGATTTCTTCAAAAGAAAAGATTCTTGATTTAATTAGAGATAGAATAGATAAATATGTCTCTGGGAATCCGCTTGACCCAAATTTTAAACTTGGCTCTATGAGTTCCTTAGAACAGTCCAAAATTGTTCGCTCATATGTTAATTCTGCCCTATCTGAGGGGGCAAAGATGATAACTTGCAAATCAAACGATTTCTCTCTTTCAGATACATTTATAAATCCATGCGTTTTATTTGATGTTAGCGATGATATGGAAATTGCAAAGGCAGAAATTTTTGGTCCAGTGCTCTCCGTTATAACATATGACGATTTGGAATATGCAATAAAAAAATGTAATGACTCTCCATATGGGCTATCTTCTTGTATCTTTGGCGATGAAACAGAAGCTCTTTCAATTGCAAAAAAATTAAAGGCAGGCAATGTTCACATAAATGCCAGCCCTTTTATAACGGGTGCTCCATTCGGAGGTTATAAGCAAAGTGGCCTAGGGCGAGAAGGCGGAGAACTTGGAATTCTTGAATTTACCGAAGTCAAAGCCATCTTCCACTAAATTTAAGATTTTTATTTAATATATATCAATTCCATACCACTAGCATAAATCTTCTGCGTTGAATGATGTATATCCTTCGTAAAAATAGCTATGGTCTATTCCCTTGACATATACTTCTCTGCTATCCACCTCATTCGTTAATGCAGATTTTAGAAGAACTTTTATCTCTGTGTCCTTAATAGGGCTTCGTTCCATAGCAAGCAAATAATCTTCCTTATTAACCTTGCTCCAATCTACAACCTGCCCGAGTTCTTTTTTTAAGATTAAATCGAGCCAAATCCTCATGCTTCGCCCATTTCCTTCACGAAAAGGGTGTGCAATATTCATTTCAACATATTTTTCTACAATCTCATCATAAGTAGATTGAGGCATTTTATCTATATTTGCAAGCAAGTTTTCTAAGTACATAAGCGGAGCAAATCTAAAATTGCCTTTCGCTAAATTTACAGTCCTAAGCTTTCCAGCAAAATCATAAATATCCTCAAATAGATGCTTGTGAATCGCCATTAATGCGTCAGTAGTACCAACCTCTAAGTTGTCAAATTCAGGATTTTTGAATAGCGATACCGCTTTTTTCTTGCTTATCCTTTCTTCTTCTCTTGCAAGCTCCGCAGAATTTGTAATACCTAATTTATTCTCAAGGACCATGTCATCTCTCCATCTTCCACTAAGCTTCTATTACTCCTATGTTAATCTATCGACAATCTATCGATATTATTTTTATGAATTATTTTACATAAAAATCTTTTAATTTCTTAAATGTGTCATTACTTACGCAGTGCTCTATTTCGCAAGCTTCTTGCTCAGCTTTATCTTCCTTAACTCCCGCATCTATCAATAACGCCTTGAAGAATTGATGCCTATTAAAAATATCTCTGGCAATTCTTCTTCCCTTTTCTGTCAATTTAACATCCTTATGCTCATCAAATTGAACATATCCCTCCTCTGCAAGCTTGTGCAATGCAACGCTAACAGATGGTCTGCTAACCGAGAGGAGCTCTGCAACATCAATTGATTTGCAATATCCATTTTCCTTTGTAATTCTATATACCGCCTCGAGATAATCTTCTCTCGACTGCTCAGTGTTCTTAATCTTTCCTGCTTTATTACCCATTTTTCAGCATTCCTCCATATATTAAGATGCTTTTCTTAATCACATTATCCTCCATAGCATTATACAACATTACATATCGTTTATCGACAAGCTATGAAAATATACTGTTAAATATTGATGAAGATTTATACATTTTCATATATAATATATTAGGATTTAAATAAATTATATTTTTAGCTTTTATTTTTGCAAAAACTAAAACGAAATAAATTTCTTTTTAAGCGTCGATTTAGGAGATTGTAAATGATTAAAAATTTAAAACTAGTATATGAAAACAACAGAAATATAATTCGCATAACTGGTTGGACTCTTGTTTCATTAGTTCTTCTTTTTTTAACATGGCTCCTCGACTATAAATGCCCTGGGTTTAAAGATGGTCTGCCTAATTTTCTCCTGCTTTCTTCAGGGGTGACAAGCTCTTTTCTCTCAACATTAGCAGGAACTTTTTTAACCGTAACGACCTTTACTTTTACAACAATCCTTACCGTTTTAAATAAGTACTCTGACTCTTTTACGCCGAGAATAGTTCAAGATTTTATCGATAAGCCTCATGTTTTAAGTCTCTTTGGCGTATTTATCGGGGGATTTTTTTACACGGTTTTATCCCTTTTTCTCGTAGAAAATGCTTCTTCTGATGATACATTCATTTCAGGAACAATTGCAATTTTTTATGCAGTCATAGCCATGATTTCTTTTGTTCTCTTTGTAAAAAGAGTACTTAACGACATCAAGGTTTCTAATGTCATCGAAAATACCTACGCTCACGCATTAAAACTGATTGAAACTGAACTAGATGCAGAATTTCCTGATGACCTATACGCTGAGCTATCGTGTGAGACCTCAAGTGACAGTTCACTCAAATCGGATAATAGTTCAAGCAAATCGGACGATGATTCAAGCAAAAAAGAGCATAAGATTTTTGCCTCTAAATCGGGCTACTTTTACTCCATAAGTTCTGATGAAATAATCAAGGTGCTTGACGGTATTGACAGCGATTTGGTAATTAGATGCAGGATTGGAGAATTTCTATTAAAAGATGAGCATATCGCCAGTTTATATGTTGAGCCCACTTCAAAAGATGAGCATATTGCTAGTTCATATGTCGATGCTAATTCAAATAACGACATAAGCTCTTTTGATGAAATACTTGACAAGGTTTCTGACTGCCTTTTAATCAATGTTAGAAAAAATGATACGGAGGATTACCACCACGAGATAACAAATCTTGTTGAAATTGCAATGAAAGGTCTTAGCCCTGGAATTAACGACCCTAATACAGCAATTGAATCCGTACGAAAGATAGGCATACTTCTAGGTAAGCTATTTTCTGCAAAACATTTTTACAGGATTTTAAATAAAACTGAGGATACAAGAATTATCTACACTGGATATACTGCAAAAGAGGAGCTTCATCTATCCTTTAATCAAATTCTCTACTATGGCAAAAATGACCCGCTCGTATCTGAAGCAATACTTAAGAGTATTCGCATGATATATCTGGTAGCTGGTGAGTCAATGCACTCTCAAATCAGAGATTTTTTCGACTATTGCTACGACTTATGTTCTTCTGCTATGGATAATGAAATGTACAAAGAAAGGCTCGAGGTCGTCAGGGATAATTTTTATAACGACTAGCCGTGCACTAATTTATTCATTTTTATACGATTTTTAGATTTTATTTATTTAATTGCCTTATATTTTCATAATTCTATTTATTTTTCTCCGTATGCTTTTTTCGCTTATTTTTTATTTCAATAAGCCTTTTCTTATATCTCTCTTCAAATCCTTCATCTGTCGGCATATAGTATTCTTTACCAGCTAGTGAATCAGGTAGGCACCTCATATCTGTTATCTTGTCCTCATAATCATGTGCATATTTATATCCCTTGCCATATCCAGCTTCTTTCATGAGCTTAGTAGGTGCATTTCTTATGTGCATAGGCACGGGTTCATTTATCTCATTTAACGCATCATCTCTTGCACTAAGATAGGCTACTTCCATTGCGTTCGATTTAGGTGACATCGCCATATAAATAACAGCCTCTGTTAAAATAACATTGCATTCAGGCATTCCAATAAAATGGCAGCCTTGATATGCTGAAATTGCAAGCCTAAGTGCCCCAGGGTCTGCAAGTCCTATGTCCTCACTTGCAAATCTAACTACTCTCCTTGCAATATATAAGGGGTCCTCTCCTGCTTCGAGCATTCTTGCTAGCCAGTATACTGAAGCATCGGGGTCTGAATTTCTCATAGACTTATGTAGAGCTGAGATAAGATTGTAGTGTTCCTCTCCATTTTTATCATATATGAGCGTCTTTTTCGATGTGCATAATTCTACTATTTCTTTTGTAACAGAGGTAACCATAGTTCCATCTTCTTTTTCTATAACCTCCCCGTTCAAAACAGCCATTTCAAGAAGTAGCAAGGCAGATCTAGCATCTCCACCTGTAAATAAGGCTATCATCTCTAGAACTTCGTCGCTAATCATTATGCTCATGTCGCCAAAGCCTTTTTTGCTCTTTATTGCTCTTTTCAGCAATTTGATTATGTCATCTTTCTCTAATTTATGGAGAATATAAACCCTTGAGCGTGAAAGCAAAGCTCCATTTATTTCAAAAGAGGGATTTTCTGTAGTTGCACCGATTAAGATTATGCTACCTTTTTCTACATATGGAAGAAAAGCATCTTGCTGTGCCTTGTTAAATCTGTGAATTTCATCTATAAAAACTATTGTTCTTATTCCATAAGCTTTCCCTCTCTCGGCTTCTTCCATAACCTTGCGAATTTCCTTCACTCCGCTATTTACAGCGGAAAAGGTTATAAGCTTAGCCCTCGTCTTGCTTGCTATAGCATTTGCAAGTGTTGTCTTACCAACTCCCGGTGGGCCCCAGAAAATCATTGATGTAATCTGGTCTTTTTCTATCGCATTACGAAGAACCTTGCCCTTTCCAAGCAGATGATCCTGTCCAACAATATCATCAATATCATATGGTCTCATTCTTTCTGCGAGAGGCTCTTTTATGCTATTTTGAAAAATTGAAAATTGCTCACTCATCTCCCTAACCATTCCTTTGCGAAATTCTCATACTGCTAGTAACAAGGTGTATATATCTTAAAAATCCGAAAATGTTCTTGCGAAGTTGTCATCTGTATAATATTTGTTAAATACATATGCTTATATTATACATAAATATACATAAAAATGCTCGCACTCCTAATATGCTAATATTAAAAAGCCGATGATTGTCATAATATCACCGGCTCATCAGTTAAATAATTATAATTTCTTCATTATTAACCATTATCATTTTTAGCGATTATAATTATAATCTATAATCTATTTCATAAATTCTGAGAATTTACGATTTTCTTCTAGGGCTTTCATAAGATCAAGCTGTTTTGAAATATCTCCAATCAATATAACTCCAACAAGCCTATTGTGCTCGAAGTAATATTTCTCATACTCTCCTCTATTAGCATCTGCAAGCTCTATTGTCCTATATTCCTTATTCTCGTCGCCACCTACATCTCCCATTGAGAATATCTCTGTGTTCATAGCTGCAATATTCATGCTTGACGGAATAAGTGAATATGCTTCCTCGTCGCCTGCCGCATTAGCTCCTGCAATTCTTCCCATCTCTATTGACTGGCTCCAGAATGCTGCCGGAACGTCCTCAAATTCTGCACAGTCACCTGCTGCATAAACATCAGGAGCACTTGTAAGCATTGTTTCATCTACCTTTATCAGCTTATCAATTTCAAGTCCTGCTTCCTTAGCGATTTCGATATTTCCTCTCATACCAGTTGACATGATTACAATATCAGCATCGTATTCTGTTCCATCTTCGAGTGCTACGCTCTTCTTCTTAATCTCAGCTATCTTTGCACCAACCACGAAATTAATTTCTTCCTTGGTTAAAATCTCAGCGAGAAGCTCAGATGCCTTGGTATCGAGCTGTTTTGGAAGAAGTCTTGGTGCACCCTCAAGAACTGTAACCTCATGTCCTGCCTTCTTAAGCTCCCAAGCAGATTCAAGACCCATTACACCACCACCGATGATTACAACTTTCTTAAGTTCTTCTCCAATCAATCCCTGTAAGTACTTAACATCTGCAACCGATCTGATTGATAGTACATGATCCTGATCTTTTCCTTTTATTGGTGCCATGAAGCAGTGAGCTCCGAGTGCGTATATGAGCTTATCATATGACAAATCCTCACCTTTGCACTTTACTGTCTTAGCCTTAACATCTATGCTCTCAACTCTTGTGCCAAGCATGAGATCAACCTTATTTTCTTCAAACCAGTTTTTGTCAGTAATTGCAAAAGTTCCCTCGCTTATATCTGCAAGTAATTCTTTTGTTAACATTGGTCTGTTATAAGGAATTACCTCTTCTTCCGATACCATAGTGATCTTCGCTGTCGCATTTCTTTCACGAATTGCCCTTGCCGCATATAGTGCTGCTGAGCCACCACCGATGATTACAAATTTCTCATCTGTATCTTTTCTAAATTCAGGTGTTGTATCTACCGCTTCAACGAATTTGTCAGGTCCCGCACTGCATACTGGACATACTTCATACTCATCTGCATCAAACACCTCACCGCAGACTATGCACTTAACCATGTTCCTTCCGCTTTTCTTTGTCTTTCTCTCATTTTCTTTCTTAAGAAGTAGGCAACCGAAATTATATCCATAGTCGCGAGCATCTATCAGATTCTTTTCGCTTGGTTTTAGTCTAATTCTAAATCCCTCATCAGGCACCTTACACCTTAGCTGTTTTAGTCGCTCTATGATATGAGGTACCGCCTCTCCTGACCAGCCATAGCTTCCGAATGCTGAAGCAAGCTTTTTAGAATGAACAGGTGGGAACATTCTGACTACAAGCTCCCAAATAGGTAGTAATGCTTCACCGACGATTGTAGGCGTACCGAATAATAGTCCGTCTGCAATTGCGATTTCCGCCAGTACCTTTTCTTGATCAGCCTCAACCATATCATATGCACGAACTTCAATATCTCCAGCTTCCTTAATTCCTGCAATTATCTGCTCCGAAAGCTCCTTTGTATATCCATAAGCACTTACATAAGGAATTACAACGAGTTTATTCCATGTCTTTTCTGGCTTCTTGCACCACTCGTTATACCAAGACATAATTTCATCTATACTCTCTTTTCCGTCGTGAACCGGTCCATGTCCTGGGCAAATCATATTGATTTCAAGCGATTCAATTCTTTCGAGAGCCTTTACCATAAATGGATGTACGAATGGTCCTATGATATTGTCAAAATAGTATTTCGTTGCACGCTTATATCCCTCTTTATCTGTAATTGTGCTATGAAGAATATCCTCGTGGCAGTAATGAGAACCGAAACTATCGCAAGTTATCAGCACCTTGTCTTCTTCAATATAGCTATACATTGTATCAGGCCAGTGCAGATTAGGTAGAGCTAAAAACCTTAGCGTCTTATCGCCCAGTGAAAGCGTATCTCCGTCCTTTACTGTTATGCTGTAAAAATCTCTATTGGTAATTTCCTTGAGAAAACCGAGTGCCGTAGATGTTCCTACGAGCTGAACCTTCGGATTGATGTCAAGAATTTTTTCAATTGAGCCGGCATGATCCGGTTCTGTGTGATTAACAATAATATAGTCCAGATCCTCAAATTTAACCTGAGATTCTGCCCTTTCCTTAAATTCATCATAAAACTTCAGCTTAGCCGTCTCAAAAATCGCAGTCTTTTCACTGCCCTTGAGAACATAGGAGTTATATGTGGAACCAAACTCCGTATACATTATGATGTCAAATACCCTCAAGTTCTTGTCAAGGACACCGGTCCAGCTAAGACTGTCAGTCAGCTTAAAACTTTCATACATCTCGAAACCTCCCTTTTCTAAATATATCTTGATATGATAATAACATATATTTTTAATTAATTTTGTACAATTTATATTTTAATTGTGTTAAAAAATGCACATTCCTTTTTTTCGCTCACTTTTTATTTGCATTTCGCTTCGGCTTTTATTTGCATTTCGTTTCTTCTACATTTCGCTTCAGTCTTGTCAAAATTCTATTCTAAGGTAAATTTGAGCAAAACCGGATTGTGGTCAGAAGCCTTGAAATCTAGATCCTTTGTCTTTAAACTCGATACCTTAATATTGTTTGAAACTATGTATCCATCGATTAAGAAGAATTGATAAGGTTCCTTTCCTCTATAATCCCTATACACCTTGTGATTTGAGCGACAGCTCGGTGCACTATTATCCATCAAAAGCTGGTAATCATCTCCAATATCTTTCTCATCGATAGTGCCGGCAACCCAAGAATCCCATATTACTGGATACATGCTTGTATCAACATTGCTAAAAGTCTGATTAAAATCACCGGAAGCTATTACATAATTTCCTTTTTCGACTTCTCTATCCATGTACTCTTTGAGCTTTTTCGTCTGCTCCGCTTTCCCACTTCCGTCGTCAAAGGCTTCTAGATGAAGATTTATCAATACAAGCTCCTTATCGGTGCCTGCGACAGGCAACCTATTAACCAGTAGGCATCTCTTTAGATTTGCTACTCTGACAGGCCATTTAAAAGGCGTAGGAAGTTTAACTCTCTCAGCACTATCCACCTTATACCTAGAAAAAGTCGATATTCCGCTCTCAACCTTACCTATCGGAGGAAGTGGATATGGGATAAATTTTACCTTAAAATTGTAAGCTAGAGATGACGCTCTATCATCAAGCGTTTTCTTAATCAAGCTATATTCATCAGTATGATGCGATCTATACGAATTGACATCGATTTCCTGCAAAAATGTTATGTCTGCGTCCTCATTTTTTATATTATCTTTAATATCTTTAAGATTTTCGGCGAGCCTTTCTTTTGTCGCAGTATTTACCATCTTTCCGCCGTCCATAAAGAAGTCTGCATTATCTCCAAGAGAACCATAACCGATGTTCCATGTCATCATGCTTATCTCTTTACCCCTTGAAATTTCCTCTGACGAATTTCTGTCCACCTTGAGCTTTACCACATCATCAGGCTTGTACTCCGTAATGCTCAGATATGCAAGCAGGCAAGCAAAAAGCAGTGCAAGGCAAATTATTATGATTATTAAGGCTTTAATTATCCTAAGAAAAATATTTTTCTTTTTTTTATTTTGTTTAACCATTTTTCTACATCTCTACTTATCTCTTTATTTTCTTTTCTTCAAAAAAGCGGTCATGGGCTTCCTTTGATACTTCTGCTTTCTTGGTTCTTGACATCAGAGTTTCAACAGCAGTAACCGGATCAAGTTCCCCCTTGACGACCTTATCAAGCGTCATAACTATAGGCATATCGACATCATACTCTTTTGCCAGCTCAACGGCTGCAGGTAAGGCATTCAGCCCCTCAACTACCTGTCCGACTTCCTTTACAGCTTCATCAATACTTTTACCCTGTCCTATGAGGATTCCGCACCTATTATTTCTGCTATGCATACTCGTTGCAGTTACGATAAGATCTCCGATTCCTGCAAGTCCGCTAAAAGTCTGCTCCATACAGCCCATCTTTTTGCCCATTCTCGTTATTTCTGCAATACCTCTGGTAATCAGTGCCGCCTTCGCATTATCACCGCAGCCGATTCCTGTCGCAATTCCGCAGGCTAGTGCAATAACATTTTTTAATGCCCCGCAGAGTTCTACTCCAATAATATCAGCATTTGTATATACCCTCATGCAGGAATTCATAAATATGTCCTGAACTTCCTCTGCAGCACTTAAATCTTCGCAGGCAGAAACTATGGTTGTGGGCATATCTAAGGCAATTTCCTCTGCATGAGTTGGCCCTGACAGTGCAACAATTCTAACTGAATCGTGTTTTCCATCTTTTTTAAGTTCGTCAGCTATAATCTGCGACATGGTAAAATGCGTTCCCATTTCAATGCCTTTGCCCACATCTGCAATAAGCTGACCGTCTTTGATATAATCTCTGGCTTTTGCCATCGTGCCTCTAATAAAAATTGATGGAATAGCGGCCATAATTACGCATTTATCCCTGCAAACTTCGGAAATGTCTTTTGTGAATACTATATCATCGGGAATTATCATACCCGGCAGATTGTGATGCCTTCTAGTCTTGCTACATTCTTCAATTTCCTCTTCAATTGCAGACCACACCATGACCTCATGTCCTGCAGAAGAGAGCATCTTCGCAAGCGACATACCAATTGTTCCTGCTCCGAGAACTCCGACCTTGCTCATCTATATCCTCCTCTATACCTATGTATACCTATGCTCTAAATCCATCTGTTTACTAAAGTTGTAAACTCTTGATTATATACACATAACTCTAGCTATCTTCATATATCTTTAGCTATACTCACATATTCCAGTCTATTTATATGTATAGTCATATGTCTCGCTATATTCATATATCTAGCACCTTAGGCTTACTTCAATATAATCCTGTGGAATTTTTTCTTGCCTTTTTGAATTATAAGCTCACCATCCTTAAAATCATCGAGCTTTATTACACATTTTTTATCAGTAACCTTATCTCCATTTATTTTTATTCCGCCCTGTTCAACTGTCCTAAATCCATCGCTTGTGCTTGTAACAAGTTTTAGATTTTTAAGAAGATTGATAAGTCCAGCTCCGTCACCTTTGAACTCACTTTCATTCATCTCGGTTGTAGGCATATTTTCGGAGCTCCCGCTCCCGTCTACAAAGATTTTCATCGATGCTGTAAGTGCTTTTTCTGCCTCCTCTTTTCCATGTACGGTCTTTGTAATCTCATAGGCGAGGACTTCCTTTGCCTTATTTATCTCAGATCCCTCAAGGCTTGATAGTTTTCTTACCTCGTCCATAGGTAGGAATGTCAACATTCTAAGGCATTTATCAACATCTGCATCGGCCACATTCCTCCAGTACTGGAAAAACTCATAAGGCGAAACCCTGTCCGCATCAAGCCAAAGTGCTCCCTTTGCGGTCTTTCCCATCTTTTTGCCATCACTTGTTGTTAGCAATCCGAAAGTCATACCGAATACATTTAAGTCGCAGGCTTTTCTTGCGAGATCAACTCCTGCAATTATATTTGTCCACTGGTCTGCTCCGCCCATCTCCATTTTGAGCCCGAAATCTCTTGCCATAACCATGAAATCGTAACCTTGCAGAAGCATATACCCAAATTCATAGAAAGACAGTCCCATCTCCCTTTCCATTCTCGTCTTAAATGCGTCTGACCTTAGCATCTGTCTTACATTAAAGAGCTTCCCAATCTCATAAGAAAACTCAACATAATTGAGAGGTCTTATCCATTCCGCATTGTTAACGCTTATAGCTTTTCCATCTAAAGGCTCGCGGTTTTGTTTCCCCGGAGAATAAACCCCCTCATTTCCAAAGTATTTCCACTCATCATCGAAAGGCAGATATTTGTCAAATAGTTTTTTGAATTGTCTGCAATTGTGGTCGATTTCTTCTACACTCATCACCTTACGCATATCTGTTCTTCCGGACGGATCACCTATCATACCTGTGCCACCGCCGACTAATGCAACCGGAGTGTGTCCGTATTTAAGCATATAGCTCATCGCTATTATCTGAATGAGATGTCCGACATGAAGGCAGTCTGCTGTAGGATCAAATCCAATATAAAACTTGATTTTCTCCCTGCCGAGCAAGTCCCTCACGCCCGCTTCGTCGGTAACTCCGTCTATCATTCCTCTTTCATTTAGGACATCGTATACATTGTCAAACTTGCTTACGCTGTCCGGTATTCTGATAATAGTATCCATTTTATTTCCTTTCGCCTATTCTTAGAAAAAATTACTTCGTTCCATAAAGCCTGTCTCCCGCATCGCCGAGTCCAGGCAAAATATAGGCATTGTCGTTAAGCACTTCATCCTTTGCTGCAATATAAATGTCAACATCAGGATGAGCTTTCTGCAAAGCTTCAATTCCCTCAGGTGCTGCAATGATACATAAGAAAGAAATTTTCTTCGCTCCTCTTCTTTTGACAGAATCTATCGCATCTATTGCACTTCCGCCTGTCGCAAGCATAGGGTCAACTACGAAAACTTCTCTTTTATCTATATCAACTGGAAGTTTGCAATAGTATTCCACTGGTTTATGAGTATCTGGGTCTCGATAAAGTCCAACATGACCAACCTTTGCATTAGGTACTAGAGCTAAAAATCCATCTACAAATCCAAGCCCTGCTCTAAGTATTGGTACGATTGCGATGTCCTCTCCATCGAGCATTTTTACCGTGGTTTTCTCCATTGGCGTCGTTATTTCAACATCTTTTAACTCGAGGTGCCTTGTCGCTTCAAATCCCATTAGCATTGCAACTTCTTTAGCAAGCTCTCTGAAATCCTTAACCGTGGTTTCTTTCATTCTCATCAAGGCTGTCTTATGTTGAATTAACGGATGATCAAATACATATACTTTACCCATAGACTCCTCCTAATTTCGTCCATTTACATTGAAATCAATATTATTTTTGTTATTTGTTTCGCTTAATATTGTTTTATAATTGCTTTTTCGCTTTTGTTACTATTTTACAATTACTCTTCCAGCATTTTGATTCTTCTTAGGTGCTTTCCTCCAAGAAAATCTGTGCTGAGCCACTTGTCAACTATCTTGAGTGCAAGCTCTTTATCTATCTCTCTTGCTCCAAGGCATAGGACATTTGCATCATTATGCTCTCGCGACATCTCTGCAAGGTGCTCTGTATTGCAGAGTGCTGCTCTAACTCCTTTTACCTTATTGCAAGATATTGAAATTCCTATTCCTGTACCGCATATAGCTATGCCCTTATCGCATTCTCCGCTTGCAACTTTTTCTCCTACAGCTTTTCCATATATGGGATAATCAACCGACTCGCTTGAGTTTGTGCCGAGGTCTATAAGCTCGTATCCCTCGCTAGTGAGTTTATCCTTAACAATCTCTTTAAGTTCATAACCTGCGTGGTCGCATCCTATTGCTATCTTCATTGCTCCCTCCTATGCTAAGTATAATTTGCTTTCTGATTTTTCTTTGCTTATTTTTATTCTACAACATCATATCCTGCTGATTTAAGCATTCTATTCATAACGCTATACCCCAGCTCCTCATCATCAAGTGCAACTACATATATTATCTCAACTTCCTGCCTATCCATTTGCCTAAGCCTTGCAAAAAAATCCCTCGCTGCCCTCTCAGAGTTGTTTTGATAATCGAGTATTTGAATCTTTTTCCCTTGATTTTTTGCTTCTGAAGCCAATCTTATGGCTAAATCCTGCGACTTTACAATCCTAACCCTTGCCTTTGGAGCATAATGCTTGTACTTCATTCCGGGTGCTATAGGTTTGAAATCGCTTTGCGACGGATTTATATTTAATGATTTATCATATTTTACCGGCGTTACCTCCTCAATCATCTTCGGTGTTATATATCCCGGTCTTACTATCGTCGCTATCTCTCCTGTCAAGTCAAGCACCGTCGATTCAATTCCTACCTCGCAATCATTTCCCTTTAGAATGGCATCTATTCTACCGTCCATATCTTCTATTACATCTTGCCATCTTGTAGGGCTTGGCTTTCCTGAAATATTTGCACTTGGTGCTGCTATAGGTCTTTTCGCTGCTGTTATAAAATCTCTCGCAACCTTACTGCTCGGCAGTCTAACTCCAACAGTGGACAAACCTCCAGATGTTATGTCAGGCACAATGTCCTTTTTTTTCAAAATAAATGTAATAGGTCCCGGCCAAAATTTTTTCATCAGCTTGAGTTTTGTCTCCCTGCTTATAGATGGTTTATTATTTTTATCTCTTTTCGCTATTTTATCTGTATCATTTATATCATCTAAATATGCAATTTCTTCAACACTCTCAACACTTGATATATGAATAATCAAAGGATTATCACTAGGTCTTCCCTTTGCCTCATATATTGAGGCTACCGCTTCCTCATTTAGAGCATCTGCCCCAAGACCGTAAACTGTTTCTGTAGGAAAAGAAACAAGTCCGCCAGCTCTTATAATTTCTCCCGCACGGTCAAGATTCTCATTATTTATTTCAAGCTTTAGCGTGTTTTTGGTTTTCATGGTTTTATGGCTTTCTTGAATTTCATGGCTTTCTTTGTTTTGTGGCTTTCTTATCTTACATTGTTTTACTTGATTTCATGACTTTCTTGGCTTTCATGATTTTTGGACTATCATTAACTCTCATTAAATTGACTGAACACTTCCTTAGTTTTCAGTTTAACATTAGTTCAAATATCAGATGAAATATTAATTAAAATTCTTCATTTTCTCCGCTTGATCGTGCGTTGTTAGTGCATCAATTATCTCATCGAGCTCACCATTTAAAGCCTGCTCAAGCTTATATAGGCTGAGGTTAATCCTGTGGTCTGTAATTCTGCTCTGCGGAAAATTATATGTCCTAATCTTTTCAGACCTATCTCCTGAACCAATTTGGCTTTTTCTCTCAGAGCTTATCTTATCCTGCTGTTCTTTTAATTTTAAATCATATAGCCTTGAGCGAAGGACCTTGAACGCCTTATCCTTGTTCTTTATCTGAGATTTTTCATCTTGACAGGTTACGACAAGCCCCGTAGGTATATGGGTTAGCCTAACAGCTGAATCAGTAGTATTTACGCACTGACCTCCGTTACCACTCGCTCTATACACATCGACTCTAACATCATTAGGGTCGAGATCGACTTCTACATCATCAACTTCAGGAAGCACTGCAACTGTAGCTGCCGATGTATGCACTCTCCCCTGTGACTCCGTCTCCGGCACTCTCTGCACTCTATGCGTTCCGCTCTCATATTTGAGCCTCGAATATGCACCCTTACCCTTTATCATGACCACGGCTTCTTTAACTCCGCCCGTTCCTGTTTCGTTGTAGTCTATAATCTCAGTCTTCCAGCGTCTATTCTCAGCATACTTGAGATACATTCTAAGCAAATCCCCACCAAAAAGAGCAGCCTCATCTCCGCCGGTTCCCGCTCTTATTTCAACAATTACATTCTTTTCGTCATTAGGGTCCTTTGGAATCATGAGAACCTTGAGTTCCTCGCTGAGTGCTTCAATCTTTGTTTCCTGCTCTTTTATATCTTCTTTTGCAAGCTCCCTCATCTCATCGTCGGATTCCATCTCGAGAAGTTCCTTTGAATCCTCGAGCTCCTTATTCGCATTCTTATACTCCTTATATGCCTTTACAACTGGCTCAAGTTCGCTCATCTCTTTCATGAGCTTCTGCCACTTAGGCTGATTTGAAATAATATCCGGATTAGAAACAAGCCCTGACAATTCTTCATATTTATCAATCGTAAAATCTAATTTTTCAAACATCTCTATCTTCCTTTTTATCAGTATTTCTTAACTGGTTATTATATCATAGGCTTTTTATCTATTTAAGTTAAATATGCTTTTTTCTTAGGAGAAAATTCTATTAACCTGCTCTTATAAAAATTTATTTCTCGTCAATCTCCCTCATCGCACAAAATGTTCAAGTAAAAAAACGACCACGCACAGTTTCTACACCAAGCCATGGTCGTTATTTTGATTATTTTATCTTTGATTGTATTTTTGATTTTTCATGGATGGGCAAAGGCGGAATTTAGACTTGATTCATTGACTTCAATATTTATGCAAACAAAAAGAAGATCCTTTCGGCTCTCCTCTTTGTTGTTTTTAGTTATCTTACTATTTAGCCTTGTTTAGCTATCTTTTTATTTTGCTATCTTTTTTCTTAGAATAAATGCAATCCCTGCAATTGATAGGATTGACGCTAATGCGATAAATCCAAGGTCTGTGTTGTCCCCCGTCTTTATTTTTCCAGCGTTATCTCCGCCTGCGTTACCAGTACCTGCCTTTTTGTACTGTGCATATACTGTTATATTTTCTGTAACAATCGTATCTGCTGTGAATTCCTGTCCGCTTCCGTCCTTTGCTGTATTCCAACCTGTAAATACATATCCGTCCTTAGCAGGATTCTTTGGCATTTTAGAGGTTTCAAGTCCATCATTATTAATGCTCTTTTTGTATCCTACGATCATCGGATCTTTCACTTCAGGCATTCCGCCTTGAGTGTCGAAAGTTACCTCAGGTCTTACGAACTTAGGTGTAAGCATAAGAGTTCTATTCATAGGCATTTTGAACATATTGATTCGCTTTGTATCACAGAAACCCCAAAGTCTTTCATATCCCCATGTGTTGCCATTAAAGTTCTTAAATACAAACTCACGATCGATTGTTCCTTCAGGGAACTTCTCAGGTCCGCCATGAGGCTGTATCCTTTTGCCGTCAGCTCCATATGCTTGTTTTACTGCCCAGCCGGCAAATTTATAACCATCTTTCACTGGGTCAGCTGGTGCTTTTATCGTGTTATCTCTTCCTACTCTGACAACTGTGTTGTCTGGGTTATATTGATAATTTCCATTGCCATCTTTGATATACATAGTTTTCGCTGATTCTTCATCTTTTGCGAACGCTACATTAAATACTGACCAGTAACATGAAAAATCCATCATCTCATCGAATTTTACTTTATTATCGATAGGAAAATTCTTTTTTCCTTCTTTAGAAGTATCAATTATTATTTTTGTTTGTACATATTTTTTTTCAAAAACTATCCAAGGATTCTCTCCTTGTGCATTAAGGGTATCTCCTTCGTCAAAATAATTATGGTATCCCATTGGTAGGCTATCTGGATTAATCTCGACTAAGTACTTTTTATTCTTTGGAAATTCTCCAAGGATTAATCTTGCACTTGTATCATTGGCAAAACGCCCTTTGACCTTTGTTTTTTCATTTGTCTCCATATCTGTTAGGAAAAATTCGACATTCTCCCAGAAAGATTTAAATTCGCCTATTTTTGATGCTTCTCTACTATTTGTTGTTGTGCATCCGCCATCTATGTTGGATAAATTATCTTCAGGCTTAATTAGATGATTTCTACCAACTCTGCTTTCACCTTTGTTCATTTGCCTACAAAGAATTGCTGTAATAGTAACTTTATCATTTTGAGGTGCTTTTGCAGGACCTGACGCAGGTTTTGTTTCTGCAAAACCAAAGGCCGCCGCAGGAATTACCATCATAAGGGTAAGCATAAGCACGGTCAGCTTCTTAAAAAAACTATTCTTCATCGCTCTTCCTTTCTTTAACATTTTTAAAGTATAAAAAGTTATAATTTACAAAAATTGCTAAAAATATTTTGTTTGATAGTGCTAATTATACTACCCCCCCCCGTGAGTTTTCAACCACTTTATGAGCTTTTGCGTGATTTCCAATTTTATATTTAATAACCCTCCGTTGTATTTTTTATGTTAAAAAACGACCATCTACAGCTTTTTGCTATAGCATGGTCGCTATTTTAATTTTTTAATCGCCTTTAATATTATTAATTTGGTGATATAGCTTTTTTATTTTTTCTATATTAAAGCTATCTTTTATTTAACTGCCCTTCTTCTAAGAATAAATGCAATTCCAGCGATTGATAGGATTGAAGCTAATGCGATAAATCCAAGGTCTGTATTGTCACCTGTCTTTATTTTTCCAGCGTTGTCTCCTCCTGCGTTACCAGTGCCTGCCTTTTTGTACTGTGCATATACTGTTATATTTTCTGTTACAATCGTATCTGCTGTGAATTCCTGTCCGCTTCCGTCTTTTGCTGTATTCCAGCCTGTAAATACATATCCGTCTTTAACAGGATTCTTTGGCATCTTTGATGACTTTAACCCATCGTTTTTAATGCTCTTTTTGTATCCTACAATCATCGGATTTTTCACTTCCGGCATTCCGCCTTGAGTGTCAAAGGTTACCTCAGGTCTACTGAACTTAGGTAGTACAATTAAGCTATAAATCCTTAGTAATTTGTGTTCATTGCTTGCAGGATCTTTAGGATTTTCAAGCTTAAAGGAGTTTATACCCTCTGTATCCACAATACCGAATGTTCTTGAGTGACACCATATACCAGAAAAATCTGTAACATATTCCTTGTCATAGCTGCCTTCTGGGAAGCCGGATTTTGAAGCCCAAGGGTCAACTCTTTTCCCTTCTTTCGTATATGCTTGCTTAAATGACCAGCCTTCAAATTTATATCCATCTTTAACTGGATCTGCCGGTTTGTTAACACTGCCGTCCGGTCCAATGCGAACAACCTTATTTGCAGGATTGTGTGAGTATGTGCCATCTTGATTGATAATATAGAAGTTTTTAGCACTTTCTTCGTCCTTTGCAAATATTATATTTTTAAAAGTCCAATTAGCCCCAATATTCATAACATTTTTCCCGAACTTTTGGTCCTCAGAACTTTGATTTCTTTTAGCCGATGTGTCAAGAATTATTCCAGTTCTGTAATCAACTTCCTTTTGTCCGGCTAAGTTAAGATTTTCTGCAGGTCCATTATATATAAATTCGTTATGGTAGCCTGCTGGAAGTGATTTGGGATTTACCTTTATTAAATATTTTTTATTCTTAGGAAATTCACCAAGTATAAGTCTTGCTGACTTGTCTTTTCCTTCTTCATTATTCAAAAAATGTCCCTTTACAGTCTTTGTCTCTTTAGTTTCCATGTCTGTAAATAGGAATTCAACATCTCTCCAGTAATCAAGTGCGGATTTTTCGCCTAAATACTCTCTTTGCTCGTTATATTCTTTCTGTGTGTATGGACTCCACGAACCTACAAAATCTACATAGGCATTTAACAAAGTGCTATTAGGATCAACCAACTTACATACGCTAACTTTCTTTCCATTTTTTTCTGCTTTCACACTCTGATATTCAAAATGTAAGGTCGCTGTTATCGTAACCATATCATCGTTAACAGGTGTCTTCGAAGGACCTTTTGCAGTTGTCTCTGCCGGATTTGTTTCGGCAAATCCAAAGGCTGCCGCAGGGATTACCATCATAAGGGTAAGTATAAGCACGGTCAGCTTCTTTAAAAAACTATTCTTCATCGCTCTTCCTTTCTTTAAATTGTTAAAATTTAAAAGTTATAAATTACAAAAATTACTAAAAATATTTTGTTTGATAGTGCTAATTATACTACCCCCCCCCCGTGAGTTTTCAAGGGTTTTGTGGGATTTTTCTGAGAGAGCAAGAAGGCTTTGATAGGATTTTATTTGTGGATAGGTAAGATAAAACAAAATAAAAAATAGCTGAGCTTATATCTCAACTATTTTTATCTCTAAATATATTATTTGTCTTTCTTCAGTCTTTATTCAAATTTTCTAAATAATTATCTTTACTCTATAATAACAAGTGTCTTATTTGATGTTATCATATTAAACAAAGCCATCGCATTGGTATATGGCATATTTACACACCCATGAGAACCGTTGGTTAGATATATCCGTCCGCCAAATGAACTTCTCCACTGTGCATCATGAAATCCGTAGCTATTTCCTATAAATGGCATCCAGTAGTTTACATATGATCTGTATCCAGGACCTGTTAGATAAATATTCCTTGCTTTATTTCCAATTCTATACATTCCCTTCGGTGTATTATAATCTCCATAGTTTCCAGTCACTATTGGTGTTTTTAATTTTAGTGAACCTTCATTATAGTAATATAGCATTTGCTCCATTATTGAAACAATAATATAGTCTGTTGCCATATATCCATTGCTATCGAAGTAATAGGTTGCACAATCTATTCTAAGCTTTTGATTAGCCGGATACCATCCGTTATCCTCATACCACCAGCCTGTTTCATTTTGAACCCAGTGTCCATCTGAATAATTCTTATCCCATGCTCCACTTGAATTTAACCAACGACCTTTGACATATGCTGATGACTCCATGTATCCATATGAATTAAAGTAGTAGTGATTGCCATCTATTTTTTGCCAGCTGCTAACAGGGTACCATCCGTTATCTTGATACCACCATCCTGTGCTGTCCTTATACCACTTTCCTCTTGAATACGCTTTTACCCATTTACCTTCTTCATTTAACCAACATCCTTGGATATAACAATTCTTTTCTATATATCCTTCTTTGTTAAAATAATAGTATTCTCCTTCTATTTTTAGCCATCTATTCCTTGTATTTAGGTTGTTATCGCCCCATTTCCTGCCATTTTCATCATCTGTCCAGTTTTCTGTATATGGTGTCTTATTCCTTATTCCTTCAGAATTAATCCAATATCCATCGGTATAGCAGCTGGCCTCCATATATCCTCGCTCATCAAAATGATAATAGTTGCCATCTATTTTTTGCCAGCTGTCAACAGGATACCAACCGTTGTCTTGATACCACCATCCTGTGCTGTCCTTATACCACTTTCCTCCTGAGTACGCTTTTACCCATTTTCCTTCTTCATTTAACCAATACCCTTGGATATAACAATCTTTTTCTATATATCCTTCTTCGTTAAAATAGTAGTATTCTCCTTCTATTTTTAGCCATTTGCTCTTCGCGTAATCATTCTCACTCTCATATCTTGTTCCATTCGCATCTGTTACCCATTTCCAGTGTTCTGTTTTTTCCGCTTCTTCTCCATAGGTGAATGTCATTGCCATAGCAACTATAAATATCATCGTCACTATGCCTATTAATTTATTTTTTAAATTCACTTTCTTTCTCCCTCCCCCTCGCTCGCTTATCTGCCATCATAACATATTTTGTAGATTTTTGTTGTTTTTTTCTTCAGCAAATAACTTTTACCATTTTGTTAGTAATAATTATTTGGATCGTCTACATCTACGCAGTTGTTATTGTTTGAACTTTCATGCGTACCTGTGTCATTAGAACTAGGTTCCTCATTTTCAGTTGCTCCATTATTTTGATTTTTGTTAGAGCCAACTTGTTCTTTTTGACTCTGGTCATTGTTTTCAGTAGAGTCTTGTTTTGTTTTTTGCTCATTTTGTTTATTTAATTCTTCTTTTTTTGTATTTACTATCTTTCCATTTTTGGTTTCATACAAAAGATATGTAATGCCATCTTCATATCTTATCTCTATTTTACTATTAATATCGCTTATTTTTATACTTCCTAAGGCATATTTGCTTCCATCATTATAAGAAATGTTTATATCATATTTGTCCGCTTTTTTTTCTCGTTTTTTTAGTTCAAAAGCTTCATCTTTCTTTATTTTATTATCATTTATATTGATTTCGTATCCAGTCTTATTCCATATTTTAATCGTTTCCTCTTTCTCTTTATTTGCACAACCTGATAATCCAACAATAGTTAATGTTAGCATCAGCATCATTAGTATCAAAATACTTTTATTTCTATTTTTCATACTCGCTCCTCCTGTTTAGATATATTGTATTAGCCATTACATAGTATATGATTTGCTATATCTCCATGTTCCTCTTGTTCCATATGCAAATCCATATTTGCCTCTATTTGTTGCGTTAACAAAATTAGGATCATAAACATAACCATCTATTTCGCACCAAGAATGCGTTGAACTACCTACCCAGCCAAACCATTGTGTGCAATAATATCCGCAAGCCTGTGCTAGATACTTGAATGCACTTGCCATAACCAAGCAATCACCGCCATAGTTCTTATATCCGTATATTGCATATTCTGAAGAACTCATAATTGGATAAGAAGTTCTGCCATTACTTGTAAGATAATATCGAGACATTCCTGCACAATAATTCAATGCTCTATAAATGTTGTAGCCTAACTCAGATGCAATTTCTCTAGCTTTTGCTTCTACTGAATCATCATATGGTATTAAACTCCCATTTACATCTGTAACATATGTTTTTCTATTAAAGGTAAATTTCCCTAGTAGCATTGCTCCGCTTGCACTAAACGCGTATTTGCTTCCCCTTATCTCCTTTATGGTGTCGCTTACCATTACATAGCTAGGTTCAAAATAGTACCAGCTTCCTCCTATGTACTGCCAGTCTTTCTTTGCTGACCCGTCATTTGTTTCTCCGAAGTAATACCAGCTCCCGCCTATGTACTGCCACCCGCTTCTCATTACTCCGTCTTCATCAAAGCTATATTTCAATCCACCGATATTGTGCATTGAATTTTTTATTATCTTGCCATTACTTTCTTTGTAATACCATTTCTTTTTATATAAAATCCAGCCACTATCCTTTATTTCTCCCGTAGGTTCTGTAGCATAGATATCGTCTTTAAACTTGAATGTTCCTAGTAGCATTGCACCACTTGCACTAAACGCGTATTTGCTTCCCGATATCTCCTTTATGGCATCGCTTACCATTACATAGCTAGGTTCAAAATAGTACCAGCTTCCTCCTATGTACTCCCAGTCTTTCTTTGCTGACCCGTCATTTGCTTCTCCGAAGTAATACCAGCTCCCTTCTATGTACTGCCATCCGCTTCTCATTACTCCGTCTTTATCAAAGCTATATTTCAATCCACCGATATCNGTGCATTGTGTTTTTTATTATCTCGCCATTCTCTTCTTTGTAATACCACTTCTTGTTATATAAAATCCAGCCACTATCCTTTATTTCTCCTGTAGGCTCTGTAGTATAGATATCGTCTTTGAATTTAAATGTTCCTAGCAGCATTGCTCCGCTTGCACTAAATGCGTATTTGCTTCTCCTTATCTCCTTTATGGTGTCGCTTACCATTACATAGCTAGGTTCAAAATAGTACCAGCTTCCTCCTATGTACTCCCAGTCTTTCTTTGCTGACCCGTCATTTGCTTCTCCGAAGTAATACCAGCTCCCTTCTATGTACTGCCATCCGCTTCTCATTACTCCGTCGCTACTGAAATAATATTGTTTGCTATTAATAATACAAAATCCCTTTTGCATTATTCCTTCAGAATTATAAAAATGCCAGCCTTGGCTATCTTTTTCCCAGTAACCATTCACATCTTCTTGAATATCAATATTATCATCTTCGTTTTCACTAGGTATTTGATTTTCTATAGCCTCATTAGGCTTATCTATATTTGTATTTTCAATATCTTTATCTTCGATTGGTTCTTCTAATTCTTCTAATTCTTTGCTTGATATTGTTTCAGCTTTTATTTCTTGATTCTCTGCTGGTGTTGCTCCATTTGCTGATAGATAAAAACCTAAAATCATTAATATCGCTAGAAAAACAACTATACATATATTATAAATGGACATTTTTATTAAGCTTATTCCTGATTTTTTCATATCCTTATATTCTCCTTCCTCTAATGTATAAGATGTTTATTAAATATTCTCTCTTAAAAACTTTGTAAATTCATTAACCGTTCTAACTTTACTTTTATTTATACTATTGGCTTTTACTTTAATATTAAGTCTTTCTTCAATTTCTACTACGATATCCAGTATTGCGAATGAGTCTAGATAATTGGTCTCGAACAAGTCCATATCCGGATTCTTTAATATCTCATCACTCTCGCATACTGTTTTTAATATTTCCCTTGCCATAATTTCAATCTTATCCATTTTTCACCTTTCTATGTATTCTCCATAATAATCTTTTTTCTATCAACTTTACCATTGCTGTTAATCGGGAACTTATCCAATATGGTTATTTTTCTAGGCACCATATAACTTGGAATTTTCTTCTTTAACTCATTTTTTATATACAATTTAGTCTCGAGCGAGTTTTGCTTGACTTTTTTATCTATTAAAACAAACGCATGAAGATAGGAAATTTTTTCTCCTTTATATATTGGTAAAACAATATTTTTGGCAACAATATCAATTTTATTCATATTACATTCTATATCTTCAAGTTCAATTCTATAGCCATTTAATTTAATTTGAAAATCTGTCCTTCCTTTGAAATAAAGCATATCTCCTTTTTTATAAACTAGGTCTTTTGTTCTGAATGCTTTTTTCCCTTTATATTCAAAAAAACTTTTCATAGTTAATTCAGGTTGCATATAATAGCCTTCGCAAACACTGTTGCTTGCAACTATCAGCTCTCCCTCTTCAGAATTAGGTGTTAAGCAATTCTCGTTTTTTTCCAACCAATATGTCGCCTCTTTTATAACCTTTCCTATAGGTAAATTGTCATCTTCTTCTAACATTTCCGGCTTAATTTCACATGCTGATGTAAAAATAGTAACCTCTGATGGACCATAGCCATTATATATTTTTGCTTTTGGAAATCTGTGAAATAATTCTCGGGCAAGTTTCTTTGTTAACACTTCTCCTGCAAGTATTATTTTTGATAAATTAGGTAACAAATCAGAATTAAATTCATCATATATGACGCACATCTCAATAAACGAAGGTGTTGAAACCCATGACGAAGCCTTGCTCTTATTAAGATATGCAAACAATTCAGAAATGTTTGCTGTCATTTGTGAATCAATATTGAATAGAGTTTCACCACAAGCTAAATAGTAATAAAACTGTATACCTGATATATCAAAAGAATATGATACTTGATTTAATGAAACTTTTTCTAAATCAATTTCAAGTATGTCTTTGAAGCCTTCTATAAAATTAATTATATTATTCTTCGTAATACCAACGCCTTTTGGCTCTCCAGTGCTTCCCGAAGTAAACAGTATGTATGATAGGTCATCTCCTTTAACCCATTCACTTTCACTTATATTTTTATTTTCACTAAATTTAATATCCTCAAATTCAGATGGTTTTATTATTTTTATATATTCATTAAAAGCATCTTCAGATAAATCAGTTCCTGAAAAATTATAAATTATTTCCGCTTTAGTTTTTTTCGCAATTTTTCCAACGCGTTCTTGTGGAAATGTTGTATCCACAAATACATATGCTCTTCCACTCTTTAGTGTTCCAAGCATTATAGCCGTAGCTTCAATTTCCTTGTTGGCATATATAATAATTGGATTTTTTGTTTTTAGTTCTTCATTATGATATATCGCAATTTTTTCTGATAATAACCATAGTTCCTTAAAAGTAATTGTTTTATTTCGATGGATGATTGCTATTCTATCACTTTCCCTCATGCCCTTAAGTTCATCTAATATCCACATATTTTACCTCATAGTTTCATCAGGATTTTCGTTTATTTTTTTTAAATAAGTATCGTAAAAATATTTTTTTACTTCTTCGCTGTTATTTGTTGCCTTGGCTGAGACATCAGAAAAAACTCCCGTAAATTTTTGGGCACCTTTACCACTCAAATGAACTGCATCTGAAAAATCGTCAAAAGTTAATTCTAAATATCCTTTCTTTAATAAATTAAAATTTAAATATTGAAGCCCATTTTTATTTGCGTATTCCCTCATATAGTCAACATATGGTTGATAGTTTTCTTTTGAAAGCGTTGCATCGGGGAGTGGTGTTTCAATTAATACAAGTTTTATATCATTCTGATAGCAATAATTTGTTATTTCCTTTAATTTTCTTTTTGCAAAATCTGACATAACATTATTAGAAACAATGTTTTCCTCTATTTCAAAATAATCCCCATGTTTTGCATTTTTATAAGAATATACAAATCCACTTCCCATATATTTTTCAGTATCATGGGTAACATTTTTATATCCATATTTGCGGTAATCCTCTGTTAACTTACCCTTGATAACATGAATTGGTTCGCCGTGTCTATGTATACAAGGCATTATGTCATTTTCTATTCCTTTAAATCCTGCTGTTTGATACAAATATGAATATTTGTTTATTCCAAAGTGAAAGAAGTCCGTTAAAATATATGTCTGTAATTCTCCTTCCTTATCTGCTTGATTTCTTTGAAAACCAACATCTAAAAAAACTGTTTCTATTTTATGATTCTTATTAGCCTCTTTTATTATTGCATATGAGCCACCTAATTGTTGGCTCGCTGAGCCGAGGTTAAAAACATTTTGATTCATTATTTTAGATGCTATATTTGAATCATAGCCCTTTAATACCTCAGATCCTCCGACAATAACGGCATCTATGTTGCCGTCATATTTATACATTTCATGCAACATAATTCTTGTGTATGATTGAACACTGTCGAACGCAGTCCAATTAAAAACAAGTGCTATTAGACACGCCATTAATATTTTAGTTGTCAATCTTAATTTATCACTCATTTAGCCCTCTTAAAACATT
Source organism: Alterileibacterium massiliense (assembly GCF_900104645.1). Taxonomy (GTDB): domain Bacteria; phylum Bacillota; class Clostridia; order Peptostreptococcales; family Anaerovoracaceae; genus Alterileibacterium; species Alterileibacterium massiliense. The sequence continues at coordinate 197,675 of NZ_FNWE01000002.1, read as the reverse complement.
GCATATGCAAAAGGAACCGAATGTGTTCCCAGTGATAGCACAATAAGTGCAATCATAAGCGTATATACAGTCCATCTAGCAAGGAAACCTTTTTTTGCAATTATCTTGAACACATCTTTATCTTTATAAATCAAAATATCAACGATTAAAACTAACAAAATGGCTACTAATAAAACGCTAACATTAGTTAGCCCCCTGATATTTGAATTGTCAGATATTAAATTGCTAAATACACCTATATCGCCCCTAACAGAAAAAGATTTAATAATCTGATTAAATGCACTATTTAAATTTGTCGCTTTAAAAAATAGATTGCCTACAGAAAATATAATAAGTGTCCTTATTGATTGAAAAATGTGCCAGCAATTTGAGTTAGCATCTATTTTAAGGCTGTTTCTCAAATTATTAAATTTTGATTCAAGCATCATCCCCAAGACAATCACCATCCAATACCATAGACCTTCTCCCAATACATATTTCCATCCATTGCCATGCCAGATTCCCATACATATCCATACCGACAGCATTGATATATAAACTGATAAATTTCTCCCACGCTTTTTATCCAATTTTTTTATCGATATTTTCGTGATGTTGATATAAATTCTTGATTTTAATAAAGAATCAAGCACATAATCTCTTAGCCATGCTCCAAGTGTAATATGCCATCTTCTCCAAAATTCTCTTGTAGATCTTGAAAAAAATGGTGCCTTGAAATTATCTGGCAGTTTAACTCCTAAAATATTTGAAACACCCGATATTATGTCCATGCATCCTGAGAAATCCATATAAAGATATAGCGAATATAATAAAGCTGAAATCCATATATAATATCCACTATATGTCGATATATCAGCATCAATAATGCTTACAACTGAAAAGAGTCTATTCCCAATAGCAATTTTTTTAATTAGTCCTAATGCGATTCTTTTTATGCCGAGAGATACTCTTTGATAGTCAAAACTATTATTATTGAATAATGAGTTTTGAACATCGCTGAAGCGACATATAGGTCCTGACACCATCATTGGAAAATAGCAGGTGAATAGTAGTAGTTTAAAAATGTTTTGCTCGGGTTTTATTTCGCCTCTATAGCAGTCAATAAAATATCCTATGATTTGTAGTGTATAAAAACTTATGGCAAGAGGAGCAATTAAGCTTACTCTATGCAAAATAGGTTCTGAATTATCAAATAGTATACCTACAAAATTTACGGCATCTATAAATAAATTGCTATATTTTAGAACGGCAAGAATTGCCAAGTTTGAAATTATCACAGCACCTGCAATTATTTGCTTTTTTCTTTCATCTCTTTTTTCTAATAAAATAGTGCCAAAATATACACTTGTCGTGCTATACAGCATATATAAAACTGTGCTTGGTTTGGAATTTGCAAAGAAAAAAATCAAGCTCGAAAACAGAAGAACAATCCATTTGTTTTTCCCCTTTAAGCTCCAGTATATTAATGCCGTAAAAAATATAAATATAAAATACTCTAATGTCACTATATCCATTTGTTCGATTGTATCACCCCTCCCCCCGTGAAATTTCAAGGGTTTTGTGGGATTTTTCTGAGAGAGCAAGAAGGCTTTGATAGGATTTTATTTGTTGATGAGTAAAGGTGTGATTTGCACTTGTTTCAATAACTCCAATATTTATGTAAATAAAAAGAAGAGCCTTTCGGCTCTCCTCATCGTTCATCTTATAGTCCGTACTTATTTTTGAATTTCTCAACTCGTCCGCCACGGTTAGAGAATTTCTGTGTTCCTGTAAAGAATGGATGACATTCTGAGCACACATCTACTCTCATCTCCGGCTTCTCAGAGAGAACTGTAAATGTATTACCACATGCGCAAGTTACTTTACATTCCTTAAATTCCGGATGGATTCCTTCCTTCATGCGATTTACCTTCTTTCTATAATTGTCTGCTTCACAGTCCGAACCTGCACCGAGTGCCCAGCTGCTATCACAGCGTCATGATTATAACAAATGGTTCTTAATCATGCAAGGATTATTTGAAAAAGTAAAATCAATTTACGAATTCTTCCTTTTAACTGTAATTACAGCTCCTGCTGTACCTATGGCAAGTAATGAAATTAATACCATAAATGCCTCGCCATCACCCGTGTTAGGAACTGACGGTTTTTTAGTCTTTTCCTTTGGTGGATCTTTTGGTGGAGTATTTTCCTCAGGTGGAACTGGTGGCTTTTCTTCCTCAGGTACTGGTGGATTATATGTGTTTGTTACTGTTATATCTAGTGTAGGATAAGGTAAATAGTGATTTCTAGGATCATTATCGCTTCCAAAATCTGGCATTGGATTCCTTGGAACCAAGCCATCTACAGGCGCTGGCGGCCATCCTCTTACTTCAATTTCAAGATTTTCATCATAGCCCTTATACTTCTCTATCTCTGAAATTGTTAGTTTTGCATTTACATCATTATAAACGATTGCATTAGGACCTGGTTGCTCAAATTTTTTATATACGCTTCCTTGAGGAGCAATGTCTAGTGGTGGTTGTGGTATTGGAATCTTAGGTTCTTTGTAAACACTAATATAGCCTATTCTTGCCTCATGTGTACTAGCCTTTATAAATATATCTCTCGACATGAATTGGGCTACATACCCTTTGCCATCTTTATCTTTTATAGTCGTTACATACTGCTGGCGTCTCCCATTGTTTTTCTCAACTATTCTTTGCCCTGTGACAAAATCTATAAGTGCTATCTGATCACTCTGTCCAGGCTCCCCTGGGTAGTTTTCTATTCTTTGAGTCGCACTATGCCTGCTAATTTCAAAATTTAGTAACTGTCCCTCATGCCTTATTTGAAAACTTAATTCTGCATTTATAATAACAGGTTTATCTTTATCAGGTCCATAATTGCCTGTTTTGTCCGGCTGCCACTTTTTAAAAATTGCGATAGGCATTATTTCATCATCAAAAACGACAGGTGGGGCAGGTCCGACATATCCGCTGCCTCCGCCTCCGCTACTTCCTCCTGCATAGGAGAAAACTCCCCCTATATTGATAAAAGAAAGACAGATGATAATAGAGAGTAGCAACTTAAGTTTGTTCTTTTTCATATTTATCCCTCCTTAATCATTAAAAATGTCGTTTATTTTTATCATATTTAAACTCTTTTTTAGATAACTTACGAATTCTTCCTTTTAACTACCATTACAGCTCCAGCCGTACCTATGGCAAGCAATGAAATTAATACCATAAATGCCTCGCTATCACCTGTGTTAGGAACTGACGGTTTTTTAGTCTTTTCCTTTGGTGGAGTATTTTCCTCAGGTGGAACCAGTGGCTTTTCTTCCTCAGGTACTGGTGGATTGTATGTGTTTGTTACTGTTATGTCTAGTGAGTTAAAGAGAGCATAACCTTCAGGATGTGGTGGAGGTGGAACTTCCCTCATCTTTATTGGCTCTGCCGGCGAATATGGTAATGCTCTTATCTCAACCTTTTTATCATAATTATTGTAATTACCTATTTCAGTTATTGATAACTTCGCCTTAACTTCTGAATATTTAGTAGCATTAGGATCTGGTTGCTCTATATTTTTATACCTTTCTTCTTCAAAATGCATTGCAATAGGAGGCATCGGTGGTTTAATAGGTGTTTTCGGTGTTTTATATACAAGAATCTCCCTTATTATTGTCTCTTGAGTTTTTTCATTAACCATTAAATCTCTTGTATAAAATTGTGCAGTATATCCCTTTCCATCTATATCTTTTAATGTAATTACAGGTGCTGAGTAATACATGCTACTTTGCACCTCTTCAATTCTCATTCCTGTGAAAAAATCTATAGATGCTAACTGATTACTCTGTCCAGGCATCCTTAGATAGTTTTCTATTCTTTGCGTCGCATTATGCCTACTAATTTTAAAATTTAGTACCTGTCCCTCATGCTTTACTTGAAAACTTAAATCTGCATTAATAATAACCGGCTTATCTTTATCAGGTCCATAATTCCCTGTTTTGTCTGGCTGCCATACTTTCTTAACTATAAGAGGTCTTGCAGGTTCACTTGCGAAGCCAAAGCCACCGCCTCCGCTACTTCCTCCAGCATAGGAGAAAACTCCCCCTATGTTGATAAGAGAAAAACAGATGATAATAGAAAGTAGCAACTTAAGTTTGTTCTTTTTCATATTTATCCTCCCCCTTTGATAATTTTTCTTTAAAATATTTTCAAAATAAAAATCTCCCATTTACATAGGAGATTTCAAATCAAAATTAAAGCATCTAATATACCGATGCGTGTGTCACAATATATTCTGTCTGTCTGTATGTCTGTCTCATAATTTTGACTTCCTTATCAATTATTGTCAAGACTTTTGTTTTAAGTTATGTAATTATACCACATTTTTTAGTGCAATATCTATAAATTCTACTTTTTAAGTATATTTTTATAAAATATTTTATGGGAGTTGCTAAGTTCTTCTTTTAATATTTGAAATATAAGCTTCCTATCCCTGTTTAAACCAACAAATTTCTTCTTAATTCCGAGCATACTGTATCAGATATTTTTATTTGCTTTATTTCGATTTATAAAGATTGAATATATAAGTTTTTTCATGTTAAAATAACAATGATTTAATGATTAAATAAAGACCTTAATTGAAAGGAGTATTTCTATGCTTACCGGCAAGACTGTAATTGTTGGGGTGACTGGTAGCATCGCTGCTTATAAAGCTGCCTATCTTGTCAGAATATTAAAGAATCAAAATGCGAATGTTCATGTAATAATGACTGAAAATGGAGCGAAATTTATTTCTCCGCTGACATTTGAAACGCTGACTGGAAACAAATGTCATATAGATACCTTTGATCGTAATTTTCAATTCGATGCTAGGCATATTTCTCTTGCAAAGTCTGCGGATTTGATTATTGTGGCACCTGCTTCAGCTGATTTCATTGCAAAAGCTTCACATGGAATAGCAGATGATATGCTAACCACTGTGCTTTTGGCAGCCAAGTGCAAAAAAATAGTTGCTCCTGCGATGAATACCGGAATGTTGCTCAATCCAATTACTCTTGATAACATAAAAAGATTAAAGCATTATGACTTCGAGGTTATTGAGCCTGATGAGGGCTTCCTTGCCTGCGGTGACATCGGTGCAGGAAAGATGCCTGAGCCTGAGATTTTAGCCGAGCATATTTATAGGCAGATTGCTTTTGAAAAGGATATGACAGGGCTTAAGGTTCTAATAAGTGCAGGTCCAACGCAGGAAGAAATAGACCCTGTTCGATACATCACAAATCACTCAAGCGGTAAAATGGGATATGCCCTTGCCAGAGCCTGCATGATGAGAGGTGCAAGCGTATGCCTTGTTTCAGGGCCTGTAAGCTTAACTCCTCCAACTTTTATAGATTTAATTAAGGTAAAAAATGCAAGTGAAATGCACGATGTCATAACCTCTGAAGCGAAAGATTCAGATCTTATATTCATGGCGGCTGCTGTAGCCGATTACACTCCACTTACTCGGGCTGAAAATAAGATCAAGAAAAAAGACGGCGACCTTTCCATAAAACTTAAACGAACAAAGGATATTCTGTCTGAAATTGCTAAATCTCGCGGTGAGGGTAAAGGTTCGGGTAAGCAAGTTATCTGCGGTTTTTCTATGGAAACTGAAAATCTCATAGAAAATTCAAGAGAAAAATTGAAAAAGAAAAATATTGATATGATCGCTGCAAATAGCCTTAGGACTGAGGGTGCAGGCTTTGAGGTGGATACAAATGTTGTAACCTTAATTACGAGCGATAAGTCTAGGGAGCTTGGAAAACTCTCTAAATTTGATACCGCTATGAAAATTGCGAGTGAGGCTTTAATCTTGCTCAAATAAATCTTGTAACTTCCTGATAAGATTCTTCAAGATCATATAAGCAAGCGTGGGTTATTTGATGAGCGTGAGATGTTTGACGAAAGTGGGATAATTAAAAGAGTGAGAGATAAGTAAACGAGCGAAAGGGCGAAAAAGTGAGAGATAAATAAATAGTGAGTGAGATAATTAAAAGAGCGTGGGGTAATTTAAAAATAAAAAGTCCTACGCTCTTTTTTAATTATTAAAACTGCTAATCTATTAAATATGTTCATTCCGTTTAATTATCAAATCAGCTCATCTAATTCTTTTATATTGATGTCTGCTAGCTTTACGGCTTCTTCCCAGTCGCCCTCACTTATTTCATCAAATATGGCAACTGTGCTCAATCCCATTTTTTTTGCCGTCTTTATCGCATATAGCCCGTCCTCAAATACCCACACGCCTTTATCTGCTTTGAGATTCATAGAATTAAGACATAGGTTAAATGGTTCAGGTGTCCCCTTGCTTATATTTAAAGCACTGGCACTTATTATCGCTTTAAAATATTTTGTCATGCCGAGTCTGTCAAGGGCAGGTTTTAGCAGGTCGATATGGGTAGATGTCGCAACCGACATAGGTATATTTTTTCTATCAAAATACTCTAAAAGCTGAATGGCTCCTTTTCTAGGCATTACATCATTTACATAAAAATCCTTCATACCCCTTGCCATTTCTTTTCCGAAAAATTCTGCAATCTCAATGGTATCTCTATCACTTCCTACCTTTGATACAATTTTTTCTTGAAAAGGCTTATTGCCTAGAAGGCTAAATTTGTCAATCATGTATTCGGCAGCTTCCGTCATTGTCATGCTAAAGAGCGTCAGACCCAGGCTTTCATCTTCATAAATTCCTAGAGTCTCAAGGTATCTCACTCCGACGGTGAACCATGTGTTCATGCTATCAAGGAGCGTTCCATCAACATCGAAAATTGCTCCCCTGACTCTCTCTATATCAAGCTTCAATTTTTCTTACCTTTTCCTACTATATATTCATCTATTGATGATGCTGCTTTTTTGCCTGCTCCCATGGCCTTAATTACCGTAGCAGCACCTGTAACAGCATCTCCTCCCGCATAAACGCCTCTCTTTGTCGTTGCTCCGGTCTCCTCATCTGCTTCAATTCCACCTTTGTCTGTCAAATCAAGCCCTGGTGTTGTATCGTGAATAAGTGCATTTAGTCTAGTGCCTATAGCCATTATTACCGCATCACATTCAATTTCAAATTCTGAGCCTTCAACAGGGACAGGTCTTCTTCTTCCGCTTTCGTCTGGTTTACCGAGTTCCATTTTGATAACCTTAATGCTTCTTACATATTTTTTTTCATCACCCATAATCTCAACCGGATTGTTTAAGAGGTGAAATTTAATGCCCTCTTCTTCAGCGTGCTCTATTTCTTCATTACGAGCAGGCATTTCCTCTCTCGATCTTCTATATATCAAGTGCACATCGGCTCCCATTCTTTTCGCACAACGGCAGGCATCCATCGCTACATTTCCTCCGCCAACAACAGCGACGACCTTGTTCTTTTTGATTGGAGTGTCATAGTCGGGTCTATATGCTTTCATGAGATTTATTCTTGTCAAATATTCATTTGCAGAATAAACGCCTACCAAGTCCTCACCCGGTATATTCATGAACTTAGGAAGTCCCGCTCCCGTTCCTATGAACACGCTTTCAAATCCGTCGTCAAAGAGGTCGTCAATATATATCGCCTTGCCAACTACGACATTATTTATGAACTTAACTCCTTTTTTCTTGAGCGTATCTATCTCATATGCGACTATGTCTTTAGGAAGTCTGAACTCAGGGATTCCATATACGAGAACTCCTCCCTCTTTGTGAAGTCCTTCAAAAACAGTGACCTCATACCCCTTGTTCACTAAATCACCTGCACAGGTTAATCCGGCTGGACCCGCTCCAATAATAGCCACCTTGTGACCATTGCTTTCAGGCTTATGCACTTCTTTATTTCCTCTATGCTCTTTATGCCAATCCGCTGTAAATCTTTCAAGTCTTCCGACTGCCACAGGCTCACCATTTCTACCTCTTGTGCATTTACCCTCGCACTGGTTCTCCTGAGGGCATACTCTTCCGCATACAGCAGGCAATGAGTTTGTTGAAGTCAGTATCTCGTATGCTTCGTCAAATTTTCTCTCTGCAATTTTACCGATAAACTCTGGTATTCTTACATTGACAGGGCATCCATCAACGCAAGGCTTGTTTTTACAATTAATGCACCTCTCCGCCTCATTTACTGCCATCTCCTCATCATATCCGAGAGCTACCTCGTCAAAATTTGAATTTCTTATATTAGGTTCCTGCGACGGCATTGGTGTCTTGGTATTTTGTTTATTCATAATGGCGGACTCCTCCTGTGATATTGCAAACATGGTCAATCTCTTCGGTTTCTTCATCTTTATAATATGCGTTTCTTGCGATTAATTTATCCCAGTCAACTTTCTGTCCGTCAAATTCAGGGCCGTCGACGCACACATATTTCTTTTCTCCATCAATGCTCACTCTGCAGCCTCCGCACATTCCCGTTCCGTCAATCATCAGTGCCGTAAGTGAAGCAACTGTCGGAATATTATATGGTTTTGTAACCTCACAGACGAATTTCATCATTATAGGCGGTCCTACGGTTATCACTTCATCGTAGATATTCCCTTTTTCGATAAGCTTTTTCAATTTATCCGTCGTAAAGCCTTTTTCACCCTTAGAGCCGTCATCAGTTAAAAGGTAAAAATTATCTACTGCCGACTTAAACTCATCTTCTAATACGACAAGCTCCTCAGTTTTAAATCCTGATACCATATCGACCTTAACTCCAGAATCAGCGAGCCCCTTTGCGACCGGATAGGCTAGTGCATTTCCCGTGCCTCCTCCCACGACGCAAACTCGTTTAAGTCCATCTATCTTCGTCGGTTTTCCAAGAGGTCCAGACACATCTAGGATTGAATCACCAACCTCAAGCTGTGACAGGAGTTTTGTCGACCTGCCAACGCTTTGAAAAATTATAGTTACCGTTCCTTTATCTTTATCGCTTCCTGCCATCGTAAGCGGTACTCTTTCACCATACTCATCAACTCTAAAGATTATAAACTGCCCTGGCTTAGCCTTTTTTGCAACATATGGTGCTTCAAATTCCAGCCAAAACATATCGTGATTGAGTTGTTTTTTATTCACTATCTTGTGCATTAATTCTGCTCCTTTCTATTACCTTAATCTAAATATACCATTAGAAAATCCTTAATACAATGAATGATTGCTTCTCTATCATTTGAAATTTTCCCCTCAATTATCTCCTCAAGTGCGAAATCAAGAGCCTTGCCAACTATAGGCCCTTCTTTTACTCTAAGTTTGATAATATCATTTCCGTCAACCTCTAGCATATCCCCGTTTATGCAGGCACCCTCATCTATCTGCTTTTTAACAAGCTTTTTAAATTCTGCTATTTTTTCTATCTCTTTTTTATATGTTTCTTCTTTTTCTTCGTTTTTTATTTCTTTTTTCTCCAGCTCTTCATTATCCAGTTCTTCTTTGTCTAGTCCTTCTTTGTCTAGTTCTTCATTTATAAAACCCATCTCTGCTGAAATATAATATTTTTTAAATTCAATCAGCATATTGAGCCTGTCTTCTCCCATTTTTTGGAGCATTTTTCTCGCGTAAATTTCATTTATGAGAAGTTTTTCATCTTTGTTTGAGATTAAAAAAATTACATCTTTGATTATTTCCTTGCTATATTTTAGACCCTTTAGTATTTCATTGATTTTATTTTCCGGCACTTTGCACATCAAAATTGCTAGGTTTATTTTAAGCACCTTAGTTTTTGTTATCAAATTATTATTTCCTAATTTTTTATTTGCCGAATTATTATTTCCCAATTCTTTATTTGCGGGATTTATAGCACCGATTAAATTAAGATTATCTTGATACGAAAATCCAATTATAAATTCTATTATCTCTTGATATTTTCTAAGTACGAAAGATGCTCCTCGCGAAATAAGAATTTTATTAAACTCGGCTTGGATTCTTTCTTTTGAAATTTTAGATAGAAGCTTCTTACAGGATAGCATCATTTCTTCGGTTTTTTTATCCATTAAAAAATCATATTCTGCAAGCTCCCCCTCAAATCTTATTCCTCTTAATATTCTAAGTGCGTCCTCATTAAAACGAGCTGCCGGATCTCCGACAGCTTTAATAATTCTTTCTTCAATATCTTTAAGCCCCATAAGTGGATCTATGATTTTGCCATTTTTATCCATGGCTAATGCATTAATTGTAAAATCTCTTCTTCGCAAATCCTCGCTAAGACTGCTTGAAAATTTTACAGAATCGGGATGTCTGGCATCGCTGTACCTTCCATCTATTCTAAAAGTCGTTATTTCAGAAAGTGCAGTTCTGCTATTATCGCTCTCAAATAGCGTTATTGTGCCATGCTTTTTACCTAAGGTTTTTATTCTATAGTCTTCAAGCTTGCCAAAAATTCCTTCGATTTCATCTGGCGTCCCATTTGTTGCTATATCCCAGTCATTTGGTTCAATCCCAAGAATTAAGTCTCTAACAGAGCCTCCAACGATATATGCACTAAACCCCTCATTCTCAATTGTTTCAATTATGGATATTATTTTTCTTGGAATAGTATTCATTGGTCACTCTTGATTAATTGCAAGTTCTATTAGATCTTTGATAAGTTCTTCTCCCGAAATTCCTCTATCCTGCCAGAGGAGCGGATACATACTTATGCTCGTAAATCCTGGGAAGGTATTGATTTCATTAAATACTATCTCCCCATCTTCTGTGTAGAAAAAATCCACTCTGGAAAGTCCTCTGCACTCAAGAGCCTTATAAATCTCTATCGCCTTAGACCTAATCTCGTCAATGGTAGCCCTAGGAAGGTCGCTCACAATTCTCGTCCTTGATTTTGGATTTTTATATTTGGAATCGTAGTCGTAAAATTCTCCAGCTGATAGAATTTCTCCAACCTCACTCGCTTTAGGTTCATCATTACCAAGTATTGCAACTTCTATCTCTCTACCTACTATTTTTTCTTCAATAAGAACTTTCTTATCCTCCTTTAATGCGAGCTCTATCGCACGAGGAAGCTCTGCTTCGCTTTTAATTCCTGACGCACCTATTGATGAGCCTGCGGAAGAAGGTTTTACAAAGAGATTATAATTGCCCTTAAATTTATTTTTTATCCTTAAAAGCTCTCCATCTTTGTCCTCTAGATATTCCTTTTTTCTTATTTCTATATATTCCGCCTGCCTTACCTTTGTATATCCGACAAGCTTCTTCGTAAGTGACTTATCCATACTATTTGCAGAAGTGGCAACTCCGCAGCCGACATAAGGAATTTCTGCCATATTAAGCAAGCCTTGAATATCGCCATCTTCTCCATGATCACCATGTAAAACCGGAATTACAACATCAATTTTCTTATAAATAAACCTATCCTCATCCAAAATCACCATGCCGTGGGCAAGGGGGTCTGGCGTGATATATGCCGGTCTATTGTTATTTTTGTCTTCCCATCTACCATCAAAGATTTCTTCAGGTGATGCTTCTGTAAGGAACCATCTTCCCTCTTTATCAATGCCTAGCTTTAATATTTCATTTTTTTCTGAATCATCGTTGCTTCCCTTTACAAGCCATTTTAATACAGCTGAAGCAGACATTCTTGAAATCTCATGCTCAGAAGATTTTCCACCAAAGATAAGTGCAATATTCATCTTTTCGGTCCTCTCTATCAGTCTAATTTTCAGTACAATTTATCAATATGTTTTTTCCTTTAACTTGCAAATCTAATTATCAATCTCATTTTTATTTTTCATTTGCCCCGTTAATCAGTATTTTATTTTTTTTCGGCTACTATAACCCTATCTAAGCCGGCAAGATCTTTAACCGTTGATATTCTCTCGTAATCACCGGTGAAGGCAAGAAGTCTTGTTACCTCTTCTGCCTGCTCTGAACCTATTTCCAAAACTAAGTTTCCACCGCTCTTTAAATGACTTGATGCCTTTGAAGCAATAATCCTATAGAATTTAAGTCCGTCCTCACCGCCATTTAAGGCAATCAAAGGCTCGTAGTTTTTGACCTCTTCATCCAAGGTATCTATAATATCCTCTCTAATATATGGGGGATTGCAAGTTATAATGTCATATAATTTGCCCTCATATAGTGCGTCGAACATATCGCCCGTCAGGAACATACATCTCGAATAGACGGAGTTGATCTGTGCATTGCTTATTGCCGTGCTTATTGCCTTGTCGCTGATGTCCGTCATCGTGACTTCCGCATTCGGAAATTCATGTGCTAGAGATATTCCAATAGCACCGCTACCTGTGCATACATCCGCAATTACAGGAGCCTTGATATTTTTCCCCTTGATTAGGCCTATGGTCTGCTCTACCAAAATCTCTGTATCAAGCCTTGGAATTAGAACATCGCTATTTACCCTAATCAGATGTCCCATAAAGCCTTGCACCTTTATTATGTACTGAAGTGGCACGCCAGAAGCTCTCTTTTCAATGAGCTTGTCATATTCTTTAATATCATCTGCAAAGATGACCTCTGTGCTTCTTGTTATTATATCAGCATGAGAATATCCCATCGCATAGCAGAAAATCTCTGTAGCATCATGCTTTGCATTTGGTTTTCTTGCAGCCGCAAGAACTTCTGCTCCATGTGCAATCACTCCTGCAACTGAGCGTGGGTCAATATAAAGCTCGAACTCAAGCTTATCGCTTTCTTCTTCTCTGCTTGCAGCGGGATTAGCCACACCTCCCGCATTCACCTTGATTTTATCCTCTTTTTTTCTTCCAGCTAGTTTTAGCGAAATCTTTTTGATTATGTTCATATCCTTATCCACAATCGCCTCCATTTCCGGCTCATCAGGCATGCCAAGTACAGCCTTGAGTGATACCATAGCTATTTCAAGTTGTTTATCCGTAGGTTCATTTGTAGTAATTTTCTGAAGCATAAGACCGGGCGTGCTCAGAATTTTTACTAAAATATTGTCGCTTCTTCCCGCCCATTTTAATAACTCGTAGCTTATCCCTGCAATTACAGGAAGAAGTGCTATCCTCGATGCTATTCTAAGCGTAAGGTTAGGCCAGCCGAGGAAGGAAAATAGCAATAAACTTATTATAAAAACGAACATTACAAAGCTCGTCCCACATCTTGGGTGAAGCGTTTCAAACTGCCTTGCGTTATCTGGCACGAGCTCAAGCCCATTCTCAAAGGTATGAATCGTCTTGTGCTCCGCACCATGATATTGAAATAATTTTTTAATATCTTTCATCTTAGATATTAAGAGAATGTATAGGACAAATAATAGAATCCTTATTAAACCCTCTGCAAGATTTAGAAGGACTGAATTTTCAATGTGTTTTTCGAGAAAGCCTCCTGCCCATGTAGGAAAAATCACAAATACTGCTATAGAAATTACAAAGGCAAATATTAATGATATGAACATGGCGAAATTCCATGCTGCTCTCTCTCCGAAATGCTTTTCTATAAAGCTTTCTTTTGAAGGTTCTTCCTCCTCATCTTCTTCCATAAATTGTTCAAGGACATCAGCTGAATCCATAAGAGTTTTCATTCCGCTAACAAAAGAATCGAAAAATGAGAATACTCCCCTTATAAATGGAATTTTATATGCCCTTGACTTTGGCTTGTTCTTCTCTCTTTTTAAATATATTCTATCATCAGGAAGTCTTAATGCTATCGCTGTCCATGGCTCGCTTCGCATCATAACGCCTTCCATAATGGCCTGCCCGCCTATAGAAGTCGGCACCGCCTCTTTTAAGAAAATTTTTGAGTAGTCCAATTATTCGCCTCTTATCCTGTTATCCTGTTTAATAATTAATTTTTCTCATTATGTTTATAAAGTCATTATTTGTCTTTGTGTGGGTCATATTATCTAGAATTTCCTCTGTTACTTCAGACGGATTGCCATCGGACATCTGCCTTCTTAGGAAGAACATGACTTGATATTCTTCCTGCGTCAATAGCAGGTCCTCTCTCCTTGTTCCTGATTTGGCAAGATCTATCGCAGGGAAAATTCTCCTCTCGCTCATCTTTCTATCTAGGTGAAGCTCCATATTTCCCGTTCCCTTAAATTCTTCATATATTACATCGTCCATTCGGCTTCCCGTGTCAACTAAGGCTGTTGCTAGTATTGTAACACTTCCGCCTTCTTCGATATTTCTCGCTGTACCGAAGAATTTCTTTGGTGGGTGCAAGGCCCCTGGGTCAAGTCCACCTGAAAGAGTTCTTCCTGTCGAAGGAACTTCCATATTATATGCCCTTGCAAGCCTCGTTATGCTATCTAAGAGGATAACTACATCTTTACCCTCTTCAGCAAGACGCTTTGCCCTCGCATTTACCATCTCTGCAACTTTAACATGGTGTGCGGGCTTTTCATCAAAGGTAGAATATATGACTTCCGCCCTTTTTAGAGACCTTTTCATATCGGTTACTTCTTCAGGTCTTTCATCAACTAGGAGCACAATTAACTCCGTGTCCTTATATTTTTCTTCGATACTGCTTGCTATCTTCTTTAACAAAACCGTCTTTCCCGCCTTAGGCTGAGCTACGATTAAACCTCTTTGCCCCCTGCCTATAGGAGCGATTAAATCGATCATTCTCGTGCTGAGTTCAATAGGCGTGCTTTCTAATGTAAATCTTTCGCGTGGAAAAATCGGCGTCAAATCATCAAATCTCGGTCTTTTCTTCGCCTGCTCAGGAGTCCTGCCATTTACAGATATTACTTTTAGCAAGGCTCCGAACCTCTCTCTCGAATTTGCCTCTCTCTTGATGCCCTCGACCTTATCTCCCGTCCTTAAATCAAATCTTCTTATCTGGGAATTTGATACATATACATCAGCGTCCGAGGTTAAGAAATTGTTAAATCTAAGAAATCCAAACCCGCCGTCTGCAATTTCGAGAATCCCTACAACCTTTTCAAGTTCTTCTTCCTTATTCTGCTTGCTTTTCTCTTTGCCATCTTCTTGGCAATCTTCTTTTTTCGCCTCTATTTTTTCCGTCGTCTCTTCTTTGTTTTCCATATTTTCCATTTTTTCCGCCGTGATTTTTTCTTTGATTTCTTCTTTTTCCATGTGTTTTTTCCTTGTCTTTATAACTCTTCAAGTGTATTTATTGTCGTAAGTATTGAATTTTCTTTTCTATCAATCTGGCTTACCTTAAGCTTTTTAATATCCTTTGGATCCAGTTTTTCCTTTAGTCCTATAAGTTCAGGGCTTAGATATATAGTATTTAAAATTTTTCCATTCATGCTAAAACTGCTGGACTCCGTAAAATTTTGTCCGGTAATATAATAACTACCGCCAATTTTTACTATTTTTTCAGCCTTAATATCCTTAAATCCCATCTTCATATTGGTTTTTTTATAAGGTCTTTTACCGCCAAAGACAAAATTATTGCCATACATTTCGTCATATGAAATTGCCTTCAATTTCCTAAGGTAGTCCTTTTTATTAACCCTATCCGCCGTCTGTTGATAGTCAAAGATTGCTCCCTGTGCTACTATCCCTGCATCTTCGAGAAGTCTTGCTCCAGCCTCATATGCTTTGAGATTTCCATCAACCTTTGGAAGCCCGATATTATCCCATATCACATATCTCGTCTTATATAAGTCACCATTGGCATATTCGCTTTCCTTAATATCGAGTGCGGGTATGTGGTCACCGTATACCAGCATGATTGTCGGCTCGCCAGCCTTATTTATCTCTTCAATTAAATCACCTAAGAATTTATCCATCTCATAACACTCGTTAACATAGTATTCATACTTATATTTTGTAGTATTATTATTTGCTGTTACACTCGTATATGGTGAGGAAAAAATTTGATCCTTAGGATATGCTCCATGCCCCTGAACCGATACGATGTGCATGAAATCGCTCTCCTTTGTACTCTTCATTATTTCCATGATGTCATCTGTCATCGTCGAATCCTTTGCCCAGCCGACCGGCGTTCTTTCGACATCGTTCATGTATTCAACTGATGTATAAGAGTCAAAGCCTAGATTAGGATATACCTCATTTCGATTGTAAAAGAGGGCTCTATGGTTGTGCATTGCTGCAGTATAATATCCATTTTTTTTGAGCACGCTGGCTAGGCTCTCCTGTGTCTGCTCTCTCAGCTTTCCCTTGTATGGATATTCTCCCGGTCCAAAAAATCTTGAGCTTATTCCAGTCAAAACTTCAAATTCTGTATTCGCAGTACCCGCACCGCAGGCAGGCACCTTAAACCAGCCTGTCGAATACTCCTCTCTAAGCTTGTTAAATACAGGTGTAGGGTCATTCGATGTGCTTATGTGATTATAATCCTGTGCAAGCGAAAATGATTCCAGCTGAAGAACTATTATATTAGGACTTTTGTATGCACCCTGCCATGTCTTTTCGCTATATTCATCAGGATTGAATTTGCCTCCGGTATATGTGTCATTTTTCAATATCTCATTTATGCTCGCTTCGGAATATCCAAAAGGCTTGTTAATTCCCGTATTTGCTGTCGTATTTATAAATCCGTATGGAAAACCAAAGTCTTTGTATGCGTAGTTGAGGTTACCGAAATATGTTGAAAGCTTGCCTATCTTTAGAAGCCCAGCCGTTGAGCCTGCGAGTAAAGCAACGAGCAATACAAGTGTTATGATATTCTTCTTCCAATTTAGATTACACCACTTCTTCGATGCAAAGAAAAATATAATTAGAAATACTACTGCAAAAGCTATTACGATAATCAGCATGATTAGCTGCCAGATTTTGAAATACTGTGTAACGAGAGTTAGGCCGTCTTTTAAATTCTGCATATCGTAGACTGTAAAAGGAGTCATTCTCTTAGTCAAAATTATGCCATTGCCAGTCCCAAGAGTAATCCAAAATAATCCTGCAACAGTTGCTACGAAGTTTCTTCTCTTAAACAATAGCGATATTGAAAGCGTAGTGAAGATTATAAGCCAATTGTATAAGAAAACCAAAGGCTGGTTAACTATCATTAGAAAACCGCCAAGAGTGCTGGTCGTAATTCTTGCAAATTCTTCTATATATAGGTAAATCAAAAGCGAGAAGGCAGCAAGCTTTAGGACAAAATATTCCTGATGAATTTTTCCATCGTAAAGCTTTGATTCCCTTTTCGGAATTTTGGCATATATTCTATTTATTCCGCTCTTAATCGACAAGAATACCTTTTTTTTCTCTTTTTTATCTTTTTTTGCCTTATCGCTCATTGCTTCTTTGCTATTTGTTTTATCATTCATTATTTTTTCGTTCTTTATTTCATTATCCATTATGCTTCTCCTCGGCTAGTATCGCCGAAAGTCTTGCAAATTCAAGGAGCGAGAGAGTTTCTGCTCTTCGCCTTAAATCAATGCCGAGTGCATCAAGAGCCTTGATGATTTCTCCCTTGTCAAACTGCCCTCCGTGAGAGATTGAGTTAACTAGGGTTTTTCTTCTCTGCATAAATCCAGCTTTAATTATTTTGAAAAATAATTCTTCATTCGCTACCGAAATTGCCGGCTTTTCTCTTATATCCAGTTTTATAACTGCCGAATCGACCTTTGGCATAGGATAAAAATTTTCCTTATCCACTTCGCATATCAATCTTGGCTTTGAATAATAATGAGCTAAGTA
Source organism: Alterileibacterium massiliense (assembly GCF_900104645.1). Taxonomy (GTDB): domain Bacteria; phylum Bacillota; class Clostridia; order Peptostreptococcales; family Anaerovoracaceae; genus Alterileibacterium; species Alterileibacterium massiliense. The sequence goes on along the minus strand of NZ_FNWE01000002.1, from coordinate 180,151 downwards.
GGTTATTGCCCCGCATTTCTTTGAGCCCGGTTCAGCGATTATCCTGTCTGCCACCTCTTTTTGAATCATTATTGTAATGCTTCGTGCAGGAATTTTTCCTTTAAGCAGGCTTACAATTATTGGGGTTGTAATATAATATGGCAGGTTGCCAATTATCTTGACTTCTGATTTACCAAACTCTTTGGTCGCTTCCTCTATTACCTTATTAAGGTCTATTTCAAGCACATCACTATGGATAATTTTTACATTTTCATATGGGCTGAATCTATCTTCAAGAATCGGAATCAATCTGTCGTCAAGCTCAATTGCAATGACTGCTCTTGCTTCTTTCGCAAGGAGAGCTGTGAGCGTCCCTATTCCGGGGCCTATCTCTATAACTATGCTATTTATAGCTTCTGACCCGCTAACAATATCCTTAGCAACTTCTCTATTTGTTATGAAATTTTGACCTAATTTCTTAGCTGTTTCAAATCCGTATTTTTTCTTGATATATTTTATTTCATCTAAAGGCGTAGGATAGATATTATTCAACTAAAAGTGCCTCCATTATGTCTTTTTTGCTTATCCCAAAATCATTCGCTCTTTTTATAAAACCTTTTGCATTTGTATAGCCTATACCGAGCTTATCACAGAGCCTCTCTCTCCTAATCTTTGCTCCTTCTCCTCCGCAAATTCCAAGGGCATAAATATCCTCTGGGCTTAATGGGCTTTCGCTTTGCGATTTATTGGCAAGTAGGCTTTTGCCTTGCGTCTCGCTCTTCTTGCTTTTTGCAGACAAAATTGCTGTCAAAATGTCTTCTGAACTTGCATTTTCTACGCCTATATCCTTATTTTTTCTCGCTTTTTCTCTAGATAAATTTGCGTGCAAAGCTTTAGGACATCTTTTCTCAATCTTTCTTCTTATCATTTCGCCTGCATGGTCTGGGTCAGTAAATATTATTACACCCTTTTCTCTATAAGCTTTATCTATAAGCTTCCATGTTTCCTCTTTTATTCCAAAGCCGTGGGTAACTATTATCATAGCATCAATTGACTGCTTTACTCTGGCTTCGTCATCTCTGCCCTCGACAATAATCGCTTCTTTTATTTTAATTTTTTCATTGATATTATCTTTAATCATCTGTCGTAATATTTATCTTGTTCTCCCCCTCAGGGAAAATAAAGATTATCTCTTCGGGATTTGCCAGCCTTAACTGCTCTCTCGCCAATTTTTCAACATATTCCCTATTGTCGATATTTTTATATTCTTCTTTTAGCTTTGACCGCTGGAGGATAAGTTGTTCATTTCTTTCCCTTAACCTGTGATTTTCAATTCTTAGAGAAATGTAATTTCTGAGAGGATTGCCTATTACAAGGGAAATAATCATTATCATAAGGATAATGATTTTTCGCCTCGAAGCTCTTTTCTTCTTTTTTCTTATTATCTCTCTTTCTTTTTTTCTATCAGTCATCTCTTATCCAATTAAAATGATAGCTTGCTAGCAGGGTCAATCGGGCTTCCATTGACTATAATCTCAAAGTGCAGGTGTGGTCCCGTGCTATTTCCTGAGCTTCCCATGCTAGCAATTTCCTGCCCCTTATATACCTTTGCTCCGACGCCTACATGAAGTGCACTATTATGACCATACCTCGTTACCACTCCATTGCCATGGTCGATGTCTATGCAGTTACCATATCCGCCGAAATATCCAGCTCGTATGACCGTTCCACCATCTGCTGCAAATATTGGCGTTCCCGTAGGACCTGCAAGGTCAACTCCCGTATGGAATCTTCCCCATCTTGGTCCAAATGGCGATGATAGAATGTAATTTCTCGTTGGAAGCATAAACACACCTGTTGGTGCGGTCTTTGGTCTATCCGTAATTCCGACCAATATAATCTCGTCCACTGATTCTATTAAAACTTCCTTGTGCTTAATATCTCTATGAACTATATTTCCATTTATCTTTGTGACAGTTCCTGTGATAACCTGTTTGCCGTCAACACCTGCTTGCTCTACATAGGTGTCTCCCTTGTAATAATCCTTGCTGTCCTTTTTAACTGTTTTATATTTGATAATCTCTGACATCGTTCCAGTTTCTACAAGTTCTATCTTTGCAGGAGTAACCGTCTTTGTTATGGTTAAAATATCTCCGCTTTTTACCTTATTTGCTTTTTCGCCTGTTTTATCAGCAATATCGTCCGCCTTGACGCCAAATTTTTTCTCTATATCCTTTATCGTTTCTTCATTCTCTACAATATGCCTTAGAGTATATGTCCCTCCTTGGCTTAGAGTTTCTTCAGATTTCTTGCTTCCCTGAACTCCATTTATCATTACCTTGAGCGGTTTAAACTCGATCTTTCCTTTAAATCCAATCTTTTTTATCTTCATGCCCTTATCGGGTACTCTATTTTTTTTAAGGAGCCTTTCGGTCACTCTATTTGCTATTGTTTCATTTTCCACAACTGAAAGCAAAAGTCCATCTTGATAAATACCAATCGCTTCCGTTTCTATATTCGTCATATATGTGAGCTTGTTAAGAACCATGTCATTATCATCGAGGTCCTTGTTCTTTGATGTAGTCTTTTTAAATGTGATGTTGTCATTTGCTACAAATTTAATTCGTGAATCCTTATTTGTATCAGAAAGCCCCTCGCTCGCAACATCTAAAACATCATAGACCGTTTCCTGATTGTGAACATAGCCGATCACCCTGCCATTATATGCGTATTCATATATTGTAAAATGGTTCATTACAATAAAGACCATGCAACTCGCAAGAAAAAGTGCCATTATTGTTAGCGATAATTTATGTGCCCTGCCCGGCTTCATTCTGTGTCTATGTAGCCATCTTCTGAACTCCACAAATGACTTATAGGCTTCTTTATCTACAATCGCTTGAACATGGTCGTGGGCTTCAACCACCTTTGCAAATCCATTTTGTATCTTATTAATTGTTTTTATCTCTTGTCCCTTTTTTGATTCCATTCATAAGCCTCTTTTGTTCTATCTTCTATGCAGGAGCATACCTTTCCTTGATTTGTAACTCCTGTGTCATTACATTTCTTGCATCTATATTGAATTTCTAGATAGTTCTCATCATATCCGCTTTCCGTCAAAATCTTCTTCTTTTTCTTATCAAGCTCTTTCTGCCTTGCGAGAGCCTGCTTTCTCTTGATTTTTCCATCTTTAGTAAAATCAAAATTCACTATATTTTCTCTTATATCTCTCTCTATTCTCTCGACATCCTTCCATATTGGAATTCTTTTTTCGACTTCCTTGCAACGCAAGTTATATTCATCAATTTCCTTATTTCTAAGCATGGATAGATATTCTTCGAGAACTTTCCTTGAAATTTTCACACCTCCATTAGCTCCATGCTCTATCTTACCACCTTGACTTTCGTACTTATTCATGAGCACCTTATCGATGTATCTTAAGTTTGGCTCTCTTAGTCCTGCCGCCTTTCTGCAAGCATCTAATATCTCTTTTAATGAAAAATTGTATCTGTCAAACCACGGTGCCATAAGCTCCTTATCTGCATTAGATACGGGCCTATTAAAGCCAATTTCCTTGAAAATTCTCTTATAATTTGAAAATCTCTCGTCATTTCTTGCATTATATTCTTTAACTTCGCTAGGACTTTCAAATCCTTTTTTCTTCCACTCAATTGCAACCTTTGTTATGTATGAAATGCTATACTGACTTCTGTCTGCACAATATTTTATAGCATAAGAAAAGACCTTAGGATCAACCTCGTATATGCTTATTGCCTCAGCAACTGTATCCATGGCTTTTGGCGAAAGGAGCTGCCCTGAACTTTCTTCAAGCTCCTCATATATATTTTTCAAGATGTTCGCCATATCTTTATTAATGATATTTTCAGCTTGAGCCATGCCTCCTAGATTGCAAGCCTTACTCTCTTTATTTCCAGCATATATTTTTTCGTCGCTATCATCTTTATCTCCATTATCTCCGGAATATCTTTTCTCCCCGCTATTTTTATATTGATAATTATTATTTACACCGGCATTAAAGAAAGTTTCAATCTGGCTTATAAATTTTACTCCGTAATTGTTTTTTCCCTCTTCATCATCAATTTCGCTAATCTCAATAACGCCCTGTTTTTCCCAGTACCGCCATGCCTTATCAATCTCATCTTCAGGAACACGAAGTATTGCTGCGAGCTTGCTCTGTTTTATCTCAATCCCATTCTCTGCATACATAAGCCCGAACATATATACCTTGACATAATCGCCTGGTGCCATTGGGAGTAGGTCATTTATGAACATATTGTCTACGCTAGTCTGATAAAGGTAGATATTGTTTTTTTTCTTTTTTTGTAATTTAATCATTTCTAATAATTATTTGCCACCTTTTCAAGATTCCCAAACTTGGTATGCCTTGCAATCCATGCCAGTTCAACTGTTCCCGTTGGTCCATTTCTATGCTTTGCAATATTTACCTCACAAACACTTCGGTTGCTACTTATCTCGCTATTACCTTCTTCGTCCTCATCTGCATAATAGTCCTCTCTTCGTAGGAAGATTACTATGTCTGCGTCCTGCTCAATAGCTCCGGATTCCCTCAAATCTGAAAGCTGTGGTCTATGGTCTTTTCTGCTCTCAGGTGCTCTAGAAAGCTGGGACAAAAGAATGATTGCACAGTCGAGTTCTTTTGCCATAAGCTTTATATTCCTGCTAAGAGCACTTACCTCTTTTTCTCTATTTTCTGCACCGCTCATGCTCATGAGCTGGAGATAGTCTATGATTACTAAGTCCAGTCCACGCTCAGCTTTAAGCCTACGGCACTTGTTTTTCATCTCAAGAATCGATAGGTTTACTGCCTCGTCTATCACTATCTTCTTGCCCTCGAACTCATCTTGCGTCATGCTCAGGCTCTCCCAGTCGTTCATGGTGAGATTTCCTCTTTTTATATTCTCCATGTCAACGCTGGCAGCCATTGCTAGCATCCTCTGCCCGAGCTGTTTATTTGCCATTTCCAAGCTGAATATTATTACAGAATTTCCTGCGAATGCCGCATTTTGAGCAACATTAAGTGCGAAGGCTGTCTTTCCCATTCCCGGTCTTGCCGCTAAGATAATGAGGTCAGTTTTATGTAATCCGCCGAGCAATTTATCTAGGTCTTTAAATCCTGTTGTAATCCCTGGTAGCTCTCCCTTGTTCTTCTCCAGCTCCTGAATATCTTTTATATTCTCTATGAAAATATCATTTATATCCTCATAATCTCTGCTTTGAGTGCGATGAGCAATCTCAAATATCCTCTGCTCCGCCTGATCCAGAATCTCCTCCGGTGCCCTTCTTCCGTCATATGCACTGCTTCTTATCATTTCAGCTTCTTTTATGAGCTTTCTCATATGTGATTTTGCAATAACAGCTTCAGCATAGTGGTAGGCATTTGATGGCACTATGGCGAAATCGCTTAAATTTGTAAGGTAAGCAAGCCCGCCTACAAGTTGAAGAACCTTATTTTTATCGAGCTCCGTCCTCAAGGTTAGCGTATCTATCTTGACACTTCTCCTATACATATCAACCATTGTCTTAAATATCTCTTGATGTTCCTTTATATAGAAATCATCAAATTTAAGTTTGTCAATTACATCGGATACCGCTTCCTCGCTTATAATCATCGAGCCCAAGACCGCTTTTTCTGCCTCAATGTCCTTAGGTGGCTCTGCCATATATGCTGTTTCTCTGCTGTAGCTATCCTCTTGAATCATTATTCTTCCCCTATAACCTCGATTTTTACATTCGCTGAAATTTCAGGATATAATTTTATCTGAACCTCAGTTATTCCAGTGTTTTTAATGGGCTTATCGAGCACTATTTTTTTCTTGTCGATCTCTTTACCGGTTTCTTTTGTTATGGCTTCCGCAACATTCATCGAGGTAATCGAGCCAAACAATTTATCTCCACCACCGGTCTTTGTCTTAATTACAAATTTCTTGCCCTCTAATTCTTTTTTCTGTCTATTTGCTTCTTCTTTTTCTAGAGCAACCTTTTCTTCATTTGCAGCTTTTTGCCTTTCTATCGCCTTTATATTTGCCTTAGTTGCCTCAACTGCTAAATTCTTTGGTAAAAGCTGGTTCCTCGCAAAGCCATCGCTGACCTTGACAATATCCCCTGCCTTTCCAGTTCCTTTTATATCCTCTTTTAATATAACCTTCATATTAATTAATCCTCCTTAATTTTTAGCTTGCTATCGCTCTCAAAATATTCTTTTAATTGCTTTACCACTTCTTCTGGTGCGTCATCGACTTGAGCACCTGCCGATGTTAGGTGACCGCCTCCTCCAAATTTTTCGAGTATCACCTGAACATTAATCTCTCCCAGCGATCTACCGCTTATGACCGTCTTATGTCTGTCATTCTTACCAAGGGCAAAAGCAGCTTTTACACCCTTGACTGAAAGAAGTGCATCTGCAACCTGTGCATTGATAATCTGTGCTTCTGTAGAAAACCCTTCAGAAATCGATATTGCAATGCCATTTCCAAGATATTCTGCATTCGCCAAGGCTTCTGATTTTACCTGAAATGCAGTTACATCCGTTTGGAAAAATCTTTTTACCTCGGTGGTGTCTGCTCCAACTCTTTTTAACCATGAGGCCGCCTCAAAAGTCCTTACTCCCGTTTTTATAGAAAAGCTGTTAGTGTCAACCGTCATTCCTGCGAGCAGGGCTTCAGCTTCAAATTTATTTATAATTCGTTTTGGTGCGGAATATTGAATTATCTCCGTCATAAGCTCTGATGCCGACGACGCATATGATTCTATATATGAAAGCGTCGTGTCTCTAAGAGCATCATCAGAAAGCCTGTGATGATCGATAACAACAACTTTACCCGCTATGTCAATTAATTCAGGGCATTCAATTAGGCTAGGTCTGCTCGTATCTACGACTATTACGAGGTCGCTTCCCGTGCATAGCTCCTTGGCTTTTTCCCTACCAATTATCTTATAGTCTTCGGAATTAACAGCTTGATCGTATACTACCTGAAGTGCCTCATTATATTCTTCAACAACAAGTCTTGCATCTTTTCCGAGGTATCTCACGAGCTTATATGCACCAATTGCCGAGCCAAAGCTATCCATGTCAGGCCACTTATGTCCCATAATAAATACGGACTCCGCCTCGCTTATCAAATTTTTAAGTGCGTGAGCTATAACCCTTGATTTTCCCTTATTATTTTTTTCTACCGACTGGAGAGTCCCGCCATAGTATACCGTCCTATCTCCATTTTTTACTACGGCCTGATCTCCTCCTCTGCCCATAGCTAAATCCTTTGCGGCTGAGGCAAGTTCCAATATATCATTTGGGTTTTCCGCCCCCATGCCAACTCCTATGCTAAGACTTATTGGGAAATCTGAATTAGTTTCTATCTCTCTGACTTCATCAAGTATTTTAAACTTAGTCTCTATTATCTCTTCTACATTTTTTCTATATATTGCAAGCTGATATGTGTATTCATTTACATTCTCGATAGATGCCCTATATTTTTCTGCCCACTTTCTTACGACCTTCCCTACCTTTACAGGAAGTGCCATTCGCCCATCTTCGCTATTGCTAGAAAGTAATTCATCATAGTTATCAATGCTTACATACATTAGGCAGAGCTGTTTGTCCTGATTAAGTTTTCTTAGCTCTTCTCTTTCGGTTACATCTATGAAATAAACTATGGTTTTAGAGTTTTCAGCATTTTTTTTGCACGAAACAATTTCTATATTTAGTGAAAAATACCGTTCATTTCTTTGGATGACCTTCTCTTTTTTTTCTGAAGTTTCCTCTTTATTTAGATTTAGCAATTCTGATAATTTTACTCCGGTCAGTGCGAAAAAATTTGCACCTGTAATTCCCTCGTATGCGAAAACCTGCGTCATCATAGGATTTGCACTTTCTATAATGCCATCCTCATCTACCTTGCACGCTGCGAATGGCAGATTGTTCATCTTATTATTGTTATTGCTTGCTATAATATTCGTATTTGTGCTTGAGATATTTTCTTTTCTTTCGATCGTATCCATAATATTATCCATTTTCTTTTGACTATCTGTTGTCCTCTATCTCCATTGTCCTCTATTTCTATTTGCCTCTGTTTCTATTTGCCTCTGTCTGCTTATTTATCCTTTATTTTCCTTAAAGCATCTATAATTCTATTTAGCTCGCTGGTATTATAATAATCAATCTCTATTTTTCCTTGATTTTCGGTGCCATTTATACTCACCTTTGTTCCAATCTTTGCTATCAGCTCGTCTTCTACTGCTTTAATGTCCGCATTTACTTCCGCTACTTTTCTTTTCTTTTTATTTAAATTTTTAACAAGTTTTTTATTTTTATTTGCAAGAACCTCTGCTTCTCTAACAGATAACCCTTGATTGATAATTTTTTCGCAAAGTTCAATCTGCCTATTTTTCCCTTCAACATTTATAAGTGCTCTTGCATGGGCAGATGAAATCTTTCCATTTGAAAGGTGATTTTGTATTTCATCTGGGAGCTTTAAAAGCCTTAATGAATTGGTAATATAGACCCTGCTCTTTCCAAGCACATCAGCAGCTTCCTGCTGTGTAAATTGGTAGGCAGAAATCATCTTGTTGATCCCCATTGCCTCTTCTATCGGGCTAAGGTCTTCTCTTTGCATATTCTCAAGAATTGCAAGAATTACATTTTGCTTTTCATCAATATCCCTTACAACTGCTGGTATTTTCGTTAATCCAGCAATTCTTGCTGCTCTCCATCTTCTTTCTCCTGCAACAAGCTCATAAATGCCTTCCTTATTAGATTCTCTAACTACCACTGGCTGAATTATGCCATTGCTTTTTATTGATTTTGCAAGCTCCTCAAGCTTTTCCTTGTGAAATGTTTGCCTCGGTTGTGCCTTGTTTGGCTTTATATCATCAATATTTATATAAAGAATCCTGTCCTTATCATTGTTTTTAATATCTTCGTATTTTGTGCTTTCCTCATAAATAGGTGCCGAGTCCGCAAATAAAGCCTCTAGTCCCCTTCCAAGTCCACCTTTTTTTCTATTTGTCATCTTTTTTCTGCCTCTCTCGCCTTAGCAGTTCTGTAGCAAATTGCTGATATGCCTTCGCTCCCTTTGATTTAGGATCATATTTAACGATTGGAAGTCCATAGCTTGGTGCTTCTGCCAGTCTTACATTCCTAGGAATTATAGTGCTGAACACCTTGCTTCCAAAATATTTTTTTACCTCCTGCACTACTTGCAGTGAAAGGTTAGTTCTTCCGTCGAACATACTGAGTATTACACCCTCTATTTCGATATTAGGGTTCATATTTTTTCTAACCATTTCAACCGTGCTCATAAGCTGGCTAACTCCCTCAAGTGCATAAAACTCGCATTGAATAGGTATAAGTACGCTGTCAACAGCGGTCAGAGAGTTGATTGTTAAGAGTCCTAGCGATGGTGGACAATCTATAAATACAAAGTCATATAAAGGTTTTACCTTGTCAATTGCTTTCTTAAGTCGTCTTTCCCTGCCCTCTAAGTTAACAAGCTCTATCTCTGCTCCAGCTAGGTCAACGCTCGCAGGCAATATATCAAGTCCCTCTGTCTTTGTATGTAAGATGGCTTTAGATATATCAAAGTCCTTGTTTACTATTACATCATAAATCGTATACTGCAATTTTCTTTTAACTAGACCAATTCCACTTGTTGTATTTCCCTGTGGGTCAATATCAACAACAAGAACTTTTTTGCCTTTCATCGCTAAGCAGGCACTTAAATTAATATTTGTAGTGGTTTTTCCTACTCCGCCCTTTTGATTAAAGATAGCAATTGCCTTGCCCATAATAGAATACCTCCTATTTATATAACTTTGATATTATATAATAGTTTTTCTTTCATTTCCATTTTTGAGACCTATTATTATTAAATCATCACTCATTTTTCACATTGATTTTTTCTTTGTCTGAAATTGCACAAGATGTTGTGCTTTATATATGTTTTATAAAAATGTTTCACGAGAAACATTTTTATATGATAGGAGCCTCTTTTGCTTTTCCCGGCTTTCTAGGATATTTTTTTGGCGTGTTTTTTTCTTTTTTTATTATAACAAGGGATCGTGAGTGCATTTCTTCACTTTCAAGGCTGTACTTATAGATCCTGTCTAGTCTTCCTCCAAGAATTTTTATACCTTCTTTTGCTTCATCAGCTTCTTGTTCAGCTTTCAATCCCTTAAATGCAATCATTGCACCATTTAGTTTAACTAATGGAAGCCCCCACTCCACAAGTATATTAAGCCTTGCGACTGCTCTTGATACACAGGCATCATATTTCTCTCTATGCTCTTTATCATTTCCAAGTTCTTCAGCTCTTGCATGAACTGTCATTACATTTTTAATATCAAGTTCTTCACAAAGCTCATCAATTATTTTTAATCTTTTCCTAAGCGAATCAATTAATACAAAGTCTTTCTCCGGAGAAGCAATCGCCAGCGGAATTCCTGGGAACCCTCCTCCTGTTCCTAAGTCGGCTACCCTCTTTGCATTAGCATATTCTGGCAACTGTATGCAGGAAAGGGAATCCTCTATATGTTTCACGCGAAACATTTCTTTATCTTTTATCGCTGTTAAATTAATTTTCTCATTCCATTCTAGGATTTTTTCGCAGTAAATGCTTATCTTCTCTTGCTGTTCTTTATTAAGATTCAACATTTTTATTTAATCTCTTTTCTTTCTCAAGGTATACCAAAAGCACATTTATATCTGACGGAGATACACCGGATATTCTGCTTGCCTGACCTAGTGTCATTGGCTCAATATCCATAAGTTTTTGTCTGGCTTCAAGTCTAAGTCCTTTTATACTATTATAATCAATGTTTTTTCTTATCTTTTTATTCTCAAGCTTATTCATCTTTGCTACCTGAGTCATTTGTTTTTCTATATATCCTGAATATTTAATTCTAGCCTCTACCTCAAGCTTTTCTGTGTATGAGAGCTCCGGTGAATTTTTATCAATTTTAGTTATATCAGAATAGTGAATTTCAGGCCTTTTGATAAGCTCATATAAAGAAGGTATATTATCGCCTATATTTTGTAAGTTTTTCTTATTTAAAAGATTGTTAATAGCCTCTCTTTTAAGTCTTACCTTTCTTAATCTTTCAACCTCATTATTTATATTTGCATTTTTTATTTCTGCCTTTTTATATCTATTCTCTGTTGCAAGCCCAATATTATAGCTTATGTGAGTTAACCTTGCGTCAGCATTGCTTTGCCTTAAAAGAAGCCTATATTCCGCCCTTGAAGTCATAATTCTATATGGCTCGTTAGTTCCCTTTGTAACAAGGTCATCAATTAGAACTCCTATATACGCCTGATCTCTACCCAAGATGAGCGGTTCTTCTCCTCTTAATTTTAAGACGGCATTTATTCCTGCTAAAAGTCCCTGCGACGCTGCTTCCTCATATCCTGATGAGCCATTAAACTGCCCCGCAGAAAATAGGTTTTCTATATTTTTAATCTCTAAGCTTGGCTTTAATTGCAAAGGGTTGATGCAGTCATATTCAATCGCATAAGCTGGTCTTACTATCTCGGCATTCTCAAGTCCCTCTATGCTTCTATAGAATTTTTCTTGAATATCCTCGGGAAGGCTCGTTGACATCCCTTGAATATACATCTCCTCAGTATCAAGTCCCTCTGGTTCAACGAAAAGCTGATGCCTTTCTCTATCCTTAAATCTAGCTACCTTATCTTCTATAGATGGACAGTATCTAGGCCCAACCCCTACGATATTTCCCGAATACATAGCTGATTTTTCTATATTATCTAAAACTATCTTATGTGTATTCTTATTTGTATATGTAAGCCAACACTTTTCCTGTTTATCTATAAGTGACTTTCCCTCGTTTAAAAAGGAAAAAGGTGTGACTCTTTCATCGCCATTTTGTTCCTGCATTAGATCATAGTGTAGTGTCGAGCCAAGAACTCTCGCAGGAGTTCCTGTTTTAAATCTTCTAAGCTCAATACCTTCATTTACAAGGTTTTTTGAAAGCTCAATGGCTGGTGACATACCAGACGGTCCTGATGAATATGAAGCTTCTCCTATAAAAATTTTGCCTCCTAAAAAAGTTCCTGTACATATAATTACAGCCTTTGCAAAATAGCAGGATCTTGTTTTTGTTACTACTCCGGCTATTTTTTTATTCTTTTCTTTTTTATTTTCATCTTTTCCAGCATTTATTCCAGCATCATGGTCATAAATTAAATCAATAACTTCTGCCTGTTTTAAAAATAAATTAGCTTGTCTTTCAATTGTTTTTTTCATTTCAAGGTGGTACTTATTCTTATCAGCCTGTGCTCTTGTGGAGTGAACAGCAACCCCTTTTGCAGTATTAAGTGTCTTGCTTTGGATAAAAGTTTTATCTATATTGATACCCATTTCTCCTCCAAGGGCATCAATCTCCTTTACAAGATGTCCTTTTCCTGTTCCGCCAATTGACGGATTGCACGGCATCATAGCCACTGTACCTAGGTCTGTAGCTAACAATAGAGTTTTCATTCCCATTCTTGCAGATGCAAGACCTGCCTCACAGCCTGCGTGACCTGCTCCAATTACTATGACATCGTATTTCCCCATTACTATTGAATTATTATTAATATCTTCTCGCTTCATTTATTTACCCAAACAGAATTTTTCAAATACAGCATCTAGAATTTCTTCTCCGGCTGTTTCACCAATTATTTCTCCTAAAAAATCATAAGCCATATGGGTTGTTATTTCTACCATTTCTAGTGGCTCTTTTGCTTTTAACGCATTTATAGCATTGGATAATTCTAAAGAAGAATGAATTAAAGCCGTTTTGTGCCTTTCGTTTGTTATAATATTCCCCATTTCGGAAGTAACAGTTCCAGCTGAAACCATTTTTTCTATCTCATCAAGTATATTCTCTGCACCATCGTATTCAATTAATGAAGATTCTAAAACGATTGCTTTTGGAAGTAATTGTTTTATTTTTTCTTTCTTAATTATTTTTCCTATGTCAATCTTATTTATAGATACAATTATATGCAAGTCTTGCTGTGATAGTTCTTCGGCTTTTTTTACCATATCTATAATTTTGTAATCTTCTTCCCTAAGCTCTTCGCTACCATCCACTAGAAGAATTAGAACATCTGAAGATTCTATATAATTCTTTGCTCTGTCAATTCCTATCTTTTCGACTTCATCTGCCGGATTTCTGATTCCTGCTGTATCTGTTAGAACTATCGGTATCCCCTTATAATTAACCTGCTCTTCTATAAAATCCCTTGTCGTACCAGGAATATTTGTAACGATAGCACGGTCTTCACCCAAGATTAAATTCATGAGCGAGGATTTACCTACATTAGGTCTGCCTATTATCGAAGTTTTTATACCTTCTTTCGCTATCTTTCCCGAGTTTGCAGAAGATGCAATCTTATCAACTTTTAATTTAATTATTTTAAGTTCATCAATTAAATCTCTATATTCTTCCTGCTCAATATCCTCATCAGGGAAATCTATATTAACCGTTATTCTCGCTAAAATATCTCTTAGATTTTCTCTAATTTCCTCAATCTCGAGTTTAAGAAGTCCCGAAAGCTGTTTTATGGCAATTCCATGAGGGGCATCTGTCTTAGCACTTATAAGATCCATTACAGCTTCTGCCTGAGATAGGTCAATTCTCCCATTCATAAAAGCAAGCTTTGTAAATTCCCCTGCTTCTGCAATTCTAGCTCCCTCGCTAACTAGCGAATTAAGAATTTTTCTTAGAGATACCGGACTTCCGTGAGCCTGAATTTCAACAATATCCTCTCTTGTATATGAGCTTGGCTCTTTAAAATAAATACATATTACATCATCTATAATATCCCCGTTGCTATCACTAAATGTTCCAAAATAAGCATAGCGAGGCTTTGGAATAAAATCTTCTGCTAATCTTTCTTTTATATTGCTTTTTCTACCTTTTGAAAAAGGGGCAAATAATTTCTTCATAATACTTAGAGAAAGAGGCCCGCTCATTCTGACAATTCCAATACCTCCCTCTCCTGCAGGCGTTGAAATAGCAGCTATTGTATCCTTATATTTATCTTTTTTATCATCTCTTTTTTTTAGCTCTTTACTCATATTTCACTATTTTAAAATTAATAATTCCTTGATTTTTTAATTCATTGCTCATATTTCATTATTAATAATTAATAATTCTTAGCTTCTTATTTAATGTTACTTATTTAATTTTTTATTATCATTTTTTGATTATTATATAATCTTTTATTTATTCTAAAAATCTTTTCCAATTTTCAATTCTTATTTAAATAAAAGCCCATCATCTGATGGACTTTTCTATTGGACTTTTCTATGCTAGCTTTTATAATTACTCTTTTACATCAATTACCACTCTTCTATATGGATCTCTTCCCTCGCTTCTTGTCATTACCTTAGGATTTGATTGAAGTTCAGAATGAATGACCTTTCTTTCATATGGATTCATAGGTTCAAGCGTAATACTTCTTCCTGTTCTTTCAACCTTTCCTGCAAGTCTATTTGCGAGATTTTTTAGAGTATTTTCTCTCTTTGCTCTATAATTTTCAGCGTCCATTACAACCCTTATGTAGCTATCTTTATCCTTGTTAACCACCAGACTAGAAAGATATTGAACAGCATCAAGGGTTGTTCCTCTTTTACCTATTATCGTTCCTGTATCTTCACCTGTAATGTCTATATACATGAGTTCATCATTTGCTCTAACTGTGAAACTGAGCTTTAGACCCATTTTATCAGAAAGTTCGCTTAGAAAATCCTTTATAGGATGATCAACCACAACTTCTAAATTTTTAATATCGCTTAAAATTATGCTGTCATCTGAACGATTTGAACTTTTTCTATTTCTCTTTCTCTTTTTATCCTTTTCCTTTGCCTTAGCGGTTTCCTTTGTCTTAATATCTTCCAGTTCTTCTTTGGCATATTTATCATAGTTTTGCCTAATTTCTTCCGGTATCTCTGTTACTCTATTTTCAGGAAGTTCTGAAAGAATTTTATCTATATCATCAAATGAAGCTTTCTCAGAATTTGATTTATTATCGATGCCGGACTTTGGAGTTACTCTCACCTTAGCGAGTTTAGACCCAATTCCAAGAAAACCGTTTGAACTCTCTTCAAGTATTTCAATCTCAACATCTTCCTCAGGAAGCTTGAGTTCTTTAAGTGCCTGTTTTACTGCATCATCAACGCTAGCACCCCATTTTTCTACAGTTTTCATTAAACTACTTTCCTTTCACCTTTGACAATCTTGCACGCCTCTTTTTTTCGAGAATCTTCTCTGCCTCAATAACAAGCTTTTCTTTTTCGGTCTTGTCATTGATTTCTTTTCTAATCTTATTCATTCTCCAGTTAAAGAAAATTTGCAAGAATTGACCGCCAGCCCAGTAGATAGCAAGTCCTGCCGGATATGCTCTTGCAAGCCACAAAATAGATATTGGGAAAATAAATTTCATAATTCTATTCATTGTAGCTGCTTGCTGGTTGCCAGCCATTGTAAGTTGTTGTGTCATTGTAAATGCAAAAAATGTTCCAACTCCTGCGAGGATAGGAAGAATCCAAAGATCTGGCTGTGCCAAATCTTTTATCCAAAGAAATGACTCATGTGCTGCCGTTACCATATTATCGTCCAAATACTTCATCGGATTTCTTAAAAGTGCAAACAATCCAAATATGATAGGCATTTGAATAACAAGTGGTAAACAACCTCCAAGTGGGTTGAAATTGCTCTCCCTATAGAGCTTATTTAGCTCTTCATTCATCTTTTGCTTGTCATTAGCATATTTTCTTTGAATTTCCTGAACACGAGGCTGCATAGTAGACATACCAGATGTTGCCTTAATTTGCTTTACATAAAGCGGATAAAGTGCGCATCTAACTATTGCAGTGAGTATTATCAATGAAATACCGTAATTTCCTACAAGCTTGTAAATTAAAGTTAGTAATACTCCAAGCGGTTTAGCTATTATTCCCATTATTACTCCTTACGAAATATACTTTATTTCAAGGGATCATATCCTCCGGGATTTCCGGGGTGACACCTCAAAATTCTCTTAACTCCTAGATATGAACCTTTTAAAACTCCATACTTTTGAAGGGCCTGAATAAAATATGTACTGCAGGTGGGTGTAAATCTACAATGAGGAGGAAAAATCGGAGAAATACAAACCTGATAAAATCTTATGATTAATATTAAAAATTTTCTTATAATATTTGATATGTACTTCATTTAATCAATCCTAGATTATTTAATCCTTTAATCATTGATTTTTTTACATCATCCATCTTTACTTCCGGTTTTATTGTATTCCTAGCTACAAATATTATATCAATGCCTTTTTTTAAATTGTTTTCGCAATTAATAGCACGATATGACTCTCTCATTAATCTTCTGGCACGATTTCTTGCAACGCTGTTTCCCACCTTTTTGCTTGCAACAAAAGAAGTACGAGAATAATCAAATCTATTATTTTTATATAATATTACAATATACTTACTCCCGGTTGATTCTCCTCTGCTATATACGGATACAAAATCCCTTTGTTTTCTTAAGGTTTCTCTATCAAGCATTTATCTTCTGATGTGATTATGCTGTGAGTTTCTTTCTGCCTCTGTCTCTTCTTCTCTTAAGTAATTTTCTGCCATTTGCAGTAGACATTCTTTTTCTGAAACCATGTTCCTTAAGCCTCTGTCTTTTCTTTGGTTGATAAGTTCTCTTCATTATTAAAATTTCTCCTTTCACCTTTTCTAAATAATTAGGTATTGGTAGCTTCTGAATTTCAAAGCCACATTGACATGATATTATACTTTTTATAATTTTTAATGTCAAATTTAAATAAATATATCAATAAAAATAAAAAAATATTTTTTTGCTGATAACACAATATTTAGTGTTTGTAGATAATTATTAACAAAGTTATTAACAGACTGTTGATAACTTTATAAAAATTTCTCATATTATTTATATTTCATATATTACAAGTCTTTTATATATGAAGATAATTCTTTTGATATTTCATTTTTTAAGAAAATTTTTATTAAATAAATTTACAACATTTTGAATTTACATATTTTTTGCTCTCCTTGTAAAAAAATTAGCTTTTATGTAGAATACACGAGGGAGATATTAATTAAAGTGGATAAAAATAAGATTTGGTCAGAATTTTTAAAAATAATAAAAAATAATGTCTCGGAAGTAGCTTATCAGACATGGTTTACTCCTTTCTATATTCACGAAATTGATGAAGATTCGAGTATTATTTACCTTTCGACGAAGGATACTGTTGTTATCAATTTTATTCCTCGTTATTTGAGTATGTGCGAAGAAACATTTGAAAAAATTTTAAATAAAAAATATAAGGTAATTGCAAAGCTCGAAAATGAATATGAAAATCGTGAAAGTGCTAGAAAGATAAGTGTTAGAAAGACTTTTGGTGATGAAAATATTTTCAATCCAAGAATGAATTTTAGCAATTTTGTTGTTGGTAATAATAATAAGCTTGCTTTCGCTGCTTCTTTAGCCGTGGCTGAATCTCCATCTGAAGCATATAATCCTCTATTTCTATATGGAGGGTCAGGTCTTGGTAAAACTCATCTCATGCAGGCAATAGGTATTCACGCGACTCTTAATCATCCTGAGATTAACATCTTATATGTTTCTTCAGAGATGTTTACCAATGAATTTATCAATGCTTTGAAAGAAAATAAGATGAGTAAATTCAAGAATAAGTATAGAAAAGTTGATATTCTTTTAATTGATGACATACAATTTCTTGAAAATAAAACAGAAACGCAGGAAGAATTTTTTCATACATTTAATTCTCTATATGAAAATAACAAACAAATTGTTATTTCAAGCGATCGTCCTGCAAAAAAATTAAAGACCCTAGATGACAGGCTTACTTCTAGATTTCTTTGGAATATGTCTGCGGATTTACAGCCAGCTGATTTTGAGACCAGAATGGCAATTCTTCAGAAGAAGGCTGAAAATGCGGGATTAGATTATACTGATGATGTTAGAGATGTATGCACTTTTATAGCAAGCAAGATAACTGATAATATTAGAGAGCTTGAAGGAACCTTGAATAGGGTAATAGGTGCTTCTAATCTTCTTCATGAAAAAATAGACCTTGATTTGGCAAGGAGAGCCTTGCAGGAACTTGTAAATTCAGATGAAAATGGCCTCGAGCCTGAGAGGATAAAGAATATCGTTGCATCCTATTATGGAATACGAGTAGCTGATATGGATTCAAAGAAGCGAAATGCAAATATTGCTTTTCCTAGGCAGGTTGCTATATATCTATGCAGGCAGTACACAAGTCTTTCACTATCAAAAATCGGAATGATATTCGGTGGTAGAGATCACTCAACAGTTGTTCATTCATGCGATAGAATTCAAAAATTAGAATATAAAGACAATTCATTTAAAGAGGATTTAAAAATTCTTGTTGAAAAAATAAATGATAATTAACATGAAATTAACATTTTTATAAACACCTTTTTTCATTAAGAAATTATTGGAAATAAAGACTTTTAATATCTTTTCAACATTATCAACCTTCTCTATTACTATTACTAAAATAATATATAAATAAAGGGGAATAAAATGACTAAAATTTATTGCAAAAAAAATGATTTAAATATAGCACTTTCAAATTTATCACATTCCATTCCAAAGAGAACAACTTCTCCAATTCTTGGTTCAGTTCTCGTTAGAATAAAGGATAGGAAAATGTATCTTTCTACTACTGATACAAATATTATGATAGAAACGGTAATAGATGTTGATACTACAGAAGATTTAGAGATTGCAATACCTTTTTCAATATTTCAGAGAACGATTAGTAAACTCCCAGAAGAAGAAATATTGCTAATTTATGATAATAGCAAATTAACAATAAAGAGTGGTAAATATTCATCAGAGCTTCTATGTATGGCAAGTGACGAATACCCAAGAGTTATGATAAAAGAGAGCAGTGATTATATAAGCTTTGAAAAAAATAAGTTTAAGAAAATGATTCAAAAAACTGCTTTTTCTGCAAATTCAGATGATATTAATGGAATAATAACTGGAGTTTTGATAAAAAATGATAAAAATAATATAAAAATGGTTGCTGTAGATACATTTAGAATGGCAATAAATAAGAGTGATACGGATATTGGTAAGGATTTTGAAGTAGTTGTCCCTGCAAAATTATTAATTGAAGCATCTAGAATTATTGGAGATGGTGAAGATGATAATGAGATAAAGATAGATGTTGTCGATAATAAAATTGTTATGAAGTTTGATAATAATAAAGTTGTAATAAACACTTTAAATGGTAAGTTTATAGATTATGAGAGAATTATAAATAGAGAGAGTTCTATAGAGATAAGGATAAAAAAAGATGATCTAATTAATAGTATCGAAAGAGCTTCAATATTATCATCGTTCTTAGACAATAATTTAATAAAAATGAATATAAGTGAGGATAATCTAAAAATAACTTCTCTTTCCGAGGAAGGAAATATGGAAGAAAATATTGAGATAATCAAAGAAGGTCCTGACCTAAAAATTGGATTTAATTCAACTTATATGAAAGAGATATTAAAGGTTATAGATGAAGAGGAAATTAAGCTACATATGAATTCATCGACAGACCCTTGTATTATTACACCGCTAAAAGGTGAAGAGTATCTATATTTAATTCTTCCTGTAAGGATTAATTAAATTACTCTATATTGGAGAAAAAAATTCATGTATCTAAAAGAAATTGAGCTCATAAATTTTAGAAATTATGAGAAAGCAGATATTAAATTTAATAAAAATAAGAATTTAATCATAGGGGAAAATGCACAAGGAAAGACAAACCTAGTTGAGGCTGCCTATCTTTGTGCATTTTCTCGTTCTTTTAGAACCAGTAATGCAACAGAATTTGTTGAATTTGGAAAAGATTATGCAATAATAAGGATTAAGTCAATTAGCGATGACATAGAAAGAGTAATTGATTTTACTATCTTAAAAAATGGTAAGAAGATGGTAAAAATAGATGGAAAACCTATCAAAAAAACAGCAGATTTACTTAATAATATAGTAGTTGTTATTTTTTCTCCTGAAGATATTGGAATAATTAAAGACAGTCCTGATAAGAGGAGAATATTTATAGATAAGGAACTTTGTCAGATAAGAACAGGTTATTATGAATGTCTTAAAAATTATAAGGAAGCATTAAAAAATAAAAATATACTGCTAAAAAACAAAGAAATAAAGGATATTGATGGGCTTTTAGATGTGTATGATGAGCAGATAGTTAAATATGGTTCGCAAATTATAGATTATAGAAGTGCATTTATAGATATGCTTGCAGATAGAAGCTGGGAAATTCAGAATAAAATTTCTAATGGCAAAGAAAAATTAGAAATAAAATATAAGCCTTCATCAGAAAAAATATATCTTAGAGATAGAATTAAAGAAGCTAGAAAAAAAGATAAGATAAGAGGATATGCGAGCGTTGGACCTCATAGAGACGATATTGAATTTTATATAAATGGTAAAGACGCTCATAAGTACGCATCTCAGGGACAGCAAAGGACTGTAGCTCTTTCATTAAAGCTAGCAGAAGTTAAACTTACAAAAGAAATAATAGGAGAAAATCCTATTCTGATATTAGATGATGTTTTATCTGAACTCGATTTAGATAGACAGAATTATTTAATGGAAGCAATCAATGATATTCAGCTTTTAATGACGGCAACAGAGGTAAATGATGAAGTTTTAGAAAAATTAAAAGAAAAAACTATATATTGTGTTCATAGCGGAGAGATAAAAATGATATAAAATAGCAAAAAAACAATAAAAATTTGGATAAATAAAAACACACGAGTATACATAGGATGGAATAGTGTGTTTTTTTAATGCGATAATGTTGTTTTTAGCTCGTTTTAGAAAAGAAAAACGATATTATTGTAATTTTTATTAAAACATGATAAAATTCCTCTATATTTATAAGAAAATTGTATGAAAAGGAAAGACAATGACTACATCAAAAAAACAAAATAAAAATCAAGAATATGATGCTTCGCAAATACAAGTTCTTGAGGGTCTTGAACCGGTAAGACTTAGACCGGGAATGTACATTGGAAGCACAGGACCTCAGGGATTGCATCATCTCGTATATGAGATAGTTGATAATAGTGTTGATGAAGCACTCGCAGGTTATTGCTCTCATATAGAAGTGATAATTGAAGAAGATAATTCCATAACTGTAAAGGATAATGGTAGAGGAATGCCGGTAGATGAGCATCCAAAGCTTAAAATTCCTGCTGTCCAGGTTATTCATACACAGCTTCACGCAGGTGGAAAATTTGGTGGTGGAGGATATAAGGTTTCAGGAGGACTTCACGGAGTAGGTGCGTCTGTTGTAAATGCACTTTCTACTCATATGATTGTTGAAGTAAGAAGAAATGGAAAGATATATGAGCAGGAATATTTCAGTGGAAAAGAGGTTACTGATTTAGTAATAAAGGGCAATTCTAAAGAAAGCGGTTCAAAGACGAGATTTTGGCCTGACCCTAAAATTTTTGATGAAACAGAATATGATTATGATACCTTGCAAAGAAGAATGAGAGAGATGGCTTTTCTCAATAAAGGTCTTAGAATTTCTATAGAGGATAAGAGAAAAGAAAAAGAACGCAAGGAGAGCTTCTATTATGAGGGCGGAATAAAGGAGTTTATTAAATATCTAAATAGACAAAAAGATCCAATAACAACTGATATTTTCTATTTTGAATATAAGGAAGAAGGTAGGGAAGTAGAGGTTGCTATGCAATATACGGATAGATATAGCGAACTTATTTATTCCTATGCAAATAATATCAATACAGTTGAGGGTGGCTATCATCTATCAGGTTTAAAGGCGTCTTTGACAAAGACGATAAATGACTATGCTAGAAAAAATAATATTTTAAAGGAAAAAGATAGTGCATTTCAGGGTGAAGATGTAAGAGAGGGACTCACTGCAATAGTGAGCGTAAAGCTGACAAATCCACAGTTCGAAGGTCAGACAAAGGCAAAGCTCGGAAACTCAGATATAAGAGGCTTTGTAGAATCAAATATGACAGAGAATCTAGGTGCATATTTAGAAGAACACCCTAAGGAAGCAAAGAAGATATGCGATAAGGTAAGTGCTGCTCAAAGAGCGAGGGAGGCGGCTAGAAAGGCAAGGGATATTACAAGAAAAACCAGTGTACTCGAGTCTACATCACTTCCAGGAAAACTAGCAGACTGCTCAGAAAAAGATCCGGCACTTTCTGAAATCTTCATAGTTGAGGGAGATTCAGCAGGAGGCAGTGCAAAGTCGGGAAGGGATAGAGCAAGGCAGGCGATCCTACCTCTAAGAGGAAAGATACTAAATGTTGAAAAAGCTAGATATGACAAAATTCTAAATTCGGAAGAAATAAAGAATATGATTACTGCCTTCGGCTGCGGAATTAGAGATGACTTTGATATTAGCAAATTAAGGTACCATAAGATAATAATAATGACCGATGCCGATGTAGACGGTGCTCATATCAGGACCTTGCTCTTAACATTCTTATTTAGATATATGACACCTCTAATTGAGGGAGGATATGTATATGCTGCACAGCCACCGCTTTTCAGAATTAAATGCGGAAAAGATATTAGATATACATATTCAGATGAGGAGCAGGCAAGGGCACTGGCTGAGATGAAAGAGGCTAATCCAAAGGCCAAGATAGATATTCAAAGATATAAGGGTCTTGGAGAGATGGACTATAATCAGCTTTGGGAAACGACAATGGATTATAACAACAGAACTTTGGTAAAGATTACAATTGATGATGCAACAGCAGCAGATGAAATTTTTACGACTCTTATGGGTGACAAAGTTCCGCCAAGAAGAAAATTTATAGAGCAGAACGCTAAGTATGTTCAGAACTTAGATATTTAAGACAGAGGTAAAGGAGAGTTATGTCTGATATAGTTGATAACAGCAGAATAATAAATCATGAAATATATGATGAGATGAAAAAATCATATATTGAATATGCCATGAGCGTCATCGTTGCTAGGGCACTTCCCGATGTTAGAGATGGACTAAAGCCGGTTCACAGAAGAATTTTATATGGAATGCACGCACTTGGAGTAAGTCCGGATAAGCCTCACAAAAAAAGTGCTCGTATAGTCGGAGAGGTAATGGGTAAATATCACCCACATGGTGACAGATCGATATATGATGCCATGGTAAAGCTCGCACAGGACTTTTCAACGAGGTATCCTCTTGTAGATGGGCATGGTAACTTCGGTTCGGTCGATGGTGACGGAGCTGCTGCCATGAGGTATACAGAAGCGAGAATGAGCCCATTTTCACTTCAGATGCTAAGAGATATTGACAAGGAAACTGTTGACTTTGTTGATAATTTTGATGGAGAGGAAAAAGAGCCGACAATTTTGCCATCAAGAGTACCTAATATTCTTGTAAATGGTGGAAATGGTATAGCAGTTGGAATGGCTACATCAATACCTCCGCATAATTTAAGCGATGTCATCGATGCCTGCGTTAAGATGATTGATGACAAGGAGAGCACCGTCGAAGACCTTATCGATATAGTTAAGGGACCTGATTTTCCAACAGGGGCACTGCTCCTTGGTAAAGATGGTGCGAAAGAAGCATATAGAACTGGTCAGGGAAAGGTAACCATAAGGTCGGAATGTACTATCGAAGAAAGCTCTCGTGGAAAGATGAGGATTGTAGTTCACTCCATTCCTTATCAGGTCAACAAGGCTAGATTGATAGAATCAATTGCTGAATTAGTCAAAGACAAGAGAATTGACGGAATAACAGCGATAAGAGATGAAAGCTCAAGAGAGGGAATGAGGATTGTAATAGAGCTTAAGAAAGATGCAAATCCTAATTTAGTTCTAAATAGGCTTTATAAGCACACACAGCTTCAGACAAGTTATAGCATGATTATGCTGGCACTTGTAAATGGTGAACCTAAGATTCTCAACCTCTATGAGATATTAGATGAATATCTTAAGCACCAGAAAAATGTAGTAACTAGAAGAACGAGATATGATTTAAGAAAAGCTGAGGACAGGGCACATATCTTAGAGGGACTGATAATTGCCCTTGACAACATAGACGAAGTTATCAAGGTTATTCGCTCATCTTATAATGATGCAAAAGAAAAATTGATGATAACATTTGCTCTATCAGAGATTCAAGCTCAAGCTATTTTGGACATGAGGCTTGCAAGGCTTCAAGGTCTTGAGAGGGAAAAGATAGAAAATGAGCTTGAAGAACTTATGAAAAAAATTGCTTATTACAAAGAAATCCTTGCAGACGAAAGAAAGCTCATGGGAGTTATTAAGGACGAGCTTCTCGAAATCAAAAATAAGTGGGGAGACGAGAGAAGAACAACAATCGTATCTGCGACAGGTGAAATTGAAGATGAAGCTCTTATTGAAGAAAAGAATGTTGCAATAACGCTTACAAACCTTGGATATATTAAGAGAATACCAGAGAACACATTCAAGACGCAGAAACGAGGAGGCAAGGGAATAGTTGGTCTTACTACGAGAGATTCAGATTTTGTAAAAGACCTAATAATAACTTCAACTCACGACTATCTACTCTTCTTTACAGACAGGGGAAGAATGTTCAAGATAAAGGCTTATGAAATTCCTGAGGCTTCAAGGACGGCAAAGGGAACTCCGGTTATCAACTTCTTAAATCTAGACCAAGAGGAAAGAATTGCGGCTGTAATACCTGTCAGCGAATATACTGAAGATGATTATCTCATCATGGTAACGAAGAATGGAACTATTAAAAAGACTTCGGTATCTCAGTTCAGCACTGTGAGAAAAACAGGATTAAATGCAATAAAGCTCAAAGATGATGATAAGCTTATAGGCGTTGCCCAGTCTAGCAGTGAAGACTATGTAATGCTCATATCAAAACTCGGTAAAGCAATTATTTTCCATGAGGATGATATAAGAGGAATGGGAAGAACTGCAGTCGGAGTTAGGGGAATAAACTTAGACAAAGACGACGAAGTTGTATCACTCGTGCTGCTGCAAAATGAAGATCAGACCGTACTTGTTATGACGACGAGAGGATATGGAAAGAGAACTAAGCTTTCAGATTATAGGATTCAGTCAAGAGGAGGAAAGGGAATCTACACCTTTGACAAGAATAAGATAGAAAAAACTGGTCCACTTCTAGGTGCAGTCCTAGTGGATACGAGTGACGAGATAATGTTAATAAACTCTGACAATGTAATAATAAGGATAAGGGCAAAAGATGTATCTAGGTCCGGAAGAACGACCCAAGGAGTTAAGATTATGAAAGTAAACAAGGGTCAGGAAATAGTGGCTTTTGCAAAGGTACTTGAAAATATTGAGCAGGCAAAAAGGGTTAGAGAAAAAGCACCGAAGAAAAGCGAAGATAAGCAGATTAGACTAATTTAATTAATAAAAATAAATAAAAATAAATTAACAAGAGAGGAGACCTCAATGTTAAGAGATTTGGTGACAGCTAACAGAAGTTGTAGGGGGTTCGATCGAAGCAGAAAGATAAAAAGAGAAGAACTTCTTGAAATGGTTGATTTAGCTAGAGTTACAGCATCTGCCATTAATAAACAGCCACTAAAATATTTTATAAGTAATAAAGATATAATTACAGATAAGATTACGGATTTGGTCAGCTTTGGCGGACTTCTCAAGGACTTAAATCTACCTTATAAGGGAGAGGAGCCACCTGCTTATATAGTTATCTGTCATGACAAATCAATTGTCGAAGAGCAGCCTATATTCATGTATGAAGCAGGTATTTCAGCACAGACTATCGGTCTTAAAGCTACGGAGATGGGACTTGCAATCTGCATAATGGGAGGAATTGACCCGAAAAAGGTTAAAGAAGAATTGTTTTTACCTGACGAGATGGAAGTAAAGCTCATAATAGCGGTTGGAAAATCGCTTGAAAAAGCCGAGATAAAAGAAGTTGAATCAGGGGAAGGCGTAAAATACTACAGAGATAATGACGGAGTTCAGATTGTCCCAAAGAGAAAGCTCGAGGATATAATTATTAATCGCGAATAAGTATGCGAGCAAAGTCTTGAGCGAGGCATAAGGAGGCACTCATTGCAGATGACCACATGAATTGAAAGTTGTAACCACCGCTGTCACCGCTTATATCGAGAGCTTCACCTATTACATATAAACCTTTCAATGATTTACATTGGAAGGTTTTATTATTTATTTCTTCTAGGGATACACCGCCAAGGGCAGACATCGCATTTTCAAAAGAAGAATTATTTATCAAAGATGAAGAATATGACGCTTTGTACATATTGTTTATGATAGTATGTATTTTTTTGAGAGGAACAGATGAGGCTTTTTGATCAGAAAAATCTCCACAGATAAATCTGATATATCTTTCTGGTAAACTGGAATAAAATTTTATCGCATTTGAAAGGCTCAAATTCACACCATGAAAATCAAATTCATGTAAAAAACTATCCTCGGTTAGCTCTATAATGAGCTCAAAATCCTTACATTCCTGTTTTAAAAAATATTCAGATTTTAATTTATTAATAAACCAAGAGGAGTTCAAGGCAAGAGGACCGCTGAAGCCGGTTTCTGTAATTAGAATATCTCCGCTATTTTTATAAATAGACTTTTTTGTATCAGAATTAATGAGGCTGAGGCTGGCATTTTCAAATGAAATTCCTGAAAGACTTTTGAGATTAAAACTTTTGATATTTATAGGTGTTAGTGCAGGGAGCGGATTAACTATCTTAACACCGAGATTTTTCAAATCATCAAATATTTGATTTGAATAGTCATCATACTTCCATGCAGGGCTTCCGGCAGAAATCACAAGGTTTTTTGTAGCGAAATAACCACCATCATCACTTTTAAGAAGCCAGCTATAATTATTATTTTTATTATTTTCTATTTTTACGATTCTTGTGTTAAGAGAAAATGTCCAAGAATTCAGCTCACATTTTTTTATCAAGGCATTTCTTACGCTGATTGATTTATTTGAAGATGGAAAAATTCTGCCATCATCTTGAGAATAGGAAAGAACACCTATGCTTTCAAAGAAATTCCTCGTTTTTAGGTTGTTAAATTTATATAGAGGAGAGCGGACAAAACTTTCTGCCTTAGAAGAAAGAGAATGATAGCAGTGGATAAAATCCTTGATAGAACCTGCATGGGTAAAATTACATCTTCCCCCGCCACTTGCGAGGATTTTTTTACCTAAGATGGGACTTGCCTCAATTATAAGACCGGCTTTACCATTCAAATTAAGAGATGCACCGAGAAAAAGACCCGAAGCACCTCCGCCGAGAACAATTACATCATATTCACTTACATTTTTAGTATTATATATCTTCAATCCCACCTTTTATCGTTTCAATAATATCAAGTTGACAAGAAGTTCTATCCTTTCTTTCGAGCGAGCCATAATCTACCAGAGGATGAATCTTTATAAGCTGGGGACTTCTTTTAAATGAGCCAGTTTCTTCGTAGAGCCGATATGAACCGCTAATTGATACAGGAAGAATAGGCACGCCGGCTTTTTCTGCAAATTTAAAGCTTGCCAATTTAAACTCTCCTGGTTCAAATTTTCTGCTTCTGGTGCCTTCAGGAAATATTCCTAGAGAATCTCCTGCTTTTAGCAATTTCGTCGCCTCATTCATTGTCTTTAAGGCTTCTCTTGAATTACCTCTATTTATGAAGACTGAACCAGTGTGCTCGATTGCTGTTCTTAGAAATTTAAACTTTGCAAGTTCTTCTTTGGCTACCATTCCAAAATGAAATTTTTGAATTGCATGATATAATCCAACCAAATCAAAATATCCCTGATGATTTGCCATGATGAGCACCGGCCCATTTTCCGGAATATTTTCTTTTCCCATAATTGTATAATCAAGGTCAAGTCGCTCAACTAAATTATCCGCAAAGGCGTTCATTCCAACTCGCATTATCTCTCTTGCACCTTGGACATCGCCTGAAGCAAAGGCTTCATCAATCTTGGGAGCAAGCCTGTTATATCTTTTAATTTCATCATATGCTTTAAAAGCCGCAGGAATTGTTGTAAAAGGATTCATAATATTCTCCTGTTAAATTAATTTTTAATATTATACACTGTTAATAAAATAGTGCAAAGATAGTTTAAAATACTTTATAAATAAAATTTTTGGAGTAGAATTTAGGATAGAATTAATACGAAATAATTTACGAACTAATTAATAAAAATATAAGCTAATTAATAATGAAATAAGATAATGAGATAGGAGGAAAAATTGAAATTTGTAATTCAGAGGACAACGCGAGCAAGCGTTAAAGTAAATGGAAAAATTACGGGAGAAATAGATAAGGGATTCGTAGTTTTGGTAGGAATTTCTGAAGATGACGATGAAAAAATAGCAGAAAAGATGACTGATAAGATGCTAAAGCTAAGGATTTTTGAAGATGAAGATGGGAAAACCAATCTTTCCCTTAATGATGTAGGCGGGGAACTTCTTATGATTTCTCAATTTACGCTTTATGCAAACTGCAAAAGGGGAAATAGGCCATCCTTTACATCAGCAGGAAAGCCTGAAAAAGCGGAAAAGCTCTACGAATATATAATGGCAAGGTGCGAGAGCCAAGGTTATCATGTCGAAAAAGGGGTATTTGGTGGAGACATGAAGGTGGAACTACTAAATGATGGACCATTTACAATAATTCTTGACTCAGCAGAGCTTTAAAATGCAATAGATGTAAATACAGCAAGTAAACATAAAATACTTGACCAAAAAAGTTAGGGTTTCCATTGCATTAATTATTTATCCGCATATAATCTAGTAAAGAGAATCTTTTTTAATTATTTAAAGAATGACAAAGAGGGAGATATTATGAAAAAGAAATCAATAGTATCAATTATAATTATCTTTTGTGCATTTTTTGGGATTTACAATTTTCTATCGATCAACGGAATTGTAGTAAATAGCTTCCTATCCAGTGCTGACAAAAGTGCAATTAAGATTGGCGATAAAGGATATTCAAATTTTATATCGGCATTTGAGGCAGCAAAGGACGGCGATATATTAACGCTTGAAGAAGATATTGAAGTTACAGATTATTCGGAAGTGCCGGCAAGCAAGCATTTAACTTTGGATTTAAAGGGAAATACTATAGTAATTGCTACAGAAAAGTCTACTAGGAGGACATTTCCGGTAAAAGGCAAGGGGTCATTTACAATTAAAAATGGAAAGGTTACAGCGAAAGATGTAGATGGCGATGGATATACATCTGGGTTTATGGATTCTCAAGATTCTAATATCAATATGGAAAATTT
Organism: Alterileibacterium massiliense; assembly: GCF_900104645.1. Lineage (GTDB taxonomy): Bacteria > Bacillota > Clostridia > Peptostreptococcales > Anaerovoracaceae > Alterileibacterium > Alterileibacterium massiliense. Next base: position 150,789 of record NZ_FNWE01000002.1, on the reverse strand, counting down.
AGAAGTTTATAATCTTAAGGCATATTTATCGGGAGCAGTAATTAGCATCGACGCAAGAAATGATGTGGATATAGAAATAAAAAATTGCAATTTCCACGACAACATTTCGAATGAAAATGGGGGGGCACTGAGAATAACTACTGAAAGGAATGCAAAAAATTCTAATATTAATATTGTAAATAACAAGGTTATAAATAATCGAGCAGAAGCCTTAGGAACAGTGATAAGAAGTGCTTTTGGCGGTGCAATGTCACTAAGTGGTCCTGGGAAATTTTTAATAAAAAACAACCAGATTATAGGAAATGAAGCATGGGCAAAGAATGAATATTACGACTACGGCATACACTATTCCTGCGGCGGCGGAATCTCCTTTGGAGGAACTGTAAATAGAGGTGGATGCGAAGATGTTATTTTGGAAGGAAATATCATATCAAAAAACAAAGCTCAATTCCTAGGTGGCGGAATATCATTCCAGATGGAGAAAAAGAATGATAAGGTAACTATTAAGTCAGGTGTTATATCGTATAATGAGTCTGAATATTCGGGCGGTGGAATTGACCTTTCTATTCACAATCAGCCATTTGTTGTAATGGACAATGTAATTATATCAGGCAATAAGGCTCCTACAGGTGCTGGAGTGTGGTGCTGTCCTACATCAAGGGTAAGGAATCATACGACATATGGAGCAGCAATTTTAGATAATGAGCTTGACCATAGAGAAAAAACGGCATATCTCGTTAGTGGAACAGATGTGAGGTTCGAGGGCAAAGACACAATTTATAAGAGCATATTAGAGGGCAATAAACCTGATTATCATAAAATTACCATACAAGATAGAACATTTTTGGGGAATAGAGTAAATTGGTATGCTGATGAGCCGGACGCTCCTTATAAAGAGGGTGATCCAGTATTAACTCCTGATAAATATACTAATAGAACAACTTCGTTTGGAATACTTGGAAAGATAAAGTCAGATGGAGATTGGTATAAAACTCATGAAAAATCTGCAAAGATAATAATTGTTGGAAATATAGCAAAAGAAAGAGGTGGCGGAATAGCTACTAACACCGATATAGATTTTGGGCAGGAAAATCTTGATGTAAATGTGAAAGTAAGCAAGGTATGGAAACGCAAAGCAGGAGCAACAAAGAAGAAAAAGCATCCAAAAGAAGTAACGGTAAGATTAATTAGGAAGGATGATAAAGGCGGTCAATATAATCTTGAAGATATAAAACTAAATGCAACAAATGATTGGACTTATGTTTTCAGGAATTTACCTTCAGAGGGAATAGTAGAGGGTGTAAAGCTCAAGTTTACTTATGAAGTAAAGGAGATAAATGTTCCAAAGGGATATCAGTGCGTGGTTAATGAAGTCAAGGCATCAGAGGATATTAAGCAAGAATTTGTTATTGAAAACAAGGAAAAGCCTGATGAACCACCAAAACCTGATGAGCCACCTAAGCCAGACAAGCCAAAAACTGGCGATAGCAATGATATTTCTGGAATTATAGGGTTAGGCTGTTTATCTATTCTAGGACTGACAGGAATTATAATTAAAAAAAGGAAAGAGAATTAAAAAATCAAAAGCTTGATTTTGGCAAACATTTGTATATAATAGAAAAGCACGGTTTTATTCCGTGACATAATAGCCATTCTAATATGAGAGTGGAATCCTACACCGAGAGGTGTCATAAGGCCATAGGAGGTGAAACAAATGAAAAATTATGAAGTCTTATTTATTCTCGACCCAGTTATGGACGATTCAGAGAAGAATGCCATGATTGAAAGAGTTAAGGAAATCATTAACGATGGTGGAGAAGCAGGCGAAGTTGATATTTGGGGAAATAGAAAGCTTGCTTATGAAATCAACAAGAAAAAAGATGGTTTCTATGTGCTTATTCAGTTTAAAGCAAATGCAGATATGCCTAAGGAGCTTGATAGAAGACTTAGAATTTCTGACAGCATTATGAGACATATTATCGTTTGCAAGGACGAACAATAGGAGATTTGTGATGAATAGCGTAATACTAATAGGAAGATTAACAAGGGATCCAGAGGTAAGGTATACTTCGTCACAGATGGCAGTGTGCCATTTTACCATTGCAGTTGATCGCCCAAGGTCCCAAAATAGGGATCAATCAGCAGACTTCCTAAGAATAACGGTATTTGGTAAACAAGCAGAGAACTGCGGTCGTTACCTTGCAAAGGGAAGACAGGTAGGCGTTCAGGGAAGAATTCAGACCGGTAGCTATAAGAATCGTGACGGTCAGACGGTTTACACGACAGATGTTATAGCTAACAGCGTGGAATTTCTAGGCGGAGGACAAAATGGAGCAGGTAGAGATGGCGACAAGTCAAATTTTGCCGGCTCAAATGACGGTTTTGGTTACTCAATGCCTGATGACATGGATTTACCTGAAGAATTTGAAACAACTGAAGACGATATTCCATTTTAACCAAAAAATACTGAAGAATATCAGCCAGAGAGGAGAGATAAATGGACAATAGCAAGAAGCGTGTAGGCATGAGAAGACGCAAAGTATGCCAATTCTGTGCAGACAAGGACAAGAAAATAGATTATAAAGATGTAGAAACTTTGCAGAAGTATGTAACAGAAAGAGGAAAAATTCTTCCTAGAAGAGTTACTGGAACTTGTGCAATGCACCAGAGAGCTGTTACAAAGGCTATAAAGAGAGCACGCACGGTAGCACTTATGCCATTTGACGCAGAATAATAGATATGAAGCCGGCAAAGAGCCGGCTTTTATTTAGCAAGCATTACTTAAGTGCTTTATAGGAATTTTTAAGCATTATCATGGAGCGTTATTAAAAAGGTATATAGAACAAATGAAAATTGATGAAAAAAAAGAATTTTTAACAGATGAAAAAATAAAAGATTTTATAAAAAAACTTGCTAGTGGCTCGCCTGCTCCCGGTGGAGGTGCTGCGAGTGCTTTAACAGGAGCAGAGGGCGTAGCACTTCTCATCATGGTCACAAATTTCACCATTGGCAGGGACAGATATAGAGAGTTTGAAGAAGATAATTTAATGATGAGAGAAAAGGCGAATGAAATTTTGTCAGAGTTTTTACTTGGAATTGATAAAGATAAGGAAGCATATTACAAACTTTCTGAGGCTTTTAAATTGCCAAAGAATACAGAAGAAGAAAAGAAATTAAGAAGAAATGAAATCTCAAAAGAAGCAATAAGTGCCGGACTAGCCCCACTTCGAATTATGGAAATTGGAGTTAATGGCTTAAAGATAGCAAAAGGTTTGATTAAAAATTCAAATCCTAATCTTATTGATGATGTATATGTAGGGGCGATTCACCTAAAGGCTTCTATTGATGGAGCCGGGCGAAATGTCGATGCCAATATTCCATTTATAGATGATGAAAATAAAGCGGAAGAAATAAAAGAAAAGTGTAAAAAGTATAAAGATGAAGCGGAAATGCTCTCTAAAGATATAATGGCATAGTAGAAATAAATTTCAAACATTGCAAATGAGTATCGCAAATTAGCTTCACACTTGAAAGATAGGCGAACTCATGGTATTATCATAAAGAATTTTTTATAAATATTTGTCTCAGTAGCTCAGGGGATAGAGCACTGCTCTCCTAAAGCAGGTGCCGGAGGTTCGAATCCTCTCTGGGACACCAAGAAGATATGGCAATTGATATAATCTATCAGTTGCCATATTATTTTTGTTGCCTAATTATTTTTTAGAAAATCTTCACATGGAAATATTTATTTTTTGAGATAATCTAACACATAAAAAAGGCAAATAGGCACACTAAGATATTTTTTATTTTGACAGACATAGCTAGTCATTTTGACAGACAGAGATTAATATATGGATTCAATGAAAAAACTAGGTTTAAAGAATGTAATTTTATTAGAAATAACGCTTTTAATAATTCTTTTTAGTGCATTATTTGTCAGCACAGATATTGCTTCAGCGAAAGAGGTTAAGGGTAGCAAGAATGGCACTTCGGTTCAAATTCAGTCGCTTATGCAAAGAGAAGTGGATAGCCTTGACAAGAAGATAGTAGCTCGAGAAATTAAAATTAAGGAAGCTATAGAGAAAAAAGAAAGAGAAACGCAGTTAAAAAGAGAAGAACTTGTAACCTATGCAAAACAGTTCATAGGTAATCCATATGTGCTTGGAGGAAGAAGTCTGACAAATGGCTGTGATTGTGCTTCATATGTGACGCTTATTTATAGGAATTTCGGATACAACTGGCAGTTTGGATCTGTATCTACTCTTTTAAAAAATTGCGGAGGAAGAGAAGTTAGCATTTCAGAGCTTAAAGAGGGAGATATTATCTTTTTCGGAAATCTGGACCATGTCGCAATTTACTCAGGAAATGGGATGATTGTTCATGCTATGGATGAACAACATGGAATAAGGGAAACTAAGCTATTCCCATCAGGAGGCACTCATACATATTCGGGTAAAGGAATCAATACGATAAGAAGAATCTTTGAGTAATAGATAAAAAAGCGAGGATTGTTAATTAAGAAAAACGGTTGATAATTAGCCTGCGGTTTATCATTTGCCGCCGGCTATTAATTTATACAAAACAAACGCCTGTAAAAAAATAACAAAGAATTAGTGTGCAAAACACAAAAATTAATTTTTTTCACAAAAAATATTAAAAAAACTTGATTATTAAACAAATTTATTGTAGAATGTCGACATTCTGAAAAACTTGCAAGTAATCAGAAGGTCAAGAAGGAGGTATTGATGTACGATATTAGCTTGATTCATAGTGAGTACAAGGACAAACTAATTACGGAGGATTTTGCTGCAAATCTCGTCAAGAGTAACTACAGAATGAACTTTGGGCTTGGAACGGGTTGCTCTGTTTATCTCGATAGAGCTCTTGCTAAGAGGATTCAGCAGGACGAATTACTTAGAGGGCTTGAAATCCAGACAGAGATAGCAATTAGAAATGATTATCTTGAAACATATAAGATAAATGCCCCTGTTGACAGAGTTAGATTTTACTCATCTCATTTTTTTAATCAAGACAGGGTAATGCAACAGAATGGTAATTGCTGGTATGTGCCAATCCTATTCAATGAGGAAAATCTTTACTGGGGTCTTGAGGGAAATACCTTTGATATTTGTGCTTTTCAGGTAGCACCAATGGATAAGTATGGAAACTTCAATTTTGGACCAATAAATGCAGACCTTCATGGAATAATTAAAAACTCCAAGATAGTTATAGTCGAAGTTAATGAAAAAATGCCTATCGCACTCGGATATGAATCGCATATTAATATTTCGGACATCAATTACATAATTGAGGGAGAGAATCCTGATCTTGCGACAATAGAGCATAAATCTGCAACCGAAGACGATAAACGAATTTCGGAGTTCATAGTTTCGCAGATAGGAAACAATGCAACTGTTCAGCTGGGAGTTGGAGCACTTCCTAACTGCGTTGGAAGAATGCTTGCCGATTCGGATATAAAGGAAATAGGTGCTCACAGCGAGATGCTTGTTGATGCATATATGGATTTATATAATGCCGGAATTCTCACCAATAATAAAAGAACAGATAAGGGACTTTCTGTCTATACCTTCGCAGGAGGGTCAAAGGAATTATATGACTTTATAGATGACAATCCAATTTGTTGCTCTGCACCGGTGGATTATGTTAATAACCCTGCAAACATAGCGAAAATAGATAATTTCATGTCAATTAACGGTTGCATCGGAATAGACTTATACGGACAGGTTTGTTCAGAAAGCGTAGGATTTCGCAATGTTAGCGGAACGGGAGGACAGCTCGATTTTGTTCAAGGTGCGTTCAGGTCTAAAGGAGGAAAGAGCTTCATTTGTTGTCACTCAACGAGGAAGCTAAAAAATGGACAAAAAGTATCCCTAATTCACCCAACGCTTCCACCAGGTTCAATTGTTACCACGCCAAGGGCTGCGGTTAATTATGTGGTCACAGAATATGGTGCGGTAAATCTCAAGGGAAAATCAACTTGGCAAAGAGCGGAAATGCTCATAAGTATAGCTCATCCCGACTTCAGAGCTGAGCTGATAAAAGAAGCGGAAAAGATGGGAATCTGGAGAAACACAAGTAAAATTACATATTAATTACATTTAAGAAATCAATTAACGAAAATTTATGAGGTAGAACAAAATGACAAAGACAAACGATAACAGAAGCAAGTTTTCCGGCTCGCTAGGATATGTCCTAGCCACAGCAGGTTCTGCAGTCGGTCTTGGTAATATTTGGAGATTTCCATATCTAGCTGCAAAATATGGAGGCGGAGCATTTGTGCTTGTATATATCATACTTGCCTTTACCTTCGGATATACTCTTATGACATCCGAAACAGTGCTTGGTAGAATAACAGGCAAAAGCCCTGTCAGTGCATATAAGACATATAGTAAGTCAGGCTGGTCAAAGGCAGGAGGCTGGATAAATGCTATTGTTCCAATGATTATTCTTCCTTATTATTCAGTAATAGGTGGCTGGGTTATAAAATATCTCGTAACCTATGTTACGGGCAATGTTAAGGCTCCGGCAAAGGACGGATTCTTCGGTTCTTTCATTGGCACTGCGACACAGTCAGAGGGCTGGTTCATAGTATTTGCAGCACTTACATTGATAGTAATACTCTTTGGTGTTGAGAGCGGGGTCGAAAGAGTTTCAAAGATAATGATGCCGGCTTTGGTTGTCCTCGCAATTATTGTTGCTATTTATTCATGTACACGACCTGGAGCAGCTGAGGGAATTAAGTATTTCTTCATACCTAATTTTAAAAACTTCTCAATTATGACGATAGTTGCAGCTATGGGACAGATGTTTTATTCACTTTCTGTAGCCATGGGTATCCTTATTACTTACGGATCTTATATGAAAAAAGATGTTGATGTAGATAAATCAACAAAGAGAGTAATAATATTTGATTCAGGAATAGCAATTCTAGCCGCACTGATGATAATTCCGGCAGTATTTGCATTTTCCGGTGGAGCCCCAGAACAGCTTCAGGCAGGACCTTCTCTCATGTTTGTCATGATACCAAAGGTCTTTGAAAGCATGGGACTTGGACAGATAACAGGAGTACTTTTCTTCTTGCTGGTTCTATTTGCAGCACTTACAAGCTCGATTTCTTTAGCAGAAACAAGTGCAGCGACCTTTGTAGATGAGTTTGGCTGGGATAGAAAAAAGTCTGTTGGATTTGTTCTAGTTATAATGCTTGTCCTAGGCTCACTATCTTCGCTAGGATATAATGTACTAGGCAAGGTAACGATTTTGGGCTTGCAATTCCTTGACTTCTTTGACTTTATTTCTAATTCGATAATGATGCCTATAGCAGCATTTGCAACCTGTATTCTCGTACTAAGGGTAATTGGCAGAGAAAATATCGAAAAAGAAATATCGCTAAGCTCAGATTTCAAGTGGAAGGGAGTCTACGAAACGGTTCTACATTATGTTGCACCAGTTTTTTTACTACTCATATTGCTTAGCTCGATATTGTCATTCTTTGGAATCATTTCGATTTAAGAGCAGATTAAAGGCATAACTAAGCGTATCTTTAGGACTGAATCCTGCATTGCACCAGGCTCAGTCCTTTTGATTTGCACATATAGAGCATATAAGATAACATATTAAAAATAAAAATATCAAGCTGGCATTAAAAAAGGACATATGATAACATTTAACATATCATTGATAAAATGACAGATAAGGCAATGCAAAGTCAGCAAGAATAGAAAAGAAAAGAGAAAAACAGACAAGAGCAAATAAGAGCAGACAAGAATAGACATGAATAGAAAAATAAAGAAGATACGAGGAGGAATGATGATGAACAAGCTTAGCAAAAAAATATTTATAATAACCCTTATTTCAGCGATGATTATTTCACTCACAGCTTGTGCAAATAAGGCGGATAAAAAGCAAGAGAGCACAGATGAAAAAAATAAAAATGAGCTAAAAAAAGCATACTCGGCATATATTGATGTCCTTAAAGAGAATGAAAAAGATATAAAAGGATATGACTGGCAACAGGAAATAAATGGCTCAAGACTAAATTATTTGCCAGACGGAGAGGGCCATGGAGGCATTGATAGGCAGGTAGCTATTTCGGATATTAATGGAGATGAAATCCCTGAACTTTTGTTCATGAAAAAGACGGACAATCAATATGTTGCAGAGCTTTCAATTTATACATATGAGGACGGCAAGGCGAAGGAGATAAAATATTCAATTCCAGACGAATCTGGCGAAATGAAATTTCAAGATGCTCAAGTTGCAGCAGGAACTTCTTATGTAATATATAAGGGAAAAGAGAAAAACACGCTGTACGCATTTAACTCAATAGGAGACATAAATTGGCAGTATAAAATATATAAATTCAATATAAATGGAAGTGAAATGAAGCTTTCTAAGGTAATTAAAGACCGTTTCATAGGAGACTATGGCAAAAGCATAGACGAATATAAGATAGATGGTAAAGATGTTTCCGTATCGGAGGGAGCTAAAGCGTTTAAAGATAGCTTTGATGAACTAGAGAAAAGTCTTATATATAGCGGAAGAGAAGGAGAGGATAAAGACTGCTCAATATGGTTAAAGTTTAAGCCAGACGATGCTATTTCAATGTCTTATGAAGAAGCGATAAAAAAGCTCACAAAATAGACAATATATAAAATATGAAGAAAAATAGAGCTTATATACAAATATAAATAGAGCCAATATAAAAAATCGAAAAGAATTAGAAATAAATAGGAAGTAGCAGGGAGCAAGTATTGGAAAAAATAAGAGTAGTTGACGGGTCATTGCTCATTTGGATTCAAAAGACAATTGTGTATGATCTGATAACGCCGGTAATAAAATTTATAACACACCTAGGTGACAATGGGGCAATATGGATAATCATCACCATATTGCTACTTTTGTTTAAAAAGACAAGGAGAGCAGGCATATATTCTGCACTTGCACTCCTTTCTAGTCTTTTAATAAACAATATAATTTTAAAGAATTTAATTGCGAGGACAAGACCATATGAGATATTTACAGAAGTGCAAAGGCTTATAGAAATACAAAGGGATTTTTCATTTCCTTCGGGTCACAGTGCAAGCTCTTTTGCATCAGCAGTCGCAATCTATCTAGGATTGACAAAAGACTTAAAGAAAAAAATTGGTATTGCACTGATTGTTCTTGCGACATTAATTTCATTTTCTAGGCTCTATGTAGGAGTGCATTATCCGCTCGATGTTTTCGTAGGAATAGCTGACGGGATCCTACTCGCGTTTTTAGTTAGCAAAATTTATGAACACTTTGAAAATAAGAAAAGCATAAAGATAAGGTTAGAATAAGAAAAGTTTACAAATAAGATGAGAATAAGAAAAGCGTTAAAGAGGCATATCGATGATAGAGATAGGTAATGATTGGGACGAAATATTAGAGGAAGAAGTTAAAAAAGATTATTATAAGAATCTTAGGAAGTTTTTAATTGAGGAATATAATACAAAGACGATTTATCCTGATAAGCACGATATATTTAATGCACTAAAAGCGTCTTCCTATAAAGATACTAAGGTTGTTATACTTGGTCAAGATCCATATCATGAAGAGGGGCAGGCACATGGACTTGCTTTTTCCGTTCAAAAGGGCATTAAATGGCCTCCATCGCTTGTCAATATATTTAAAGAACTAGAGCTTGAAACAGGGATTTCGATTTTTACAGACGAGAATAAAAAAAGATTTTCGGGTAAAGAAAAGGCTCATACGGGTGAGAACAATTTAGGAACCTTTGGATGCCTAACGAGATGGGCAGAGCAGGGGGTCTTGCTTTTAAATACAACGCTTACAGTTAGAGATGGGAATGCAGGCTCGCACAGAGGACATGGCTGGGAAGAATTTACGGATTTTATAATCAAAAGCCTAGATAGGAAAGACACACCAACAGTATTTATTCTTTGGGGGAAAAATGCTAGAGAGAAAAAATCTCTTATAAAATCGGGCCATCATTTGATAATTGAGGGAGCACACCCAAGCCCACTTTCTGCATACAGAGGATTTTGGAACGGAGCTTATTTCACGAGAACGAATGAATTTTTAACAAAAAACGCACTCAAGGAGATAGACTGGAAAATTTAGCCTAAGATTGGTCAAAAGTAGGAAGATAGAGTTAAAGTGTCGGACTTAAAATTAGTCAAATGGAAATCCGAGGTATGGCAAATATGATAAATTGTTTTCAGCCTCATCGCCATCATTAGGAATAAAATCAAAATCGCCAAAGATCATACCTTGAACGATTTCATCTGAAAAATTATTTCCACAATATGCAGGCGTTCTATATTCACAGCGTTTAAACCCTAAGGTTTTCGTAATTGCATTTGCAACATCTGCAATTTCTTTTTCTGATATGAGGTGAAAATTTTCTAAGAATCCTGAATTTTCATCAATCTCTCTTGCACTGGAGCTTGATATGCGTACAGCCAAAAGCTCAGAGATAAGGATTTCATCTTCTATAGAAGATTCAGAATATACAGCGATACCCTTTATGCTTTTTTCTACAATTTCAAAATAAAGGAATTTGCTATATCCCGATAAATAAATTAAGGACTTGGCGGAGAGCGATACATGAACGAATGGTTCTAAGTAATGCTCTCTTTTTTTATCATATTCAGAATGAGAAATTTCCGATAGCCTTAAATCCATGCTTTTGTCACTTATTTCTCCTAGAGAGTGATATTTTGAAAAAAAGAATGGCTCATATCCTAGTGGTTTATAAAAATTCACGAGGCTTTTGCTCGCGGGAGAAAGAATTGAAATAGCATCACAATCATCAGAACTATCACTGGAGTTTTTATTAATTTTATTATTATAATTAGTCACATAATCTGAGGCAAAATTGGTTATAGAAGCACCATAACCTTTGCCGCGACATTTTTCATCGGTGCAGATTGCATAACTCACGAAAACCTCTGGAGATTTTTTTTTGCAAGGTATGTGCAAATTACCCATTTTGAAAAGTGTTAAGGCTGAAAGAACATCATTTTTATTATCAGATTTATTATCAGAATCGGTAAGAGTAAAGCATTTTATATCATCGGAAAACGCAGTCATAAATTCTAAGATTTCCTCTTTGCTATCTCCAAAAGTTTTACTCCAAAGCATTAGAAATGAATTATTTTCGGAAGGCTTTAATTCGTGAATATCTATCATCTATATCTCCATTATTTTTCTGTTACTGTATATTTCATCAGCAAAATATCCGGGCGGTAGCTTTCCTTTGCACGACGGAGCCCCTCTATTCCCATGTCCTCTTCACGATTGAAATATTGAATGTCAGGCAAAAGCTCTCTTATCATTCTTGCAAATTCACGATTTATCATAGTATAGGCGGCCTCAACAGTTGGAAGGGCTTTTTCAAAATGCGTATCAAAGGTGATTTCATCAAGGCGAGTGCCTGCAGAAAAGGCAACAGGCTTATCAGATTGATAAAGAATCCCCGCATAAAACTCAAGAGCGTCAAAATTGTCAAACATTTCATTTATTGCAACGGATTCATCTTCAAGTTCAGGGTCATCTTTTTCATTATAAAAAGTATTTACAAAATCCCTAGCCTCTTTTAGATTATCAGAAGTTATCCTTTTAAAATACCAATCACCATTTCTTTCAAAGTGCTTTATATGATTTCTTTTCGAGCTGAGATGTCTACCTCTTAGCTCGCATAATTTTTCTGTCTTATATACATAATCGGCATTATCTCTATCTTCCTTTATAGAAAAAGAGTCTCCATATATCTCTTTAAGCTCATCCAAAATCATAGGAGTAAGTCCACGCATTTCAAATTTGTGTCCTCTCTCGTGTGCATCTTCCCTCATAAGCTCAATGGTTTCTTTTAAAGGTCCATCGCCCTTTGGGAAGGCATATAGTCCGCCTGAATGGGGCATATATATTACAATTCTATTATTTATAAAATTTATCAGTGGCTTATATGTATGACGCCAAATATAAAGGTTGGCAAAAGAATAGTCTGCACCATGACACCCGCTTGCACAGATGAGAGAATCGACCAACGGCTTGTCTTCGAGCTTTACTTCTCTAAAATCTATCATTAAATATTCCTTTCTTAGATAATTAATCTATATTTATTATAACATCTTATAAGTTCTTGTAAACAAAGCAATGTGTTAATTAAAAGTTGAGAGATAGGGATTAGGTGAAGATAGGTAAAAAGGTATTGATTTTATATAATGCTAATGATAAATTAAAAACGAGTAGAGATATACGAATGTTCAGACTTTGGGCATTATAAGATAAGGAGGATTAAAATGGCAGAAGGAGTAAAAGAAATTACCAAGGATATGATTATAAGCGATGTAATCAATGCTAATCCTGAACTGATAAGGACATTTTTTGAGCATGGAATGATGTGCATCGGTTGCCCTGCATCACAGGGAGAGTCAATTGAGCAGGCCTCATCGGTTCATGGAATTGATACGGACGATTTGATTAAGGCTCTCAATGAAGCACTAAAGGCTTAGTGGCAAGTTTTAAAAATTGTAGTTACGAAAGCTAAAAAATATTTATAAATTAAAATATAAAGGAAAAGAGAGCTTAATAAGCCTTGAAAGCGATGCCGTGTGCATCGCTTTATATTTATTGATATTGGGTACTATTGAAATACTTTAAAAAGCTATAAACTATAAAGCTATATAACCTGAAAGACCTATAAGTCTCTAAAACATAACAGCGAACTATAACAAACAGAAGTACACAAAAGCGAACAAATAGCAATATATTAAAGATATTTTTTATAAATGGATAACGAACTTGCAGATGATAAAAATTAAAGAGCTAAAACATTTTAATATAGGAGAATCGTATGGGGGAAATCAAGATTGGTTTCGCTCATATATGATGAGACTAGGTGGCTGCGGAGCCGAAACTGCTTGCGATCTAAGTATTTACCTGAAAAAATACAAGGGAATAGAGAAAGCCTGCGAGCTTTTCATAGATAATATAACTCGCCAAGATTATGTAGATTTCGCTCATGAGATGAAAAAATATCTATGGCCTAGGCTGACAGGGATTGACAAGGCAAGCATTTGGATTGAGGGATATGCTAATTATCTTGAGAATAAAGGCGTCAATTCCATAAAGATGAGAGAGTTTTCGGGAGAAGAAGCATATAAAGATGCGAGTCATGTATTAAAGAATCAAATAGATAGAGGTTTTCCAATCCCTAATCTAACCTTAAGACATAGAGATAAAGTATTTGACGAGTACAATTGGCACTGGTTTCTAATCAATGGGTATAAGATAGAAGATGACAAAAATGGAAATGAAAAGATATTCGTAAAGGCAGTGACATATAGTGAGTATGAATGGCTTGATTTTGAAAAACTTTGGAACACAGGAAATGAAAAGAGAGGCGGACTTGTTCTCGTTGACATAAGAGAGACATAAGAAAGACATAATCTAGAGATTTAATAAAAATCGTTATTTAGTCCATTTGTGCATATCAGCCTCGAGGTTACCGTCCAAATCATATGCTCCAATCAGTTTGTATTCTTGATTTGAAAGCTGTACTTCAAAAAGACTGCAATTTGAAGCTGGAGGAGTCCAGAAATCATCATAGTCAAGCTCAAGCAGTTTTTTAAGAATCGAGTGCATAACGGTGCCGTGACTTGTAATCAGAATAGAAAAATCATTATCATCTTTAGCGGAATATTTGAATTTATTAAAATCATCGGAAGTTAAATCGGTAAAAAAAGATGTCAGCCTGCTTTCAAGTTCTTCAAAAGTTTCTCCGCCTTTTGCTGGGATATAGTCTTTAGGAGAGTCAAAGAAATTCGACTGAGGAAATGGAAGAGACCTATAATTAAGTCCTTCGATTTCGCCAAAACAGAGTTCGGCAAGCCTTTCGTCTATTATAAATTCAGAACGATTTACGCCACTTACTATCTCTGTTGTTTGGATTGCACGCTCTAGAGGGCTTGTAAAAATTACATCAAAAGAGAGACCGCTTTTAATTACAGAATCTCTTCTATTCTCAGCCTGAGCTACCCCCTCTTCATTTATTGGAATATCAAGCCTACCCTGAATAAGCTTTGCCTTGTTCATATCCGTCTGTGCGTGCCTTAGTATATATACTTTCAAAAACCAACCTCACAAAAATTAACTGAAATTAACAAAAATTAACAAATCGTGTAATTATAACATAAAGCCAGAAGAATTGAAAAAAATAGATATAAAATATATAATTAAGTCCCAAATCAGATTTCAAGAGGCTAGCGTTAATAAGAAGATTTAAGATTATTTTGGTATATAAAAAGGAGTAAGCCAAGCAAGATGAATTTTTTAGAGGCATCTAAATATCTTGATAACTTACCTTCGTTTACAGCGAAGGGTGTTAGGGACGGCAAAATCTCTTATAATCTCCTTGCGATAAGAGAACTTCTGAAAAGGCTTGGAAATCCTAGTCATGGAATGAAGATAGTTCACATTGCTGGAACGAATGGCAAAGGTTCTACCGCAATATATCTCTCTAATATTCTTGAAGCGGGAGGATATAGGATAGGAGTTTTCTCATCTCCTGAATTGGTAAGCTTTGATGAGCAAATAAAAATTAATGGCGAGATTATTCCAAATGGAGACACAGCTAGAATAATAAGCCAGATTAAAGAAATTTCTTTAGAAATGGCAAAGGAGAATTTGCCTTGCCTATCAAAGTTTGAAATAATCTTTGCTACAGCACTTCAATATTTTAAGGAAGAAAAATGCGAAGCTGTCATACTGGAGTGCGGACTTGGCGGGACAAATGATGCGACAAATGCTATAGGCACCCCGATGCTTTCACTTATAACGGATATTGATTTTGACCATACAGCCCTGCTTGGAAATACACTTAGAGAAATAGCAGGTCATAAGGCCGGAATAATAAAAAGCAAAGGCAAGGCTTTGGCGATAGCTGGTTCAAATGAAGTTGAAGAAGTTTTAAGAAAAAGAGCTAAAGAGGTAGATGCCGAGCTTGAATTTGTGGATATAAGTTCATACTGCTCTAGTATAAAAAGAGAAAAAAATATGAGTGGGCAGAGCTTTGAAGTTAAGGACATAGATGGGAGAATTTATACTAAGATGCTCGGCGGATACCAGATAAGAAATGCTGGACTTGCAATAAGGGCATCAAAAGAGCTCGTAAAAAATGGATTTGAACTTAGTGACGACGACATAAAATGCGGAATATCAAAGGCAATAAATCCTTGTAGGTTCGAGCTTATTTCTAAAAATCCATATATAATAATAGACGGAGCACATAATTTAGGCGGGGTAAAAGAGCTGACAAAGAGTCTTGGATCGATTTTTTCTGGTGAAAAACTTATATTTATTTCGGGGATACTTCGAGACAAGGAATATATGAAGATGCTTAAAACAATTTTGCCATATGCCCAATTTTTATATGCTGTTAAGCCGGAATCGGAAAGGGCACTTGAGGCAGAAAAACTTGCAGAAAAAGCTTTAGAAATTGGAATAAAAGCAGTGGCTTGCGAATCATATGAAGAAGCAATTGATAGTGCGATTTCAAAGGCTAATGGAAAGCCAATCTGTATATTTGGCTCGCTATATTTTGCAGGAAGAATTAGGGAATTGATAATATCGGGGAAAGCATAACGCGATATGAGATATATTAAATAACAAAGATAGACAAAAGAGATAGAGAAGATTGATGAGCAAAGGCTTGATAAAAGCATATAGAAAAAGCCTGATGAGCAATGGCAGACGATAAAAAGGTGGATAAGAAAAGATGAACAAAGATAAAATGGAAAAAGCGGTAAAAATGCTACTTGAAGCAATAGGAGAAGACCCCGATAGAGAGGGGTTAAAGGAAACACCACAAAGGGTCAGCAGAATGTATGAGGAAATCCTCGGAGAAATGAATTCCGACGGAAGCGAACATTTGGCAAAGACCTTTAAGGTAGAGAAAAGTGAAATGGTAATAGAAAAAGACATACACTTCTATTCCCTCTGCGAACACCATATGCTTCCATTCTTTGGGAATGCTTACATTGCTTATCTTCCGCACGAGAGAGTATTCGGACTATCTAAGCTTGCTAGGCTCGTACAAACTTTTGCGAGAAGGCTTCAGATACAGGAGAATATGACGGAGCAAATAGCAGAGGCTATAGATGAGAATATTGATAATGACGGTGTGCTTGTAATAACTGAAGCAGAGCACCTTTGCATGGAGATGAGGGGAATAAAAGCAAGAGGATCTAAGACAATCTGCCTTGCATCTCGAGGAAAATTTAAGACGGACGACAAACTAAGAGAGCAGGCAATGAGGATGATGGGGATTTAGATAATAAAAAGCAATAATACATAAGGTGATAAAAGGGCGATAGCAAAAATATCGTCCTTTTTTCTATTTTCTATTTATATTTTTAATATATTATTGCAGTTGATAAACAAAAAATTAAGGGTAAATAATTTTAATAAGTTGACACATTAAGTTAGTTTATGCTAACATATTTTTCGTTATTAAAGACTAAAAATATAGAGAAAAGAGGAAGAAAAATGAGGGTAACTTTTAAACGAATTATTACTATATTCTTCTGCTTACTTATGGCTTTACAAATCGTTAGTATACCAACGATTTTCGCTTTAGAAGCAGAATCTTCAGTACCTAGTCCAACAGAAACAAAGGAAGATATGTTTATTATTAAAGACGGAACTCTTATCGCATATAAAGGAGAAGATAGGGAAGTTGTTATTCCAAATACAGTTAAAAAAATTGGTTCAGGTGCCTTTAAATCAAATGGCAGGATTACAAAAGTTGTTATTCCTGATACGGTAGAGGAGATTGGGGAAAGTGCATTTGAAGATTGCAAGCAACTTGGATATGTCAAAATGAGCAATAAGACAAAAGAAATTGGCATAAATGCTTTCCGTAAATGCAAGCTTTTAAATAATATTGAGCTTCCCGTAGGACTTAAGGAAATATCCAAGGGAGCTTTTGAAGATTCAGGATTAGAAGTTGTAAAAATGCCGTCTACCTTAAAAACATTGGGCGAGGGGGCTTTTAAGTATTCTGGAAATCTAAAAATTTTAGAACTTAATGATGGCTTGGAAAGAATAGGAAAAGAAATTTTGACAACCTGTTATAAAATTCAAGGCTTGCGTATTCCTTCCAGTGTAAAAAAGATAGAGGGTCCTCTTACGACAGATATGGGTTCTGATTGGAAGTGGCTTTTAGTGGAAAATGACGATATTGAAATTGCTGGCATGGATAGCTATCCTAAATTACTTACGGAGCAATGGGCACAAATAACATACTACGGTGGAGAACCGTCAACATTAAAAACAATTTATGACAAAAATAAAACTGCGAGCTCTAAAGTGATATTTAAAAATAAGGTTGAATTTAATAATATTACCACTTTTGAGTTTAAAGAAAAAGAAATTGTACTTAGGGCAGGTGAAGAAAAGAAATTAGAACTAAACATTGTGCCGAAAGAGGCAATTGATAATAGAGTGCACTATTTATCAAGCAATAAAGATATTGTATCAGTAAATAGCAAGGGAGAAATCAAAGCTAATAAAAGTGGCGAAGCTCTTATTTATGCTATGGATTTATTTGGACATAAAGCAACTTTAAAGGTAATTGTTGAATTATCGGAAGATGAAATTTATAAAATAGATGAGAATGGTGTATTAATAGGGTATTACGGACATGATACGATAATTAATATACCTGATAAGGTCAAGGAAATTTCATCACAAGCATTTAAGGAAGATTTAAAAATCACAAAAGTAATTATAGGTAAAAATGTTAAGAAAATTCACGATGACGCATTTAGTAATTGCAAAAATTTAAGCGAAGTAGATATGAAGCATACGCAAAGTTTACAATTGATTGGTGATAATGCGTTTAAAAAATGCGAAAATCTAGAATATATTACAATTCCTAAATCTGTTGAAAAGCTTGGGTCTTCCGCTTTTCAAAATTGCAAAAAATTAAAAAAGGTCAGTATAGACTCAAGTAGCAAATTAAATAAAATAAATGAAAACACATTTAATGGTTGTGTGTCGATGCAAGAATTTGAAGTGCCCCAAAACTGTACATATATTGGTAATAGTGCCTTTGCTAACACTACTGCAATGAATAAATTTGTTTTTAGTGGAAATAAGATTACAGAAATCGGAGAGCGTGCTTTTGAAAAAGCAAGCAATTTAAAGAATTTAAATTTACCTGATGGATTAAAAATTGTAGGAGAAAAGGCTTTTGTTTCAATGAAAAAACTAGAGGAAATTAGATTTCCTGCAAGTTTTACAGGAGTAAAAAATGGGAAAGATTTCCCTGCTCTCTTCGATATTGCTGACGCAGAAAACATAGGCAATCTGCGTTCTATAAACATAGATAAGGGCAACCCTATTTATCACTCTTATAAAGGTAGCGTTTATAAGAAAAAATCTTTAGTCTATATTCCAATGGGAATAGAGGAAGCAAACATTGAGGCGGGCACTGAAGTGATAGAAAATTATGTAGCAAATGCACATATGGGATTAAAAAAAGTTATAGCGAAAAAGGGATTAAAGAGAATAGGGAATGGTGCATTTCTTAACTGCTTTGGATTAGAAACGGTAATTTTGCCTGACAGCGTAGAAGAAGTTGGCGAGGCGGCCTTCCTTGGCTGTGAAGAATTGAAGGATTTCAAAATGCCGGAGAATTTGAGGCATATTGGTAAACTAGCTTTTTACGAATTAGAAAATATAGAACAGTTAGTCATTCCAGATAAAGTTACAGAATTGAATGAATATTCAGTAGCAGGACTTGATAATATAAAACATTTTATATTATCTCGTAATCTCAAAAAAGTCGCTAATACGGGAGCAGTTTGGGCTCCGAAAGCAGAGGAACTATATCTTCCCGAAAAGCTAGAAAGCGTAGGATTTCAAGGATTTTCAAGATGGTCTAGCATAAGTCATTTAGAATTACCTAGAGGGTTAAAATCAGTAGGAGGAGAGGGATTTGCACTTTCAGACTCATTGAAATCCGTTTTTATACCTAGCAATATAAAGTTTTCAGATGATATTTTTAAAATTACACAAGGAAGTGAAGATAAGAAGCTTTATGTTTTTACGGATAAAATTAGTGAATCTATTCGCAACCTATCTAAGAAGCGTAATATAGAGGTTATATCGCTTGATTACGATAAAAGAACTAAGAATAATAGAAAAATTGAAATTCAGCAACTGGAAAATATGTTGTCAGAAACAAATCACAAATCTAAATTTACCTTGACTGTAAAAGAGAATAAATCTAAAGGGACAGACATATTTAGTTGCAATATTGAAGGCAAGGAAGATAGCGAAGAAATTAGGCTTAAGGGCAATCTAAAAGCAGTTATAGAACTTCTTCCGACGGAAGAAAAAATAGAATATGATGCGTATATATTTAAAAATGGAAAATATACAAAGCTGGATACTAATAGAGTAGACCGTTTTATTAGAGTTGAATTTAAGGAGTTTGGTACTTTGATTTTGACAGAAAAAGGCAAAAAGCCTTATGCAGAAAATCAAACATCAGTATCAAATCTGGCATCCCCTAGAACAGGAGATTCTATTGATATGAAAAGGATTATAATCATTTATTCAATTTTAATGGCAAGTCTTACACTAGTAATAATAAAGCTAAAATTGATAAAAAACGAATAGATATTACAAGTTTATAGATAATATAATTTTGTAAACCGTAGTAATTATATTGCTTCATTATTATTGCAATTATTGTAGCGGAAATTGCTACGGTTTTACTTTGCAAATAAGTTGTAAAAGTAAATATAGATTAAATTGGAAGAAATGCAATTTGTTTGTTCTTGTTTGAAATATCAATATATTTATTATAAAATTAACCAAACACAGATAATTGAAATAAAATAAAAGCTTTATTTTATAGAAATATCTAAAATATCTATAATAAATAATATCTGGCAAGCATTATGAAAAAAGTCAATACTCAAAAAAATTTAAATAGACATAAACGGATTCTTGAAGATAAGAGGTATCTTAAATGCCTATCTGATATTGAAGAATTAGAGAAAAACAGGATTTTTTGCAAGCACAATTTATCGCATTTTATAAATGTTGCTAGAATTGCAACCATAATCTGGCAGGAAGAAGGCGGAAGAAATAGTTTAAAGAGAGATATTATCTATGCTGCCGGTCTTTTGCACGATATTGGAAGGGCTGAAGAATATACGAAAGGAACGCCCCACGAAGAAGCTGGAGCAATAATTGCAGGAGAGATTCTTCAGAGCTCAGGTTATGAAGATAAAGAAATAGAAATGATAACCCGTGCAATCAGTGCTCACAGAATAAAAGATGATAATGATATTGATTATCTTGGGCAAATAATTTCAAAGGCAGATAAACTATCGAGAGAATGTTTTGCTTGCAGTGCAAGCGATATGTGCAAATGGAGCAAAGAAAAAAAGAATAAAAGCCTTGAATATTAAGCTTAAATAATAATTAATAAAGCAAAAATAAAACGCAAATTAATTAAACAAAAATAAAAAATTAAAATAATAAAGCAAAATAAAATATCAAAAAATTAGCAAAATATAAAATAATATAAAAAAATTTAAAAATTATAAAAAGTAAGAGGGAAAAATGCAAATTGGTAATAAAAATTTTAATTTTAATTCCGGCAAATCGGTAGTTATGGGAATTTTAAATGTAACTCCGGATTCTTTTTCTGACGGAGGGAAATTCTTCAATATCGATGATATGCTGAGGCAGGCGGAGCAGATGGCAAAAGACGGAGTTGATATATTTGATGTAGGTGGAGAATCTACAAGACCTGGAGGAGCACCTGTTTCAGGGGAAGAGGAAAGAGAAAGGGTGCTTCCTGCTATTTCAGAATTAAAGAAAAGATTTGATATTCCAATTTCTGTTGACACATACAGGGCAAAGACAGCAGAGCAAGCTTTGGCTAGAGGAGCCGACCTCATAAATGATGTGTGGGGTCTTAATCATCCAGATGATAAAAATCATGAAATGGCAAGGATAATATCAAAAGAAAGATGTCCTATTATAATAATGCACAATCGAATAAGCATAATCCCCGATGAGCTAATTGAAAAAAAAGCAGAAAAGGGAGCTCTCAGCAAGTATCCATCGGCTTACATTGAAAAGATTATAGATGAGCAAAAATTTTCAATAGATATTGCAAAAGAAGCGGGAGTAGAAGATGATAAGATAATAATCGACCCAGGAATTGGATTTGCAAAAAGCCTTGATGGAAATATCCATGCTATGAATAATGCTGAGCATTTCACAAGCCTCGGTTATCCTGTTCTTCTAGGAATATCAAGGAAATCCATAATAGGAAAGAGCCTAGCTTTGTCCATAGATGAAAGAGAGGAAGCGACTATCGCACTCAATATAATTGGTAGAATGAAAGGGCATCATATTTTCAGAGTACATGATGTTAAGGCTAATAGAAGAGCACTTGATATGTGCGATGTAATTTTAAACGATGAAAGGTGAAAATTCTATTATGGATAAAATCTACATTGAAGAACTTGAGTGTTTTGGGTATCACGGAGTACTTGCAGAAGAAAAAAAGCTAGGGCAAAAGTTTATCATTTCAGCGACACTCTATCTTGATACAAGCGAAGCAAAGAACGAAGATGATTGCGATTTTACGGTCAATTATGCTTTGGTTTGCCAAGATATAGAGGAAATTGTATCTGGAAAAACTTTTAATTTAATAGAAACCTTAGCTAGCAAAATTGCAGAAACCATTATTCTCAAATATAATAGAATAGTAAAAATAGAAATAAGAGTAGATAAACCAAATGCACCAATAAATTATTCATTTAAGAGCGTGGCGGTATCGACCGAAAGGGAATGGCATAAGGCATATATCGCCCTTGGAGCAAATATGGGAAATCCAAAAGCAAATATTGCTGAAGCTCTGACAGTTCTAAGGAAAAGCGAGCACATAAAAAATATTAAAGAGTCAAAGCTCATAAAGACGAGGGCTTATGGGGTTACAAATCAGCCTGACTTTGTTAATGGAGCAATTTATCTAGAAACGATTTTAACACCAGAAGAATTGCTAAGGCTCACATCTAGGGTAGAGATTGATTTAAAAAGGACAAGGGAAATCCACTGGGGACCAAGGACAATAGACCTTGATATAATATTCTTCGATGATGAAATTATAAACACTGAAAAATTGGTTATTCCGCATCCAGAAATGCACAGGAGAGATTTTGTACTTGAACCAATCTGCGAACTCAATCCGAACTTCGTTCATCCGGTATACAGAATGAGAGTTATGGATTTGTTAGAAAAGCTGAGAGCTGAAGAAACCTATTATCGAACCTGTTGAAATAAAAATCATGAAATTTAGAAGCTAAAAAGCAAGTAAGCAAGAAATAAAAAAGTTAAGATTTATAAACTAAAGAAGCCAAGGAATTACGGAATATTAAGCGAAACAACTAAAAAAGAAATAAAAAAGTAAAAAAGAAAATAAGAAATTGAGAAATTAAGAATTAAAAATAGAAAGCAGGAATTTATATGACACCAAGAATGGAAGAAAAAATTAACGAATTACTGGAAGAAGCGTATAAGAGAGGAAAGGAAGCTATTCCAAGCGGTCATGTTGCAACATACATACCGGAGTTAGGCAAGGCAAATCCAATGGATCTAGGAATTAGCATATGCACTAGGGAATTTGACCACTTTAATATAGGTGCTACTGACAAGAGATTTACGATACAGAGTATATCTAAGATAATTTCACTCGCAATAGCCCTCGATATGTTTGGTCCTGACAAGGTATTTGAAAGGGTTGACATGGAGCCATCGGGCGAAGCGTTTAATTCCTTTGTTGACCTTGATACAAAGAGTAATAAACCTATGAATCCGATGATAAATTCAGGAGCGATTACGGTTGCAAGTATGCTCCTTGGTCATGTATCACTCGAAGAAGCTACCGATGTAATAAGAAAAATATGTATGGACGATGAAATATTCATGAATAGACAGATTTTCGAGTCTGAGATGAATCATCTTTCTAGAAATAGATCGATTGCATATCTTCTTGAGAGCAAGGGTCTGATAACCAATGTTGAAGAAACCCTTGAGCTTTATACCGCAATATGTTCACTTGAAGTAACCGCAGAGTCTCTTGCCAATATGGGAATGATTTTTGCTAATGACGGGAAAATTTCAAGGAAGAGCGATGATAGAATTTTTAGCAAGAGAACTACAGAAATAGTCAAGACCATAATGCTGACCTGCGGAATGTACGACCGCTCAGGAAGATTCGCTGTTGATGTTGGAATACCTACAAAGAGTGGAGTCGGCGGAGGTCTTATCTCTGTTGCTGATAACTTAGCTGGCATTGGCATCTATGGACCGGCACTTGATGACAAGGGTAATTGTATAGCAGGCACGCCGGCACTTATGTATCTTTCTAGAGAATTGCAACTTCACCTTTTCAGAAAGGATTCATTGCTTGACAGATTGATTACATTAAAGCTGAAGGCAAAGCTAATATAAAAAAGTTAGGTTGAAAAGCTAAACAAATAAAAGCCAAACCCGCAAAAGAAAAAGGGTAAACAAGGGGAGAGGCAAAAGCACAAAAGCATAAAGGCAAATAATCAAAAATCAAGAATATGGAGGATGGAAATGAATTTTACCGATGAATATAGAAAAAAGTTAAAGACTCCAGACGAAGCTGTAAAAATTGTAAAAAGTGGCGACTGGATTGATTTCAGTGCCAATCTGGGTTGTCCATATCTTCTCGATATTGCACTTGCCAAAAGGAAGGACGAGCTAGAAGATGTAAAAATAAGGGGACACATGATGTATGGACCTATTCAGTGCATCGAGCAAGATCCTACGAGGGAGCATTTTTCTTATAATTCGTGGCACATGATTGCCTATGAAAGAAAGCTCTCTGACAGAGGACTCTGCAGTTTTTCTCCCATGATATATAGGAATCTTCCTTCTTACTATAGAGAATATCTTGAAGTAAATGTAGCAATGATGCAGGTTACACCAATGGACGAGCATGGCTTTTTCGGCTTCTCATCTAATAACGCTTGTGCAAGGGCTACAATGGACGCAGCCGACTACATAATTCTTGAAGTTAATGAGCATCTTCCATATATAAGGGGAATGGAAGAATGTATTCACATATCTGAAATTGATGCAGTAGTCGAGGGGGAGCACCCACCGCTTAACGAATTTCAGCCATCTGTCCCTGGCGAACTTGAAATGGAAATCGCTAAGAGGATTGTAGAACAGATGAGCGACGGTTCAGTTATCCAGCTAGGGGTCGGCGGGCTTCCAGATGCTATCGGAAAGGTTATTGCAGAGGAATCAGACCTTAAAGACCTTGGAATACATAGTGAATTATTGGTAAATTCATACCTTGATATGTATAAGACAGGAAAGGTAACAAATAAGTATAAAACTGTTATGCCGGGCAAAAGCACCTTTGCTGCAGTTTATGGAACTAAAGAGCTTATGGACTGGGCAGCGGATAATCCTAGTATGTTCATCTGTCCGATTGACTTCATCAACGGAGTCGATGTTGTTAAGAGTATAGACAAATTCGTATCTATTAATAATGCAATTAATGTCGATTTATATGGACAAATCTCATCTGAAAGTTCAGGGCTTAGACAAATCAGTGGTACAGGTGGACAGCTTGATTTTATAACAGGTGCATATGACAATCCTACAGGAAAGAGTTTTATCGCACTCACATCGACATTTACCGACAAGAAGGGGATTAAACATTCTAGGATAGTTCCTCATTTTAATGGAGATATTATCACAGACCCTAGAAGTCAGGCGGGAACAATCGTAACCGAGCACGGGCTTATAAATCTGACGGGAAAAACCGTCTGGGAAAGAGCTGAGGCACTTATTAGCATTGCAGATCCTGAATTTAGAGATGAACTCATCAGAGCTGCTGAGAATCAAAAAATATGGAGAAAAACGAATAAAAAAATGTGATATAATATTTTATATTTTTTAAACAATTTATTTTTAATATTTATTTTAAATACCCCCATATTTTGCATGGGGGGGGGTGGGAGGCAGATGTGAAGAAACAAATTTATACCAGAGGAAAACAGATGCTGGCAATTGCATTTTCGCTTTTGTTGGTTATTTCTTTTTCAAAATTTAGTGTAAGTGCGGAGACACTGGGTGAAAAAGAAACCAAGACGATGTCTGAACCTAAGGTGAATGAAAAAAACATAGAAGATACAATTTCACCTAAGGAGGAAAAATCAGAAAAAACTGAAATAGCAGAAAAATCAGATAAATCTGATAAATCCGAAAAGGCGGGAAATCAAGTAAAAGAGGCAAAGAAAAATCAGATAAAAAAATCTCCGCTAAGAGTGCCTCCTGCAGGCGGGGTAGTTGAGATAAGTTCATTTGATGATCTAAAACCTTATCTCGAGAAAGGTAATTACACATTTTTGACGAACAGAGATTACTCTGCTCTTTTGTTAAAGTCGGGTAATTATGTATTTACCAAAGATATAGAAATCGATCTAAATGATTCATATTTCGACGATAAGAGGGTGGAGATTGAGAGAGGTATTATTTCTCATGACAACAAAGATGGCATCCTAAGTATTGATGGTGGAAATCACAAGATAACATTTAAGGGTAAGAAAGTAGCTCCTTTGTTCGCTGGAATTAGGGCTAAAAATGTAAATATTTCAAATATGAGCGTTGAATATCCAGTTAGCGTAAGCGGATATGGTTTTATCGGGGAGCTAATTTCTTTTGGCACCCCTGTTGATGCGAATGGCTTTGATATTAACAACTCAATTATTAAAAATATTAAGGTAAAGGTAAATGGAAATATTGAATCCAAAGAAGTTTGGGGAAATGTTATAATAGACAACCATTTCTCAGACCAATTTGGAAAGGGACAGATAGCAAGTGGACTATCATGGTTTTTGAGCAAGACCTCTCTTGAAGATATAGACCTAGAAGTAACCGGTAATATAGGTTCTGATAAAGCTCCAGCTGATAAAAATTTCAGATCAGGAGCTACCGGACTCACCTTCCATTGGGATAAAAAGATGCCTGCCCCAAATACACCTTCAGGCGATGAAATATATATGAAGCAAAATACTGCGATGCTAAAGAAAGCGGGACAGATTGTTAATGTAAATGTAAATATCGGTGGAAATGTTCAGGCATATGCTTATTCACAAGGATATTCAGCAGGTGTTTCAAATGATCTTGGAGAAGCATGGGTTGACAATCTTCATGTAAATATCAAGGGAGATATATTAACGAAGTTACATAAGGGCGGAATCAATCAGTCTGGAGGAGAGTCCACATATGCTCATGGTATAAGCGACGAAATTGGAACATTTATCAATTCTAGCCTAGATGTAAATAATATTGTCATAGATGCTGAGGATGGAATGGCAAAGAGCAATGCCTTTACTCAGATGTACCTCGTCGCATCGACGAATAGCCATGGATGGGCTGAAAATCTATCAAATAATAAGTTTAATGTTCGTGGCAAGATGAGCAATAATGCACCATTTAGAAATACTATGGGTCTAGGATTTGGAAATGGCTGGAACAGTTCTAACGAATATGGTGTGGATTTCTTGCAGACTTTTGAAAATAACGAGATGCAAGTTGGTGCAGTGGAGATAAAAAATGCTGAAAGCTCGCAGACTGCATTTGTAGGATTGTCACAGAAAGTATATGCAGGAAAGCAATCTAAAGAGGGAAGACCTGAACTTCCTGAGGCAAGCTTAAAGAATAACAGCCTTAAAGTTGGGAAAGTAGACATAGATACACCTAAGGCGTATGGCATGATATATCCTTTCATGATGCAAGCTACAAATTCAAAGGATAACACTGTAAGCTATGGAGATATAAATTGCAAGACCGATGTAATTAACTTCACTGGAATGGGCAATGTAGAAGCAAAAGAGCCTATAAACACCCCACATCCTTGTCTCACTAAGGGGAACATACTCGAGTTCGGCACGATTAATCTTGAAGGCAATTCAGGAATTACAATTTCACTAATGGCAGGAACTCAAGGCGAAAA
The DNA here is from genome assembly GCF_900104645.1 of Alterileibacterium massiliense. Lineage (GTDB taxonomy): Bacteria > Bacillota > Clostridia > Peptostreptococcales > Anaerovoracaceae > Alterileibacterium > Alterileibacterium massiliense. The sequence continues at coordinate 123,689 of NZ_FNWE01000002.1, read as the reverse complement.
TCAGCCTATTGAAAATTGCACGGTTAAAGCAAAGGCTCTCAATGTAAACCTTACAGATGAAAATGTAAAAGGTGGTAGCACATCAATTGCAGGAATAGCGACATTTCAACAAGCACCTATCAAGGGATGCAGAGTTTATGTAGGCGATGTTGACATCAAAAATCAAACACAAAAGCCTTTATATATGGGGCTTGGAACTGCTTTCTCAAAAAATAGCAAAATTGAGGGTTCCGCAGTATTTGTCGACAAGGATTTTAAATTAGATACGGCAGGAACTAAATATGCGGGTGGATTTGCAGGATATGCAAACAATATGACGATTGATAACTGCGATTATCAGATAAATGGAAAGAGTGAAGTCGCTCAAAATGGAAAAGGTATATTTGCAGGCTTTGCAGGATGGATTAAAAATACGACAATATCAAATTCCAGAAGCCTTATATTAAATGACTGGGCAGTATTCACAGGATTTGCAGATGGTGGAAAGATTACAGGCGTTGCACATTATATAAATAAGCCAAATCCTAAATTCTGGTCAGCAATCCTAGGAGCAGATAGAAACAATAATAAACCTATAATAACCAATTCAACCCTCCTAGTAGAAAAGGAGAATGAGGACACATGGTTATATAGAACGGGCAATGTGTCAGAGGAGAGCAAGGATAATTATGTAACAGTCGTAGGAAAAACAGATGAAAAGACAAATCGAGAGGTCTTTGCAACAGGAGAAAATGAAATAACAGAAAATGGCAAAAAGGTTAAGGTAGTGTCAAAGACTGGAGATTCGAAAGGTAAAGCTCTTATTGCAAAGCGTTCATTCCAAGACAAGTACTGGAATGACAAGGTTGGCAGGTATAATACCACGGGCGAGGAGAAAAATTTCCAATATCTAAACTCATCTACATTTGGAGATATAGATTTTATTGGAGTTGACGCTTCTATTATAAAAGATGGAGGAAGCAAGGCTTCTTTGGACAATTACTTTAATCGCCATGCGGGTCTGATTACAAAGGATGGAGCAGTGATTGACCTTTTAGGTATAAGGGGAAGTGTGATACCTGACGCACCTGTTACGCCTGATACACCTGAAAAACCTAAGCCTGATAAGAATGATAAGTCCATAGGCACAGGAGATAGTGGCATAGATGGATTTGCAATTTTACTTGTGATTATGGGAACGATTGCAATATCGACTGCACTTAGGAAAAGAAAGGGCGAAAGCCAAAATTAGAAGAACGAAAAACGAAGGCAAAAGGCTATCCTAGGTGGATAGCCTTTATTGCATTTAGAAGAAGATCAAAATCCTCTATGCGAGGAAGCCTTATTCTAACAGAATTTTTGCCGAGTGTATTGAAGTCAACTCCAGGTACAGAGAGAATTTTTTTATCCAAAAATTCTTTATATAGATCAACTGTTTCATCTTTATGTATTAGGAGAAAAATTGAAACGGTATCTGAGCTTTCCGGCATAAAAAGATTCCCGGATTCCTTTAGGACATCTCGAATCTCTCTTTTCATTGTTGAAAAATCAACTATATTCTTCCAAATATTTTCGCTGTGCTTTAGAGCTTCTCCGCCCATTTCACGAGCAAACTCACTAACTTGATAAGGATTTGTAATCTTTCTCATATAGGAAATGAGCTGTTTTGGTGCGATAACATATCCAATTCTAAGCCCTGCAAGACCAAAGGCCTTGGACAAGCTTCTTATCATTATCAAATTAGGGTATTCCTCAGTTAACTGCATCGACGAGTTTTGATTAGGCATAAAATCGCCATATGCTTCGTCGACAATAACAGCGGCACCGACCTCTATAGCCCTGTTTAAGATTTTTTCTATAGCATATAGGCTTATCACCTGACCGGTTGGGTTGTTCGGATTGTCGATATAAATAAGAGAAACGCTTTCGTCTATATTTTCTATAAACTCATCTGGGTCAAATCTGTAATTTCTTTCTTTTCTGAGAGGAACAGACCTATATTCCATGCCTGAAATCTTTATGAACATCTCCGCATCGGTGAACTGAGGAGAAATTCCAAGAACTACAGCACCCTTAGAATTAAAGACATTAAAAACAGTATAAAGTGCGTTGATGCTACCGTCTGAAAGTAAGACATTATCCCTTTCTATATTTGAATAACCTTTCCAGTATTCCGTAAGACCTTCGTATATTGCCTGACTGTGAGGATATGGTCCAAAACGGTGAATATCAAAATTGTGCATTGCCATCTCAAGGCTAGGGGGAAATCCATAGGGATTGCAACCCTCACTGCAATCTATGCCACCACGAGGAAGAGCGATAATATCGGACGCATAACTGATTTTCTCCTGATTTTGAAGTTCTTCTCTAATCTTGAGCGGTTTATTCAGATTTTTCATATTTACCTCCCTATACTTATTTCAAACTTATAATAAAGGTGCAAAAATCTTCATGAAAAGATACCACAGGCTGAACTTAAATGAGCGACGCATATAGTCATTTGTAACCTCTTTAGAAATATCAAAGGAATTTTCAAAGTCCTCTTTTATATCAAGAACAGCTTTTGAATCGTAGATAAGGCATCCATTTTCAAAGTGATGATATAGGCTTCTGAAATCGAGGTTAATCGTTCCGCAGGTTGCGACAATATCATCAGATACGCACTGCTTGGCGTGGCAAAAACCGGGGGTAAATTCAAAAATTCTAACTCCAGAGCGGACAAGCTCGCGGTAGTTCGCACGAGTCATCAGATATACAGTTTTCTTGTCCGGTATTCCCGGGGTAAGGATTACAACATTAACCCCACGCTTTGCAGCAAGACATAGGGCGTGAGTCATCTCCTCTGTTAGAATTAGATATGGAGTTGAGATATAGATGTATTTTTCTGCACGCTCTACGAGATTGAGATATACATTTTCGCCAACCTGCTCATCATCTATTGGATTGTCAGCATATGGCTGGATAAAACAATTTTCTTTTGCCTCATAATGGAAATCAGGAAGATACTTTTCGACATCTATATCATCTTCATCTGTTGCATTTATAGCATTCCACATCTCAAGGAACATTATGGTAAAGCTTTTCGTAGCAGGGCCTTCAATCTTTATTCCAGAATCTTTCCAAAAGCCATATGGGTGTGTGATATTAAAATATTCATTCGCCAGATTGTAACCACCGGTAAAGGCAATTTTTCCATCTATAACTGTAATTTTTCTGTGATCTCTATTATTTAAAAATAAATTTATAAAAGGAGTAACAGGATTGAACACACGGCACTGGATACCATTTTCTTCCATTCTCCTGTTGAAATCTTTGTTCATAAATACAATGCTTCCCATATCATCGTAAAAGAGCCTTACCTCAACGCCATGCTTAACCCTATCGATTAGAATTTCTTCGATCATTGCAAAAGCTTCGGCATCTTCAATTGCGTGATATTCCATAAAAATAAATTTCTCCGCCTTGGAAAGTTCTTTTTTTAACTCATCAAAGGCATCGGTGGCATAGGCGTAAAATTTTACATCGCTATTATTATAAATTGGATAGTGCGAATAATCATATAGATATTTTGACAGATTTGCTATTGAGCGATTTATGCACAAATCTTCATCATAAAGGGTTAGCTGAGGAGGCAGAAGTGGATAGAGCATCTCATCTATTTCTTCATATCTTCTCCTCATACGCTTTGTTGTTGCAGAAGTTCCTGCTATCAAATAGAGGATACCGCCGATGATAGGAAATATGAGAATTAGTATTATCCAAGGCACCTTTATTGAAGATGTTTTATTCTTGTTAAAAATATAGAGTGCAAGAAGAATGCCTACGGTATGCTCTACGAACTTAATGGATTTACCCACGGACACTTTATTTGCAAGATAAACGATGATAAAGATTTCAAGCAAAAAAGCTATGAAAGCTATTATCAGTCTCCAAATATTATTTTTAAAATATGTTTTTTGTTCAATTGTCCTATGTGAATTACTCATATCGCTGTCATTATAGCACACAAAAAAAGCAAAGTCATTCAGATTGACATATAAGCATATGAGGTATAATCTTACTAAAAAAGCAAGGCAATATATAAAAAGCTTTTCTAATAAATAGAGAAGCAAAAAAGAGAGGCAATAAATAGAGAGGAAAAATATAAATATGCAAAAATATGAAGTTAAGGGAATGGGCTGTGCGGCCTGCCAAGCGAGAGTGCAAAAGGTTGTTTCAGAGGTTAAAGGTGTTTCTGAATGTTCGGTTAACCTGCTTACAAACTCAATGCTTGTAGCGGGAACGGCAGATAGTGAAGACATAATAGAGGCAGTCAGAAATGCTGGTTATGACGCTTCGCTTGCTCCGGAAGATAGTATTAAGATTTATGAAGATGATAGGGAAAAGATAAAGAAAAGGTTAATATATTCAGTGATACTCTTGCTATTCCTGATGTACTTTACTATGGGGCATGGAATGTTAGGGCTACCACTCCCCAAAATCCTTGATAATAATTACATGGGAAACGGCTTGGTGCAGATGGTTTTATCGCTTGTGATAATGATAATAAACAAGGATTTTTTTATAAATGGTATTAAGGGGCTTTTTCACCTAGCTCCAAATATGGATACCTTAGTTGCAATGGGATCTGGAGTCTCATTTATCTGGAGCAGTATTTTGCTTTTTTCTAATAATGGAGATGCCCTATATTTTGAATCGGCGGCTATGATAGTCACGCTTATAACCGTGGGTAAATTGCTTGAATCAATTTCAAAGGGGAAAACGACAGATGCTATTAAAGGGCTTATGAATCTTATCCCTGAAATGGCAATAGTTATAAGGGATGGCGTAGAGGTCGAAGTCAAAGCAAATGAAATTAAGGCGGGAGAAGAATTCATATTAAAGCCGGGAGCGAGAGTGCCTGTGGACGGGATTGTAATTTCAGGAGCTTCCACAATAGATGAATCTGCCCTTACAGGTGAAAGCATTCCAGTAGACAAGGCTTTAGGAGATAATATATCTGCTGGAACAACGAATAAAACAGGATATATAAAAGCTAGGGCAGAAAAGGTAGGAAGCGATACAACTCTAGCTCAGATAATCCAACTTGTAAGTGACGCGTCATCTAGCAAAACAAGGGCAGGAAAGATTGCAGACAAGGTTTCGGGGATATTTGTTCCTGCCGTCATACTTATTTCAATCATTGTTACAATTATTTGGCTTTTCGCTGGAGAAAATCTATCGTATTCGCTCGCAAGGGGAATCACGGTTCTCGTCATAAGCTGTCCATGTGCACTAGGTCTTGCGACACCTGTTGCTATAATGGTTGGAAATGGCAGGGGAGCGAAGAATGGAATTTTATTTAAAACCGCAGAGGTGCTTGAAGAAGCTGGAAAAATAGAGAAAATTGCGATAGATAAGACCGGCACGATAACCATGGGAATACCCGAGGTTACAGATATAATCTTAGCAAATGGAGTGGAAAAACAAGAATTGTTAAGGTATGCAATATCGCTTGAGGAGAAAAGCGAGCACCCATTCGCAAAGGCGATATGCAGTTACTGCACTGAAATGGGAATTAGCCCTGTAAATACAGAGGAATTTATTTCTTTGACAGGGAGCGGAGTAAGTGCAATTATTTCCGATATTAATTCAGAAGGTAATGAAGATAGAGGAGGTAAAGCTTGCAAAGATAAAGCGGGTAAAAATAGAATTATCGCAGGTAAAAAGGGATTTATTGAAGAAAATGCTAAAATTCCTGAAGAGATAATTAATGAGGCTGAAAAGCTTGCAGAGGACGGTAAGACGCCGATATTTTTTGCTAGAGATGATAAGGTCATAGGTGTTATCGGACTGGCAGACAGTTTGAGGGAAGACAGCATAAAAGCTATTAAAGAATTGCATGATATGGGAATAAAGGCTGTAATGCTCACGGGGGATAATGAAAAGACTGCAAAATATATTGCAAAAACGGTCGGAGTAGACGAGGTATTCTTTGAACTTCTTCCGGAAGATAAGGAAAAGGTTATAAGGGAGATTTCACAAGATGAAAAGGTAGGAATGGTAGGCGACGGAATAAATGATGCACCGGCATTGACAAGGGCTGACATAGGAATTGCAATAGGAAGCGGTACGGATATAGCAATAGATTCCGCTGACATCGTGCTCGTAAATAACAATCTAACCGATGTTACAAAAGCCATTAAGCTGAGCAGGGCTACGCTCAAAAATATAAAAGAAAATCTTTTCTGGGCTTTTTTCTACAATATTCTAATGATTCCACTTGCAGGAGGGGCATTTATTAACTTATTTGGCTGGACGATGAATCCTATGTGGGGAGCACTTGCTATGAGCTTATCAAGTTTTTGCGTCTGCATGAATGCTCTTAGACTTAACCGTGTTAAGCTTTAAATAGAATTAAGCCCTAATGTAATGCTTTAAAGTAATCGAGGTAAGCGAGGAAAGATTGCATTGCTCAAAAATTGCAAAAGGAAGTATTGAGTTGTCCTAAAGTTGCAAAAGGAAGTATTGAGTTGTCCTAAAGTTGCAAAAGGCATATTGATGATTTATAATTCATAGGATATTCAAAAGGTAAAGGTATATTTTTATTTGGGAGAAGATATAAATGAGAATAGCCATACTAGGTGCAGGAAAGCTCGGAATAAGAATTGCAAAGGCTCTCCTTGATGGAGATTATGATATTACAATTGTTGATACAAAGGAAGAAAAGCTAAATCAACTCTCGCAGATGTATGATTTTCTTCCTATCACAGGAGATGCAAAGAGCATAGATACGCTTAAAGAGATGGAAATAGAGAACTATGATTTCCTTTTCAGCTGCACTACTTCTGACGAGGTAAACATAATTTCAGCATCATTTGCTAAAAAGCTAGGGTGTAAGAGCGTAGCCGCAAGGGTTAGAGATCCTGAGCATATGAATCAGACAGAGCTACTCCGCGAGCACTTCGACATAGATTTGGTAGTTAATCCGGATTTGCTTATAACAGCTGAAATCTACAGGTATCTAATCGAAAAATATTCTATCAGCGACGGCATCTACAGCTTTAAAAATATTTCGCTTGTTGAACTTGAAGCGAGCAAGCATACAAAGCTTGTAGGAAAGAGTTTGATAGATTTCAGAAAGACCATGGAAGACCTTATAATGGTTGGAATTTCAAGGAATGGTAAGATGATTATTCCTCATGGTAATGATGAAATCATGCAAGATGATTTGCTCTACATAGTTGGAGAAACATCTAGAATGAAGGCCTTAAACAAGAAAACACCGCTTACAAGGCGTAAAAATCGCATTAAAAAAGTTATGATAATAGGTGGCGGAAAGACGGGCTTTTATCTAGCCAAGAAGCTTTCGGAGTTCGGTGCTTATGTAAAGATAGTTGAGATTGACAAAAAGCGTTGCAATTATCTTACAGACAAGCTTAACAATGTCATGGTGATAAATGGCAATGGTGCAGATATATCACTTCTCGAAGAAGAAAATATAGATGAGATGGATGCCTTTGTTACTGCTACAGGATATGATGAGGAAAACCTGCTCCTTGCACTTTCTGCTAAGACAAGGGGAATTGAAGATGTAATTTCTAAGGTTAGCCATGAGAGCTACAAGGTTCTCATTGAAAAACTTGGAATTGATGTTGTACTAAATCCGCTCGATATTACAGCAAGTGCAATCTTAAGAAGAATAAGAGGAACAAAGAGAGTTCTTTCTTCGGTTATTCTTCAAGGGCAAGCTGAGCTTATGGAGGTCTATGCTCAAGAAGGAATGCGTATGATAAATGTTCCGCTTAAGGATTTTGACCTTCCAGATTATATTATAATCGCAACTATTATAAGAAAGGGGAACACCATTATCCCTGACGGAGACACTAGAATTTTGCCTGGCGACAGGGTGATAATTGTGTGCAGTTTATCAGGCATAGGTTATGTAGAAAAGCTATTTAAGCCGAATGTCTTATTTAACATTTTAAAATAGTTTTTATTGAAGTGAATTTTGATAGCCAAGCAACTAAATAGCAAGCAATACTTATTTTTTAATCAATAATAAATAACTTAATGACGAGAAAATGATAAGAAGAGCACTTAATTTCTTTGGTATCTTTTTAATATTTATAGGGGCAATGATGATCTTCCCCATGATTCCGGCTTTGATTTACAGGGAGTTTTCCTGTGTCAAGGCTTTTCTTCTTGCTATTTTTATTGCAGAAGCGATTGGAATCAGTCTAAAGGTGGCAGGAAAACTAAATAATGATGAAGAAAAGATGCAACCTAGGGAGAGGTTCCTATTGGTTGCCATAAGCTGGATTTTGGCGTCTATAATTGCAGCAATCCCATTTGTTTTGACATCCACTATACCTAATCCGATTGATGCCTTCTTTGAAATGTGCTCAGGATTTTCGACAACAGGAGCGAGCATAATACCAGATGTAGAAAAACTTCCAAGGAGCCTTCTTATGTGGCGTTCTATAACTCAGTGGCTCGGAGGAATGGGAGTTATCGTCCTTGTTATGGCTATAATTCCAGGGTTTGGAGCAAGGGCAATGAATATAGCTAGTGCAGAAACGCCGGGACCAACGGTGAGTAAGCTCGGAGCAAGATTTTCAGATACAGCAAAACAGCTTTACTTTGCATACATAATACTGACCTTTTTAGAGGTGATTTTTTTACTCTTTGGAGGGCTTAATCTATATGATGCAATCCTTCACTCGCTTAGCACTATGGCGACAGGAGGCTTTTCCTGCTATAGCGATAGCATTGCACATTTTAACAGCTACTATGTATACTGGGTAATAACATTCTTCACAATTCTTGCAGGAATGAATTTCAATTTGTTCTTTGTGGGAATAAGGGAAGGTATCGGGAAGATGTTTAAAGATGACGAGTTAAAATTTTATATCAAATACTTGGCTCTCGCTACGGCGATTATAACAGCAGTATTGATGATAAAAAATTATTACTCAAGCTTTGGCAAGGCTTTAACAGAGGGAGCTTTTCAAGTGGTTACAATAGTATCGACCACCGGATTTAGCACAGCGGATTTCGACCTATGGCCATCAGTCTGTAAAATGGTTATCATAATCTTGATGCTTACAGGGGCGTGTAGTTCATCGACTGCCGGCGGAATGAAATTAGTCAGAGTCCTTACTACATTAAAAATAATTAAAAGAGAGGTTAGACTGAAAACTCACGATAGAGCGGTTTATAATATTAAATATAATGGAAGAAAAGTTTCATCAGAAACACTAACTTATATAATAATATTTATGGCATTTTTCATATTCACACTCTTGGCTTCTACACTTGTCATATCCGTTGACGGGCACAGCTTCGTAACTAATTTCACAGCCAGCTTGTCGTGCTTAAGCAATGTGGGACCGGGTCTGGCAGATGTAGGCCCAACGCAGAATTTTGGCATATATTCTAATTTCAGCACCATGGTTCTTGCACTTACGATGATAGCGGGCCGCCTTGAATTAACGACATTCTTTATAATTTTTTCAAGGCATTTCTGGAATCCGGATAGGGCGTAATTTATTAAAATAAAAAATACAAACATAAATATATAAAAACAAATATAAATAGAAAGAGTGAACATAAAAATATATTGATGCTAACGAGGGAATAGATTGAAAGCAAGAAATATTGGAAGAAACACCAACTTCATAGGCAATATTGTTTTTACGGCAATAATGATTCTGGGTATATCCATGATTCCATCGCTTTTGATGGCAATCAGATACAAGGATATGACCTCGGTATTTACCATGCTTATTATTTCGTCACTATCAATCATAATAGGTTTCATAGGTAGCAGGTATTTAACAGATGACATAACATACATAAGGCTAGATGTCTGCTATATTGCGACTTCGCTGACATGGATACTTATGATTGCTTTGAGTGTTCTTCCTTTCTACTTCTCAGGCAATGGATATTCTCTGATAGATTCTATATTCGAGGCTTGCTCAGGCTGGTCAACGACGGCGGCTTCAGCAATTAAGATGAACACACTTCCTCCATGTTTACAGCTTTGGAAATGTACTTGCAACTGGATGGGCGGAATTGGAATTATAGTCCTTTCTGTAACCTTCTTAAAATCTTGGCAGTTTACAGCTCAGACCTTGGTATTTACAGAGGTTCCAGGCCCTCTATTTATGAAATCGACCATGACATTTAGAGCGTCATATAGGAGAATTCTACTGATATATTCATTGCTCACAATTTTGCAGTTTATACTGCTTTGTCTATTCGGGCTTCCACCTTTTCACGCCCTAAAAACAGCATTAAGCGTTGCAAGCACTTCAGGACTTCAGCATTTTGATCTTGCAACAGTCTTAGCATTTTCGCCTGCTATAAAGATAATAATCACCATATTTACATTTTTCGCATCAATTAACTTTGCAATATTTGTTCTCGCCATATCTCGCAAGGGAGAAAGGCTTATTAAGGCTACAGAGTTTAGATACCTGATTTCTTCTCTATTTGTAGTTAGCGGAATCATCTGTTTTATTAGAATGGCGTCTGAACCGGTGAAAAACATCGAAAAGCTCATTCTAGATTCATTTATGCAAGTCGTTTCATTTTCTTCCACATCTGGATATATAATTACCGATGCCTCAAATTGGAATGTACTTGCTGTTACAATACTCGTGCTCACTTCGATTGTTGGTGCTTCAGCTTTTTCGACAGGTGGAGGAATCAAGATTGCGAGATTTATATGTGCAATGAAATCCATAAAATATGGAATATATAAGTCAATTCACCCACATAGCGTAAAAAATCAAAAATACAACGGCTACCCTGTAAGCAATAATCTCATTTTAAAGGCACTCATCTATGTATATCTATTCTTCATAACGCTTGTCTTTGGTTCGTTCATGCTTTCTCTAGCGGGACTTAGCCTTGGAGACTCCTTGGATTTTTCCGTGGCAATGCTTACAAACACTGGAACACCTGCCGGAAAGCTCGCAGGCGACTTCCTCTATTCAGGATATAATGGTTTTTCAAAATTCATTATGTCAATTCTCATGATAGCGGGTAGACTTGAAATTTATCCCGTCCTAATAATTTTCTCACTAGGATTCCACAAGACAGAAAAGAAAATATAAATAATTACTATTGACGAAGGTAGTTAAAGGTGTTAAGCTCTATGCAGTTGTTAAAAACCACTAACTGTTTTGCGTGCATAATATTTTAAGGAGGTTATAATGCCAATTACCTTGGAAGAAGTCGGAGCTGTAGTTACAATCAAGAGAATCGCCGGAAATGATGAGGCAAAATCTCACCTTGCAGATTTAGGCTTTGTCGTTGGTTCAACAGTTACGATAATTAATAAACTCGGCGAGAGTGTTATCTTGCAAGTTCATGAGAGCAGAGTAGCCTTGAGCGAAAGCATGGCACGACGAATACTTATATAAGGAAGGAGTAAGGAATGGTTCTCAAAGATGTAAAGATAGGGCAGACGGTAATTGTAAAGAAAATTACTGGTCAGGGACCGGTTAAGAGAAGGATAATGGACATGGGCATTACGAAAGGAACAGAGGTCTATGTCAGAAAAGTTGCACCTCTTGGCGATCCTATTGAACTAACAATCAGAGGGTATGAGCTTTCTATAAGAAAAGCTGATGCAGAGATGATTGAAGTTGAAGAAATCTAAAGGAGGTATTTATGACAATAAAGTTAGCACTAGCAGGTAATCCAAACAGCGGAAAAACCACGCTTTTTAACGGACTTACAGGAAATAATCAATTTGTTGGAAACTGGCCTGGCGTTACCGTTGAGAAAAAGGACGGTAAGTTAAAGGGGCATAAAGATGTAATAATTCAGGATTTGCCTGGTATTTATTCGCTATCGCCATACACGCTTGAAGAGGTGGTAGCTAGGACTTATCTTATCGAAGATAGACCCGATGCAATTCTTAATATAGTTGATGGAACCAACCTTGAGAGAAATTTATATTTAACAACTCAGCTTGTAGAGCTGGGTATTCCTGTCGTAGTAGCTGTCAACATGATGGATATTATTAGAAAAAATGGGGATAAGATCAATACAGAGGAGCTTTCTCGTGCACTGGGTTGTAAGGTTGTCGAAATATCAGCTCTAAAGGGAACAGGTATAAAAGAGGCTGCAGAAGAGGCAATCAATGCGGCAAAGAATATGAAAACCGTTCCACAGCACACATTCTCAGGACCAGTTGAGCACGCTATCGCACATATTGAAGAAGCGATAGTTCACGAAATGCCTGAAGAACAGCAGAGATGGTATGCTATAAAGGTCTTTGAGAGAGATTCAAAGGTTTTGAAACAGCTGAATATCTCACAAGAAAAATTGAACCATGTCGAAAAGGATATTCAGGCGGCAGAAAAGGAGCTAGATGACGATTCGGAAAGCATAATCACAAATGAAAGATATAATTATATAGCTTCGATAATAAAAGGTTGTTACAAGAGAAAGAGAACTAACAATTTATCGACTTCAGATAAGATTGACAAAGTCGTTACGAACCGCTGGCTCGGACTCCCAATCTTTGTACTCGTGATGTACCTAGTGTACTGGATTGCGATGGTCGGCGTTGGAACCGCTTCGACGGACTGGGCTAATGACGGCTTGTTCGGCGACGGATACCATTTATTTGGAATGGGAAGCAAGGCTTATGAGGCTGCCTCTGAAGAGTATGGAAATGCTACAAATGCAGCAATGGCATATTATGATTTTGATATTGAAGATGAAAAATTCGATGCCAAGACTGCGATTTCAGATATGAAGAAAGTTCAGGGACCTCTTAAGTCCACAGTAGGAGTTACAGATGAAGAAACTCTCGCAGTCGATAAGAAAAATGTTTATTATGATAAAATTCCTGATTCTGCAAAGAAGGACGAAAACACAATCCAAATGACATATATGGAAGCGGTCAAATACTTTGAGAAAAATGGATTTGAAGAGCCTGATCCTGCAAACTATGGAACATGGGTACCTGGAGTACCACCAATAGTCGAGGCAGGACTTGATAAGCTGCATGCAGCGGATTGGCTAAAAGGATTGATTCTTGATGGTATAGTTGCCGGAGTCGGAGCGGTTCTAGGCTTCGTTCCTCAGATGCTCGTACTATTCCTGCTTCTTGCGTTCTTGGAAGCATGTGGTTACATGGCAAGAATAGCCTTTGTACTAGATAGAATATTCCGTAAATTCGGACTTTCAGGTAAATCGTTTATTCCGGTACTTGTAGGTACCGGTTGCGGAGTCCCTGGAGTAATGGCTTGTCGAACAATTGAGAACGAGCGCGATCGTAGAATGACTATAATGACAACCACCTTTATTCCTTGCGGTGCAAAAGTTCCGTTCATAGCAATGGTTGCAGGAGCAATATTTGGAGGAAGTCCTCATATTGCAACAAGTGCATATTTCCTAGGAATGGCTGCGATTATTGTATCAGGAGTTATGCTCAAAAAGACAAAGATGTTTGCCGGTAAGCCAGCACCTTTTGTAATGGAACTTCCTCCTTATCACTGGCCTACAGTTGGCAATGTACTTCGTTCGATGTGGGAGCGCGGCTGGTCATTTATTAAAAAGGCGGGAACCATTATTCTCCTTTCAACTATATTTGTTTGGTTCACATCTTTCTTTGGGGTTGTTGACGGAAGCTTTAGAATGCTTGCAGAAGATGAGATTAATATGTCGCTTCTTGCAAAACTCGGTGGACTAATTGCATGGATATTTGCACCACTTGGCTGGGGGAATTGGCAGGCTACAGTTGCATCAATCACAGGACTTGTAGCTAAAGAGAATATCGTAGGTACGATGGGAATACTCTATGGAGGTGGGGACGGCGGTGTATATCACAGCATTTCACAGGCATTCACACATGTTACCGGATACTCCTTCCTAGCATTTAACCTGCTATGTGCTCCTTGCTTTGCTGCAATCGGTGCAATTAAGCGTGAGATGAACAGTGCTAAGTGGACATGGTTCGCAATTGGTTATCAGTGCGGATTCGCATATGTTATAGCATTTATGATTACACAGTTCGGAAACTTCTTTACAGGAAAGGGAAATATCATAGGTTTTGCAGCTGCTGTTATAGCCCTCGTTTACATGATATATATGCTTTTCATCAAAAAGTATAGTGATGCAAACGAACTAGGAGATGACTTTGCTATAAATGCAAGAGCAGAAGCTAAGTAGGCGAAAAAAAGAAGCAGGCAAAGAAAGATAAATAAACGAAAAAACGAAAAGCAAAAGCAAAAAGCAAAAACAAAATAGAGGTAAAATATGAACCTTATAACAGATAATATAGGAACAATTGTAATATCGCTTGTCATAATAGGAATTGTAGCATTGATAATAAGGAAGATGCGTAAAGACAAGAAGAGTGGCGGTTCTTGTGGCTGTGGGTGCAGTGGTTGCTCGGGCTGCAAAGATGCCAGAGCGAATGATGATTTAAAATGATTTAAACAGGGAAACATCCTAGATTTAACCAGTCTACCATGTGCAAAAAATGTACATGGTAGACATTTTTTATGTTATAATAAACTTACTTTATATATAGGTTACATTCTATATAGAAAATAATTGTTAGATATTCATAAACAATATTTGGGAGGAAAAGATGACTAAAACGATGAAAAAATCTATCGGATTAGTGCTTGCCTTAGTCACGATGATTGCATTATTTTGCTTCCGTGCACCTGCATTCGCAGGAAATGGGGGGGGGGTACTACTCCAATTGGTGACCAAAAGGTTATCACCGGAATTAGAGCTGTAATAAGCTCAAATGAAGAAATTCCAAACTACTATCCTATTCTAGGAAAGAAGCTTACAGACTCATCATTATCATGGGAGAAGTTCAATATCTACACAGATAAAAACTCAAAAGGTGAGGGAATTGCTGACATTATCGAAGTAGTTCCAGATACCGCTGAATGGATTCATTTTTATTATGGAGGGAATAAAAATGAACTTAAATTTGATAAAGATACAACTATCATATGGCCTCTTGAAGAAGGCAACCACTATGATGATAGTCAGACCATGACTAGGTATATGAAGCTTAGAATCAAAGATGAGTACAAAGACAAGTATAGATTCCCAAGAAAAGGCGAGGCATCCTTAAGCTTATTTGTACAAGAACCTGAGGAAATATTTGATTTTGATAAATTTGCAGAACCTAGCACAATGCACCAAGTGCTCAGTGATTCAGAAATGTTGTTTGTTACTGAGCCTTTTGTTGCAAGGCATTATGTTTTCACAGGAGACAAAGGAGTTAAGGAAGTTGGATTGAAAGATCACTACTCAAGAATGGGGTGGCTTTCAAAGGATACAACTTGGGGACACTTGCAAAGGGAAATTGATTTTGTAACAGGCAAAATGGGAAAAGATTTCTATACTTTAAAAGATGGATATGATTTTGCAGGAATTTATGACAAGGATAATAAGAGGGTTGACAATCAGAAGCCTTACGATGTCATGGTAGCAGGTCTAAATGCACAGGATAAGGAAGGTAGTGCTATAGGAAGATACCAGATAAGGACAGTGCCTAAGATAATTCCTTTTGAGCCAACAAACCCAAAGAAGCCAGAAGATCCTCAGGACCCTAATATTGATAAGGTTTTCAAGGAAGTGGAAAAAGATCACCCTATAGATAGGGCTGATTATGCAATTATAGCATTCAACACAAATGGACATGGAAATCTTGATGGGAAACAGGCACTCGCATATTTAGTAAAGAAGGGAACGAAATTTAAGGAAATTCCTTTACCTGAAGTTAAGGCTGACAAGGGATATAAATTCTCATCAATAATGCCAGCACTCGACGAGCCTGATACAAAGATAATGAAAGACAAGGTGTTCACGGTTAAGTTTGCAAAGGAAGCCGGAGTTATGAATACTGCACCTGTATTAAAGGTAAAGAATAAGACAATTACCAAAGGAGAAAAATTAGACTTAATGTCACTTGTTAAATCTGCAAAAGACGCAGAAGACGGTGATTTGATGGATAAGGTCGTAATTCTTGATGATGGCGGATTTGATGCAAGTAAGGTTGGTAAATATATAATTACATTCAAGGTTAGCGATAAAGATGGAGCGTCAATGACGAAGAAAGCAAGTGTAATAGTTGCTGAAAAAGCGATGAGTGGCGATATGAAAGATAACAAGATTAAGACGGCAGACAGAACTAATATTTATGGAAGCCTATTTATAATCATTACTATCGCTGGACTTGCTATAGTAAAAAAGATAAGAGAAGCTAGATAAAATATATATCAAAAACAAAAAGTCTGCACAATTGTGCAGACTTTTTTATTTCAACATAAACAATAAGAGAAAATTATCTCTTGCTGAACTGGCTTGCTCTACGAGCTTTCTTGAGACCGTATTTCTTTCTTTCCTTCATACGAGGGTCTCTTGTGAGGAAGCCTGCAGCCTTTAGGGCTGGACGATAATCTTCTTTATTTGCAACAACAAGAGCTCTTGAAATGCCATGACGGAGTGCTCCCGCCTGACCTGTAAAGCCGCCGCCTTTAACTGTAGCAATTACATCGTATTTACCTTCAGCTGATGCAATTGCAAAAGGTCTCATAACTTCACGCTTAACGATTTCATTTCCCTTGCCGAAGTATTCGTCTAGGTCCTTGCCATTTACTGTTACAACTCCTGTACCTTGGAGGAGTCTAACTCTTGCAACTGATGATTTTCTTCTTCCTGTTGCCTGATATTGTAATTTAGCCATCTATCTTCTCCTCCTTTCTAGTATGTGTATTCTTCCGGATTCTGTGCTGCGTGCGGATGCTCAGAACCTGCATAAACCTTTAACTTCTTATACATCTGTCTGCCGAGCTTTCCCTTAGGCATCATTCCCTTTATTGCATGGCGAATGATTTCCTCAGGCTTTTTCTCACGCATCTCACCAAGCGTAATTTCCTTTAGTCCACCAGGATAGCCACTGTAGCTCTTATAGATTTTATCAGTTTCTTTCTTACCTGTAACATGAACTTTTTCTGCATTAACGACGATTACATAGTCACCGCAGTCAACATGAGGTGTGTAAATCGGCTTCTTTTTTCCTCTTAGAATTGAGGCAGCTTCAGAAGCAAGCTTTCCAAGTGTCTTGCCCTCAGCGTCGATAACATACCATTTATGCTCGACTTCTTGAGGCTTTGCGATATAAGATTTCATTTAAACTCCCTTCTACCTACTAAAATCCCTTGGATTTGTTTCGGCATCGCTTACTAGGTTGTAAAATCCAACTTTTTCAGCTAACTATAACTATAGCTTCGGAGCTCGGATTACCCTGCCCCGATTACCTGTGCAAAAAACACTGCGACAAGCTAAAAGATTATATTATGTATAAAGTGAAAAGTCAATCTGTTGTTAACATAAAAAGTCAAATTTTATCTAATTTTACAATAGATATGAGCCCTTGTGGATACAAAAAGCGACTGAGCCCATAGGAATTGTTTTACCACAAAATAAACCAAAAAAAGGGCATTCAATCGCGATGAACAGTAAAATTTTTTCTGAGATATTTGCCCCATACTATTGATTCTAGATATTACTTTGTAAAGCGTCTATCCTTGTGATTGCAAAGACAACCTTAGAGTAGACACAGGGGGGGGTTGTGCTAAAATGCAAAAAAGGAGGCAAATTAAGATGAATAAAATTGTAAAAAGAACAATAGGTTTTGTACTTGCTTTTGTCGTATGCGTATGCATGTTATCTTTGAGTATGTGTGCTTATATGACAGAAGCTTTTGCTGAGGGACAAGAAACACCTCTCCTTATTGATCCAGATTTTGCTGATAAGCCTGGTGGTGCGCATACCCATCCAGGAGGAACAGGACAAATGGGAGAAGGATTTGATGAAATGTGGAAGGCTCTTTCTATAACAGTTACTGATTCAAAGGGTAATGTCTACAATGTCCCTAATGAATTTTATAATAATGAAGGCGTTAAAAACAAAATGTTCGTTAACAGATTAGGTGGACTATATGAAGAAGGAGAAGAGCTGACAATTACTGTTGATACAAGTGGTTTACCTGAGGGATACCATATATCATATTCTCCATTTAATAAAAAAGAACATAAGTATGTCATAGAAGGTGGCTATTATAAATTTAAGATTAAATATACACACAATTCTAATGATAAAATGCACATCAGAATTCCTATGGGTGCTATGTCCGTGAAATTTGATTTGCAAGGTGGCAATGTCTTAGGAAACACAGATGCGATAATAAATAAAATTAAAAAAGATAACACAGTTGATTTTCCTAGCAAACCGATGAAAAAAGATCTAAACTTTGGAGGCTGGTACACAAAAATGCCAGAAGCCTACCAAGGCAATCCACTGCCAGAGCCAGGGAAAATGTATTTGTGGAATGAAGAAGATAGATTTTCTGATTACAATAGGGATTGGAAGTTGTTCAATGATCCGAATGATGATCCTTTGTATGACGGCATTTTTCTTTTAAGAGCTCTTTGGAACGCAGAGGTTGAATTTGATTCTAATGGAGGCAGTCCAGTAGAAAAAGCCGTTGTGAAGGAAGGCGAGAAACTTATAGAACCAGAGGCACCGGTTAAGAAATATGCTGAATTTTTAGGCTGGACAACGGAAGATGGAAAGGATTATGATTTTTCTAAACCTGTTACTAAAAACATGGTTCTAAAAGCTAAGTGGAACAACTATACAATGCCTAAGGGTAAGGATATAGAAATCAATCTAGGTGATAAGTTTAGACCTGAAGATGGAATTAAAAACAAGGATAAATTACCTAAGGGCACAACAATAGAGACTAAAGATATTGTTGATACGAGTAAATCGGGAATATATGATGTAACGCTACTTGTTAAATATCCTAATGGAGATATTAAAGAAGTTGCAATTAAAGTTACTGTTAAAGGAAAGAATAATGGAGGAAATACAGCTCCAAAGACAGGCGATACTTCTGATGTATTACTTTATGGCGGGCTACTTGCTATTATGAGCATGAATATTTTATTCATTCTCAGAAAGAAAAATTATAAATAATATCACAAAAATTCTAAATTTAAATACTATTTATCAAAGCAAATCTGAATAGGATTTGCTTTGATATTTTTTGTGATAACTAATATTTGAAAAATAAAATGTTTAAATTATTTTTAATAAATGTGAAATTTAATCTTAACATTTAGAAAAATACATTAAAGAGGAAAAATCTTAACTTGTTTATTCTACTTTACTCCTTAGAACCTTTAACAAAATGGCAATAAAGTGTATACTGTAGAGGCTGGATAAATTTCAAAATAAACTTCAAGATAAACTTATCCATAACTTATCAATATAAAATTAATCTAATATTAAAACAACTTATTCACATAAAAAGAATGATTAGCACTATCGAGAAAGGTTAAATACGGAGTTTAAATATAATGAAAGAAAATAATCTGCGTGGAACAATATGCCTTCTAATAACCGCCTGTGTATGGGGATCTGGTTTGATTGCACAAAAGCTTGGAATGGTGCATATGGGACCTCTGCTTTTTAATGGAAGCAGAATGTTCATAGCTTCAATGGTTCTTCTCCCCGCTGCACTTATCAGCTCAGCTCGCTCGGGATTTTATTCAAGAGAAAGGACTATGGCGGTTTTAGCTATAGATAATTCATTCAATGGGAATATTGAGGACGAAGCGGGAAGAATTATCAAGAAAAGAAGAAGAGATATTTTAATCGGTGGAATTATCTGCGGACTTTTTACAGCGGTTGGAGCGGGAGTTCAGCAAATTGGAATAAACATGGTATCGGTTGGTAAAGCAGGATTTTTAACCACTCTATATGTAATTCTAGTTCCGGTCATTGGAATTGTACTTGGAAGAAAGGTCGATTTAAAACTCTGGGTCTGCGTAATTGTTGCACTTATAGGATTTGCACTATTAAGTCTAAACAAGGACGCGGGTGGAGTATCGCTGGGTGATTTAATCATAGTCCTTAGTGCACTCTTTTTCGCAATACAGATAAATGCGGTCGGGATATATTCACCTAGGACGAACCCCTTGTTACTTTCTATGATTCAGATGTTTATCTGCGGGGTAACGAATATAGCAGTTTCTATTTTTACAGAAAATCCGTCGCTAATTCAGATTTTTAATGGAATAAAACCGCTGATGTATTCAGCACTATTTCCTGGAGCACTCTGCTTTACATTGCAAATAATCGGTCAAAAGAGGACAAACCCGACAATCGCTTCACTCATAATGAGTACCGAGGCTATATTTTCAATGATTTTCGGAGTATTGCTCCTAGGCGAGCATATGACAAATAGAGAATTGCTAGGTTGTGCGATAATATTCATTGCTACAGCCTTCGCTCAAGTGCCAATTAAAAAGAAAAAAAGAACTAATGCCGATTAAAAAGTTTAAGATTATAATTTAAAAAAATGAAAATTAAGGGTGCAAAATTGCGTAATTATAATTTAGCAAATTATAATAAATCGCAATTTAAAAGCATAATCTAAAATCGCAACCCAAAATCATAATCCACGATTATAATCTAAAATCGCAATTTAAAATAGTTAATTAAAATCATTATTTAATTTATTTAGATAATGATTTTTTTAGAGAAATTTTTTCAAGATAATTCTGCATTAAAATTGCAAATAGAATGAGAAAAGCCCCAATTATACCCTTTGTTCCAAATCTTTCCCCAAGGAAGATTGCACCGAGCAGGGCCGCAACCACAGGATTTAATGAAGATATTAAGCCTGTATGAGAAGAAGTTGTGCCACTCTGAGCAACGGGCTGTATAACGAAACCTACGCAGGTCGCAACTATAGCAAGATAGATAATCGCACCCCACTGGCTGCCTGAAGAAGGAAGCTTAGAGGACTCAAATATTAGCGAGCAGGCTAAGCTTGCAAAACCTATAACGCCAACCTGAATTACACCTATCATAAAACTATCGCCATTCTTTGATACTCGGTCTGTGATTATAATTGTTACTGCAAAACCAAAGGCTGCAAGAATTGCAAGTATTTCACCCTTTGATAAAGTCATCTGCCCGCTTTCACCCAATGTTAAAAGAGCAACGCCAAAGAGAGCGACGATTGCACTTAGTATGGCAGAAGCCTTTGGCAGACATCTTAGCAAAAAAGCATCGATAAGAGGAACAAAAACCATCGCCAAATTTTCAAGAAAAGCAACCTTTGATGATGGAGAGTATTTAAGAGCAAACATTTCAAAAGCCATGCAGGAGAAAAATGAAAGACCGACTGCAAGCCCGCGGTAAAAAGTTTTCTTATTTATATTCAGGAAGCGTTTTCTAAACAATATAAGAAGTATGGCAAAGGCGAGAAGAAATCTTACTGCAAGAATATTAAATGGTTCAAGGCCTCTCATAGCTATCGAACTGAACAATAGAGCTGAGGATCTTACGACAATCGCAAGTGCAAATAGCAGGTCTGATGCTGTAACCGAAAGGGTCTTTTCTCCATTTATTATTTCTTTGATCATTAACTACCTCCAAGAAGCTTAAAATTAGTGGTGCACCGAGTGAGATTTGAACTCACGACCAACACATTCGGAGTGTGCTACTCTATCCCCTGAGCTACCGGTGCAAGTCTATGCTTGAAATTACACTCATATATTATAGCAAATAGAAATAAATAAAAATATTGTAAAAAATTACAAAAACATATTGACATAGATGAAAAAGATTGGTATATTTCACATACAGGATAATTAAAACAAAGAGATTAGTTACAAAGAAAGGAGGCAGGCTATCATGCTAAATAAATATAATATCAACATCGAGATGATGGAAATGAATATGATGGGTATGTGCATGAGCAGCCGCCAACTTAAATAGGTAATTAATCTAACAGAATCTGTGGATAATAGCTATTAAATTATCGTGTTATGCTTATAGCATGGTAAGAGAAATGTGAAGCGGGTCGTTAGAGACCCGCTTTTTTATTTTAATAAAGGCATATCGAGCATGACTTCAAAAATGGCTTATGAACAAGAATTATGAGAGATTATAAGAGATTATAAAAGCAAAAACGAAATATAAATATCCAATCAAAATATTTAATACAATTTAGTAAGCAAGGGAAGTCAAAATAAATAACATATAATTTGCAATTAGGAGGAGAACATTGAGCATTATTTCGTTAAAGGGCGTTAGCAAGGAATTTAATACAAGAGCGGGAAAGGTCAACGCAATAACTGACATTAACCTAGAAATTGAAGAGGGAGATATTTATGGAATTATAGGATTGTCTGGAGCAGGCAAAAGCACCCTTGTAAGATGTATGAACTTGCTTGAGATACCGACTGAGGGAAAGGTCGTATTTGATGGAGAGGAGTTAACGGATAGGAACAAGAAAGAGCTTAATAAAAAGAGAAGAAATATAGCCATGATTTTTCAGCAGTTTAACCTGCTTATGCAGAAAAATGTTCTAAGGAATGTTTCATTTCCGCTTGAAATAGCAGGCATTTCAAAGAAAAATGCAGAGGAAAAAGCAAAAGAATTATTAAAGCTGGTAGACCTTGAGGACAGAATTTACTCCTATCCATCACAGCTCTCCGGCGGGCAGAAACAAAGAGTTGCAATAGCGAGAGCACTTTCAACAAATCCAAAAGTTCTTCTCTGCGATGAGGCGACATCGGCACTTGACCCAGATACAACGAAGTCGATTCTAAGGCTTTTAAAAAAGATAAATAGAGATTATAAAATAACTATAATAGTTATAACGCATGAGATGGAAGTTGTTAGGCAGATTTGCAATAAGGTCGCAATAATAGAAAAAGGAGAAATTGCGGAGACGGGAACTGTAGAAGCTGTTTTTAAAAAGCCAAAGTCAGCTGCCGGAAGAAGGCTATTTTTCCAAAAAGAAGACGAGCCGGATTTACATATGAGAACATCGGTGAAGAATCGAGTTAGGTTGGCATTTGATGACAATAGAGCCTATGAGCCGGTAATTGCGAATATGATTATAGAGTTAAAGGCCCCTGTTAACATCTTATATGCGAGGATGGAGAGCGTTGGAGAAAATCAAAAAGGTCAGATGGTTATAGGGCTTTCAGAAGATGAAGAGATTGCAAGAAAGCAGAAAGAATATCTCAGGGAAAATAAGGTCACATTTATAGAACTTGAAGAGGGAGAAGCGAACTCTTTAGAATCGAATGATTTGGAAGAAGATGAGGATAGAAATATGTATGGAAAGGAGGGAAGATAATGGGACAGATGCTAATTCAAGGGATACTCGATACGCTTTATATGACAGTTGGAGCGACGGCGATAGCATATCTTTTCGGACTTCCGATAGGCGTTTCTCTGGTAGTAACCGCACCAGACGGCATAAGCCCGCACCATACATATAACAAGGTTATGGGCTTTATTGTAAATATAGTAAGGTCGGTTCCATTCCTAATTCTCATGATAGCACTAATGCCTTATGTGAGAATAATAATAGGAACGGGAATAGGAACTTCGGCGACTGTAGCTGTGCTCGTTGCCTCAGCAGTGCCGTTCGTCGCAAGGCTTGTGGAATCGGAGCTGAGAGAAGTGGATAAGGGCGTAATCGAGGCTGCACAGTCAATGGGAGCGAGCAATATGCAGATAGTAATCAAGGTGATGTTGCTAGAAGCAAGGCCGTCGCTATTAATAGGAACAGCGGTATCTACAATCACCATTCTCGGCTATTCGGCGATGGCAGGTGTCGTAGGTGGCGGGGGACTAGGCGATATAGCTATCAAATATGGCTTATATAGGTACGATTCAAAGACAATGTGGATAACTGTAGTCATATTGATTTTGCTAGTTCAGCTCTTGCAGTCGATAGGAAATTATATCTCAAAAAAATTGGACAATAGAATTTAAGGACAAAAGGATAATTAACAAAACATTTAAGGGGGAAAAGAAAATGAAAAAGAGAAATTTAGCTGGAATTGTTGTAATAGGAGCTTTGCTAATCGGAGCTCTTGCACTTACAGGTTGCGGAAAGACTGAAAAAAATGATAAGAAAATAGTAGTCGGAGCATCGCCGACGCCTCACGCAGAAATCCTTGAAGTAGCTAGGGAGGAAATTGAAAAAGAGGGATATATGCTCGAGATTAAGGAATTTGAAGATTATGTAAAACCAAATCAGGCACTCGCTGACGGGGACCTCGACGCGAATTTCTTCCAGCATGAGCCATATCTCATCGATTACAATAAAAAGAATAAGACAGAAATCGAAGTTGCAGGGCTAGAACATTTTGAATCACTCGGAGTATACAAGGGAAAGAAAAAGTCCTTTGATGAACTCGCTAGCGGAGATAAGATTGCAGTTCCTAATGACACTACAAATGAAGCAAGAGCATTACTTCTTCTTGAGTCTAATGGAATAATTAAGCTTAAAGAGGGAGCTGGACTTGAGGCAACAAAGAAAGATATAGTATCAAATCCAAAGAATATTGAAATAGAAGAGATAGATGCTGCGATAATTCCTAAAACTCTTCCTGATGTTGCACTAGGTGTAATAAATGGCAATTTTGCACTCGGAGCAAATCTCAAGGCAGATGATAGAATTGCAGGTGAGTCAAGCGATTCGGAAGCAGCTCTTAAATATGCCAATATAATTGCGGTAAACAAGGGCGATAAAGATGCAAAGAAAATAGAGGTTCTAGTAAAAGCACTTCACAGTGACAAGGTAAAAACCTTTATTGAAGAAAAGTATCAGGGAACGGTAATACCTAAGTTCAGCAAATAAAATATAAATTAAAAGGCTGCTCTTTTGTAAAAAGCATTAGGGCAGTTTTTTATAATAAAATCAAGAAAAGTGACGACAATACCTGCTACAATAAATAGAATAAGCCTTGAACCTATAATAAATACTAAAAAAGGAAAACCGCTGGATATGCTAGAGTATCTGCTGATAGAGAAGAACAAGCAATAAGCTATGAATCACAGAACCAGTCAGTAGGTTTGCAAGAAACACAGTGGATTCTCTTCAGACTGTTAGAAAGCTTACTTATAACAATAATGAGTTCACTTGCTAAAAGAGGAAAGTAGAAGCATATCAGAAAACACTACATGGGGCAGAAGAAAACAATTTGCTAAAGGAAAGGGTAGTGTAGGATTTAAGCATTTTCTTGGTAAGGATAAATGGCATATATCAACTATTAGATCAATACTAACAAACGAAAAATATAAAGGTGATGCCATATGGCAAAAACAATATACATCAGATTTTCTGCAGAAGACTGTAAAAGAAAACAAAGGCGAGATACCAAAGTATTATGTTGAGGAGCATCATAAAGCTATTATCCAACCAGAACAGTTTGATTATATACAAGCTGAAATTGAAAGAAGGAAAAACGGCACAAGTGAAATAAGTGGAGCGGAAGGCGAACCGTTTCATGCACCTTGAGATGCTTGTAGGTAACAGCCCCTTATAGGGGCAAAACAAACCATCAACTAAGCTGGTGGTTGTGATTGCCATAAGTCTATAATTGTGACATAATTATTAGCAACTAATTATAGCGCACCTTACAAGATTTCTGAGCATAATCGGCTTCAAAGGAGGGGATATTATGAAGAAATATAGATTTAAGAAAGTACTGTTAGTTATTGCTTGTTTTAGTTTAGTTGTAGTTATGACTGCTTGCGGCAGTGGCAGTTCAGGTGGCGGTTCACATGCTAGCATCTCCACCGACCCAGATAATCCTAGCGAGCTCACTTTCCCTGAGACTAACGAGGATGGCGACATCTTCTATCAGTCTATCTACAATAGCACCGTGGACGATCCAGACGCCGAACCAGGCACTATTTATGGCTGCTATCAAGGTACCTCAACTGATGGCGATATTATAGCTTTCGTAGCCAGCAAACCTCAGTTATCCGATACAATCACACAAAAGTTAGATGAAAACGGGCTAAAATATTTCGTTATTAGCGCAATACAAGGCGAAATTGACGACGCCAACTCATATGATCAAATTTACATATTCAAAGATGAGGCTTCATACGATGCTATTTCGCGTGACCAAAAAACCATTAAAGTTGTCGGTAGATATATCGGCATTAGCTTAGGGACCGAAGATAATTATTCTGAAGCAGGCTCGGGCTGCATTAATGAAGATTTCTCTGTATATGAAGCTTCAAATGAAGAATTCGTATTGGGAATTATAGACTACCTGATTTCTCATTAAAGTCTCGCCACCATTATGATATAATGGTGGCTTTTTCATGGACCTAGAATCTAAGCTAAGCTGTATTCATATTTCACTGGTAGCTCCATGCACCTCGCCATATTAGCGAAACTACGTCGCTGCTCTAATTTTAAGCCTAGCTCCGCTAAGAGCGGCGCTGCCGGTAGTCGCTGCTCTTTTTTCGGAAAAGCTTCTCTAGTCATAATCTCGTCTTGATACTGCACAATCTCCGCAAGCGCCTCCGCAAAAGCTATCCTCGCCTCAATTTGCTGATCAGACAGGCCCGACATCTTAGCAATGGCGCTATTTTGCGTACCTTTTAAGGGATGTTTCTTTTGATATCTTTGCAGCGCCGTTTCATCTGCCCCCAATCCAATCCTTTTCTACAATCATTTCCCCACTATCTAGAATGTCAAAAATGTCATCTAGTGCGAACCAAAAACAACTGAAGTTTACATCCAACAACCGGGAATCCGTCTATTGATGCAGGAGGAGAACAGTTGACCCAGATTTCACTACCTTCAACTAGCAATTAGAAGACTACACTCTAGACAATATAGATTACATTAGCCAAAATTCTCAAATTAATGACCCATTAAATAATATTGGCTTTTACGATTAAATGTTTTAGTCACTTTTCTTTAAGATTTTTTTGCTTTAAAATAGAGGAGTAATATTTTACAAGTTATATATACATGTAAAGGTGGGTGCATTTTTATTTGTATCGTGTAATTGTATCCATTTCATAGTCCCAAGAAACATATTAAAAACACAAATAATACAAAAAAATGATTAAATTCTCTGCATAATAATAGTGGTACAATAATATTTTAGGCATGAGAGGTATTTATGAATTACGAAAACGAAAACAATTCAAATGGCGTTAGCAGGAGAGCTTTTTTGACGACGCTTATATTCGGGATAATTTTGGCTGCGATTATAGGAGCGGTAGTCGCGACTTTTGCCTACCGTATAAATGATAGCAAGGGCTATAAGAATTTAAACGATGCAAGTCTCGAAAAGGTGACAGGAAGCAAGCTGACCATCTCAAAGATAGTTGAAGCGAATAAGAACTCTGTTGTTGAGATAAACACATCGATGCAATCACATTCCTTGTTTGGGACGACCAATTCAGAGGGAGCAGGTAGTGGCGTAATTGTTAATAAGGATGGATATATCGCAACAAATCATCATGTAATTGACGGGGCGACCTCAATTAATGTAAGACTTCACGATGGCTCAACTTATCCGGCAGAGCTAATTGGAAGCGATGAGAGAAATGATATAGCAGTTCTAAAAATCGATGCGAAAAATTTGAAAGCGGTAACGATTGGAAAGAGCAAGGAGCTGTCGGTAGGAGATTTGGCTGTTGCGATTGGAAATCCTCTCGGAAAGCTAGGGGGCACGGCTACGCAAGGTATAATAAGTGCTTTAGATAGAAAAATTCAGGTTGAGGGTATGTCGCTCTCGCTTCTTCAAACAGATGCTGCGATAAATCCGGGCAATTCGGGCGGAGGACTTTTTAATAGCAAAGGTGAGCTAATTGGAATAGTTGATTCTAAGGCTTCGGGAATAGGTGTAGAAGGACTTGGCTTTGCCCTTCCTATCGACAAGGTGGGTAAGATAATTGATGATCTGATTGAGCACGGTCATGTGACAGGTAGGCCCGCTGTTGGAATAAGCATCTTTGACATTTCAGATGAAGAGATAGATAAGGCGGGAGTCGATTCAGGAGGAGTATATATCAAAGATGTAATAGGTAGTAATGCGAAAAAATCAGGGCTTAAATCGGGCGATAAGATAGTAGGACTGGACGGAGAAGAGATTACTTCGGCAAACACTTTTATAATGAAGATACAAGAACACAAGGTCGGAGACACGGTAAAAATAAAGGTTAAGAGAAATAATAAGGACATTGTAGCAAGCGTAAAGCTTGAGGATTCAAATGAGATAAATAATTAAAATAGAATCAAATTAGAAGCAGGTATTTTAGCGTGGTAAATTAGCTTGAAAAATCCATGAATATATATAAATGTACAAATTCGTAAACTGTTCGAAACTGCTAGTAATTGCTCGTAAACTGCTCGAAAATTGCTCACAAACAGCTCGTAAATTGATATTAATTCACAAAAATGCTATAATATTCATGGAAATAATTAAAGATTCTTGAGATTGTTAGGAGGTGTCAGCCTTGTCAAGATTCGTAAAAACAATAAGGATTATCTTTTCATTGCTCATAATAATAATGGCAATATTTACATTCCTCGCTCTTGAGGGAGGTGCTCCTTGGGGATTTGATATGAAACCTGCACAGGAGAAATTGCTTGAATTTTCTATCCATGAGTATGGCTTTTATGTAATATCTATAACAAGTGCAATACTTATAATCGGAGCAATAATTTTATTTGTAGCTACCCTCGCAAGGAAAACATCGCGTGCTACGCTGACGATTGCAGATCAGGACGGAAAGGTAGTCCTGACAGATGATGCAATTGAGGCTTATGCGAAAAGATCGCTTATGAATTTTAAAGAGCTAAAAAATATTGATGTAGTTTGCAAAATTCTGGGAAGTAATAATGAGAGAATTACTGCAAAAGCCAGTGCTGAGGTTTACGAAGAAATGGATCTATCTGAGTTTTCAGCTAGGGTCAAGGATAAGCTAAGAGAAGATATAAATAATTTTGTCGGAAGAGAAATTGCAGATGTGCATATAACTATCGATAATAAGAAAAAAGATTCTAATAGCATAGATGCAAAAACAAATTCAATATCAATTGAGTAAGGGAGGTTTATATGGCTAGCAAAGAAACATCAAATAAAACAAAGCAAAAGAAAGCTTCCATTGACTCTAAGGAAACAGTAAAAAAATCAGAAAGAGCTGAAAGCAAATCAGATGGAATAGAATCAAAATCAGAAAAAGCGGAATCTTTTCTTAGAGAAATATATGAAAAAGAGCCAAACACTGTTAAATTTGGAGCCTTAGGATTGGTATTGTCAATTTGTTTTATAAATCTGGGATTTTGGCCTGTAGTACTAATAATACTGCTGACAGGCATAGGTTTTGTATATGGGCAGTATAAGGACAAAAAACTATGGGTATACAAATTGCTAAAGAAGATTTCAAAATCGCTTAAATGATTTAACTTAAAGATGGAAATGAGCAGGCGATAAAAATATGTTTTTAATTATTTTATAATTATATTAATTATAAAAGGATAATATTAGATTATAAAGGAGGAAAATGATGGCTAATAATAAGACAGAGGAAAAGAAGGTAGAAGAGAAGAAGACTGAAGAAAAAGAAAAGAATATTATTGAAAAAGCGACCGATTCAATTCAGGAAAAGGTAGAGGAGATAAAGGAAGAAAAGGAAGCAGAAAAGCATAGGGATACTCTCACTTTTGACGACTATGTAATTGAAAAGATTGCTGCAATCGCTGCAAGAGATATTAAAGGAGTTCTAGAGCTTAAAGGCGGAATTTTTGCAGGAATTACCGAAGCATTTTCATCAAGCACTGATACAAACACTCAGGGAGTAAGCGTAGAAATTGATGAAAAGAATGTAATAGTAGACATTAAGGCTATCCTTGAATATGGACAGAGTGCACCTCGAATTTTCTCAAAGGTAAAGGATACGATTAGAGAAAAGGTTAAGGAGATGACCGGCCTAAATGTAACATCTGTCAATATGAAGGTAAGCGACATCATGACCGAAAAAGAATACAAACAGATGAAGGAAGAAAAGGAATAAATATATGAAAAAATGCCCAAAATGCAGTGCAGAGTGTAGAAATGATGCCATATTCTGCCACAAATGCGGAGCTTTGCTTGATAAAGACAAGGCAAAAGACTTAGAAGAAAATGCTAAGGCGGAAAAAGAAGATAGCATTGAACAAAAAGAAATAGAAAGAAAAGAGGCGGAGCAAAAGGAGGCATCAGCGAAAAGGGAGCTTGAGCTTCTCGCAGAAAAATCTGAAAATAGCAATGCGAGTAAGAAAAATATTCAGGGTATTCCAAATAGAAATCTCGCATTATGTGTCATTTTGTCTATAGTAACCTGCGGAATCTACGGCATTTACTGGATGATAATGTTAAATGATGAGGTAAATCAGGCATCCGAAGATTATAAAGCATTTTCAGGCGGTATAGTATTTCTTCTTAGCCTTGTTACATGCGGGATTTACCAAGTGTATTGGTCATATAAGATGGGCGAAAAGATCGACATTATCGACGATACATCAAATGGAAATTCAAATATTTTATATCTGATACTATCCATATTTGGGCTGGACATAGTAAATTTCTGTTTTATGCAGGACGCACTTAATGGATTAAGTAGCAACAGGAATAATAACTAAAATTACTAAAATACAAATTTATAATAACAATAATTAAAATTGCTAAAAGATAAATTTAATGAAGTTGAAAATCAAATAGCTTACAAAAAAATAAGCAACGAAAAATCAAGCAACGCAGGGAAAGTTCTTGCGTTGCTATTTTTTGGATTCTGTTATTATGTCTGGATTAGAACTACAGGACTTTGCATACCATGTATATTTAGGCTCATTACCGGTCTAAAATGCCCAGGCTGCGGAATAACCACCATGATAATGAGGCTTTCATTGTTAAATTTTAGGGGAGCATTTATAGCAAACCCATTTCTTTTCATAACAGCACCCTTCCTTGCTCTTGAGCTAATATACGCATATGTAAAAAAAGAAAAAAGCGAAAATCTACCAAGGTGGAATACGATATTGCTCTACCTCTATCTGGCACTTCTACTAATTTTTGGAATAGTAAGAAATATAATCAATATCTAATTTATCATTGTTTCTTCACAGATTATACGATAATCCATGTCAAGGCTGTGCTAAAATGCACTTATGTTTAGGAGGCAAGGACATGATTAAATCTGTTGCCGGTATGTATTTCAGCCCGTCTGGCGAAGCGGCAAAGTTAACAAAAAAAATATCCAAGGTTATAAAAGATAATATAGAAGATATTTCAATAGAAGAGATTAATTGTGACTATGAAGATATGCTCGGGGATTATTCTAATGAGTTTGATTCTGAAACAGTCGTAGTCATCGGCGTGCCATCGGCTTCAGGCAGACTTCTCGCTCCCTGCATAAATTCGCTTAAGAAAATTCGCGGAAATGGAGCTTTTGCGGTAATACTTGTCACTTATGGCAATAATACATATGGAGACTCGCTCTTTGAGATGTACAATCTTGCAGAGGAAGCCGGATTTAATGTTATGAGTGCTGCGGCATTTGCTATGGATAATGCCATATTCGGTTCCCCTGGGATTGGCAAACCATATAGAGAAGATATTGAGAAAATCATAGAATTTGCTAGGGTTAGTGCAAATAAGATAAAAAGACTGTCCGGTACAATTATTGATGAGATGAGGACAAAGCCTGCACCCCTTAATATCAAAGGGTCAAAGCCTCATCGCAAGCCTGTGAAAATTCCACTTCACCCATCGACGAACTCACTTTGTATTGGCTGCGGTAAGTGCATAGAGATTTGCCCGATGGAGGCGATAGATAAGAATGACCCGTCAAATCTCGATATAAAAAAATGTATAGCTTGCACGGCTTGCATTAATGCGTGCGAACAAGACGCAAGAGGTTTTAGCGGTCCTATGTACTCAGCATCAAAGCTTGCATATGAGATTTTTACAAAGAAAAAAAGAGAACCGGAGTGGTTTATATAAAGAGCTGTCTTTTTGATAGCTTGAGCCTTGGCATCAAGAGGAGCATTGGCATATTTATACCTGCCAGTGCTCTTTTTAATTTTGTGATTTTTCATTAAGCTTTTTAAGATTTTGCAGTTTTTATACTAAAAAAAACTTGACATAAGTAATGTTGCACATTAGAATACTTGTATACAAAATAGGAGGAAGAGCTATGAGTAATACACCGACGGAAGTTAGCATAAATAGACATTCTAATCTGCTTGAAAAAGATCCTTATAATTATGAACTGCAAGATGTTAAGCAGCCTAACCTTCTAAGAGAATTTTTTGAATACACCGAAATTCCAAAAGTATGTTTTAACTTTAGAAGGACTCCGATTAATATGCCAGAGGAGATATGGATAACCGATACGACATTCAGAGATGGACAGCAGTCGAGAGAGCCTTATACAGTTGAGCAGATTGTAGATATATATAAGATGTTAAATAGGCTTGGCGGACCTAAGGGGCTCATAAGACAGACTGAGTTTTTTGCATATAGCAAGAGAGACAGGGAAGCGATCGAAAGGTGCAAGGAGCTTGGATATGAATTTCCTGAAATTACGACATGGATTAGAGCTAAAGCCGAAGATTTCAAGCTTGTAGCTGACCTAGGAATTAAGGAAACGGGAATTTTAGTAAGTTGCTCTGACTATCATATTTTTAATAAGCTCGGAATGAGCAGAAGAGAGGCTATGAATCACTATCTATCTGTGATAAATAGTGCATTTGAAGCGGGAGTTGTTCCAAGATGTCATCTGGAAGACATAACTCGCTCAGATTTTTATGGTTTTGTAGTGCCTTTTGTTAATGCAATTCGTAAGCTCTCAGTTGAGGCTAATATGCCTGTAAAATTTAGAGCTTGCGATACCCTCGGATACGGCGTTCCATATAATGGAGTTGCGATGCCTAGGAGCGTTCCGGGGATTTTATATGGACTTCAGCATTATGCAGAGGTACCAAGTGAGATGCTCGAGTGGCATGGACATAATGATTTTTATAAGGCCGTTCCTAATGCTGCTAGTGCTTGGTTATATGGTGCTTCGGCAGTGAATACGACGGTCTTTGGAATTGGAGAGAGGACAGGGAATGTTCCTCTTGAAGCCATGGTGTTTGAATATGCACAGCTAAGAGGGACTCTTGATGGAATGGACACTACCGTAATAACGGAACTTAAAGATTATTATGAAAAAAAGATTGGATATAAGCTTCCTGAGCATATGCCTTTTGTTGGAGAAAATTTCAATGTAACAAGGGCTGGTATTCACGCAGACGGATTGCTCAAAGATGAGGAGATATACAATATCTTCGATACAGATAAATTTCTAAATAGACCTCCGCTGGTCGCAATCAATCAAAATTCAGGCAATGCCGGAATAGCAGTCTATATCAATAATAAATATGGGCTAAAAGACGGAAGAAAGGTTAGCAAAACAAGCCCGCTTGTCAAATATATAAAAGATTGGGTAGATAAGGAATATGAAGATGGCAGAGTATCTGGAATTGGAAGTGAAGAGATAAATCTTCTGGTCAATTCATTCTTTGAAACATATACAGGCGAATAGGCGACAGAGTTTGAAAAATGGCTTATAAATGGGAATTATTGAGAGCTTATAAAATAGTTAAAAATAGCTTGCAAAAGCTAAAAGTAAATAAGTAAAAAAGAGATTATAGAAAGAGTGAAAATAGATGGGAAAAACGATTGCTGAGAAAATAATAAAAGAACATCTCATATCTGGAGAGATGATAAGGGGAGAGGAGATAGGGCTAAGAATAGACCAAACTCTCACTCAGGACGCGACAGGAACAATGGCATATCTTGAACTTGAGTCCATGGGGATAAAAAGGGTAAAGACAGAATTATCTGTTGCATACATAGACCACAATATGCTCCAGTCGGGTTTTAGAAATTCCGATGACCACAGGTATATACAGACAGTCGCAAGAAAACATGGAATTTATTATTCTAGGCCGGGCAATGGGATATGTCATCAGGTTCATTATGAGAGATTTGGAGCTCCCGGTAAAACTTTGATCGGCTCAGATTCGCACACACCTACAGGCGGAGGACTTTCTATGCTTGCGATGGGTGCAGGAGGCATGGATGTTGCCGTTGCCATGGGCGGAGGAGCATATTATATAAAGATGCCAAAGATTATAAAGATAAATCTGATAGGAAGTCTAAGACCCTTTGTTACAGCAAAGGATATTATATTGGAAGTTCTAAGAATTTTAGGAGTTAAAGGCGGGGTCGGCTCCATACTCGAATACAGCGGGGAGGGAGTCAAAACGCTTAGCGTCCCTGAAAGGTGCACAATAACAAATATGGGAGCTGAACTCGGTGCAACGACTTCGATTTTTCCGTCAGATGATATTACAAAGGAATTTCTAAGAGCTCAAAAGCGAGAAGAAGTTCATAGATATATAGATAGCGACGATGATGCAACCTATGATGAGGTATATGAGATAAATTTAAGCACACTTGAACCACTCTTAGCTTGTCCAAGCAGCCCAGATAATGTAAAAAAAGTCAGCGAGCTAGCGGGCAAAAAGGTAGACCAAATTTCAATCGGCTCATGCACTAACTCATCTCTACTTGACATGATGAAAACGGCAGCTATCTTGAGAGGAAATACAATATCAGATTCGGTGAGCCTTGGAATTTCACCGGGGTCAAGGCAGGTTCTTTCAATGCTTTCTGATAGCGGAGCACTAGGAGATATAATTGAGGCTGGTGCAAGGATTCTAGAATGTGCTTGCGGGCCATGTATTGGCATGGGATTTTCACCTAATTCTAAGGGTGTGAGCTTGAGGACATTTAATAGAAATTTTCTTGGAAGGTCTGGAACAAAAGATGCCGAGGTATACCTTGTAAGCCCTGAAACAGCAGCGGCGTCAGCACTTAGAGGAGAGATTACAGATCCAAGAAGCCTTGATGTTGATATTTCAAAGATAGAACTGCCTAAGGAGTACAAAATAAATGATAATGGAATTATAAGACCGCTATCTTTAGATGAGGCAGAAAAAGCTGAGGTTATAAGGGGACCAAATATAAAGCCATTTCCAAACACATATCCGCTTCCTGATGAAATCAAGGCAGAAGTCATTTTAAAAACTGGTGACAATATAACGACAGACCATATAATGCCTGCGGGAGGGAAGGTACTTCCTTATCGCTCAAACATTCCAAAAATGTCTGAGTTTTGCTTTGAGGTCATAGATGAAAATTTTGCAAATAGAGCTAAAGAAGCAGGGAAAGGGATAATAGTCGGTGGCTCAAATTATGGGCAGGGCTCATCAAGAGAGCACGCAGCTTTAGTTCCACTTTATCTTGGAATAAAGGCTGTCATAGCAAAGAGCTTTGCGAGGATACATATGGCAAACCTCATAAATGCCGGCATACTTCCGCTAATTTTTAATAATTCTGATGATTACGATAGAGTTAAACAAGGAGATGTCCTAGCAATTTATGGCATACATAATTCTCTTGAAAATGACAAAGTATTTATAAAGGTAGTGAGCGATGATGGCAGTGAATGGGAACTTTTGACTAGGATGGAAATTAGCAAAAGACAGAAAGAGATACTGCTCGCTGGAGGACTGCTCAAGTATACTGTTAATAAAGATGCCTAGAGGAAAAAATAAAAGCAAATAAAAGCAAATATTAATAAAAAACATAAATTTAAATATGGATATAAAACGGATAAAAATATGAAAGAGAAAATCGAAAAGGATATCGAAAAAGATATAGAAAAAGATATGAATAAAGATATAAATATCGAAACAGATATAAAAGAAGCACTTAGGCAGTTTGAAGATATACTAAGAGAACAGATTGAAAGATGCGAGGAGATGAAAGCTATAAGCGAAAAGCCTGAGAGAATTTCTGAAAGGGGAAAGGAGATTCTGATAGGATTGATAGCTGGAGACGGAATAGGGCCGGTTATAATGTCAGAGGTAGGTAGGGTGCTTAGAAAGCTTCTCGCTGGTGAAATAAGCGAGGGAAAAATCAAGCTTAAAGATATTCGGGGACTAACACTTGAAAATAGATTGTCCAAAGGCAAAACGGTTCCTCCTGAAGTTTTAAGTGAGATGAGAAAATGCGGTGTGCTTTTGAAGGGGCCTACTACAACTCCGTCTAGCGATAATAGGATGACAAATCTTGAGAGTGCAAATGTTTTTCTCAGAAAAGAGTTTGACCTATTTGCTAACATTAGACCTGTAAAAATTCCGTCGCTTGGAATAGATTGGACTTTTTTTAGAGAAAATACCGAGGGCGAATATGCTCTAGGGAGCAGTGGAATAAGGATAGGAGATAAGTTTTCTCTCGATTTTAAAGTTACAAGCTACGAGGGCACGAGGCGTATAGCAAGATCAGCCTTTGAATATGCACGAAAAAATGGGAAGGAAAAGGTCTCCGTGGTGACCAAGGCGAATATAATGAAAAAAACAGATGGAGATTTTCTTAGGATTTGTAAAGAGGTGGCTTCAGAATATCCAGAAATTCAGGTGGACAGCTGGTTTGTAGATATTATGGCAGCAAATCTTATAAATGAGGATATGAGGAAAAACTTTGAAGTTATTATTCTTCCTAATCTATATGGAGATATTATTACTGACGAGGCGGCAGAGATACAGGGAGGCGTTGGCACAGCGGGAAGTTCAAACATAGGAACTAGCTATGCTATTTTTGAAGCTATACATGGAAGTGCTCCTAGAATGGTTCTTGACGGGCTTTCGGATAAGGCTAATCCGTCATCACTACTCAGGGCAAGCGTCATGATGCTCGAACATATTGGATATGGAGAAAAGGCAAAAGAGCTTGAAAATGCTATATATGAAACAGATAAGGCGATGGGTGAAAAGATGACAGGGCTTAGAGATGGGGCGACTTGCAAGGAATATGCAGATAATCTCCTTATGAGGATTTAACAACTTTACTTTTTAGCTCAAATTATATAAAATAAATGCACCCTTGTAGTATTGGGTGTATTTTTTATTGTAAAAAAGCAAAAATGAAGAGGAAGATTGACTTGTCAGAAATTTTTGAAAAATATAAAAAGGCATTTATTGATAATAAGAAAGAGATAATTCGCAAGGGGTTTTATGGAGCAATTCTCCTAATTGCACTTGTTTTTATATTTAATCTTTTTAAGACCAATAAGGCAACAGATGACCTTAGCAAGGCTGATATGAAAGAAAATGCGAAATCATTAAATAGAATTGTTGCATCAGCTACAGTTGATGCAGTTCAGGCACAGCTTGATGCTATGGAACAATCAAATAATACCAAAGTCGCTGAAACGGTTAAGGCGAGATTTAAGAGAAAATTTGCAAATTCTATAGTAGTTGGAGATTCGCTGACCGAGGGACTACCGCTCTACGGCTATTTGTCTGGGGATCAGGTAGTAAGCAAGATAGGAGCCTCGATCATATATGGTGATGATATGTTTAAAAAAGCTTCATCGGCAAGGCCTAAGAATGTTTTCCTTGCGTTTGGAATGAATGACATGGGTAATTACAGGGGCGATGCAAAGGCTTTTATAAATAGATATTCCGAGCTAATAGATATGCTTCACAAGGATTCGCCAAAGACAAAGATTTATATTTGCAGTATTTCTACTCCAAGAGAGGATGCCATAAAGGACAACGCATCTATTGCCAAATATGCGGAGTTTAACGAGGCGATTAGCAAGATGTGCAAGGATAAAAAGCTCACATATATAGACATATCTAAGATTTTGCCAGAGCATCCTGAAAAGTACGCTCCAGATGGTATTCATGCAGATGCGTCTTACTATCCATTGTGGCTAAATATGATGGCGGAGGCAGCAGGTTTATAATTCAAACTTATGGAAATATTTAATAAATTAATTAATTCACTCAAAAAAATTATAGAAAGCGAGAAGAGCACCAGATATATTGAGGTGCTTTTTGTCATGCTACTCATCTCATTTATGGCATTTATATATGCAGGAGCTAGTGCAAAAGATGTTCCGCTTGATGATATAGAAGAAGAGTTGATTAAAAAAACCGACATTCAGGAGATGGAAAAATGCACCGCCAGGCAGCTTAAGCAATTCATGGGAATTGAGCAGTCTATGGTTGATGAGTACATATATTATAAAAGCAAGGAAGCACTCGGCGTTGAGGAATTGCTCATAGTAAAGGTCAAAAATCGAGGGAAGCTAACCTCTGTCCAGACGGCGGTAGAAAATAGAGTGTCGTCGCAGATAGATTTATTTGATAGCTATGGACCAAAGCAGGTTAAGCTTTTGAAGGACTCCATAGTCATGAAAAAAGGTTCGTACATATTCTACTGCACCAATGCTTATAAGGATAAGTATGAGGAGGTGTTCAAGGATGCTATTTAGCACTATCTTCTTTATATTTACCTTTTTACCTATTTTACTCGCAATATATTTCATGATACCTGCTAAAAAGATGAGGGTAAGGAATGGGGTTCTTCTCGTAGCCAGCTTGATTTTTTACAGCTGGGGTGAGCCTGTTTATGTAGCTCTTATGATTTTCAGCATCGCGTTTAACTGGTATATGTCTCTTGTGATTGAAAGGACTAAAAGCAAGGAATTAAGTGCAAAGAAGGAGCTCGTTTTTACCATAATCATAAACCTCTTTATAATGGGCTTTTTCAAATACTTTGGCTTCCTAATGGAGACAATCAATTTTGTATTTAGAACGCATATAAAGTACACGGCACTTGCACTTCCGATTGGAATTTCTTTTTACACATTCCAAGCACTTTCATATGTATTTGATGTTTACAAGGGAACGGTGGGAGCACAGAAAAATGTATTAAAGTTCGGCTTATATCTTTCATTATTTCCACAGCTTATAGCAGGACCCATAGTTAAATATAGAGATGTAGCTACGCAACTTGATTCAAGGGAATGCACCCAGCAGAAATTCGGAGAAGGGGCCTCCAGGTTTATATTTGGTTTGTCTAAGAAGGTAATCCTTGCCAATAATCTTGGGGCACTTTATGATGTCGTAACATCCATGCCACATAGCAAGGTTACCGTGATGACATATTGGATTGGAATTATCGCCTACACCTTCCAGATTTATTTTGATTTCAGCGGATATTCAGACATGGCTATTGGACTTGGAAGAATGTTTGGATTTGAATTTCTCGAAAACTTTAACTATCCATACATATCAAAATCTGTTACGGAATTTTGGCGTCGCTGGCATATGTCCTTGAGCACTTGGTTTAGGGAATATGTATACATCCCCCTCGGAGGTAATAGGGTTAGCAAAAAAAGGCATATTTTGAATCTGCTCATAGTCTGGTCGCTAACAGGCTTATGGCATGGTGCGGCATGGAATTTTGTTTTCTGGGGTACTTATTTCGGAATTATACTAGTAGTAGAAAAGTATTTGATTGGGGAATATATTGAGAAATGGAACGATGGACTGAGGCATATATATACGCTTGTGATAGTAATTATAAGCTGGGTATTCTTCTCGAGACCGGGCTTATCGGCACTAAAATATCTAGGGGTTATGTTTGGAATAGGTGCTAATGGGTTTGCTGATAGCACAACACTGTACCTTTTAAGAACAAGCATAATAATAATTATAATAAGTGCAGTTTGCAGTACGCCTAGGGTTATTGAGGAGTTCAACAGAATTTCCCGCGAAAGATATATAGCAGGAGCGGGAATACTGATGATTCTTTTCTTATTATCAGTTGCATACCTAGTCTATAGTTCATACAATCCATTCCTTTATTTTAGATTTTAATCGGTGAGCGACCGATATTTTAGATAAATCAATGAGTGACCGATATAAAGGTTATAGAAAGGCTAAAGCGAGTATATTGATAAAAGATAGAGAAAAATATTCTAATATAATAGCAGTTATATTTTGCATAACAATAGGTGTCGTTTTGATGCTCAATTTGATTGTAAAGGATAGAAAATTTTCGCCTGAAGAAAATAGAGTTCTTCAAACTGAGCCGAATTTTACAATATCGCATTATCTAGATGGACGACTTGAAAGCGAAATCGATGCTTATTCAAATGACCAATTTTTTGCAAGAAAAGGGGCAGTAAGGGTAAAGACATCGGCAGATGTGAGCATGGGAGTTCTCGAGGCAAATGGAGTTTATAGGTGTAAAGATAATTATTTAATGGAAGATATAAGCTCGCCAAATAGAAAGTATGTTGATAATTCGCTCTCTGCGATAAAGGAATTTAAGGAGAGATATAATAATATCGGCATGAGCTTTATGCTGGCACCGAATACGGCAAATATTCTTTCTGACAAGCTACCGAATGCAGTAAAACTGAGCAATCAAAATAAATACATGGACGATTTTTTCTCGAAGCTAAGTGCTACCGGAGTTAAGACAGTTGATGTTAGAAAACCTCTCATAGAGGCATCTAAAAAAAGGCAAATCTACTATAGGACGGATCACCACTGGACAAGTGATGGTGCCTATGTGGCATATTCCAAGCTTGCATCAGACCTCGGAATGGATAATAAGGTAAAGTATAAGCCGGTGATAGTAAAAAATGATTTTATCGGTACGCTGAGCTCAAAAAGCGGTTTTACAGGCGGTAAATATGACAGCATAAAGGTATTTTTGCCTGAGAAAAACAGCGGATATAAACCGTCGCTCATCTACTATCCGGAAACCAAGGAAAAGACGACAAATTTTTATAGACTTAATAATTTAAATAAGAAAGATGCTTATACGGTATTCGGAGGAAGCAATCATCCGGTATATAAGATTGAAACACCTGTTACGCCGGCGGAAAATCTCCTCTTGATAAAGGATTCATATGCAAATAGCATGATACCATTTCTTTCGCAGAATTTTAGGAAGATTGTAGTAGTTGACCCTAGGTATTATTATGATGATATAGATGATTTAATATCGGCAGAGGGAATTACTCAGGTTATGTTTTTATACAATGCGAATACATTCTTTGAAGATAATTCGCTTTCGCTCACTCTTACAAAATAGGTGGATTGAGATACAAAATTTATAATTAAAAATATGGATTTCGCTCACGAAATCAAAAGTCTTTTACCTGCTGGATAAAGGGCTTTTTTTGTTTGAGAGAAAAAATAATATTTGATAAGCTTTGGGCAAATAATTTCTTAAAAATGGAGATGGCGATGAAAGGCATTTATAGAAAAAGTTATAAGCAACCAAAGACAAGCTTTGCACTTCCAAGTTCTGCATACAAGGTGACTATAACAAGGATAAGCAGTTACGAGGAATATTTGGATATTATAAATAAAATCAAAGAAAAGAGCGTAAATATAATTACGAAGAAAGACATAGAAAATAAAAGCACTGCTGAGTTTTATGTAAAATGTATAGAAAATGGGCTTTACTGGATAGGTGAGGACAAGAGGGAAATAATATGGGAGTTCGTTACGGCGGACATCAGCTTCAAGGAACTTGCAGATAAATATAATTATAGCGAGGAATATCTTAGGGAATGTTATCAAAAATATGTGTATGGGGTGAGCCACGAGCTGGGAGAAAATCTGTATTTATAATTTGCGATTAGTGATTTAATTTCAGAAAGAACCTAAGATGCGACTGATTTAATGTGTTAATGTTATATCATAGGGAGATTATCGAATTTAAATCAGAATATTAGGAAGGGCGATAGTAGTCGCTCTTTTTTAATAAAAGAAGAGGTATGAGAGGTATGGGCGTAATTAAAACTATTTGACAAAAGATATGGAAGGATTTAAATGCAAGCATTAATATACATAGGTCACACAATAGTTGGACTAGTAATTGGAATTATGCCTACGTTGATAGTGCTGATTTTTTATAAAGCATAAGAGAAATAGCAGTTTTAGAAGATAGAATATATTGAGGTAGCAGAAAATGCAGGTGCATTCAAGAAAAATAAAATAAAAAATTAAAAGATAGTAGTTTGCGAAAATTTACATATGTTATACTTAAATTATAGAAACGTGTACCTTAAATTTCACAAATGTAAGAGGTAAAGTAGATAAGCTATTAAAATCAATGCATACAGCGTTTTGATAAGAAACAGGAGAATTTATGATAAGCATAGATTTAAAGGAAAAACAAAAGAGAATTGAGTTTGTTTTACCTGGTATAAAGGAGAAATTAAAGGATAATTTAATATCAGAACCATTTTATAAAGACTTTAAGTATTCATTTTGTTGGAGTTCTAATGCGATTGAAGGAAACACCTTATCTCTTGATGAAACCATATCTTTGCTTGAATATGATGAGGTGTCAGCAGGACATAGCTTCAGGGAATACGATGAGGCAAAGAGGCTGTATTCAGCCATTGAAAAATATCTTAGTTTTGAATATAAAGAAATTACAGAAAATTGGATAAAAGATATTGCCAAAGAAGCTACTGGAAAGGAAAAAGGATATAGAAAAGAAAATGTATATATAGGAACTCTTTTAGAAGCGATATATTATCCGCCAAGCCTTGATAAGGTAGAAGAATTAATGGCAGAATATGTAAGTAATATAAAGGCATTTAGTAAACTGAGCGTAGGAGATAAGATAAAATATATTGCAAAAAAACATATCGAGTTTGAAAGAATACATCCATTTACAGATGGTAATGGAAGGACAGGCAGGATTATATTAAATCAATCTCTCATAAATGAAGGACTGTTACCTATAGTTATAGAACCAAAATCAAAATATAGAAGTGCATTTAAGGAATATAACAATAATCAAGATACATCGCTAATGGAAAATATTATTTATAAAGGGCAGTTTAAATCCATAAAAAAGATAGAGCAAATTACAAAAAATAAAGAAATTTCACTCGGAAAATCAAAAGATATAGAGATTGAAATTTGAAGGGAGAAGAAAAAATGAAGAAAATCCTATTAATATCAAGCATATTAATCCTCGCTCTTTCCTTAACTGCTTGCGGAGTAAAAGATAAGGCGATAAAAGAGATAAAGGGAATAGACCTAAAAGCATATATGCAGGAAGACCAAAATGACCTTAAAGAGTTCAAGGAAGCATATATAAAAGACATGGAGAAGGCTAAAAACGATAAGGAGGCTGAGAAGCTTCTAAAACAGTTCAAGGAAGACCTTAAGACCTTTGCAACTAAGAAAGATAAGATTAAGACGTATAAGGAACTTGTTCTAAAAGAGGCAGGGGATAAAAAGGCTGAAGCTGAAAAGGTGCTTAAAGACTATGAGAAGAAGCTTAATGATGTTAAGTCAAATAAAGAGTTTGACAAGTTAACTAAAGAAATTAATGAAAAGCTAACGGAAAAGACAGGGGAAGCTATTTCAGTAACGACATCTGAGGTTGAAACATCTACACCAGCAGCCAAAGCATATACAAAGCAGGCATCAACAGGAAGAAGCACTAGCGGACATACTAAACAGAGAGTATGGGTTGTAGATAAAGAAGCATGGACTGAAACAGTAACCAAATACAGGACTGAAACACAGCAGTATACGGTTTATAGAGCAAACGATGGAACAGAATTCAATGATTATGCATCAGCAAATGCATATCTTGAAAAATTAAGCGAAGAGGGCATCCCTTGTCATATAGGACCAGTAACGAAAACAAGAACTGTTCAAGTTCCATATACTGAAACGATTAACCATCCTGAGGAAGGGCATTGGGAATATAGATAATTAATTTAAAATACAAACAGTTAAATCTAAGGACAGAGAAATCTGTCCTTTTTTTATATATAAAAATAAAAGGTGGTGATATACATGCTAGAGTATTTAGATAGCTCATAAATAGAAAAGATTTAATCTTGCAAGACTAACACAGGCCTAACATGCGATAAGGAGAGGGACGCCTCTCTATTTTTATTTAAAGAAAGGAAATAAAAATGCAAAAAAGATATAAAAAGCTATTAGCTTGCTTAACTATGATGTTAAGTATGTCAATGACACTATCGCCTATTATGTCATTTGCAGAAACAACTGATAATCCTAACGGAGAAGATAAGAATAATGTATCAGTAGAGCAAAATGATAAAAAGGTAGAAACAAAAACTGAAACAAAGATTGAAGATAAAGCTACTGATAAAGAGGCTAACAATAAATCAGAATCACCTAAAAAAGATGTTACTAAGGGAGCAAAGCTCACCCTTAAATCTGGAAAATATGGATATCTTGCCATTGTAAATAAAGATGAGAATGGTAAGGCTACCATCATTTCTTCAGGTGAAAGCGATACAGTTAAAGCTAATGTAGGAGATACACTTGAAATAGCAGTATATGGAAAGAATCCTAAAGTTAATCTTAAAGGAGTAGAAACTGTAGAAAAGACAGGACTGCCTGAAAGAGCAAGCCTATATAAAATAAAACTAACTGAAGAAGTTGCTAAAATGTCAGTACGTTTTGATTCTAATGGTGCAAAAGTCGTTCAAATGCTTAGAATGGCAAGAAGTGCAGCTACATCAGGAACTATAACAAGTGTAACTGGATATGGATATGGCAATGTATTACAAGCTGTTTTATCTGTTTCTGACGGTGATATGTTTGGAGTATGTTGTGAAAGACCTAATACAAATACCCCAAATAAAGGTAATGTAATGAGTCTAACAAAGGTAGATAACAATAGTGCATTAGGAAGAGTAGCATACTATGGTTATCTGAACCGTGGAAATCAGGATAGTTTATATGCAACATCAGCAGCAGCAACTTGTATCAGAGGAGCAAACCAAGGAACAAAATATGGACCTCTATCTCAGAGAATTGAAAGAGAA
The DNA here is from genome assembly GCF_900104645.1 of Alterileibacterium massiliense. Classification (GTDB taxonomy): domain Bacteria; phylum Bacillota; class Clostridia; order Peptostreptococcales; family Anaerovoracaceae; genus Alterileibacterium; species Alterileibacterium massiliense. Next base: position 79,073 of record NZ_FNWE01000002.1, on the reverse strand, counting down.
GCAAGAGCAGGAACACTTCCAGCAGGTCCATCAAGCTTTGAGTGCTATGTAGGTACAGCAGGGAGCAAGCAGGCAATGCTCTTTTGGAGAGATAAGCCTAAAGGTAAAGTAAAGATTCTAAAGAGTGTAGCAGATAATAAAGCACTAACGGAAGAGTGCAAGAAGATGTACTCACTAGCAGGAGCAGAGTATACAGTATATGAAGATGCTGCACTAACAAGAACGCAAGGTAAGCTAATAACTAAGGAAGATGGAAGTACCAATATACTTGAGCATACACCTGGAACATATTATGTCAAAGAAACAAAAGCACCTAAGGGATTTGCACTTGATCAAAAAGTATATACAGTAACTATAACTGCCGGTGAAACTGCAACAATCGAGTCTAAGGATAGTCCATTATTTGACCCTATTTCAATAGTGTTAAGGAAGGTTGCAGATGGAAAAAGTTATCTTAATAACGATGCAGATATGTCAGGTGCAGAGTTCAGAATCTCATATTATGATGAAATTACAGATGATGTTACAGAAAAAACTCCGACAAGAGTATGGAAGCTGAAAACAAGCAAAGCTAAAAATGGCAAATATTTTGCGATGCTCAGAAAAGCAAATATCCTTGAAGGTAGTGATGAATTATACAAGGATGAAAATGGGATAATTGTAATACCTCGTGGAACTGTTACTATGCAGGAAACGAAAGCTCCTAAGGGATTTAAAATTGATAATAATATTTACAAATTTAAGGTAGATGTTGATTCTGAAGACAATAGCGTCATTTTTAATCTTGGTAACACCCCTGAGCAGCCAAATAAGCCGTTAGTACCTAGTATCAAGACAACCGCAATGAGCGAGAACACAAAGAACAATGTAGGCGAATATGGCAAGAAGATTAAGATAATCGATAAGGTTTCATATAAGGAGCTTAGCGAGGGTGAAAAATATACCGTTAAAGGTAAGCTCATGGATAAGGCAACAGGAAAGGCACTAAAGGATAAGGACGGAAAGGAAATTACAGCTGAAAAGACCTTTACTGTAACAAAAGATAATTCCACTGTTGACGGTAACGGAGCAAGCGGAACAGTAGAGCTAACATATGAGGTTGACAGCACTCTTCTAAAGGGTAAGACAACAGTCGTATTTGAAAAGCTTTTCTATAATGATAAGGAAGTAGCAACTCACGAAGATATAAATGACGAGGCTCAGAGCGTGCATTTTCCTGACATAAAGACAGTAGCAAAATCAAAGGAAAGCGGAACGAATATAGGAAGCCCATCAAAAGAGGAAACCATCATTGATATTGTTAAGTACGATAACCTTATACCGGGTAAAGAATATACCGTTAAAGGTACATTGATGGATAAGGATACGAAGAAACCTTTAAAAGATAAGGACGGTAAAGAAATAACTGCTGAAAAGACATTTACACCTGAAAAGTCTAAAGGTTCTGTTGAACTGGTATTTGTCTATGAATCAAGCATAAGACAGGGTAAGGCAACAGTCGTATTTGAAGACCTTGAATATGACAAGATAAAGGTCGCAGTCCATGCAGACATCAATGATAAAGACCAGACTATAGTTTATCCTAAGATAGGAACAACCCTTACGGGAAAAGATGGCACTAAGACGGTCATAGCATTGAAGAACACCAAGCTCGTAGATGTAATAAGATACGAGAATCTTATACCGGGTAAGGAGTACACAATAAGAGGTGAGCTAATCGCAAAAGAAAGTGGCAAGCCCTTAGTTCAAGACGGGAAAAATGTAGAGGGATTAGCTAAGTTTACAGCGAAATCAACAAAGGGAACAGCCAATGTTGTATTTACTTTGGATACCACTAGGCTTGATAATAAGGAAATTGTAGCTTATGAAACTGTGTATAACGAAAGAGATGAAAAAGTGGTAAACCACAGTGATATCAATAATGAAGAACAGACTGTTAAGATTATCACTCCTCCCAAAACAGGAGAAATTTCATCAGCTAATAAATTGCTTTTTATAATCTTTGGAATGGGATGCCTAGAATTAATTTTAATTATCACGATAAAAAATAGAACTAATGTTCGATTTTTGGGATGAAATGTAGTATAATAATCGCACTTAAATTATTTAACTAAATTTTTGCATTGAACGGCAGTGACTTGCAGTAAATCGCAATAAAATGCAAATTCCGATAAATGGCAATAAATTTTTAATCGGTTATCTTTTAAAAGAGGAAGGGAATATGAGTGCGACAAAATCATATATTTGTATAGATCTTAAATCTTTTTATGCTTCTGTTGAGTGCGTGGAAAGAGGGCTCGACCCTATGAATACGAACCTTGTAGTTGCAGATCCAGATAGGACTGATAAGACTATTTGCCTTGCAATTACGCCGGCTATGAAAAAGCTCGGAATAAAAAATAGGTGCAGGGTATTTGAGATACCACGGGGCGTAGATTATATAATGGCAGAGCCACGAATGCAGAAGTATATAGAATACTCAGCGAATATATATGGGTTATACCTTAATTATGTATCAAAAGATGATATTCATGTTTATTCCATAGATGAAGTTTTTATAGATGTAACAAATTATCTAAGGTTATACGACAAGACGGCAAAGGAATTTGCCTCTATGATAATAGGCGATATAAAAAAGAAATACGGTATTCAGGCAACAGCGGGAATTGGGACCAACCTTTATCTTGCAAAGATAGCCATGGATATAATTGCCAAGCACGAAGATAATTTCATAGGTTGCCTTGATGAGTGGATTTATAGACAGACTCTATGGGAGCATAGACCGCTCAGAGATTTTTGGCGTATAGGACCTGCCACGGAGAAAGCCTTATCCAAAATAGGAATATATACCATGGGGGATATAGCGAGGACAGATGAAGAAATTTTATATAAAAAGTTTGGAGTAGATGCAGAGCTACTAATAGATCATGCCTTTGGAAGAGAGCCGGTTACAATCGCAGATATTAAAAGATATAAGCCTAGTTCTAGGAGCATCTCTTCAGGTCAAGTTCTTTCCCGCGACTACTCCTTTGAAGAGGCAAAGGTAATTATCAAAGAGATGATATATCAAATCTGCCTAGATATGGAGAGGGAGAAAATTAAGACGAGATCCATAAGTATTTACATAGGATATTCAAGACATTCAGGAGCAATACCTGCCAGAGGAACCGCAGGACTTATAGAGATGAGCAACTCGTATGAGGAGATAATAGGAGAAGTGATGAAAGTATATAATAGAATAAATTCATCAGGATTACCGATAAGGAAGATAAGTATCTCTTGCAATGCAATTCTTTCCGTAGAAGACGATAGACAGATTAAGATTAATTTTAATGAAAAAAACGAGAGAAAAAAGAAAAATTCTCAGAAAATAGTAATCGACATCAAGGATAAATTCGGACTTAATTCAGTATTCAAGGCAATCGATCTCAAAGAAGAGGCAACAGGACTTGAAAGGAATGGGCAGATAGGCGGACATAAGAGCGGGCATTAGACTGCATATAAAAAACTGTATATAAAATTGTATAAAATGTATAGAGTTTTAGAGAACTATATAAAAATGAAAGGTAAAAGTATGAATAAACCAAACTCAAAGATGCCAATATCCAAAAGGGCAAAGCAGTTCATGCCTTTTTCAGCACTTTCAGGTTTGAGTGCAGCCTTGGCAGAAAAAGAAATAGAAATTGAAAAAGCGTATGAAAAGACATATGAAAAAACACAAGACATATATAAGGAAGATGAAGATGATAAAATTGACTACCCTTTTTAGAGAATATATAATATTTCAATATTAAAAAAGCTGATGTTTCAGCCTATATATTATTGCCAAAATGAAAAAAGAATGAAAAATACTAAAAATGAGCAAAGAATGATAAAAAATAGTGAAAAATAGGGAAGATGAACAATAAAAAAATAGACGATAATTATGAACAAAAAATGATAAAACAGGTGTCAGCTGTAGGAATTTTCGGAAATGTCTTGCTTGTTATATTCAAGCTTTTTGCGGGAATAATAGGCAATTCAGCTGCGATGGTATCAGATGCTATTCATTCAGCTTCCGATGTCGTAGCTACGCTGGTTGCATTTATCGGAGTCAGAGCATCTAAAAAAGAAGCGGATTCTAAGCACCCATATGGACATGAGAGAATTGAATGCGTTGCCTCTTTGATTCTCGGAAGTATTTTATTTATGACAGGAATAGGAATTGGAATAGCTTCAGTAAAGAAAATCATCCTAGGTCAATCAGATGGCATTGAAAGCCCTAAGGAGATCGCACTTATAGCTGCGATAATTTCAATAGTTACTAAAGAGGTAATGTTTAGATATACAAGAGCTGTGGCGAAGAAGCTAAATTCAGATGCTTTTATGGCAGACGCTTGGCATCATCGCTCTGATGCTTTTTCATCAATAGGCTCGCTCATAGGGATAGGAGCTGCCATGCTTGGGTTTAAGATAATGGATCCCATTGCAGGGCTCATAATTTGTATATTCATATTTAAAATAGCCTTTGATGTAATAATGGTTGCCATATCTAAAATGCTTGATACATCATGTGGCAAGGAATATGAAGATAAGATGACCAATTTTATTTCAGCTCAAGAGGGAGTCATCGGAGTAGATTTGCTAAGGACGAGAACCTTTGGTAACAAAATATATGTAGACGCAGAAATCTCTGTAGATGGAAATTTAAGGTTGAGAGAAGCTCATAGCATAGCAGAGAGAGTACATAACGAAGTTGAAAACAATTTTGATAATATAAAACATATAATGATTCATGTGAACCCTAGGTAAATATCCCAAAATAGATAATATTAATATTATACTAACTAACATCTAAAGCATGGAAAAGGCAACATCACTATGTTATAATTTGTTTGTTGTATATCGCTACGAGTGATAGAATAAATTTGTATAAAGAAAGGGAACCGAGCAAGAATGGAAAGTGTAAGAATTAGGGATTTGTTTCGTAGTGCTGAATCATATGCAGATAAGGAAGTATGTGTTAGAGGCTGGGTTAGAAATAATAGAGGCTCTAGCAAATATTGTTTTCTTAATGTAAATGATGGTACATTTTTTTCGCCGGTGCAGGTGATATGCGAGGCAGACAAGCTCGATAATTTTGCAGAAATATCTAAATTTAAGCTCTCGTCAGGAGTGATGATAAGGGGTGTTTTAAAACTGACGCCTAATTCACAGCAACCATTTGAAATTCAAGCAGAAGAAGTGGTTCTTGAAGCTGACTCAGACTCAGATTATCCATTGCAAAATAAAAGACATTCTATGGAATTTCTTAGAGAAATTGCACACCTAAGACCTAGAAGCAATACATTTCAAGCGGTATTCAGAGTAAGAAGTATGCTTGCATATGCTGTTCATAAATTTTTCCAAGAGAAAGGATTTATATATGCACACACTCCAATAATAACCGGAAGTGATGCAGAGGGTGCAGGAGAGATGTTCAAGGTAACAACGCTTGACTTTGAAAGCATACCAAGGACGGAGGACGGAGAAGTAGATTATAGCAAGGATTTTTTCGGCAAGGAAACAAATCTCACCGTTTCGGGGCAACTTGAAGCAGAGATTATGGCACTTGCATTTAGAGATGTATACACATTTGGACCTACATTCAGAGCAGAAAACTCAAATACTGCAAGACACGCATCTGAGTTTTGGATGATAGAGCCAGAGATGGCTTTTGCAGATTTAAATAAGAATATGGAAGTTGCAGAGGAGATGATTAAATATCTCATCAAATATCTTCTTGACAATGCTCCTGAAGAGATGGAATTTTTCAATAAGAGGATTGACAAGGGATTAATTGAAAGGCTAATCCATGTTGTAAACTCTGATTTTGAAAGGGTTACATATACAAAGGCGATAGAGATTTTAACCAAGGCGGACAAGAAATTTGAATATCCTGTTGAATGGGGGATTGACCTTCAGACAGAGCATGAGAGATATTTGACAGAAGAAATTTATAAGAAGCCTATATTTGTAACAGACTATCCTAAGGACATCAAAGCATTTTATATGAGAGTTAATGAAGATAATAAGACGGTTGCCGCTTGTGACCTGCTTGTTCCGGGAGTAGGCGAGATTATCGGTGGTAGCCAGAGAGAAGAGAGGTATGATGTTCTCGTAGATAAGATGAAAGAGCTTGAAATGCCAATTGAGCCATACTCATGGTATTTAGATTTAAGAAAGTATGGAGGGGTAAAACATTCAGGCTTTGGACTCGGATTTGAGAGAATGTTGATGTATGTTACAGGCATGAGCAATATAAGAGATGTCCTGCCATTTCCTAGAACACCTAAGACAGCTGAATTTTAATAAAATATCAAGGAGGAACTTTGATGAAAGGTTACAAGACAGAGAAGATTAGAAATGTCATTTTACTTGGACATGGAAACTGCGGAAAGACAACTTTTTTGGAGGCTGCACTAAAGTATACCGGTGCAATTAATAGGATGGGTCGAGTTGAGGACGGAAACACAGTTTCTGACTATGACAAGATGGAAATTGCTAAGGGATACTCTATAAATACTACCCTTGTACCGGTTGAATATAAGGGATTTAAGTATAATTTTCTCGATACTCCGGGATTCTTTGACTTCATAGGAGAGGTTAGATCTGCACTCAGCACAGCTGCGGCTGCGATTATAATGGTTGATGCTTCTGCAGGAATACAGGTTGGAACTGAAAAAGCATGGAAAGAGTGCAAAAAGGCAAAGACACCTGTATTTATGGTTATGACCAAGATAGATAAGGAAAATGTAGATTGCGATGCAGTAATAGCAGAGCTTAGAGAAAAATTTGGAAATTCTGTAGTAACTGATGAAGATGAAGATGCACTCAATGAGGCAATTGCAGCTACGGATGAAGAATTGATGGAGAAATTTTTTGAGGGCGAAGCATTTACCGAAGAAGAATTTAACAATGGACTTCGCAGAGGAATTGGTACAGGTGAAATCGTTCCTGTCATAAAGACATCATCTATGACTGAAGATGGAATTGATGAAGTCCTTCGCTCAATTAATAGATATATTCCGGAGCCTACAAAGCACGCACCATATATTGGAAAAGACTTTAATGACAATGAGGTTGAGGTAGCTACAAAGGTTGATGGAGATCCTATTTTATTCGTATTTAAGACTATAGCAGATCCATTCCTAGGTAAGATTTCTTATGCAAAGGTTTTGACTGGACAGATTAAATCGGGAACTGAGATGTATAACCCTAGAACGCAAAAATCTGAAAAGCTCGGAGCTATGTTCTTTGTAAGAGGAAAAGAGCAGGTTGCAGCAACTGAGGTCAATGCGGGAGATATGGTTGCACTTGCTAAACTGCAGAATACTAAGACGGGCGACACACTATGCCTTAAGGATAAGGCAGTTGAAATGCCTAGAATAGAATTTCCAAAACCTAATTACTTTGTTGCTGTTGAAGCTAAGGATAAGAATGATGAAGAAAAGATGGCACAGGGACTTTTCAAGCTGATGGAAGAAGATCCATCATTTGTTCTTGAGAGAAATTCAGAAACTCATCAGAGCCTCTTAGGCGGACAGGGAGACATTCAGCTAAGTATAATTAGAGATAAATTAAAATCAAAATATGGAGTTGAGATACAGACAGTGCCTCAGAAGATTGCATATAGAGAAACTATAAAGGGCAATTCTGATGTTCAAGGTAAACATAAGAAGCAGACGGGAGGAGCAGGTCAGTATGGAGATGTACATATAAGATTTTCTCCGTCACAACAGGAATTTGAATTTAGCGAAGAACTCTTCGGTGGCTCGATACCTAAGAACTATGTTCCAGCTGTAGAAAAAGGACTTATCGAGAGCATGGAAAAGGGACCGCTTGCAGGATGCAAGGTTGTAAATATCAAAGCCGTATTATATGACGGTTCATATCACGATGTTGATTCCAACGAAATGGCATTTAAGATTGCAGCTTCTCTGGCATTCAAAAAGGGTATTCAAGAAGCTAAGCCTTGCCTACTTGAGCCGATTATGAAGATGGATATTATCGTTCCTGAGAAATACACAGGTGATGTAATGGGCGATATGAACAAGAGGAGAGGAAGAATACTTGGAATGGATCCTGCAGAAGACGGAGGCACAACCGTGCTCCATGCAGAAGCTCCACAGGCTGAACTTTTCGACTATTCCATAGTTTTGAGGGCAATGACACAAGCTAGAGGAGAATTTACACTTGAATTTGATAGATATGATGAAGTGCCATCTAATATAGCACAGAAGGTAATATCTGAATATCAAGATGATAAAGAAAAGAAATAAGAATTAGCAGATTATGGCAGGAGCCTATCGCTTAGACGAGAGGCTCCTTATTTGTAAGAAGAATTTGAGATTTGGCAGGTTGTTATGGCAAAAAAAGCAAAGAAGGTATATCTATGCAAAGAATGTGGAAATGAATATCCTGCTTGGCAGGGAAGGTGCGATTATTGTGGCTCTTGGAATACAATAGTAGAGCATAGGATAAGCGAGGCACCTAAGTCATCTTCGCAGGGAAATAAAATTTTGAATACAAAGGCTGTTAATCCGATTAGGCTGAGCGAGGTTGGCACGGATAAATATGACAGGATTAGTTCGGGCATAAAAGAGCTGGATAGGGTGCTTGGAGGCGGAATTGTTTTGGGTTCGCTCATACTTATTTCAGGTGAACCGGGGATAGGAAAATCCACTCTAATACTCCAGAGTGCAAATGATATTGCAAAAAATAATGGCAAAGTCTTATATGCTACAGGAGAAGAGTCAGAGGAACAGGTTAAGATTAGAGCAGATAGAGTTTGCGAAAAAATTTCAAATGACCTCCTTGTTGTGCCGGAAATCAACCTTAATACTATAATAGGCATATGCGAGGATATTTCTCCAAGTTTACTAATAATAGATTCCATTCAGACTATGTTTTTAGAAGAGATAGACTCAGCTGCCGGTTCAATATCACAGATAAGAGCTTGCACTTCTACTCTCATGCAATATGCTAAGACAAATAATGTGCCAATTTTTATAGTTGCCCATGTCACCAAAACAGGAGAATTGTCCGGACCAAAGACCATCGAACACATGGTAGACTGCGTTTTGGGCTTTGAAGGAGAAAGGGATAAAGACCTTAGGATATTAAGGTCTAAGAAGAATAGGTTTGGTACGACAGATGAGATAGGAGCTTTTAGAATGTGCAATATTGGAATGGAAGATGTCACGGACTTAAGCACTCAGCTCCTCGAAAATACCGGTATTAGGGAAATTGGATCAGTTGCGTCCGCAGTCTATGAGGGAAGCAGACCTATTTTCTTTGAAATACAGGCACTTGTAACACCTGCAAATGTTGGATTTGCAAGGCGAACATCGGTAGGAATAGATAATAACAGATTAAACATGATTCTTGCTGTTCTAGAGAAAAAAGCAGGTATTAATCTTATAAATCACGATGTATATGTAAATGTGGTCGGAGGAGTTAAACCGGGGAATCCAAGCACAGACCTCGCAGTTGCCCTAGCAATATATAGCTCATATTGCGACAAAAGTTCAAGAAAAGAGATTGTAGCAATTGGAGAAGTTGGTCTTACAGGCAATCTAAGAAGCGTAAAAAATGCTGATAAGATAATATTAGAAGCTGAAAGAATTGGATATGAGGCTATCATACTTCCTGAATCCAGAAGTAAAAATAAGTCGAGCGATTATAAGGACGAGCAAATAACAATTTGCAAAGTCCAAAACATTATAGATGCGATAAAGCATTTCTAGGGAAGGCTTAGCAAATATGGTCAATCCAATCCGGCAAATCAAACGCAATAAATCAAATGTATTAAATCCAACGCATTCAAAAACCGCACCTATTGATAGGTGCGGTTTTATTCCCTATAATTTTTCTTATGGCTATTTATATTTCTATAAATTAGCGACCAACCATTACTGAAGTAGCCTTGATGACTGCTGTAGCTGGAGCACCTTCTTTTAGCTCAAGTTCTTTTACAGCAGCATTTGAAATTGTAGCTGTTACCTGACCGATAGGTGCGTCAATCTTAACAATTGAATTTACAGCACCTTCTTCAACAGACTTAACCTTACCTTCGAACTGGTTTCTAGCTGATAGCTTAAGTGTTCCCTTTCCAACCATTACCTCTGTAGCCTTAATAACTGCTGTAGCAGCAACTCCCTCTTTTAGCTCTAGCTCATTAGCAGAAGCCTTTGAAATAGTTGCAGTAACAATTGCTCCATTAACATCAATCTTAACGATTGAGTTTACAGCACCTTCTTCAACAGACTTAACCTTACCTTCAAACTGGTTCCTAGCAGATAATTTCATGATTTTTCCTCCTAATTTTTAATTCCTTATATGATTTAATTTATATAATTCCTAATAAAACTTCTAAAAATCTTAATAAATAATATAAGTGGGTATAGTCTAAAACGCACCGCATATAGATATATTTATTAAGCTTTAAACTTTATAATTATAAATAATATGAAATATTTAGTATATATAAAAATAAAGAAAGAAGTTTTTTAATCGTTAATTATATTAATTACATTGTACAAAATCAATAAGCTTATATTGAATTATTTATATGATAAATTTTTGAACAGTTTGTGTTGGATTTTACCAGTCTATTTTTTTACTACATCCATCTCAAACCAAAACTCACTGCCAACGCCCTCTTTACTAGTTACTCCGTAATTCGCATTATGAAGCGATAATATGCCCTTGACGATTGAAAGACCGAGACCGTTCCCATCTACAGACTGCTTGTGATTTGCACTCGTCCTATAATATCTGTCCCATACATGACTTAATTCGTCGGCAGGGATTCCAACGCCGTGGTCGAGAACGCTGAACCTTATAGTTTTTCCGGAAAAAGCCTTTTTCAAATTAATCTCAATATTTTTATTGTCCTCCGAATACTTAATTGCATTTGATATAAAATTAATCATGACCTGTTTTATCTTGTCGAGGTCGCCGTAGACATATGTTGCCTTTGGCTTATTGAATTTAATGGTATATCCATCTTGCTCGCTTAAATATTTATAAGTTTCAAATACTTCTTCAGCAGCTTCAACTATGTTGAACTTTGTCTTGTCTAGAATAATATTGCCGGACTGAAGTCGTGACATAGCGAGCATATCACTTACCAATTTATTGAGGCGATCAGCTTCGGAGATGATTACCCTGAGGTGTTCTTTACGCTTTTTCGGATTATCACCAGAAATATCATTTATCATCTCGGCATATGACTTAATCATTGTCAGAGGGGTTTTTAAATCGTGAGTTACATTTGCAATCAAATCCCTTTGGTATGAATCAGAGCGTTGCATCTCATAAGAAGCCGTATTTAAGGTTCTTGCAAGTTCGTTTGTCTCTGTGAACATACCGCCGTTAAATTTAACATTAAAATTCCCTTTGCTAAGCTCAACGGCAGACTTTGTGATATTGTCGATCGGCCCAGATAACCTGCGTGATAGATATAGTGCAAGGACGACAGCAACAATAAGTGAAAATAGCGTTATAAGGTGAAATTGCGATCTAAGGATTTGCACCGTTGAACGGACGGGATAAAGAGGTGCTACCAGATACAGTATCTCGTCCTTTGAATCAGGATTTAGATAACTAGCATATACCAAGGTATAAAGGTCAGAGTCATCTTCCTTTGTAGTTATAGACACGCTATTTAGATTGCTATTTCTTAGATTTGTATTAGCTTCAGATATTTCGTAGTCATATCCGAGTGATACGGGCTGAACACCCGCACCATAATTATATGAAATGGTACCGTCAGATGAGCTTACAAGTATATAAACACCGCTATTTTTTGACACATCAACGGCAGCATCGTTAAAAGCCTTGCGGTTAAAATGATACTTATTTTCAAGCATCTTTGCAGAGGTTCTGATTTCAGAAATTCTCATCTCCTCGTAGTAGTTATTGATTAAAAAATTTTGAAGAAACCACACCAAGAGTAGCAAGAGAACTGCAAAAATAACAAAATAAAGCAGCGATACCGTTCGTATGCTGCTGAAATCGAATCTACTTTTCTTTGTCTTCATATTCGAATTTATATCCTACGCCCCTCAAAGTGACAATAAATTTCCTATATGCTCCGAGATTATTACGAAGATTTTTGATGTGAGTGTCTATCGTCCTATCATCACCAAAGAAATCATATCCCCAGATGTCAGAAAGTAATTTATCACGAGATAATGCGATATTTTTATTCTTTATAAGGTAGAATAATAGGTCATATTCCTTTGGGGTAAGGTTGACTTTTTGACCATCAACCGTGACAGTTCTAGCGGCGAAATTGACTTCGAGTCCGTCGAATGATGCAATTGAAGCAGACATCTGGTCAGAACCATTTTTTCTATTAAGAACTGCATTTACCCTAGCCATAAGCTCCTTAGGGCTGAAAGGTTTTACAACATAATCATCAATTCCAAGCTCAAATCCGAAGAGCTTGTCATATTCCTCGCCTCGTGCAGATAGCATGATTACAGGAATGTCTTTAATCTTTTTTATTTCTTTTACAGAGCTAAAACCGTCGAGCTTAGGCATCATGACATCCATGATTATAAGGTCATAATCATTTAATTTACATAATCCTATTGCACTCATTCCATCTCCCGCTTCGGTCACCTCGTAACCGCTAAATTCGGCATATTCTTTAATAACCTCTCTTATCTTCGCTTCGTCATCTACTACAAGAAGTTGTTTCATTGCTAATCCCCTTTCAATTTGTTAGACAGATTATATCATAGTTAAAAAAACCTGTAAAACATATAAAATTTCAAAATCATAGGTATATCCTAAATAATGATTGACATATAGAGAATTAAATTATATAATACAAAATTTTGAATTTGAAAATATTTTATATTTCATGTATAATGAAAGCCGTAAGATTGTGCAGAAAATTCATGTTTAGCAAAGAAAGTCGATGCGTAATGTTTAAAATAGGAGATAAAATTGCATATCCTATGCAGGGAGCAGGCGTCATTGTAGATATTAGCGAAGAAAAAGCAGGTGAAGAGCTTCATAAGTATTATCATGTGGAGCTTTCTCACAGCGATTTAAAGGTCATGGTTCCTGTAGAAAATTCCGAGATAGTAGGCGTTAGGCGAATAATCGAATCGGCGGATATTGGCAAGGTGTTAGAAGTGCTTGAAGCTGAATCAGAACCTATGCCTACCAACTGGAATAGGAGAGATCGAGCTAATAAAGAGAAGCTCCAGACGGGAGATATTCATGTCGCTGCAGGAGTTGTCAGAGATCTTGTTCGGCGAGATAGGATAAAGCGTCTTTCCACCGGAGAGAGAAAGCTTTTGGGTGTTGCAAAGCAGATACTTGAGAGCGAACTCGTTCTAGCGGGCGGATATACGATGGCGGAAGCTGATGAATTGGTCGAATCCCATATATAGCGTAAGCAGATGTGAGTTTCGGCTATTTTTATGCTCTAAACAGTATTTTTTATAATTTGTGCTCGATTTTATTAAAAATGATAATTTAGATTAAACAGAATTCGCCTTCTAAAAACCAATATATTAAATAGAAATATTATTCCATTAATATTTCTAATTTGTGCTCTGGAGGTAGGAAAACTTGGAAGAAATAAAATATTGTGCACTTGTTGTTGCCGCAGGAAAAGGCTTGAGAATGAAGACAAAAAAGCCAAAGCAACTCCTAATGTATAAGGGAAAGAGCGTTTTGGAATCAGCTATAATACCATTTCTCGGCAACGACAAAATAGAAATTGTTGTTGTTGCAGTGCCTGAGGGGACTAATCTTGAAGATTCTCCATATACAGATATTGCAAAAAGACTTAAGAGGCAGTTCGAAAAGGACATAATTCTAATTCATGGAGGAGATGAGAGGTCTAGCTCAGTATATAAGGGGCTTATTTTCATAGAAGACCTGTATTCAGAAAAAGGCATAAAAAGTGATGATGTCCGCATCCTTATTCACGATGGTGCAAGACCAAATATAAATGATGATATTATAGAGAGGAATATCGCAGGATTAAGAGAGCGAGATGCGGTATGCACAGCCGTTAGAGCTATTGATTCTATGCGTATTAAATCCTTGAACTCCGAAATCGATTATCCTATAATAATTACCGAACAAATTGATAGAGAGAAGATATTCAATGTTCAAACTCCACAGAGTTTTAAGCTCAGCGTTGTTAAGCAAGCATATGAGGCTGCAGAAAGGATTGGATACAGCGGAACAGATGATGCTTCGATAGTTGAATACTCAGGCACAGAGATTGCTATAGTAGACGGTAGTTATTCAAATATTAAAATTACAACCGAGACGGATATACCTGTTACAACGAGGGTTGGAATAGGATATGATGTACATAAATTTGATAGAGATAGAAGGCTCATACTATGTGGAGTAGAGATTCAAAGCGAAATGGGACTAGATGGACACTCTGATGCCGATGTAGCAACCCATGCTTTGATAGATGCAATGCTTGGAGCGGGAAGCAAGGGAGATATTGGCAAGCATTTTCCTGATACAGATGAAAGATATAAAGACGCGTCAAGCATAGAGCTTCTCAAGGAAACAATGGAGATAATTGATATAGCAAATATAGTAAATGTTGACCTAACCATAATCGCAGAAAAGCCAAAGCTTGCACCATATATCGAAGATATGAGAAAAAGCCTTGTATCTGCACTAGAAGTTGACATCAATGCAGTGAATGTAAAAGCTACTACAACCGAGGGGCTTGGATTTACAGGAAGAAAAGAGGGAATTGCCGCAATGGCGATATGTTCCATAGAGGGGAGATTTTAACAATATGAAATTATCAAAGATGCACCTGAGGACTCTTAGAGAAGCCTCAAAAGAAGCTGAACTTGAGAGTCACCAATTGCTTATCAGAGCAAATATGATTAGAAAAGAGGCTGCGGGAGTCTATACTTTTATGCCTCTTGGCTGGAAAGTCGTAAGAAAGATAGAGGACATTGTTAGATATGAGCAGGACAGGATTGGAGCAGAGGAGCTTCATATGCCTGCAACTCAGCCGGCAGAGCTATGGCAGGAATCTGGAAGATGGTATGCGTATGGACCTGAATTATGGAGAATTCAGGACAGAAATAACAGAGATTTTTGCCTAGCACCGACCTGCGAAGAGATGATTACAAATATAGTTAAAAACGAAGTTTCGTCGTATAAAGAGCTTCCGATGAATTTTTACCAGATTCAGCTCAAATATAGAGATGAAGCTCGCCCAAGATATGGGCTTATGAGGTCTAGAGAATTTCTCATGAAAGATGCTTATACCTTTGATAGAAATAAAGAGGAGCTCGATGCCTCTTATGAAGAAGAATATAAGTCATATGAAAGAATTTTTAAAAGATGCGGACTGAATTTCAGGGTTGTAGAGGCTGACAATGGGGCAATAGGAGGTAGCAATTCGCACGAATTCTCTGCCTTATCAAGCAATGGTGAAAGCGAGCTCGTGTACTGTGAGAGCTGCGATATGGCTGCTACAGTCGAAAGAGCGGCTTGTGTTGACGAAAAACCTATAGTGGAAGAACCTCAGGAATTAAAGAAGGTTCATACGCCTAGCACAAAAACTATTAAAGAGGTGTGCGAATACCTAGGTATAGATAAAAAGAAATCTATCAAGGCACTCATGTTTGTTACCTATGATGAAGAACTCAATCCGTCGGAATATGTTGCGGTATTCATAAGGGGAGATCGAGAACTTAACATGGTAAAGCTTGTAAACGCCTTAGATATTCCTGAACATTTTATAGAATTTGCTGACGAAAATGACATGGGTCCTGCGACGGGCATCGTCGGAGGATTTACGGGTCCGGTCGGATTGCACAATTGCAAGGTAGTTGTTGATAGCGAGCTGGAAGGCACTGTAAATATGTGCACGGGTGCTAATGAAGAAGATTATCATTACACGGGAGTTTGCTATGGCAGAGATTATAAGGCGGACATTTTGACCGATGTTAAAGTTCTAGAAGAAGGAGCACCATGCCCTAAGTGTGGCAAGCCTGTAAAGCACACGAGGGGAATTGAAGTAGGACAGATATTCAAGCTTGGAACAAAGTATTCTGAATCATTAAAGACATATTATAAAGATGAAAAAGGCAATGAGAATGTGTACTGGATGGGATGTTATGGAATAGGCATTACAAGAACGCTTCAAGCCATAGTAGACCAGTGTCACGATGACAAGGGAATTATCTGGCCAATTTCGGTCGCACCTTATCATGTCATCATAACTCTTATCAAGCCTGAGGACGAGGCACAAAAAGAGCTTGCAGACAGGATAGAGTCTGAGCTTATGAAGAACAATATAGAGGTTCTTGTAGATGATAGAAAAGAAAGAGCCGGAGTTAAATTTAACGATGCAGACCTAATTGGAATCCCTATCAGAATAACGATAGGAAAGATGGCTGGTGAGGGAAAAGTAGAATATAAGCTGAGGAGAGATAGCGAAATGTCTGTTCTTACAGCAGAGGAAGCGATTTCTTCAGCTAAGAAATTGATAGAAAAAGAAAGATTTGGTATATAAGTGTTAGAACTATTTCTAGTATTCTTTAAAATGGGACTTTTTACCATAGGAGGCGGAATTGCGATGATTCCTATCCTTAGGCAAGCCATGGTAGAAGACAAGAAATGGTTCGACGACGAGGAAATGCTCGATATTATAACGGTGTGCCAGAGCTTGCCGGGGGTCATTGCGATCAATATGGCTACTTTTGTGGGGTTTAAGAGGCGTAAGTTTCTTGGATCCCTTGTTGCAACTTTTGGGGTAATTTTGCCATCATTTGTTATAATAATTTTTATTGCCATGGGACTTAATTTTATAAAAGACAATCCCTATGTGCTTGGTGCTATGGGCGGGCTTAGAGCTGCTGCAACAGGCATGGTTGCATATGCAACCTATACCATAGGAAAGGTTGCGATAAAAGATATTGAATCAGCAAATATTGCGGTATTGGCATTTATACTCATGGCATTTATGCACATCAGCATTATGGTTATAATATCGATGCTCATCATATTAGGAGTTATAAAGACTTATCTTAATATTAAGAAGATGGGTGATGACCTATGATATATCTCGAGCTTTTTTGGGCATTTTTCAAAATAGGTACTTTCGGATTTGGCGGAGGAATGGCAATCATAGGTTTGATTTATGAGAATATACAGATTTTTACGCATATTAATCAATATCAATTCGCAGATATAGTTGCAATTTCTCAGACAACCCCAGGACCTGTTGCGGTAAATGCAGCTACATATATAGGCTATCTATCAGCGGGGATTGGAGGCTCAATCGTTGCGACGCTAGGTGTCGCCATTCCGGCATTTTTGATAGTATGTGTTGTCGCAATTATAATGGAGAGGCACAAGAAAAGCGATTATATCATGGGTGTGATTAACGAGGTAAAGCCTGCAACGGTTGCGATGGTCGCTCTCGCTGCGATAACGATGAGCAAGCCCGCATTTTTGACGGAAAGGGCACTCGGCTCAAATATAATAGGTTCAATTTCTACGTGGGCAAGCGGGGTAGATGTGATAGCAATTATAATCGCTTTGCTGACCATAATAGCGATAGGAAAATTTAAAATCAGCCCGATAAAGGTTATGATAGTTATGGGCATAGCAGGGGCATTGTTAGGAGTCTGACAAAAGTATAGGAGAAAAGAATGAAAATTTACAACACGCTTACTAGGAATAAAGAGGAGTTTACACCTCTTGAAGATGGAAAAGTTAAGATATATGCCTGCGGGCCTACGGTTTACAATTATTTTCACATAGGTAACGCGAGACCCTTTGTAGTATTTGACACGCTTAGAAGATATTTAATCCACCTTGGTTACGATGTTAAATTTGTCCAAAATTTTACAGATGTGGACGACAAGATAATCAACAAGGCAAAGGAAGAAGGAGTTTCTGCCACGGAGCTATCTGGCAGATATATAAAAGAATATTTTGACGATGCCGAGGCATTAAATGTTCTTCCTGCGGACATACATCCTAAGGTGTCAGAGCATATCGAGGACATCATCGAGTTTATAAAAACCCTTATTTCAAAGGGATATGCCTATGAGGCAGATGGTGATGTTTACTACGCTACGAGAAAATTCAAAGAGTATGGAAAGCTTTCTAATCAAAGAGTTGACGATTTGGAATCAGGTAGCCGTATAGCAATTGGTGAAGTAAAAAGAGATCCTCTTGATTTCGCACTTTGGAAAGCACAAAAGGAAGAGAGTGAAATAGCGTGGGATTCGCCTTGGGGGAAGGGAAGACCGGGCTGGCATATAGAATGTTCAACCATGTCGAGAAAACATCTCGGGCCAACGATAGATATTCATGGTGGCGGGCAGGATTTGATTTTCCCGCATCACGAGAATGAAATTGCTCAATCCGAAGCTTGCAACGGCGAACCTTTTGCAAAATACTGGATGCACAACGGATATATTACCGTAGACGGTGTAAAAATGTCTAAGTCATTAGGAAATTTTTTCACGGTAAGGGATATAAGAAAAGAATTTGATGGAGATTTTATAAGATTTTTCTTATTGTCTGTTCACTACAGAAATCCTATCAATTTCAGCGACACAGAAATGAATAGCGTGAAGCAGGGATATGACAGGATAAGAAATGCCATAGATAATTTAGAATTTCTTGCTAAAAATGGCGATGATGAGATGACAGATGCAGAAAAAAATGACCTAAAAGACTTCGGAAATCTTGAGCAAAAATTTGAAGATGCGATGAGTGATGATTTGAATACAGCTGACGCAATAGCTTCTATATTTGAAATGGTTTCTCACGCAAATATAATTTCTAAGGCTGGAGCTTCTAGGGAATATGCTAAAGAGGCAAAGGAGAAAATTCAAAATCTGTGTGACATAATAGGAATAATGCAAAATAGGTCAGATAGTTCTCATGAAGATGAAAAAATTAAGAAGCTTGTAGACGAAAGACAGGAAGCGAGAAAGTCTAAGAATTATGCGAGGGCGGATGAGATAAGAGATGAGCTTGCTGAGATGGGAATAACACTCAAGGATACGCCTCAAGGTGTGCAGATAATATATGAGGATTAAAATTGGCAGATATAGTAGATACAAATAATATAAAAACGACAAACACGACAAATACGACCGTGCTTGCATATCTCGGAGATGCAGTATATGAATTAAAAATAAGGGAGATGCTAATAGATAGAGAAGAAAGTCTAAGAGCTAATAATCTTCACCGCAAGGCAACGCGGTATGTTTCTGCGAGAGGACAGGCGACGGCGGTTAAAAACCTAATGAAGGATTTTTTATCTGATGAAGAACTCAGCCTCGTTAAAAGAGCGAGAAATCACAAGACCAGTTCACACCCGAGAGGAGCAGACCCCGTGGAATATAAGCTTGCAACAGGGTTTGAAGCACTCATAGGAGAGCTTTATCTCAAAGGTGAGATGGATAGGATAGATGAAATCGTTAAGATAGCAGTTGATATAATTGATGGAGAGTAGATATGAGTAAAGCTGATGAACTTTTTATAAAAATGTGTCAAGACATTATAGATAACGGGTTTAGCACAGAGGGACAAAAGGTTAGACCGCACTGGGAAGATGGTACGCCCGCACATACGATAAAGAATTTTGGCGTCGTAAATAGGTATAATCTTGAAGAAGAATTTCCTGCACTTACGCTAAGACCTACGGCAATTAAGCTTGCCTTTGATGAACTGCTTTGGATTTGGCAGAAAAAATCAAACAATGTAAAAGACCTAGAAAGTCACATATGGGATTCTTGGGCGGATGAAACAGGCTCAATAGGAAAGGCGTATGGATACCAGCTTGGGAAAAAATATAAATTCAAGCAAGGCGAGATGGATCAGGTAGATAATGTGCTATGGCTTCTTGAAAATGACAGGTATTCAAGGAGAATTATGACAAATATATATAATTTTGACGACTTGAGCGAGATGAATTTAGAGCCTTGTGCCTACAGCATGACATTTAATGTAAAAGGGGATACTCTGAATGGAATTTTAAACCAGCGTTCACAGGATATTCTTGCGGCAAACAACTGGAATGTGGTTCAATATTCACTCCTCTTGATGATGTTTGCACAGGTTAGCGGACTTAAGGCGGGCGAGCTTGTCCATGTTATATCAGATGCACACATCTATGACAGACATATAGATATTATAAAAGAACTGATAAGAAGACCAAGCTATCCGGCACCAAAGGTCAGCCTAAACAAGGACATTAAGAATTTTTACGATTTTAAAAAAGAGGATTTGATTGTAGAAAATTATGAGCATGGAAAGCAGATAAAGAATATTCCAATTGCTATATGAGAGTGAATGGGTGAAAATATGAATTTAATAGTTGCAGTCGATGAAAAATGGGGAATTGGAAGAGATGGAGATTTGCTCACCCATATATCCGGCGACCTAGCATATTTTAAGGAGAAAACAACCGGTAAGACGGTAGTGATGGGAAGAAAGACTATTGAAAGTATGCCTAATGGTAGAGGGCTTCCGAATAGGAAAAATTATGTTTTGAGCAGAAATGAGAATTTCTCAGCGGAAAGATGTGAGATAATTCATACAGATGAGGAGCTAGATAATTTGCTCAAAAATATTAAGGAAGATGACATCTTTATTATAGGCGGAGAGAGCATATACAAGAAATTTTATAAAAAATGCAGTAAATGCTATGTTACTAAGATTTACGAGGACTTAAATGCTGATAGGTTTATGGTAAACCTCGATGAAGATGAGGACTTTAAAGTTACAGAAAAGAGCGAAATTCACGAGGAAAATGGGATAAGATACCAGTTCCTTGTCTATGAGAATAAAAAGATAAAATAAAAGAATAAAATAAAAATATAAAAGGCATAAATAAAAAACAAAGAAAGAGTATAAAAAGAGCATAGAAAGAGCGATGGCTTAGCAGGTAGACAGGGCTTGAAAAAGAATAATAAGCAAAAAAAATATCAAGATGACTCAATTGTTATTGGCAAAAATCCAGTTATTGAGCTACTAAAGGGCAACAGAGAGGTTAAAGAGGTATATATCTCTAGCAGCAGAAGTGACCTAGCTAATGAAATTGGAATTTTGGCAGGCAGGAGAGGAATTAGGGTAAATACAATTTCAAAGGAAGAAATTGATGAAAGAATAGGAAAGGATAATCACCAAGGTGTTTTTGCGGTAACGAAGCCGTATGAGTATTCTAGCGTACAAGCTATCTTAGAAGAAGCTAGAATAAAAGGCGAAGAACCATTTATTATAATTCTTGACGGCATTGAGGACCCTCATAATTTTGGTGCGATAGCTAGGACTTCTGAATGCGTCGGTGCGGATGGAATTATTATTTCAAAAAATAGGTCTTGTGGCATTACTCCTACGGTTTATAAAACATCAGCTGGTGCAATTGAGAATATCAAAATTGCTAGGGTCACAAACATAGGAAGGACAATAGATGAATTAAAGGAAAGCGGTGTATGGATTGCAGCCTGCGACATGAATGGAGAGAATTTTTTTGAAAGCAATAACCTAGATGGTTCTGTTGCAATTGTCATCGGAAACGAGGGCAAGGGAATAAGTAGGCTTATAAAAGAAAAATGCGATTTTACCATATCAATACCTATGCAGGGCAAGATAAATTCACTTAACGCGTCAAATGCAGCAGCAATTGTGATGTATGAGATAAGACGCAGGAGAAGGCAGGATAATATATGATAGGAGTAGTAGATGTAGGCGGAGGCTTGCGAGATGTATATGGTGCAGGAGTTTTTGACTTTTGCATGGGCAATGCTATAAATTTTGATTTTTGCGTTGGAGTTAGTGCAGGAGCGGCAAATATAATATCATATATCGCAAATCAACCGGGCAGAAATTACAGGTTTTATACGGAATACACATTTAGAGATGAGTATATGGGAGCCCGAAATCTCATAAAAAATGGAAGCTTCATAGGATATGATTACATATATGGAACTCTCAGCAATAGCGACGGCGAAGATCCGATAGATTATGATACCTTTGCTAAAAGCGATAAAAGGGCTTTGTTCGTTGCAACTGAAGTTGAAACAGGGGCTCCGATTTATTTTACGAATGATGATATTTCTCAGGATAACTACAGGGTTATAATGGCTTCAGGATGCTTGCCACTTATAGAGCGTCCCTGCGACATTGATGGAAACGGTTATTATGACGGCGGAATCAGCGATCCAATACCTTTTAAGAAGGCTTTTGACGCAGGCTGTGACAAGGTGGTCGTTATATTGACAAGACCGCGAGACTATTATCGTGATAGCAAAGATGATGAAATCTCTGCAAAATTATTAGAAAGACATTATCCGGAAGTAGCAAAGAGAGTTATGAGAAGGGCGGATCTGTATAATTTCCAAATGGATCAGGTGAAGGAGCTTGAAAAAGATGGCAAGGCATTGATACTTGCTCCAAAGGACATTGAGGGAATGACAACTCTCAAAAGAGATCGTGATGCCATGGAAAAGCTCTACAGCTACGGGGTAAGCGATGCTGAGAAGATTAGAGATTTTATATAAACCAAAGCTGGCGTAGATGATTTTGTGCAAGGCTCGTAAAGGATTTTTATGCAAAATGAAAAAAGAAAGCAATTAAATGCGAGCAAATTCTTCGATTATGCTGTGTCGAAAGGTGGGCTGTCAAAGCATAGCCATTTTTCGTGTAAAATATTAAGGATAAAGGGTAAAGATGATGGCGAGCCAAGAGACACTGGCAAACCTACCAATACTGGCGAAAAAAATAAAGCAGAGGATATAACAGGGGATATAAAAAGCAAAGGATTTTCTTTAAAAAAGTTAAATTTTAAAACGCATTTAAATAAAGCCAAGCTAAATAAAACTCACTTAAATAAAACGCAATTAAACAAAACTCACTCAAATAGAACCCGCCCAAATTTTAAAAATATAATCAAAACAAAGGTAGGCAAAATTCTAAAATCTATAAAATTAAGGTTGAGCTCGCTTAGTAAAAAACAAATTTTAATATTCATAATAGTAGGAATTTTGGTTTTTGCGATGGAATTAATCATTGCACATAAGATCGGAAGCAATAATATTGAGGAATACAAGAGGGCGAGCAAAGCATATAAGATGATGTCTAAGACGGCACCAAAGGCGTTAAATGATTTTGGAAGTCAGGCTAAAGAAGTAGGAATAGCATACATAGATAAAAAAGAAGCTGAGGAAGCTAAGCGGAAAGAGGAAGAGGAGATAAAGGCAAAGGCGGCAAAGAGCATTATCAATCCTAACTGGAGAGGCTTGCCACTTTCTGCATCAAGAGGTGCACAAGAGGGCCCATCAGGGAAAGAAACCTATTATAATCTCGATATGTCGAGTGTTGTCAGCATAATGAGGGGCATGGGATATGACGAAGCAAATTATCCATACCATATAAGAGAAGATGGAGCTAAGATGCTCGGCAGATTCATATTGGTTGCTGCCAATCTCAATTTAAGACCTCGTGGAACCCTTGTTACAACATCTATGGGCATCGGTATTGTCGCTGACACCGGAGGATTTGCATCGAGAAATCCAACACAAATAGATATTGCAACTAATTGGTAAAATTCCTTGACTTTGACACAGGCTCGGAGTATTATATATGGGCAACTTTAGCGAAATTTATACAGAGCGGTAGGTAAACCGCTCTGGATTTGAGTTAAATAAAGATATGCAAAAGATATGCAGGATATAACAATCAAGAATTGATAACTTTGAGTAGGAGGACGGAAGCGTGAGAACGAAGGTAACTCTGGCTTGTACTGAATGCAAGCAAAGGAACTACAACACAATGAAGAATAAGAAGAATACACCGGACAGAATTGAACTAATGAAATATTGCAAATTCTGTGGCAAGGAAACTCTTCATAAGGAAACTAAATAATTTTAATACTGGAGTAAACAATGGCAAATAAGAACAGGAATACTGCTAAGGGAAAGCAGAAACAAGTTAATAGAAAGGCTACACAAAATGCTTCTACATCTGGGAAAAAGGGATTTCTCAATTTCTTTAAGGGTGTAAAGCAGGAACTTAGCAAGGTTGTATGGCCTACAAGAGATGAACTCGTTACGGATACAATTGCAGTATTTGTTGCAGTAGGAATATTTGCAGTTGCTTTTTGGCTTATCGATACGGGCTTCCTCGCAGCACTAAAACATCTGCTTGGAATAACATTATCATAATTCGCTGACCCTATTATCCCGCGTGAGAAGGAGGTCACTAATGACGGATATAAATGAAAAAGAAAAAGATATAAGTGCATCTCTATCACCACTTGAGGGTGAGGGTCTTAGAGGTGATGGAACTCCTAAGTGGTATGTAGTTCATACTTATTCCGGATATGAGAATAAAGTTAAGACCAACATCGACAAGATGGTTGAATATAGAGGGATGCAAGATCAGATTCTCGAAGTAAACATTCCGACCGAAGAAAGAATTGAAATTAATTCCGAGGGTCAGAAAAAAGTTAAGACGAGAAAGCTCTATCCCGGTTATGTTGTAATAAAGATGATAGTGAATAACGAAACTTGGTACCTCGTCAGAAATACTGAAGGCGTTACAGGTTTTGTCGGTCACGGTTCTAACCCTATCCCACTTACAAAAGAAGAAGTGGTAAGAATGGGAGTAGAGAAAATGCGTATAGATATTGATGTAGAGATTGGCGACGCTATAAGGATTATAGGCGGGCCATTTGAAGGTCAAGTAGGCATTGTTGAAGAAATCAATCCCGAGAAGCAAATTGTTAAGGCAAAGGTTTCGATGTTCGGGAGAGATACACCGGTGGAGTTAGAATTTCCACAGGTGAACAAAATAATATAGAAAGGAGAGAATTTGTATGGCGAAAAAGATTGAAGGATATATCAAGCTACAGATTCCTGCTGGAGCAGCAACACCTGCACCACCTGTAGGTCCTGCACTTGGTCAGCACGGTGTGAACATCATGGATTTTTGCAAGCAGTTCAATGCAAAGACTTCAGATCAGAGTGGACTTACAATTCCGGTAGTCATAACTGTTTATGCTGACAGATCATTTTCATTCATATGCAAGACGCCACCTGCACCGGTTCTTATTAAGAAAGCGGCAGGCATAGACAAGGCTTCCGGTGAACCTAACAAGAACAAGGTTGCATCGATAACACTTGCACAGGTTGAAGAGATTGCAAAGACAAAGATGCCTGATTTAAACGCAGCATCAATTGAGTCAGCTATGAACCTTATAAAGGGTACAGCAAGAAGCATGGGAATTACTGTAGAAGAATAATCTGGTGGGAGGCATATGCCGGTTGAACCACAAGGAGGATATTAATGAAAAGAAGCAAAAGGTATAATCTTGCGGCAGAAAAGCGTGAAAAGTCTGAAGCATATGACATCACAGAAGCCGTAAAGAAAGTAAAAGAGATGTCCGGTGCAAAATTTGATGAAAGCGTTGAACTTCACATAAGACTGGGCGTTGACGGAAGACACGCAGACCAGCAGGTTAGAGGAGCTATCGTTCTTCCACATGGAACAGGAAAGACAAAGAAAGTCCTCGTATTTGCAAAGGGGCCTAAGGCAGATGAAGCATCTGAGGCAGGTGCGGACTATGTTGGGGCTGAGGACATGGCAGAGAAGATTCAGAAAGAGAATTGGTTTGAGTTCGACTCAGTAATAGCAACACCAGATATGATGGGCGTTGTTGGTAGACTTGGTAGAGTTCTCGGACCTAAGGGACTCATGCCTAACCCTAAGGCAGGAACGGTTACAATGGATGTTGCAAAAGCCATTGAGGAAGTTAAAGCAGGAAAGGTTGAGTACAGACTCGATAAAGCAAACATCATTCATGTAACAGTTGGAAAAAGCTCATTTGAAGAAGCAAAGCTTGTTGAGAACATCAATACAATCATCTCAGCAATCGCTAAAGCTAAGCCAGCAGCTGCAAAGGGACAATATTTTAGAAGTGTAACAATGGCTTCTACAATGGGACCTGGAGTTAAGCTGAATGTTGCATCATTCGTATAGAATAGAAGATCAAATAAGCTTAGACGATTTGAAAAAATCAAATAATTAAAGAATATGAATACTAACCTAAGACAGCGGGTGCATTAGCTTAATATCCCGCCGAGGTACAATATATAATACCTCGCTGTCCTTAGCGAGGTTTTTGTACCTACTCCATCTTGTGGAGAAAGAACGAAGATAATGGATTAAAAATCCAAGAAAGGAGAATATATGTCTGTAGAAGCAAAGAAAGCAAAACAGGCTGTCATAGACGAAATCAGAGCTAATTTTGACAAGTCTGTGTCAATTGTTGCCGTAGACTATCTTGGCATCACAGTATCTCAGGCTGATGAACTTCGTAAACAGCTTAGAGAATCAGATGTTAAGTTCAAAGTTTACAAAAATTCGCTTGTAAAGAGAGCTATCGAAGGGACTGAATATGAAGGACTTGTAGATGTCCTAAAGGGTTCAAGTGCATTTGCTCTAAGCGAAGATGATGCGACGGCAGGACCAAGAATCATCAAAAAAGCTATAAAGGACTTTGAGAAAATGGAGTTCAAGGGCGGATTTGTTGAAGGTAAGGTCTATGATAAGGCTGGAGTAGAAGCTCTTGCTGATATTCCATCAAGAGAAGAACTCATTGCACGCTTCCTTGGAAGCGTACAGGCACCTATTTCAAAGGTTGTCAGAACATTCAAGGCTATTGCCGACAATATGCCTGAATCAGAAGCTGTAGCAAATGATTAATCACAAAACTACTAATAAATAAAAATAATAAAAGGAGATAGAAATGGATAAAGATAAGATAATTGAAGCCCTAAAGGCTATGTCCCTAACTGAGCTAAACGAGCTTGTAAAAGCTTGCGAAGAAGAATTTGGAGTATCTGCAGCAGCAGCTGTAGTTGCAGCACCTGCAGGAGCTGCTGAAGGCGGTTCAGAAGAGAAGAGCGAATACAATGTACTTCTCAAGGAAATCGGCGGAGAAAAGATTAAGGTTATCAAGGCTGTAAGAGAAGCTACAGGTCTTGGTCTTAAAGAAGCAAAGGCTCTTGTTGACGGAGCACCTAGCGTAGTTAAGGAAAATGTTGAGGCTGAAGAAGCTAAGAAGCTTAAGGAAGCTCTCGAAGCGGTTGGAGCAGTTGCTGAGCTTCAATAATATAAATGTGAGTCATCAGAAAATTGGGCTCTTTTAAGCGGGCCCAATTTTCTGCTATACGCATTTTGCAGTTTTTTCAGGGTGAAAACAATATCCGGCAAATAGTACTATGATAGATATGATAGAACCTAAGCATAAAATTAAATATGAAATATAGAATATTGAAAAAAGTGTAAAGTGCATAAAGAAAGACAAGATAGACAAAGCAATACAAAAATATAAAAATAAAGACAATTAAAAGATTGTTAATAGATGATAAGTTTTTACATTAAGAAATAAGATTTATGATATAAGGAGACAAGATGCCAAAACCAATTAAAGTAGGTAGAAAAGAAAGAATGTCTTATGGCAAGCTCGATGAAGTATGCGAGATGCCGAACCTTATAGACATACAGACCAAATCATATAAATGGTTTATGGAAGAGGGACTTCAAGAGGTACTTGACGATGTATCTCCAATCAAAGATGCTACAAATACGATGTCCCTTGAATTTGTAAAATATTCATTTGCAGATAAGCCTAAGTATACTCAGGAAGAGTGCAAGGAAAGAGATGCAACATATGCGACCTCCCTTACAGTATACGCAAATCTCATAAAAAATGATACGAATGTTCAGCTTCAGGAACCCGTATTCATGGGAGACTTCCCATTGATGACAGAGCAGGGAACATTTATTTACAACGGAGCAGAAAGAGCTGTAGTCACTCAGCTTGTTCGCTCTCCGGGACCATATTATGATGTTACAAAGGATAAATCGAATAATGACCTTTTCTCATCACAGATAATCCCAAGCAGGGGTGCATGGCTAGAGTATGAAACAGATGCTTCCGGAGTAATCAATGTAAGAGTTGATAGGACTAGAAAGCTTCCTATAACTGCTTTTCTAAGAGCTCTAGGTTTTAGCACGAATAAGGACATAATAGAAATGTTCGGTGCGGACCAGAGGCTTATGACGACCTTTGAAAAAGACACGACGACAGATAGCGATGCAGGAGTTCAGGAGATTTATAGAAGGCTTAGACCGGGAGAACTTCCATCTGTTGATAATGCAAGGTCTATGCTCAATTCTCTGTTGTTTGACCCTAAGAGATATGATTTGGCAAAGGTAGGAAGATATAAATATAATAAAAAGCTCGGAATACATAATAGACTTATAAATGCAATAGCTGCAGAAGATGTCCTCGATCCTAATACGGGTGAGATTATAGTTGAAGAAGGACAGAAAATTGACAGAAAGACGGCTATGACCATTGAGGACGCAGGAGTCGTTTATGTATTTGTAAATGGAAAAAAAGATGACAACGAAAATGATACAACAAAGGTAATAGGAAACAATTTCGTTGACCCATCGAAGTATGTGGATTTCGATTTAACTCCATACAAGCTCTCTGAGAAGGTTTTTTATCCTGTGCTTAAGGATATACTTGATAATTCTGAAAACGAAGAAGAAATCAAGGTAGCCTTTGCTAAGCGTAGAGATGAGCTTTCTCCAAAGAGCATTATACTTGAGGACATAATTGCATCAGTCAGCTATCTTCTCAACTTAAACTTTGGACTTGGAGAGGTTGATGACATCGACCACCTTGGAAATCGTAGACTCAGGACTGTTGGAGAGCTTCTCCAGAACCAGTTCAGAATTGGATTTGCAAGAATGGAAAGGTCAGTAAGAGAGAGGATGACAACAGACAGTGCAACTCCTCAGCAGCTTATAAACATCAAGCCGGTAACTGCAGCCGTGAGAGAATTTTTCGGAAGTTCACAGTTATCGCAGTTCATGGATCAGAATAATCCACTTGCAGAATTAACGCATAAGAGAAGATTGTCTGCACTTGGACCGGGCGGTCTTTCAAGAGAAAGGGCAGGATTTGAGGTAAGAGATATTCACTATTCTCACTATGGAAGAATGTGCCCTGTTGAAACACCTGAAGGTCCTAACATCGGTCTTATAGGCTCGTTGACAACATATGGAATTATAAATAACTATGGTTTTATTGAAACGCCTTATAGAAAGGTTGACAAGGAAACAGGAATTGTAACAGAACAGGTTGATTATCTATCTGCAGATGATGAAGAACTGATGATAGTTGCTCAAGCTAATGAGCCTCTTGATTCTGAGGGTCGTTTCCTAAATAATAAAGTCGGAGTAAGAGGAATCCATGGAGAGATAACCATGGTTAGCCGTGATAAGGTTGATTACAGAGATGTCAGCCCTAAGCAGGTTGTATCGGTAGCTACAGCGATGATTCCTTTCCTCGAAAATGACGATGCTAACCGTGCACTCATGGGTTCTAATATGCAGAGGCAGGCAGTTCCGCTTCTCATAACAGAAGCTCCTTATGTTGGAACAGGTATCGAGTATAGGGCAGCCTGCGACTCAGGTGCAGTTGTTCTTGCAAAACACTCAGGCGTTGTAAAATATGTAGATGCCAAGAATATAAAGATAGAAAGAGATGAGGATGGAATTGTTGATGAATACAAGATGCTTAAATTCCAAAGGTCAAATCAAGGCACCTGCATCAACCAAAGACCTATCGTCTCGGAGGGAGAGCACATCGAGGCGAAAGAGGTAATTGCTGATGGCCCGTCAACAGACCTCGGAGAAATCTCTCTCGGTAAAAACCTGCTCATCGGATTTATGACATGGGAAGGATACAATTACGAAGACGCCATTATTCTAAATGAAAGACTTGTAATGGATGATGTTTTGACATCTTTACATATAGAAAAATATGAGTGCGACGCTAGAGATACAAAACTTGGAAAAGAAACTATAACAAGGGATATTCCTAATGTAAGCGAAGAAGCATTAAAAGAGCTTGATGAGGACGGCATAGTAAGAGTAGGAGCAGAGGTTAAGTCCACAGATATTCTTGTCGGAAAGCTGACACCTAAGAGCGATACAGACCCTTCAGCAGAGATTAGGATTCTCCGTGCTATCTTCGGAGATAAGGCTAGAGAGGTTAGAGATACCTCGCTTAGAGTTCCACATGGTGAAGAGGGAATTGTAGTTGCAAGGCAGGTATTCGATAAGAAAGGCGGAGATTCTGAGCTTCCACCAGGTGTTGAAAAGGTAGTAAGAGTATATATTGCTACTAAGCGTAAGATAACTGTCGGAGATAAGATGTCTGGTAGACATGGTAATAAGGGTGTAATATCAAGAATTTTACCTGAGGAGGATATGCCATTTAAGGAAGATGGAGAGCCATTACAGGTAATGCTTAACCCACTCGGTATTCCGTCAAGAATGAATGTAGGACAGGTACTCGAAGTGCACCTAGGACTTGCTGCTAAAACAAAGGGTTGGTATATCTCAACTCCGGTATTCGACGGAGCTAATGAAAACGATGTAATGGATCTTCTTGAGGACTGCGGTTATCCTAAGACAGGAAAACTAAGGCTTAGAGATGGCCGTACAGGAGAATATTTCCACAATGAAGTAACGGTTGGATATATGTATATGCTGAAACTTCACCATCTTGTAGATGATAAGATTCATGCTAGAAGTACGGGTCCTTATTCACTGGTAACCCAGCAACCTCTAGGAGGTAAGGCTCAGTTCGGTGGACAGAGATTTGGAGAGATGGAAGTATGGGCACTTGAGGCATATGGTGCAGCATACACACTTCAGGAAATTCTAACAGTTAAGTCTGACGATATAGTTGGAAGAGTTAACACATATGAAGCCATTGTTAAGGGGAATAATATACCTGAACCTGGCATTCCAGAATCATTTAAGGTTCTCATCAAAGAGCTTCAAGCCCTTGCACTTGACATCAGGGTTATGTCACAGGACAATAAGGAAATTAAGTTAAAGGAAACTTCTGAATATGAGAATATATCGACCGTAGATCGCATGATAAATGATGATGCGAGAAAATCCGAGATGGAAGAGATGGAAGATGAGATCGATATGCCAAAGAGCGGAATTCAGAATCTTCTCGATGCGGTAAATTTCGGCTCAGATGATGAGGAAGATGAGGACGATGCAGCCGCAGAATTTGAAGCTAATGCAGCAAGAGATATTGAGGCATCGATAGATATTGATGATGAATTTGGTGCTGATGAAGCTATTGACTTAGACGACTTAGAAGAAATTGACGAAGCAGACTTTGCTTCAATTGATGACTAATTGAAAGGGAGGAAAATAATGAGCAAAAGCGTGAATTATGATTTAGGAAATTTTGAATCCCTGCAGATTAAGTTAGCTTCTACAGAGAAAATGCTTGAATGGTCACATGGTGAAGTAACTAAGCCTGAAACCATTAACTACAGGAGTTTAAAACCTGAGCGTGACGGTCTTTTCTGCGAGAGAATATTTGGACCTACAAAGGACTGGACATGTTCATGCGGAAAGTATAATAAAATTCGCTTCAAAGGCATGGTATGTCCTGTATGTGGAGTAGAGGTCACAAGGGCAAAGGTAAGAAGAGAAAGAATGGGGCACATCAAGCTCGCATCTCCTGTCTCTCATATCTGGTATTTCAAGGGAATACCGTCGAGAATAGGTCTAGTGCTTGATATGACACCAAAGAATCTTGAAAGAATACTATATTTTGCTTCTTATGTTGTCACAGACCCTGGAGATACACCTTTTAAATACAAGGAGATAATCGAAGAGAATAAATATATAGAAGCTAAGATGCTTTATGGAAAGAGCTTCAAAGCTGGAATGGGTGCAGAGGCAATCAAGGAATTGCTAACCCATGTTGATACAGATGAACTCGAAACTCAGCTTAGAGAAGAACTTGAAAAGGCAAAGGGTCAGACGAAAGCAAGACTTGTAAAAAGACTTGAAGTAATCGAAGCTTTAAGACAGAGCGGGAACAAGCCTGAGTATATGATACTCGATGTAATTCCTGTTATACCACCTGATTTAAGACCTATGGTTCAGCTCGATGGCGGTAGATTTGCAACTTCTGATTTGAACGACTTGTATAGGAGAGTTATCAACAGAAATAATAGATTAAAGAAGCTTATAGAGCTTGGAGCTCCTGACATAATCGTTAGGAATGAAAAGAGAATGCTTCAGGAATCGGTCGATTCGCTTATAGACAATGGTAGAAGAGGTAGAGCGGTAACAGGAGCAGCTGGAAGACAGCTAAAATCTCTTTCAGATATGCTTAAGGGAAAGCAGGGTAGATTCCGTCAGAATCTGCTAGGTAAGCGTGTCGATTACTCAGGAAGATCGGTTATTGTCGTAGGGCCGGAGTTGAAATTCTATCAGTGCGGACTTCCAAAGACCATGGCACTTGAGTTATTCAAGCCTTTTATCATGAAAGATCTTGTTGAAAAAGGTCATGCACAGAATATTAAGAGTGCAAAGAACATGGTTGAGAAGATGGCACCTGAGGTTTGGGATGCTCTTGATTATGTAATAAAGGACCATCCGGTTCTTCTCAACAGAGCACCAACCCTTCATAGGCTTGGAATACAGGCATTTGAGCCTGTGCTTGTAGAGGGCAAAGCTATCAAGCTTCACCCTCTAGTATGTACAGCCTTCAACGCCGATTTCGACGGAGACCAGATGGCTGTACATGTACCGCTATCGGTAGAAGCACAGGCGGAGGCAAGGTTCCTAATGCTGTCTGTGAATAATATTTTGGCACCTAAGGACGGTTCGCCTATTACAATTCCAACTCAGGATATGATACTTGGAACATACTACCTAACTCACCCAGGAAGTGAAGAGAGAAATAGACCTGATGAAAAGGGAGATGGCAAGTGCTTCGCTGACTTCGATGAGATGATGATGGCATATCAGAATGGCGTGGTAGGTATCCATGCAAAGGTTAAAGTCAGAAAGTTCATAGACGAAAATGACACAGAAGGACATCGAGTAGAGTCTACAGTTGGTAGATTTATTTTCAACCAAGGGCTTCCTCAGGACATGGGATTTGTCAATAGAAAGAAAGATCCATATGGTCTTGAAATTGATTTCCTCTGTGGCAAAAAACAGCTTGAGCAGATAATAGGAGCTTGCTTTAAAAAGCATGGCAATACAAAGACAGTGCTAATACTGGACTATGTAAAGAGCATGGGATATAAGTATTCCACACTTGCTGCGGTTACAATCAGCGTTTCGGACATGGTTGTTCCAGAAGAAAAATATACGATCGTAGAAGAGGCAGATAAGAGAGTAGATGAGATAGAGCATGAATATGCAAAGGGAACTCTGACAGATGAAAAGAGAAAAACCCTTGTACAGAAGACATGGGAGAGTGCGACAGCTAGAGTTTCAACAGCACTTATGAAATCCCTTGACTCTATGAACAATCTTAACATCATGGCGAAATCAGGAGCTAGAGGTAACGAAAGGCAGATTAGTCAGATAGGCGGAATGCGTGGACTTATGGCGAATGCTACAGGTCATGTCGTTGAGGTACCTGTTAAGGCTAACTTTAGAGAAGGTCTTTCGATTTTGGAATATTTCATATCTGCAAATGGTGCTCGTAAAGGTCTAGCTGATACAGCACTTAGAACAGCTGACTCAGGTTATTTGACAAGGCGTCTTGTCGATGTATCACACAGCGTAATAGTCACTGAAGACGACTGCGGAACTGATCAGGGAATAGCAATTTCTGCACTTCTTGACACAGATTCAGCAGAAGTTGGAAATGAAAGCATAATTGAGCACTTATCAGAAAGAATAAAGGGTAGATTTGCAGCTGAAGATGTAATAAATCCAAAAACTGGTAAGCTTCTATGTGCTAAAGACGAGGAGATAACAGACGATATTGCCGACGAAATCGAAGAAGTGGGTATTAAGACTGTTATGATAAGGTCTGTCATGACTTGTAATAGCAAGCGTGGCGTGTGTGCTAAGTGCTATGGTAGAAATCTGGCGACGGGAACTAAGGTTTTACCTGGAGAGGCAGTAGGAATTATCGCAGCACAATCGATCGGAGAACCGGGAACTCAGCTAACAATGAGAACTTTCCACACCGGAGGAGTAGCTGGAAATGATATAACATCAGGTCTTCCAAGGGTAGAGGAATTGTTTGAATCAAGAAATCCTAAGGGACTTGCTGATATTGTTGAACACGATGGTGTAATTCAAAGCATTGAGCATAGAGAAGATAATAGGACCTATGTGTTCGTAGATGAAGGGGATGGAAAAATCGAAGAATACAAGATTAGCTATGATAATTCAAAGCTCTTCAATAAAAAGGTCGGAGACAAGGTGTATGCGGGCAGGAATTTGACACCGGGACCTCTAAATCCGCAAGATATAATGAGGACACTCGGAGTTGATGGCGTATATCAATATCTTCTAAGCGAAGTTCAGAAAGTATATAAACAGCAGGGTGTAGACATCAATGATAAGCATATTGAAATGATAATAAGCCGTATGCTTTCAAAGTATAAGATCATCACATCAGGAGATACTGGACTTCTTCCTGGAAGCACTTATAGCAAATTTGAGATCGATAAGGCTAATGAGGAAGCAAGTAGCAAGGGACTTGAGCCTGCGACTTATAGCAGAGTTCTACTTGGAATTACAAAGGCTGCACTTGCAACAAGCTCATTCCTCTCAGCGGCATCATTCCAAGAGACGACAAGGGTGCTCACTGACGCCGCAATAAAAGGAAAGACAGATCATCTAATCGGACTCAAAGAGAATGTAATGATTGGCAAACTCATACCTGCAGGAACGGGTATGAAAACCTATAGAAATATCAGTGTCGACTACGGTGAGTATGAGAAATATATGAATGCTCCGCTAGGTTCTGAAGATAATCAGAATGGAGAAGAAGCATATCCGGAGTTGGCACCTAGGGCAGCAGTGGAATCAGCACCTAATAATGCAAATGAGATTGACATTGCTGGCGAGGGACTGATATAATTAATCGTTCGGGCCACCCCGAGGCAATGTCTTGGGGTGCTTGAAATATATATTAAATGAGAAAGGAGGAAAATAATGCCTACAATTAACCAACTGGTGCGTCAGAGCAGAACAAGATTAACACATAAGTCTACTTCACCTGCACTCAGCAAGAATACAAACACATTGAGAAGGGTTCAGACTACAGTTAATTCACCACAGAAGAGAGGCGTTTGCGTGGCAGTAAAGACTGTAACACCAAAGAAGCCTAATTCAGCTTTGCGTAAGGTAGCAAGGGTTCGTTTGACTAATGGTATTGAAGTATCAGCTTACATACCTGGTGTTGGACACAATCTTCAGGAGCACAGCGTTGTTCTTGTAAGAGGTGGAAGAGTTAAAGACCTTCCTGGTGTAAGATACCATATTGTAAGAGGAGTACTCGATGCTGCAGGAGTATCGGATCGTGGTCAAGCTAGATCCAAATATGGAGCAAAGAGACCAAAGAAGAAGTAATTTCGGGTAAATGCCCTTAATATAGATATATTAAGGCCCGCGTACGGTGTTAGAAACCGTTCGAGTACCCCAGAAGCACAAGGAGGGAAGAGAAGTGCCAAGAAAAGGTAATATACCAAAGAGAGAAGTACTTCCAGATCCGTTATACGGCAGTGTAACAGTTGCCAAGCTTATCAACAGCATCATGCTTGATGGTAAGAAAGGAATTGCCCAAGGAATTGTCTATGATGCCTTTGATACAATCAAAGAAAAGACAGGCAAGGAGGCAATGGAAGTATTTGAAGAGGCGATGAACAACATCATGCCTATTTTAGAAGTTAAAGCAAGAAGAATTGGTGGTGCGAATTACCAAGTGCCAATTGAAGTTAGACCGGAGAGAAGACAGACTCTAGCACTTAGATGGCTTACTAAGTATACAAGACTAAGAGGCGAGAGGACGATGTCAGAAAGACTTGCAGCAGAGCTTATGGATGCAGCAAATAATTCCGGAGCTTCTGTAAAGAAGAAGGAAGACACTCACAAGATGGCTGAAGCAAACAAGGCATTCGCACATTTCAGATGGTAGTCGGAAGGAGTTATAAATGGCTGGTAGAAGTTTTCCATTAGAGAGAACTAGAAATATCGGAATAATGGCTCATATTGACGCCGGCAAGACAACGACTACTGAGAGGATCCTATTTTATACAGGAAAAACTCACAAGATTGGTGAAACTCACGATGGTGCTGCAACCATGGATTTCATGGCTCAAGAACAGGAGCGTGGAATAACAATTACATCGGCTGCAACTACAGCACAGTGGAAGGATCATAGAATTAATATAATAGATACCCCAGGACATGTGGACTTTACCGTAGAGGTTGAGAGGTCACTTCGTGTACTAGACGGTGCTGTTATGGTTCTATCTGCAAAAGAGGGAGTTGAGCCACAGTCGGAGACAGTTTGGAGACAGGCTGAAAGATACAATGTTCCGAGAATAATTTTTGTAAACAAGATGGATGTACTGGGAGCTAATTTTTTCCATGTAATCGATACGATACAGGATAGGCTCAAGGTAAAACCAGTGCCAGTGCAGCTTCCAATCGGATCTGAGAATCAGTTTACAGGAATCATAGATTTATTAAAAATGAAGGCTGAGGTTTATAAAGACGATCTCGGCAAGGTAATAGAAGTAGAAGAAATTCCTGAGGATATGTTGGAAGAAGCTGAGGCTTGGAGAGATAAACTTCTCGAAGCTGTTGCAGATACAGATGAAGATCTTATGATGCTTTATCTAGAGGGAGAAGAGCTTCCAATTGAAGATGTAAAGAAAGCTCTTAGAAAGGCTACAATCGCTGGAGAGCTGTTCCCAATGTTCTGTGGCTCTGCATATAAGAACAAAGGAGTTCAGATGTTGCTCGATGGTGTAGTTGAGTATATGCCTTCACCACTAGACATACCTGCTATTAGCGGAGTAACTCCTGATACCGAAGAACCTGACGAAAGAAAGGCATCGGACAAGGAGCCATTCTCAGCACTTGCATTCAAGATTGTTGCAGATCCATATGTAGGAAAGCTCGCATTCTTTAGAGTATATTCCGGAGTTCTAACCACAGGCTCATATGTGTACAATGCGACAAAGGGCAAGAGGGAGAGGATTGGAAGAATTTTACAAATGCACGCTAACCATAGACAGGAAATAGACAAGGTGTACTCTGGTGACATAGCGGCAGCTGTAGGATTAAAGACAACTACAACAGGAGATACGCTCTGTGATGAGGATAATCCAATTATCCTTGAATCAATGGATTTCCCAGATCCTGTAATA
The DNA here is from genome assembly GCF_900104645.1 of Alterileibacterium massiliense. Lineage (GTDB taxonomy): Bacteria > Bacillota > Clostridia > Peptostreptococcales > Anaerovoracaceae > Alterileibacterium > Alterileibacterium massiliense. The sequence continues at coordinate 41,751 of NZ_FNWE01000002.1, read as the reverse complement.
GAAATTGCTATAGAGCCTAAGACCAAGGCAGGACAGGAAAAGATGGGAATAGCCTTAAATAAGCTCGCAGAAGAGGACCCTACTTTTAAGACTTATACAAATAGAGATACAGGGCAGACGATAATTGCAGGAATGGGAGAGCTACACCTCGAGATTATCGTTGATAGACTTCTAAGAGAATTTAAGGTTGAAGCAAATGTTGGAAAACCACAGGTATCATACAAAGAAACGATTACCAAGGGCGTTGATGTAGATCATAAGTATGCAAAGCAGTCCGGTGGTCATGGTCAGTATGGTCATGTTAAGATTAAGGTATATCCAACGGAGGCAGGTTCCGGATTTGAATTTAAGGATTCAATCACAGGTGGTGCTATTCCTAAGGAATACATTCCAAAAATTCAGGAAGGTATCATTGAGGCAATGCAGACAGGACCTGTTGCAGGCTATCAAGTAGTAGATGTGGGCGTTGAACTATATGACGGTTCATATCACGAAGTTGACTCATCTGATATGGCATTTAAGATTGCTGCATCGATGGCATTTAGAGAAGCAGTTCTCAAGGCAAATCCAGTCCTTCTTGAACCTATATTCAAGGTTGAGGTAACCGTTCCTGAAAATCACATGGGTGATATTATAGGAGATATAAGCTCAAGGAGAGGTAAGATTGAGGGAACTGACATGAACAATGGAGTTGTAAATGTCAGAGGACTTGTTCCTCTTTCAGAGATGTTCGGATATGCGACAGACCTGCGTTCTAAGACACAGGGTAGAGGAACATATGTTATGCAGATGGATCATTTTGACAAGATGCCTGAAAGCATTCAAGAGAAAATTGCAAAATAAATATAATCTAGGAGGGAAAAAATGGCAAAGGAGAAATTTGAAAGGACCAAACCGCATATTAATATCGGTACAATAGGACATGTAGACCACGGAAAGACAACGCTAACAGCGGCAATCACAAAGGTACTACACAATAGATATGGAATGGGAGCAGATGTAGCCTTCGACCAGATAGACAAGGCACCAGAAGAGAAGGCAAGAGGAATCACGATTTCATCATCCCATGTAGAGTATGAAACACCAAATAGACACTATGCACATGTAGACTGCCCAGGACACGCAGACTATGTAAAGAACATGATAACAGGAGCAGCACAGATGGACGGAGCAATCCTAGTATGTGCAGCAACAGATGGACCAATGCCACAGACAAGAGAGCACATTCTCTTATCAAGACAGGTAGGAGTACCATATATAATCGTATTCCTAAATAAGTGCGACATGGTAGATGACGAGGAGCTACTCGACCTAGTAGAGATGGAAGTAAGAGAGCTACTAGATGAGTACGAGTTCCCAGGAGATGACACACCAATCATCAGAGGATCAGCCCTAAAGGCACTAGAAGATCCAGCAGGCGAGTGGGGAGACAAGGTAGTAGAGCTAATGGAAGCAGTAGACTCATACATACCAGAGCCAGAAAGAGATAATGACAAGCCATTCCTAATGCCAGTAGAGGATGTATTCTCAATAACAGGAAGAGGAACAGTAGCAACAGGAAGAGTAGAGAGAGGAACACTCGAAGTAGGCGAAGAGGTAGAACTAGTCGGACTCACAGAAGAAAAGAGGAAGGTAGTAGTAACCGGAGTAGAGATGTTCAAGAAGACATTGGACAAGGCAGAGACAGGAGATAACATCGGAGCACTACTAAGAGGAGTGCAGAGAGATGAGATCGAAAGAGGACAGGTACTTGCAGCAAAGGGAACAATCCAGCCACATACAAAGTTCAAGGGACAGGTATATGTACTAAAGAAGGAAGAAGGCGGAAGACACACACCATTCTTCAATGGATATAGACCACAGTTCTACTTCAGAACAACAGATGTAACAGGAGATCTAAAGTTACCAGAAGGAACAGAGATGTGCATGCCAGGAGATAATGTAGTAATGGACATCAGACTGATAACTCCAATAGCAATAGAAGAAGGACTAAGATTTGCTATAAGAGAGGGAGGAAGAACAGTAGGATCAGGAGTAGTAACAGAGATTATCGAATAATCTGATACGAATCATTAGATGAATTAGCTACAAAAGATACGAGAAATTTATACGAAAAGAGCCGAAAAAAATTCGGCTCTTTTTTCTTGACTAAGCTGGTACAATATGTTAATCTGCATTTGAAAAGAAGGTATAATAAATTATTGAGATAGAGGATAAATGCTTTTTAACAGAGAAACAGATTATGCAATAAGGGTTATAAGGAACTTATCAACAGATCAGCCAAAGAGTATAAGCAGTATCGTTAAGAATGAATACATCTCAGAAGCGATTGCTTATAAGGTGTCGAGAAAGCTTGAGAAAGGTGGGCTCATAATAGGAGTTAGAGGAAGCAACGGAGGATATAAGCTTGTAAGACCTTTGAGTGAGATTACACTTTATGACATTTATAGGATAATGGAGCCTAATTCATATGTTAGTGAATGTCTAAGAGGTAACTCACACTGCCCAAATAATGAAGTGAACACACCCTGCATGGTCCATGCTGAATTTGCAAGAATTCAGGATGATCTCTTTAAGAACCTAAATAGCAGGTCAATTGCCGATATTCTTAATAATTAGATCTATGATGTAATGTTTTAATAATTTTAAATTTTTATTTTTTTTAATCATTAACTATACCTAATTAGTAAAGTATATTTAATGATGATGATTAAGGAGGGTTGAAAAAAATGGAACAATGCTATGGTTGTAACACTTGCAAAAGTGCAGACAAAAAGCTCGAAGGATTCATTCGTTCACTACCTATGGAAACTTCTCATCACAGAGTTGAAACGCAGGATACAAAGTGCGGATTCGGACTTCAGGGCGTATGCTGCAGACTTTGTTCTAATGGTCCATGCAGGATAACACCAGAGTCGCCAAAGGGAATATGCGGTGCTAATGCTGACACTATAGTAGTCAGAAATTTTCTCCGTGCGGTTGGTGCTGGAAGCGGTTGCTACATTCATGTAGTTGAAAATACTGCAAGAAATCTAAGAGATACAGCAAGAGCACATGGAGAGCTTAAAGGAGCTGAATCACTCAATCATCTCGCAGAAATCTTTAGAATTAGCGAAGAAGATCAGTATAAAAAGGCAGAAGCTGTTGCAAATGCCGTACTTACTGATTTGTACAAGCCAGAATATGTACAAGCTGAGCTAGTTGAGAAGGTAGGATATGAGCCTAGAGTAGAGCTTTGGAAAAAGCTTGGAATTATGCCAGGCGGTGCTAAGTCTGAGGTTTTTAAGAGCGTGGTAAAGTGCTCAACAAATCTTAATTCAGATCCTGTTAATATGCTCCTTGACTGCTTGAAGCTTGGAATTTCAACAGGTATTTACGGTCTTACACTTACAAACCTTTTGAACGATGTACTTCTTGGACAGCCTGAGATTCGCATGGCTCCAGTTGGAATGAATGTAATAGATCCAGATTATATAAACATCATGATTACCGGTCACCAGCACACAATCTTTGTTGACCTTCAGGAAAAGCTCGTTTCAGATAAAGCAATAGAAATGGCAAAGGCTGTTGGTGCAAAGGGATTCAAGCTTGTTGGATGTACTTGCGTAGGTCAGGATTTACAGCTTAGAGGAGCACATTACACAGATATATTTGATGGTCACGCAGGAAATAATTACACAAGTGAGGCAATTTTAGCAACTGGAGCAATTGACGCAGTACTTTCAGAGTTCAACTGCACTCTACCTGGAATTGAGCCAATCTGTGACGAGCTAAAGATAAAGCAGATATGTCTAGATGATGTAGCAAAGAAAGCTAATGCAGAATTAATTCCTTTTGATTTTGAAAATAGAGAGGAACAGAGCTTTGTTATTATCGAAAAGATTATTGAGGCATATAAAGAAAGACGCGGTAATGTGAAAATGAGGCTTCAGCCTGAGCATGGGTTTACAAATTCACTCACGGGAGTTAGCGAGGGTTCTCTCAAAAACTTCCTAGGCGGCAGCTGGAAACCTCTTATTGATTTAATTATTTCAGGTGACATCAAGGGTATTGCAGGCGTTGTAGGTTGTTCAAATCTCACAGCAGGCGGTCATGATATTCTAACTGTAGAATTGACAAAAGAGTTAATCGCTAAGGATATAATAGTTCTCACTGCAGGTTGTTCGTCTGGTGGTATTGAAAACTGCGGACTAATGGAGCCTGAGGCTGCTAAATATGCAGGTCCAAAGCTAAGAGCTGTATGCGAGAAGCTGGGCATTCCACCAGTCCTTAACTTCGGTCCATGTCTTGCTATAGGTAGACTTGAGATAGTTGCAACAGAGATAGCAAGAGATCTCGGAGTTGACCTACCTCAGCTTCCTCTAGTTCTTTCTGCTGCTCAGTGGCTCGAAGAGCAGGCACTTGCTGACGGTTGCTTCGGTCTAGCTCTAGGTCTTCCACTTCATCTCGGCTTGCCACCATTTATCACGGGAAGTCCGGTTGCTGTAAAAGTTTTGACAGAAGATATGAAAGAAATTACCGGAGGTCAGGTAATAATAGATGATGATGCAAAATCTTCCGCAGATACACTTGAACAAATAATCCTAGAGAAGCGTAAAGCACTTAACATATAGGAGGTGATCGTATGAAGAGGATTTTCATAGATGCGTCGAAGTGTGATGGCTGTAAGAATTGCAGTATTGCGTGTATGCAGGCACATAGAGATGATGTTGATCAAAATGGAGAGCATAAGTGGTCAGACTTGTATGACCTAGATCTTACAGACATAAAGAATGAATCAAGAAATCATATCGTTAAAGACAAGGATGGAAATTACAAGCCTATCTTCTGTAGACACTGCGATGAACCGGAATGTGTAATGGCTTGTATGAGCGGAGCTTTACAAAAAAATCCGGAGACGGGTCATGTTGAATATGACGAATCGAGATGTGCATCTTGTTTTATGTGTATAATGAGCTGTCCATATGGAGTTCTAAAACCGGATACAGCAGAGCATAGAGTTCTAATAAAATGCGATTTTTGCGGAGAAAGAGAAGACGGTCCAAGATGTGTTGCTGCATGTCCTAAGAAGGCAATTTATGTAGAGGAGGTGTAGTGATGAAACATGTAATTATTGGCGGTGGAGCTGCAGGTATTAAGGCTGCAGAGCAAATTCGCTCCCTCGAGAAAGACTCTAAGATAACAATCATAATGGAAGATATGAATATTCACTCAAGATGTATGCTACATAAATATCTTTCCGGAGAGAGAAATACCGAAGAGATGTCATTCTTACCAAAGGAAATGGAAGATGAACTAAATATCGAGTTTTTTAGAGGATATACGATTTCTTCTGTAGATACTGATAGGAAATTAGTTAAGATTTTCCCGCTAAAAGACCAAGCTGATGATGTAAAAGCTAAGGAAGAAATGGAAGATGTTAGCTATGACAAGCTTCTCATTGCAACAGGCTCGAACGGTTTTATTCCTCCTGCACCTGGGCTAAGGGAAGCCAAGAATGTTCACTGCTTTAGACATCTTAGAGAAGCCGAGATAATCAGAGAAAAGGCAAAGGATTCAGAAAATATTGCAATCATAGGTGCAGGTCTTGTTGGAATCGACGCAGCATATGGAATGCTTGAGCGTGGCAAGAAAGTTACCGTGATAGACATGGCAGTTTCGATAATTCCTATGCAATTATGTAAAAAAGCCGGAGATATGTATCAGAAGCTTTTTGAAGATGACGGCTGTAAATTCGAGCTTGGCAGAAAAGTTAGCGATACAAAGATGGATTCTGATGGCAATATCACAGCAATAATTTTGGATAATGGGACAGAAGTTAAGTGCGACCTTGTAATAGCAGCTGCGGGAGAGCGTGCAGCGATAAGATTCCTCGAGGGTAGCTCCATAAAAATAAACAGATTTATAGAAGTGGACGATCACATGAGGACGAATGTAAAGGATATTTTCGCTGCAGGAAATGCTACAGGACTTTCTGGTACATGGCCTAATGCGAAAAAACAGGCTGAGGTTGCAGCATATAATATGTGCGGATTTGACAAAACATATGATGACACCTATGCTATGAAAAACACCATGAACTTCTACGGTCTTGCAACACTTTCACTTGGAAGTGGCAAGGAAGAAGAAGGTGACAGGATTATCGAGCAACAGGACTCTTTCGGATATAGAAAAGCGATAATTAGAAATGGCGTCCTAGACAGCGTTGTCCTTCAGGGTAAAAATCTCAACTATGCCGGAGTATATCAACATATCATAAAAAACAAGATTAATATTGAAGATATAATTAAAGATGATGAAAACAAGGTGTTCAAGCTTTCGTTTGCAGATTTTTATGATACCGACGATAGAGGGCAGTATGTATACGCGTAAAAGCAGTATGAAGTAGCATAAAATAAGATGAAATAAATAATTAATTGATGTATAATAATCGCAGTGGTTAAGATGTTTAAAATCTAATCATTGCGATTATTTATAAGAACTATGACGAGCTAGACGAGCTATGATAATGAAAAGGAGACACGGAGATGACAATAAAAAAATCAATTATAGCTATATTAACAGCTATATTGCTAGCTTTTACGACCATGGGGGGGGTCATTTGCCTTTGCTGAAGTTGCTCCAACTAGAGCACCGCAAGCTAATAAAGAGATTACGGTCGGTATTAACTGGTCAATGGGAATAAATCAGCGTTATTATAACACTGCTAACGATGGCAAAAATGTTAATATCAAGTATGTAATATTTCTAAGGGGTAAAAATAAGGCAAATGGTGAAGTTGAAGCTTTCCCAACAGAAGTACAGTCTGTAAATGTAACTATTGGTACAAATAGCACATTCACTATTCCTCTCGGCGAGGAAGTTAGGTCGGCAAATGGTAAAACATATATTGAAGCAAAGCCTATATCAGCGGCAGAGATAATATTTGATGAGGAAAATTATATATATGTACATAGAATTAGACATAATGTCAAAAAACCATATCGCTTTGATCTAGATATTAGCCAGAATATGAATACAAATGTAAGCACAAGTATAAAGAAAGATGCAATTATTCTTGACAAGCACAAGGATAATATAAAAATTAAATACAATGTTGAGCAGGCTGAGGAAGGTGGAAAAGTAACAAACCCACTTAAACTAAGAAATGGTCAGCCAATAGAGCACATCGGACAGTTTGTAGACGGAGAGAAGCTTCCTTTATATAGAAAAAGCAACTCTTTTAGAAGAGCTCTACAGGGCAATGTAACTTGGATGTATGTATCTATTAATGGCGAACCTCTAAGAAGATATGCAACATATAAGCTAGTAGCAAGCTTTGATGGGGATAATAAGGCAGAACTTGAGAAATATTATACTCTAACTGTAACGGGCGACGATGAAAAGGGATGGAATCTTGAGCTAGGTTCAAAGATTAAGTCGAAGAAAGATCAAAAGGTCGAGAAAAAGCCTTTTAAGACTATCTATAAAGACGACCCAAATATGCTCGTAGGGAAGACAAAGAAAGAAGTGAAGGGAGTAATCGGAAAGAAGATTACAGAGATAGAAACTCTATATGTCACAGATGATGCAGGAAATGAAGAAATAATAGAAACAAAAGAAAATATAATTTCAGACACTGAACCTGTTAATGAGGTTATTGTAAGAGGTACTAAAAGCCCTGAAAGCATGAAAGATGATAATAAAAAGCCAGCGACATCCGATTCAGAAATGCTTTACACATCAATATTCTTCGTAATCGCATCAGTAGCTGCAATATATGTAGCAAGTTCAAAAAGAAAAGAAGATAAGTAGGAGGATTTAAATGGAAGTTATTAAGCTAACAAAAGAAAATTTTGAAAATGAAGTTAAAAAGTCAGACAAGCCTATACTTGTTGATTTCTATGCAGATTGGTGCGGGCCATGCCAGATGCAGGGACCTATAGTTGAAAAGCTTGCAAAGGAGAATGACAGCTTCAAGGTTGGCAAGGTTAATGTTGATGAACAGCAGGAGCTTGCTATGGAATATGGAGTAATGAGCATACCAACTCTAATGGTTGTAAAAAATGGCGAAATTACATATAAAGAAACAGGAGTTTTGCAGGAGAATGCAATTCTCGACCTGATGAAGTAAATTTTAGATAAAAAGCGACAGCTAGTGCGAGCTTATTTAGCCTCACGGCTGTCGCTCTTTTATTGCATAAATTTAAAACATAATATATAATAATTCGGCTATGGCTTTTATAGAAATAAGAGATGTAACATTTGAATATAAGATGGCTACGGAAAACTCCGACGGTGCAGGTAGCAAGAGCAATGTAGGCAAGAGTGATACAGGCAAAGCAGGCAGTGCAGGCAATCAAGGTAAGACGGGCAACATAACCGAGGTAGTAGGAAAAGCTCTTGACGGCGTCAGCCTCGACATAGAAAAAGGCGAATTTATTTCAATCGTCGGTAGAAATGGCTCAGGCAAATCAACTCTAGCAAAGACCATCAATGGAATTTTTATGCCGTCGCATGGAACTGTCAGCGTAGACGGAATGTTAACAAGCGAGAGGGAGAAAATTTTCGATATAAGGTCTAAGGTTGCCATGGTATTTCAGAATCCAGACAATCAGATTGTATCATCAATTGTCGAAGATGATATAGCTTTTGGACCGGAAAACCTTGGGATTCCACCTGTAGAAATAAGAAAGAGGGTAGACCTTGCTTTAAAGGCGGTAGATATGTATGAGCATAGGACTAAGGCTCCTCACACTCTTTCGGGTGGGCAAAAACAGAGGATAGCCATTGCGGGAGCTATAGCTATGATGCCGGAGTGCATTGTATTTGACGAGCCTACAGCCATGCTTGACCCTATGGGAAGAACAAAGGTACTTGAAATTATTAAGAATCTAAATTCAAAAGGGATAACCGTGATCTTGATAACTCATTTCATGGAAGAAGCAACCCAAGCGGATAGAATCGTGGTAATGGATAGGGGCAAAATCTGTAAAGACCTAACCCCTAAAGAGCTTTTTTCAGATTCAGCTTCGGTTATAGCTTCAGGCCTTGAGTTACCAATAGTAGCACAGCTTGCTAGAAGGCTAAGAGAACGGGGAATAGACCTCGAGCAAGGCATCTTAACGAGCGATGAATTTGCAAAATCAATTATTTCTCTATCAACGAGGAGAGATTGATGTATATACAGGTAAAAAATCTAAATTATACATATTCAAAAGACTTTCCAAACCAGACAAAGGCTCTAGATGATGTCAGTTTTGGCATAGAAAAAAATAGCATTTTGGGAGTCGCCGGTCACACCGGCTCAGGCAAATCTACACTTCTTCAAATGCTCAATGGCTTGCTTAGACCTGACGATGGAGAAATATTCATAGGTGAGGACTGCATTACAGAAAAGGATTTTCCCCTTGTTAATATAAGAAAAAAGGTGGGATTGGTGTTCCAATATCCGGAGTACCAGCTTTTTGAAGAAACTGTAAGAAAAGATGTAATATACGGACCCAAAAACCTAGGAATAGAAGATGAGAAAGAGCTTGAAGAAATAGCAAGGGATGCTATAAGCAAGGTAGGGCTCGACTATGAAATGATAAAGGATAGGTCGCCATTTGAACTATCCGGAGGTCAAAAGAGGAGAGTTGCCATTGCGGGCGTCATTGCGATGAAGCCGGAAGTCCTCATACTTGATGAGCCTACTGCAGGGCTTGATCCGGAATCTAGGCACGAACTAATCAATATGATTCAAAATATTCAGAAAAATGAGAATATAATTTTGATTTTTGTATCTCATAATATGAATGACATTGCAAAACTTGCTGACAAGATGATAGTGCTTGACAGGGGAAAAATTGCAATGGAAGGGACGCCGAGAGAAGTTTTTGAAAAAAAAGATGAACTTAACAGCATAGGGCTTGGTGTTCCAAAGGTGACTGAGATTATGCACAGGATTTCAGAAGAAATAGAAGGGGTAAAAACCGATGTGCTCACTCTTGATGAAGCTCTTGAAGAAATAGCGAGGGTCTTAAATGATTAGGGATATAACATTAGGTCAGTATTTTCCAGCGGAATCAAAGGTCCATGAGCTCGATGCAAGAACGAAGATTATAATAACTTTTTTATATATAATTGAAACTTTTGTTGTAAATAATTTTCTAGGATTTTTAGTTTTGGCTATAGGTCTTGCGATAGTAATAGGAATATCTCATGTCCCACCTAAATTTATTTTCAGAGGTTTAAAGGTAATTATTGTAATTATTATTTTCACCTTTGTCTTAAATATGTTTATGATGGACGGCAGGGTGCTTTGGCACTGGAAATTTTTGACGATTACTTATGAGGGTCTATATAGGGCATTCTTTGTTGCACTTAGACTGATACTTCTAATTATTGGAACTTCAATGCTTACGCTTTCAACGAAGCCCATTGAACTTACGGACGGATTTGAAAAACTCTTGTCACCGCTGTCAAAGGTAGGTGTACCAAGCGGAGAAATCGCTCTCATGATGAGCATAGCACTTAGATTTATTCCGACCCTTATGGAAGAAACGGATAAGATAATAAAGGCACAGCAGGCGAGAGGTGCAGACTTTGAGTCGGGAAATATAATAAAGAGAGCAAAAAGCCTTATTCCAATTCTAATTCCGCTTTTTATAAGCTCATTTAGGATTGCACAGGACCTAGCACTTGCGATGGAAGCTAGATGCTACCACGGAGGGAAAAGCAGAACTAGGATGAATCAGATTGCATTTAAAAAGGTAGATTTGATAGCTGCGATAATCGTGCTTATATTTTTCACCTTAGCCACGATGACGAGATTTATTGACATTTGGCATTTTGCATAAAAATTGATTTGCAAAAAATTAAACTGTTTTTATTGCTTAGACAAGCGAGGCAGACAAAAGATTGGAAGAAATTTGAGACAGAGAAAAGTTAAAGATTTAGAAAACAAATATAAGATATATGATGACATGATTGTCTATGATCCTAAGGCTCATAAAAACTTATGGGCTAAAGATATGCAAAGAATTTCTGCGGAAAAAATTTCTGTAGAGGTCGGCTGCGGGAAGGGCACATTTACAGCATCGCTTGCTACGAATAGACCAAATGAGCTTTTAATTGCAATTGAAGGAAATAGAAGCGTTCTTCTTAGAGCTATGGAAAAAGTTAAGGAGAAAAATCTAAATAATGTCATCTTTATTCCTGAGTTTATAAATGATTTAAGAGAATGGTTCCCTAGAACCTCGGTAAATGCGATATATTTAAATTTTAGCGATCCACTTCCTAAGCCGAGGACGGCAAAGCATAGGCTCACTCATAGGGATAAACTTAGGCAGTATTTTACGATTCTTAATGAGGAGGGAGAGTTATTTTTTAAGACGGATAATGACGACCTTTTCGATTTCAGCATCAGGGAAATGCTGTCAGAGAACCTAAGCATTGAGGATTTTACAAGAGATTTACATAGAAGCGAGCTTGGTGAGAACAATATAAAGACAGAATATGAGATAAAATTCAGCAGGCTAGGCGAAAATATAAACTATGTGAGAGTTAAGAGAGGTAAACATTTTAGCACGATGGGAGATAGTGACGAGAATATGAATCAGATGACGAATCAAAAGTCTATGGTCGCTTATAATGGAAGAGTGATACCGAAAGAGGACAAGATATTCGGTGTTGGCGAAAGGGCAAGGCTTGCTACTTCAAAATATGGAAAAGAGAATGTAATAAATGCTACAGTAGGCACGATGCTCGATGATGATGGAAATCCCATGATATTGAGCTCGGTGGACGAGGTTATGAGAAGCTTATGTCCTGCCGATTATGCTACCTATGCACCAATTTCAGGTACTGAGGGATTTAAAAAATCTATTGTGAGAGCAGCCTTTGGGAAGTATAAACCAAAGAGAAAAATTGGAGTTGTTGCTGGAGCGGGCGGTACTTCGACAATAAGAAATGCAGTTGCAAATTACACAGCCATAGGCGATAAGGTCTTGACTCACGACTGGCACTGGGGTCCATATAAGAACATTCTATCTGAACAGGGAAGAAGCATGGAAGTTTTTGAGCTCTTCGATGCAAATGGAGATTTTAATATACCTGATTTTTCAAGATGCGTTAAGAAATTACTTAGGAACCAAGATAGGCTTCTTATAATGATAAATACGCCTGCGAACAATCCAACGGGATATTCGCTTTCTGATAAAGACTTCGATTCTCTTGTAAATGTGCTAAATGAGTTAAGTAGCGAGGATAAAAAGATTTCTCTGCTCATAGATGTTGCATACATAGATTTTGCAGGAGATGAAGATGACGCGAGGTCTTTTCTTCCAATTTTAGAAAAGCTTAACGAAGAAATAATGCTTTTGTTTGCTTATAGTGCTTCAAAGACATTTACACTCTATGGATTGAGGTGTGCAGCACTGATTTGCCTTGCGGGGAATGCTGAGCTTGCCAAGGAATTTGAACTTGCAGTCACATATTCATCTAGAGCAACTTGGTCTAACTCACCTAAGGCACCGCAGAAGATTATAGAAAAGATATATAAAGATGATGAATTATTATCAAGGGTTTCAGAGGAAAGAAAAAAATTCCGTGAGATCCTCATGGATAGAGGAAGAGCGTTTGAGAAAGCATCAAAAGAATGTGGACTTGAAATTCTTCCGTTTAGAGCGGGATTTTTTGCAACTATTCCATGCGAAAGACCTGATGAGCTTGCCACAAGTCTTGAAGACGATAATGTGTTTGTTGTTCCTCTTAATAAAGGTGGAGTCAGGGTTTCGATAGCATCAATTTCTAAGGACAAATGTGAGAAGCTGCCTTTGATAATTAAGAATGCAATGGAAAATTATTGATATTATATATGAAAACATTTTTTGATAGATTTCTTTTCTCCCAATACGAGCATAGTCATACTCGGTTTCAAAATTGTTTCCGGTGTAATTGAAAGATCAACTTCCCCATGATCCTTAACGGCGATGATTGTTATGTTATGTTTTTTACGTATGTCTATCTGACCAATACTTCTTTCTGCCCAGTCCGTTGGTACAGGAACCTCAAAAATCGCATGATCATCATCAAGCTTAATATAATCAAGTATGTGATTGGAACCATAACGTATTGCCGCCCATTCAGCGACCTGTTTTTCCGGATTTAATACCTCATCAGCACCGTTACGTAAGAGAAACTTTGTCTGAACATCACGGTCCGCTCTCGAAACTACGAGCTTTCCTCCCAGTTCTTTAAGAAGAGATGTCGTTTCGAGCGAGCTTTGAAAATCTCCCCCAATTGTTACAATGCAAATGTCATAGTTGTTTATTCCAAGTGTTCTGAGAAATTTCTCGTTGGTGCTGTCTCCAATCTGTGCGTCCGTGACATAGGGAAGTATTTCATTAATTCGGCTTTCTTCCCTGTCAATCGCCATTACCTCATGCCCCTGCTTGCTAAAATGCTTGGCAAGTAGGGAACCAAAGCTGTGAATTCCAATCAATAGTATAGATTTCATTTAAGATACCTCCTTTAACCGACATTAATTTTTTCAACCGGATATTGCGAAACTTCCACTCCGTCACTGTTTACGGCGGCAAATAGAAATGTTAGACCGCCCACCCTTCCGAGAAACATCAAAGCTATCAAAATCATATGAGAAGCGAGACCGATTGAAGTCGTTATCCCAAGTGATAAACCAACCGTTCCAATTGCAGAAGCAGTTTCAAAGATGCACTTTTCAAAAGGAATTCCTTCGATAATACTTATTGCCATAGCTCCTGCTATTGAAGAAAAAAGATATATAAGAAGTAAGGTTGCCGCATTTTTTACAGCATGGTCATTAATTCTTCGCCCAAACAAATGTGGTGATTTTTCTCTTTTAATAACAGATATCATATTTGCTATAAGAACCGCAACCGTTGTTGTTTTGATACCGCCTGCCGTAGAACCGGGAGAACCTCCGATAAGCATTAGTATAATTATTAATACTCTTCCTGAACTTGTGATAGCATTAAGATCGATTGTATTAAAACCGGCGGTCCTCGGAGTTACCGCTTGGAATAAAGAAAGGCAGAATCTATCCTTTAATCCATATGCTGAAAAATCATTGAAAAACAATATTAGCGTAGGAATTAGAATCAAAATAATAGTAACTGTAAGAACAGTTTTTGTTTGCATGCTATATCGCTTTAGATGAAATTTATGTTCTGCAATATCATCCCAGGTTAGAAAACCCATTCCGCCGAATATTATCAAAAATACAATCGGAATAACAATGTTAAAGTTGTTACTGAAAGATATAAGTGATGAAAAATTACCCGTATGTTCTCCCATTATATCGAAACCTGCATTACAAAAAGCAGAGACAGAATGAAAAATCGACATCCATATTCCCTCCGCTCCAAACTTTTTAATAAAAGTTGGAAGCATGACTAGGGCTCCAATGAATTCAAATATGAATACAGCCTTGAAAATAAATAAGGTCATCTTTACGGCACCTGCAATCTGATGGCCGGAAAAACTTTCAACTAAAGTATTACGCTCAAGAAGTGAAATTTTTCTGCCGGAAAGGGTTGCAATAAAAGCAGCTACCGTGACAATACCAAGTCCGCCAACCTGAATCAAAATAAGTATAATAATCTGACCGAACAAAGACCAATAAGATGCAGTATCCTTAACGACAAGGCCGGTAACACAGATAGCAGAAGTAGAGGTAAATAAAGCATCATGAAATGATGTCCATTCACCGGATTTTGATGATAATGGAATTGAAAGTAATAACGCTCCAACAAATATGATGGACATAAATCCCAAAATAATAATTCGAAAAGATGAAAATCTTTTACTAAAGATATTACTGTCCACGATTACCTCCATACTTTAATGTTGCCATATTATAAAACAATATTTATAAAAAAGATATTAAAAAGATGATAAATGTATGAAAAATATAGAAATTAGCCTGAATTTTTGTTATAGTTACCACGTGCCATAATTTGGTAGAAATGCGGGCGTAGTTTAATGGTAGAACGCGAGCTTCCCAAGCTTGCAGCGAGGGTTCGATTCCCTTCGCCCGCTCCACTTGAAATCAATTAAAAATGTGGTAACATAATTCTGCCTAAAACCTTATTAGTTAAGGATATGGTGTTTTAAGGTTTTAAGCCTTATGCGTTAAGGATATTTAAAAGCGTGCCTAACAAGGCACACTTAATTTTTTGAGATGTTAAAAAAATTGAAATTTATACAAGGTATAAAAATTAGCTGGGAAAACTCCCAGCTTTTTCTTTTATAAAAAAAGAGGGACTGTCATAAGTCCCTCTAGTTAGATTTGTTATTAAATGATTTTCCTTGTAGATTTTTTATTTAATGCTTTTCCTTTTTTTAAGAATTAGCAAAAGACCTGTACTCATCACCATAGCAATAGATAATACATATAATATATCAAGCGTATTATCTCCTGTTTTTGGAGTATTTTTTGTATCAGCTGGAGTATTAGGATTAGGATTTACTTCTTTATCTTTCCACTGAGCGTATACTATTACATCATCAGTTACCTTTGTATTGATGGTGAATTTGTCACCGCTACCATCTGGTTTAGTATTCCAGCCTGCAAATACCTTGCCTTTTCTGGTTGGAGCCTTAGGTAAACTCTTTGAACCGCAAGAATTACCAACGCAATTAGTCTTTAATGACTTCTTATAATATACATTTAAAGTGCCAACTTCAGTATTTGGGTATTTAGGATCATCAAAATTGCGATCAAAGGTTACTTTTGGAACACTCTGATCTAAGACCATAGTGAATATTCCGGATTGTTTATATTTATTTAATGTGTTGATACCATCATTATCCGTATAATATCTTAGATAATTGAAACCATTGCGGAACAGTTTAAAAGTAGTTGGTAGTTTTTCATAGAGAGGTCCTATCTTTTGTTGCTCCCCATTATCATCTATCATGTAGAAATAGAATCCATTAGGACGATACCCTTCATCCGCAAGTTTTTCCATTTCCTCTTTTGTAGGAATTACAAAATTACCATACTTATCAATTGTTTTAAGGACATAATCATCACCATTTTTGTATTTTGTATTCCATCCTGTTGCCTTGCCTTTATCATCTAAAGTAAATTGGTTCTTTGCAACATCTTCATTTTTGCATATAGCACACTTACTACATCCATATTAAAGCGTACAGAAGCATAGTCTTCTTTAAAAGATTTGTCATACTTAGCATTTTTAAAATCTTTGACTTCTGTTACATCCTGTGGAAAATGCCCAGAATCTACTGCTGTAACATATGAGTAATATCCATCAGGAAGTGTAGATGTATCGACGCTTATTGTATAATTATGACCTTTTTTATAAGGACCTATATACTTAGCACCGCCCCATCTTCCGTGGTCACCAATAGTACCAGTCTTGGTTTCAATCAGATTTCCATTTTCATCATAAACATTAAAGGCTACTTTTTCCCATGCAGATTTAGCAGTTGGGTATTTAACAGGACCACCAAATACGATAGGGCTACGCAAGTTTCCCGGCGTATCAAATGGACTTTTGAAGATGGCATTATTATTATCTAGCAAAATCTCAGGTAATATTTCAAAATAAAACATATCTGAGTTACCATTTTGACCATTGACTGGAGCCTTATGTGGTGTAGTATGCTGATATGTTGTGAGCTTATCACTAGGATTGGTTGTGTTAGCTGCAAAAATAGCGGTTGCACCTAGGCACATACTTATAGCAACGGATAAAGAAACTAATAATCCAATTGCTCGTTTTGTAAATTTATTCATTGTATTTTCCTCCTCATGATGTCATTCTAGACCCCCCCCGATAAAATTGCAAGGCTCTCTTGCTAATTAGTTATGCTGGTTAACAATCATTAAAATCTACAAATTATTTGATTATTTTTAATATAAACTTGCAAAATGGGGGGGTGATGTATCCTAGAAGAAAGTTGAAACAACGTAACACCTTTATGAATATAATAATATTTCAAGGTGCATAATTTAACGAAAGCACGTTATGATAGGAAGTTGATTAGGGAGAGAACAAGAGGATATTAAAGTTATATGAAATAAGTGGATATATGTAAAACAACACACCAAAATATAAGGTTATCGAGCATGACAAATATACAAGAAAAAGGCTACTTGATATAATCAAATAGTATAATACATAAGAGATAACAAAGTTTCTTTTTGAAATTGAAAATCAATAGACTTACCAATACACATTATTAAGAAGCATAATCCGATGATAATAAGGAACCTCTCAAGGTGCAACATATTTCATGAAAATTAATATTTATTATGTATATTAACTACTGCACTCATTATACAGAGGGTACAGCAATTAATAAAAAATAAAAATTATAATAAAAGGAAAAGAAAGGGAAGGTGTAGGTAATGGTTTTAAAGTCAAAGACAGTCAGTTATGGTTTAGTTGAATTATGCCAGAATGGAAGTATGTATTCGATAGAAGTTAATGGTCAAATAAAAGAACAAAGTACGGATTTAACATATTTGTCACAATTATATGATAGCAAATATTATTGATTAAGGGAAAACAATCTTTAATATATGTATATAATTGCTGAGATTTTATTCACTAATAAAGTTTAGCTCATTTAAATGTAGAAAGGGAAAAGAAACATATGGAGTATTTGGAATTTACTAATACGAATGAGAATATAGTAGGATTTAACAAAACAATCATGCAAATATATATCAACATGATTGATAACAAAGAGCAAAGATTATTATTACAGACAACTGCATCTGTTCAAAACTCTTGCGGTGTATTTCATGCATACTATAAAGAAATTTCTGAAAGCGAAGTCTCAAAATCACAACTTTTTTTAGATAAAAAAATGCTTGCTGATGCATGTAAAATAATTGCTGGATATGTAACAAAAGATTTTGATGCTATATTTGAGAAAGATGTAGAAAAAACCAGAACAATAACAGTAGACGTTCCAAAAGTCAGGAAAGTTGGACTTTTTAAAAAGGAAAACTATATAGACCATGAGACGAAAACGGAGACCTTTATAGAAAGAGAAGAGGTTGTATATAAAGGTTGGAGAATAGAGCGTCTATGTAGGCAAGAAGGATCTGGAGATTATTCATCAATTTGTTTTTTTGATTACTTCTTAGGATTGGATGGAAAGTTATACCTGGTTGTTTCAAATTCAAAAGACCTGACAAAACAAATATATGACTGCATTTTAGATACACCAGCCCTGTATATTAATTCATTCTGCAACATTTTTACTTCTGTTATGGGGGAGTGACCGGTGCTTTAGATGCAATTCCTATCGATAAAGAAGATCCTAGAAGGAAAGTAAGTATGTCGTTAGATGATGACTACTATTATAATTTTCCTATTCAGATAGATGATCATCATGAGTATCCATATCGATTCGGAGGCGGTGTAGTTAAAAGATTAATAAACTTGCTAACTCAAGAAGAAAAAGAAGCATGCTTAAAAGCGTATTCATGGATAGAAAAAATAGAGTAGTAGTGGAGTTAAAAAAAATCAGAAATTTTTATGCTTGATGATAAAATCAAATTGGAATGAATCACAACCATCAGTGAAGCTGGTGGTTTTAATTTAGTCTAAGATCATCAGTATGCCTTATAAGTTCTCAGAGCATAATCGGATTTAAATGACGGAATATAGATTTAAGAAAGCACTTTTGGTTAGTTTTAGTTTAGTTTTAGCCATGGCTGCTTGCGGTGGCAGTAGTGGTTCGGGTGGTAGCGGCTCACACGCTAGCATCTCTACCGACCCAGATAATCCTAGTAAGCTCACTTTCCCTGAGACTGCTGAGAATGATGATGGTCTCTTTTATCAGTCTATCTACAACAGTAACGTGGACGACCCAGACGCAGAGCCAGGAACTATTTATGGCTGCTATCAAGGCACCACCGATGACACTGGTGGAAATTTTAAATTTATTGCATACAAACCTAGACTATCGTCAACAGTGGCGCAAGCAATTGCGAGCAATAATCTAAAATATTTCGTTATAGGAGCAAAGTATAATGATGATAGCCAGAAAATAGAAGAAGACACACTTTATATATTTAAAAATGATGCTTCTTATGATGTAATCTCGCGCGACCAAAAAACCATTAAAGTCATCGGTAGATATATCGGCATTAGTTTAGGCGCCGAAGATGACTATCTTAAGGCAGGAGAAGGTCGCCCCTCAGAAGACTATTCATCTTTCTCCAATCTAGATGAAGAGTTCGCCTTAGGCATGATCGATTATCTTATTGCTCATTAAAATATTGCCACCATTAAATTATCAATTGTGGCTTTTTCTTGCAACCAAAATTTAAGCTAGACTATATTCATGCTTCACCGGCAACTCCATGCGCCCCGCCATATTAGCGAAACTGCGGCGCTGTAATAATTTTAGGCTTTCCCCAAACAAGCGCAGCGGCTACCGGCGGTGCGCTTGTTTGGGGAAAGCCTATCTACCCATAATCTCATCTTGATACTGCACAATTTCCGCAATCGCCTCCGTAAAAGCTATCCTTGCCTCAATTTGCTGATCAGACAGACCCTACATCTTAGCAATCACGCTATTTTGCGTGCCCTTTAAATGATGCATTTTTCTATCGTGTAATTGTATTTCTTTCATAGTTCCAATGAAGCTATAAAAGATGTTGAATATTCAATAACTAAAGTTGAAAGAAATAATGGAGTTGAATTCTTCTAACCTGATGAAGGTAAAGAATTTATTGTTATAAACAAAAAAATAGAAAATAAATCACAGATTAGTTATTGTTGTTACTAAATCGTATTAAAAAATATCGGTTATAATCATTTGATTATAACCGATATTTTTTCTAATAATTTAATCGATCTAACAAAAAGCCTAAGCAAGAATTAATTCTATAAAACTATGAAATCGAAGCCTCATAAATCTTATCAATGGACTTTTTCATCTCATCAGCAAACTCTTCATCAGTCTGATTTACAAAAAGTTTTTCTGTAAGAGCCCTTGAGAAGCTTGCAGTCATGCCATTATTTTGTGCAAGCTTTTTATTAGCATCTTCCTGAGAATATCCACCGGATAAAGCGAGAAGTCTAACAGTGCAAGGATAGTCTAACAGGTCTTTATAGAGATTAGCTTTTTCAGGAATAGTCAGCTTGAACATGAGATAATCATCGTCATTCATAGTCTTAAGCTCGTTTAAGATCTCTTTATGGAGAATCTCCTCGCACCTTGCTTTTTCAGGTGCATTAATATCGACCTCTGGCTCGATAATTGGAACAAGACCTGCTTTTATGATAAGTCTTGCTGTATCAAATTGTTGTTTAATAGCTTCTTTTATTGAATCTTCATTAGGCTCCAAGATAACTGAACGCATCTTTGTTCCAAATATATTTCTTTCCTTTGCTTCCTTGAGAAGTTCCGAAAGGGCTGGATTTGGCTTCATAAGTCTAACTCCATCTTTTTCATCAGCTAGACCTGCGTCCACCTTTAGAATTGGCACGATACCCTTGTCTTCCCAAAGGTAATCAGCAGTGTATTTTCCGTCGATCTTGCTATTCATCGTGATTTTAAAAAGTATTGCTGCCAATATATGCTCGCTTGTAAATGTAGGACATTTGATTATTCTCGTCCTCATCTCATGAACAAGGCGAAACATCTCATCTTCTCCATTATATTGGTCCTCATTTATACCATATAACTTAAGTGCCTTAGGCGTGCTTCCTCCGCTCTGGTCGAGTGCGGCAACAAATCCCTTTGCATTTTTCATGCGTTCAAGTTGCTTTTCATTCATCTAAATCACCTCTCGTAAATTGATATTTGTATCAGATAAAATCTGTAATTGCTTAATAAAACTTAGTAAATGATAGCACGCATACCTATTATTTTCAAGCAGAAGAAAATAGAATGTCAATTAAAAAAGTAGTTTAATCTATAAAAAAATAGTTGACAAATAATAAAAGATATATTACTGTATTAGAAAAGTAATACAGTATAAAAACTACGATAATATATTTTAGGAGGAAGGCTGATGGCAAATCACATGATAGAGTTGAAAAAAGCCTCGAAGTTCTATTCCAATAAAGACACGGTAAGCACCGGCTTTTCTAGGGTAGACCTTATGCTTGACATAGGAGAATTTGTCGCTATTACCGGTGAAAGCGGAAGCGGTAAGTCAACACTTTTAAATGTAATCTCCGGACTAGATACATATGAAGAAGGCGAGATGTATGTAGCGGGTCAAGATACAAGTGCTTTTCAAGTTGAGGATTACGAAGCATATAGAAAGAAATACATAGGCAATATTTTTCAGGACTTCAATCTCGTAAATAGCTACACTGTATATCAGAATATAGAGCTTGTCATGCTCATTTCGGGTAAAAGAAAGAATGAGTGCAAGGAAAAAATAGAAGAACTAATAGACCTTGTAGGTCTTAGCGAGTTTAAAAATGCTAAGGTGTCAAAGCTTTCTGGAGGTCAAAAACAGAGAGTTGCTATTGCAAGGGCTCTAGCTAAGGATGCACCGATAATAGTTGCTGATGAGCCGACGGGAAATCTCGACAGCAAGTCAGCAGATCTCGTTATTAAGACTCTTAAAAAAGTATCTAGGAGCAAGCTCGTAATAATTGTTACCCATAATTATGAACAGGTAGAGGAATATATTACGAGAAAAATTACCATGCACGACGGTAAGATAATTGAAGATAGGAAGCTAAAAACTTCGCAAGATATGAGAGATATGAGCGAGGGCTTTAGCTCATATCTAGACTTAGACAGTGCATCAAGTTCAGGTGCGTCAAATTCAGAGGCACCAAATTCAGGTGAACAAAGTTCAGAGGTATTAAATTCAGATGTACTAAATTCAGAGGCATCAGGTTCAGCTTCAGATGCACCAACATCAGAGGCATCAAACTTAGAAGGCAGAAGAACAAGAAGGCAAATTAAAAAAAGGCAGATTGATAGTGAGAGCAAGGTTAGCGAGGATAGCATTGAAATAAAATCAATGAACTTTGGAAGTCAATTAAACCTAGGTATGAGAAATACATTTAATATCTTCTCAAAATTCATGCTACTTCTGATTGTATATTTGTTCATATCAACCGCAGTGACAAACCAGTACGCTTCAACAAAGGCAAGCATCACAGATATGGATAAGATAGGCTATAATCAATACTTTGCAGATTTAAGGCGTAATAGAGTTATAGTTACAAAAGAAGACGGAACATATTTCACGCCTGAGGAAGTCAAGGAAATAGAGAAAAATGAGCTTGTAGACCATGTAGTTAATAACGATGTTCAGCTTGACACCTTGGGAGCGATACCAACGGAGCAGGCATATATAAATGGGCCGGTGAGGACATATACAGGGGGTGAAAAAATTAATGTCAAATATGGCAAGCTTCCGGAAAATGATAACGAGGTTATGATAGCTGTTTATAACGACCATTATCAGGCAAGGGCTATAAAAAAATCCGCTAAGGACATGATAGGTAAAGAGTATTATCTTGACGGCGTCAATGAGGGAGAAGAGCTTCTGACTTCAAAGGTAAAAATAGTAGGAATAGCATTTATAAATAGAGATAAAAATGCGGCTCAAGATTCTTTTGAGACAGGAAGGTTATATGTCAATAGCAATACGAATAAGATAATAGCATCGAGAATGCTCGCAAGGCAGTCAGACCTCCTTATGGATTATAACGGTAAAATGCAGGAGATAAGGGCTGGCGAAGGCAGTGACCTTCTTCGCCCGTCAGCGAATGTAAGCAAGGGCAAGGCATATATATTTGAATCGCATGCCGGTTATTATAAAAATGGAGAAGCCTTATATAAGCCACTTAATATCACATCTAATGGACTTCATGAAACGAATAATTTGAATTTAACCGTAGGAAAGGTTGTTAATAGCGAGAATGCAAAGAAAGCTTTAGGAATAGAAAAAGATTTCTTTGAAGAAGCATCAACGCACATATATATTAACGAAGACGATTACTATGATCTTTATAGCAATGAAAATTATCAGGTAAGTGCTTTTGCCAAAAATGAAAAAGATGTAAAGGAGCTATCTGATTCACTTAGCAAATCAGGTTATAAGGTTCTTCCGATTAAGGAATCGCTGACAAACCCTGACCGCATAGTATATTTTGTACTAAGATTATTACAGCTTGCAATATTCATGGCTATGATTATAGTGTTATTCTTCATCTCTTATGCGGTAATAAGGCTGATAATGAAATCGAGAAATACATATTATTCAACTCTTAGAATACTTGGAGCTAAAAGGAATAATGCAAGTAATATTATGAAAATAGAGTTAATAGCTATGGCGATGATTTCATATGTACTCAATATAATTTTCGTACTACTTGTAAATAAGGATATTTTGAAAATACCTATTTTAAAAAATAATCTTTCATATATATCGCCTCTAGATTTCATTATTCTATTAGCAATACTTATAATATTATCTCTTTTGATAGCAAGAAGATATTCGAGAAAGATGTTCAGCAAGAGTGCTATGAATGCGTACAGGGAGGAGATATAAAATGATTAAATTAGAAAAGCTTAACAAATATTATTATAAAAATAAAAGCAATGAAAATCATGTTTTAAACGATATATCTATAGACCTTCCTGAAACAGGGCTTGTATCATTCCTTGGACCATCTGGCTGCGGAAAGACTACGCTCTTAAACGCGATTGGTGGACTGGACAAGCTTAGCTCAGGTAAGGTTTACATAGATGATGAGTGCATATCTAAGAAAAGGTCAGGTAAGATTGATACTCTTAGAAATGCAAAGATAGGATATATCTTTCAGAATTATAATCTTCTCGACGATAGGACAGTCTATGAAAATGTTGCACTAGCTCTAAGAATGATTGGAATTAAAGATGAAAAAATCATTGATGAGAGGGTGAGATACTGCCTAGAAGCTGTTGGAATTTATAAGTTCAGAAAGAGGAGAGCTGATGCACTTTCGGGTGGTCAAAGACAGAGGGTAGCTATAGCAAGGGCGATTGTAAAAAATCCTAGAATAATAATCGCCGATGAGCCAACTGGCAATCTCGACAGTGCAAATACCCTTGAAGTAATGAATATTATAAAAGCTATTTCAAAGGAAAGACTGATTTTACTCGTCACTCATGAAAAGAAGATAGCTGAATTTTATTCGGACAGGATAATTGAATTAAAGGATGGCAAAATAATATCAGATAGACTTAATGATTCAACTAGGTATCTGGACTACCAGCTTGAAAACAAGATATATCTAAAGGATATGAATGTGCAGAAAAGTTTTTCTGATGATGATGTAAAAGTCGATGTATTTAGCAATGAAGAACATAAGGCGGAAATAAAAATTGTAATTCGAGGTGGAAATCTCTATATAGATACGGACAATAAATACAATGTGGTAAGCGATGACTCAAATATAGAGATGATAGATGACCACTATAAGGTAATAGATAGCGAAACATATGATAAACATTCTTTTGAATATGATAAGCATCTTCCTAAGAATTTCAAAGCTAAATACACATCGCTCTACACACCTTTTAACAATGTGGTCAAGGGCTTTAAATCAATAAGGAAATTTAATAAGGGAAAGAAGATTTTGCTCATAGGATTTTTCTTCGCTGCAATGTTTTCGTTCCTCGCTGTAAGCAATATAGTAGGGCTTATGACGGTCAAGACCGAGGATTATATTTCAACAAATAAGCATTATTTGACGGCAACTAACTCATCTAAAAATGAAGAAATTATCACCAAGGCTTCAGGCGTATCCGGAGTTAAATATGTAATACCTGGCAATTCAAAGGCTACACTTTCGCTCATGATGAATGACTATTACCAGACGGCAACTGCCATTGGAAGGCTTGAAGGCTCAATAGCCCTATCTAAGGTGCTTGATAAAGATGATATTATCAAAGGCGAATACAAGGGAAATGATAATGAGATAGTTCTGGATAAGCTGATAGCTAAGAGATTTCTTAAGGCTAAGTCAGGCAAGAATGCAGGAGTTATCCATTACTCAGATTTCATAGGGAAAAGAATCAGTCTTGGAGGAAATGAGACATATATCATAAGTGCGATTTCAGATACAGGTTCACTATCTTTTTATGTAAGTGATAATTCATACATTGATATACTAAGCCAACTAGAGATAGAAAAGGCTCAAGGTGATCCATCTAAGAGCGATATGCTGAAAGATTATTCAAGAGCTCAGGATATTACAATAAAAAAGGGAAGAGCACCTACAAATTTGTATGAGGTCATAGTAAATGAATCCCAGCAGGATGAGTTTGAACTCAATAAGACAATATCTACTAAGGTTAACGATCATCCGCTAAAAGTTGTTGGATATTATAAGAGCAGTCAAATAGGAGATTTTAACTATGTATCTTCTGAAACCCTAAGGGCTGGATACATAGGCAAGCAGAAAGTTATTTCAATATATGCAGATGATCCTATTAAGGTTAAAGACGAGCTTAGCAAGCAAGGGATAAATGCAAATATCAATATAGACGAAGAGAGGGCGAAATATGATGATAGCAGACATAAGAGCGTGATAACTTCACTCATCCTCGCAGCGGTAATACTCACAATCTCACTCATTGAGATGTATCTGATGCTTAGATCGTCCTTCCTTTCAAGGCTCAAGGAAGTTGGAATTATGAGAGCTATTGGAATAAAGAAGCGTGACATAACGACGATGTTTGCCGGAGAGATAATAGCCATTAATCTGATAACTGTAATTCCAGGAATTGCTTTTATGTACTATATATGGTCTAACATAATAAAAATCTCTGATACATTAGCAAAGATGTATGCAGTAAATCCAGCAGTTGCAATTATCACCTTTGCAATGCTGATGTTCTTCAACCTAATAATAGGACTTATACCTGTTGCTAGCTCTATGAGAAAGACACCTGCAGAGATGCTTGCAAGGACGGATATATAGAAATTGATAGACTGAACATATTATGTTATAATCTTCTATCACTAAAAACGGAGGAAATTATGGATAACAGCAGATATAAAGATATGCCGGGTAATTTTATACACGATATAATTGAAGCGGACCTTGAGAGTGGAAAGCATAAGGAAATAATTACGAGATTTCCTCCGGAGCCAAATGGGTACCTGCACATAGGCCATGCAAAATCAATCTGCCTGAATTTTGGCACGGCACTTAAGTATGGCGGAAAATGCAATTTAAGATATGATGATACGAATCCGGTCAAGGAAGACATAGAATATGTTAACTCCATTGAGGACGATGTAAGATGGCTTGGATTTGAATGGGCTGAACATAGGTGGGCATCTGACTACTTTGACATTATGTACGATGCAGCAATAGAGCTTATAAAAAAAGGGAAAGCTTATGTCTGCAATCTATCTCCTGAGGAAATTAAAAATACCAGAGGTACGCTAAAAGAGGCAGGCAAGGAAAGCCCTTATAGGAACAGAAGCATTCTAGAAAATCTTGAACTTTTTCAGAAGATGAGAGATGGTGAGTTTAAAGATGGAGAGGCAGTGCTTCGTGCCAAAATCGATATGTCATCTCCAAATATGAACATGAGAGATCCTGTAATCTACAGAGTTCTTCATGAAACACATCACAATACAAAGGACAAGTGGGTTATATATCCGATGTATGATTTTGCCCACCCTATCGAAGATGCAATCGAGGGGATCACACATTCTATTTGCACGCTCGAATTTGAAGACCATAGACCTTTCTACGACTGGACTCTTGAAGAAGTAGGCTTTTGGAAAAATCCACCAAGGCAGATAGAGTTTGCAAGGCTTAATATTACGAACATGATAATGAGCAAGAGGTATCTTAGAGCCATGGTCGAAGATGGGACGGTTTCAGGCTGGGATGACCCTAGGATGCCTACAATTGCGGGTATAAGGAGGAGAGGTTATACGCCGGAAGCTATCAGGCAGTTCTGCGATGAGATAGGAGTTGCAAAGGCAAATTCTACGGTAGATATAGCACAACTTGAATCTTGCATCAGGAGCGACCTTCAGAACAAGTGCGAAACAAGGCACATCGTTACAAATCCAATCAAGCTCATAATAACCAACTGGGAAGAAGGCAGAATAGAAAATATTGAAGTAGAAAACAATAGAAATGTGCCGGAGCTTGGGACCCGTGAAATTCCATTCGGAAGAGAGCTTTGGATTGACGGCGACGATTTTATGGAAGTGCCGGTTAAGAAATATTTCAGGCTTTTCCCTGGCAATGAGGTAAGGCTTAAGGGAGCTTATTTTGTTAAGTGCAATGAAGTTATAAAGAATGAAGATGGCTCTATAAAAGAAATTCATGGAACATATGACCCTGATACAAAGGGCGGCGAGTGCAAGACTAGGAAGGTAAAGGGAACTATTCACTTTGTTGAAGCGAGCACAGCGATTAAGATTGATATTAGAGAGTATTCTCATATGATGATAGAAAAAGAAGATGGAACGCAGGAATTTAATCCGGATTCACTCAAGGAAACATGGGGATATGCAGAGCCACTTGTCGCTGATATAAAGCCGGAAGAAAGGATTCAATTTTTCAGAAAAGGATATTATATTGCGGATAGCAAGTTGACTACGGGAGACAAAAAGGTATTCAATAGTATAGTTAATTTAAAAACATCATGGAAAAAATAGATTATGTTTGATTTTATAATAAACCTTATAAATAACAATTATGAAATATTAAAACATATTACAACGCCTCTCAGGTGGATATTCGTAGTCTTGGCCATTTATATTTTGGTCAAGGCTATTTTGTCTTTATTATCGACAAGAGCTACGCCAGAGGTCTGGGGTTATATGTATGTTGAAGGCGGATACAATCTGCCAATATCACACTGGGAAAATCTTATCGGAAGAAGCAGTTCTTCAGATTTAAAGATTGATAATAAATCCGTATCACGAAATCATGCGATTATGATGAGGAGAAAAGACGGAAGCTGGATAATAAAAGACCTTAGCTCTAAAAATGGAACAGTGGTCAATGGTACAAGGCTTGAGCAGGGGAAGAAATATCTCATAAATACTGGAGATGAGATTGTATTTGGAAATGTTAAATGCAATCTTGCAGCAATAAGCTTTGAGGAGAGCAGGAATAATGAAGAGCTTAGGAGAATGGATAGAGAGCCTATGTCACCATGGAAATCGCTCATAGCGGTGACGATTTTTCAGATTCTTTCAATACTTCAGCTTATGATCGGAATGAGAAATAATTTCAACCAAAGTTCGGCTCTGTCCATAATAGGAATATCGCTTCTCATGTGGGCCTATGTCATATTTTTCAAGAAAAAAGGCAGGAAGGCATTTGAAATGGAAATAATTGCATTTTTTATGTCAACGATTAGCCTTCTTGTAACTGCGTCGGCTTCACCAACCGAAACATTTAAGCAATTCATCGCTATATGTATTGGAGTTTTTCTATTAATCGTGCTCTGCTATTTTCAAAGAGATCTCGAGAGGACAAAGACGATAAGGCTAACGCTGATTGTGCTTTCTATTGGACTTTTGCTATTTAATCTAATATTTGGTACGGCAAAATTTGGAG
Organism: Alterileibacterium massiliense; assembly: GCF_900104645.1. Classification (GTDB taxonomy): domain Bacteria; phylum Bacillota; class Clostridia; order Peptostreptococcales; family Anaerovoracaceae; genus Alterileibacterium; species Alterileibacterium massiliense. The sequence goes on along the minus strand of NZ_FNWE01000002.1, from coordinate 13,198 downwards.
CAACAAACTGGGTTTCGATAGGAGGTATGTCTTTACAACCATCTGAGCTAGTTAAAGTTGCCTTCATACTTATAGGTGCAGGAACCCTTGAAGAGCTTTTTAGAAAGAATAATTTATACCAATATATGGCTTTTTCGGCATTCTGCCTTTTGTGTCTTGCAATTATGAGGGATTTCGGAACAGCACTTATATTCTTTTCGACCTACCTTGTTGTTTCCTATCTAAGGAGTGGAGATTTTTCAAGGTTAATCCTAACTGGGGGAGCAGCGGGTTTCTTTGGACTAATCGTTCTTAGATTTATGCCATATATAGCAGACAGATTCGGTGCTTGGCGTCATGTCTGGGAACCTGAATTTGTCAATGGCATGGGTTATCAGCAGACGAGGACGATGTCTTATGGAGCAGGAGGAGGGCTTCTTGGTCTTGGCGGCGGAAATGGAGGATTGAAGAATATTCCGGCGGCAAATACCGACCTCGTATTTGGATATGTTATGGAAGAATGGGGATATATAATAGCTATATTGCTGGTTCTTTGCATAATCACGCTGTCGCTTTTTGCGGTCAACTCTATCGTTGCAGGAAGATCTACATTTTATACAATTGCATCTTGCGGTGCAGCAACTATGTTCATGGTTCAAACAATGCTCAATGTATTTGGCTCTGTGGATTTATTCCCTCTTACAGGAGTAACCTTCCCATTTATATCTACAGGTGGAACGAGTATGCTCGCTTCATGGGCTATGCTATCCTATTTCAAGGTATCCGATATGAGGAAAAATGCGAGTATTGCAGTTACTGAGGAGGTGGAAGGATATGCTTAAGCTTGAGCGAAGAGCAAGGATTTGCCTTCTTATAGCAGGAATACTTTTCTTAGGAATGGTATTTTTTACATTTAAATATGTTAGTGAAGGCGGTGACTGGGCTGGATTTTATGGAAATACTCAGATATATACGGCGGGTGAAATCAATAGAGGCGAAATATCTGATAGACATGATAATATTCTTCTTTCCTGCTCAAAGGATGGAGTAAAATATAACGAAGATTCGGATGTTAGAGCCGGAACAATTTTTGCAGTAGGTGATACGAAGGGTAATATTTCCACGGGTGCAATTAATATGTGGAAAAGCGAGCTGATAGGATATGACTTACTAAATGGAACATATGATAAATCACAGGGCGGTAAAAAATTAAAACTCAGTATTGATGCGGGGGCATCTAAGGTCGCATATAACTCGCTCAATGGCAGAGAGGGATTTATAGGTGTATTTAATTATAAAACTGGTGAAATTATGACACTTGTCAACTCCCCTGCGATTGATCCACTTGGAGATATTCCCCAAAATCCAGATTCACCTGTTTTCTTTAACACATTTATGCTTGGTAAGCTCACCCCCGGCTCGACATTTAAGCTTGTTACATCAGTTGCAGCTATTAGGAATATGGATACGGACGCTTTTTCATTTAAATGTGATGGAATTAATAATTTTCATGGTGTAAATATCAGGTGCACAGGAAATCATGGTAATGTTGATTTTGAAGAAGCACTTGTCAAATCCTGCAATGGAGCCTATGGCGAAATTTCAAGGACGGTTGGTTCTAAAAATTTAAAAGCAGCAGCAAAAGACGCAGGACTAATGGATAGCATTGATGTCGATGGTATTCAGGCTGAAAAAGGAAGCTTCGATTTTCCTAATAATGACGATATAGAGCTAAGCTGGGCGGGAATAGGACAGCATAAGGACCTCATCAACCCTTGCTCAATGATGGTATTTATGGGAGCTATTGCAAATGATGGCAAGGCTGTAAAACCTACTATGATTGACAAAACGAATTTCTTTAAAAAGAAAAAGGGTGGAAAAATCATCGGAGAATATATTTCTCCTGATATTGCAAATAAGATAAAGTCGATGATGAAAAGCACTGTAGAAGATAATTATGGAAGTTCGAGATTTTCAGGGCTAGACATCTATGCGAAATCCGGAACAGCTGAAACAGGAGGAAAAAAATCGGATTCATGGTTCGTAGGATTTCTTGGAGATGAGGCACACCCATATGCCTTTGTCACATGGGTAAAGGGTGGAGGAACCGGATATATTACAGCAGGAGAGGTTGCGAATGATACATTGCAAGCCTTGGTTTCAAATAACTAGAAAAATCTAGTTGCATTAAAACAATTACAATTAGATTTAGGCAAATGAAATCAGATTTAAAAAGTTGAACTACTATTAAATTATTTCATAAATAAAACCCTTTTCATCTGTGAAAAGGGTTTTAATCTTTTTATGCCAATTAATTTTATTTGCAAAATGAATCAATATTCTTTGCGAAGTAAATCAATTTTCTCCGAGGAATCTTCTAATACTCTTTGTAAGATCAATCATTTTTCTTCCGAAAGCTCGTCTAGGCAAACAGCTCCAAACAGCCTTGATTTTTTAATAAAGAATAGCACAAGTAGCATTGCAATAATTCCTACAGGAAGTGAAATCCAAGCATTTCTTGTAAAGCCTGCAATCACATATGTTACAAATGATACGCCCATAACAGTTAGAGCATAAGGGAACTGCGACTCAACATGGCTCACATGGTTGCAACCCGCACCTGCAGATGACATGATTGTTGTATCAGAAATTGGTGAACAGTGGTCTCCTGCAACGCCTCCTGCCATACAAGCAGAAATCACAATTATCATAAGGTCAGGTCTGTTTGATGTAATTGCGAGAGCTATAGGAATTAATATTCCAAATGTTCCCCATGATGTTCCAGAAGCTATTCCAAGTCCGCAGGCAATTAAGAATATAATTGCTGGGAAGAATGATACAAAGCCATCACCTAGGTTATCAACGAGGTTGGCTACATATTCTGCAAGTCCAAGCTGATCTGTCATTGCCTTTAACGACCATGCAAAGGTTAGAACAAGTATAGGGGCTACCATTGATTGAAAACCATCAGGAACACACTTCATTAATGATTCGAAGGTCAGTACTCTCCTGATAGCATAGTAGATTATTGAAATAATCAAGGCTACAAGAGAACCCATGGACAAGCTTGCTGCCGCATCACAGCCTGCAAATGCTGCTGCAAATGAAGTCCCCTTGAAAAATCCACCAGTGTATATCATTCCTATGACACATGAAATTACTAGCACGATTACAGGGAAGATAAGGTCTATGACCTTTCCGTCAGGATTTACTTCGTCTTTTTGTGAATCAGCATTTTCTGAATTTATATCTTTAACTGTAAATAGGTCATTCTTCTCAATAGCATTTCTTTCATACTTTGCCATTTTTCCATAATCGAAGTTCATCAATGTAATAGCGATCATCATGACGATTGTTAGCAAGGCATAGAAATTATATGGAATTGCTTTTATAAACAAAGTCAAACCATTTTGACCTTTTACAAAACCGCTTACAGCCGCCGCCCAAGATGAAATTGGGGCAAGTATGCAAATTGGTGCAGCTGTGGCATCGATTAAATATGCGAGCTTTGCTCTTGAAACCTTATGCGTATCTGTCAAAGGCTTCATTACGCTTCCGACTGTAAGACAGTTGAAATAATCATCTACAAAAATCAATAGACCAAGACCTACTGTGCTAAGCTCAGCACCCTTTCTAGATCTAATCTTTGATGAAGCCCAGCGACCGAAAGCCATGGACCCACCCGATTTGTTCATCATCGAAACTAACATTCCAAGGACGACTAAGAAGATTAAAATTCCTACATTATATGGGTCGGATAATGAGGCAACGATTCCGTCATTTACCACCCTCTTAACAATTCCGGAAAAATTCGGACCTGCATATAAGCAAGCACCTGTAAGGATTCCTAGGAAAAGAGAGCTATATACTTCCTTAGTTATGAGAGCCAAAGTAATAGCTACAATTGGTGGCAAGATAGACCAAGCAGTTGCGTAAAGAGCCGGCTCGGTTGCAGCCAAGGATAGGGAAGTAGCGGAAATAATTAGAAAACTTGCAAGACACATTATATATAATATCCTGCTTCTTAATGAACGATTCATAATGATAAACCTCCATTCAAAATAAAAAATAGTAAATAAAAAACCATGAATATCGTCTGAAACCTATCCATGGCATTTAAAGAATTTACTAAATTCATGACCATTGATAGCGCTCCACATAAATGTGACAGTACGCAGCATCTTATTACTACGCCCCAGAATAAATATCGGGAAATATCTAATCTTCGGCGGTTTTCCCTTTCGCAATTGCTTCCTTCCCGAGAATATACAATTGTTACTGATGAATACCGCAACCTCTATCGTGTCAGTTGTTATTCAAATGGTTGTTCAATATTAAACAACAAAATTTGTTGATTGTCAATAGAAAAAACAAAAAAGACAGAAATATTTTTGTGAAAATCATCAAATTAAAATTAATAAAAATATAAGGGCAGGGATATTGTAAGCGTTCGCATTACTATGTTAGAGGCAACTAACTAAGCAAATAATCTTTGTTGACTAATAGCTTGACGAGATGTATAATATTCGGAGTTAAAAACACAAGTTGTATTACTTGATTTTAAGGAGGTAAATAGATGAAAGTAATTATGTCGGGCAATGAAGCAATTGCTCGCGGTGCTTATGAGGCCGGAGTTAGGTTTGCTTCAGCATATCCGGGAACACCGAGTACCGAAATTCTCGAGAATATGCCTCAGTATAAAGATGAGGGCGTTTATTCAGAGTGGGCTCCTAATGAGAAAGTAGCTGTAGAGGCTGCTATCGGAGCATCTGTTGCAGGCGTAAGAGCTATGTCGGCAATGAAGCATGTAGGTCTTAATGTAGCTGCTGACCCTGTATTTACAGTTGCATATACTGGAGTAACAGGCGGACTCGTAATTGTTGTTGCAGACGACCCAGGTCTACACAGCTCACAGAATGAGCAGGACAACAGAAACACAGCCAAGTCTGCAAGATTACTTATGATAGAGCCATCTTCAAGCCAAGAAGCTAAGGATTATATGAAGATTGCTTTTGATCTTTCAGAAAAATTCGATACACCTGTACTCTTCCATGTTACAACAAGAGTATGCCACTCAAAGGGTATCGTAGAATTAGGTGAGAGAGTTGTTAAGGAAACAATCCCATTTGAACCTAATATCAAGAAATATGTTGCTACACCTGCAAATGCTACAGTTCTAAGAGCTAAACTTCAGGATAGAGTTGAGGCAATGGAAGAGTATGCAAATACTATCGAAATCAACCAGCCTGAGTGGAATGATACAAAGATTGGTGTTGTAACATCAGGTATTTCATATCAGTATGTTAAGGAGACATTCGGAGATAAGGCTTCATATCTAAAGCTTGGTATGACATTCCCATTCCCTACGAAGCTTGTTAAGGACTTCTGTTCTAAGGTTGACAAGGTATATGTAGTAGAAGAAATGGATCCATACCTCGAAGAATACATGAAGCAGAATGGTATTGAGTGCATTGGTAAGGATTTAATTCCTAGATATTACGAGCTAAATACAGACATCGTAAGAGCTTCTCTTCTCGGAGAAAAGCCAGAAAATTATTCATCTGATGTTAAGGCTGTTGTTAGACCTCCTGTACTTTGTGCTGGTTGCCCACACAGAGGTCTATTCTATGTTCTTTCTAAGATTAAGAACATTATGATTACAGGAGACATCGGTTGCTACACACTTGGTTCAGCAGCACCTCTTAATGCTCTTCACACTTGCTTCTGCATGGGTGGAAGTATTTCTACAGGTCACGGTGCATCTATCGCTCTTAGAGAGTTTGGCGATAAGGACCTTAAGGTTGTATCTGTAATTGGTGACTCAACATTCTTCCATACAGGAATTAACTCACTTGAAGATTTGGCTTATAATAAGGGAAGCAATACTGCAATCATTCTTGACAACAGAATTACAGGAATGACAGGACATCAACAGAACCCAGGAACAGGATTTACCCTCATGGGAGATGAAGCAGCAGAGATTGACATTCCTGCAGTATGTAAGGCAATAGGAATCAAGGAAGAGAATATCTGGATTGTAAACCCTAACAAGCTTGAGGAGACTAAGGAAGCAGTTAAGGCAGCAATCGCTAAGGATGAGCCTACAGTTGTTATAACAAGATGGCCATGTGCGCTAAAGAAATTCAGCCAGCAGGATATTGATGAGTTTACATCTTCAGGATTGATGACAAGACAGTGCGAGATTGATCAGGAGAAGTGCAGAAACTGTAAGATGTGCGTTAAGACAGGTTGCCCAGCTCTAATCTCTACTAAGGACAGCGTTGTTATCGATAAGAACAACTGTGTAGGATGTACAGTATGTAAACAGGTATGTCCATTTGGAGCTATTCAGGAGGTGCCAAGATAATGAGTGATGTAAAAAATATTCTACTCGTAGGAGTAGGTGGACAGGGTACAATCCTTGCAAGTAAGATTTTAACAAGCGGTCTTATGGAAGCAGGATATGATGTAAAAATGAGTGAGATTCACGGAATGTCACAGCGTGGAGGAAATGTATCAACACAGGTTCGCTACGGTAAAGAAGTTGAATCACCAATCGTTGGTAAGGGTTCAGCCGATGTAATCGTTGCATTTGAGAGAATGGAAGCATTGAGATGGTTAGAATATCTCAAGATTGGCGGAAAGATGGTAATAAATGATTTTGCTATCCAGCCTGCTCCTGTAAATCTAGGTGCAGCAGAATATCCAGCTGACATAATTGAACTTCTAAAGAGTAAGGCAGAAGTTACAACTCTAAAGGCTGGAGAGATTGCTGGAGAACTTGGAAATCCAAAGGCAATGAACATCGTTCTTCTTGGTGCTCTAGTTAAGGCAATCGGTGGACTTGACGATGTTGACTGGGATAAATATATCGCAGCTAATGTAAAGCCAAAGTTCAAAGAGCTAAACATCGAAGCATTTAAAAAGGGTTATGAATTAGTATAATTTTACAATATTATAACCATCTAAAATGAAATATTTAAGAAAGAAACGCCTTCGCTTTATGCGAGGGCGTTTTTATTTAAATTTTTAGTTTAAATCTGACATTAAAAAGGAAATTAATTTTAAAAGATGAAAAACTGCACACATTAGACACATTATATATGAAGATATATGAAGTTTGCATATTCACATATCATTAGACAAGCTGATATTAATTTAAAGAAGATAAAAATTGAAAGAAGATTAAAAAAATGTTATCATATCAGAGAAATTTAGGAGGTGCGACTTAAATGAGAATATTCATGCTGATTTCTAGCTTGCTTATGACAGGAGCAGGAGCATTCTGCATTGCGAATGCCAATATGCCATTTATATCACTGGCTGCTATTATTGGAATAATTGCAATTATAATGGGAATAGCAAAATTGTTTGTCAGCCTATTTTGCAAGATAAATGCTGATGACAGGGTAAGAAATTTTGTGAGAATTGAAGCTACGCTATCAACAATTATAGGAATTGTATTTTTATCGGGGCAGATTGTTGATGCTACTGGGGTACTTCCGGTTTTCGCACTTTGGACAACTTTAGAGGGACTGAAGTCCATATCTATCAATAAGATGAACTACAGAATTAATTCTACCATAGAAAACATTTCTCAGATTCTTGGCATAATAACGACCTTGGTTGGATTATACACTTTCTTTAATGAAATTATTTTTGATATAAGACTTCTAATTTTAGTAGGAATATCTATAATGCTTATCGGGCTTGACTGCTTCAAGCTTTCACTTCAAATTGAATATAAAAAGTCTGAGCTCCTTAGTAGCACGAAAGAAAAACTTGAGGATGCTAAGATGGACGAGAAGGAAGCCATGGAGAGAGCAAAAGAGGCAATGAAAGACTCCAAAGAAGCAAGGGAGAGAATATCAAAATATACAGAAGAGCTTATAAAAGAAGAAACTTTGCATAACAAGATAGGTGAATCAAGAAGGAAGAGTAAAAAATATAGCAAAAAACCGAGATAAATAATAGGAAAACATAAAAAAAGAAAAAAATACAAAAAAAGCATAAAAAAGCAAAAAAAGAGATTGACAAGTAAAAGAAAAGGGGCTATACTGTATAAGCTGTCACTAAGGCAGGGGGTACAAGGTAGCCCCTAAAAAAGTGGCAGAGAACCTTGAAAACAACATAGTATAGAACCTAGTCAATAAAAAGAAGATAAAATCTTCGAAATGAATTGATGAAGTACAAAGAACAAACAGGTTCACGTACAATTCGAGAGTAATTCGAGAGAACGCAAGTCAAAAGTCGTTCTGAGAGGATAGATTTGAACTGACGAAGAAGGTCAGAGCAAATACAATTAATTAAGAGTTTGATCCTGGCTCAGGATGAACGCTGGCGGCGTGCCTAATACATGCAAGTCGAGCGAGAAGTCACATTACTAATTCTTCGGAAGAAGTAAAGTGATGGAAAGCGGCGGACGGGTGAGTAACGCGTAGGCAACCTGCCTCTCACAGGGGGATAGCCATCGGAAACGGTGATTAATACCCCATAAAGTCAAAATAACACATGTTAAGCTGACCAAAGATTTATCGGTGAGAGATGGGCCTGCGTCTGATTAACTAGTTGGTGAGGTAACGGCTCACCAAGGTGACGATCAGTAGCCGACCTGAGAGGGTGAACGGCCACATTGGAACTGAGACACGGTCCAAACTTCTACGGAAGGCAGCAGTAGGGAATCTTGCACAATGGGCGAAAGCCTGATGCAGCAACGCCGCGTGAAGGAAGAAGGCCTTAGGGTCGTAAACTTCTGTTCTTGGGGAAGAAAAAAATGACGGTACCCAAGGAGGAAGCCCCGGCTAACTACGTGCCAGCAGCCGCGGTAATACGTAGGGGGCAAGCGTTATCCGGAATTATTGGGCGTAAAGCGTGCGTAGGTGGTAATTTAAGCGCAAGGTTTAAACTAACGGCTCAACCGTTAATTGCCATGCGAACTGGGTTACTTGAGTGCTGGAGGGGAAAGCGGAATTCCTAGTGTAGCGGTGAAATGCGTAGATATTAGGAGGAACACCGGCGGCGAAGGCGGCTTTCTGGACAGCAACTGACACTGAGGCACGAAAGTGTGGGTAGCAAACAGGATTAGATACCCTGGTAGTCCACACCGTAAACGATGAGCACTAGGTGTCGGGGTCGATAGACTTCGGTGCCGCAGTTAACGCACTAAGTGCTCCGCCTGGGGAGTACGGTCGCAAGACTAAAACTCAAAGGAATTGACGGGGACCCGCACAAGCAGCGGAGCATGTGGTTTAATTCGAAGCAACGCGAAGAACCTTACCAGGACTTGACATCCCTCTGACAGGAACTTAATCGTTTTTTTCTACGGACAGAGGAGACAGGTGGTGCATGGTTGTCGTCAGCTCGTGTCGTGAGATGTTGGGTTAAGTCCCGCAACGAGCGCAACCCTTGTTGTCAGTTACTAACATTAAGTTGAGGACTCTGACGAGACTGCCGAGGTTAACTCGGAGGAAGGTGGGGATGACGTCAAATCATCATGCCCCTTATGTTCTGGGCTACACACGTGCTACAATGGTCGGTACAGAGAGAAGCAAAGCAGCGATGCGGAGCAAAACATAAAAACCGATCTCAGTTCGGACTGCAGGCTGAAACTCGCCTGCACGAAGATGGAGTTGCTAGTAATCGCAGATCAGAATGCTGCGGTGAATGCGTTCCCGGGTCTTGTACACACCGCCCGTCACACCATGGAAGTTGGGGGTGCCCGAAGTTGGACAAAAACAGTTTACCTAAGGCAAATCCGATGACTGGGGTGAAGTCGTAACAAGGTAGCCGTAGGAGAACCTGCGGCTGGATCACCTCCTTTCTAAGGAGACTAAGGTCTCTATACTATGTTAGTTTTATTTGGGGAATTAGCTCAGCTGGGAGAGCACCTGCCTTGCACGCAGGGGGTCAAGGGTTCGAGCCCCTTATTCTCCACCATGTTATTTTTTTATAAAATAACGGTTAGCACCTTGAAAATTGAATAACACAGAAGTGTAGAAAAGACAAATAGACAACGAAATCGAGAGAAGCCTGATTTCCTTGAGAAATCAGAGTAAGGGTAAATTTCGAAGAAGAATTTGTTGAGAGAAAACCAGAAAGAGATTCACACGAGAAACAATAGTGAAGAGAAAGACCTGATTAACGCAAATCAGGCAAGGTCAAGTAAAGAAGAGCATCAGGTGGATGCCTTGGCACTGGGAGCCGAAGAAGGACGTGATAAGCTGCGAAAAGCTATGGTGAGGAGCACATATCCCTTGACCCATAGATATCCGAATGGGGGAACCCACCAGTGGTAATGCACTGGTACCGTATGGTGAACACATAGTCATACGGAGGGAACGGGGTGAACTGAAACATCTAAGTAGCCCTAGGAAGAGAAAGAAAAATCGATTTTCAAAGTAGCGGCGAGCGAAATGGAAAGAGGCCAAACCTAACTGCAAGCAGTTAGGGGTAGTGGACCACCAAAAAGTTGAAGACTTAGTGAGCTGAATAGTACTGGAAAGTACAAACGAAGAGGGTAAAATTCCCGTAAGCGAAGCGAAGTCAAGACAGGTGGCACCGGAGTAGGACCGGACACGAGGAACCCGGTTTGAAGCAGGAGGGACCACCCTCCAAGCCTAAATACTACCCAGTGACCGATAGAGGAAAGTACCGTGAGGGAAAGGTGAAAAGAACCCCGGGAGGGGAGTGAAATAGAATCTGAAACCTAATGCTTACAAGCGTAGGGAGCGAAAGTGACCTAGTACTTTTTGTAGAACGGGCCAACGAGTTATGGTATGTAGCGAGGTTAAGTTACTGGAGTAACGGAGCCGAAGAGAAATCGAGTCTTAAAAGGGCGAAAGTTATATGCTGTAGACCCGAAACCGGGTGACCTATCCATGAGCAGGTTGAAGTAACCGTAAAAGGTTATGGAGGACCGAACTTATATCTGTTGAAAAAGGTTAGGATGACTTGTGGATAGCGGTGAAATTCCAATCGAACTCGGATATAGCTGGTTCTCCTCGAAATAGCTTTAGGGCTAGCCTCAAGTCAAGATACACGGGGGTAGAGCACTGATTGTTCGCGGGGCCTTCACCGGCTACCAACAACTCTCAAACTCCGAATACCGTGATATTAAACTTGGGAGTCAGACTATGAGAGATAAGTTCCATGGTCGAAAGGGAAACAGCCCAGATCAACAGCTAAGGTCCCAAAGAGTAAGTTAAGTGGAAAAGGATGTGAGATTGCACAGACAGCTAGGATGTTGGCTTAGAAGCAGCCATACATTTAAAGAGTGCGTAATAGCTCACTAGTCGAGTGATGTTGCGCCGAAGATAAACGGGGCTAAAACTTACCACCGAAGCTTTGGAATTAGAAATAATTGGTAGAGGAGCATTCTATACGGGTAGAAGTTGAGCTGAAAGGCGAGGTGGACTGTATAGAAGAGAGAATGTTGGCATGAGTAGCGTAAGGCGGGTGAGAATCCCGTCCGCCGAAAATCTAAGGTTTCCTGAGGAAGGTTCGTCCACTCAGGGTTAGTCGGGGCCTAAGCCGAGAGCGAAAGCTGTAGGCGATGGACAACAGGTAGAAATTCCTGTACCACCGAGGATTGCATGAATGAAGTGGGGACACAGAAGGATAGGTTGAGCACGCCGTTGGTCGAGCGTGTCTAAGCAGAGAGGCTAATATGTAGGCAAATCCGCATATTGAAAGGCTGGTCTGTTATGGGGAGTCGATAGAGACGAAGCAACTGATTTCACGCTGTCAAGAAAAGCCGCTAATTAGATCCAAGGTGCCCGTACCGCAAACCGACACAGGTAGATGAGGAGAGAATCCTAAGGTGAGCGAGCGAACTATTGTTAAGGAACTCGGCAAAATAACCTCGTAACTTCGGGAGAAGGGGTGCCTGCGAATGCAGGCCGCAGTGAATAGGTCCAGGCAACTGTTTACCAAAAACACAGGTCTCTGCTAAAGCGAAAGCTGAAGTATAGGGGCTGACGCCTGCCCGGTGCTGGAAGGTTAAGGGGAAGTGTTAGCGTAAGCGAAGCAGTGAACTTAAGCCCCAGTAAACGGCGGCCGTAACTATAACGGTCCTAAGGTAGCGAAATTCCTTGTCGGGTAAGTTCCGACCCGCACGAAAGGCGTAATGATCTGGACACTGTCTCAACAATAGGCTCGGTGAAATTGAAATATCGGTAAAGATGCCGATTACCCGCAGCAGGACGGAAAGACCCCGTGGAGCTTTACTGTAGCTTGATATTGAGTTTCGGCATTGCACGTACAGGATAGGTGGGAGACTGAGAGATATGTACGCCAGTATATAAGGAGTCACCGTTGGGATACCACCCTTGTAATGTTGGAATTCTAACCTGGTACCGTTAACCGGTATGGGGACAGTGTCTGGTGGGCAGTTTGACTGGGGCGGTCGCCTCCTAAAGAGTAACGGAGGCGCCCAAAGGTTCCCTCAACGCGGACGGAAATCGCGTGAAGAGTGCAAAGGCAAAAGGGAGCTTGACTGCGAGACATACAGGTCGAGCAGGGACGAAAGTCGGGCTTAGTGATCCGGTGGTTCCGAGTGGAAGGGCCATCGCTCAACGGATAAAAGCTACCCCGGGGATAACAGGCTTATACCATCCAAGAGTTCACATCGACGATGGTGTTTGGCACCTCGATGTCGGCTCGTCTCATCCTGGGGCTGAAGTAGGTCCCAAGGGTTGGGCTGTTCGCCCATTAAAGAGGTACGCGAGCTGGGTTCAGAACGTCGTGAGACAGTTCGGTCCCTATCCGCTGTGGGCGTTGGAAATTTGAGAGGAGCTATCCTTAGTACGAGAGGACCGGGATGGACATACCTCTGGTGCACCAGTTGTTCTGCCAAGGGCATAGCTGGGTAGCTAAGTATGGACGGGATAAGCGCTGAAAGCATCTAAGTGCGAAGCCCCCCTCAAGATAAGATTTCCTCCGTAAGGTAAGACCCGTGGGAGACTACCACGTAGATAGGTCGGAGGTGTAAGTGCAGTAATGTATTTAGCTGACCGATACTAATAGGTCGACAACTTGACCAAATGGTTTAGGAGAACACTTTAGTGTTATTCAATTTTGAGGGTACAAACCTCAATATCCGGTGACAATAGCGAGGAGGATACACCTGTTCCCATCCCGAACACAGAAGTTAAGCTCCTTTGCGCTGAGGATACTTGGTGGGCAGCCGCCCGGGAAAGTAGGTCGTCGCCGGTTTTTTTAT